>CAZKIH010000006.1:0-168877 GCA_964552775.1 uncultured Ignavibacteria bacterium | reverse complement strand
GTTCGACTCCCCTCGGCTCCATTTTTTTTGCCCCCTTCAGTGCTTTCACTTCAAAAACCAGTTGCACCCAAGCGCTTGTCCGACTACATTTTTCCCGATAATTTGGCGAATCGCCAAAATTCAATCCAGGCGGACAGCAACAATCGTACAAATATCGTACTCGCTGTCACAGCGATTATCGTTTTGTAGAGTAAATAGATTGATTTAGGCAGCATTCGTCGGTATGATGACGCTGCTATAGAGAGGATGCACACCTATGGCGAATACTCTGGGAATAAAGACATGGGATTACGCGGAATTCTTCGTCGGTTCCGCGCGCATGGCAGCCTATTGGTTCAGCCGCGCCCTCGGACTGCGGATCACGGGCTATTCAGGGCCCGAAACAGGAGTCCGCGACCGAATCTCATTCTACCTGACCAGCAGTGAAATCAAGATCGTGGTGACTTCGGCCTTGCAGCCCTCAACTTACGACATCTGGGGCTGGGTGCAGAAACATGGCGACGGGGTGAAACGCTGGGCAATCCAAGTTGAAGACGTCGACAAGGCTTATCGCTTTGCCCTTGCTAATGGCGCAGTTTTCGAAACTTCACCGCACATGATCAAGGATGAAAACGGATACATCGTCGAAGCGGCCATGAAGATCTACGATGATACCGAATTAGTACTGATCAACTACGACAACTACAAGGGGCTCTTCCGCCCAGGATTTAAAGAGCCGCACCAGAAGATGCACCTCAATTTCAATGCCGGCGGGCTAAAGCACTTCGATCACATCGTTGGGAATGTTCGGACAAACGAAATGAATCAATGGGCGAACTACTTCAACAAGACAATGGACTTCGAAACCTTCCTCGATTTTGGCCCCGGTGATATCTCCACCAAGTACTCAGCTCTGTTGTCAAAGGTCGTGCGCTCAAAAGATGATCTGATTAAGATGCCGATCAATGAGCCGTATGAGGGTGTCGCAAAGTCACAGATCGAGGAATACATCGAACACTATCATGGCGCCGGCATTCAGCATATCGCACTGTACACTGATAATATCCTTGAATCGATCGAGGCGCTGCGCGACAACGGTATCGAATTCCTGCAGGTTCCGGATACTTACTATGATGAACTCAAGAAGAAAAGCATCAACATGAAAGAAGATATCGACGAACTCCAGCGTTTGCGCATCCTTTGCGATGCGTCGATGGGCTCCGGTGGCTACCTGCTTCAGTTGTTTACGAAGCCGATCGGTGACCGCCCGACATTCTTCTTCGAAGTCATCCAGCGCGTCAACGGTGCGCAAGGATTCGGACAGGGAAATTTTCAGGCTCTCTTCGAAGCCATCGAGCGTGACCAGGCCTTGCGCGGTACGTTGATGAGAACATGATCGCAACTAATTGCCGGTTTCGACTTTCGCATCCGTCAATCATAAAGGAGCATTGTAATGCCTTTTTATCATAAGCTGGGTAAGATCCCCGCCAAGCGACACACAACTTTTTTCAAACCGGACGGACAATCACTGTACCGTGAAGAACTGTTTTCAACACAGGGGTTCTCAGGTATACACACCAATAAATACCACATTCACATGCCGACTCGGGTGAAGGAAGTGCGCGAGATTATTCCAAACGAATCGCCAGTGTGGAAAGAAGCGCCGCTGCTGTACTATCATTTCTTCACTGACAAGAAGAAGACCAACGGCGATTTCATCGCTGCGAGAAACATCTTCTTGCGCAACAGTCATTGCATAGTCTCAACCGCACATCCTGACCAGAATCCTGAAGTCTTTTATCGCAACAGCTTTGGGCACGAATACATCTTCATCCATCACGGTACCGGCAAGCTTCTCTCTGAATATGGTCAATTACCCTTCGTGGCCGGTGACCAGATCGTTGTTCCGCGCGGGACAACCTACCAGATGTTTTTCGACAAACTCGAAGGTAACAAATTGATGATTTGCGAGTCAGACACGCCATTCGATGTACCCAAGCATTACCGCAATGAATATGGCCAGATGCTTGAGGGTGCGCCGTTCTGCGAACGCGACATCAAGCTCCCAGGCCACATGGAAGCAACCGACAAGGAGGGTGACTTCCGCATGATCCTGAAGGCGTGGAACCGTACTTTTGAGTACATTCTGCCGCACCACCCCTTTGATGTGGTTGGATGGGATGGATATAACTATCCGCACGCGCTGAACATCAAGGATTACTGCCCGATCGTCGGCAAGATCCACCTGCCACCACCAGTGCATCTGTTGTTCAAGACTCAGCATTTTGTGGTCTGCAATTTTGTCCCACGACCATTCGACTTTCACCCGGATTCGATACCAGCTCCATACTTTCACTCCAATATCGATTCGGATGAAATCCTGTATTACGTTGACGGCGATTTCATGTCCCGCAAGGGAGTAGTCGAAGGCTCAATCACGCTGCATCCTGGCGGTTTGCCGCATGGTCCCCAACCCGGGAAAACTGAGGCCTCGATTGGCAAGAAAGAAACATCAGAATGGGCGATCATGATCGATACTTTTGAGCCGCTCCTACCAACGATAAATGTCAAGGACACACTTGATCCTGACTACGCGCGTTCATGGCTGGACGAGAACAGCAATGGCCGTTATGTAGGCACAGTGTCGTAAACGTCCACCACAATTGCTCGGCAGATCCAAGATTTATGCTTTATATGGTCATCGAACGATTCAAGAATGGCGATATTCAACCGGTTAGTGAGCGCTTTCAGCGATCCGGAAGGCTGTTGCCTGATGGAGTCTCCTATGTGGTGAGCTGGCTCGATGAACCCGGCACAGTTTGCTATCAAGTCATGGAATCGCCAAGCCGGGAACTTTTGGATCGCTGGTTGCACAAATGGAACGACCTGGTTGACTTTGAAGTTGTTCCGGTCTTGACTTCTGCAGAGTTTTGGTCAAGGCGTGCAGGCAGGCAGGCTTCCAGCTAATGTCACGTCCGCCTAACTTCTCTAAATGGCTTGCCACATCCACGTTATTTGCTTATCCTCACATCCTGCACATAACCGGGAGTAGGGATGATTAAGATTCCACATCACATTGAGAACCTCTGGCCTTACAAAGCAGGCAAGTCAATCTCCGAACTCGCACGTGAGAAGGGTCTCAAGCGCATTGTCAAATTGGCTTCCAACGAAAATCCAAATGGTCCATCGCCGCGCGCAATCGCTGCAATTCAACAGGCGCTGCCTCAATCACATCTCTACGTCGATCCCGGCGCATACGAGTTGACACAGGCAATTGCCAAGGAATTCGGAAAACGCCCATCGCAGATTGTCTGCGGACACGGAACTGACGCCTTGATCGAATATACACTCGTGGCGTTTTCTGATGCTGGAGACGAAGTCCTAACTTCACAAGGGACGTTTATCGGTATCTATGTCAACACAAACAAGCTTGGGCGTCGACTCATTGCACTGCCATTGAAGAATTATGCATTCGATCTCGAAGCCATTGTCAAGGCCGGAACAGAGAAAACCAAGATTATCTATCTTGCAAACCCGAATAATCCAACCGGAAGTATCTTTACACGCTCGCAGTTTGATTGGTTCATGTCACGAGTGCCGGACTATGTTACGGTTATTCTGGATGAGGCTTATTGTCAATATTGCGAAACCGAGCCGGAATACCCGAATGGGCTGGAATACGAATACGATAATCTGATTGTTACTCGGACGTTTTCGAAAGCATACGGGCTCGGAGGACTGCGCGTCGGTTATGCCGCCGGGCCGGAACGCTTGATCAGCGCAATTTCCAAGGTGAAACTGCCATTTGAACCCAATCATCTTGCACAGGTTGCCGCTCTTGCGGCTTTGACAGATTACGAATTTCTCAAGCTGACTCAGGATGTGAATGCCCGTTCGATCAGGCGATTAGAGGAAGGCTTCGATAAGCTCGGAATGGCTCGGATCACTACATACTGCAATTCAATCTTGTTGCTGATGCCTACCGAGCAGTTCGCCGAGCAGTTCTTCCTGCGTTGTCTCGATCGAGGCTTGATAGTAAGGCACGTCAAGTCCTTTGGAATTCCTGAAGGCATCCGTATAAACTCCGGATCGGATGACGACTCTGAATTCGCGTTGGAGGTCATAGCCGATGTCTATCCGCAGCTGAAGCAAGAATTCATGCAAGGAACCAAATCGACGAATGAAACTCATATCATTCATCAATCAGATTAACCAGGAACGCGCTGGCCTGTTTGTCAATGGTGCGCCATATGATCTCAGCAATGGTGCGCGTTCAGTCGGAATCTCGCTGCCGGCGACCATGGCAGAATTGCTTAATGGCGAAGAACGATCCATGGAGTCTATATACTTAGTTGAGGATGCAATCAAGGCTGGCAAGTATGCAGAGCGCGCCGAAGTCAAGCAAATGCTCGCACCGGTTCCGCATCCAACCTCCTGCCGCGATGGCTACGCTTTTCGACAACATGTCGCGACAGCACGCCGCAACCGCGGAGTTGAGATGATCCCGGAGTTTGACCAGTACCCCATATTCTACTTCACCAACCACAACGCGGTATTCGGCGAGGGGGACGTGGTTGTTGAAGCCGACCATCTAAAGGGCCTCGACTTCGAGCTCGAGTGCGCGGTGGTCATCGGAAAGCGCGGCCGAAACATAGATGCGGCCGACGCTGATCGGTACATCGCCGGCTATACAATCATGAATGATCTTTCGGCGCGGGTCCTGCAAATGGAAGAGATGAAACTCAATCTCGGACCGGCCAAGGGAAAGGACTTCGCCACCACTATTGGTCCCTGGCTAGTTACACCCGATGAATTAATGGCCCGCAAGTCAGAATCACTATTTGGAGCACGGCACAACCTCCGTATGGTGGCAAGGCACAACGGTAAGCAGATTTCCGACGGCAA
This sequence comes from uncultured Ignavibacteria bacterium, assembly GCA_964552775.1. Taxonomy (GTDB): domain Bacteria; phylum Zixibacteria; class MSB-5A5; order CAIYYT01; family CAIYYT01; genus JADJGC01. Next base: position 163,993 of record CAZKIH010000006.1, on the reverse strand, counting down.
TGTCAATCAAATGAACTGGACCTTTGCGGAAATCATCGAAAGGGCATCATATGGTGTGGACTTGCTGCCGGGCGACGTGATTGGTTCCGGCACTGTTGGAACGGGTTGTTATTTGGAGTTGAACGGCACTTGGTCGTTGGAAGCGAAGGAACGCGGCGAATCTCATACTCCGATTTGGCTCAAGGACGGCGATGTTATCGAATTGGAAATCGATTGCCTTGGTGTACTCAGCAATCGTATAGTCAAAGCTCAAGGCAATCGTTCGATATTGGCGAAAAAGAAACTGTAGCTTCGGAATAGCCGTTGGCTGCTGGCAACCTCCGACGAGGACTGCAATCATGCTGCAAATTGATCCAAAAGAGACCCCCATTCCGATCGTTCATCAATATCTTCTCGGGGGAGTGGCGCCGCGTCCGATAGCACTGGTCTCGACGCTGTCGTCTGAGGGTCTTCGCAATCTCACACCATTCTCGTTCTTCAACGCCTTTGGTGCAAACCCGCCGACGATTGCGTTCTCACCGGCACGACGCGGGCGAGATGGGACTTTCAAAGATACGTACAACAACTTGATGGCGACAAGAGAATGCACTGTCCAGGCGGTGACTCACGCGATCCTGCATCAGATCAACCTCGCCTCAGCGGAATATTCGCCGGACGTGGATGAATTCGTCAAGAGCGGCCTGACTCCAGCAGAATCAGTTGTCGTGAAACCGCCACGAGTCAAGGAGTCGCCATTCCAGATGGAGTGTATTCTTAGGCAAATGGTCCCTTTAGGCGAAGGCAAGGCTTCGGGCAATCTCGCGATTTGCGAGGTTGTCATGATGCACATCGCTGAGGATATTCTCGAAGGGACAGTAATCAATCCCGGACGGATTGACCATGTTGCTCGCAACGGTGGAAATTGGTGGAGTCGTATCACTGCCGCAAATTCGTTCAAATTGGCCAAGCCCGAAGATGGCGACTTGATAGGCTATGACGGACTGCCCGAGTTCGTTCGACGGTCACAAGTACTCACCGCAAATAATCTCGCTCAACTTGCAAACTACCGAGCCATTCCCTCGCTCGAAGACGCACGATCACTAACCGACGAAGTTTCAGATTTCGAAATCTCTCGCGTCACATTCGAGAGATTCGCCCGACTTGGGGATTACGCAGCCATGATGAAGATGGCACAAGCGGCGGTGCGCACCGGTATGCGAAATTTCTACTTGTTCGAGCAGACTGCAAAGACCGCCTTGGATCGTGCTGATGAGCGGGACTTTGCCTGGAAAGCCCTTATCCTCGGAAACGCTCTCACTAAATAGTCCGATGCAAGATCCCATCTGGCGACCGACAGCTGAACGAATCGCAAACTCCAACCTGACGGCCTTTCAGAAATTTCTGTCTGAAAGGTATAACCTGAGGTTCACCGACTACACTCAACTCTATCAATGGTCGATTACAGACATCACCCGGTTCTGGGCGTCAATTTGGGATTTCGCCTCCGTCGTGCATTCGCGAAGCTATGATTCTGTTATGGCTAGCCCGCAGATGTGGGACAATCGGTGGTTTGTCGGCGCAAAGCTGAACTACGCCGAGAATTTGTTGCGCCGAACCGGTAGCGGCCCTGCGATTATCTACTGGAACGAGTCCGGTGAGAAAGGGAAGTTATCTTTTGGCGATCTGCGTTTGCAGGTCGCGGCCTGCGCTGCCGGTTTACGCGGAGCAGGCGTCGGGGTCGGTGATCGCGTTGCCGCCTATATGCCTAATGTGCCGGCAACAGTGATCATGATGTTAGCAGCGACAAGTATCGGTGCGATTTGGTCGTCCTGCTCCCCCGATTTCGGGACGCAAGGAGTGCTTGAGCGATTCCAGCAGATCGCCCCAAAGGTACTTCTGACCATCGACAGCTACCGCTATCATGGCAAAGACATTGATCGCAGCACGACGGTTCAGCACGTCATCGAACAACTGCCCAGCCTCGTCAAAGTGGTGGTAGTGAATAGGAAGTCACTAAAGGTCGATTCTGCCAATTCCCAACTGATCGATTGGGACAATTTCGTTCAGCCGGACGCAAGAAAATTGGAATTCGCGCAGCTCGAATTTGACCACCCGATTTACATCCTGTATTCGTCCGGGACTACCGGCGTTCCGAAGTGCATCGTACACGGCGCAGGCGGAACACTATTGCAGCATTTCAAAGAGCACGCCTTACACACCGACTTGAAACCTGGTAACGCACTGAGTTACTTCACCACCTGTGGCTGGATGATGTGGAACTGGTTGGTCGGCGCCCTCTTCCAAGGCGTGACCATATTCCTATACGACGGGAGCCCAGGGTACCCTGACCTCAATACTCTCTGGCATGCTGTCGACGAGGAAAGTATCGATGTCTTTGGAACGAGTCCCAAGTTCCTTCAGGCTTGTGAAGGTGCACACTTATCACCAATGCAGTCTCATCGTCTCGTTTCACTCCGTTCAATACTCTCTACAGGATCGCCATTGCCTGATTCGTCGTACGATTGGGTCTATCGAGAGGTCAAGTCAGATCTGCAGCTTGCGTCAATCTCAGGAGGAACAGACATTGTTTCCTGCTTCATGCTTGGAGCACCTACTATTCCCGTATATCGGGGAGAGATTCAATCCAGAGGCCTTGGGATGAAAGTTGAGACTTTCAATGACAAAGGAGAACCCGTTCTCAACGAAGTTGGTGAGTTGGTATGTACGGCGCCATTTCCATCGAGACCCGTGCGATTCTGGAACGACCCCGATGGAAAAAAATACCACTCGGCCTATTTCGAACATTTTCCCGGTGTCTGGCGGCATGGCGATTTCATCAAGATCACTGCCAACGGTGGTGTGGTCGTTTTTGGGCGTTCTGACGCAACCCTGAATCGCTCCGGCGTGCGTATCGGGACCGCGGAAATCTACGGTCCAGTCGAATCCCTGCCGGAAATAGAGGACAGCCTTGTTGTTGAAAGGCGCATTGGGTCCGGCAGCGAAATCGTGCTCTTTGTCGTCATGGCGAAAGACACCGCACTTACCAGTGAACTGGACCAGAAGATTCGAATTACCATCAAAGAAGCAGAGTCGCCTCGTCACGTTCCGGACAAGATAATCGCAGTGAAAGAAGTTCCCCGCACTGTGAGTGGCAAGAAAGTCGAGCTGGCGGTAGCGCGCATCCTAAATGGGCAATCGGTCACAAACCGTGACGCATTGGCGAACCCAGATTCACTTCACGATTTTGAGGGTATTGCTGCGGCCTTGAGGACCAACGAGGAGCCTGGGATTCATCGGAGTCAATAGTGTGATTGCGCACTTCGCGTCGAGAACTGCAAGTGCGTAACTGCGTACTTTAGTCACTTGAGTCCTACACCAGATATCACGAGACTGTCAAGTTGTGAGTATTGCCTGCGTGACATTTCGCTTGCTCTGAACGTATTAAGAGATGTAATATGGAGCCTTACAGTTGCTGTTTGGACTCGTATTTGGAATTGTCTGACTGCTGAGAAAACTGTAGAATTTCACGGAGTGTTGATCGATGAAGAAATTTCGCTCTCCCAACACGGGTTCCGGCCTTGACAAAGATGCCGCCGCCAGAATGAACCCTCCCGACAACGAGAATGTTCGTCGACTTCCCAACCACCTTCGACAGTTCATTGTCGATCAAAATTACGAAAGCTACACTCCTGTCGACCATGCCGTTTGGCGTTACGTCATGCGCCAAAACTATAATTTCCTCCGCGAATATGCCCATCTCATCTACTTCGACGGCTTGGAGAAGACCGGCATCGGCGTAGAACGAATTCCGTCGATTCTGGAAATGAACGAGATTCTCGCCCGCATCGGCTGGGCGGCTGTCGCTGTAGACGGGTTCATTCCTCCAGCAGCGTTTATGGAATTTCAAGAGTATCGGGTGCTGGTTATCGCAGCCGATATTCGCCAGATCGAACATGTTGAGTACACCCCGGCACCCGATATCATCCACGAAGCTGCTGGTCATGCGCCGATCATCGCCGATCAGCAGTATGCCGATTACCTTCAGCAATTTGGTGCTGTCGGTGCAAAAGCGATGTCCTCAAAGAAGGACTTTGATCTCTACCAGGCCATCAGACACCTTTCGATTCTCAAGGAAGCCCATACATCTGACCCCGAAGAGGTTAAGCGCGCCGAAGAAGAAGTTGCGTTCAGACAGACCACCTTGGGCGAACCCTCGGAAATGGCTCTCGTATCGCGTTTGCACTGGTGGACCGTCGAGTATGGCTTGATTGGCACTCTCGAGAAGCCAAAGATCTTCGGGGCAGGATTGCTCTCTTCAATCGGCGAGTCGGCAAACTGCATAAAACCGACCGTCAAGAAGCTTCCCTACACGATCGATGCCGCGAACTACGCTTTCGATATTACAACTCAGCAGCCGCAATTATTCGTGACTCCGAGTTTTGAACATCTGAGTGAAGTTCTTGCGGACTTTGCCTCACGAATGGCTTACAAAGTCGGCGGCTTGTCAAGCATCATGAAAGCGATTGACTGCCAAAACACCTGCACTTGCCAATACAGTTCTGGCCTTCAGGTCTCAGGGACCTTTTCGGAAGTCCTGGTCGATTCCCGGGGTGAATTAGCGTACCTGCGCTTGAATTCTCCGACTAACCTGGCTTTTGAGAACAAAGAAATCCCTGGGCACGATAAGAACTATCATCGCGATGGATTTGGATCGCCAGTAGGCAAATTGCGCCATCATCCGATTCCACTGGAGGAGTGCAGCCAGGGCGAATTACAGCATCTGGGTATTGCTGAAGGACGAATCGCCGAAATCATTTTTGAAAGTGGCGTGACTGTGCGCGGCGTTGTCGAAAGCCTGCTCAGCCGCAATGGAAAGCTACTACTGATAACCTTCTCCAATTGCAGGGTCACATTCAATGGAAGTACATTGTTTGAACCAAGCTGGGGGAATTATGACATGGCTGTCGGCGCGAGAATAAGCTCTGTCTTCTCCGGCGCGGCTGATAAGGATGCATACGACCAGGTGCCATTGCTCTCCAAAGAGCGGACAATCAAGGTCACCTACAATCGGGAACGGCTCGAGTTGCATGAGCTTTACAAGAAAGTCCGTGAATGTCGCGATCTGAGGAGCGGCTTCGAATCGCTTCCTGCGATCTGGGAAATACTACGCAGGGACCATAAGCGGGATTGGTTGCTGGGTATGGAAATACTCGAGATCCTCAATGGAGAAAGCCTTCATCCTGCCGTAGCCAATGAAATCCGATCCTATCTCGAAAGCCGTGCCCGCGAGGACTCGGCACTGACCAAAATGATCGAAGATGGATTTCATCTGATCGACAAACAGTAGTGTGCCCACCCTTTAGCGCGGTGTTGCTTTCTGATCTATCCGCTCGTCGCATTTCGACAGAAATCTGCATCTATTTTGTCGATTTGTGATTGACAGACAAAGGGCGCCTGCATTTCCTCCGTAAAGATTCCATTAGGCCAGAAACCTTAATGCCACTTTTGCGTTACAGTGTTTAATTGGTCGTAACCTTTTCGTGATTAGAAATGTGGGTCTATGAAATTATTCATGATGATTATTATCCTCTTAATGATTCAGACATCAATCTCTTCATCCCAGCCAAGCAATGAGGCTACCATCGCAACGCTGACTCGACCGGACAGCGCATTAGTTGAGACTCTTGCCGCAATGCGGGGACAGCCGCTCACTCTCGCTGATGCGCGCAGGCTGGCATCGAATAACTCTACCGAGGTGTTATTAGCGAAAGCAGCACTCTCAGCCGCGGCTGGGTCACTTCGACGCGCGCGCGGAGAATTCGATCCCAAATTCTTTGCTGAAATCGGGCGAATCGGCACCGACATACCCAGTTCCAGCCCTTTTGGCGGTGCTTCGGTAGTTGAAACGGAACAAACAAATACCACAACGGGCTTCCGTTTGAAGCTGCCGTATGGGACACAAGTCGAAGCTAGTATTAGCTCGCGAAGGCTGGAGACAAACTCCTCTTTCGCAGCTCTCAATCCAGAATATAGCGCAACCAGCCTGCTGCAATTGACTCAACCTCTACTGCATGGCTTCGGACCTTCAGCCAAGAGTGAGTTCTCTGCAGCGAAAAGGGAATACGATGCAGCACTGGCACGATACGAAGAAGCGATTTTGAATGTGGAGGCTGGTGTTGAGAGCAAATACTGGGATCTTTACGCTGCCGAGCGCGATCTTGCTGTACAGATGCTGATTCGAGATCGTGGTTTGGCGTTCTTGAATCAAGCGACCCTCCGGGCCGCAGCCGGGATTGTGGGTCCGGGTGATGTGGCGAAGGCGCGTGTTTTTGTGGCCGATCAGGAACAACAAGTTCTCGATCGTGAAGAATCCCTCAATCGCACCTCCGACGAACTATCCTCCTTGATTGGACAAAGACCGTCGGATGCCGAGCTCCGCTATCGGCCGATGGACGAACCGAGCTCTGACTATTCACGTCTCGGCTCGATAGAAGCACTGATTTCTGAAGCCATGGACAAGAATCGTCGACTTAGGGCTGTTGAAATGGACTTAGCCTCGGCGCGAGTGCGCGCAGCTGGTGGTAAGTGGGATGCCTGGCCTACTCTCGACCTGGTCGGATCCATCGGTGGTAATGGACTTGCGGGTACAGCACAGGAAATTGAATTCGGCGGGCAAGCGTTCACCTCTGAGTTCAATGGCGATGCAGCAGATGCGTGGAGCCAGGCCATTGGACGGGACTATCCGGCTTGGGCAATCGGTCTGAAATTCGAAATGCCGATTGGATTGCGTCCGGGTGCCGGTGAACGCGATCGATTGAATGCGGAGCAGATGCGTAGGGAACAGCTCCTCATTGAATCCAGACGCACGCTTGAAGAAGATGTTAGGGCATACCACCGCGAATTGGTTCATGCTCAACAGCGTCTCAGTGCTGCCCAGGAAGGAGTCGAGGCCTCGATGGACCAAGTGCGGATTGGTATCCTGGATTACTATGCCGGCCGCATTTCTGCCGTCGAAATCGTCCTATTGGCAGAGGATCTTGCCCGTGCACAGCAGAGTTTGACTCGAGCAGTGGTCAAGGCAGCCAAGGCGAGTTCTCAGTTGAAGAAGCTCACAGGTGTTCCTGATAAATCTAAATGATAGGATAGAGGCAATGACCAATAATCGAGTGAAACCTATTTTCGTGGTGGCCACCATACTGGCAGCGGCAATTGCCATTTTGGGGGGCTGCGAAACCAAACAGGCCGGCGGATTTCAAATGCCGCCAACTCCGGTCGAAACGTCAATTGTTGAACTCAGTGCCGTTACCGATCGCTTCGAAGCAGTCGGATCAATTGATGCAAATGAAATGATCACAGTCGTTTCCGAAATTGACGCGCTTGTATTGGCGCTGCCATTTCGTGAAGGTGCGCCGATTGCGAAGGGTGACCTAATCGCTCAACTGGACGATTCGAAACTAATGGCAGAGGTCGCCAAAGCCGAGGCTACTGTTAAACAAGAGCAGGCTAGCTATGATCGCATTAAATCTGTTGTTGACCAAAAGGCGGCCGCGCCGCAAGACTTGGATGATGCGTCCGCTGACCTCAAACGCGCTGAGGCCGAATTGGCTTATGCCAAGGCTAATCTCGCGAAGACGAAGATCGTAGCGCCCTTTTCCGGCGTCGTAGGTGCACGCCGCGTCAGTCCAGGAGCTTTCTTGCGAGCCGGTAGCGCCATTACCGACCTAACGCAGTTTGAGACTATCAAAGTCGGCTTCTCGGCACCCGAACGCTTCTACCCGAGCCTGACCCGCGGCTCTGAAGTTGAAGTATCAACGACTGCCTTCCCCGATTATAAGCTAAAAGGCACAATTGATGTGATCGAACCGATGATCGATCAAGCCACGCGTTCGGTGCGTCTGATTGCGAAAGTACAGAACCCGGAAGGCAAGTTTCGGCCAGGGATGTCCGCAAATGTTACGGCAGTTCTGGAACAGCGCCAACAGGCAATGTTGATTCCAGACGAAGCAATCTTCGCCGAGGGCAACCAGGTGCTGGTTTACGTTGTGAAAGCTGACAGTTCTGTCAGTCGCACCCCAATCAAACTGGGATCGAGAATGAGTGCCACAGTCGAAGTTCTGGACGGCTTGAAAGCCGGCGACCGGATCGTAAAGGCCGGCCACCAGAAGTTGTACGAAGGTGCGAAGGTCTCGCCGACCAGTTCAGCACCGGCAACGCAACAGCAAAATTAATGGAAGGTTACCGCGCATGAAAATTAGCGATCTTTCAATCAGACGGCCCGTTTTTGCCACGGTTATGAGCTTGGCGATTATTCTGTTTGGAATCGTGGCTTACACGCGCCTGCCCGTGCGCGAATATCCCAATATCGATTCGCCGATTGTCTCCATCAATACATTTTATCGCGGTGCCAGTGCCAGCGTCATGGAGACCGAGATAACAGATGTTCTTGAGGAACAGTTAGCCACCATTGAGGGTATCCGCACGATGACTTCCGCAAGTGCGGAGCAGGGATCAGGAATAACAATCGAGTTCGAGCTTGGACGCGACATCGAAGAAGCCGCAAATGACGTCCGCGATAAGGTCAGTCGCACACTCGGTCAGTTGCCGGCAGAAGCTGATGAGCCTGTCGTTTCAAAGGTCGATGCGAACGCCCAACCGATTATCTGGATCGCTCTTTCCAGTGATCGCCACAACACCCTGGAACTCTCAGAGATTGCCGATCGCGATATCAAGGAGCGGCTCTTGCGACTTCCAGGCATCGGCGCTGTGATTATCGGTGGTGAGCGGCGTTACTCAATGCGAATCTGGCTGGACCCTCAAAAGATGGCAGCACACGGACTCACGACTGTTGACGTCGAAAACGCCATTCGTCAAGCCAATGCCGAAATACCGGGTGGACGTGTCGAGGGCAAGGGACGGGAATTCTCCGTATTGACCCGAGGCGAGGTCTCCGAGCCGGAAGAATTTGGCGCGATCATTGTCAGGCAAAACGGCGATGAGAAAGTTCGAGTAGCGGATGTCGCACAGGTAGAGGTAGGCGCCGAGGATGACCGCACGGCCACTCGCTACAATGGCGAACCGGCGATCGGGCTGGGTGTCGTCAAACAATCAACGGCCTCAACATTGGCCGTTGGTGAAGAGGTAGAAGAGGCGCTCCCTGAGCTTCAGAAACTTCTGCCGGACGGAATGACACTGCAATTTGCTTACAACTCCTCGCTGTTCGTCCGCCAATCGATTAACGAAGTCGGTGAGACGATTCTGATTGCTCTCTGTTTGGTCGTGCTCGTGATCTTGGCTTTCCTGAAAAGCTTGCGCGCAACTATCATCCCAGCAGTTGCAATCCCGGTGTCGATCATCGGTGCGTTAGCAGTCGCTTACTTCCTCGGCTTCACGATCAATATTCTTACGCTTCTAGCCATTGTATTGGCGATCGGACTGGTTGTCGACGATGCCATTGTGATGCTCGAGAATATCTATCGACATCTCCAAATGGGCAAGAGCCGAAGGCAGGCGGCGTTCGATGGAGCCAAGGAAATCGGCTTTGCGGTGTTGGCGACAACAATCGCATTGGTAGCAGTATTTGTGCCATTGGCATTCCTGACTGGAAGTGTCGGCCGACTCTTCAATGAGTTCGGTATCACGGTAGCAGCAGCCGTGATTATCTCCGGCTTTGTCGCACTTTCGTTCACTCCCATGCTCTGCTCCAAGATACTACGTCCATTACACGGAGGTTCGACAAGCTGGGCTTCGCGATCATTCGATGCGTTCTTTGAATTCGTAGACAGAACTTACGACCGCATTCTCCGGTTTTGCATCAGAAACCGTTGGAAGACCATCTTCGGCTCGGTGTTGCTCGTCGGATTTGGGTTGATTCTCTTCCGGTTCCTGCCAAGCGAACTTATCCCGACCGAGGATCGCAGCACCGCATTCGGGCTGGTAATCGCACCCGATGGCTCGACTCTCGAATACACCGATCGCTATATGCGGCAAATCGAGGGAATCTTGTTAAGTTTACCCGAGCGCCAGGGGTTGTTCACTGCTACCGGGCTCTCATTCGGCGCCGCCGGCTCACCAAGCGACGGAATCATGTTCTTGCGTTTGAAAGAGCGTTATGACCGCGAAAAATCACAACAGCAAATAGTCGGCGAGATGTTCCCGCCGCTATTTGCCATTCCCGGAGTTCTGGCCTTTCTGATCAATCTTCCCAGCTTGAATACTGGTGCCGGCAGTACCCCAATCGAATATGTCCTCCTCGCTGATACATATGACGAGTTACAGCAGGCGGTCAACACGATGATGCAGAAAGCGTCAGCGTTGGGATTTCTGATCAATCTCAACACAGATCTCAAACTGAACAAACCGCAGTTGGAAATACACATTGACCGTGATCGCGCCTCCCAACTGGGCGTGTCAGTCGCTGAAATCGGTACTACGCTCGAGACGTTTCTCGGCGGGCGAGTAGTCTCTAATTTCAAGCGCGCTTCCAAGCAGTACGATGTCATCCTGCAATTGCGGCCTCAGGATCGGTCAACACCCAGTACCATCGACCAACTATACATCCGTGCTAACGGCGGACTTGTGCAACTCGCTACCGTGGTCAAAGTGGATGAGACTGTTGCGCCAAAATCGCTCAACCACTTCAATCGCGTGCGAGCGGCGAAGATAACCGCAAGTTTGGCGCCAGGAGTCGCACTTGGCGATGCCCTAAGTGCTCTTGACAACATTGCTGAAAACGATCTGCCCAAATCGATCAAGACCGACTTGTCCGGGCAATCTCGTGAATTCCGCGATTCCAGCTCGAGTCTGTATTTCATGTTTGTTCTGGCTGTCGTGTTCATCTTCCTGGTGCTGGCAGCACAGTTCGAGAGCTTCATTCATCCATTGACGATATTGCTCTCAGTCCCGTTGGCGATGGTTGGTGCAATTGCGGCACTCTACGTCTTCGGACAGAGCATGAACATTTTCTCGCAAATCGGGTTGATCATGCTCATCGGCCTCGTCACAAAGAACTCGATCTTGATTGTTGAATTCGCCAATCAACTGCGCGAGCAAGGAAAACAGGCACTTGATGCAGTTATCGAAGCGTCAAGAATCCGCCTCCGTCCAATTCTAATGACCTCGTTCGCAACGGTATTCGGTGTGCTTCCAATTGCCATTGGACTGGGAGCGGGAGCTGAATCACGCCGACCCCTCGGTATCGCAGTCGTCGGCGGTCTCGTCTTTTCGACCTTTTTGACACTCGTTTTGGTCCCCGTGGTCTACGCTATGATGTCAAGGTTCGCAAGCGCGGCGGCGCATCATGACGAAAAAACGACTGCAATCGAAGCTGAAGAAAGGCCGGCTGGCGTATAGTGACGGAATCATCGGGACACATGATCATCGCTCAGCCCAATCGCTCCTGGACGGCTGGGTTCTTGGTAAGTTGTTGTCGTGTAAAGCAATATCGGCGGCGACCTCGCTTCGCCTGTGTGGTTCAATTCCGGAGCAGGACAGCTATCAACTTCCACGCCTGAAAGCACGATTAAATAAATCAAATATATCTTGGACTTTTAGGAAAGCTATGCGTATATGAAGTATGTTAACCAATCTCCACGTGTAATTTTGTTCAAGCCTTGCATCTGAAAAATCAATCCTTGTCAAATCATAGGTTCGGAGATTCGCGCAATCGTGCGCAATCACACATCTGGGCATTGTCGATTGTGACTTACAATCAGCAAAGCCAGGATATCTACAGGAGTGTAGAATGAATATTTTCGTAGGAAACCTATCACGCGAAACAGCTGAGGCTGATCTCCGCCAAGCGTTTGAGGCTTTCGGACAAGTTACCCGTGCGACGGTGATCATCGATAAGATGACCAGCCAGTCGAAGGGATTCGGCTTTGTCGAAATGTCCTCGAAAGAGGAAGCTGACGCAGCGATTTCCGGCATGTCCGGCAAAGAACTGCACGGTCGCACGCTCAATGTGAGCGAAGCTCGCCCGCGTACCGAAAACGATCGCAGCTCAGGCGGCGGTCGGAGCGGCGGTTACGGCGGCGGCGGTGGTCGCAGCGGTGGCGGTGGCTATGGTGGCGGACGCCGCTAATAGTGATTAATTAGTCGCGCCACGGCGCAACGATTAACTCTGGCAGGAGTCTATGACTCCTGCCTTTTTTTGTGCCCCAATTTGCCTCAGCCGCGATACTAAAATGGTAAAAGATGTTGACATTCAAATAATACGGAGTATTTTGTTGATGTTCGTAGCGTTATAGGTCTTATCGCAGAGGTTTGATATCAGACGCTTAAGAAACCTGCTCCTCGCACTGGCACTGTGCTTCTCCATGGCTTCTGTGCTTCATGCTCAGAGTGTACCCGATTCAACCGCGTGCCAGGACAAGTATATCGACCTCGATGGTGATGGCTTCGACGACAATATCGATGATCAGGATGGCGACGGGATTCCCGACAAGACTTCAAAGCAGGCCACTCCAGACATCCTTTCCAAAAGCGCTGCAACTGAGATGTTCGCCTCTGTCCAGCTCCTTGGCACCAGACTCCCTGTGTTTCTTCACAACTCCGGAACTTTTAACCACCTAAGGCGTCAGCTGACCGATCTTGCCCAGTATCGGGGCGGCTTCAGTCTTGGCGCAGAATTCGGCCCCGGTAGTGATATCGGCAGCGGGGCCGTTCTTGGTGGGGCATGTGCAGGTGGGGCGTGTATTCCTCGCTGAGACGACGCACTTTTTCCCGACCACTGATTTGGCTGACCTTCTGCCTTTTAACGCTTGCTCCTGCTTCGGTTCTAGCGAATGTCATCTTTGAGCTTGGTCAAAACGGCGGCTATTCGAACAACCTTCTAAGTGACTCCAGCGCAGTGGTCGACCGTTATTCCATCTCGTCGGTGACTGCCCGCATTTATCCAACGACACGAATTGAACTCGATGTCACTGGCGAGGCGACATTCTATGATCGCAATGCCGGCCTGTCTAACAGATTGGCTCGATTCGGAGCATCCTATATTCCCTTGAACCCCGATTCTCGATTGTCGATTTATTTGAGCGGCAACTTTGACGTACGTCGATATCGCTCAGAGTATGGTCGATTCAACACCAACAATTTTGAAGTTCGTGCCGCCGTTGGATATCGCGTCGCAGTGGCAACCACTTTCCGTTGGGGAGCCAGAATGCAAGGCACCGAGTACCTTGGGTCCTCAAGTGGCGACAAAGTATCCATTGAAACCTTTGCTGGGCTAAACACGACACTCCCAGGTAACCACAGCCTCGATCTTGAGTTTGGCTATGGTTCCATGGACTATCGCTTCATTGATCCGAGCTTGAGATTCATCAACTTCCAAGACCCCGAAGCTGCTTTGGCGAATGGACGTCTGGAAACTCTCTATCTCTCTCCACGCATCTCGAGATCACTCGGCAACAGCACGGGCATGAGTGTCGTCTTTTCGTACCGCACCTTCATGCATAGTGACGATGGAATTGTCTATGGATCCTCGGTCGGGTTGCTCTCGCCTTGGACATCGGTCTGGTCGGGAACCTCAGCGATTCTCAATGTCAAGAGCTACTTGATTCCCCGTATGATTGCCACGGCAGGCTGCGGATATTGGAATCGCAGGCATCTTCGCACGATAGAGAGTGACATGTACCCGTTGGTAATAAGCAGATCCCGAGACGATGATCAACTCAGAATCTATGCCCAAATCGTCCGTCCGTTCTTGATCGGAGATGGAAATCTGCTGCAGCCGCGAATTCAATTCGAGTATAGCAATAATAACTCTACAAATGAGCTGTTTGATTATTCCGGCTTTGCTTTCAGCACCGGTATTAGTCTCCGGTTCTGAGATTTGACCGAAAATCAGGATTAATCCGGGTGTTCTCCCGGGAATGGAGATCAAGAATGATAGCCTCAGCAAAGACTGTACTGACACTGTTCTTGGTTACTGTCGTTTTGTTGGCCCCTTCGGTTTTGCCTGCAGATCCAGCAAATTCCACTCGAATAGTGCGGCCGGAGACTGCGATCAATCAGGAAACAGCTCCGCGTTTGATTACAACTGACAGAGCTACTTATCAGGGCTATCTTCGCATCTATATTGTGGAACCGGACTCGCGTTATTTGGATCTTCTTGAAAAGAACTATCAGTTTGGTTTTCTTGGCTTTGCTGTCAATCAGGCGATTACGGTTAACGACGGCCAGATTCTCAGCGATACTGTTATCTGGAATACCGGTTCATTAGGGTTGATTTCGCAGACTAACATCAAGGCCATCGCCGTGATATTCAATAGCGAGGGTCATCCTGCCTACTCTCAGCCAGCCAACTCTACCTTTCCATTTACTGCCCATTGGGCAGATGCTGCAGCGACATCAGCACCCGGAGTAGTGGGAATCGATGACCATAAGGAGCCATATACGCACACCGTCTTTCTGGAGGAAGCGACTGCGTCAGACTGCCCTGGTTGTACGATAACGCGAGAAGTGCTCGACAATATCTACCTCGCAGGGAACTACCAGTTCCTGTACGCTGCCATGGTCACAAGCAATCCTACAGCCTCATCTCATCTCCATGGAAGCTACAACATCGGTTATACTCCCACGGTGTATTTTGATGGTGGACACTCAGTGTTTGTCGGTGGATCATCCGTCCAGTCAGATTATACAAGCAAAATTGATCTTGCGTCGACTCGGCCTGTTCCGCCCGTGAAGCTTGCGGTTAAACTCAATTTCTTGAGTACAACCCAGCTATCGGTAGAGTACATCGTGAAGTCATCCAACCAGGCTCCGAGTATCGCACAGGCCCCGATGGGGGATTCCATCGCTCGCATTAACACGACCAAATACTTTAGCACAACAGCCCCCGATTTGGATGGTGATCAAGTGTACTATCGCTGGATCTTTGACAAGAGCGATAGTTCCGACTGGATGGGGCCTTACGACTCGGGCGATACATGCATGATCTCGCGTTCGTGGGCAGCTTCCGGAAGATATGAAATCTCCGTGCTGGCGAAGGATCTATGGGACGTTTCAACGGCTGGCAGTCCGTCCCTTTCGGTCAAGGTCTATAGATGCGGAGATGCGGATGGCACTGGGATAATCACGATCTCGGATGCGGTGAGGCTGATTAACTATATCTTTGCCGGCGCACAAGCTCCCTCTCCCATTCAAGCGGGCGATGCCGACTGCAATGGCTCGATCAACATCTCTGACGCGGTCAGGTTAATCAACTATATATTTGCCGGTGGCATGGTGCCTTGTGGCAATTGCCCATAAAGTGAAGTTCTGTCGATACATTTCGCACCACCCGGATGCTCTTTCAGTGTCCGGGTGCCACTATTATCGCTTCAGCACCAAACTCAGTCCTTTCAATAGCGCGGTGTTCGTACACTCGTTTTCTATTGTAGGCATTGCGCCAATCTGGCTTGCCCTTGCTTCGCTTAGGATGCGGGGGAGCAGTGCTTGCCATTAAACGGAAATGCTGCAAGATGATCGCTCTTGCGGCTTTGATGTCTGTGCTCCCGCAACCTGCTCCGGCCGCACCGATTATTGCCGATCATGGATGTGTACTGCAATTCGATGAAATACCTCACTCTGCAATCATGGCAGTCAGAGCAAATGCGAAGCTATTCTACGGTCACACATCTCACGGAAGTCAGTTGATCACTGGTATGAACATCTTGGCAGAGCAAGATACATCGTTTTTGATTCCACCTTTGGTCGAATACGGCGGTGATCTTGGGGCTGGCGACAATCTGGCCTGGGTCCAGACAACTCGCGACTTTCTCGATTCGCAGCCTGAACTTAACATCGTCATCTGGTCGTGGTGTGGCGGTGTCTCCGGCATATCAGAGGCTGGGATTGAAGCCTATCTCGACTCAATGACAACGCTTGAATCCGAATATCCCGGCGTCATATTTGTCTACATGACTGGGCACCTTGATGGCACAGGACCGGATGGGAATCTCTATTTACGCAACAACCAAATCCGCAGCTACTGCACGGCTCATGACAAAGTCCTGTTCGACTTCGCAGACATCGAGAGCTACAACCCGAACGATGTCTGGTATCCCGATGGCAGCGATGATTGTGCTTGGTGCGCGCAATGGTGTGCTTCTCACGACTGCCCCGTTTGCTCTGAATGTGCGCATTCGCACTGCTTCAATTGTTATCAGAAGGGAAAAGCGGCGTGGTGGTTATTGGCGCGACTCACTGGTTGGGGATCATCTTCTGATGTTTGTGGGGACGCTGATGGCAGCGGCTTCATTTCAGTTTCTGACGTTGTCTTTCTCATCAATTACATCTTTGATGGTGGAGCGGCTCCTACTCCGCTCTTGAAAGCAGATGCAGACTGCAATGGCAGCATTACAATCTCCGATGCAGTGCGGATCATCAATTACATCTTTGCATCTGCCGCCGCACCTTGCTCCGGTTGCCTGACTATTGGACTCTGACCGTAACCTGTACCAATCTCAACCAACTCTCTGAACCGGCAATCGTAATGCGTTGACAGATAAGCGCTTCCGTGAAATGAATGCGTCCGGGTTTTGCGCACTGAATCTCGCTCTAATACAATTCTAACACGTATACCAATAAAGGACACACAATCTCAGTCGATGTTCTTCATTCGCTTTCGTAGGCATTTGAAGCTCTCGTCTGGAAATCACGGTAATCTCGCATTTCAACGCTTGCGAAAGGTGAGACCGTACAGGTAAAGTAGCGGCCTCGCAAGGAGAATCATGTCGACACTGGACAAAGCAATTGCGATCGCTGCGCTCGCGCACGCCGGGCAGGTGGACAAGCACGGGCAGCCATACATCTTGCATCCTTTGCGGATCATGATGAGTATGACGACAGAACCCGAAAAAATCTCTGCATTACTCCATGATGTCATCGAAGACAGTGATCTCGTTTTGGAAGATCTGCGCGCAGAGGGGTTTTCCGAAGAGATTTTGACGGCCGTTCAGCTCTTGACCAAAGGGGAGGACGAAAACTACACCGAATATGTCTCCCGCCTTGCACACAACCGTCTCGCAAGAACGGTCAAAATCGCCGATTTAGAGGACAACATGGATCTTCGCCGGATCATCTCCATTACAGACGAAGATCTCCGACGACTGCAGCGTTATCATTGGGCGTGGCACTTTCTCAGCGAGGTCAAATGAAATGCCTGCTGTGCCTATCATCAACATTGTGCATTGCGTTCATTCGAAACTCAGGAAACTCGAAATTGATTGTGGAGATATCCAATGAAGACACTGATTCTCGTCAGGCATGCCAAAGCGGGTGATAGGCACAAGCATCTTTCTGACCTCGAGCGTGCGCTGACACCATCCGGCGAAAAAGATGCCAAGCGCGCTGCCAAGCTGCTCAAGTCCCGAGGAATCACGCCAGCTCTCATGATCTCCAGTCCAGCTAACCGGGCACTTGAAACTGCGCACATAGTCGCGAAAGAATTGGAGTACCCGATTCGGCGGATCATGCTCAAACAGGCGGCATACGATGCTCGCGACACAGAAGCGCTCTTTAATACAGTCCGGGAAATCGAGGACCGCTACGATACTGTGATTCTCTTTGGTCACAATCCTTCCCTCGAAGACTTCGCTGCCAGCCTTCTACAGGACACATCAGGAACCCTTCAGACCGCCGGAATTGTTCAAATGGAAATCACGAAAGAGAGCTGGCGAGATTTGCTTCCGGGTGATGGTCAACGTAAGGACGCCGACACGGAATCAAAACCTGAAACGACTGAACCATCTCACAAGGAAATTCGACGCGGTCTGCGTATCAAGATCGATGTCGGATTGCGACAAATCTTGGAAGGCATTCACACTGGAGCTGCCATTGAATTGGAAAAGGAAATCGCCAAGACAAGCGAAAGTTTGGCGAAGCGACTCGCGAAACTAATCCAGACAGAACAAGACTGTTAAGATAAGTGCACCACGGAGCTTGCAGTTTAGTGAAGTATCCTTATACAAACAAAGAGCTGAGTTGGCTTGCTTTCAATTCACGGGTCCTGCAAGAGGCCGCTGATCCCAGCGTCCCCTTGGTCGAGCGAATACGCTTCCTGGGAATTGTCTCGTCGAATCTCGACGAGTTCTTTCGCGTACGCGTTGCCACACTTCGGCGACTAGCTCAATTCGGGAAGAAGACGAGAAAACTGTCTGGACAGGATGTCAAAAAAGTACTCAAGGACGTTCAAGAGATTGTTTTGGAACAGCACGAGCAGTTTGAAGTCGTCTATCGGGACCTGCTCACTGAGCTGAGCCACAGTCGCATTTACATCGTCAATGAGAAACAACTCAACGAAGAACAATCAGACTACGTTCGCTGCTTCTTCCAACAAGAAGTACGCCCCAAACTCTGCCCGATCATCCTTGATGACAACCAACGATTTCCCGACTTGCGTGACCAATTCATCTATCTCGCTGTGGCAATGTCAAAGGGTGATTCAGTCAAGAAGAACAAGCACGCATTGATCGAAATTCCAACGGACATTCTGCCGCGGCTGATCACGCTTCCCGCCATCGGTGATAGTCGCTATTTGATCCTGCTCGAGGACGTTGTGCGTTTTGGGCTGGTGGATGTGTTTCATCTATTCGATTTCGATGCCATTGAAGCTTTTACAATCAAGCTTACCCGCGACGCCGAGCTTGATATAGACGAAGACGTTTCCCAAAGCTATATCAAGAAGCTTTCGCGCAGTCTGAAGCAGCGCAAGGACGGAAGCCCCGTTCGCTTCATATTTGACGCCCAGATGCCACCGTCATTGCGGGAGGCTCTGTTTCTCGAGCTCCGCCTTAACAACGAGCACGACACACTCGTCCCCGGCGGCCGTTACCACAATTTTCGCGATTTTATGAAATTTCCTGATTTCGGGCTGAGCCACCTGAGGTATCCAGCTGCACCGAGCTTGTCCCACCCGGGCCTGACGGGAAACCGGAGCATTCTGAAGGTCTTGCAGAAACGGGATATACTCCTTCATTATCCATATCAGTCTTTTGATCATGTAATCGATCTGTTGCGCGAAGCTGCCATTGATCCGGACGTGCGCTCCATAAAAATGACTATCTACCGAGCCGCACGGAACTCCAGTGTCATGAATGCCCTAATAAACGCCGCGCGAAATGGCAAGGCGGTAATCGTTGTCGTTGAACTGCAGGCCCGGTTTGACGAAGAGGCAAATATCAGTTGGGCTAATCTCCTGCAAGATGAGGGCGTCAAAGTCATCTTCGGTGTGCCGGGCCTGAAAGTCCACGCCAAACTCTGCCTGATTTCTCGATACGAGAAAGGCAAGCGCGTCAACTACGCGCTCATTGGAACGGGCAATTTCAATGAAGACACAGCCCGGGTGTACAGCGACCATAGTCTTCTGACAGCGCACCAGGGGATTGCCAAGGAAGTGCAGAAGTTATTCGACTTCTTCGAAAGCAATTACAAGACCGCGGAATTTCGCCATCTCATTGTTGCTCCATTTGATATGCGCGCCCGTTTGATCCGTCACATTCGCCGCGAATCTCGGGCCGCACACGATGGGCATGAAGCCCAGATAATCCTTAAACTCAATAATCTCGTTGATGCGGAAGTCATCAGCAGTCTTTATGAAGCAGCCAAAGCCGGAGTAAAAGTCCGGTTGATCGTTAGAGGTATGTTTTCCCTGCAATCGGAGATCGAGGGATTGAGCGAGAACATCGAGGCAATCAGCATCGTCGATAAGTATCTTGAACACTCACGCATTTTTGCTTTCTTCAATCGCGGCAAACCCCTCTATTTCATTTCTTCCGGGGATATCATGACTCGCAACCTCGACCAGCGCGTTGAAGTAACTTGCCCCATTTATGACCCTTCGCTTCAGAGGGAACTCCAGAACTTCTTGATGATTCAATGGAGTGACAATGTCAAAGCCAGAGTTCTGGATCGAGAATTGCACAACTTCTACCGCAAGTCCGATGGTGACAATCGAGTGCGTGCCCAATGGGCAATATATGACTACTTGCGCACCAACGCAACTGAGTCGGAACTGCAACCGCAAAGGGGCGTGCCCAAACAGGTCTGAATGCATCACAACGTTTGCGACTACTTTGCGTATTCAGACAAGAGGTATCATTAGATGCAATATTCGCTTAAGGAGACTCCATCAATGAAATTCGCTGCCATTGATATCGGTTCGAACGCGGTTAAACTGCTTCTGGCACGCGTCCTCGACAACGACTCACAGCCGTATTTTAAAAAGGAGTCCTTCATCCGTATGCCAATTCGGTTAGGAGAAGATGTCTTCACCAACAGACGAATCTCTGCCGTCCAAGTCGACGCTCTCATAAAGTCGATGATCGGTTTCAAGAACCTAATAGCCGCCTACGGCGCTCTCGATTACATGGCTTGCGCAACCTCGGCAATGCGCGAAGCTGAAAACGGTGAGGAGATCGCCGCAGAAATTCGCCGTGTAACCGGGATTGACCTGCAGATCGTGGACGGCGGCCGTGAAGCCCAAATCATCTATTCCAATCACGTCGAACACGCTCTGGACTCTGAGCACGCTTCTCTCTATGTCGACGTCGGTGGCGGCAGCACCGAAATCAGCTTTATGAGCAAAGGCCACTGTATCGATTCTCGAAGCTTCAGAATTGGGACAATTCGCATTCTCAAAGATCTGGTTACCGATGAGGACTGGCAATCGATGCGCAGTTGGCTCAAGGAGACGACACGCGATTACAGATCACCGGTGATAATTGGCTCCGGTGGGAATATCAACAAAGTGTTCCGGTTGGCACGCAAGAAGGAAGGGAAACCCCTCTCAGCCAAGAGACTCAAGATCATCTACAAAGGACTAACTAACTACACATTCGACGAGCGCATTCGTCTTTTGGGTTTACGCCCGGACCGCGCTGATGTCATCGTCCCGGCTTGCGAGATCTTCCTATCAGTCATGAAGTGGACCTCCAGTGATCGTCTGTACGTG
Organism: uncultured Ignavibacteria bacterium; assembly: GCA_964552775.1. Lineage (GTDB taxonomy): Bacteria > Zixibacteria > MSB-5A5 > CAIYYT01 > CAIYYT01 > JADJGC01. Next base: position 143,082 of record CAZKIH010000006.1, on the reverse strand, counting down.
CCGCTCATTGGACTCTCTGATGGACTGATTCACATTCTCTACGAAAAACAACTCCAGACGGCACCGGCGGAAGAGAACTAACGAATCTCCATGGCCAGACAATTGCTCGCAGAATACTATCAGGCGCTGATCACGAAAGTTGAGAGCGACTACAAGTCCGCATCGCAGTTCTTCGGCCGCGAAGCAATACACGAACTACGCGTCGGCATCAAGCGTATTCGAGCATTTCTCGGGCTCGTCGGGTCGATTGATACTGGATTTGATCAGGCAGCGATACTCGCAAACCTCGGCAGGCTTTTCAAACGGGCAGGCAAACTTCGCCACTTCCAGATTCAACTGGATCTCACTAAGCGCTACATGGAGGATCTTGGCCTCAAACTCGACTGGTATTTTAACACTCTCAAAGAGCAGGAGTTGATTAACCGCAAGAAATTCGACCACTTTTGCAGAGACTTCTCGCCACGCGCTTTGGACCGAAGTGTCAAGTCTATCGTCAAGGCGACGGCGTTGCTCAATCGCAAATCGACTAACGCGGCCATTATACAGCACTTCGAGAAGCTGTTAACGCGACTGCGTGGCATTGACTTGCATGACTCTCCCGACTCCACCGACTTCCATTCAATACGAATACTCGCAAAGGAAACTCGCTATGTTCTTGAAATTGTACGCAGTTGTGTAAAGGCCGACCCCAAAATTGACCTATTGGATGGACAACTTCGAGGCCTGCATCAAGCCCTCGGAGTTTGGCACGACATGGAGGTGTCAATCATCGACATCCAAAAACTCTGTGGCCCTGAGGTCGCTGACCCAGCCCTATGTACAGACTCCATAACCCGCCTCACAGCCGCGTTGGCTACTGAACGTGACCTGCAACTTGAGCTTTTTCGAGCCCGATGGATCGATTTTCAAGATGCACAACGACTCGCCGCCGAAATCGGCGAACCTGCATCCTCACATGAATGATGCAGTCTGGTTCCAGATTCGAACTCTGTAACGCAGTATTCAAGAGATCCCAATCTTCCGATTCTCCTTGACTGTTCCAATAGACAAATTGTACCATTAAATCACTCATAATTGTCTGGAGGCTTTGATGGAGACCAATTTCAGCTATTGGCTGTTGCTTCTCATCCCGATCTTCTTCTTTCTGATCGGTATTCGAATTATTCGACCAACACACAGGGGTCTGATTGAACGGTTAGGGAAGTACAATCGATTCGCCAATCCTGGATTTCAATATGTGATTCCGATTCTGGAGAGAATGTTTGTGGTCAACGTCACCGAGCAAATGGTAGACGCTGACCCTCAAGAGATCATCACGAATGACAACCTCAACGCCATGGTAGATGCCCAAATCTACTTCAAAGTGAAGAGCGATGAGGACAGTGTTAAGAGTTGCCAATACAATGTTAATAACTACAGGGTTCAGATCGTGGCGCTGTCACGCACGACACTGAGAAATATCATCGGCACGATGTCGCTGAAGTCTGCTAACAGCGAGCGTGGACGCATAAACTCCGAGTTGCAGAAGACCCTTCGAACCGAGACTTCGAGCTGGGGAATTGAGATCGTCCGATCGGAATTGAAGGAAATCAATCCGCCCCGGGACGTGCAGGAAACGATGAATAAGGTCGTCAAAGCAGAAAACGAAAAGATCGCGGCGGTTGACTTTGCGACTGCGGCAGAGACCGTAGCCGACGGTACTAAACGCTCAGAGATCAAAAAGGCAGAAGGAATAAGGCAGGCACGAATTCTTGAAGCCGAAGGTGAAGCCCAGGCAATCAAGTTGGTCAACGAGGCAGCAAACCAGTACTTCGTCGGGAACGCGCAGATTCTGCGTAAACTTCAGGCTGTAGAAGAATCACTCAAGAACAACGCCAAAGTGGTCGTCCCTGGCAATGCCGAACTGGTAAATGTCATAGGCGAGTTGGCAGGAGTCGTGCCGATTAATAAATAGGGCAAGTCAATGGCGTCCCCAACGGGAGTCGAACCCGTGTCGCCGCCGTGAAAGGGCGGTGTCCTAGGCCACTAGACGATAGGGACGTCTAAAGCAGAGACACGATTATATTCCTAAGACGCAATTTGTCAAGGATTTTGTTGATCGGGTTGGCCGAGGATCTACCTGCTTATGGCAGCGCACCTGCAAAGTAGAGGGCAATGAATATCAGTGCAACCAGGAATAATCCACCCCAGAGCAGCAACCGCTTAGTCCCTTCGTCGAGTGAATAATCACCCCGCTGGCCGGTCGACTCCTTATGCGAACGATCCTCTGACTCCAGCACCTCGGCTACTTCTGCGAATGATTTGATTCGGTCAGAAGGTGATGTGGCAATCATCTGCTCGACTAAACGGCGTTGAAATTCGCCTGTAGCACGATTACTGTCTATCCACATGAACTTGCCGTGCGTATCGAATGTCGGGATTCGATTGGTCAGCAACTGATAGAAGATTATTCCTGCGGAGTAAATGTCAGCCTGTTTGCTCTTCCTGCGTTCAGGTGCTCCGCACCAGTTCACTGCGTTCTTCTCAACATTTGCCATTAAGGCAAAGTCGGAGATCTTTAGAATATCGTCGCGGTCGAAGAGGATATTTGTCGGCTTGAGATTCCCGTGTATGATATTATTCTTGTGTGCGAAATCCATTCCACGAGCGATTTGCAGCATCATCTCACGCGCGTCTCTCCATTCGAGTAGTTTCACCAGGCGGTCAGAAAGCGAGCCTCCCTGGGCATAATCCATTACAAGTACCAACTTGGCATCATCGCCGCCCGCGCCGTGCACGCGCAGGATGTTGGGGTGGTTCAAATTGGATAGCAGCTTGGATTCGCGAAGTCCAATATCGGGTTTGTTTTGCTTTTTGATTACGTATAGCGCCCGAGTTGACCGATCTTCGACGAGGTAAGTTGAACTGTAGATGCCGTCCTTAAGCGTATCAAGAAATGAGCAATTGCCGACGAAACTTTTGATCTTGGTTGTTGGAGGCTCAGTCGTGCCCGTCTTCTCGCGATGATACATAACCGCCAAGAGGGCGTCCTTCATCTCAACAGCCTTCTGGTAACGATCCTTCCGATCGGGCTGAAGTGCCTTCTGCACGATCAAATCGTATTCGGTAGAGAGTTGTGGATTGAGTTCGGTTGGAAGCTTGAAGCGTCCTTCAGGTTTCCTTCCCGTGAGTACTTCGTAGAGCATTACACCAACCGCATAGATGTCTGTAGTCTGATCAACAGTCGCCGAATCTTCTCGTTGCTCGGGAGACATATAGGCATAGGTCCCCATCACAACTCCGGTTTCAGTTCGCTCGGTCGTGTCGATTTCGAGTAATTGCGCAATGCCGAAATCGGCTACGAGAGCGTTGTCGTCGGGATCGATCAGAATGTTGGCGGGCTTGATGTCACGGTGAATGACTCCGTTCTTGTGAGCATAATCAAGACCCTTCAGTACCTGTACGACGATTTCAAGCCGTTTCCTGGTCGGCCAATCAGAGTTCTGTAGAATGTCTTTGAAATTCGTACCATCGACGTACTGCATGACGAAGAAGAGCCGGCCGTTATCCTCGCCACGGTCGATCACATGCACGATGTTGGGATGCGACATTTTCGCAAGTGTCGTGGCTTCGCGTTCAAATCGACGAACTAAATCATGATCCGCAGAGATCTTCTTCTTAAGCACTTTGATGGCAATTAGACGGTTTAGTGACCGCTGGCGAGCCAGAAATATCTCAGCCAGGCCACCTTCGCCGATTTTGCGGATCAACTCATATTCGCCTATTCGTGGAGCACCTGATTTGTTCGCGAGAGCTAGAGTCATTGTTTTCCTTCGAGTTAAGGCGTGCCGAGCATCCCCTTTGTCATTTTCGGAAGAAGCGGAACTAATCTTGAGAGGCGAAAGCGGCTAACTACTTGAGAAGAGTCATCTTGCGTAGGATCGTACCTGTGCTGCGGTTAAGACAGTAGAAATAGACACCTGAAGGCTCATTGCTTGCATCCCACGTCGTCTCAAAACGACCCGGATTAACCCGCTGATTCACGAGGGTGGCAACGTGCCGCCCAAGAACGTCGAGGATGTCGACAGTGATATGTTCGCTCTTCAATACTGAGAAGGCAATGCGTGTCGTCGGGTTAAAAGGATTTGGGTAGTTCTGCTCCAGTGCGAACTCATTGGGAAGTGAACCCTGTACGTCGTCAACAGCCGTAGAATTATCAATTTCGATAATCCCTTTCGTGAAGTCGGGATACAGATTAAAGCCAAATTCGTCCGAAACTTGGAGCTGTTCCGTAACCCAATATCCCGCATCATAATAGCGATTGTAGAACGTGTCAACACTGATGATCTCAAAACTTGCGCTCGGTCGCACATGGTAATGCACACGAAAAATCTCGTCACCCCGCAGCGTCAGTGCGGCCAAAGCAAAAGTGGGCGCAATTGAGACCATCCCGCGTCTGGATGATTCCGAAAATCTCGAATTTACCGAGAACAGGTTGCGGGGAATGATAGATGGAAAATGCACTGAGTCAATTATGATCGCATCGCTTTCGATGCGAAGAGGAACGACTATCGCGTAAATATCGACATTCGAGTAACAACGAACACTGACAAAACCCGCCTCTGCAGGTGCAGTAATCACTGAATCAGCCCAAACATCAATATTCTGTGCAGTAACATCTCCGCAGATAGGGATTATCAGTGCACACAATATGAAAAAGATAACAGCTATGCGCACGAGATTACCTTTGGGAATCACCAAGTTAGGGTCATCGCAATCATCAATTCGAATTCTCATACATTCAACATGCAGGATCCATGCCGAGTTCCAATTCCATTGCGGACTTGTCCAACAAAACGGCGCTCCTATATTACCCATATGAAGCGCAATCACCTTAATGTTCGTGCTGTCCCGGAAGGGCGAAGCTATCTGATCGCCTTCTCAGGTGGCCCAGACTCAACGATGCTGCTCCATTGGCTTGCCGGGCAGAGGAACGATAGATCAATCACGCTCTACGCGGCTCACGTCAACTACCGTCTGCGCGGAGTGCAATCTGATGGCGATGAAGAGTTCTGCCTCCAACAATGCCGCAGATTGGGCATTAAGCTTTTCGTGAAGCGGCTCCGCAAGGGCCAGCTGAGGAACGTGAACCTGCAGGAAAAGGCGCGAGACATCCGGTACCACTTCTTCGAAGAACTTCGCAAACGACATAATATCGACTACGTCGCAACAGGGCACAATCGAGACGACAATGTTGAGAGCGTCCTTATGAATCTTGGCCGAGGTGCCGGGAGCTTCGGGCTATCAGGTATCCGCGAGTGCGATGGGTCTCGAATCCGGCCGCTGATTAATCTCAGTCGCGAAGAGGTACTGAGCTACCTGAAGAAGAATAATCTGGTGTTTCGCGTGGACAACTCAAATCTCAAGCCAACTTACCTACGCAACAAGGTCCGGTTGAGACTCATACCGCAGTTGACACGCGTTTTCGGTAAGGCTGTTGCTGCGAACATACACCGAGGGTCCCGAATTATTGCGGATCAAGAACGGGACTTGCGAGCGATGGCTCAAGACCTGATCGTCCGCGATGCTCGAACGACGGCTGGCGGGAAAATTGTTCTTGATTTGGATAAATTCCACCTCTATTATCCAATGTTGCAGCGGCTTGTGATAGCCCTTTGCTATGAGCGTTTGAACGGATCGTTGAAGGGCTTCGATTCACGGTGCTGCGATCGAGCTCTCGCAGCAGCCTCTGGCGAAAACGAGTTAGTCGATCTCAAGTCCGGTATCTTTGCTGAATTAGCTGGCCGTCAGCTGTATGTTTATCGACGTTCGCCACAATTGAAGCCGAGGGTCGTGCGGCGCAGTGGCAAAACTCGTATCTCCGACTTTTGGGCGGAGTTCAGTATTTCGCGAATGCGCAGGGATCAGGTCACCGACGAAGAACTACGCGGGGGCCTGAATCTGAGAGTCTACTTCGACGCGGCAAAACTGCGTGGAGCTGTGACAGTAAGATCGACACGGCGTGGCGACAAGATTCGACCGCTCGGTATGACGGGCACACGCAAGCTGTCTGATGTATTGATCGATGCGAAGATCGTGCGTCCGTTGCGCGATGAAATTCCGATCCTGCTTTGCGGCAAGAAGATCTTTTGGGTGGTCGGTCTGGTGATTAGTGAGGAATTCAAAGTTACGAAGCAGACACAATCTGTGATTATGATGGAGGTCAAACCATATCGAGGCACTTGATATCGCTCATAAGCATCGCATTCTAATAACTTCGGAGCAGTTGGACACCCGGGTCGGCGAACTTGCTAAACAGATCCGTGCCGACTATCGCGACAAGAACCCGGTTCTTCTTGGCACACTCAAGGGAAGTTTCGTTTTCCTAGCGACTCTGGCCCTGAAGCTGGACATTGACCTGCAGGTGGATTTTATTTCGGCCCGGTCATACGGGAATTCTGACAGGTCTTCTGGCACGGTTGACTTGTTCAAGAACCTGACCATTGACATTCGTGGTCGCCATGTCCTGGTCGTCGAAGATATCGTCGATTCAGGATTCACCCTCCGTATCCTGCTTGAGGATTTTGAGTTAGCAAAACCGAGCTCAGTTGACGTAATTACATTACTGAATAAGCAGGCGAATCGTAAAGTCGAATTGCCGCTGAAATATGTGGGTTTCGATATAGATAATGAATTTGTCGTGGGCTATGGCCTCGATTATTCGGAGAAGTATAGGAACCTGCCCTACATTGCGGTGTTAAATCGTGATGAAGTGCGTGAGTAAATTTAAGATGGAGTATATTTTTGAACGAGAATCTGTTTAGGCAATCGAATCAGCCACCACAGCGTCCGCGCCGCAACGAGGAACCGCCCAAGAAGGACGAGACGGGCTGGAGGAAAAACCTCAAGAGCATCGTCTTCTGGATGGTTCTTTTGGTCATCGCATTCCTCGCAGTCAGGTATATGTCTTCGCCCCAATCCGATCGTGCCGAAATCACCTATAGCGAGATGTTGGCACAACTGGCTGCGGAAAATATCTCTGAGGTTACTTTTGTGGATCGCGAGGTTCGAGGCAAGTTCAAGAGCAAATACACGCCTGAGAGCTTCAAAGGACGCACCGAGGGTGTCTCTAACTTTCTTGTGCGCATGCCGTTTGCAGACAATGACTTGGTAACCAAATTCCACGAAGCTGGTGTCAAAATCAGCGCCGAAAAATCGGATGACGGTTGGGTTGGCTACCTGATCACACTTGCCCCATTTCTCTTAATCATCCTGCTCTGGGTTTTCATAGTCCGTCAAATGCAAGGCGGTGGCCCCAAGAGTCTATTCTCTTTCGGTAAATCACGGGCAAAGTTGATGTCTGAAGACCGTCCGAAGGTCACCTTTAACGATGTCGCCGGTTGTGATGAGGCCAAAGAAGAACTTGCGGAAGTCATCGAATTTCTCAAAGAGCCCGGCAAATTCCAAAAACTCGGTGGCAAAATTCCCAAGGGCGCATTACTCGTAGGTCCCCCAGGAACGGGCAAGACACTTCTCGCCCGCGCCGTTGCCGGAGAAGCCGGCGTCCCGTTTTTCTCGATGTCTGGCTCAGATTTCGTTGAGATGTTTGTCGGGGTTGGCGCCTCCCGAGTTCGTGATCTTTTCGACCAAGGTAAGAAGAACGCGCCTTGCATCATCTTTATCGACGAAATCGACGCCGTTGGTCGCCTGCGCGGTGCCGGACTTGGTGGTGGCCACGACGAACGCGAACAGACTCTGAATCAACTACTCGTAGAAATGGACGGCTTCGAATCTAATGATGGAGTCATCCTGGTCGCCGCTACCAATCGCCCCGACGTCCTCGACCCGGCATTACTCCGACCCGGCCGTTTTGATCGCCAGGTTGTTGTGAATCTCCCGGATATCAAAGGACGCGAAGGAATTCTTCAGGTGCACACTAAGAAGATTAACATCTCCGAGGACGTTGACCTCAAGTTAATTGCACGAGGTACGCCGGGAATGTCGGGAGCAGATCTGGCCAACGTTGTCAATGAAGCCGCACTGCTGGCGGCCCGTCGAAACGGCGATAAGGTAGCGATGCGCGACTTTGAGCAGGCAAAAGACAAGGTCATGATGGGTGCTGAACGACGCTCTCTTGTGATCTCTGAAGAGGAAAAGCGCACAACCGCTTACCACGAGGCCGGTCATGCGCTGGTGGGGAAACTGATTCCCAAGGCAGATCCGGTTTACAAGGTTACGATTATCCCACGCGGGCTGGCGCTTGGCGTGACCAGTTTTCTTCCAACTGAAGAGAAGCACACCTACTCGAAAGAATACCTTGAGACGAAGCTGATCTATTTGATGGGTGGCCGCGCAGCTGAAAAGCTGGTGTTCGACCAATTGACTACTGGCGCTGGCAACGATATCGAGCGCGCGACCGACTTGGCACGCAAAATGGTGTGTTCCTGGGGAATGACCGAAGCCTTGGGGCCCCTGACATTCGGCAAGGCACGAGAGGAAATTTTCCTCGGGCGCGAAATTGCCCAGCATCGCGACTACTCTGAGAAGACATCGCAAGCGATTGACGATGAAATCCGCCGAATTGTCGAGAGGGCGTACAACATGGCTGAAGAAATATTGCAGGCCAATTTGGACAAGTTGCATCTCTTGGCGACAGCGCTCTTGGAACACGAGATTCTTGACAGTGAGGAAATTGATCGTATCATGAGAGGCGAGAAGCTTGACAAGATACCAGTTAACGCGCGACCGGCATGATATCGCAAAAATCAAAACGACACGAATTTGACTTAGCTCAGCTCTTCAATAATCATTCGAGAATAATTGTCATGGGCGTGGTGAACACCACGCCCGATTCTTTTTCCGACGGCGGAAGATTCCTCCAGCCCGCGGCCGCGATAGCTCATGCTTTGAAACTCGCGTCCGAAGGCGCGGACATCATCGATATCGGCGGCGAATCATCGCGACCCGGATCAGATTCAATCTCAGAATCTGAAGAACTGCAGCGAGTGATTCCAGTCGTCAACGGGCTGGCTGATGTCTGTCCCGCCCCGATCTCCATCGACACGACCAAAGCACGAGTTGCGCGAGCGGCATTGGAAGCTGGTGCCTCCATTGTCAACGATATATCTGCACTGCGAGACACCGCGATGGCAGCCACCGTCGCTGAATTCGGCGCTGGATTAATTGTGATGCACATGAGAGGGAACCCTCGAGATATGCAGACGAACACAGGTTATTCAGACTTGATCAGCGAGATTCGTGATCAATTAAGGACTGCAGTCAACCGCGCTGAAAGCGCCGGTGTCTCCCCATCCAGGATTATGGTCGATCCCGGAATCGGATTTGGCAAGGACCTGGAAGGCAATCTCGAGATTATTCGTTCGGTGCCACAATTCAAGAGTCTCGGCAAGCCGGTACTGATCGGTGCCTCGCGCAAGTCATTCATCGGTTATCTCACCGGTACCCAATCCGAACATCGATTGGCTGGCTCACTGGCAGTCGCTGTCGCTGCAGTACTTAATGGTGCCTCCGCCGTGAGGGTTCACGATGTGCGGGAGACTCGAGAAGCCGTCGATGTTGCCATAAAGCTGCGGGGATGACGCAATGGATCTCTTTTCCTACAAATTCCTCAAGTTCACGTTGATCGATTTGATCGACGTAACCGTCGTGGCTACGATCCTGTACAAGTTCCTTTCGCTCATGAAAGGCACCCGGGCGGCACAGATGATAACGGGTCTCACCTTTCTCTTTGTGCTCGCATTTTTTGCTTACTGGTTCCAGCTCCAGGGCGTCATGTGGCTGTTCACGAATCTGGCTACTGTTGGATTTGTCGTCCTGGTAATACTCTTTCAGCCGGAAATCCGCGGAGTGTTGGCGCAGATTGGACATTCGCGTGTTGTACGCTTCTTCTATCGGAGCGAAGAGTCCGTGAGCATTGACGAGATCACTCGTGCCGTAATGAAATTGAGCGTCTTGAAACACGGCGCGCTGATCGTTCTCGAACGGTCGGTCGGTTTGAAAGACTTCGTTCAAAGTGGCAAAGAGCTGAATACTTCTGTGTCCGAAGAGATGATCACCACCATATTCACTCCCTACACGCCGTTGCACGATGGTGCGATCATAATTCGTGGCGACGCTATCATCGCCGCAGCCTGTATGTTGCCCTTGTCGCAAAATCCCGCTTACTTGAAATTGTTTGGCATGCGCCACAAAGCGGCCGTCGGTATCACTGAAGAATCAGACGCTGTCTGTATAGTCGTCAGTGAAGAAACCGGTGAAATCTCCATCGCCTTTGAAGGCACCCTGCGACGCGACATCGAGCGCACGCAGCTCAAAGATGTTCTGATGCGCTTCTTGAAAATGTAACAACTCCGCAATAACACTGTATTCTGCTCAGGCGTACTTCTCGCCTTGACAGCTAATTGGGCTTTAGGTATATCACCAGCCTATGCTTACAACCATTGTGGTGTTCGTTGTCGGCTTCCTGATTGGAGCGACGCTAACTTATGTTATCAAGACACGACAGGATAGAGAGTCTCGCGACCTCGCGGACGAGCTCTTGCGAGACAGCGAGACGCGGCGTCAACAGGATATAGATCGCGTGATTGAGCAGGTAAAATCGAGTTTCGGCAATCTTTCCAGCGAGGCGCTAAAAACGGCCAATGACGAGTTCATCAAGGTGCGTAAGGAGTTCCTCGATGCCGACCGCCAGGTACAGGCAAAAGAACTCGATTCCAAGAAGGGGCTCATAGATGAACAACTCAAGTCAATGTCAACCGAACTCGAAAGAGTGCGACAATTAATGGTTGGCCTGGACAAAGATCGTGCTGCCAAGTACGGCGAATTGGACGCAAGTCTTAAAGCGCATCAGTCGCAAGTTCAGGTTTTGATTCAAACAGCAAGCTCATTGCGTGAAGCTCTATCCTCGACCAAGGCGCGCGGCCAATGGGGCGAACGCATGGCGGAAGATGTTCTTCGTTTGGCAGGGTTCATTGAAAACGTCAATTATTTCAAGCAGAAGACCATGAACGAGGGCCGCTCACGACCCGATTTTACCTTTCTGCTGCCACAGGGGTTGATTCTCAATATGGATGTGAAGTTTCCTTTCGAGAATTACATGCGATTCATAGATGCCGGCAACGACACCGAACAATCACGATATCGCGGAGATTTTTTGCGCGACGTAAAGCAACACATCAAGGCCGTCAATAACCGCGAATATATCAATCCCGCAGAAAACACCGTCGACTATGTGTTGCTTTTCATTCCTAACGAACAAGTCTATGCTTTTGTCAATGAATCGGATCGAGCGCTGCTTGACGAGGCGCTGCGAAACAAGGTCATCGTTTGTTCTCCGCTGACGCTCTACGCTATCCTGGCCGTGATCCGGCAGGCTTCCGACAGTTTTGCTTTCGAGCAGGCGTCCGAACAGATTTTGCGCGCAATCGCATCGTTTGATAAGCAATGGAAGATGTTCGTGGATAAAATGGATACGCTGGGGAAGAAGATCGACGAATCGCAAAAGGCATTTCTGGACTTGACCACTACTCGTCGACGTCAACTTGATCGTACCATTGACAAGATTCAGGACCTGCGAACCCAAAAGGGAATCGAGCTTCTCGAAGAACCTCCCGATCCGGACAACAATCGCGATTAGTATCGCCTTCACACTACTTCGGCGGCAACAAAATTACGAATCTAACAAAGAAGGGCGAACATTGCTGTCCGCCCTCTAACAAGACCGATCATCCTCAACTAATGTGCGATCTTCGCGCGCCGAGCCGGCAATGCGTCCGAAGTCACGGGCGGCACATCCGAAAGAGTATTGTGGACCGTAAGTTGACCATCTGGTGAGATGTCAAACACATACCACCAAATTCCGTTACCTGAGGTCGGGACGGCGTAATTACCGATCTTCTGGTTGCCAGAATAAACCTCGATTACCGCATTTGAACTCGTGATCGAGGGATCACCGGAGTAATTGTGTATCGCAAAAATGCCGGGACTACTCAAGTCATAGATTGTAATCGTCTCCGGGCCAAGACCATCCTGGTCGTCTGTATCCAGAAGCATGAACGGCACGCTGGTTGCCGAACCCTGATCCCCGTAGTAGACCTCATATATCTCCTGGTCAATCGTGGTCCAGATATGAGCGTCGAGGTCGGGAGGCTGATTTCCCCACGTAAGCACAATACGATACTGACCAGCCTGCAATTGCTCAGTCAAGGCAAATACCGACGTAGTGACCGAGCTGTTGTGCTCGACCGTGCGCGTCAACGATATATAACCTGAGAGCGTGGCGGTAATCTGGTAGGTGCCGTGCAGCAAGTTGTCAAAAACATACAGTCCGTTCTCGTCAGTAATCGTCTCATGTGACTCTGGACCCGTGATAGAGACTGTCGCACCAACAAGGTTGCCACCCGTAGTGGCATCTGAAACGTAACCGGTCAACAACCCGCGATTTCCACTGCCGCCACCAAGAATCGTCACCAACTCCGACTCTTCATGGATCGCCAAGCCATCCGTGATGTCGCCCTCGTCGTCGGCCAGTTCGAGAATCGTTGGGAACAAGAACTGTTCGCTTGCTTCAATTCCTGAGAACCTCAGCTCGATTATATCATGACGCGTCGGTACTTCGTCGTCACTCTCGACACGTTCAAACGTGAGCATCAGGTGATTTTCTGCGGCTTCAGCAACAATGTGCAGGATGCCCCATTCATCGTTGGCAACGTCAGCGGACACAAACCGAAGCTTGCTCGCATCATAGGGAATGTCGAACGAACCGGATCGGATCCTGGGAATGTTCCAAAATTCCAGTTTGGACGTGAAAACTGCGGATTCCGGAGCGGTCATGTTGTAAGGCGCTATTCGCACCATCGGTATTGACGGCAAGAGATCGATCGTAACCGGATTACTGCCTGATCCAATAGTGACTTCATTTTCACCCGAATAAAGGACGAGTTGTGCATCGTCCGGCTGAATTTCAACGCCCTCGATTAGGAACTGATAATCGCCGATGGGAAGAACCACCCCGCCAAACGAAAATTCTCCGCCAACAACAGTTGTAGTCCGCTGGTCAATCAATACTTCATTCTGATAAATGAATAGTCTCACTAAGTCCACTCGCTGGGCAAGAGACGACTTGAGAAAATGCGACGAGATCTCGACAGAGCTGTTGGTTCCGGGGTTTTCAATCTTGTCCCGACTGCAACCTCCCGAGATTGCGACGAGGAAGAAGATCGTCAGAGCAATTAATATATGGTAAGTCGTTTTCATCATATACCTCACATCACCCTAAAGGTCAGAGCGAAGACCAGTCCGAGTCCTGATAAATCCACTTCGCCTCCAACAAGTTCGCTCTTGATCTTGCCGGAATAGAGGGTGATCATTGAGCTGGCAAACAGATTCTCTGTTAGCGCATAACTGCCGCCGCCACCGATGCCAAAGTAGTTCGACTTCGGACGGAACAGAGGATTGTCCTCGGCATAATCATTGGCGCTGAAATTCTGGTATTCCAATCGCCCGTTCAAGCGCAACTTCTCACCAATAGGATAGCCAAGACCGCCGAACCACAAAAATTCGTTGCGCCCGGACCGTTCGGCTTCCTCAACCAGATCGGCCCCGGAACTCGCGTCCTGGACCTTTCCTTTGCCGCGCATCAATATCGCGACGCCGGTGGTAACAGTGAAGATGTCAGAATAGGAGACACTGCCGTGAATCATTGTGGCCGCTCCAGCCTGAAAAACCTCATCGTCACCAACTTTATCTTTCATGTAGTAGATGAATGCGCCGTCGAGCATGAACGCGATTCTGTCTTGGTGATAGCCGAATCCTGCCATTGCGGATATCTCATCTCCAAACTTGTACTTCTCAGTATCGCTCTTGCGAGCCTGGAATTTGCCTTTGAGCAAGTATCCGGCTCCAAGGTGAAAATCCAGATCTCCGGCTGATGGATGAACCATCCCTTCGGCACCGATATCCAGACCCTGACCAAATCGGCGAACCGCAAACTTGCGGGAGTTGTCAGCGACACTTGAGGCCACTGCATATTGTTCCTCGTCAAGCTTGGTCTTTCCCGTAGGTAGGTTTGCATAGGCGGTGAACGAAGTCAGTCCTGCCGCCGAGAAGATCGTCGCCGCAACACGCGTGTCATTCATAGATGACAGTTTTAGATCGCTGGTCTTTAACTTTGCATTAGCCAGTGTGCCGTCTATCTCGAAGGTGAATCGATCGCTGGTCGAGAGTGTGGCACTCAATCCGAATACACTCTCACTAAGCTTCTGTTTCTCAAAACGTATGGATTTGGAAGTCCACGAATTGTTCAAGAGATACAATGTCGCTTGACTCGCTTGCGGACCGGCGGCGAGTGACAATTGTGCCAACGCCATTGTCATTATAATCGTCAGTAGTGTTTTCACCTTGTCAGCTCCTTACCTGATCGTCCCAGAGACGGTTGCGGTCCCGGTGCTGTTGTTCTGCGGTTGATCTTGTTTCCTCGGGTCGGTAACCGTTGGATCCGTTATTTGGATCACGTTCGTCATCGGATCGAATGAGTTTCCATTCTCTGGCGCGATGACGACAAGGACTTTCGTATCAAACGAAGTGATCGATCCCGAATTATCAGCAATCAGCGCTGCGTCGATAGCAAAACCATGAGCAAGGTCAAAACCCGGATCAAGAGCGATAGCACGATCAAACATGCTCTTGGATTTCACGAATTCCCCATTATCGTACAGCTCGACACCTTGACTGAAGGCGAGGAACGCCTCATAGTTGTCAGTAGGTGCTTTTTTAAGGGCTTGCCTGCGGCTTCCCTTGACCTCGATTCCGAGACTATCCAGCACTGCCAACACCATGTCCTTCTGAAGTTTCATGGCATCCTTTAACTTGGAGTCCTTGCCGTAGGTTGGTGTAAAGGCTGCATCATTTGTGTTGACCAGAGCCGAACTGAGCGAAAACGAATTGTCATTAGGCTTATCAACGCTTGCGTTGACCAGATTCCCGGCTCGAACTAATTTGCCGAGACGTGGAGCTGAGTTCTTTTCTGAGAATCCCTTCTCCGACAATTCCAACTCGCTAATCAAGTACTTGAACTCCAACCTTTCGACAACTTGTAGCTCCGGTACGGATGCAAGATCGTACCAAGTCACCGTCTGCAATCCGGTCGCCAGCGAGCGTGTGATTTCGTCTGATCGATCGTGAACTGCGAAGGGGAGCACTCCGATGCTATTTGCCGCAGGTGTTTCCTTGCTGATGGCATCCTCTTGCTTCACTGCGTCCGCAACTTGTCGGCGCAGATTTTCGTTCTGCACGTAAAGCAATCGTCCCTTGATTGGCTCTGCCGCCTTCGAATTACCGTTTTGCGCCAAGAAACTGCGATAGTGCTTCTCTGCCGCAGCGTAATCGTTCTTGTTTTCTGCTACCATTCCCAGATAGAGTGCATTAGTCGCGTCCTTCGAATTCGACTTCTGTGCCTCGATCAGGAACGTCTCCGCTTTCGCAATGTCTCCCTTGTGATAATATGCTCTGCCCAACTCAGTCATGACCTTTGCATCGGTCGGTTTTTCCTTGAGAGCAGACTCAAGGTAGTCGATCGCCAACTGGTAATTCTTCGCTTCCAGAGCGCGATGGCCCTGACTCAGCTTGCTCTGACTGCATCCTCCCGCGAGGAAGAGCGCGAATACCACCAGCACGGCAACAAGTGCCCTGCAGCTAACCATAATACTCCCATTGGCAAATAGATTGTGCGCTGTCCAACCGGTCGGAGGACATAATCCGAGGCGTTCCCGACCGGAAACCTTATTGATTGAGGGGAGAATAACCTCGCAAATACCCAAAAGCAAGACTAAAACTCCGACCCAATTTGTCTATGGAGCTTGACTGCTTCTAAGAGAATTGACTAAGGACAGACATTGTCCTGTTTAACAGAGCTCTCCTCTTGATCACAGGGCTGCACTCGAGCAACCACGCTGGACCAACGACTAAAAACAATTGACTAATCCTTAAAATCCCTTATATACAAACTGGTTAAATGCCATTACTACTGAGCAACAACGATGCTTCCGGGCATCGATTTTACCACGCTGCGCACATGTGCTGATTGGAGGAGAGCATGCTAATTGGACGCTTTTGTTCGTTACTGCTGTTGTCATTTTTACTTGTTTACTCGACGACAGTTGGCCAGGCTTCTGACGACGCCAAATTTGGTCCGAATCTACTACGAAATGACAAAAAGGTCGAAGTCTACCACCAAGACGGGCGGGGCGTTCCTACATTTGTCAAAGGTGACTTGTCCGAACCCACCGTAAAGGGTTCTGAAGTCTCTACCCTGATTGACTTTCTCGAAAAACACCGTGGCGCATATCGTATCGAAAGCCCTGCGCAGGAGATGTCACTGCGAAAGAACGAAGTTGACGCCATCGGCATGCGACACCTGCGGCTTGACCAACTCTATCGTGGGTTGAAGGTAGTTGGCAGTGAGATCACGGCGCACTTCAGCTCTGATGGTCGGCTACGTACTGTCAGCGGTCACACCGAACCGGATCTCAGTATCGACGTGTCTCCGATGGTCGATGCGAACTTTGCATCAAGTACCGCTCTGCAGGATCTCAAGTCGTTCTTCGGTGCCGGCAAGCCATCCGAGCCTGATCTGGTGATATTCCCCTGGGAGGGCACAAGTTACCTCAGCTACCGCTTGTTTATCTATTCGGATACACCAATGGGGCGCTGGGAGTACTTTGTCGACGCGAAGTCCGGAGAGATCATCTTCAAAGCTAATCGTATCATGGATACGGACGCCGTTGGCACCGGCGTAAACGTCCTGGGGCTGACCAGAAATCATCTCGACGTTGACTTCACAGGTTCTACCTACCAGATGCGCAACAACACGCGGCAGGTCGGCAACAATCCTCATGGCCACGATGGTCAGATGCCCGGCAGCAATTATCTGCAGACCAATATTGCCTCGTCTACATTGCCAGGTACGATCGCCACCGATGCTGACAACAATTGGAATAGCGGTGGTTCACAGGCTGCGGCTGTCGATGGACACGTCTATTCTGCAGCCGTATATGACTGGTGGCTCAGCGAGTTCGGTCGCAATAGCTATACCAACTTGGGGACCTCTATGTTGACCGTAGTCAACTACTCTGGTGAAGGTAACAACAATGCATACTGGGATGGCAGTCGCATCGTAGTCTGGTCGGCTGGTTCTGGCTGGAGATCTCTGGCAGGTTGTCCGGACGTGATCGCCCACGAGTGGGGACATGCTTTCACCGAGAACGGTTCTAACCTTATCTACCAGAAAGAATCTGGTGCTCTCAACGAGTCTTTCTCAGACATGATGGGAGCAGCATTTGAGTTCGCTCACGATACCTTGGACACCCCAGATTGGTTGATGGGCGAAAACGGGCAGACTTCTGGAGCCGCTTTCCGTTCGATGTCCAACCCTCACCAATTTGGCGACCCGGATTACTACGGAACATCCGACCCGAACTGGTACGATGTCAATGGCTGTTCGCCCAGTTCCTTCAATGACTACTGCGGTGTGCATACGAATTCCGGTGTGGGAAACAAATGGTATTATCTTCTTTCCGATGGCGGCACTCACCACGGCATAACCGTGACAGGAATTGGCTATCTTGATGCAATAAAGATCGCAGCGCGAGCGAATTTGCTCTACTGGACCTCTTCAACAACCTACTATAACGCCGCATTGGCGACTGTAACAGCCGCAGAGGACCTGGATGGCACTGGGGCCTGGGCAACACAGGTCGCAAAGGCTTGGAACGCCGTCGGAGTTATGGTCCCCTTGGCTTCGCTGGCATTTACCTATCCGGATGGCACTCCCGAACTCATCGCACCCAACCAGAGCACGTCGTTCGAAGTCCAAGTCACTGGTAGTCTTGGCGGCGTGTTGGTTCCCAATACTGTGATACTGAATTATCGTGTTGATGGTGGTCTCTGGGGTCAGAACACAGCTTCGCTGATTTCGGGAGGCCGATACCTGGCAACGATCCCTTCTCTGAATTGCCTCAATCGCGTCGATTTCTATTTGTCCGCGCAGGAACAATCAAACGGAACGTTTACCGATCCTTCCGCGACTTCACCTTACTCGGCAATCGTCGCGACGGGCTCGACTGTGCCCTTCGAAGACAACTTTGAAACCGACAAAGGCTGGACTGTATCAAGTACGGCGACTGCCGGCATTTGGAATCGTGGATTGCCTCTCGGTGGAGGTGCTCGTGGAGAGCCTGGAACCGACTATGATGGTTCGGGACAGTGTTTCTTGACCGATCGCAATAGCGGCGACACTGACGTTGACGGCGGCACAACGACGCTATACACACCTGTATTCGATCTCTCCAGTGGGGACGCTGGCATCACCTACGCGCGTTGGTACTCGAACAACTTCGGTGCCGAGCCCAATGCGGATGTATTCAATATCTACATTTCCAACAACAATGGCGGCAGTTGGACACTTGTCGAGACAGTTGGCCCGGTAAATGAAGCCGATGGCGGCTGGATAGTACATTCATTTATGGCAAGCCAATTTGTCGCCCCTACGGCTCAAATGAAGATGCGATTCGAAGCTTCTGATCTATCCGGAGGCTCGGTGGTCGAAGCGGGTATCGATGCATTTGCTGTAAATCAATACCAGTGTACATCCACCTCACTGCAGATCACAACTTCGTCACTGCCGAATTGGACGGTAGGAGTTCCGTATTCAGTACAATTGACGGCAACCAATGCGCAAGGTGAATTATTCTGGATCGATAGTAATAGTGGCCTCAGTGGCACCGGTCTGAGCCTGACACTAACAGGAGTGGTTTCCGGAACTCCGACGACTCTTGGAACGGTGAATTTTACAGCCCAAGTAACTGATGAATCACTTGCAACAGATAACCAGGCACTCAGTTTCACCGTCAATCCGGGCCTGAATATCCTGACTGCATCGTTGCCGGAATGGACGGTGGGCCGCCCCTATTCACAGTCATTGGTGGCAACCGGCGGAACGGGATCACGTACCTGGACCGACAAGAATGGTGACCTTGCAGGATCCGGGCTGAGTATATCCACATCGGGCGGCATTAGCGGAATTCCGGCAAACAGCGGCTCGCTAACATTTACGGCAATGGTTACTGACCTGGTCGGCGCTACTGCTGAGAGAACATATCAGATAAACCTCAATCCGGCCATCTCGGTCTTGACTGAAGCGCTTCCGGATGGCATTCAAGGGGAGCAGTATTCTCAGCAGTTGGTTTCTCAAGGTGGAACCGGGGCAAAATCCTGGAGTGACAAGAATGCAAACCTGGCGGGTACGGGACTTTCAATGACTGCACTTGGCCTGGTGTCAGGTACACCCAATGCTGTTGCGACTATTAGTCTGACCGCAAGAGTCGTTGACGCGACTGGCAGTTCTGATGAGCAGCCCCTCACTCTCAAGATTGCCCCACCATACCTCTGTGGCGACGCTGACAATAGCGAATTAGTCACGATCTCGGATGCCGTTTATTTGATCAACTATATCTTCGCCGGCGGCCCGGCTCCAGTCCCTGCGGAAGCCGGTGACGCGAACTGTAGTTCGTCAATCAACGTTTCAGATGCAGTTTACTTGATCTCTTATATCTTTGGGGGAGGCCCAGTACCGTGCGCGTCTTGCGACTGAAAAACAATATCTTGAATTCCTGACATTCATGCCCGCATCGGAAGCAATTGCCGGTGCGGGCTTCGTCATGCTCGGCGATTTCGCCACAAAAAGAAAGCGGCCAGTGGCAGCTTGGACACCACTGGCCGTTGTGCCCCCCGGCCAACATCATCTCTGTCTTCAGGAATCGACCCCTTTATGCGGCCTACCTGTCGAAGTGAACGGCAGAGACTGATGTTGAGAAGGACCTACCCGCTAGGCATACAGGCCAAATGGCCGGTGCACCCTCTCAGACACACGGTTTAACTCAAATTCGAATCCTCAATTCGGGTCGGCTCCCTCGTTTTTGGTCGCCCATTCCGCTCTGCCCAAACGACACAATCGGAAAAGCCGGACTAAAAATCGAACGAGACCAGTATAACAGGTACCAAGATTGTGACAACACGTCAAGTTGTCAACCCTCTAAACTGCGACTAAAACAGGGATAGAATACGTATTCTTCGTACGTATTATGCTATAGGGATTTCAAGTAAGTAGCTAGATTTATCTGCTGATTCGCCAAGCCGAGCTTGTTTCGAATCCGCTGCCGAAACTTCTCGACTGTACGGATTGAAAGATGCAAGGACTCAGCTATTTCCTTTGACTGGAAGTCATTCTTAATCATTGCACAAATCTCGACTTCTCGAGGCGTTAAGTTCGTTGGACTCTGCTGAAGGCCGTGCGCAAAAGTCGATGATATTTCCTTCACGAGAGACTCAATCAGCTCTGCATAGACACGGTCCCTTTCGGAAGCGTTTTTCCGAAAACGACTTATGACGGGCAAGATGAGCTTTTCGACGTTCGAACTTACCTGTGATTTCACCTCTTCCACCTCTTGGCGGATCTGTGCAAGGACTACTTTGAGTGCAATATTCTTGTCGGTTAGAGCCTCATGCTCCAGCTTCAGCTTCTCAGTTGTCTCCCTGAGCTCCGACTCCATACGTTTCTGCTGTGTTATGTCACGGATCACGATAATGCTCTCCTCATCGTTTGACCGGGCAATTCGCGCATCAAAAACGCCAGCACCTTCAGGTGTTTCCAGCGAGTACTCAAGCGCCTGTGTCACACCCGTCTCGATTGCCGCCCTGATCGACTTTATCGTCCTTTCGGCGAGCCCTGCCGGTACAACATCGGAAAGGTGGAGACCCCTAATTTCATCTCGCGGCACCAGGAGTGACTTGGTCGGGCCGCCTTCGAACTCCCTGTAGTATCCTTCTCTGTCAATTACAAACACCATGTCCGGTAAACCCTCAAGAACTGCCCGGCTTCGTGAATTAGCGGCCGATAGCTGCTCCTGCAATTTCCTGAATTCTGTAATGTCTGTTCCGATTGCAATCGCCATCAACTCGCCAGTATCCTCCAGGACAAATGAGGAGTTGGACCAAAAGATCACCCGGGTCTCTCCCGATCTCGTGAGCAAGGGGCCCTCATACCGGTCATTTGGATGAGATCGTACCCATGACTCAAAGTCATTGAGTCCTTCGTGCCGCATCTCCTTGGGCAGGAAGAGCTCAGGCCATGACTTGCCAACTACCTCTTCAAACTTGTAACCGGTGATTGCTTCACACTCGCCGTTGAACACCGTTATCCGTGCCTGAGAATCCAGACAGATAATCAGGCTATTCGCCGTCTGTAGGATTGATGAGGTGAAATTGCGCTCCTTCCGCAATTGTTGCCTCGATCTGATTTGCTCATCGATATCTGTTGATTCAAGCAGCGCAGCAGTGCAGCTTCCGTCGAAATTGATGATCGGCTGAACCGATGTCATGTACCACTTGTACCGCCCCAGCAGGCAGGTCAATGACTCGCGCATTTCTCCCTGGCGGCTATCGATGACTCGTCTTATAGCCGTGATTTGGCGGGTCGCGATCTCAGGAGGGAATAAATCAGTCATAAGGCGCCCCATAAAATCCTCTGGCGTTCCACCGAGATCTCTCGCGGCTACCGGGTTGAGAAACTGAAATCGTCCTTCGTAATCAATAGAGAAAATTGCATTCCGGGCATTCTCAATGAGTGTGCGATAGCGCTCTTCACTCTCGCGCAATGAGCTTTCAGCTTTGCGCCGTACCTCAATCTCCTCGACCAGAATCTCTCGAGCTCGATCGTGAGCAGACACCTCTCTCCAGAACTTCTCCTTTAGGGAATTCAGTGCCGCTTGTTGTTCCTGGCGAATGTGTTGAAGGTTAGAGACGTCTCGGCAAACGAATATGGCCGCCACAACTTGTTCGCTTTCGCGAAGTGGTGACATCGCAATTGACCACCATTGAGAGGAAAACGCTGGATCCGAACGTCTCACTTCGATGTGCTGTTCGCTCCCTGAGTCGAAGACGTTTCTTAGTTTCTCAGATAGTTGGTTATGGAATTCAGCCGCTGTGTAGTCGAAGACCGTGTGACTGAGAGCTTGATCTTTGGCCGCGCCATCCTGCGCTCTGTTGATGTAGAGGAGGTGTCCTTCGCGATTCACCAGCAAAACGTAGTCGGCAGCCGACTCAACGATCTTTGTCCAGTCAATCCTCGAATCAAGCAGATGCGGGCGCGTCGAACTCATTTACCCAAACCCCTGGTTCAAAATCGATGACGGGAGCTTTATATCCCTAATCGCAGGACAACTCACATGGACCTGTGCGAGGGATTGAGTTTTAAAGCTTCCTTGATAAGATAAGGGGGAAATCAGTTCTGTCAATGCAAAGTCGATGCCAACAGACTTGCCACGAAGACAATATGTACGCAAGAGACAATCAATATGGGGTGGATGATGGGATTTGAACCCACGACCCTCAGAGCCACAATCTGATGCTCTAACCAGCTGAGCTACACCCACCGTCGGGCAAACAATATATGCGTGCCGGCCCTGACATGCAATGGCCATTTTGGGTCATTCCCAACGGCCCTTCATTGAATCGAAAACAGTGTCTGGCTCAGACTCGAACTTCGAGAAAAATGCTGGATTCATCGACAACAGCGATCGTGCCCTCAAGCCCGAGTCGGTTCAACAAGTCTCCAAGCTGCTGTTGCGAAACGGTAGTGACGCTGAAACCATCTGTACACACAATTGTCCCGTCGCCGGTTCGCTGATAGTCAATCGGCCCAATTAAGCCCGCATCGGACTGGAGCTGAAACCAATGCAGACGATGATCCCAGAACTTGGCCGAGTAGGTTGAAATCAACATCAATCCGCCTGGCCGGGTAACACGAACTCCTTCTTGAAGCAGCACGAACGGGTCAACATGAAAGGCCGATATCCCATTCTGGATACAGATGACGCAGTCAAAGCTCTCATCAGGGATCCCGAGATTGGTGGCGTCCATCTGCGCCAGAAAGCAGCACCCTGAGCCTTGCAAATACGTCAGCGCCTCCTGTAGGCTCGCCATCGAAGTATCGATGCCATGGACCTGCGGAAAGTGGTCGGACAACCGTTGCATGACGCGTCCGTAGCCACAACCCAATTCGAGAATCGACTTGCAGGTGTCTGCCCGCTGAATGACGTGTTGAATCTCCGCTTCGAGATATTGTCTGACCCTCGCCGGCGCAAGATCATATACTTGACGAAGACGGCTTGCGGAGAGTCTCTTTGCGTAGTAATCAGACATCACTCTGGCAACCTGCTCTTAATTCTAACCCAGATCTGACAATAACAGGAAATTGACCAGCGAAAAGATCTATATTTAACCGAGCCACGATTGCGATTCTAATCCGTTTTCAACGAGAATGGGGTGAAATCGGTCTTGTGGTCGTAATAGTCTTCATGCTCGACCTTCTTAAGAAAGGCCACAATCCTATAAGTGAAGGGCGTGGCTGCAGCTTCCCACAGAACCTTGAGTGCGTAGTTTCCCAACATGACGCTGATGACCTGATCGTTGGTCCAGACACCCCAAAACGCGACCGGGTAGAATATGCCGCTGTCGATAGCCGTCCCGATAATCGTCGAGCCAATCGTTCGAGTAAACAGCAATTTCCCTTTGGTCCACAATTTCATCTTGGCCAGAACGTATGAATTTGAGAATTCACCTATCCAGTAGGCCGAAATAGATGCCAGGATTATTCGAGGAGTAGTACCAAACACGCTCTGCAGGGCTTCTTGACCACCCCATCCCGGTGCGGCCGGTAACGCCAAGACTACCCACGACATAAGCGAAGCAAATGCCAGTGCACCAAATCCGGCCCAAACCACTTTGCGGGCACGAGCATATCCATAGACCTCTGTGAGAATATCACCGAAAAGATAGCTAATTGGGAAAAACAAGATTCCGGCTCCGAACGAGTAGCCATAAAACGTCCAAATCTTGGCCGGACCAATCAAGTTAGAGCAGAGCAACACAGTGACGAACAGCGCCATGATGAGATCGTAGTACCGATAGTGGTGATGCTGGTGAGCCACTGTAGGCTGATTCTGTTGACTCGAGCTCGACAATTCTTGGCTGCTCCTCACTTCATAAGCCGTTGCCTGAATATTGGATGCAATTTGTCGACAACTCGGCCGCAAAGCAAGGGCGAATATCTGACAACATGGGATTGCGCCTTCATTTATTACAACTTGACTCAATTCAAATCTGGCTTATCTTGAATCAATTAATGCTTTAGTCAATCCAATCTTACTGCCGGATTGCCAACTCAATAGGAACCACTATGAAGAAATCGCAATTGTTACTTGTGTTGTTTGGACTGCTGCTTAGTCAGACTATTCTTATCAATGCCGAAAGCTTAAGACCGGCTCCGGCGACCTCTGCGTCGCCCTCCCTGAAACCTGCGGGCCCGCCTGCGGAAGAGCAATTCCTGCCGATTGGGCTGACCGAGGAAGAGAAGACGCGATTGCACGAGATCGGCATCGGCTTTCAGCGCACAGCTCCGCCTAATGGCGTAATGCGTGCTTCCTCGGAATGGGAGGATTGCGATCGCGTCGTAATTCGCTGGCCGTTGGGTATTCCCGTTGGGCTAATCGCAGAAATGTCGCAGGATATCATGGTAACAACGTTAGTAGCCAACGCTTCGGCTCAGTCAAGTGCAATTAGCACTTACACGTCTGGTGGTGTAAATATGGCTAATACCGAGTTTGTCACTGCGGCAACCAACTCAATTTGGACGCGCGACTACGGTCCGTGGACCATTTTTGATTCGGATGGCAATATCGGTTTCGTCGACAATATCTACAACCGGCCCCGCCCGCTTGACGATGTTGTTCCCCAGGTGCTCGGCACCGCCTGGAACATACCCGTTTACGCCATGCCGCTCATCCACACGGGCGGAAACCACATGTCCAATGGAGCAGGTACCTCAATGTCCGAGCGCCTCGTTTATGACGAGAATCCCTCGCTGACGCAACTCCAGGTCAACAGCTACATAGATCAATATCTTGGCAATGATTACACCGTTCTCGAATATGTCGACCCAAGCGGCATTCATCACATCGACTGCTTTGCCAAGTTTATTGGCCCCAACACCATCTTGGTCGAGACTGTGCCGTCGAATGATCCCGGCTATGCCGCCCACAATCTGCGCATCAGCCAACTTGAGCAGACAATGGGCCCCTGGGGCAGGAAATACAAAATAGTGAAGGTCTTCTGCCCCGCCGGAACCGCCTACACCAACTCGTTGATCCTGAACAAGAAGGTCCTCGTGCCAACGTTCAGTAGCACATGGGACGATTCTGCATTGGAAGTCTACCGCGACGCTATGCCCGGCTACGAGGTTCTTGGTTTCACTGGATCTTGGCTATCCGATGATGCGATTCACTGCCGTGCGCGCGGGATTCCCGATCGTCGGATGCTCTTCATCAGTCACAACCCGCTCTCGACTACCTCCGACACGCTCAATCCTTATGCCGTGAAGGCTTTTGTCTATGCTCATTCTGACGGGACTCTGTTAACCGACTCGCTGAAGATCTACTACAGCGTAGACGACGGCAGCTTCCTCTCGACGCCGCTAATTGCCACCGCCCATCCCGATTCGTTTGCCGGAGCCATCCCCGCACAGCCGCCTGGTAGTGTCATACGCTATTATCTCAAGGCTGCCGACGATTCCGGAAAGGTCTCCACCGATCCGTACATCGGCGAACCATGGGCATTTTCGTTCAATGTCAATGCCGCACCCAAGATCGTTTCTGCCGACTCCTTCGTGATTCGCGCTGGCTCCACGTTTAGCTATTCGCCGACTTTTGTCGATCCCGATGATCTCTTGCACACCATCAGCTACGCCAATCTGCCAGGTTGGCTTGTCGAGACCAATGACACAGTCGCGGGAATTTCCCCGGGATCGGTCTTTTCGATCAATTTTGACGTCAGTGTCGCTGATGCTTTCAGTACAACGATGCAGACAGTAAATGTATCCAGCTACCTCTGCGGTGACGCCAACCACTCTGGTAACATCACGATCTCCGATGGCGTGTTCCTGATCAACTACGTCTTCTCAGGTGGTGCGGCACCTTCGCCACTTGCGGCTGGTGATGCCAACTGCAGCGGCGGCATTAACATCTCGGATGTAGTTTACTTAATCAACTACATCTTCTCCGGAGGCCCGGCTCCTTGTTCGTCGTGTCCGTGAGAATAGCTCTGCAGGTCATTGCATAGTCTGCGTAGCCACATGAGCCAGGAGCTAATTGCTCCTGGCAGTCCGTAGCTCAAACCCCCGTGGTTTTGACAATCACGCCGTAGGAGTGATCTCGTTCAGTAGGACAGACATTCTTGTCTGTCATCGCGGCGCAGCCGCGACCCGGAAGCCGACCCGCAGCGCAGGTTTGAAACGATCTGCACCAGAAACGACAACGGGGCATCGGCTTTTCCCCAACACCCCGTTACCGATTGCAAGGCCTAAACCTAAAGTGAAATGTCTCGGTTGTTCGTCGTATCGGTTGGAATCATCTGCTCGGGTTTCGCTGCCGGCATCATCAGAGTATCGATGTTCGGCTCTGGGAAATCCGGTTTCTTCGCCTTTCCAGAGGCAAACAGCACCTGCAGGAAATTACGCTTCGTAGCGTCGTGCTTCCATTTCTTGTACCAGGGCTTCACTTTCGCCAACAAGTCGGAAAGAAACGCCGAACGCGTTCTCTCGTCGCCGAGTTCTCCTCTCACTGCCGTGAGAGTAACATTGGTATCGGAAAAGAGCGCGTCGATTACAGTCAGTACAGAGTCGCGCTCCCTGATTCCAGTAAGCAACTCCGCCTCACGCTTCGAGCAATCCTCTTGCAGGCTCTTCAACTCCTTTGACAGCCCGGCTGCATTATTCGAGGCCCAGCGATACTTCTGATTCAGGCTGTCAGCGCGAAGCTCAGTTGCAGTGATCGCTTCGAGAGCGAGATTTAGGCTGTCCGATTTCACTTGGACCTGTGCATGTAGCGACTTGATCTGGTCAGCCTGAGTAGCCATCTGTTGGACAGCCTGCTGATATTGCCCTTGAAGCTCTTCGTCTTTGCAGCCACTCAGTAGCAGCCCAAATGCCGCGAGTCCGGTAAAGACAATAATTGATTTTGATACTTTCATGATTTCCTCCTCTTGGCTCGAAACGACTCGGCCGTTCCCCAACGACCGTGCCGAGATTATCCTATTTCGAGTGAGCTTTTGAAATTGCCTTGAACGGTGTCCCAGATTCGTATCCTCCGAGGTAAGGGTCACGCTCGCATCAAGGCTGTTTTCAGTCAGCATCAGCTCAGTAGTGAAGACAGTCCTTTTACCAGTCAATGTCGGTTTGGTTTCGTGATTTGAGCGAGAATAATCCTATCTGCCTAATTACCAACATGTTAAGCCTGAAGTTTTTGATGTCGCGCTATCTGAAGGCTTACCATATCCTTAGTCAATCATCGCTCACTTGGTGGCCAAGAATGAAAAATAGGAAAAGTATGAAACATATGATACGCAGGCGCCGTAGAGAATGTAGAGCTATTGCGAAAGGAGTATCAACTTGAGACGACACAATCCCGGTGGCCACACGCTTTACGGGACCGCCAAGATTGGTGAGCGCGGACAGATTGTCATTCCCAAGGAAGCCAGGGACGAATTCGATCTCAAGCCGGGTGATTTGGTCATCATCGTCGGTAAGAAAGGCTCTGGTATCGGAATTGCCAAAGCTACCGCAATCAACAAATTCCTGACGCGGATCTTCACCAAGTCTGAAGCGGCGAGTGAGGAAGAGGAATGAACCTCAAGTCGTTGACGCCACCCCGAATCGCCTACTTGCTCATGACTCCCTTTGGTGTAACCGGTTTGTTCGTAGCGCGAGTACTTCTTCTGCCCTTCAGTTTGGTAGGTCTTCTGCCTTTGGGGGCTGGCTTCTGGATCATGCTCGCGGCACACACTCTGTTCGTAACAAGAAAAACAGGAGTATGTCCGACAACGCCAACTACAAGGTTGATTGAGGACGGACCCTACCGCTTCACAAGAAATCCAATGTACGTCGGCATGGTGTTGATTCTTCTGGGGATCGCTATCTTGGTGGGATCGCCTGTAGCTGTCTTAGCGCCGTTGGCATTCGCGTTCTTAATCGATCAAACCTGGATCCCGTTTGAGGAGCAGAAACTTGACGAACGATTTGGTGAGCAATATCGGGAATACGCCTCCAAGGTGAGACGCTGGCTGTAGTCGACGAGCCCTATTAGTAGCTAATCCGGAATCTCGGCCTCAACCAGTAGGGTCAAAAGTGTAAGCGATTCCTGCCATCCGAGATAGCAGGCCTCCGCCGGGATCACGTCAGGAATCCCCTTCTGCTCGATTGACAATTCCGTCCCACAGAAGACTTTTTTCAGCGTGATCGTCGTCTGCATTTCACCCGGCAGGTTTGGGTCGTCGAACTTGTCCGAGTAGCTGATTCGCTCGCTTGGCACCAGTTCGAGGTAGGAACCACCGAAAGAGTGACTCTTGCCGGTCGAGAAATTCGTGAATGACATCTTGTATGAACCGCCCACTTTGGCATCCAGATGGTGAACTTTGCAGGTGAATCCATGTGGCGGTAGCCACTTGGCCATCGCGTCGGCGTCCAGAAATGCCTTGAAGACCTTTTCGGGTGTTGCGCGCAGCACGCGATGGAAGCGGACGGTGTTCGGCATCAGATGCTCCTTTCGATGATTTCTGTCGACATCACCACTATTCTACGAACAAACCGTCAATGCGTTGGTCGCGAGTCTTATCCGGTTCTCGTTGATCGGCCCATTAGAGACGCCCTTTTTGGTATGTCAAAACGGCTTCGGCTCTTGAAGTCCCTCTTCATGTCGGTACAGACTCCCGTGTTGGATCGAGTGCGAGCCATTAATGTCGCTTGTCAGGACGCCCTCTTCCACACGGAAAAACAGACATATCAACTACTCATGCTTCATTTATGTTATCGATACTACCAATAATCATCTCGAGAGTTTGCCGGGGTGTTTGGTTGCTATTATCGATATATTGACTCTCCCCAATCACCGGTTTCAATTCTTGGTACTTCTTGTAGAATTTCTTAACATCACTTACACCAGAAGTCCAACCAGCTCTTCTCTTGTCTCTCTCCATGATAGTCTCCACTGGTGGAAAGAGGACCCTTATGACTAGGCGATTACCGCAGTCTTTCCTTATTCTCTTTAGAGATATTCGTCCCAAATTAACCAAGTCAATTATGGCACCGGCCTTGTCATTAGACCTTCTTGAAATCTGTTCAAGCAATTCGCCTTCCACTGCCTTCAACTGGTCTGGATAATCTTCTATATGCTGATACATTTTGGGGAAGACCTCTTTTGCTATTGTGTCTTCCGAAATATAGGCACAGCCATAATATCTACTTAACATCTTTGATAATGTCGTCTTACCAACCCCTGGGGGGGCCGGCAATAAGAATTACAAAGCGCTTCTTCATACTTGAGGTTTTCTTGCTATATTCAGCCTTATCTGGTGAGGAAATCACAGAGAATATCAATACACCCCCGACAGGATTCGAACCTGTTACCCTCTGCTTAGAAGGCAGATGCTCTATCCGAATGAGCTACGGGGGCGTGAATCGGTCAAAACTACGGCACACTCATTCCCGTGTCAATCTAAACTTTGCGCCGGACTACTTCAATGACGCGCCCTGGCTTTGCCAAATGAACAGCGTCGCATAGAGCGCAAACGACGGATACGGATTGATCCCGGGGAACTCCGGCAAATGAACCAAGTTCAATTTTACGTCGCGATATCGATAGGAAATCATCGGAACGGCAACCAATACAGCGCTCTCAGCTACCGAACGACTGTCATAAACTCCAAACAACACACCAATCGACAATCCCTTGTGAACATGATACCCATATCCAAATGTCGCATACTTGGCGGCGCGCCGGTAAGAATCCTCAAGAACCGCAGCTTCCACGTAGTATTGGCTTCGTCTTCGTTCGGCAATCACATACCTCAACCCAAGGCCCGGATTGCGTTCGTTGAAACGATATCCCGTGACGTCTCGTCGATCAAGGTGGTATGACATCCCATAGAGATTAATTCCGAATTCAGCAGCATCCGCCTCGGTCAAAAAAAGAACCAAATTCGCCGCTGAGAACAAGAGCAACACTCCCCAAATTGCGCATTTACGTTTATTCATAGTCGTTCTGTCAATTCACTTGGATGGATCCGAAAAGAATGGTCGGGGTGATAGGATTTGAACCTACGACATCTTGCTCCCAAAGCAAGCGCGCTACCGGGCTGCGCCACACCCCGACTGTAGCCCCATATTTAACTGGCTCAGACGCTTCAAGTCAAGGACTAATCAGGGCGCCAACTACATATGCACGGCCCTTTTTTCTGTTCACATTCGGCGCCCACTTCTATTATCATCAGTGGGATATTCAGAGCGTTCTACCCGGAAGACGAGGTGAGTGATGGCTGATGACATAACGCGCGAAGAGATGGAAGTCGACGTATTGTTGGTCGGCGCTGGACCCGCAAATCTGGCCTGCGCTTGGCGACTGATGGACTTGATCGAGCAGGACACTGCCAAAGGCGGGACCTTGGGCGAGGCCGTCATCATGGTAATTGAAAAGGCTGCTCACGTTGGTGCGCACTCCATTTCCGGCGCCGTCCTCGATCCAATCGCTCTTAACGAGCTCATTCCCAATCATCAGGAACTTGGCTCACCGGTCAAAACGAAGGTTAGCCGCGACTCTATGCTGTACCTGACCGGTAAAGGCAAATTCACTGTGCCATGGGTACCGTCATCGATGCATCATCATGGCTGCTATATCATTTCGCTAAATGAACTGACTTCTTGGATGGGTGCGCAGCTTGAATCGCGCGGCTGCCAGATCTTCCCCGGCACAGCAGGAGCCAAATTACTTTACGAGGATAACAAGGTCGCCGGTGTTCAAACAGATGACAAAGGTATCAGCAGAGAGAGTCACCGCAAGGCCGGTTTCGAGCCGGGCATGAATCTGCGCGCCAAAGTCACTGTCCTTGGAGAAGGAGTGCGTGGCTCGCTTTCCAAGGCGCTTATCTCAAGACTCAAGCTTGATGATGGTCGTAATCCGCAAAACTATACGACTGGTGTTAAGGAACTCTGGGAATTTCCGGCCGGTACGCTTGAGCCAGGCTTGGTCTATCACACTATGGGATTTCCGCTGGACAATCAGACCTTCGGCGGCGGATTCATCTATAATCTCTCCGACACGTTAATGTCGATCGGGCTCGTGGTCGGTCTCAACTATCGCAATCCATTCACGGAACCCCAGGCATTGTTCTCAAGCATGAAATCACATCCGTTTGTCGCTGACATACTCTCAAAAGGAAAGATGCTTCGTTACGGAGCGAAAGCGATACCCGAGGGCGGCTATTGGTCGATACCCACCAACTACGGAGACGGATTCTTGATCGTCGGCGATTCAACTGCTTTTCTGAATCCGGCGCGACTTAAGGGAATTCATCTCGCTCTCAAGTCCGGAATGCTCGCTGCTGAGACAATCTTCGAGGCACTAAAGAGCAATGACATGTCCAGCCAGTCGTTGTCCGCGTATGACCGCAAATGGCGAAGCTCTTATATCTATGACGAGCTTCACGGGCAACGAAACTTTCATTACATGTTTGAGCATGGCGTTTGGTCGGCGCCAGGCTTCATCCTTAAGCGCCTCTTCTCGGGATTCGGCAAGATGCCCAAAATGCACGAGGACCATCTCAGCATGCGCAAGGTCAAAGAATATTTCCCCGCTTCAAAACCAACTCCAGATCAATGGCGCCCGAAGCCAGACGGCAGATTAGTATTCAACAAGCTCGACTCCGTCTACTACTCTGGAACCAACCATGACGAAGACCAGCCGTCCCATCTCTTAGTCTCGGATACCAACATTTGTGCAACCAAGTGTGTCGAGGAATACGGCAACCCGTGTCAGTTCTTCTGTCCTGCTCAGGTCTACGAGATGGAGGAGGAGGCGGGGGAGAAGAAGCTCAAGATAAATGCTTCGAACTGTGTGCACTGCAAGACCTGCGACATAGCAGATCCATACGGGATCATTACTTGGACCGTGCCGGAAGGCGGCGGTGGCCCCAAGTATGATGGACTATAGAATCATCATCTCCTGAGCCTGTGCGCACAGCCCAGTTCGACCTCCCAATAGAAAGGCCGGCTAAAAAGCCGGCCCATATACCATCGCACCAGGCGACATCATTTGTGACGATCTATTTTACATCTACGATCTTCGCCGCCAATTGATCGAAACCAGCCAACAGGCGCTTGTCGATGCGAAAGCGCAATGCAGTTCCAGTCTTGTCCGCCAGCGGTTCGCTGTCGCTTACTCCAACGATATACTTGCCGCTGATTTCATTCGTGTAATAGTTGTAGGTGCCAGCCTCGGCTGCTGAGAATCGAACTCCATAGACTTGATTGTCGTATAACGAGTCTGCAAACTGCTCGCCGAAAAGAAAGCTCCGGTATGGCGACTGTCCCTGATTGGCTAATAGCAGAGCGGCCTCAGCATCGTTCTGCTTTAAGCTCGCTATGAAGTTGAAACAAGTACTGTCCTCAAAAACGCGCACCTGAACAGTGGCCGTCCCCGATTCAAATACAAGTTTACCTTTCTCATTTGCGCCCGGCTCGATTCCCGCATAACTGTCTTTCTTGACAGTACTTTTAAATTCGCTTTCAATGCCAGCCCAGTCCTTGGCGAGCGCATTTGAAATGGTCTCTTTGAACTTGTCTGCGGTGAAAGCGTCCACTTGAGCGCGTGTTCCGGAAAATTGGCGATAAATCTCAAAGTACTTCTCTCTGCCGACCTGATTCCAAAGGTACTCACAGAACAAACCCGCAAGCGGATACGCGAAATCAGGGTTGGATTCGAATGAAGCGAAGGTCTTGCCGCTCATGAGCGTGTCCAGGCTGGACAGATCATTTACATACAGGTAGCTGCCCAATGAGTGCAACACTTCCTGCGATCGGCCCCAACGGCCACCCAAAAAGGTCGCTGTTCCGTACTTCATGAACGGTAACGTGTATGCGGGTGCATCCTTTAGCGAATAATTCACTAAAAACTGCGCAATTTCATGATATGGAGGCAAATACTTGCTAACGATCGCATCCATCGACGGCATTAGACTCCCCAAGGCAAGTTTGCCGCTGATTTGCTCGACTTCGCCATATGATTCACTGAGAAACACACTGAATTTCAAAGTTTCCAAAATGATCATTCGCTCATTGGACAGCCCGATTCTCCTGGCAGTCTCCTCAACGAATCTGTCGGCGTCATCAAGAGCCTGTTGTTGGAACAGAGTCGGGTCGCGGAATTTGAGGCGTAGGAAACGCGAACTTGCCTCTTCCCATGACTCACAATAGACATGAACCGGCGATACGAGCGAAGGGTTGAGTACCGATTCGGATATAGCAAAGCTGCTTCCCGCGAATGACTTGCCGCCATAATTCACGGTGTAGTTAATCTGGGCGAAGTCCCGGCGGAAACGGATCGTGTCAATCTCAAGAGTAGCACTGCCGTTCCGCAATTGGTCTATAAATTGCCACAATGTCGACTCCATCTCAAGTTTGACCGGTTCATTAACGTAATGCAGTTTGAGCTGGTCAGATATGGTGCGATCCAACAAAGACCAGGAATTGAGGGCCTCAGGATAGTCCGCCTTCTTGAGCAGATCGATGTAACGATAAAAGAATTTCTCAATGTCATGCTCCTTGTCCTGTGCCATAGTGGCCTGCGATAACAGGATCAGAAAGACGGTCGCAAGCAAGCGCTTCATTGCTTCTCCTTTATGCTAAATAACAACATTCTTCGGGAATCATCAAGCCATTAGCTATTATATTACATAACTCGTCCAGTGAAGGTGATTTTTTACTTCAATTTGGAGTAAAAACAGCTAATCTTTCCATCTGGCAGTCATCGATCGAGCCGGCCACTTGACTGGAGTTGTTCGGTTCTCTATCTTCAATCAAGCACAAAGCTATGGAATTGTCGTTGAACCGTTTAGTCCGTCGAACGACAAGTTGACTGAGGTAGCAGTTCTTGAAATATGTATTACTATGAGCGTTAGAAAGTCAGTCGATGGAAACGAATTTCAATAAATCAGCAGATAGTCAACACCAGATCACGCTTCAGTCAAGCCTGGTCTATGCCGTTTGGAAATCTGGCACAGCTCAGCAAGGACGGGATGCCTATTTTGAAGTAGGGACCAGCTTCGTGGGGTTTGGCGCAACCATCGAAATTAAGGCAAAATCACAACGCGGCAAAACCCTGGGCTCAATCAGCGACAAAATCATAAATAACAAATACGTCGGTAAAGTCCATATTGCTGAGGAAGCCGAGATTGGTGATCTGGCCTATTTCCAGGTCAAACTTCCCAGCGTGAACTTGGAAGGCGAATCCGGGCGTATCAGCATTGTCCTTCCAATCAAGGTATCGAACATGCAATGGAGTGCCGCTGAAGCCCGCCGCGGTGACATCCTGACACTGAAGGCCGATGTGAAAAACGCAAACGAGGGGATTCCGGCAAAAGTAGTCATTTTTGAGTCTGACCAGGATGGGGCGCATGACCGCATCTGCGAAATTGAGACGACGGTCCGGAATAGCAGGATACAATTGGATTGGGAATATGAATACCACGAGGATACCGACGAAATTCCCACTCAGGCACAGCTTGAACGTTATGGCCGCAACTACAACCCGCCGGAGTACTTTTTCGTTATTGAAATTGACAAACAGGAATTTGGACGTGAACAAGAATCGGGTCTTCTTACGTTTCGCGATTGGATCGAGATAGAACTAACTGATGAAAACGGAAATGCGATGGGTGGACAAACATATGTCCTTCACCTCCCAGATGGCAATGAACGACGGGGCACGCTCGATAGCAACGGTTTCTCCAAGGAGGAGAACGTTCCCCCGGGCACTGTAACCATCGACTTTCCGGACGTGGATCGGGTTGGACTGATTTCGCAAGGATAGCATCAAGTGGCAGATGACAGCGTAGATTATCGAAACGATTCGGCTGGTGGCCGCGATGGGGGCACAAGCTCGCCTGCTCCTCGAGAAGGTACACCTGACACCACGCCAAACCGCATTCTTACAACCAGTGGCGGTCGCGCACGAGTATGTCGCCAAGTATACTCCGTAAGCGTTGCCCGCTGGCGCTGGGCGTACGTCTACTGTGGTGACCGGGCCGGAATCGAAGTAGTAATTCTTGGTTATCCACCCCAGACCGCAGTGACAATTAATGTTATTCACCTAACTGAGGACAACCGTGAGACCCAGGTCGACACTGTCAATGCCAACCTGGTGGGTGGACGAATCGACGCCGAATGGATAGCTAAGGGCAACTCCGCTGCAACCCTCAGTGGGAAATACATTTTTCGCATCACCACCGCACTTCTTGACAATCCGATTGTAGCAGTCAATATCCTGATCCTCAGGCGAATCAGCGACCTTCCTAAAACCCATTACTCCTCGGGGAGGGATCACTTTGACCTCACAGTTGCCGAAAACGCACTGAAAATTGAAAGTGATATCGAATACATCAAGGGTTGGGGCGGATCGGTGGTCAAGTTCGGCAACGCGGTTCCCGCAGCAACAGGCGGAACCATTGCTGGCTTCACAATTACCGGCGGATATCGTTGGATGAAGGCGGTCGGGGTAACGAACAAGTACTGGGATGGCGAAGCATGGCAAGCCATGCCGGAGGGCTTCGCGCTCCAAGACTCAAATAACTTCGCCGTCGGCTTCTACAAGAGTGGTGACAACTATCTTTGTCAATATGGCGGCACCTGGCCCGAATCATTTGCCGATTACAGCATCACTTCAGACACAAATCGAGCCATAGTTAACCGCTGGAAAGATAATATTCGTACAACCTGGACCGGAAAGCACCGTATCAAGCGCAGTGGCTGTCCGAGCAACGTCCCTGAATGTTGCCGATTTTCGGTTTCCGCTAAGGCCGAATTTGTATCGAGGGCCACATTTGCAGCCGGTATGCTAATTATCGCCGTCGGCAATATCCGTTCGAATGATTCGCTCTTGTTCCTTGGAGAGCCAAGAGTCGCTGTCGCCGGTCACGAATTCGGACACCACTTGGGCAACCCCGATGAATATGCCGGCGCACGTGTCGAGGCAACACTTAATGACGATGGTGCCGTCAACGGAATTGACGCAGACTCAATCATGGGCCAGAATCTAACCAAGGTTAAGAAACGCCACTATCGCAAGATCTGCATCCATTTGCAGGGAATGGTCACTACAGCAAGCACGCGCAGGTACACCTATGCGGCGATTGATCTTTGAGGTGTTTGGATGCATCGTTGCTCTGGCTGTAATTGTCGGCATAATTGGATGCCACTCCCGAAACGATTCGGCGAAAAGGCCGGAAGGAGATTCGATGTCAAACGAAAATAAATCGACTCGCGAGGCTACAAAGTCGCTGGAGGGTGAGTTCCGATTCAGCTGCGTCGGAGGGCCGCGTCTGGGCACAAGTGTCTTCGAACGCCAATCTCTACTCGTGCTTGACCAGACCAATGGCTCAATGCGACTCGAAAAGCACCGCTCCGAATCGGATGCTGAGGAAGAACCGATTGGCATCTTTCAGGCACAACTCGATCCTTCTCTATTCCAAAAAATCATGCGATTGGCTGATTCCGTCGAGCTTGCTGACCTGAGTCAGGGAACCAGAGGGGGACCGGGTTCCAGCTCGTTGAAATTCGAGTACATCAGTGACACGACTCGCTATGAAAAGAGTATTAGCAGCTTCGATCACGAACAGATCACAACTATTGAACCGCTCTTGGACGAATTGTACAAAGCGCAAGGTCAATTACTGCAAAGCGCCATCAGTGCCATCGTGATTTCGATTCGACATGTCGGAACCGTGAATGACGGCCACCTGGAACTCGTCATCCGCAACGTCGGCAGCGCACCCCTGTATATTGGCGATCCTCGGTGGCTCGATATCGATGTCGACAATTGGGCAGGAGCGCGTGTGGCAGTCCTGCCGACGGAAGTGCCTGGCGTTACCTCCAACCCTCTGGAGTGGGAACGGGTGTTTATCGCCCGACCGCAAACTGACAGACCGGCGAATGATGATGTCCTGATTCATCCACAAAGCGAGGTTTCATACCCAACTGAACGATGGGTGCCGAAAGCGCACGGCAACCGCTACATCATCCAAGGCGTGTTTTCAAGTTATCAGGGGCCGGCAGAGATAAATGGCGTGTATAGGATTCGCGGCGGAGCTTTTTCCAAAGCGATCGAAAAGCCCTACTGATGGTTATGACTTGCCGAGCAACTACTCCGCCACAGGCGACTTCGGAAGCCACACTCATCAATTCGGTTTGAGATACACTACCCCATCTTCGATCTTCGTATCGTACATCTTTAATTGCAGGCTCGGTGCTTCCAGTGACTGGCCAGTGCAGACATTTGTCCTCCAGCCATGCAAGGGGCAGGTTAGGACATCCTCGTCGATCTCCCCGCCTTCGAAGCTTGCGCCTTGGTGGGGACAGACATCTTCCAGCGCATAGACTTTGTCACCAAGACGGCACAGAGCGATCGGCTCTCCATCCACCTCAACGATCAGCGGCTCATTCAGCGGAATGTCTTCAACAGCACAGATTTTCACGTAATCATTCATCGCCGACAAGTAACCGATCTGCAGGCCAAATGCAAGAACGGAGTTTCGTCCGCAAAGAAAAGTGCCGGCTGGAATCCAGCCGGCACAGTGCGTAAACTCTGAAAGGAGAAATCTATCGCCAGGCGGCGTTGCGCAACAGCGGCGAATCAGGCGTATTCCGCTGATACATGTTGATCGGTCTCACATACGGCCGATAACTCTGATATTGAGAAGATGCCAACGAAACGGAAGGGCGCAATCGCGCGCGATTCAAGTTTCCAAGACGTCGCATATGCTCAACGTAAAGCGACTCTATCTGCGCGTCCGCCAAGTGCAGCGAACGGACATTCTGAACATTGGTCGCTCGGTACTTGGAGCGCTCACCGGAAACGCCAAGAATGTACTCCCAAACGCTCGGTGGTTCCTTCTGATTTGTCATCGAGGCAAACTGCACCGTCGGTGCCTGAACGGGAGCCTCCGACACGGCGGCTGTCATAACCTTAGCTTCCTCCATTAATCCCGGAGCCTTCTCAGATCGGAGCATCACAAATGCGAAGAACGCAGCTCCAACTGCTGCCAGAGTCGATACCCACGCCAACGGACGCCGAAATAGCGATGGTTCGCGCAGCGGAAGATAACTTTCCGACTGATTATTCTGCTCCGCAAAAATGCGGTTCATCAACTGCAAGTTGAAGTCGTCAGCAACCTGCTTCTGCGGCAGAGAACGGGCGGCAACTAAGATTTCTTCTAAGTAAAGTTTTTCACGTTCACAACTTTTGCAATTTCTTATATGCACCTCCATTTCTCTGGAGAGATCAGTTTGAAGTGAACTATCACAGGATGCTGATAGGTAGGACCGTACCTTTTGACAATTCATACGACTCCTCCATGCGCGGTTTAAGACGATTGCGCAGGATCGCCCGTGCTCTATTCACACGTGATTTGACGGTGCCAAGCGGTACGCTCAACACCTGGGCAATCTCCTCGTAGCTGAGATTGTCGACATCACGCAAAAGGAACGCGGTTTTGTATTTTTCCGGTAGACGTTTGATTTCCGTATCAAGCAAGTTTTTCAACGCGCTGTTGTTCTCGACCTTTTCTTCCTTGGCCGGAAGCTTTTCGGCAAAATCGAAAATGTCGAAAAACTTTATTTTCTTGCGCCGGCGCAATTCATTGCGGGCAAGATTCAGGGCGATAGTATATATCCAGGTAGAAAATGCAAAGCGGAAGTCGTATGACATCTTGTGCTGCCACACTCTCAGGAACGTATCCTGCAACAAATCGTGAGCTTCGTCTTCTGAAGAAAGCATCCGATTCAGGACGTTGAACAAACGATCTTTGTATCGATTGACGAGCGTATTGTAGGAGACCATGTCGCCCTCCTGAACGCGCTTCATCAATTCCAGATCGGGGAGTGATTCTCTGTTCAGCATCGTTATCCTTTCGTTATCCAGCCCGACAACTGTTACCTAAAGTACAATAAGACTACCGGATTGTTCCACGATTTTTGTCCTGGAATCACTATCTGCCTCATAGTATTGGACGCATGAAACAACCGATTGTAATTGCATATTTGGGGAGATACCATAAATTGTGCTCAGTTGACCATTTTCCGCAGGAGCGTGCTAAGTGAATGTGACAGAAGCAATTGTGAGCCGTCGATCAATACGGTCGTTCAAGAAACAGAGAATTGAATCCGAAAAATTGCGCGCCATTCTCGAGGCGGCACGGCTGGCGCCATCTGCCCGTAATGAACAACAGTGGCTGTTCATTGTCATACGTCAGCCTGAAACCCTCAAGAAGTTGGCGTTCGCCTGCGACAACCAGCAGCAGGTTGCTGAGGCCGACGCCGCCATCTGTTGCTGCATTCCAGACGCGGATCAACTAACGGAGCCGAACCGTTTCCTTCGTCACCAAGATATCGCCATTGCAAATGCCTTCATGATGCTGCAGGCAACCGAGTTAGGTATCGGCAGTTGTTGGATCGGTAGCTTCAACGAAAACAAGCTGAGGGCGCATTTGCGAATTCCGGATTCAATAGCGATCCACTCGCTGCTGGCTCTGGGTTATCCGCACTATACGCCGCCTCCGACGGAACGCAAGCCGCTGACCGAGATCTTTCGATCCGAGGAATTTCCTCGCTCGTTCGCTGAATAGAGTCATCACCATAGGGATACACCAGCGCACAAAGTTTGTGCTCAAGGCAGTCTCAGTTGAATTGAAAGTGGGCAGAACCGACGGCTGACTTGCTCCAAATAACCGTTAAAACACCTCAAATCTATGCCATTTGCGGGCAGTCAATTGGTCGGCAAGTTTATTGCTTCTCATTGTGTCATACAGGAGGCGTGCCAATGTTTTATTTGACCCGCCCAGACAATGCCGTAGATTCAAGGCAGAATGAGTGCTGCTAATCCAAGGAGGCACGGATGCCGCGTCTACTTCTAATTGGTTCATTGCTGCTTTGGTCTGTCAGTCTTTTTGCGCAATCGGAAAGAGTTGCCCGCCAGGACAGAGATAGAGACAACGATGTGAAACGAATCTATTCTTATGACAACCTACCTCCCCGACAACTGGTAGATTGTCCGACGGCTGCGACTTTACCGCGTGCGAGTTTCGACTTTCAAGTCCGAACGTCTTCAAACGGTTCACTCGTCGGCCAGACCACGATTGGGTTGCACCGGCGATTCATGGTGGGAATGTCCTACGGTGGAGAAAAAGTGCTTGGCGACGAGAAGGCCGACTGGTACAACGAGATGCAGTTTCTCGTAAAGTACCAGCTGATTACCGAAACACTCTATATGCCGGCGCTTACACTTGGTTATGAGGGGCAAGGTTACGGGCGCTACTTCAATGATCTGGATCGGTATATGTTCAAGTCCAAGGGATTCTATGCGGTCATGTCCAAAGGCTACCGCACCTACAAGTGGTCGTCCGGATTGCACGCCGGCGTCAACTACTCGCTTGAAGATGACGGAGATCAGGATGACGATGTCTCCGTCTTCTTGGGTACTGATTTGCAGCTGCAGAATGATCTTCTGCTTGTCGCAGAATACGACCTCGCTCTCGCGGATAACCGTGACACGGAACGTTCGGGCAAGGGATGGGGTTATCTTAACGTAGGCATTCGCTGGATATTTTCCGAGCGGCTTGAGATCGGATTCGATATGGAGAATCTCCTGGGAAATCGCAACGACACCAAGAACCCGACTCGCGGATTGAGAATAACGTATCTCGAATTCTTCTAAGAGTGTATAACTGAGAGGTGAATATGAATGCAAAGAAACTGATGATTGGCATTGCGGCTCTACTGGCCGTAGCGATCACCTCTCTGGGTTGTTACACGATCATCCGCCATCCGTCTATGACCACTGCCGAAGAACAAGCATCGGCGGATAATTCATCGAGCTACGCGCACGGGAAGGCGGACCGCGACTGTCTGCGGTGTCACCAGGACTATAGCGACTACCCTTACGGCCACTATTACGAATATTATCCCGACTACTATTGGTCTAACCCAAATTGGGGCAGCTATTACGCCTATCCTTGGTGGTGGGAGGACTATTGGTACGAAGATAACGGCAATGCAGCCGTTGACACGGTCGACGTGGTCGGTAGTCCTGAGCGCAGGCGTGGTCTCGCTCCGCCTTATACTCGTGGGGCCGATCCCTTGCTTGATCCACCACCATTCAGCCCCGGCTCGACGACTCCGATTGTCGGTGGTAGCGGTGGAACGTCTACTGGTGGCGGAACCGTCGTAACCCCTCCTACGAATACCGATGACGGCAAGAAA
Organism: uncultured Ignavibacteria bacterium; assembly: GCA_964552775.1. GTDB lineage: Bacteria > Zixibacteria > MSB-5A5 > CAIYYT01 > CAIYYT01 > JADJGC01. The sequence goes on along the minus strand of CAZKIH010000006.1, from coordinate 101,621 downwards.
GAAGAACAGAAGCCGCCACGCCGTCGTGGAAAATAGACTCTAAACATCGGAAGTGTATCTGTGAAGAAGCTCCTATCCATATTCTGTGTTTCCATCGTGCTCTGTGGATTTCTGGCCGCCTATGCGCAGGATGAGCAAACATTCATGACAGAAGCCTCCGCGGGAAACTACTTTGGTGTTGGTGGACGGGCTGTGGGCATGAGTGAGGCCGTGATTGTATCGATCAAGGACGGTACCGCCATTGTCTACAATCCGGCAGCTTTGGCAAGGATCAAGCGACCTGAGTTCTATTTGGCGATGTCACATGAGAGATTCCACAATGAATCAGTCGGACCAGGTGGAGGCGGTTCATTTGCTGAAAACGATGTCACCAAAACCCGGTTCAGTTCAATCAACCTCACGGTTCCTGTCCCGACCTATCGCGGCGCACTTGTTGTCGCCTTTGGCGTCAACCGGACTAAGTCCTTTGATCGCACATTTACTTACGAAATTGACGATGTCGGCCGTTATTTTAGCGGATTCGAGGAGGAAAAGGGCGGTATTCGCGAGTATTCTGCCGCCGGCGCAATCGAACTCTCATCGCGAATATCAGTCGGCGCAACGCTGATCTACTATCACGGCGGCGAGGATTACTTCTGGAACTACAATGAGTCAACCACCACCGGTAGCCTTGAGTACGTCGACAACATTGAAGATAACTACTCGGGCGTCGGTGCCCGACTTGGAATGTTGGTAGATCTGAGCCCCAATATCAGTGCGGCTGTCACTGTTGATGCGCCAACGCGTTACAACATCGAAGAAGACTATATCCAGCGCACATACGATGACGATTCCGAAGAGACTTTGGTGGGATACTACGAATACGATTTGTCGCACCCCTTCATCTTCAATGCTGGTCTGGCGTTTCGTTCACGTACGTTCCTGGTTGAGGGCAACCTCGGATATGCCGATTGGTCGCAAATGGAATACAACGGCGATGTTTTCTTCGATGAAGATAATCTTGCGCTTCAGAACTCATACAAGGAAGCGGTAAACCTGCGTCTTGGCGCCGAGGCAATTCTGCCGCAGTACGGGCTGGTGTTGCGCGCTGGATATAAGCACGATCCATTGCCGTTTAGCACCTTTTTCCCGACCAACCAAATCGAAAAGGACCGCAACTCGTTCTCGTTTGGATTCAGCTATCTGATCGATCGTGTCGCGATGCTTGATGTCGGCTTTGCGCGGGCAACATACGAAATTGAAGATGCTACGAGCTCACTGGCTCAGAAATATAGCTCAAGCAAACTAATGGCGGCTATTGCGTATCGAATTTGATTTGCTGTTAGCCACAACGGCTGACGGCAGTGCAGTCCGGGAACTGCATGCCACACGCGGATTGATATTCTATTTTTCCGGGAAGAACTTCACCCAGCGGCCAAGAACATCTTCCAAAAAGTCCCCCATCCTTTGCTTCACTTTGTCGGCATAAACCTTGCCTTTGATTGGATCAAAGTCCGGTTCGCCGCGACCGTCTTTGTCGTACAAAAGCACTGATCCCGGTATCGGATAAATGTCCGCTCCGCCCGAGAAATAGTAGGCCATCTTCTTGTCGTAGCGAGCCTTGTTGCCGTACTTCGGATTAATTGCCATCACGAAACCGGTCTCGTCAATTCCCGCGTGGCCACCCGGCCCTCCGTAAACTTCCTGCGTCACATCAGCGCATAATTGCCACCAATGAACCACAGCAACCTTAATTCCGAAGTCTTGAAACGCCTGACAAGCCGCTTCCTTGAGCGCGTTGTTGTTTCCCCCATGTCCATTCACAATCACACAGCGCTTGAACTTCTTGTCGCTGAAGGAACGAAGGATATCCAAAATGTAGCCGGTAAAGATCTCCGGACGGACGGTCAATGAACCGGCATATCCGTACAGCGATCTCGTTATGCCATAGTGAACGCACGGGGCCATGATAGCGTTAAACCGCTCTGCCAAATACTCGGTTAGCGACAGTGGGATATAATTGTCAGTCCCGATGGCTGCTGAGCCGTGGGCCTCGATAGTGCCGACCGGAAGAAACACCAAGTCACACTTGGCCGGAACCACTTCCTGGACTTCCTGCCAGATCATTTCTTCGAGCTTATACCACGCCATTATGGCTCCTCATCTTGCAGCTTCTGCAGTAGTGACTCAAGAACTGCCTCGGTGGCTTTGGCAGAGGTCTCGTCACCGATAATGCGGAAAGCGTTGATATCCCGAACGAGAAACTCAAGATCTCCCGGTTGGCGCAGATCATACCACAACTCCAGCTCTTCCCAATTCAACTGCGTGTCGCGGGCGACCTCGACCATGTGTCGGTAGATATTCTCGGTGTTCGACCACTCGACGAGTCGAAAGACCTGCGGAACCAGCTTCCGCATTCCCAGCAGATAATAGGAGCCCTCAAGCGTGGGTCCAAACACTACGTCCTTCTTCTTCAAGACTTTGAAGGCGTTCTCCAGCATGCGCTTATTTATGGTCGGTGTTACACAATCGATCAATACCACGTTGGTGTAACCGGCTTCGAAGCAACGCTTGAATGTAATCTCAAAATCAGAACTGATTTCGCCCTCGGTCTGCTGCACCAATTCAATATCATCGTTCTCAAGCCGCGAGCGACACTTGCCTTTGAGAGTGCTCTTGAGATTCTCGATCGCTTCCAGAACAAATCTCTTCGCCCGCTCGCTTGAATAAATCACCAACAGCTCTGCGTTATCGACAGTGAGACAGGCTGCGATAGTATCCTCGATAAACGCTTGGTAGAGCGTCATCACATCGCTGGCTTCAACCGAATCCGAAAATTGCGATTGCACGCGCATGCGATGCTTGTCTTCGAGATAGATAACTAATGCGTTCTTCGTGGAGTCCAGCTTTGACTTTGTCATGTTCAGAATTAGCCCGTAGTTATTGGCTTCTCCTGCTTTGAATATATCGGCAGGGGTGACGAACACAAAGATTTTTCGCGCAGTCGAAAAAATAAATTCGAGGAACTACTTGACAGACGCTGGGGAGGTCGTGAGAGAGATTAGCTGATCTTACGCATTTCTGCGATCATATCGTCGGGTTGAATTACACCCTGGAGGATACGGCGCACTTTCCCCGTGGAGTCGAGCAGAAGTGTGGTAGGCAGGGAATAGTGCTTAAGTCCGAATCGTTGCATGAAGTCCTTGGTGATTTCGGTCCCGGAGTTCTCAAGCTGCACCTTGAGTGCAACGAATCGACGAGCTTCATCGGCTACTGCAGCGTTTCCAAACGTCTCCTTCTCCAGCACTTTGCAATTGATACACCAGGTAGCCCAGGTGTCGATCAGCACCGGCCTGCCGTCTCGCTGTGCTTGCGCCAACCCCGATTCAAGATCACTGCTCCATTGTATCAGCGAGCGTTCGTCCGACCGCGTCGTGCCCATCTGTGCCGGCAACCAGTCGCCTGCAGGAGGCAATATGAACCCTTGGCGCAAGATCGTGCCGCCAAGAAGATACACACCGACAATGATTGCGAGAATCCCGATGTACTTCTTCAATCGAAGGAAGAACCCTGATTCCGGTGTCAGCCGGTCAAGACCACCGCCAAATACTCCAAGTGCCAGCAACAGCAGCGCAGTGATGAAAGCAACGATCTCCGGCGATACGATCGTCCTGAGAAAGTAGACCGCCATCAGCAATAGTACGAACCCGAAGAATTTCTTTACCTGCTCCATCCAACCACCCGATCCGGGCAGTGCGCTGATTGCGGAAGAAAACGTCCCGATAACGATGTACAGCGTTCCCAGTCCTATCGCGAATACAAAGAGTATTAGAAAACCGAGAATCGGCGACCCCGCTGTAGCGATATAAAGTAGGATACCGGCTACGAACGGACCAACGCAGGGTGAAACCACGAGAGCCGCGACCACTCCCAGCACGATCGCTCCTCCGATGCCTCCTCCTGCCTGACGCCCAATCTTATTGCGAAGCGAGGCTGGAACCTGCAACTCATACAATCCAAACATCGAAAGCGAGAAGATCACGAACACGATTACGATTCCGATTACAACAGCCGGACTGGCCAGCCAGGCTCCGAAAACGCCACCGACCAGCGAAACGATCAGTCCCATGATGCCGTATACCACTGCCATTGACCCAACGTAGAACAACGACATGACAAAACCTCGCCCAAGCGAACGCTGCTGACCTGCGAAGATACTGACAGTTATCGGAATCATCGGATAGGTGCAGGGAGAGAACGAGAGCAATAAGCCTGTCACAAACGCCAGCCCCAACGCGATGAAGTATCCCCAGAATCCGTACTTGTCAACCAACCTCTGAATATCGTTCCCCGACTCTCCGGCGGCTTGATCCCGAACCGGCGGCGTTGTCTCAGTATTCGCTGCTGCTTGCGTGCCCCCGAAAATATCAGCGTGTTGCGATGCACCGAGCGGTCCAACTGTGAGGGGAATATCCACCGACGCCGTCTTTGGACCGCGGCATTCCTTGTCGTTACAAGGTTGGTAGGTGAATCTAACGGGAACAACATAGTCGCCGGCGGCTACTTGCGGCGAAACATCGACTTTGAACTTGATTATTGTCCTGCCTTCATACAAAGACATCAACTCGCCCATCAACTCTGCATCATTTCCGCTCGGATAACTAATCGTGCGCGGTGTTATCCCTGGCAGCGTGTCAAATTCCACTTTGGCAGGAATTAGATAGCTCTGATGAGGCCGAAACGAGTTGATGTGCCAGTTCGGCGAGATTTCAACGATTACCGCTGCCTCATAAGTCTTTCCGGCTGCTGCGGAAGAAACGCCGAGCACCGAACTCACGCGTACCAGGTCAGCATCGCTGCTCGTTTCCTTAAGTCCAGAGAGATCAAATGACTCTTGTGCGGAAATTCTTCCAACTGCAAAAACGTATACTGCCAGGCAAAGGAAGAGGAATCTGAGGATCTCTAATCGTCGCATCACTCGCATCTGTCAATTATACATTCTTGGGGTTCAAAAAACGAGATGGAAGAGAACAATCAAGATTATTTCTCTTGCTTGATCTTGGTTAGATCGTCGATGCGGGCCATCACCTTGTTGAAATCGACGCTCTGTGTGATCTCTTTCGCAAGAGCCTCGGCGAAGAACTTCAGGAATTGGGTGCGCACATCAAGCTTGCCCGTCTCACTTCGTGCAGGTCCGCGAAGATCGGTATCGGCTTCGAACGGAGCATTCAACTTCTCGATGTAGACCTTGGTCTTGATATCCTCTTCAGCTTCCTGCATCTTTTTTAATTGGCCGAGAGATATCTTGGTGCTTCCAATTTCTTCAACCTGGAACTTGCCGGTGTTACCCGGCGGCACATACGGCTTCGGCTCCATCTTTCGCGACTCCTCGCCGCCCATTTCGCGAATGAACCAATCGTAATCGTGAGGGCTGTCTTCGGCTCTTGCTTCCGGTCGGGAGGCCTCGACATCGTATTGATCTTCGGTCAGATCGAGCTTATCCAATTTGGGGCGTTCACGCTTGTTTTCGGGTTGATCGGAAGTACTTTGCTTGAGCATACTGAGAAATATCTTATCGGTGGCACTCGAAATCTTCTTCTCAAAACTATTTTCATCGTCAGACAGAATACTCTCAATATCGTTATCTGGTTCGCCGCTTTCTGCCTCGCCAGTAGCCCCGATAGACAGCAACTTGTCGATTCGGAATAGCAGCTCGGGCGGTGAGAACGGCTTGCTCAACGTCTCATTCGGCGAAACTTGCACGAGATCCCTGGTATCCAGAAGTTCTGAGCTGCCCAGCAACATCAGAATCGGCATTTGTGCTTTGCTGCGATCCTTCTTGAGTTCCTGGACGATGAAGTAGCCTGTGACCGACTGGGTAGAAGTGGCAATTACGGCAAGATCGTAGTCCGCGCGCTTGAGTTCCTCGAGAGCCTTCGTACCATCCTGGAAGAGTGTCACGTCATAACCATGTTGCGTCAATAGCTTGCGACAGACCGCGAGAATCGTCTCGGATGCATCCGCCACTAATATCTTCTTGCGTATGGTCATTTCTGTCGCTCCGACAATTTCTTAGAGGCACTCTCGAGAATCTTCTTCTCGCGCTCACTCAAATTCTCATAACCTCCCAGCTCCGTAATGCGGTCGAGAATTCGATCGACCTCTTCCATCAACACATCCGGCTGACGATTGGAATTTACGAGCTTTGGTCCTTTTCGCCTAAAGCGAAAGAGCTTCTTTACAGGCGCAAGCCAGTGGACGAAACGCCAATCAGCCTTCAAATAGAGATATCCGATCAGCGCTCCACCAAGATGAGTAAAATGCGCGATACCGTCGCTGTGTTGGCTCCACGAGGCCAGGACGCCAAGTCCGATCAGTACCATTACCAGGTACTTTACTTTTATCGGAAATAGAAACCAAATATAGACCAGTCGATTTGGATAGAGTACGGCAAATCCGACCAGGACACTGTAAATGGCGCCGGATGCGCCTATCACTGGAACCGTGCTGTTAATCTGCAACAGAAATGTGATTATCGCCGCGCCAATGCCGGTCACGAAATAGAATTTCAGGAATTCGCGCGTACCCCATTGGCGTTCAAGGTCCGAACCGAACATCCAGAGCGAGAACATATTGAAGAAAATGTGCATCAGTCCGCCATGAAGGAACATGTAGCTCACAAGTTGCCAGACGGTAAACGAGTGCACAACTGCGTACGGAACCAATCCGAAATTGCGTTCCAGATGTAAAGCCGGCAACGTCATCTGCAATAGGAAAACGGCCGCATTCGCAATTAAGAGATATTTAATCCCCGGCGTAATGCCTTGCTGAAAGCCGAATGAGGTTTCTTGATAAGTACTGTTGCGAATCATGATCGTGCCTGTAATACGTATCGGTAGTTTACGCGCTTGAGTATAATAACTTACGTCGATTTTGGCAAGCAGACTGCGCTATCTGTTCTACTCCGGAAAGTCACGGAAATAGCAGCGAATGTCAGTTAAATGCAAAAAATCAAGCCGCCGCGGACAAATCGTCTCGCAGGCGGCTTAAGCAAATCAGGTCGCGGGCTATAACCGCATAAGTTCCTTTGCTATACAGCGATCTTGAACAACTTTTAACCCCGCCTGCTGCGCCCGTAAAGCGCCTTGGTCATTTATCACTTCTTCCTGAAGCCATAGAACCTTCGCCTTAATCCTGATTGCCTCGTCAATTATCGGGTCAGTTTGGTCAGAGCGTCGAAAGACGTCGACAATATCAATTTCTCCCGGTATGTCGCCCAAATCCGCGTATGACTTCAGCCCGAGAATCTCCGGCTCGCCAGGATTGACGGGGATTACCTCATAGCCATGGCTGATCAAACGCTTTGAGACGCCATGTGAGGCTCTCTCCGGTTTGGACGACATGCCCACAACCGCGATCCTCTTACTGCTGCGGAGAATCTCGACAATTTCCTCGGTCGGTGGATTCTGATATGACGTCATGCCAGGAATTTCTCAACCTTCTCCTGTAGCATCTTTTTAGGCAGAGCACCTACCACCTGATCCTGCACCTTACCGTTCTTGAAGAACAACAAGGTTGGTATGGACATCACACTGAACTGCGAAGCTGTTCGGCTGTTTGCATCAACATCAACTTTGACGACCTTGACTCGACCTGCGAAACTCGTCGCGATTTCATCAAGTATAGGGGCGATCATGCGGCAAGGTCCACACCACTCGGCCCAGAAATCTACTATGACGGGAACACTACTATTGACAACTTCGGCTTCAAAAGTCGCATCTGATACTGCTGTTGCATTTGACATATGAACTCCTTCCACGAAAAGCAAAAACATCCAAAAACTAAAACTAATCTGAGCTACAATTGTTCCAACAGCGCTGCTCGCGCGATGCCAAGTGGTACCGAACCGAGCGCAAGTAGCTTGTCGTGAAACGCCTTGATTGAATACTGTTCACCCCAAAGCCGGCGACAGTCGGTGCGCAGTCCCAGAATTTCGGCCTTTCCGACAAGATAACTAAGCGGCTGTGTTGGCGACTGCGAATAGCGCTTCACTTCCGCAATTGAACTAAGCTTATCAATTTTTGCGACATCTACAAGAAGATTAACGGCCTCTGTGAAAGTCATCGCACCAGTATGGAGTTTCACATCAATCACTACTCGGCATGCACGCCACAGCTCCAAATGAAGTTGCATCAATCGAAATCGTAAGTCGCTAAAGTAACCTTGCTCCCACATCATTTCCTCGCAGTAGAGTGCCCACCCCTCAACGAACACATTGCAATCAAATAACTTACGAATCCGGGAGGGGTGGCGTGTGGCCAGCGTCAATTGCACGTGATGCCCCGGAAATCCTTCGTGCAATGCAATCAGTTGTGCTCTGTAAGGATTGTGATTACGCATTGCTTCAACTAAGTTTGGATCTTGCAGGCTCGGCGATACCGGCGTAACCCAGAACATTCCAGGCTGATTTGGATCGAGTGCTGCCGGCGTTACATAGGCAGCAAAAGGGTAGGTCCGCCTGACAAATTCTGGCGTTGTTACGACCTCCAGGTGCATGTCGCTGGGCAAAGAGATCAGTTCCTTTCCGCGGAGAAATTGCTCCGATCGCTCAACATACTCGCGATACACCGAGAGCAAATCATCGCTTATCGGCGCAGCTGCCTTCAGCTCTTCGAGAAGCTCCTCAGCTGTCTTGTTCGAATCTATTACGGCCGCGGTCCTCTCCATCTCACCGCTAATCCGTTCAATCTCGTTTGCTCCAAAGCGTATGAGTTCCTGTTCTGACATCTCTATACCGTGGAGGTATTCAAGAAGTGATGCAAAAGTCTCCCACCCGCACGCGTAAGAGCCGCGGCTGCGACTGGTCAGCTTGGTCGTCAGAAATAGTAAGTAGTCCGACACCGCAGAGTTTGCCGCTTCGACCGCTTTTACCAACCCTTTACCTTGTTCTGATTGCGGCGAAATCTCGGCGATCAATGACTGCAGAAAACCTTTTGCCGACCCGCAGAGTTCTTCCGCCATTTCGGCCCACACCGTAGGTACTTCAGACTGCGCCGTAAGGTTCTCCTTTGCTTCCTCAAGCAATCGCGGAATTGCAGTCACTCGTCCTATGAGGGAACTGATTCGTTCCTCAAACGGCGCGAAATCACGCATGACGAGTGACAAACAACCATAGAGTGAGATCTCTAACGCTAGTGACGGATCTCGGTCCCAGCGCTGAATCATGGAATCAAACACAATTTCTGCTCTGAGATTACTCTGGAGAATCTGGAGATCAATTCGCTGATCAAACCCCAGCGATTCGCGCTGTATCAGCCCGATTTCATCGACAAATCCACTTAGGCGGCGGATACGTTCTCTTCGGGCTGTCCGGTCAGCGGTATCGAGTTCCGCATCGAAATCGTGTACTCCTGCCTGTGTCGCCCGCACCGGCGACGTTTTGAGCAGATAGTCAACTGCCGACGCAGCAATATCGTCGAATGTTCTATTGGACATCATGACAGTTCGTGAAGATAGCCCACGGTTTCGCTGCTGACAATCCCATTATTGGAAGTTCCTCTCAGTAATGAAAAAGGGCGGCGGCAAACGCCGTCGCCCTCGAATAATCACTGCTAATCCCTGTTGTTAGTCGGTCAAGCCCGTCAACGAACGCCGGGGAGTCTCCTCCACACCTGCGTAGTTAGGCACGGCCGCAAACTGAAGTTTACGTCGACGAACAAACGAAACAAATGTTCCGCCACAAACCATGATCAATCCCACCCAGACCAGGTTGATCAGCGGCTTTTTCGATACCTCAAGTACCAGCAGATCGACCACATCCATCCCCGGCACACCGGCAAATTGCAGCGAAACCATTCCCGCGTCTGCCTGAATGTCCTGCAATACTACAGTGCCTTGTCCGTTCGGCATATCAGCTTTAAGGAACTGTTTGCCTTCCTGGGTGAACGCCATTACTGGAGTTATGGTCTGCGATTGACCGTTGTGAGTTACCTCGATGTTTGCACCCACTTGCATTGTGTTTGGATCACTGTGATTGCCCATGTCGAAGCTCATGAACTTCACGTCGAAGTCACCAATCTTCTTGGCTTCGCCTCTCGTCAACACCATCTTGTCACCATCACCTACGTTCTGCTGTTGTTGCGGTGAAAGATACAAATCGTGGAAGAGGTACTTGCGGATAAATGGCTTGCGCATCATCCCCTGATTCTCTTTCGCGATGAACATCTTTGGGTCGGCAAGGTACTCCGTGTGGCCATCTTGAACCTTGAGGTGCACGGCGTTCTCTTTGTTGGTGATATCGCCCTCCATGCCGGAGTAGGCTATCTTGTACTCAAATGACTGCACTGATCCCTGACCGGAGTAAATATTCACTGTCTCCGTTTGCGAGAAAGCGGAAGAAATTACAATTCCGACCATCATAATCCCAAACCCCATGTGCGTCACAAAACCGCCCACGCGCAATCCAACTTTGCCCGGCTGAAGAAAGATCACCAGGAAATTGCCAAACAACGCGAACAACGCCATGAAGATCATCAGCAGATACATGAACTGAGTTACTCCGAATACAATCGCCACGATCGTTCCCACGACCGATAACGCCAGAGCCGGCGTCAACCTCTTGAATAAGGTCGGCCACGAGCGGTCCTTGCTTACCAGGAACGGTGATATTCCCGCAAGTAACGCTAAAATCACCGCCATCGGTAGCGCCGTCTTGTTGTAAAAGTCCATCGAGACATTAGCAGCTTCGCCGAATATCCGTGTAATTAGAGGGGCTGAAGTGCCAATCAGTGTCAGTATCGAAAGCAAGGTCAGAAAGAATATCCCAACCGCGATTGCGAAGTCTACCGAATAAGGGTCCTTGATTCCAGCTCCTGTCCTGGCGGTCTTAGCCCTGACAACCAACAGCACAATAGACAGAATCAAGAAGAACAACATGAAGAAGACGAGATAACCCGAGATGCCGAGATCGGTGAATGAGTGCACCGAGAAGTCGGCCAGAATGCCGGATCTCGTCAGGAATGTCCCGTAAACAACCAGCAGGAACGCGAAGATCGCCATCACCAGATTCGATCGGCGAAACACACCTTTGTTGCGCTCAATCAATAGTCCATGCATTAAGCCGAGATTGATCATCCAGGGAATTAGCGAAGTGTTTTCGACTGGATCCCAGGCCCAGTATCCACCCCAGCCGAGTGTCTCGTATGCCCAATAGCCGCCAAGAAAAATGCCGGTACCAAGGAAGAACGAAGCGATCGCCGTCCAGGGGAACGCATTCTTCACCCAGTCGCGGAAATTATTCTTGGCCAATGCGCCGAGGGCATAAGAAAACGGCACCGCCAACAGCGAAAATCCGAAAAACACAATCGGGGGATGGATCACCATCCAGTAGTTTTGCAGCAGCGGGTTTAGGCCCCGGCCATCCGGCGGTATCCCACCGGGGAATTGTGCCAGAAATTCAGCCGGAATCAGTGTAAACGGTGAGCGAGCAACAAGAAGCGTCAGGAAAAACGAGATTACGAGCATGTAGAAGAACATGACCGCTGAGTGATTCTCGGTTTCTCTCCGAATCAGGAAGATTCCGATGATCGTGATGAAGAAAAGCCACAGGCTGAACGAACCAACCTGGCCAGCCCAGAACGTCGAAATCAGGAATCCCAGTCCCAGATCGCGTGAGGAATAGTCGTGCACATATTCCAGCGCGAAATTGTGGTTCAGAATTTGCATCATGAAATATGCGCACATCAGAATTGTGGCCGTCGCAAAGACATAATAGGACTTGCGGGCCAGCGAAACCATTGAGTCGCGGTTGAACAACGTCATGCCATAACCGACCAACGATACCAGACCGGTGGCGCAAGCTATGGCGAGGAGCGTATTTCCAATCGGCATCTTAACCCTCGTTCCCTTGATATTTGGATGGGCACTTGATGAGCAGTTGTTCGGCCTCAAATTGCGAACCGTTGTACTTGCCTACGCAGACCGCATGTGTCGCCTGACTGAAATTGCCCGGCATGGTTCCCGAATAGTGAACGGTCATCGTAACACCGCTCTCGTCTGTAATCGGAAATTCCAGCATCTGCTTATCTACGTCGTAAACCACCTTTTCGTGATCGACCGCGCCCATCACCTGAACCCGTGAGGCGCGCTTCTGCGCTTCGGCAAAATCAACGTACGATGTCATCGACTTCGTGAAGGACGAAAATCCCCACGCCGCCACCGACACGACGATGATCGCCGCCAGGATCAGCTTGATTTTCATTTCATTTTCTCCAAATCTTTGATCTTTTTGTCCAACCTAAAGAGAAACACGAAAATCCCTGCCCAGATTATCAGGTTTGCAAACAGCACAGTGTAATTTGACGTTTCCATTTATCGATTACTCCGAATGGGAAATTTTGACGCGATGAAGCCTGATACCAAGACTATACAACCAGAAGAATAATGCCGTGAAGGCCACGAGTGAAACCGTGAAGATCACACCGACCGCTCCGCCCATCTGGAACTTCAGGTTTGAATCCAATACTGAATCCGAGGGATGGAGAGATGCCATCATCCGCGGCATGATGAAAATGAAGAAAGGGACTGTCGGAAAAGCAAAAATGGAATAGACCGCAGCCATCGTGCCTCGTCGCTCGGGACTCGAGGTTGCCCCTCGAAGTGCAAGATAAGCGCCATAAATCATCAGAAGCACGAATATCGACAGCATCCGCGGTTCACTCCAATTCCAGTAAATCCCCCACGTCACTTTCGCAAACAGCGAGCCGCTAATCGTTGCGAGCACGCAAAACATGGTGCCGATCTCCGCTGCCCATAGGGCGCGATAATCATCCAATTCCCGCTTCGTCATCAGAAATCGAATCGAAAAGATAAGGTTCACCGAGTACGCGACAACCGTGAGCCAGGCCACGGGAATATGATAGTAGAAGATTCGCGAAGCCTCGCCAATCTGCTGCTGCGGCGCCGGTGTCGAGAAGCTGAACCAGATCACACCTGTCAGCGACAAGAAGAGCGCAATTTGTAAGATTTGTCTAACCATTCCACACAAAGTCAAATAAGACTGCCGACGCTGTAATCATTATAACCGCATAAGCCGTCAATAGTTTAATGTCATTCTCCGCTCCTGCCCAACCTTCGTTGCTCAGGGCGGCATTAGTCCCGGAAATCGCAGCCACCAGCAAGGGCAGTAGCACCGGAAAAGAAAGTACTGCAAAGAGAGCCCCACGCACGTTCGCCTTGGCGACGATCGCGCCAATTATCGTCGTTGCGCCGGCAAGCCCGATCGCTCCCAACACCACGATCACCCCGAATAGTACGGGGTCAGGAACCGTTACATGCATAAAAATTATATATAGCGGCGTTATCAGCAAACAGAGTATGAAGAGTAACAGGATGTTGTAAATCAGCTTGCCTGTATAGATTATCGACGGCCGGGCGTACAATCTTAAAGTTTGGCCGGTTTTAGTGTCTTCTTCCTTGATAAAGACTCCCGCCAATGCCGACATCGCCGAGAAAAATATCACAATCCAGTAAAGTGCAGCGTGGACCGATATTGTCAACGAAGTTTGCCCCAATGAAAAGCTTATAACCACCAAGGTCGTAAACGCGAACATAAACAATGCGTTGAGCGCGTAACGCGTCCGCAGTTCTGTCCTCATGTCCTTGAGCAGGACCGCGATAGCCTTAACTGTCCAATTTGATGATGCCTGCGACACGGCTAAGATCCTCGTGCTCATTTGTGGCTATGATGAGTATTCTCTGGCTCTGTTGCTGATTCATTATTCTGGTCACAATAGTCTTGCCATCGTCATCGAGATTACTGGTCGGCTCATCAAGAAGGAGAATTCCCGGTTCCGCCAGCAGCGCCACCGCATACTTCAGGCGCTGCTTCATGCCCGAAGAATAAGTCCCTACCAAGTCCTCTCCGCGTCCAGCCAAACCAACTTGCTCGAGTAGTCTGTCCTGTTCACTGCGGGGCATCGGTACGGATGCCAGTGTGGCGAAAAACCTCAGATTCTCATAAGCAGTCAACATCTCATAGAGAGCCATCTCGGGGGCCACCATCTTTATGACTTCCAGATGCCGATCTGCCGTTAATTGAGTGCCGTTGCATCTAATTGATACTTTTCCGCGCGTCGGTGCGATGGTCTGGGCAAGGATCTTCATCAGTGTTGACTTGCCGGAACCGTTGTGTCCGGTAATTCCGATGGAATTTGGTGCGGAGAGAGAGAAGTTGATGTCTTTAAGAACCTTACGTTCACCAAAGCTCTTCTGAATTCCTTCAACAACTAGGCTAATATCCACATCGACTCCAAGATTGCCCATATCTTGTCGGCAAACATATTGATATATAAGAGAAAGTCAACCCTTTTTTGCGAATTTTTTCACAAGTGTGGACAAAATTGATATCAAAAGGTCAATTTAGGAACCTCTCTGACGATCATTTTCTCATCCAGCTCCACCCACGAGCAGTGACCGAAGGCGTGAACCAATTCGCCTTCGGGCCAATTAACTAACTCAATGTCTGACCCAATCGATCCCAGCGCACTCGCTCATGAAAATGGATCATATTATACCAAAATCCCGCAGGCCAAGTGAACGGATTGGTCCAATCTATCTTGGGTGCATCAGGATCGGGGGCCGCTCCCCAGGACCAGTGAACCACGAGTGCCTTTCCAAGAATAAACCGTTGCGGTACCGGTCCCCAATATCTTGAATCAAATGAGTCGTCACGATTATCTCCCAACATGAAGTACGTATTCGGCGGAACTCGGTACGGCCCAAACGTGTCGCGCCGCCTGTCTATATTTGGATCGTTATGCCTGAGAAACGGATAGTCTGCGATAGGTTGGCCATCGACATACAGTTGTTTCTCACGCATTTCCACAACTTGCCCTCCAACCGCTATACATCGCTTGACATAGTTGGTAGTGGAGTCGCCGGGAAATTTGAACACGACAATGTCACCCGGCCGCGGATTACGAATGCCGGTGAGAGTGATATTCGTCAACGGTATGTGAATTCCATAGAGGAATTTGTTAGCCAGAAGAAAGTCTCCGACCAGGATCGTGCCTTCCATCGAACTCGTGGGCACGTTATAGGCCTCAATGACCGAGTGCTTGATCAAAAGAGCCATGGCAAATGCCAATACCAGCGACTTAATCGTCCCGAATGTGGAAGCCCAGGCCGATTGTCGAGGCTCTCTTTGCGTTGTCCTGCGTGCACCCGAGGTGTGCTGCATATTGTCTCCTAACTAATTGTATGAAACAGCCGACTCCAGCGAACTCGCGCCGGCAGATGGTACAGATGATACGCAACCGCTCCCAAAACCGAAATGGGATTCCACCATGTTATCGAAGGCGCCTGATCGTCTGGTTCCCATGACCAGTGCACCAATAGCGCCTTGCCGAAGATCATCTCTCGCGGCACCGTGCCCCAAAATCGCGAGTCGGATGAATTGTCTCGGTTATCACCCAATACGAAAAAACTCCCTGCCGGGATCGTAACCGGTCCGAAATTATCCCGTGGTTGAGGTGTTCCATTCGGTATGATTATCGAGTCTGTGTGGATGGCGTAACCCGATTCATCAAGCGGTTTTCCATTCACGTAAACTACCTTATCAAGCAATTGAACTTCGTCTCCGCCAAGGGCAACCACACGCTTGATGAAATTCTTGTGCGGATTGTCGGGGAACCGAAACACAACAACGTCACCCACATGCGGGTCACGCAGGGCAGGCAGTCGTACATCTGTAAACGGCAACCGCGGACCAAACGTCAACTTGTCTGCTAACAAGAAGTCCCCGACTAACAGAGTATTTTCCATCGACTCCGACGGGATGTTGTAGGCCTCGATCAGCATTCCTTTGATGAACAGTGCCAGCAGGATCGCAAGCAGAGCGAGGCGGAGGTAATTGAATCCGCTGCGAACAATTGATCTAATCTCCTGTCCTCCCACTAATCGGTTAGAAAACCAGGCATTCGTGTCATGGGTGCTCATGATCGCCGTGACTGTAACACATTCCAAATCTTCCCGCAACCAGCTTTTATAACGCCTTGGGATTACCCAAGTTTCAAGCATTTTGACAATCTGCAGCGTCGTCGCGCAACTGCGGGACGCGGTAGTCTTGACATTGTCGCTACAATTGCATACCTTCCCGCTTTGTTTCGCACCGAGGAGAATCTATGCAAGTCCCGTTTTTAGACCTGAAGGCCCAGTACCAGGCAATCAAGACCGAAATTGACCCGGCTATGCAGAGTGTTTGCGCCGACGCCGCTTTCGTCCTGGGCAAGTACGTGTATGACTTTGAAAAAGAATTCGCCAAGTATTGCCAGGCGGCTGATTGTGTCGCGGTAGACACCGGTACCACGGCGCTGCATTTGGCCATGTTGGCACTCGATATCGGCGTAGGTGATGAGGTCATCACAGCCGCCAATACCTTTATCGCAACTTGCGAAGCGATTAGCTACACTGGTGCCCGACCGGTTTTAGTTGACTGTGACGAGAAAACCTTCAATCTTGACCCAGGAAAGCTCGAGGCCAAGATCACCCGGCGCACAAAGGCGATTATTCCTGTCCATCTCTATGGCCAGCCGGCGGACATGGATCCGATCTTGGAAATCGCCAAGAAACACAATATTCCGGTTATCGAGGATTCAGCACAGGGCCACGGTGCGACCTACCATGGCAGACGCACCGGCAGCATGGGCTTGATGGCTTGTTTTTCTTTCTACCCGGGCAAGAATCTCGGAGCCTACGGAGAGGGGGGGGCAATCACCACCTCGGATACCGACCTCGCCGCCAAGATTCGCAAATTGCGGGATCACGGTTCCGCGAAAAAGTACTATCACGACGTGATCGGATACAATTATCGCATGGAGGGCATTCAAGGCGCCGTGCTGAATGTGAAACTGAGACATCTTGATAAATGGAACGACGACAGACGCAGGAATGCTGACCTCTATCGTAAGTATCTCGCAGGAGCAAATGTTGTCGTCCCGATTGAAGCGCCAAACTGCAAACATGTGTATCATCTATTCGTCGTGCGCCACAAGCGCCGCGAAGACTTGATCACTTTTCTTGGCCAGCAGGGCGTGAGCGCACTGATTCACTATCCGATCCCGGTGCACCTGCAAAAAGCTTATCGCTTCCTGGGCTTGAGCGAGGGCGAGTATCCGGTGACGGAAACGGTTTGTCGGGAGATCGTCAGTTTGCCTATGTTTCCGGAGTTGACCGAAGAACAGGTCCGTTTCGTTGCTGACAAGATCAAAGAGTTCAAATAGGTTTTCCACGTTTGAAAAGAATCGTTGAGACAATTGATGCCGCCGTGGCAGGGAAAAGATTCTTCCTGCTGCTCGGCATCATTCTGCTTTGTGGCCTGACGCTCCGTGTTGCATACATCGAGGCCGATCCACCGATAGGCATCACCAAATCGCAGGATTTCTCGACCGATCCCTTTCAGTATGTCTACTTCGCCAAAAACTCCGTAGACCATGGCACCGCCAACCCATACCATGATCCGCGTTTCGCACAGTGGGAGAAGTCAAGCGAGAACCTCGTCGCCCTCGTCGTTTTCAATATCTTCGGTACCGGTCGCGCCGAAGGCAACTTGGTGGCAGTCATCTTCAACCTCGCTTCAATTCTATTGCTCGCCCTTGCTCTCAAGAACTTCGGCTCGCGATTAGCCGCCCTGTTGTTCGCAGCCCTCGCCTGCTTCGATTTCACTCTGATCTGGTTCGGGCGAACACCATTTCTGGAAGGGGCACAGAATTTCTGGATTTGCCTTTCAGTCTTCTTCTTTTCCCTGGGACCCACCAGGTCCCTTTACTATATCCTCGCGGGAGTCGCTTGTGCTGCCTCTGCCTTTTTCGGCAAGATGACCGCGCTGTTTATGGCCGGAGTCTTCCTTGTTATTTGGCTCTTAGTTTATCTGAATGACAAGGAATCAAGAAAATCGACCTTGAAAGACGCTCTCTGGTTCGCTGGTGGATTCACATTGTCTGCCCTGGCTTACCTAGTGCTCGTTTACCTCCCCTCGCGCAGTCAGGTATCAGGCTATCTGTCCGAGCAAGCGTTTGGTCTCTATGGTGCACCAAAGGCGCTTGAATCACCAGACAACTTCTGCTATCAGTTGCTGACGCTGCTCTGGGACACGCAGTTCTTCACGAAAATGCCAATTGTTACGGTGCTGGCATTTGCCTGCGGTGCTGGTATCTTGACCTGGTTGGCCACAAAACCCAAAGAAAAGAAGCTCATCGGCGATTTCAATGTCGGTTGGCTTCTGATTTTGGTCTGGTTTGGAGCCGGATACGTTACACTTTTCCCCTGGAACTATCGCCCGTTGCGCTACCAAACGACGCTTATGTTTCCAGCCTTTGCCTTGGCAGCCATCGCCCTTTCCTACATTGTCGAATTCGGCAAGTCACAACGACCCTCGGGAAAGAAGGTTGTCGAGCGCGATTTCAGATTGCCGGTGCTCCTCACTGCTTGGAGCCTCTGGCTGTTGCCGTTGCTGGGGCTAATCGTCCTGTCGCTCGTTGTTTCGACCAACCGGGCCTTGACTCAGACATTCATCGGCGAGCAGCCATTTGTTGCTACGCTCTTGTTTCTTGCTATTGGTGCCCTGATTGCTCTCGGCTACAAGGCACTTGGCAGTTCGCTACGCAGGTTCAATTCAGTCGCCGTGATCTTGGCCACTGTGATTGTGGTCATGGCACTTGGCTGGAGTGTGACAAGTTTTCTTACCTGGACTGGCGAACGCCAGTATTCACTGATTACCGCTGATCGGGATCTCAAAGCGATCATTGGCAAAGACGCGGTTGTCAGTGGCTCCTATGCCACCGCTTTTACGCAGGAAAACAAACTCGGCTGCATCGTGCACATGTTTGGCGTTGTGAATGTGGACACGGCATTCTTCGAAAAGTACCCGATTACCCATTTGGCGATTGATGATGGCAATGAGAGATTCGCGCGAGAGCAGTACCCGGACCTAATGAAAGGCGCAGATTTCGTAACTCGCTATTATCCTCGGGGTTTTCCGGTCAAGATTTACCGCATCTCGGAAGTCTCGCCGAACTCCCTGGCTCGGCAATACCGGCTAACCGACTACGAGCGCGCGCAGTTGGCCGTTGCTGCCGGCCAATCCGACTCGGCAGAATTCTACATGCTGAAATTCCTCAACAGCGGGTTGCCAAACTATACAGCAAATCTGTACGTCGGTGATGCTCTCAATTCCAGCGGTAAGCTCGACCGGGCCATAGAGAGCTATCGTAAAGTCCAGGACTTCTCGCCCCGTGATGCCGTGAGTGCAGTCGGCATGGGCAACTGCTTCCTGGCAATGGGAGCAGAGAAGACTGCGCCTGCTTATTTCGACTCCGCGCTCGTATATTTTAAAATGGCGCGCTCCCTCTATAAGGGTGATGCCCGCCTTGAAGACATGATTACCAAACTCGAAAGACGAAACCAATGAACGGAAGACATAGCAATTTTATCAAAGTTTCCATCGTAATCCCTGCTCACAATGAAGAGGGCAATATCGAGCCCTTGACCGAAGAACTTGCCAAGATTATCAGCTCCATGAAATACGGTGTGGAGGTCGTGATGGTAAACGACGGTTCGACCGACCGGACCGAGCAGAAGATGGTCGACGCCGTCCGGCGTTATCGCTGGGTTCGCATCGTCAAAAATCGCGTCCGCTTGGGCCTCACTATGGCACTCACCAAGGGTTTTGCCCAGGCTCGCGGCGATATTCTCGTATTCTATCCAGCTGATCTCCAATTTCACCCCCGCGACATTCCCAAGATGATCGAAGCCGTAGATAACGGCGCAGACATGGTTTGCGGCAAGAAGCAGGGCCAATACGGTAAGTGGCTGGTCTCGGGTATCTACAATTTGATGACACGATTGCTTTTTCCCAAACTGAAAGTCAGCGACATGAATTCAGTCAAGGCCTTTACGCGGGAAGTCTACAATGAATTCCCAACCATGCGTGAAGGCTGGCACCGCTACCTCGCAGCCTTTGCAGCAGCGAAGGATTACGTGGTGCGCGAAGTGCCGGTTACGCTTCAGAAGCGCCACTCCGGCAAAAGCAAATTCGCCGGCAAGTCGCGCATTCTGAAGGGATTTACAGACCTCATTGCAGTGAAATTTCAGGTCTCAGTTTTTGGTGACCCGATGCACCTCTTTGGCAAGGCCGCTCTCTGGTTTTTCTTTATTGGGCTACTTATCGCTGCAGCAGCCTTCGTCGCGCGCTTCGGATACCATCAGGGATATCGCCCGCTTTTGTATGCGGTCATCATGTTTGAGCTCGCCGCCCTTGTGACTTTCGTGATGGGCATTATCACCGAGGCTCTCGTTTATCTTCGAGATTCGCTCTCCGAGATGAAGACCCAAAACCAGAGACTCCTCAATGAACTCGCTCGTCGATCGGGTGTCCGCACTGAACAATTGAACGAAGAGCCAGAAAACCGGTATTACGAGCGCAGTGACGATCGTGTTGACGACCGTCGGGACGAACGACGTGATGAACGGCCTCAAGAGCGCCGTGATAACCGGCGACCGGAACGTCGTGATGCTCGGCCCGATTCGCGTCGCCGTGATCCCCGTGAGGCACGTGAACCTCGTCGTGAAGAGCCGCGCGAAACCAAACGTGAGGACGTACGTGACACCCGCCCGGAGACGCCACGCGAGCCTCGTGAACCACGCGAGCCACGCGAGCCCCGTCGCGAAGGTCGCTCAGAAGGTCGTCGCGGGCGTGATGATCGTCGCCCACAACGCGACGATCGCAGACCCAACAGAGAACAAACACCGGAACCAAGCGAAGCCCCGCGGTCGGTCGTTAGCGAAGAACCGATATTGGCCGTCGAGCCGGTCGTCCCAGAGCAGCCGACATTCGCGCCCGAGCCGCGTGAATCTTTTGCCGACAGAACTCCACAGATGGAATCGCACGTGCCACAAGTCGAGGAGCCGCAGGAATTGCAGCTCGGCGACCAGGCCCCGACAACAGGCGAGTCTGAGCGTCGCTTTCAGCATCGTAGTGGACGTCGCGCCCGCCGGGTTCGACCATTGAGTGCTCCAAGCACCTCAAGCGAGCCGGCAATTGTTAGGGAACCCAATCCGCCGCGGCAAAACGGCTCTGACATTCCGGACCGGCCGCTCACAATAAAAGTTCGTGAGCTACCGGCAAGTAGCGACGAGCCGGTTGATAATGGCTAATCGAGGTTCTGGACGAAACTAAATGGCTGACCAGCACCAGCCGCGTATCTTGGTGCTAACGCACAATTTCCCGCGGTTTGCCAACGATATCTCGGGAATCGGGTTTCAACCTCTCTATCTGAGTCTGGCAAAACATGTGGAAATGCACTTCGTGGTACCGCATGATGCAGGACTGAATGAATATGAATCGGTGAACGGCTTGCATGTTCACCGATTTCGTTATGCTGACGATCAGCACGAGACGCTGGCGTATCGCGGCGAAATGCATAAACGCGTCCTTTCATCGCCATTTCTTGCACAGAGATTTCTCAAGTCATACCTGAAGAAGGCGGGTGAAGTGGCCGCGAAAATACAACCGGCGACAATCTGGGCGCACTGGTGGATACCCGGCGGCATGGTTGCACGAAAAGTTGCCGCGCTTTCTGGTTTGCCGTTTGTTGTCGCCTGCCACGGCACTGATATTCACTTACTCCAGAAGTTGGCCGTCCTGAAACCGCTGGCCAGACGCATCTTCACTGAAGCCAGGAGCATCAATGTCGTTTCGTCATTCTTGAAAAGCAATCTGCTTGACTCAGTCGGTGGTGAGTACCAATCCAAAATCTTCATTGCGCCGCTCACGGTAGACACGAGTCACATCTACTTCGATCCGAAACGATTGCGAAAACCAGGTAGCATCATAAGCGCGTCTCGTTACACAAAACAAAAGAACCTCGATATTCTATTGCGCGCCGTTCAGAAACTTAAGTCGAGCGGAATCCACTGTACGCTTGACCTGCACGGCAGCGGTCCTGAAGAGACACCGCTCAAATCACTATCTGCCGAGCTGAAGATTTCCGATCGCGTAAATTTCCTGCCGCCGGTCCGGCAGGCTGAATTGGCCGAGCACTATCGTGATTCCGAGATCATTTGCCTCGTGTCCGAACGAGAGGGCTTTGGCTTGATGCTTGTGGAAGCGATGATGTGTGGTTGTGCGGCGATTGGAGCCAAGTCAGGTGGAATCGTGGACATCATAGCCAAGGACGGAACCGACGGCCTTCTTGTCGAACCCCGCAGCGTTGAAGATCTGGCGAAGGCTCTCAAGGTGCTCCTCACCGACAAGGCCCGGCTTGCCGCAGTCGCCGAAAACGGACGCGTTTCAGTAGAACGGCGATTCTCACCTGAAGCCATAACATCACTGATTCTGCATCAACTAACTGAGCAGGGGATAGGGTGATGGAGCAAAGTTCCTACAGAATCTTCTCGTTGTCAGGAACAGCAACATCAGCCACAACTCGCGCTGGCATTCCAAACACTATCTTGTAAGGAGGCACGTCCTTTGTGACGACACTTCCTGCTCCAACGATCGCACCATTACCGACCGTTACTCCGGGCAAGATTGTCACATTCGCACCAATCCAGGCATCCTGACCGATAACGACCTTGCCTTGAGGAGTGGAAACGTATGGTCGAATCCTCGAGTTGTTGGGGTGCGAAGAGGTCACGATTGTTACCCGCGGCGCAAGGCTAGCACGATCTCCGATGACAACGTTGCCCCGATCTAGCAGCTCTTCAACAATGATCAACCCATCGGCGATGTAGACGTCACGGCCAATCACAAATCCACAAGAGCGGAGAAGTAGAATGCGAAGCTTGTACCAGCCGATGTTGGTGGCAACCATCTTGAATATCTTTTTTTTCAGTTTGCGCAACACACTGGTCCTTAGGCGAGATGTTTGTACAACCACGTCAGTCTTGCCGTGACCGCCAATGGCATCTTGGAGAACATAAGCGTTGTTGACCGGAACTTCAAAGATTTTCTGTTCACGGCGCCGACACCCTTTTTCTCCGGCCAATAGTAATAATGCAGCGGGACAGTCGCAGCACCCCATCGCTGTTTGAATTCCTTCAGACCCGGGTTATCGTCCGAGACTCTACCGAGATCGAAAACAGTCATACCCCGTTGCTTCGCACGCAAGATCGCCTCCCAGAGCAGCAAGTGATTTGGCCGCTGGGCAAGATACCGCTCGTCACTCGCGCCGTACATATAGGTTGCGCTGCCGTTGAAGTAGAATATCACCACTGACGCAACGATATGATTGCTGTAGTACGCGAACAGAAAGTCGGCCTCATCATTGAGGGCCAGCTGATTCCAAACATTGCGGTGAAACACTATCGGCTGAGCGGGGATGCCGTGCCGGCGGCAGGTCAGCAAATTGAGTCGATGGAATACTTCAGTGCATTGCTCTTCGTTTCCCAGTCTAATCTCGACGCCTTCTTTCAGGGCCTTGGCAATTCCTCGTTGGATCATACTCTTGTGGGTGGTTGCCAAGATCTTCTCTTCGCTCGCCGTCAAGTCAAGCAGGTAAGTCTCAAATTGCCCGCTCCTGACAAACTGATGGTCAGCAGCCGGACAGGCGTGCAGGCTCTTGAGTTCATAGTATGAGGCGTGCTCACGGCGGCAAATCTCGATTGCTTTAGAAAGCAGTGTCGTTGAAACTTCGTCTGAGTCTGCGAGAGGTGCACAAATGTATGAAAACGGCGACGACACCAGCCTCCGACCGGTCAGTCGACTCATGACAAGCCATGCCGGCAGAATACCGATAGTCTTGCCGGCTGCATCTTGGGCGATCAAACCGAAGAATCGGTACGGATAGCTTTCCTGAAGAACCTTCTGCCAGTTCTTGCTGTGGAAGATTGTCGCTTGCGGATGTCGGGCTACATACTCATTCCAGCTTAACGGGAGAGTATCGGGCGATGTCTCAACCTTTACGTGCAGCCTGCTAATGCTTTCGGACAACTTTGATTAGTCCTTTGACGATGTTGCCGGCAGTGTCGTAAGCGAGATTGTATGTCCAGGTGAGCGGCTTTGAACTCCACCGATTAGGATGTGCACTGACGCAGACATCCTCGCGATTATGTTGTATGTACTGAATCAGACTCTCCGTGTCCGTCAATCGAATTTGCGTGCGATGGGTTCCCATATCCAGCAAATTGCCTCGCGTTTCATCCCAATTGCGTCCGGTATCAGTGAAATATCTGAGTCTATCACTGATTATCTGATATGCCTCAAGCTCGATGCCGAATTCATGAAAATCGTACTTGGTCCAGAGATTTCGGTTGTCATAGGGGGTAAGCGGGTTACCGTGCATTGCCATTGTAGTAATCGGTGCGAGCTTGCGCAGCATTGCTAAGTCCGTGCGTGTAATCTCAATCGCCTTTTCAAAGTCTCCGGCCGCCCGGTCCAGAGTCTCATAATGGTAACCGCATTCCATACCCATTTCATGTATCGACGAAATTACTCGAGGGTCAAACGCCGATTCGACACAGCGGAAAAAGTACGTTGCCGTCAATCCGTGCTCAATTTCAATCTGTGCCAGATCGATTGCTGAATTGGGCATGCTGTCTACATCGTGACGGAGGAATAGCCGTGGCTTGTTTGAACCGCCGGCGGATTGGGAAAAGTCGCGCATTCGCAGGGTTTGGTAACCGCCTTCGGCAACTGAGCGACACAACTTCCTGTACATCTTCAGAGTGAAATCGAACATTACATAATCAATATACAAAAATGTCGAAACCACAAGGATTTCGACATTTCCCGATGTTGTGATTCTACACGGTGAAGACGAGGACCAACTCTCTATCCTTCGTAGCTGACTTCACCGCCGAGAATTGTATACATGACCTTGCTCTGAAGTTTCCAGCCATCATAGGGCGAATTTCGCGACTTCGTAAAGAACTTGTCAACCTTGACGGTCCAGGACGCCTTGGGATTAACAATCGTTATATCGGCAATTGCTCCGGCGCGCAGATCGCCGCCCGGGGCACGCAATATCTTCGCGGGTGCTGCCGACATCTTGCGCGCGACATCGTTCCAGCTAAGATGTCCCGGCTTCACCAGGAAGGTTGATACCAGTCCAAGTGAGGTTTCCAGCCCGATGATGCCATTCGGCGCCTGGTCGAACTCAACTTCTTTCTCTTCGGGTGCGTGAGGGGCGTGATCGGATGCAATTGCATCAATGGTCCCGTCCTTCAACCCCTCAATGATCGCCTCGATATCAGCCTGCGTCCGTAACGGCGGGTTCATCTTGAGGTTCGTGCTGAACTCCTTGCCAATCTCAGCGTCAGTCAGAGTGAAATGGTGAGGCGTGGCCTCAGCAGTCACATTGACACCTTCAGCCTTGGCCTGCCGAATCAGCTCCACCGATCCTTTGGTCGAAACATGGGCGATATGGAGAGGCGTTCCAATGTACTTACAGAGAATGATGTCCCGCGAAATGCAGACTTCCTCGGAAAACGGCGGTATCCCATGCATGCCAAGGCGAGTGGATTCATAACCCTCATTCATTACTCCCTTGCCGCTGAGAGACATGTCTTCAGCATGGCTGATCACCGCTATCCCAAACATACCGGCATATTCTAGAGCGCGACGCATCATACCTGCGTCGTGCACAGGCGAGCCATCGTCGGTCACTGCGACTGCACCGGTCTGCACCATTTCGCCGATGTCTGCCATCTCCTTGCCGGCGCGGCCGCGACTAACTGCGCCAATTGGATAAACTCGAGCCTTACAACCGGAAGCGCGCTGCTTGACGAACAGCACTGATTCTTGATTATCAAGTGGGGGCAGCGTGTTGGGCATGCAAGCCACCGCAGTAAAGCCTCCAGCAGCGGCCGCCATAGTGCCCGACTCTATCGTCTCTGTGTCTTCTCGTCCCGGCTCGCGCAAATGAACATGCATGTCTATGAGTCCCGGAAATACTAGCAGGCCGGTCGCATCAATCACTTCATCCTTCTTATATGAAGTTTTGACCGTCGCCTTTTTGCGCGTGTCACCCTTCAACTCAATGCGCTTGATCTTGTCCCCTTCGATAATTATGTCTCCCTGCAATGGCTCCTTCTTGTCAGGGAAGACTATCATTCCGTTCTTAATCTGCTTAATCTTCATCGGTTTTTCTCCCCTCACCACCGGCCAGCAGATAGAGAACTGCCATGCGCACGGCAACACCGTTCGTTACCTGTTCCAGAATCACCGATTGATCGCAATCGGCAATTTCATCTGCCATCTCTAATCCGCGATTGATAGGTCCGGGATGCATTATCATGTAATTCTTGTTCAGGCGTTTCAACCGGTCCCTGGTAATCCCAAAGAGCGATGTGTACTCTCGTAGCGATGGTAACAGCCCTGCCTGCTGACGTTCGAGTTGGATACGCATCACGTTTATTACATCGGCGCCGTCAAGGGCCTTATCGATATCCGTGAAAACCTCGACTCCCATGTTCTCCAAACCAACCGGAAGCAATGTCGATGGGCCGCACACCGCAACTGATGCACCCAGTTTGGTCAATCCCCAGATATTGGAGCGCAAGACCCGGGAATGCTTTGCATCACCCATCAAGACCACCCTCAGACCCTTGAATTTCTTGTACTTCATCCAAATCGTGTACATATCGAGTAACCCTTGAGTCGGGTGCTCATGTTGTCCGTCACCCGCATTTATTACCGACGAACTACAAAAGCGGGTGAGGAAATACGGTACACCCGAGGAAGAATGTCGGATGACCACCATGTCAATCTTCATTGCTTCGAGATTCCGAACCGTGTCCTTCAGCGTTTCACCCTTCTTCACTGAAGAGGTCGCCGCCGTAAAAGTCACCGTGTCAGCTGACAGCCGCTTCTCCGCCAGTTCGAAGGATACGCGCGTGCGGGTAGATGGCTCAAAGAAGAGATTTGCGACCGTCAGCCCTCGCAACGGAGCTACCTTTTTGATTGGGCGGTCAAGCACTTCACGAAAGACCTTCGAGTGTTCAAGAATCTTCATCATTTCGTCTTTGTCGAGGTCTTCCAAGCTAAGTAAGTGACGTCGTTTGAAATTCACTTCTTCCTGCCTTTCCCTGTGGCTGCTTTCGGAACTTTGGTCGGCGCCAGCCTGCCGCCACGCTTTAGCAAAACCTCATCACTGCCGCCGCGCTCCACCAGTAGCACTCTGACATCATCATTCGCGCCACTGGGGATGTTCTTTCCGACGAAATCTGCCCGAATCGGTAACTCTCTTCCACCGCGATCGATCAGCACAGCCAGGCGCACCGCGCGCGGCCTTCCATAGTCCGGTATCTGATTCAGCGCGGCGCGGATCGTTCGACCGGTGAACAGCACATCGTCTACCAAAACAATGATCTTGTTATCCACGGCAAACAGTATCTCGGTGGCTTTGATTTCCGGGTGCTCTGGGTTAGTCAACAAATCATCGCGATACAGTGTGATGTCCATATAGCCCACCTCCACCTTTCGCCCGTCAATCTGGCGAATCGACTTTGCCAGGCGATCGGCCAAATGGTCGCCGTTGGAACGAATCCCGATCACCGCCAATTTGGCGTCATCATCGAGTGATTCCAGAATCTCGTGAGCAATGCGCGAGATTGCATGCGAAATCTGTTTCGCATCCATCAGCACTGCGAAGTCTTTCTCAGGCAAGATTACTCCTTATGAATAAATAATCGATGTGATTAGCGATGTTATGCATAGTTGGAACAGCACGATAGGTCATAGTCAGATTCGGCCATCCTTTCGGTCTCGCAGGACCTGATTAAAGGTGGTTGCCGGCCGTCAATGTAGAAAATACGGAGTTAGAGTCAAGTTATTTCGTGGGGAATTGCGTTCGCAGCAGACCGGACTCAATTCGTGAAACGTCAGAATGGTGTCTTGATAAAAACGCGCTTTAGAACATCGCCAACTTGTCCATTAGCCCTCGGCGGTGACCAAGTTTAACAGTCAAAACGCGATTGATGAGCTTACGAGTCTCGTCGTCTGAGGAAAGATGACGCAAGGATTGCTTATACACTTCGACAAGTTCCGTCTCCCACTCGAGTACTTGTCTGAGCAACTCGTCTCGGTCTTTGCGTCCGGCGCGGAGATTGAGTATGCCTTCTCCCACCTTTTCCAGCACACCGGGATCAATGTCATCATTGCCGTAGCGCCTATTGATTTCCAATAGTACCTGTAAATCGCCACCCTGGTCTTCTCGCGCCTTTTGAAAGAAATCGTCGGCAACAGGATTACACCCATCCTGATCAATCAAGCTCGCATACAGCAGGTTGAGTTTGCGCTCGCGCAAGTATGCATCTCTTAGAATTGACCTTAACTCCTCACTCACGAGTCGAGAATCGATAACATTGCGCGCCAAAGCAATTAAAACTTTCTAACCACGATTCTGGATCATTGAGATCGATCATCTACTCGCTTGTTGCTGATCACCACCTGGCGGCCATGACGACACGGACAGCACCATGTTGCCTTTTCGCCCGACACGCATAGTCGCTCCGCTAAGGACTCAAAAGAGAACACGCTCGTTACTGCCGCATTGCCCCATTTTCTTCTATACTTCAATACAAAATGGATTACATTGTTAGAAGTAGAGGTGTCGTTACAGGGAATGAACTTAGCTAAACCTATGGAAAGAATACACTTCGTCGGAAAACTTGCTGCGGCGCTCGCGCCCGGCAAGTTGCCTGATCTCGGCTCGCAAATTGCAGCCATGGTGCCGGAACCGATAGCAACAAATGTCGCTTATGAAATCGTACTTCAGAGCTACCTGTTCTTTGGCTATGCACAGGCAATCGAAGCCGCCAAACTCTTCGCAGAAGTTTGTTCTCAAAAGAACCTCACGCACGCTGCTCCAGATCGTGACCGCGGCGATCGCAATTCACTCACGTCGCGCGGAGTGACGCTCTGCCGTAAAATCTATTCACCGAATTACGAGCGCCTGATTGGGAATATGGCGCGAGTATCTCCTGAACTTGCGGCCTGGATGGTCGAAGAAGGGTACGGCAAAGTCCTCTCGCGCCCTGGTCCGAGTGAATTGGAACGGGAAATTGCCTCCATCGTCTTTCTCGCAATCTCCCGGCATCCGGTCCAACTTTACTCGCACATTCGTGGCGCAAAGAATCTCGGCGCGGATCGCACCTTGCTGGTATCAATTGCAGGTCAGTCTGGATTGTCTGAACAACAGGAGACGTTGATACTGGAAACCATCGAAAAGGTGTTCGATTCTTGAGATATCTGTTTCACATACCAGTCGCACTGATTCTGGCGTTTATCGCTGCTGTGGTGTTGACCTTCTACTTGGTTACACAGACGACACTGCCCCACAAAGCCGTCAATTTCGCATTGGCTCGCTATATAGAGGCCAAGTACGACGTGCGAATTCAGTTCGCCCAAATCGGTGGTTCGCTGCTCGACAATCTTGTGCTTGACAATGTACGCATTGACACCCGCGTTCCGGGTCAGCAGTATCGTCTTGCGAGCATCGAACGAATCGCTATCTACTACGACTACCGCCAATTGCTCAAGCGTCAATGGGTGGTGGACAGCCTCCTGATCTCCGCGCCGACAATCATCCTCCGATCCGATTCAGTCGGTGCTGTCTTGCTTCCGAAGCTGACTCGCGAGAAGTCGGCCTCAGACCAGCCACGCAAGCTGCCAGATATCGAAGTGAGACACTTTGTGCTGAATGATGGGCGTTTTCAGTGGACAAGACCGCGAAACTCGCTGCTCATCGACAGCATTTATATCGCATTGACTGGCAAGCTCAGAGATGGGGTTTTGGCTGCAAAAGTTGATTCGTTGGCACTGGACTATCCCCTGAAGGGCTTTCATCTCAAGAAACTTCACGCCGGTCTCGCATTCTCCAGCACCGCAATCGGCATCGACTCGTTATTCGTCACCACTGACTCTTCCCGCATCATCGGTGGCGGTCTTTATCCACTCGACAAATCCACGCCGTTTCGTTTCAGTCTTCGCGACAGTCATGTATCCTTATCAGAGATTGGCGCCGTGCTCGACATTGCCATTCGGGGATCGTTTGACGTTGCCGCAGAGTTGACCGGAGATTTCTCCAAATTCAACGGCCAAACGACTGCCCGTGGCGTGCTGTTCGAGCGTGAAATCGGTCCCTTCACCTCTGATTATGAACTAAACGAAGGCGTCCTGTCTTTCACGAATTTCGACGGACAAATGTTCGGTGGAACGATGCGCGGGTCGCTGGATATCAATTTTATGGCGCGCCCCGAAACCTACAAAGCCGATCTGCAGGTGCGCGGCTTTGACCTTAACAAAGTGATTCCGAATACCTTCAGTTCTCGTCTAAGTGGCAGCGTGACTCTCAATGGCTCCGGATTAGGGGAGAAGACCTTCAATATGGATGTCTACGCCGATCTCGCCCCCGGCCAGTTTGACTTCGTGCGTTTTGACTCCATTTCGGGCGACATCAGCCTCAATGTGAAAGACATGTACTTCCAGCCCGGTTTCGAACTCTGGTACGAGAATTCACGATTCACCACAGAGGGCGTCGTTAATTACGACGGTGAAATGCTGCTCACCGGTAATTTCAGAACAACGCAATTGGCAGATTTCTGGGGAGATCTCTTCATCGAGGAACTTTCAGGTAGGGCTTTCGCGAATTATGAAGTATCCGGCCCTGTTCTCGACCCCGACATCCGCGGAACTTTCTTCGGCGATTCATGCAGCTTCTACGGTTTTTCTACCGACAGTCTGTTGGCTGAATTTAATATTGCCAGCTTCCTCTATGGACAGCGTGGCCATGTTGATGTGAAAGCCTGGCAGAGCGACGTTTGGAATCTTCCGGCCGACAGCGTCAGAATCGCACTCGACATCGATTCTAACTTGGTCGATATCACCCGCGCCGCACAATTCCACGACCGGTTGCTGATGGAGGCCAGTGCCCATGCCAGGCTCGTCGACTCGACTGCCTTTGTCACCGTCAACGATTTCCTTTTTCAATTCGATTCTCTGCGGTACACGAATACAACGCCCGCGAGTGTTGACTTCCTTGAAGATAAAATTGTGGTCAGGAATCTGCACATGAAGGGCGGTGAGGGCTTGGTCAACATTGATGCCGACTACGGGTACGACACGACTATTGATCTGCATGTCATTACAGAGGATTTTGATTTTGCCACTTGGCTGCAAGAACTCGAAATCGACTCTTCGTTCACAGGTGGTCTCAATCTCAATGGCAGAATGACCGGGAAACTCGCCAACCCCACGGTCATCGTGACCGGTGGTATAGACGATCTGATGTTCAAGCAGGATTCTCTGGGGCATCTTACTTCGGAACTTCGCTTTGCCGATTCTGTCTTAACCTTCCACGATTTCAAGTTGAGCTACCGTGGCTACGATATCTTCGCCGATGGCACCTATCCACTGGTTATGAACTTGGACAGTAGCATAGTCTATACTCCCGACAAGCCGATGCTATTCAAAGTGCGTTCCGCCGGAACCGATCTCGGCATTCTCTCTTCATTCAACGAAGACATCGAGAACTTCTCTGGTGAATTCGAACTCGATCTCCAGGTTTATGGAACGCCCGGCCAGCCACAATCCAAGGGCACATTCAATCTCAGGAACGGGACATTGAAAGTCTATCAGATGGCCAATCCAATTGAAGAAATCGAAGCACAGATATCTTCCAACGACAAGCAGGTCATTGTTGAATGGGTTGAAGGAAAGGTCAGACACAAACGCAAGAAATTGGTCGGCAGCAGCATCCGTTCAGGATCGGTCCGTGCCGCCGGCGAAATCAATATCATCAACAGCGACGTCTTTGATTACTCGCTGGCCGTGGTTGGCTACGATGTTCCGTTCCAATATGACCTCGGCGAAATCTATGGTAGGGCAGACTTCGACCTTGCAATTCGTGGCGCCTATCCTCCGCTAATCTCGGGGGATGTAACCGTCTTTGAGGCGGAGTACCTCGACGAGTTCGATGATGAACAAACCGCCGCAGCCATCGCAGCCGCGGATACAGTCGCGCTGTGGGACTACGACATAAATCTTGATCTGGCGCCCGCGTCGGTGAATGTCAGAAACTCCACCATGAACATGGTCGTCGACGGCAAGCTTCAGGTCGTTCGCGAGAACGCTCGGGACAACTACTTCGGGACGCTCAACATTGTGCGGGGCAACATGTATATCGGCGATCTCAATTTTCGCATCCAGCAAGGGAGCTATCTCTCCTTTGACAATATCGAAGAGCCGGACCCGCAGTTGTTTATTGATGCGACCTGGAAAGTCCGCAACATGGCCGGTGGTTTAACAAGTGCCTCATATAGTGAAGTGCCCCTGCAGATTCGCGGCACCATACTTCGGCCGACCCTCGGCGCTGCCTCCGGTTCCGACTACTCCGACGAAGACGTAGCCACGTTGATTTTGATCAACCAATCAGCTTCCGGTCAGTCAAGTTCTCAACTTGGGTCGGACTTCCAAAATCGCCTTCAAGTAGGCGCAGCAGGGTATGTATTCGCCCGCACGAGCCAGGTTTT
This sequence comes from uncultured Ignavibacteria bacterium, assembly GCA_964552775.1. Classification (GTDB taxonomy): domain Bacteria; phylum Zixibacteria; class MSB-5A5; order CAIYYT01; family CAIYYT01; genus JADJGC01. Next base: position 69,116 of record CAZKIH010000006.1, on the reverse strand, counting down.
GGTGAGAACGTTTGGCTTGGAAACATTTGAAATAACTCCAGTCTACAACGAGAAAAACAACATCGAAGGCGCAGCCATCTCACTTGGTCTCTATACCTTGCCAAACGTCTACACCTACGTTTCATCACTTTCCACCGACGGCCGCGCTGATTATGGTGCCGAGTACCGCCTCGGACGCCACGTCACCGTGGGCGGACTTTACGATCGTGATCGGCTGTGGCGCCTGAATCTGCTGTTGAACTGGGAGTTTCGTTGATGCGAATAGTGTCACTTGTCTGTTCTCTGCTGGTGTTCTTTTGGAGTCTCGGGACTGCAGCCACTCTGGAGCAGGAACTAAAGAAGAGCCTCAGCAAGCGACTCGCAATCGAGAAGATTGAGATAGTGGGAAACAAGTCCTTCGACGAAAAGACCATTAAGAAGAAGATGTTCTCAAGGGAAGATGGCTTCTGGCAAAGTGTCAGCTTGATGCGCTCCAATCGGTATACCAAGGCAAGCTATGAACGCGACCGTGTACTTCTCGATTACTTTTATCAAAGCGAAGGATTCGATGAGGCCAAAATCGACATTAGCCTTCTTCCCGGCCGGGATGCCGAGAAGACAATCGTACAGGTGAAGATCGAAGAAGGTATTCGCTATCGCGTCGCTCAACTGGATCTCGCCGGCGAAATCGGAACAGAAGGCTATCAGATTGCTATGGCTGCCCACGGGTTGCGTTCTGGCACCTATTTGAGCAGCTTTGCCATCAACGACGCAAAGGCGGCGGTCAAAACTATCTTCGCCAACAAAGGTTATCCGTATGCCGAGGTCGGCGTCGACGTGAAGAAGAACACCGCTGATAGCACCGCCTTATTAACCCTGAGCTTACGGCGCAACCAGCTCGTGCTCTTCGGCGATGTCTTCGTTGACACTAATCTCGTAACTCAGCCGCGAGTCTTTCGCCGGGAAATCACTTTTGACAAAGGCGACATTTACACTCGCGCCAAGTTCTTTGAATCTCAACAACGACTGATTCGCACCGGCCTGTTCAATTTCGTAACGCTGCGGCTTGCGGACTCAATGAGTGCTGTCGACAGTCTGCAACCGGATTTCTTTGTTAGCGCGGTTGAGCGCCCGCCGCGTTACGCCGGCGTCGGCGTCGGCACCGGACAAGATAAGGACGCCGGAGTCGCCATGAGCGCCCTCGGTACGTTTGGCGACCGAAATATCGGCGGGAGCGCCCGCAAGGTCGGCATCAATATCACAACGCTCTTTACTTTGAAAGACTCGTTGATTGTGCGTCCTAATTTTCAATTCGCATACACGGAGCCATACCTCTTCAATATCCGAATGCCGCTCATCTTAACATTCAAATATGAGCCCCGGGCAACTTCTGCAAAGGGTAACTATCGCGTTCGCTCTTTCAGTGTCGATGCGACGGTAATTCGCGAGTTCTCGCTCGTCACGAAACTGTCGACTTCGCTAAACTATGAGGAGATCAATCTTGACACCGCGGGCACGGCTGTGCCTGATGCCGTTCGCAAAAGTGAAGGTATCAGCATCAATCGCCGCCTGATCTTGCTTCTTGAACGTGATGCGCGACCGATCCAGAGTCGGTTCAATCCTTCCAGTGGTTCGTACACCAGCTACCGATTCGAGTATGTAGGCGGCATTCTGGGTGGTGACAACGATTTTATTAAGCTCGTCTGGAATTGGTCAAAGTACAATCTCTGGAGTGGCAGCACGATATTCGCGTCCCGCCTGCGACTTGGCTATGTGAATGAGTTTGGAACCTCCGATGAAGTACCCGTTCAGGAAAAGTTCTACCTTGGTGGTGCCTATACTGTTAGGGGCTTCCCTGAAAACGAGTTCGGACCGCAGGATGAAAATGAACCGATTGGCGGCGAGGCCATTATTCTGATGAATCTCGAACTGCGTAAGCAGTTGATTGGCAAGCTTTGGGGATCCTACTTCATTGATACGGGTATAAACTCTCCGAAACTGCGAGACGTCGGATTTGACCAGGTTGCTGTGACCAGCGGTATCGGACTGCAATTCATGTCACCTGTCGGCCCGATTCGGCTCGACTATGGCCAGCGAGTTGGCATGAATCATGTGGCTGCCGGAGGACATCTACATATTGGAATACTCTATGCCTTCTAACAACTGGGGACAAACATGACTAAACCTGTCATCGGAGTTGTGCTGGCTCTGACCGCGGAAGATCACGAATTCAAACCGCTGCCCGCCTATCGCTTCGAATTTCTCAAGCAGCATTACTATGAAGCCATGGAAGCCGCCGGCGGAGTCGCCGTGGCGATCCCCCTGACAGAGCGCTTTGATCACATCGCGCGATACATCGAGATTGTCGACGGTTTGCTCTTTGTCGGCGGAGAAGATGTTAATCCCGAGCTCTACGGTGAGACAACTGATCCTCTCTGCAAACCGCAAATGCCTCGGCGCGACAACTTCGAGACAGCACTGATGCGGGCTGCCGTTGCAGCTGCAAAACCTGTCATGGGAATTTGCCGCGGATCTCAGATTATGAACGTCGCCTTTGGGGGATCCCTTCATCAGGACCTGTCGTATCAATTAGGAGCTGCCAACCATTCTCAAGTAGGTGAGCTCGATTTTGCGACGCGGCATGTCGTGGACATTTTACCCGGGAGCTTATTGCACAAACTCATCAACAGGACGGAGCTTGAGACCAACACGGCCCATCATCAGGCAGCGAAACGCCTGGGGGAAGGACTCAAGGCTGCCGCCCGCAGTCGCGATGGTGTCATCGAAGCAATCGAGGGCCCAAATTTCACTCTCGGCGTCCAGTGGCATCCGGAGGCGTGGGGACAGGATGAGGCAAGCCGCCGCATCTTCGCCGGGTTCTGCCAGGCCGCCGCGCAATCGAGATCAATGTAAGAGTGACTCTGAACACTTATAACATTTCACTTGCTGCAAGAATTTAACTTCCTATTTTGCGGCGATTTTTTAAGGATGAAGTCATAACGTGTCGATTTTCAGCAGATTCTCAAATGACATAGGCATCGACCTCGGCACCGCCAACACACTTGTCTTCGTTCGCGGCCAGGGAATCGTACTAAACGAGCCTTCCGTTGTTGCCGTCGAGGTTTCCACAGGAAAAATCCTCGCTATTGGATCTGAAGCGCGTCGTATGCTCGGCCGTACACCCGGCGAGATCTCCGCTATTCGCCCGCTAAAGGATGGTGTGATCGCCGACTTCGAAGTTACCGAGCGTTTGCTCTCCGATTTTATTCGCCGTGTCGTCCGCCACAAGTTCCTCATGAAGCCGCGCGTCGTGATCTGCGTGCCTTCGGGCATCACCGAGGTTGAAAAACGTGCTGTGCGTGACTCAGCCGAAAATGCCGGTGCACGCGATGTCTACTTGATCCAGGAACCGATGGCCGCCGCAATCGGTGTCGGACTGCCCGTCGACCAGCCCTCCGGCATTATGATCATTGATATCGGTGGGGGAACTTCTGAAATTGCCGTCATTGCACTCAACGGCATCGTCAATAATACTTCGATTCGTATCGCCGGCGATGAAATGAACGATGCAATCGTTATCTACCTCAAGAAGAACTATAACCTGCTAATTGGCGACCTGACCGCGGAAGAAATCAAGATCAAGATCGGATCGGCATTTGAGCTTGAGCGCGAAGAGACAATGGAAATCAAGGGCCGCGACCTCGTCGCCGGCGTTCCCAAAAACATCAAAGTATCATCCGCTCAGATCCGCGAGGCCTTGACCGAGCCCGTTGCGTCGATCATTGATGCCGTCCGCCTATCACTCGAACAAACTCCTCCGGAACTTGCCTCCGACATTCTCGACCGGGGCATTGTGCTCACTGGTGGAGGCGCGCTTCTGCGCGGCCTCGACAAACGCATCCGCCAGGAAACAAACTTGCCCGTGATTGTCGCTGACGACCCACTTACCTGTGTGGCTCGCGGCACCGGCTATGTTCTCGAAAACATGCAGAAATTCCAAAAAGTGCTAATGCGCAGCCGCCGCGACTAAAAACGGTCCCCTCCATAAGAACTCTGCCACTTTGGCACTTTCTCGCCGATCCTGACAGTTTTGATTGACCTCAACCATCCCAAGTCGTAGAATAATCCTATGAACAAGATCGAATCCCGAGTCCTCTCGGGTGTCAACGCACCGGGATTCCGGCCCCTCAAGATTAGGGAACTAGCCAAGAACCTCGGCTTTACCGCAAATGACTACGGAGATTTTCGTCGCGCTGTCAAGGAATTGCTCCGCCAAGGTAAGCTCGCACGTGTCCGCGGCGGGAGAATTGGCCGCTCAGAGCCTCGCAATGACACGGTAATCGGGTGCCTCTCGATGACAAAATCCGGCCGAGCTTTTGTAGTCCCAGAATCCGGAGGCGAGGATATCGTAATTGGCGATTGGGGATTGGATACTGCGCTTCACGGCGACAAGGTAGAGGTTCGCCTTCTTCCTCAGAAGAAGGAAGCACGCCTCAGTGGCGAGATCATCAAGGTACTCGAACGGCAAGTTTCCGATATTGTCGGTAAGTTCTTTCAGAGCCGCTTCCACGCTTTTGTTCTTCCGGACGACCAGCGCCTGAAAATTGAAATTCGTGTCGATCCACCGAAAGGCACCCCGCTTCGCGATGGTACCAAGGTCGTTGTCCATCTGCTCGAATGGACCAATGCCAAAGATTATCCCAAAGGCAAGATCCTCCACATCCTCGGCATGGCAGGGGACAAGGACGTCGATGTCTTGTCGACAATCTACAAGTTCAAATTGCCGACAAGCTTTCCAAGTGCGGTAGTTACCGAGTCCGAAGCTATCCCAGCCGAAATTTCGGAGCAGGAAATCGCTCGCCGCCTCGACCTTCGCAAAACCGTGACCTTTACGATCGACCCGGAAGACGCTAAGGACCACGATGACGCCGTCTCGATAGAAGAACTCAAGGACGGCTACCGCCTCGGTGTGCACATCGCCGATGTCAGCCACTATGTCACGGCAACCAGTAAGCTCGACAAGGAAGCCCGCAGCCGTACTGCATCTGCCTACCTCGTCGATCGTGTTCTGCCAATGTTGCCGGAGCGCCTGTCCAATGAACTTTGCTCCCTCAAGGAAAAAGTCGATCGCTTAACAATGAGCATCATCGTCGATCTTGATAAGTCCGGAAACGTGCTCCGCTACAAGTTGCACGAAAGCATCATTCGCTCGCACGCTAAGCTCTCGTATGAACAGGTGCAGACTTTCCTTGACACCGGCGAAGGTTTGGAGAAGCACAAGAAAGTCGCCGCGACACTGCCAATTATGCATGAATTAGCCAAGCGATTAATCGCCAGCCGCGAACGGCAAGGATCAATCGACTTTGACCTTCCCGAGTACAAGGTCTTTGTGGACGATCTCGGAATTGTCGAAAAGATCACCAAGCGCGAACGCAAGATGAGTAATCGCATCATTGAGGAATTCATGCTCTTGGCGAATAAGCTGGTTGCCGAGGAGATGCTTAACCGCGGGATCCCGACACTCTACCGCATTCACCCGCCGCCAAACGAGGAGAAGCTCGCGAACTTCGCTGAGTTCGCCCGCAGCTTCGGTCATCGTGTTGCCTTCGGATCACCGCCACAGCCAAAGAATATTGCCGAGTTCATTCACACTCTGGAAGGGCGTACCGAAGCGGACCTGCTAAACGAACTTCTCGTCCGATCGATGCAGAAGGCAACTTATTCTCCGGAAAACATCGGCCATTTCGGCCTGGCGTTTCCGCACTACCTGCATTTCACTTCGCCGATTCGCCGCTACCCGGACTTGATTGTCCACCGAATTCTGAGGCAGGTACTGAAGGGTGAGTACAAGAAATCACAGGGTGGCCCCTTGACTGGAACCTTGGCTCGAATCGGCAAGCATTGTACTGAGCAGGAGATGGTCATCATGGAAGCGGAGCGCGAAACCATCTCAATCAAACAAGCCGAGTATCTCTCGCGACAGCTCGGCGAGATTTTCGAGGGCGTCATCAGCGGCATGCTGGGCTTTGGCTTCTTCGTTAGACTAAACGATATAGGTGCCGAAGGCATGGTGCGTCTGGCGAGCATGGATGATGACTATTACAACATCGATGTCAATCGCTACGTCATTGTCGGCAAGCGCACCGGACGCAAGTATCACCTTGGTGACAAAGTACGCGTGCAGGTCGCCAATGTCTCAACAGAAAATGGGCAGGTCGACTTCCGTCTGATACAAGACCATATCAAACCTCGCGTGCAAGCGCATTCGTATCGAAACCGCAAGAGGTGGAGGTAACTGCAAATGGAATATCGGTTGCTCGCCGTCAAGGGTGACAAGATTCTTGAGCGGTCAGTTGGTATGATAACTGGGAACGACGTTAGTGTCGAGTTTGTCGAGGGCGTCCCTCAAGCTCTGCAGATCCTCTCCAGAGATCGAATACGATTTGTAGCCTTCGACTTCGATTCACTTGGTTCTGAGGCGATTCCATTTCTCAAACGCCTGTCGCGTCACTCTCCGCTGGCCGATATCATTCTCTTCGCAAATCAAGTTGAACTGGAAGACCTCGTTGTAGACTGCGTTGTCGACAAATCACTGCCGCAGGATGAAATCCGCGAGCTGCTGCTCGAGGCCATCGGAAACCGTCGCCTCCTCGATACTGCCGGCATCTTTGGCCACTCGCAGAACCTGCGCGACTCGGCAGTTCGCATCAAACAGGTTGCACCAACCGATATCTCGGTCCTTGTCATGGGACCGTCCGGAACCGGCAAGGAGTTAATCACCCGCGCCCTGCACGAAAACTCTCCGCGCAAGAATGGCGAGTATATCTCAATTAATTGCGCGTCAATTCCCGAATCCCTGCTGGAATCAGAGCTGTTCGGATATGAAAAGGGCGCATTCACTGGCGCCGATCGCAGCCAACCCGGGCTCCTGCGACAGGCCGACAAGGGAACGCTGTTTCTCGATGAAATCGGCGAACTGCACCCGCACCTCCAGGCAAAACTCCTGCGCGCCATCGACACCAAGTCATTCATTCCCGTCGGCGCCCGCAAACCGGTGACCGTCGATGTCCGCATTCTTGCCGCTACGAACAGAGATCTGCAGAGCGAGGTCGAAGCCGGCAACTTTCGCGCCGATCTATACTATCGATTGAGCGTAATCACGTTTCGGTTACAGCGCCTGTCAGAACGACCAGAGGACATCCTTCCAATCGTGGCACACCTCATGGGCAGACTCAAGAGCAATGTCCGGTTCTCACCAGAAGCCACCGATTTGCTTCTCAAATACGGCTGGCCCGGAAATGTGCGCGAGCTAACTAATTTCCTCCAGCGTCTGCTGATAACTTCGCCCCAGGGTGAAATCTCGCGCGATACGGTCACCGCTCTACTCGATAAACACCGTGTTGATGATCGCTCGCTTCCAGTTGTCACAGGAATAACACCGGAAGAATCCGGTTATCGCCTGATCTATCAGGCGCTCGTGAATTTGGCAAATGAAGTGATTGACTTAAAACGACTCATCATCGAACGTATTGATGGTCATGTTCGTCCATTAAACGAGGTTCAACCAAACCGGCATGAATTGGGTGACCTCGAGGCCATGGAAGAAAAGATGATTCGCGAGACTCTTGAACGCGTCGACGGCAATCGTAAGCGCGCTGCCGACATTCTCGGAATTGGTGAACGAACCTTATATCGTAAGTTGAAGAAGTATAATCTGACATGATTTGAAGAAGGCTGTAATGACAAAGTGGGCGCTGGTGTTCATCACTCTGATGTTCGCCACAGGTAACTCCTTTCCAATCTATTTCACCGACCAGATCTTCCGCTCCCTCGAGCAACTCGATGAGGCGCTCGACAACGGCGAAATTTCACAAGAGTACTATGATGATGCACTCATAGAGTTCGTTGGTCCGAGCTCTATCGACTCTCCGATCCGTGACGATGTTCGAACTAAAGTGTCTGGCGGTTCTGTGCAACGGTCCTTTCCGGAATGGTACTACAGGGCGAACTATAGGCAAGGGTTGGAAGACGATTTCGCGGCTACTCGATACGATCGCTTTGCTCTGCGGGGAACAAAGTACGGCGGATCAGTATCGCTCGAAAAACGACATCAGCATTCTCAGTTGGTGCGTGATTTTATGTTCTTAGCTTGGGGAGCACGTTGGAGACTCGAGTTCGGAAGTGTCAATCCCCAGTATGCCTCGGATCTGACCGTAGGGCAATCGAGCCTCCATCGAGAATTACATTCTTCCGATGACTTCGGATCGAGCCTTCTCTATCCGACTCAGCATCGAAAAAACGGTGTCGCATTCAGCCGCGAATTCCGCAGTTCCAGCCTATCTGCATTCGCATCGCGAACTAAAGGTGATCGGTATTATGATCAAAGCCTCGGTGGGGACTTCACGCTAACCAGAGGTAACGTCCTTCTCGGACTTGTCTCGCTACGGCAGGAGGTTGGGAAATCTGGAGCCAATTCTCGCAGCATGTACTACGCTGCGCCACACGCGCAAATCGGCAACGCCTATCGCAACTTGACGTCGGAATCATCGTTTCAAATTGGTGGCGCAATGGCTCACTTCATCAATTATGAGATCAATACCAAACAGTTCACCCAATCGTATTCCGCGTTCAGCTACGGCTCTACGTATCAAAATCTCGAATCCGGCGGCTACGCTTACTCTGACTACGATGATGCGACTTTGGACGATGTCGGACTGGAATATCGCGAAAAACGCACCGGCAGGAGAGGCGTTGCAATCGAGCAGACGTTCAATGTCAGCGCAGAGAGGCTCTCCGCCCAACTCGTCCGCTGGGAAAACCGCCTCGATGATCGTCAATGCGTCGCCGGTCGGCTGACCTTTGAACAACTAAAGCGTTTCCGCCTACTCAACAGTCTTCGCCTACAGGCAATCTACCAGGACCTCGACATCGCACGCGGAACTGACATGCGCAAACTAATAACGATTTCTACCGAATTGCAGCCAACTGCATCGCTCATCTTCGAGAATCAACAGAAGATCGAACAACGCATATTGGCTGGCAGTAGGAAATACCCGTTCCGCAGTCGCCATGATTTCGCTTGGCGGATCAATTCTAATCTCGAATCAACCGCTACGATCAACTATTACAACGGCGACCTTAGTTCCAATGGCAACGCCCAACTAACTCTTGCTCTGGGGCAGGAGATCAAGACGGGCCGCGACTTCCGTTTCTCGACCAGGTTCCAAACCCGCTACAAAGTCGCGACTGAAAGACTTGACAACTGGGAACTGCGAATCAACCTCGAAGTTGTCCTGTAAATTCAGAATATTCGACTCCTCCTGATTTCTCCGTTGACAGAGTCACCTGAATCCATCATGTTATGTGGTCAAAAGGGTAGATGTTAATTCACGGGCTCGGTCAAACAGTTCAAAGGTGCTAGTGATGCCAAGAGGCGGTATTCTTCCTGAGTCATTTTTCTTTCTGATTTTTCTCAGCACAGCTCTTGCCGCGCCCGTGTTTGCTTCAAATGGACTCGTTATCAACGAAGTGATGATCAACGAGCCCGGAAGCGAAACCTCTTTGGAATGGATCGAGCTCTTCAATGCTGGTGTAGATTCCCTTGATCTCAAGAACCACATCTTCATAGAAGCCGCCGATACCACACGCTTCACTTCGCGTTGGGTCAAATCTCACGCATTTGTTGTTCTTTCTCGCAAACCGATCACGACAGATGCGTCCGCCTCATTTGAACGACAGTGGGGCAACTCCTCGAACGCTTGGGGAGACGATTCGCTTGAGAATTATCCGTTACTTCCCGCGAAGATGTCGCTGCGCAACTCGGGCGACTCAGTAACCATTGTCGAGCTGACCACTGGTTCATCCGAATCACTCAAATGGGCTTCGTCTCCGCCCGATGGCGTTAGCCTCGAACGGATCAACCCGTCAGCCGAGTCGCGCAGCAGGAATTTCAAATACTGCAAGTCAGCGGCCCTCTCCACACCCGGCAAAACGAATTCCGTGGCTGCCAAGATGCACGACTTGGGCTTCATCGAAGAAGAGTGCGAGATCTTTGTGCCGCCTGAGCCTGATCAACCGCTGCAATTGCGGATCGCTGTCGAGAACCTCGGGCAGGTTGCAGTTGAAAGTTCCGTAATCAAATGCATCGATGACACCAACTTCGACGGCCTGATTAGTCCTTATGAACCGACACACTATGTACAACTCGATACAGTGCTGCCCGACTCGCTTCACATCAGGCAATTATCATTGCCTCCTAGAGCCGGGCGTCAATCACTTCTCTTGGTGCTTTCTGCCGATGATGATTCGTCGAACAACCATATCAGTTTTGAATTCGTCGTCGGCCGCTTCGCGCCTGAACTACAAGTAACTGAATTCGTATGCATTGCCTCGATCGACAAGGGTTGCGAATGGATCGAGGTCCAGAGCCTTGTCGATTACGATATTTCACTGCACGATTGGAATCTCGAAATCAACGGCAAGGCGTCTTTGATCGACTCAAACTACCTTGTCCACTCCGGTGAAAAGTTTATCGTCTGCGAGGACAGCCTCTGCTTGCTCGCGCGCTTTCCCGAACTCACTTGCCACCTGGTTCAACCTAATATTTGGCATCCGCTCGGAAACAACACCGGATCGATAGTTCTGCGAACGCCACTCAATGCCATTTCCGACTCCATTGCTTATCGCGGAGATAACGAGCTCGGACAATCCTGGGAGCGCGATCTGGATTCCATCGGCACTAACTTCGAGTCGTCGTTCTACCGCTCAACATCGCCTGCGGGATCGACACCCTGTGCCGAAAATTCCATCCGCCCAGTGCCGGTGGCTTTCGATATCGGAATTGTCGCCAATAGCCTGACATTGGACAAAGACTCGCTCCAAGCTTCACTCATTCTTGCCTACCTGAAGCTATTGAACTACGGCTACCGTGATGTCCCAATGGTCAGAATCACGGTCGCCTCCGATGTCGACCGCGACAGCTTGCTCGACGGGGAAGAGGTTCTATTCGAAAACGAGTCCGGCCCGATTGCTGCCGGTGATTCAGCAATGATTCAGATTCGCATCGAAGCCCCGACGGGCCGCCATCTCTTCCTATTTCAGCTTCAAGATGACGAATCGGCAGGTAATAACAGAATCTGTGGCATGATCACTACCGGACCTCAAACCGGAGAGTTGCTTGTGACCGAATTCCTTGCCGATCCTACGGCTGATCTCGAAAGTGAGTGGATTGAAATCAGAAGCGCCTCCTCGCAGCCGATCGAATTGAGCGGCTGGTCGTTCGGTGATTTAGCACATCAATACACTTTGGAATCCCCCACCGTGCTGGCGCCGGGCGAGTATCGCGTTATTGCGCAAGATGCTGATGCCTTCAACCTCATCTATCCGCAGTCCTGCGCTCCATTAACTTGCCGCAACTGGGCCAATCTCAATAATGATGGAGATATAATCATTGTTCGTGACGAATTTGGAACGCTTTCAGACAGCGTATCATTCACTACCGGCGCGGGCGGGAATCAATCGCTCGAGTTAAATGAGCAGTCAACTATCGGACTGCCAGCCTGGTACCCGTCAGTGGCTCAGTCCGGCGCCACTCCCTGTGCTCCAAATTCCGCTCGACCATCACCCGCCGCCAATGACATTGGCTTTGTTCCGGGATCACTTGTCTTACAGCGTGACTCACTTGACTTCTCCTTGATTCACGCTCGGTTCAGCCTGTTGAATAACGCCTATCAAGCGTCTTCCCGTACGACGGTGACTGTCTCCGAAGACCTCAACCGCGACGGAGAAGCTCAAGTAAGTGAATTCGTCTCGCAGGTTGATTGCGAGCCGATGCCTGGCGGAGACACGGCCCTCGTCGGGACAGCGATTCACCTAAATACTGGCCGGCACTACCTATTCTTCCAACTATCGCCCGATGAAGTGCTCGACAACAACTCTGCCTTTGGCTGTATTACGACTGGAGCATTGACCTCCGAACTGGTAATTACCGAATTTCTGGCTGATCCAGCTGGAACGCTTGAGAGTGAATGGATCGAGATCAAGAATGTATCCGACTACGCCATCGACCTGCGAGGCTGGTCATGCGGCGATATGTCGCGCCAGCAGCGCCTCGATCAACATTTCCTGCTTGTGCCCGGCGACTATGCCGTTGTCGCCCAGGATAGTGTTGCCTTTGAGCAGTTCTACGGAAATGCCTGCCGGACCGTATCTCCTGCCAGTTGGAGCAGTCTGAATAACGGCGGCGACATACTGATACTTCGCGATGAATTTGGCGCCATCTCAGACTCGGCGACATTCTCAGAATCCGCCGGACAAAACAGATCGCTTGAAAGAAACGAAACCGATGATAACTCAGGCAACATCTGGTACCCCTCGACGGCGACCTCAGGCTCAACACCCTGTTCCGCAAATTCCGTGTCCGGTCTCTACAACGGCCAAGTCTCTCTGACTCTTCTGAATCACGTCTTTGCACCACATGCCGGAGAGGAGTTGCACTTCAGCCTTCAGTGCCCACCGGCAAGCAAATTCACAATCGAGATTTTCGACCTTTCGGGGCGAAGACGACGCTCACTTGCCGAGTCGCAGTATTTCTCGTCGGGTGAGTTTTCTTATGACGGCACATCCGACAGCGCCTCAAAGCTTCCTCTTGGCGCCTACATCCTGAAGATCGAATCCGAAACTGGCGATTTCTCACAGAAGGTTGGCTTTGCAGTTGCCCCGCCCAAATAGCAGTCTCGTCAACCGCCTGCTCATAGTCGTAATGACACTGATGCCGGCGATTGTGGCTGCAGAGCTCCCACGAGGCTCAGTCAGCTCTTTTGCTGTCGGAGGTGCTCCAATTCTTGACAATGCGGCGCCGCTCGACATCTATCATAATCCAGCACTCGCCTGCAGCTCGACTTATGCTCTCGAAGGTTATGGTGCGCGATTCTTTGAAATGAGCGACTTCGATATCGCCGCAGGTGCGGCAATGTGTCGAATCCAGGTTTTCCAGTTGGGAGTTGCTGTAACGCAACTTATTGGACTGGATTACTTCTACGAACGGAGTTTACTCTTGGCAGCCTCCATGCCATTGATTTCGCAGTGTCGAATCGGAATTGCCGTTGAGCACTTGGGGATAGAGTTTGGAGAGGGGTATGGCAAGACTTCCGCCAATTCGCTCTCATTTGGTGCAGTCTCGCGACCCATGGCTCGATTGAGACTTGCAGCCTCGGTGTCCAACATCAATCGCCCTCATTTCGACCGACAAGACGACGAACTACCGCTTACAGCAGAGTTAGCAGCCTCATACTCGGCATCGCAAATGAAGGTTGTGCTTTGCCATCATCTAAACTCCAACCATCCCGATAGATTCTCCATTGGTCAACAGACATCAATCAACAGGAACTTCGACCTGCTACTTGGTCTCGAAACCGAACCGCTCGAAATCTCCGGCGGCTTTTCTCTCAAACTACGCGGTTTTAGCTTTGAATATGCATATTGTAACAACGTATATTTGGGCGGCACTCATCGCGTTGGTTTGAGGTATAGTCACTGATGTCCGAAATCACCAATAGTCGCCTGCTAATCGAGCAGCACGAGGCTCAGATACTCGCGCCCTATGCCGCTATGAGCAGAAGTTCGCAGGGCCGCCAGTTTCCTGAACCCGAGCACGAATATCGTACCTGCTTTCAGCGCGATCGCGATCGCGTCATTCACTCGGCTGCGTTTCGGCGGCTTAAACACAAGACTCAGGTCTTCGCGTCACCCGATGACGATCACTTTCGCACCCGCCTCACTCATACAATGGAGGTCGCTCAAATCTCGCGCACTATCGCTCGTGCTCTGAGACTCAACGAGGACTTGGCGGAAACGGTCGCTCTGGTCCACGACCTCGGCCATACGCCGTTCGGCCATGCCGGTGAGGACGCCCTGCGCCAGATCCTCAAGAATGATGGCGGCTTCAATCATAACGCTCAGTCACTCCGGGTCGTCGACTATATTGAAGATCGTTATCCCAGGTTTCGAGGACTCAATCTCTCCTACGAGACAAGAGAAGGCATCGTCAAACATGAAACCGACTATGATATGCCGGTCGGCAATGATTTCGACCCTCATCTGCGTCCGACTCTTGAAGGCCAGCTCGTCAACTTCGCCGACGAAATCGCCTACAACGCTCACGATGTTGACGACGGTTTCTTCTCTGGCTACCTGGCCATGCAGGAACTCCTCGATGTTCCAATCATTGCGAAGCTCTTTGAACAGTCGCAGCGCACCTACCCAGATCTCACGCCGCGAAAGCGCCACTACCACTTGATTCGCCTGCTTATCAACTGGGGTGTTTCGGACATTATTAAAACTGCCGCAGAACGTCTTGGGACCTATGGCATCCAGTCGATTGACGACGTCCGCAATTGCCCGGAGAACATCGTGCGCTTCTCAAGCACTGCCCAAGTTGCGGGTCGCGAACTCAAGAGATTTCTCTTCGATCGACTCTACCGCCACCCTCGACTCGTCGAAATCAACCAAATGGCCGTCAAGGTCATCAGCGAACTCTTCAGTGCCTACACGGCGAATCCTGAGTTACTACCCCAGAAGTTCCGCCAACGCCTCTTCGACCAGCCGACCAAGACTGTCATGAAGGACTACATCGCCGGCATGACTGATCGCTTCGCCCTGCAGGAGTACGAACGCATTGTTGGCGCTCCCGCTCCCAACATGACCACCTGACACGAGCGGCTGCAATGAGTACTGCAGATTGTGTGAATCTCTTTGCAGCAGATACCCTTGTTCCAATTAGCGGCAAGTGACACATGTAACAAGAAGCGATCATCACCATGACGCTAAGTCCAACCGGCCTTGTCACATAGCGCGCCCTTACATATCTGCCCGCCCATAACTCTTCGCGTCTTATGAAGTCCTTCCGGCGGCACAGTCTTTGCTCAAAGCTCTACTGAACTGATCGAGGAGGAACCAGATGGAGTGCTATTTCTACAGCCAGGTCCAGGATAAGCGCGAAGACGGACTTCATGCCGCAGTGCTCTCGTTTACAGTGCCTGATGCCGGAATCATCTTCCGGACCCGCTTCGCAGGTTCACCAGCCGAGTGTGAATATGCCGCACTCTTGACTCTTCTCGAATTCGTCGAACTCAATCCCCAGGTCTTCCGCGACCGCACCATCGAAATCTATGGCGACAGCTTCACAGTCGTGAATCAGATCAACCAGAAAATGTATTGCACCAAAGACCTCCAGCCGTTTCGCAATATGGCGCTTCTCTTCAAGAACAAATTCTCTTACTCACTAAACTGGATTCCACAGCGTGAGAATCCGGCACAACTAAGTTTGAATGCGGACTGACATTACTCATACCCTCCAAGAGGAAGGCGAAACCGTTGGGTTTCGCCTTCTTTGTTTTCACAGTATTCCAGTTTCGTTAAGCGGAACAGACGCATTGGAATAGGCTCGTGATCCGAAGGGCACGGTATCCCTCGATGTTATTGACATCTCCCATTAAATCTCCTACCATCCTCCTATGGCCAAACTTTCGTTCACCCAAGCTCTCGAGAAAGTCGAAGCCGGCAAACTCGACCCCGCGTACATCCTCATTGGCGATGATTACTACCAGCGCTTTCTGCTGACCGAGAAGATTAGCAAAGCCAGGCTCGGGATAGGCGGCTCACTCAACAAGCACTCACTTATCGGCCGCAAGACTACCGCACAGATATTGGAGCAACTTCTTTCGGGCGTGCCGCTCTTCGGTGGCAATACCGTCGTCATCGTGTCCGACGTGGACAAACTCCCCGAAAAGTCGCAGGAATTCCTGATCCGCTCTCTGAAGTCACTCGATCCTTCCGTGCTCTTCATTGGCAGCGCAAAGAAGCTTGATGGCCGTACCTCCTTCGCGAAAGCACTCAACTCGGCCTGCATTTTCGTCGAAACCAGGGAACTCTACGACAATCACCTGCCTCCATATGTTCGCTCTCGCTTCTCAATCCGCGGTATGGGGATTGATGAAGACGCAGTCACGGAATTCTGCCGAATTGTCGGCAGTGATTGCGGTGACATTGAAAACGAAGTTGAAAAGATATCGATAGTTCATGCTGACAAGAAGAAAGTCGGGATCGCTGATGTTCGCAGCTTCCTTTCGGACAGCAGATTCTTTAGCCAGTTCCAGGTGGCTGAGAGTGTGGCCTCAAAGAAACCGCGGATGATGCTTGCCGCATTGCGCCAGTATCTCGAAAGCTCCGGCGCCGATGGCCGCGGCCGATTGATCTGGGCACTCTACAGCCAATTCGAACGACTCCTCCTCGTGCAAGCATATTCCGGCAAGCTCAGCCGTGAGGACCTCGCCGGAAAACTCCGAATTCATCCATTTTTCCTCCAGAAGATTCAGGAGCAGGCCGGCCAATTCAAACCAGCCGAACTCGTTGCGGCGCTGCGTGAAGTCTACCAGACCGAACTGGCTGACCGATTTTCAAGCGAATCGAAAGAGCAGATTTTCGAACGCATGACCTTAAGGATTCTACGCCCGGCTGGGGAATAAACCTTGCACCTGTTGGTACTAATGATGGTGGGGGACGCCGATTCCTCCGATCTGGACCTGATTCGGCGGGCGAAAGAAGGCGACCGGAGAGCCTTCGGTGACTTGGTTCGGCGTTACCAGCGCAAGGTCTATGTTCTCTGTTTTCGGCTGGGCGGTTCACATGATGCCGCTGACGATCTGACTCAGGAGGCCTTTATCAAGGCATATCAAGCTATTGCAACGTTCGATGAGTCCTTTCCATTCCAGTCTTGGATACTTCGCATCGCTTCCAACAACGCGATCAACTACATCAAGCGGCAGAAGTTCCAGGTCGCAGGGGAAGAAGGAGAGTTGATTGTTGAGGCCCAAATGTCGCAGCACCCTGACGACGATCCGCATCAGAGCCTCAGCCGCAAAGAAATAGACCACCGCTATCAGGAAGCTATCAACAATCTGCCGTCGGAATTTAGAGCCGTGTTTGTGCTGCGAATGCATGAAGAGCTAAGCTATGAGGAAATCGCCTCTCGCCTGAAGATCAGTGTCGGGACGGTCATGTCACGTCTGCACCGTGCCAGACAACGATTGGTAGTGGACTTGAAAGATCTATTGGAGTCATAGTGGATAGAAACTACATAGAAGAACACCTGTCGGCATATCTCGATGGCGAGCTCGCTCCGAAGGAAATGCGCGAGTTCGAGCGGGATATTCAGAGCTATCCCGATCTCTTCGCCGAACTGCAGACTTTGCAGAGACTCAACAAGGTCGCTCAGGACTCCGAGGTTGCACTTCCCGACGATACCTACTTCGACAAACTTGCCGGCCGAATCGATTCCCGCCTCAAGCGCGAATTACAGCCAGATCGCTCCAAAGTGATCAACTTTCTGCTTGAACGCCGCAAGACCGTCGCGATTATCAGTTCTGTGGCGGCAATGTTCTTGATAGCTGTGATCGGCATGAACATGTTCGGACCCGGCGCAAAAAAATACCCGAGTGAGATTCGCACAATCGAACTTAAGCCGGCAATCGTGACAACTCCCAAGAAGGACAGTGTTGCTCTCTGGCCCCAATACGAGCCTACTGTCCAGCCCCCGCCAATTGTCGAGGAGGAAAGCAAAAAGACCGAACCGACAAATGGAAGTCGCTCCAAAGTTGCCAAAAATGAGGCTGACCAAACGAAAAGCGCCCCTGTTATCACCACGAAGCCGACTCAATTGCAGGGATCAGTCGTGGAACCGGTCTCACTCCCTCCTGATACCACGAAGTCAGAAGCGCAAATCGTTATTGTTGAACGAAACCTACTGCAGCCTATACCAAAAGAGAAATCTGCCGCTAATCAACTGCAGAGTTTGTCAGGTCCATCCTCCGGCGCAACGGCCTCCAACGAGGCGAGCGATATGGCAAAAGAAGCGGATATCGTGCTCCGCGTAGATTCTGTTACCTTATTCACCGAGACGATCTTGCCTCCAAGCAGGGAAAGACGCATGGCGAATTCGGCAGAACCGATTCGAGCGCCGATTCAGCCGGACACTGCGCGACTGAGCAAGTCAAGCGGACGCGACTGGTCGGTGTACGCCCAAGTCTTCAAACAACTGAATCAAGGGATGTATGCGAGCTGGAAACTGATTGCTCCGGCCTCACAACGCGATTCGCTCCAAGCTTGGAAGGATTCACTGACCTTGGTTGGTCCAGGACTTTGGTACGCAGAGCAGTCTTTTCGCTCGATGCAACAACTCGAATCTTCCTGGGAGGATTACCAGCGCTGGCGGGCATACTTCGACTTCTATTTGGCGGATCTGCAAACTCCCGATCGCGGACTTTGGGAAAAACGAATCATCGTGGCCGATGAAATCCTCGAACGCCACCTCGGCAAAATCTATCAGGAAAAGAAGTAATGCGTTTGGTGTCGGTGTTGGGTCGATGATGACTTGTTCTCACTAATCGCGATTGACTTTCAGTGTTAACCTTCTCACATTCTTTTATGCCTTACTCGACTGACCCCGCTGAAGTCGCGATCACTTACCTCAAAGGTGTTGGTCCGAAGCGGGCTGAGGTCCTCCAACGTATCGGCATTGAGACCGTTGCGGACCTGCTGTACTACCTCCCGCGTCGCTATCTCGACCGGTCCAATCTTCAGCCGATCGCCAATCTGCAGATTGGATCAGAGGTCACCGTCGTTGGCAAAGTCGTTATGCAGGGATTGCTGCGGGCTCGCAAAAAGTTTTACGAAATCGTGATTCAGGATGATTCCGGCCACTTGCCGCTGCTCTGGTTTAACGGCATCAAGTTCATTGAAAAGAAATTCAAGCGCGGCATGACTCTATCAGTCTCTGGAACAGTGACCGATTTTCGCGGCGGCGCGCGCATCATCCATCCTGAAGTAGAGGTCATCTTCGAGGATGAGGAAGAGGCCAAGATTCACACCGGTCGCATTATTCCGATTTATCCTTCTTCCGAGTTCCTGAAGTCGAACTGGCTCGATTCGCGCGGTTTTCGCCGAATCATCAAGCCGGCACTCGATCAGTTTGGTGACAAACTCCAGGATATCGTGCCGGACTCCGTCATCGCCGCTGCCGATTTGATGCCTCTGTCGCTGGCGATTAAGCAAATACACTACCCTGACAATTTTGAAATTCGCTCCCACGCCCGCTATTCGCTGGCCTTTCGTGAACTGTTGCTGTTCCAACTGCAGGTCGCTGACCGTCGTCAGCGGATCGCCCACAAACACAAATCTCATGTCATCGAGAAGCCTGATCAAAGCTTCCGCGAGTGGGTCAAGAGCCTGCCATTCAAGCTCACCCGTTCCCAGAATAAGGCTGTGGCGGAGATTCTCGCGGACCTCTACAAACCAGAACCGATGCTGAAGCTTCTTCAGGGCGATGTTGGCTCCGGCAAAACCGTGGTGGCAACCATGGCAATGGCCCTCGTCGCTCGGTCGGGTTTCCAAGCGGTCTTGATGGCACCGACCGAATTGCTCGCGCAACAGCACTTCAACACCATCAGCAAATTGCTCGAAGGCGAGGGGCACTCTCCCGTGCTCCTAACCGGTTCTACTCCGCCGCGCGAACGCACGGCAATTCTCAAGGGCCTTGCCACAGGTGAGGTTAAGATTATTGTCGGAACCCACGCGTTGATTTCCGCCGATGTCCTTTATTCGAAACTCGCATTTGCTGTAGTCGATGAGCAACATCGGTTTGGCGTCTCTCAACGTGATACGCTTCTCTCGAAAGGGAAATCACCCGACCTTCTTGTGATGACTGCAACGCCGATTCCTCGCACGCTTGCACTCACTGCGTACGGCGATTTAGATCTCTCAATCATCGACGAAATGCCGGTCGGTAGAATCCCTGTTAAGACTGCACTGCGAACCGACGCCGATCGCCCGAAAATCTACAAATTCACACGCGACGAAGTCAGAGCTGGTAATCAGGTATTCATTATCTACCCTCTTGTCGAAGAATCGCTGAAGTCTCAACTGAGAGCGGCCACCAAGGCCTACAAAGACCTTAGCGAAGAAATATTCCCTGACCTCTCCGTAGGTCTGGTTCATGGCCAGATGAAGAAGGGCGAACGCGACAAAACCATGGCGCTGTTTGCGAGACGAGAAATCGGAATACTGGTCGCCACCACTGTCGTTGAGGTTGGAATCGACATACCTGATGCGACTGTCATCATCGTCGAACATGCCGATCGCTTCGGCCTGAGCCAGTTACACCAACTGCGCGGACGGGTCGGCAGATCCAACAAAAAATCTTACTGCATTCTGCTGACCGATTCCGACCCTCTTGGCGACAGCTATCAGCGGCTTGAGCGATTTGTTGAAAGCACAGACGGTTTCAAGATTGCGGAGCTCGACCTTGAGCTTCGCGGTCCTGGAGAACTACTCGGCGTCAGGCAAAGCGGAATGCCCGAATTCCGCGTTGCCAACATCGCCACAGACCTAAGTTTAATCTTGACGGCTCGCGAATATGCCCATAAATTGATGACGAATGCGCTGGCGATGTCCGATCAGGAACGCCTCAAACTGAATCACTTCATCAAAGAACAACGGGAGAAAGAGCACACAAGTGGCGTCTCATAGTACAAAGAATCTTAAGCTCGAACTTGAGCAGTACCTCAGCGACACCCGTTTGCTCTCCGAGAAACTAAGCCGGCTCATCGAAACAACCACCGACTACGACATGATTCGACAACTCAAGAAAATCGATGCCGAACTGCTGGACTTTCAGCATAACATCGTGATCGCTATCGAGATGGAAGAAAAAGGCAATGGCTGAGATTTCTGGATCCGCTCGCGAACAAGCGCTCTTCAGTGCCCTGCTCTTCAGCCTTCACGCAGCCGGGATGCAGCAACTCGGGAAAATCATGAACCCCATGAGCGGAAAAATCGAACGCGATCTCGAACAAGCCCAAGCGACCATCGAAATGATGGAAATGATCAGGAAAAAGACCATGGGCAACCTCGACGATTCCGAAACACGATTACTGGCCAGACTACTCGCTGAATTGCAGATGAATTATGTCGATGAAGTAAATCGGGATCAAAAAACCGGAACACCTGATGAAAGTCATGGTAAAACAGTATCGGGTGGTAACTAAACAAGGTTTCTAATCCCTCGATCTAATTCGCAGTTCTCGATTCGGGAGAATCACTCAGAATGTCTACATCACCTGAAAAACCCCGCCCGGTAAGCACAGCATCGGGGTTGAGCTTTCGCTTAGAAGCCAATTATCCGATTGCGCGACTCACTACCTTCGGAATTGGTGGACCCGCCGACTGGACAGCTTTCTGCAAGACTGGCGAGCAAGTAGTCGAGGCTGTTGCTTACTGTAAGCAGAACAACATCGACTATTTTGTAATCGGCGGTGGTTCCAATATTCTCGCATCGGACAAGGGCTTCCGTGGTATGATCATTCTGCCGCAAATCGACTTCTTTGAAATAGTGGATGATGTCATCAACGTCGGAGCTGCCTACTCGTTGGCAAAAATGGTGGAACACGCCGTCGAAATCGGACTTGCCGGTTTGGAGTCGCTTTCAGGAATCGCGGGTACCGTCGGCGGAGCAATCGTCGGAAATGCCGGTGCATACGGCCAGTCCATTTCTGACACCCTGATAGACACTAATCTATATCATCCGACGCAAGGTCTCTACACTGAGGTCAAGGAAATGCTCGGCTTCCGTTATCGCGACAGTAATCTCAAATGGTCCAAAAACATAGTGCTCTCTGCCCGATTCAAGTTGAAACACGAGGATATCGAATTGCTGCGAAACCGGGCCACCGAAATCCTTGAACAGCGCTGGTCCCGTCATCCACACGAAGACATCTCAGCTGGCTGCTTTTTTAAGAACATAGAGGATAAAAGTGCTCCTCATGGCAAAATCGCCGCGGGATTCCTCTTGGAGCAGATCGGTGGCAAGGAGATGGCAGTAGGAAATGCTGGAGTATACCCGAATCACGCTAATATCTTGATAAACAAAGGTGGCGCTTCAGCGTCCGAAGTACGTGCACTCTCGCTTAAGCTTAAGCAAAAAGTTAAAGAAGTTTATGGCGTAGAGCTCTCGGAAGAAGTAATCTTACTTGGAGACTTTAGCTAACGGAGGTTTCTATCGACAAGATATATAACGAATGAATTTGTTGCTCTGTAATAACTTGACTCGTTCTAATTTGATACTCGCCCGATTACTCACGGGATTCTGTCTCAGCCTGCTGCTCTCGACAGCAAATCTGCATGCCGCTGTTGGCACGGCCATTTCCCTCAAGATGCCCCCGACGCGGATTACTGATATCACCATCAGGCCATTCGACCAGATCGGTTTCTCGATTTCGCAAGAACCACGGGCCTATTTTGATTCCCCATCGCTGAAAAAGACTCTGATCTTCAACTACGATGAGGCCAGTGAACTCCTCGTCTTCAATGAAGGTACCGGCCGCTTCACCGGATACGCAATTCCATTGGCAGTCACTCCAAGGGTTACCCAGGATCGCGAATTCGACCGTGAAGCCCGTTTGCTTTTTCAAAAGGGTGCAAAGGAAGCACAATTGCGACGCGCTCAGGGTGGTGGGGGCGGACTGCTAGAATTCGAAATCCCCATCAAGACCCCTAGGATGATCAAATCAATCATCGGTGAGGGTGGCGCAGGTCTAAAGGTTAATGGCTATCGCAAGATCTCCTTTGCTGGCCGAAGTCAATGGAACGATGGCGAACAAGTGACTGCGGGACAGAGCAAATTCCCATCGCTGCAGATGGAGCAGATATCAAGCTTCACCATCAATGGCACCATCGGTTCAAAGATCACAGTCGACGTTAACCAGGACTCCAAACGTCAGGAGTCACTCGCCAATCGAATTCAACTGCGCTACAAGGGCGACGAGGATGACATCGTCAAGACCATCGAACTCGGCAACACAAACTTGTCACTCCCATCAACTCGTTTTTCTGGATACTCTCAGAATATTCAGGGGCTGTTTGGCATTAAGACCACTGCAGCAATCGGCGGCCTTCGTCTGACCGGTATTGCCTCACAGGAAAAATCGTCCAATAAGTCGGCCTCTTTCCGAGCCGGTGCCGAATCTTCAAGTAGAATCATCCGTGATTGGAATTATCTCGATAATCAGTACTTCGATTTGACTCGTCAAGATACCATTTTCTCCTTCGCAGACCTTATGGGACCGCGACAGGAGGATGGGATCGATCTGCCGCCTGATAGTATCACCAAGCTGGAAGTCTATATCTTCTACCCGAACAACCAGGACAGCAAGATTCCCAAGAAGACAGCTCGTCTGTATGTCGACCCGTATAATCCCGACAAATACCCGAATGAGGCGACCGGCGGAACATTTATTCTCTATGGTGCCGATCGCGGATCATCACAGCCCAGCGAAGACTTCTATCTTGTCAACCGTACGTCCCAATACATTCTCTTTGATCAACGCATACCGGACAATCGGGCCGTGGGTGTCTATATGGAATACAGACGCAAGTTCTCCGACGGCCGCGACACCATAATCAGCGTGGGCGATTTGGGTAGCTCAGAGAATGACACGTTGATTGTCCTGAAACTCCTTCGCTCCGACAATCCTCGACCTTCCTTTGTCAGTTGGAATTACGTTTGGCGCAATGTCTATGACGTTGGTCGCGTCGACGATCCTGATGGCTTTAATGCCGTCATCTGGCGGGGTGATGCCCAGCAGGCCTCAGAAAAGCAGGAATCCGACCTCTACCATCAAAACGGCGTTGACTTCATAAGCCTGCTGGGACTTGATGAAGACAAAGACGGCAAAGTTGATGGATTCAACACTCAGCTTCTCGATCGTTATCGCGGCCATCTGCGTTTTCCATCTCGACGTCCCTTTGACTCGGATGTTCTTGCCGAGAGAGTTTCGGCAATTTACGACACTACTTCGGCAACCGACCGAACAAACGCATCCAAGTATTACATCGAAGTCACGTCTTCTTCTCGGCAAAGCGAATTTCGACTGGGGAATTATGACATCGTACCCGGGTCAGAATCCGTCACGCTTAATGGCAGCCCTCTAACAAAAGATGTCGACTATCGAATTTCATACGAAGTCGGCAGCATCACCTTCCTCAACGAACAGGCCCTCAGCGCGGGTGCCGACGTTAAGGTCGACTACGAATACGCGCCGCTCATCACTTCGCAGAAGAAGACCCTCCTCGGAGTACGAGGCGAATATGAATTCTCCCGGAATTTCCGCGTTGGTGCCATGGCGCTATACAAATCCGAGAAGGAAACCGACCGCAAACCAAAACTTGGTGAAGAACAGGCAAAGTTCCTCAATCTCGATGTTGATGCCGCATACAGCTTCGACAGCTATGGCCTGACTCGAATTGTTAATATGCTTCCGTTCTATGAGTCAAAATCACCTTCCCGAGTCGCCATTCAGGGTGAAATCGGCCAGTCTCTACCCAATCCGAATGTCAAGGGCGAAGCCTCCATCGATGATTTTGAAGGCTCCAAAGAACGCTTCTCTCTTGGTGTTAATCGTGTCGGCTGGGGGCCAATCACGGCGCCGGCGCAAATTGACACGCTTTCGAGAAGACGCGGTGCACTAATCTGGTACAATCCTTACGATCAAATTCCGGTCACTGATATTTATGATCGCGAAGTTAAAGCTGGCGAGAACCGGACCAATATTCTCGTCCTTCGTTTTGTACCGAAAACGAATGACACCAGTGAGAAGAATGCCTCGTTTGCGGGAATCATGAAGGCGTTTTCGAAGGGCGCCTATGACCAGTCCAAGACCAAATTCATCGAACTCCGCATGCGCGGCAAGATTGGCACGCTTCATATCGAGCTTGGCGAAATCGGCGAAGACCTGAATGGAAATGGGAAGATCGATACAGAGGACACCAAGAACCCAAACGAGATCGCCGAAACAGATGAAGATGTCGGACTCGATCTGCTCTCTGACGAACAGGAAAAAGCGCTCTGTATCGCAGGCACAGCGCCCCCCGGCTATGACTGTAGTAGCGATGATCCAGCCGGTGACAACTGGTTCTACAATAGCGACAACCGCGATGACTACAATCGCATCAATGGCACGGAAAAGAACCGCGATGACCTGTCGCGATTGAATCGCCCCGACACTGAGGACTTGAATAATGATGGACTTCTTGAGGAGCGTAACAATTACTTCAGCTGGACGGTCGACCTTGCCAATAACCCTTTCCGTGTTTACGGAACTGAACGCAATGACTGGTATACGGTCCGCATTCCCTTCCAGGACAGCACGCTTTACAATGTAATCGGCACTCCCATCAGTAGTAACATCAGGTCGCTGCGACTCTGGATCGATGGCGTCGAAATCGACACAGCTTTTGTCGAAATCGCCGAAGTAGAACTGAGCAGAAACGCCTGGGAGGCTACGGCAGTTCTGCCGATTGACAAAGTTCGTACCGAGGAAACACGTTTTGAAGTCTCCGTTATCAATACCGAGGAAGATACTGTCTACTCGCCACCCCCGGGTGTCGAGGGCTTCTACGACAAAACAACTGGGCTGCGTGAACGTGAGCAGGCATTGCGCTTCGATTTCCTCAACCTCGCTCCGGCCGATTCCGGCATGGCTGAGCGCATTCCTTTTAAATCGCAGGACCTGAGCGGATACAACAAAATGGAGATGTGGATTCACGGCGACAGCGTTCGCCCGAATTTCCTCTTCTTCTTCCGATTCGGCCCCGACAACAAGAACTATTACGAGTATCGGACTACCCTCAATACCGGCTGGGATCCGGATCATTCCGTCAATGTTGTATTCGATGAACTGACTCAGGTGAAATTGAAACTGGTCGAACTCCGGCAGCAGTTCCCCGACACGAATGAATACTCCGAAGGGAAATTCCGGGTCTTCGGCAACCCTTCAATAACCCGGGTGAAGTACTACGTCATGGGCATCACCAATTCAGATTCTCTTGACGCTGGAAGCTTGATAAGCGGAAATATCTGGATTGATGAACTGCGCGCTACCCAGGTCCGAGACGACAAAGGACTTGCTGGATTCCTTTCGGGGTCCATTACTCTGGCCGATGTCGCATCCGTGTCTGGAAGCTATTCACGTCAAGATGAATTCTTCCGAACCTTAACCCAGGCCGACCGCCGTGACCTTGGTTCCGGGAGCAAAAACACTTCCTATGGCTACAACGTCAATGTGAACTTCGAGAAGTTCCTGCCGCCCACCGACGGTGCCTCACTACCATTCAGCTACAGCTGGAATCGATCCGAATTGACTCCGCGCCTGATCACCGGATCAGACATCCTCGTTCCAGCCGATCGTATCGAGGACGAAAAGAGCGTTAACACCAGTTATCGCTTTTCAATCAGTGAGCGGTGGAACAAGCGGACAAGCAATCCGCTCTTCACTGTGCTGCTGAACAAGTTCCAGTCGAGTTTCTCCTGGAACAAATCAAAGTCCAAGACGCCGACAGTCCCGATTAACGATACTGAGGGCTACAACGCCAAGGGAACTTACGCCGTTACATCCCCTTTGCGCAACGGTCTCAAGTTGTTCTCGTGGTTACGCGGACTCCCGCTGATTCCAAAACGCGTCAGCGCTACGGAAGTCAATCCGCTGCCAAACAGGATTGGCTTCAACGGCGAAGTCAACCGTACAACCGAAAACCGCATCAACAACTTTGGTGTTGGCACATCTCGATACTCCCGTGTCCTGCGTGGCGCTTTCGATACCGGAATGAACCCGCTGACCGGGTGGGAACTCACTTATCGGTTCACAACCGATCGTGACATCAGCGATCCAAACCTCCTTAAGCTCTCGCTCAATCCGAAAAGTATCATTCTGGGTCGCGAACGTCGCTTTGATGAGGCATTCACTGCCAGTTACAGCCCCAACGTGCTCCCATTCGTAACAGGGACCCGATTGAGCTTCTCCGGATCACACGGTGAGACTTTCGATCAGAGCGGAACAGCCGGCTTGATCTCGAGTGTTCGTCGCATTCAAAATTCGCGCAGCTTCTCAGCAGGCGCCACCCTCAATATCCAGAAATTGTTGGGGCAGGGTAAGGGCTCGACCGCAAAACGTCCAACTCCACCCAAGGCGCCGCTGCGCAATCCCACGCTCGATTCACTACGGCGCTCCGCCGAAACTGATACTCTTCACAAAGACAAGAAGGAACAAAAGCCCAAGGTGCCGGGCACTCCCTTGTACATGCACGGGCTCCGATTTATTCATTTCTTCACCGATCAAATTGACCCAATTTCCACCTCATTCAAGTGGGATGAACGCATCGCTCTCGATGGCTTTGACGAACGCCCAGGTCTCTTGTACCGTCTCGGGTTAACCAGCGATCCCAAGGCGCACCGCGTGCCAACCTCCTCTTCCACAAACCAAGTCGACCAGTATGGCAAAGGCCGTTCCTACTCGGCTCGGTCGGGTGTTAGATTGCCGCTCGGATTCTCAGTTACCGCGAATTGGGCTTACAATATTCAGGAAGGTTCAAACAAGCAAACTCGCGACGACGGACGTACCTGGCCCGATCTTGGCTTCCGTTTTGGCAAGATCGATTGGTTGATATTTCCTAAGCTATTCACAAACAATCTCACTCTTGACTCCAAATACTCGGAAAAGAAGAACTGGCAGTTCAATGTCAGCACGGGCCAAAAGCGCAGTGAGATTCAGACAATCGACTACTCGCCGCTCATCTCAGCAAACTTCGACTGGAAATTCGCAACCGGTCTGCGCTCAGGTGTCAGCTACAGCAAGAGCATGGCAGATCGACAGACATTTAGGGATGGCGCAAATCAGGATGGCAGCCTCACCGCACGGACTCGCGATCACACTACGGGCATCGTCATCAAAACCAGCTATTCGTTCCGGGGAGGGAGCAATGTCTGGCTCCCCTTGTTTGGCCGAGTCAAGATTCAGTCCAATCTATCGCTTGATCTGGATATATCAAAGCGCAGGTCGCGCAGTGAAAATTACAATCTCGTGCTGTTGACGCCTGATGGTGAGAGGTGGAAGGAAACCTCGAATCGTACCGAATTGACGATTCAACCGAGTGCAACTTACAACTTCTCGACAAACATCAAAGGCGGTCTGCGTGCGCGTTGGACGGATTCCGACGATATCAAGTCCGGTGGTCGTCATGTGCGCGAATTGGAATTCTGGGTCGAAATCAGATTCTAACTTTCAGTATTTTGCTGTGCTGGAGGTCCATTACAGCCTAAAGCCATGAATAGTCTCAAAGAGGTCTTCCAGTTTTCTCGCGCTGAGACAATTGCTCTCGGTTTGTTAATGTCTATTTGCCTCATTGGAGGCGGTCTGCTCCTGTACGAGCACTCTCGCCAGTCCCTGCCGCCACAACTAATCTTCGAATCGTTCGCAGGTGATCGTGACGCTCAGTCCAGCCCGTCTTCCGAGCTCAAGGGCGAGATTGCGCCACCCCTCTCAGCCTCGGCCTTGGCCCCTGACATTCCGAGACACTCGGAAAGTCACCATCTGCTCCTCAATATTAATACAGCCCCCGCTGAGAGTCTGGCGCTGCTGCCGTTCCTTGGCAAGACTCTGAGCACGCGGATCGTCGATTATCGCGACAAGCACGGAAACTACGATTCCATCGACCAATTGGTTGCTGTCTACGGTATCGGGCCCAAAAACATTGAAAAAATCCGGCCCTTCCTATTCTGCAAGTAAGCCTCAACCTCGTTCAGTCCGCAGACCCATATTTCGGTTGAATTGAACCTACTCATTGCATAAATTGACTGTTTAGGCGGATAAACGTGGAAGGAATTAGTTGATGATTTCTGAACAACAGACAATCCGGCAGACGGCCAGCGGTTCAGGAGTCGGATTGCACACCGGCTGCCGGGCAACAATTACATTCAAACCGGCCGAAGTCGGCACCGGTGTTCGTTTCGTTCGAACTGATCTGAAGGATAGCCCCGAGGTGCCGGCTGATATCGACCACGTCGTCGGACTGGAGCGGGGCACGGTACTGCAGAAGGGCGAGGCCAGAGTACACACGGTCGAACATGTGCTTGCTGCCGTTGCCGGTCTGCAAATCGACAACCTGATTATCGAACTCGATGACGTCGAACCGCCGGTATTTGACGGCTCTGCCAAACCGTTTGTCGACATTCTGTTGCAGGGAGGAGTCACTAAACAGTCTCAACCCAAGAATTATTTCGAAATCGACTCCCACGTCAGCTACTCCGAGAAAGACCGCGGCGTCGACATCGTCGTCGTTCCCAGCGATCAGTTCCGCATTACCTATATGGTCGACTACAAGAATCCCGCGCTGGGAACGCAGTACACGTCGCTTGTCAGTCTCGAAGAAGAGTTCGTCGATGAATTTGCCCCGGCCCGCACATTCTGCTTCCTTTCAGAGGTCGAAACTCTCAAGGAACGCGGCATTATCAAGGGCGGAGGTCTCGATTCCGCAATCGTAATCTGTGATCGCGAAATAGATGAAGCCGAGATGATTCGCCTCAAAAGCCTGTTTGAACTCACCGGAAACGTGTTCATCGGCAAAAACGGCATCCTCAACGACAGACCTCTCCGTTTCTACAACGAACCCGTCAGGCACAAAGCGGTCGATCTCATCGGCGATCTGTTCTTGATAGGCGCACCGATCAAAGGTCACATTTTGGCAGCCCGCTCCGGGCACGCCGCAAATGTCGCGCTCGCCAAGAAACTCCGCTCGATCTTTCAGAAGAAGCAGATCAAACAGAAGTACGCCAGCAAGTCCACCGGTAACTATGTCCTTGACATCAATGCGATAATGAAAATCATGCCTCACCGCTATCCATTCTTACTGATCGATCGCATCATCGATATCGTCCCCAACGAGTCGGTCACGGCTCTCAAAAACGTCACAATCAATGAACCATTTTTCCAGGGACACTTTCCTGGCCACCCAATCATGCCGGGTGTCTTGATCGTCGAGGCAATGGCGCAGGCTGGCGGATTCCTACTGCTCAACACTGTGGAAGATGCCGGATCAAAAGTCGCATACTTTATGGGAATTGATGGTGTTCGCTTCCGAAAACCGGTCTTGCCTGGAGATCAATTGCGCTTTGAGCTAAAAATGGTTTCGTTCCG
Source organism: uncultured Ignavibacteria bacterium (assembly GCA_964552775.1). Taxonomy (GTDB): domain Bacteria; phylum Zixibacteria; class MSB-5A5; order CAIYYT01; family CAIYYT01; genus JADJGC01. The sequence continues at coordinate 39,063 of CAZKIH010000006.1, read as the reverse complement.
AAGATCAACCTGCAAAATGACCGGCCTTGCTTTCGTCGGCGAGCAACTCGTCTGCGAGGCGGAAATGATGGCTGCGGTGGTAGATCGGTGAACAGTCTTCAGATCCATCAAACAGCGGTCGTTGCGCCGGGAGCGCAGATAGGCGCCAATGTCATCATCGGACCATACGCGGTTATCGAGGATGACGTCACGATCGACGATGGCTGCGAAATCGCTTCTCATGCCCTCGTAGCGTCGGGTTCGCGCTTGGGCAAGAACGTAAAAATCCATAATGGAGCCGTCGTCGGGACAATACCGCAAGACCTCAAATTCGGCGGCGAAAAAACTAAACTTGTCGTCGGTGACAACACCGTGATCAGGGAGTTCGCAACCCTGAATCGCGGAACCCACCATCGCGGCGAAACCAGAGTGGGCAGCGATTGCCTGTTGATGGCTTACAGCCACGTCGCACACGATTGCATCCTCGGTGATCATGTTATCATGTCCAATTCAGTTAACTTGGCGGGCCATGTCGTAATCGGTGACTGGGCCACACTCGGCGGTCTTGTTCCTGTTCACCAATTCGTCAAGATTGGCGCGCACGCCATGATTGGCGGCGGCTGTCGCGTGCCCATGGATATTCTGCCATACTCACTCTATGGCGGTTTACCTCCTATGGTGATGGGAATTAACCAGATCGGTCTGAAGAGACGGGGATTCTCCTCTGATACACTCGCCGTACTCGAAAAAACGTTCCGAATACTATTTCGCTCGAAACTCAACACGACACAAGCCGTCGAGCGCATAAAAGCCGAGATCCAGCCTATTCCGGAAGTTCAACTCGTGCTCGAATTCATCGCCAATTCCGAACGCGGCATCAGCAAGTGAACACTTCCATCAAAAAGCTTCGCTACGGCGTCGTAGGTTGCGGACACCTTGGCCGGTTCCACGCAGACAAGCTCGCGTCAATTCCCAATGCTGTGCTCGCAGGAGTGTACGACATCGTTCCGGAGAAGACCAACGCCACTGCTCAGAAGAACAACTGCCGCGCTTGTTCCAGTATCACTGAATTGCTTGATCTGGTCGATGCCGTTTCCATTGTAGTCCCCACCGAGGTGCACCATCAGGAAGCATTGCGGGCCTTCAGTGCAGGCAAACACTGCCTGGTCGAGAAACCGATTGCCTCAACTGTCGAAGAAGCCAAAGGAATCTGCGCTCTCGCCCAGAAGAATAATTTGAAGCTCCAGGTTGGACATATCGAGAGATTTAACCCGGTCGCAGAGGGTTTCTCGCTTCTGCCTGAACAGCCCCGATTTATCGAAGGTCACCGACTCTCGCAGTTCTCTGCGCGAGGGCTCGCCGTGGCCGTGATCCTCGAACTAATGATTCATGACATCGATCTGATCCTCGCGCACGTCAAGTCACCGGTGCGCGAAGTTCGCGCTTCAGCCGTAGCCGTCATCTCCGACATGCCCGATATTGCCAATGCCCGCATAGAATTCGCGAATGGCACTGTCGCCAACCTGACAGCTTCTCGAATTTCCGTCCAGAAAATGCGAAAGCTGCGCTTCTTCGCCCGCGACAATTATCTCTCGCTCGACTTGCTGAACAAGACCGGTGAGCACTTTGTGCTGGCCCAGCTCAAAGAATCTACACACCGCACCGGCTATCTCCCTGCTCTTCAGCATGAGGCCACCGGCCGCAAAATCATGTTTCGTCATTTGAGTTACCCAGACTATGACATGCTCACTGCCGAAATCAGCTCATTTGTTGAGAGTGTGATCAACAACACACCAGTCCGAATTACCGGTGAGGATGCCACCGCAGCGCTCGGCCTGGCCAAGCGAATCGAGCAAACTGCAATGGAGAATCTGAATCGAATACTCTCATGAAAACTGTGTTCATATCTGCCGGCGAGGCCTCAGGCGACTTGCACGCCGCCGCGCTTCTCAAAGCTCTTCAAGCCCGCTCCAGCGGGCTTCAGTTTTTTGGCTTGGGCGGAGATTTAATGAAAGCTCGCGGTGTCGAGCTTCTCTTCGACCTGAGGCATCTGGCAGTCGCTGGTTTCTGGGAAGTTGCCAAACGCATCCTCCATTTCCGCAATGTCTTCAATAGGACCCTTGCAGAAATCGAGCGCCGCCGACCTGATCTGGCAATCTTTGTTGATTATCCAGGGCTGAATCTCCGCTTGGCGAAACAGTGCCACGCGCGGGGCATCAAGACCGTCTTTTACATAGTTCCACAAGTCTGGGCTTGGAAAGAAGGTCGCGTGGCGCAGATCGAACGCGACATCGATTTGCTGCTGTCAATACTTCCGTTCGAGAAAGAACTCTTCGATCCTGCAAAATTAAGATGCGAGTTTGTCGGTCACCCGCTTCTCGACCACCTGCCGGACAATCTGAACGCTGATGTTTTTCGTAAGCAAAATCATGTCAAACCGGACGACAAGATTGTTGCCTTGTTGCCCGGCTCGAGAGTGACCGAGGTTTCAAAGCACTACGAAATCATGCTGCACGTTGTGAAACAATTGCAGGAATCGGGTCACCAGATTCGCGCCTTCACGGCCACTCGCGCTGAACTTGATGGGGCACTCTATGTGGAACATGAGAATCGGACTGGTGCTAAACCTCAACACATTCAGCGTGATCGCTACAGCCTTCTCAGTACCGCCGACGTCTCAATTGTTACCTCTGGAACCGCTACTCTCGAGGCAGCCCTCTGCGGTCGTCCGTTTTGTGTTGTCTATCGCACCGGTTGGATTACCTTCCAGATCGCGCGTCGCGTCATCAAGTTGAAGAATGTCGGCTTGGTGAATATCGTGGCTGGAAAAACCATTGTGCCTGAGTTCCTCCAAAACGATATGACACCACAGAATATTGCCGACTTCTGTTCTCGTGTCCTGAATGATCAAAGTAAAGAACTGGAGATCACTGCTGCCTTGAAGGAAGTTCGCCATCGGCTTGGCGACAAGGGCGCATCCGACAGAGCCGCACAATTGATCTGTGAACTGATTGAGCTATGAGATTTCTCTACGTTTGCCTTACTTGCTGTTACGTCGTTCCGTTGTCATTCGCGATATTCGCGATGCGCCTCCTCGGCAGAACGCCCAATCTTCAACGTCTGGGGCGAGCCTTGCCGAAGATCGCAGGTGACTTAAAGCCGATCTGGCTTGTGGCCTCCTCTGTCGGCGAAGTGACAATCGCGCTCAGGCTGATCGAGCGTCTCAAACAATCAATCACCGCGCCAGTGATTCTCTCGGTAACGACGTCGAGTGGTCGCGCCCGCGCCTTACAGGCACAAACCACGGCGGATGCAGTGATATTCCAACCCTTTGATTTAACCCGGATTGTTCGGCGATCTTTCAAACACTTTCGTCCGAAACTAATCATACTTATCGAGACGGAATTGTGGCCTGTCATGATGGAGCAGGCGTTTGAATCGGGTGTCAAAGTCGCCCAAGTATCAGGCCGCATCTCCGAAAAATCGCATCGTCGCTATCGTGCTTTGAAGCCGTTTTTTGCTCCAATCATCTCGCGTTGTTCTCTGCTTCTTATGCAAAGCGAGGATGATGCCTCCAGAATTCGTGATATCGCAGGAGTTTCTGCACCGGTGGAAGTCATCGGTTCCATCAAGGAAGACTATTCACCGCCCGCTACGGAGGCAATAGACGAGCTGAAGAGATCATTGTCGGGATGGAATGGGAAGTTCATCTTCACTTGCGGCTCGACCCGTCCATCTGAAGAGTCAATTCTTTGCGATGCCCTGCTGCGGCTCCAGGAACAAAGGAGTGACTTGAAAATGATCATCGCTCCCCGTCATTTGGAACGTGTCGACGAGGTGGAGGAAATCCTTCGTTCACGCCGAATCCCGTATCAACGCTGGACAGAAGGTAGTCTTCGGGCTGATACCTGCGTGCTCTTGCTGGACACCATCGGTAAGTTGAATGCCGCCTATCATCTCTCAGACATTGCCTTTGTCGGCGGAACACTTGCTCCTCTGGGCGGCCATAATCTCCTCGAGCCCGCACTGGCAGGTTGCCCAGTATTGCACGGCCCGCACTACTTCCAGCAATTGCGAGGCCACGCGCTTCTGCGCGAATTCGAAATGGACATTCCGGTGGCGGATGCAGACGAAGTGGCGAAGGCCGTCAATGCGGTACTCTGTCAAAACGGTAGCCGACAACTATTCCAGGCCAGGGCAGAACGACTCCGCAGGGCATCTTCTCATGTGCTCGACCATTACTTTGAGCGACTCAGGACCCTAATCTCTGATGATTGATCTTCCTAGCTATATCTCAGCGATCCACGCCGGCAGACGGCGCAACGTCTTAACCTTCATCGTGACGCTGCTTCTCTGGCCATTCTCGTTGCTTTTCCGGGCTGCCATTGCACTGCGTAATCTCGCCTATGACACCGGACTGGTGCGCGGCAGGAGATTAGAATGCAAGGTTATCTCCATCGGTAATCTCACAACCGGCGGCACCGGAAAAACACCGGTCACTATGTTGATCGCTGAAAACCTTGGCAAAACACTGAGAACCGCCATTCTCAGTCGTGGCTTTCGTTCGGGCAGGGAACACGAGTCGATTGTTTTACGGGGAGATCAGATCAATGCTCAGGCAGCGCCGTTCGTCGGTGACGAAATCCTTATGCTCGCGGCGCGCCTTCCCAATGTTTGGTTTGCTATCGGAGCAGATCGGTACAAGGGTGGCTCGTTACTTGTCACCCGCGAACAGATCCAGGCTGCGATTCTCGATGACGGATTTCAACATCGCCAGGTCGCGCGTGACTGTGACATCGTGCTCGTCGACGCCACTAACCCCTTCGGGAACGGGTTCCGTCTCCCAGCAGGACCGCTGCGTGAGGAGTTCTCTGCACTGCAACGATGCAACATTGTTCTGCTCACGCGCTGTGAATCAGTGGATCGAAAAGCAGTCGATCACTTGGAGAAATTCATCGGTCGCTATATCGAGCCGACCCAAATCTTCAAACTGCGGATAAGCATCTCTGAGATTCGCGCACTTGCCGAATCCATAAACCTGCCCGTCACCGGTCGCAGGGTCTGGTTATTCTCTGGCATCGGTAATCCGGTTTCCTTCGAGAAACTCGTTGTCGGCTCCGGTTTGGAGGTTGTTGGTCACACCATCTATTCTGACCACCACAATTATAACGAGAAAGAATACGCTGCCCTCGCACGTATACTCATTGACGGCAGAGCGGATTGCCTGCTGACAACCGCAAAAGACGCCGTCAAAATCCCGACAAGCGCATTTGCCGAACGCTCGTGTGGAGTTGTGGAAATAGGGATTGATTTTGTAGATCGAGCGGATATATTCTGGGGCATTATCGCGAGGAGCGTGGGTGCTTAAGTTCGATTTCCTGGTCATCGGTTCCGGCATTGCCGGACTCTCCTACGCCCTCAAGGTTGCACAAAAGGGAACAGTGGCTGTCGTCACGAAGAAACGTTCTTCTGATTCCAATACCAACTATGCACAGGGCGGCATCGCCGCGGTAGTCTCACCGTCTGACAGCTTTGAGGCTCACCTTGCCGACACTCTCTCCGCGGGCTGCGGGTTGTCTCGCCCCGATGTTGTTGAGACAGTTGTCAAAGCCGGCCCTCGTTGTATTCAGGAACTCATAGACATTGGAGTACAATTCAGCCGAGAGGATTCGGAGCCGAAGGAAGATCATCTGCATCTCTCGCGAGAGGGTGGACACTCTGCCCGGCGCGTGGTCCATGCAGCCGACGCCACCGGCCGTGAAATCGAAAAGGCTCTCCTTCATGCCTTGCACGCAAACTCGAATATCCGGCTCTTTGAGAATCATATTGCAGTAGATCTGATCACCATTGGCAGTGGCGTCTCCAAAATCTGCATCGGTGCCATCTGTCTCGACAGTCAGGAGTCACGAGGCCGCAATTTCTATGCGGGTTCGGTGATGCTGGCAACCGGAGGCGCAGGTGTCGTCTATAAGCATACTTCAAATCCGCAAATTGCCACTGGCGACGGCGTCGCCATGGCCTATCGCGCTGGGGCTTCAGTCGCCAATATGGAGTTCATCCAGTTCCATCCGACGACATTCTTCAACCCCGGCGGCGAACCGTTCTTGATCACCGAGGCCGTCCGCGGTGAGGGTGGCATTCTCCTGACTCAGGCCGGTGTCCGCTTTATGCACAAGTATCACCCCTCCGGTGAACTCGCCGCCCGGGACATCGTTGCGCGTGCCATCGACTCCGAACTGAAAGCCTCCGGTGACCCGTGCGTATATCTCGACGTTACACATCTTGGCAGTGAACTCGTCCTCAAACGCTTTCCGAATATCTACAATCACTGCCTCAAGTATGGTGTCGACATCACACAGAACCGCATTCCGGTAGTGCCGGCTGCTCACTACATGTGCGGCGGCGTTTGCACCGATCTGCTCTGTCGCACAGACATCCAGAATCTCTATGCCTGTGGCGAGGTTGGCATGACCGGCCTCCACGGCGCCAATCGCCTCGCTTCGAATTCTCTGTTAGAGGCTGTCGCGACTGCACAGTTCGCCTCGGAAGTCGCAACGGTCGTAGACATCACGGCTGTCCTCCCCGGAACCGAACAGCCGGCTGCAAAGAACGGTATCTCCGAAAAATTGACGCGTCGCGAACGAGTATTGCTCAAACACGACCGCAGCGAGTTGCTGAATCTTATGTGGGACTATGTGGGAATCGTGCGCTCAGATTATCGCCTCCGCCGCGCTCGCGAACGCGTAAACATCCTCGTAAGAGATATCGAGGATTACTTCCAAACTCGCAACTGGAGTTACGATGCCATCGAATTGCGCAACCTGGCGACCTGTGCGAAATTGATTATCGACTTCGCCATCGAACGCAAGGAGTCGCGCGGACTACACTACAATATTGACCATCCTGAAATCGACGACGTCAACTGGCGGCGCGAGTTGATCAGGAAAGAGGAGAAATGGCTATGACGATTCGCAGCAGCGAAATGATCTTGATTCTTGACTTTGGCTCTCAGTTCACACAGCTCATCGCTCGCCGCGTTCGTGAAATGCACGTCTATTGCGAAATCCACCCCTGCACAACTCCTTTCGAACGCTTCTCTGGCGAGAACATAATAGGTGTCATCCTTTCCGGGGGACCGGCGTCGGTTCTTGAGCCGGCATCGCCGGCAGTCGATGAGCGCTTTCTCAAAATGGACGCTCCGGTGCTCGGCATCTGTTACGGTATGCAACTTGTTGCCAAACTATATGGTGGCAAATTAGTGCGAAGCGAATCCCGCGAGTATGGCCGCGCAACCGTAACTGCGGATCTCAAGGCCACGCTGTTCAAGGGTGGCTTGGAAAAATCCACCGCTTGGATGAGCCACGGCGATACTATCGTGCACCCTCCCAAGGGGTTCGAAGTCACCGCATCCACCGAAGATGTCGAAATCGCTGCCATGGAAGATGATATCAGCAAGATCTACTGCGTCCAATTCCATCCTGAGGTCGTCCACACCGTGCAGGGAAAACACCTGCTTCACAACTTCGTCTTCGAAATCTGCAAGGCCCGTGGCGACTGGACGATGACCTCGTTCATCGAACGCACGATCCAGGACATACGCCTACGTGTCGGCAACGACAAGATACTTCTCGGCATTTCCGGCGGCGTTGATTCTGCCGTCGCGGGTCTGTTGCTCAATCGCGCGATCGGCGACCGGCTCGTCGCCGTGTTCGTCGACAATGGCCTGTTGCGTCAGAACGAAGAGAACGATGTGATCGATGCTCTTGAACATTTGAATCTCCACGTGAAGCGTGTCGATGCCGGCCCTCGCTTCTTGTCCGAACTCGCCGGAGTCATCGATCCAGAAAAGAAGCGCAAAATCATTGGCCGTTTGTTTATTGAAGTGTTCGAGGCGGAAGCCAAGACTTACGGCGACATCAAGTATCTCGCGCAAGGCACTCTCTATCCCGATGTGATCGAATCAGTGTCTTTTAAAGGCCCATCGGTCACGATCAAGTCGCATCATAACGTCGGTGGATTGCCGGAACGCATGAACCTGAAACTGGTTGAGCCGTTGCGAGAGCTCTTCAAAGATGAAGTCCGCGAGATTGGCGAACAGCTCGGTCTCACTCACAATCTGCTGTGGCGTCATCCATTTCCAGGTCCCGGCTTGGCTGTGCGGGTTCTGGGCGAGATCACTGAAGAACGCCTCGCGATCTTACGCCAGGTCGACAAGATCTTCATCGATCTGCTCCACAAGCGCGATCTCTACGAGGAAATCTGGCAGGCGTTTTCGGTGCTGCTGCCGGTCAAGGCCGTCGGTGTCATGGGCGACGAACGCACCTACGAAAATGTCGTGGCGCTTCGCGCTGTGACCTCTCAGGATGGCATGACCGCGGATTGGGCACGTATCCCACACGAGGTACTGGCCGAAGCCTCCAACCTGATCATCAACAACGTCCGTGGCGTCAACCGCGTGGTCTATGACATCTCCTCCAAACCACCCGCCACCATCGAGTGGGAGTAGGGCGGGCTACAACATTCGAGTCATTCCCGCGAAAGCGGGAATCCAGCTTTGTTCGTAGGGGCGACCTGCCGTCGCCCGGCATTCTGTGTGTCGAGCCGCCCAAGTCGGTTGTAGGTCAAAACCCCTAAATGCAGAAAGGCAATCTTGCGCGTCTTAGTAGGTCCGAACCCCTGCGGTTCGGACCCTTTGGCTAACTCTGTATTGTCACAGTGTAGTCGTTTTGTAGGGACGACCTGCGGTCGCCAGAAGTTCCGTAGGGCACAACCTCCGTTAGCACAGTTTGTAGGTCGGGTTTGCAGTCCCGCAGGGACGCCAAACCCGACAGCGGGAGGAAAACGACACTGTCGGGTTCCACGCTCCGCTTCGCTTCACTGGGAACCCGACCTACGGAACTGTATGTCGAGCCGCCCAAGTCGGTTGTAGGTCAAAACCCCTTATGGCAGCCGGTCAATCTTGCGAAATCCCTCCGCGGGGTTTTGACATTCCCTTCTTATTTGTCTGACGTGACGTAGCCCTGTAGGTCGGGTTTGCAGTCCAGCAGGGACGCCAAACCCGACAAAGGGAGGAAGACGACACTGTCGGGTTCCACGCTCCGCTTCGCTTCACTGGGAACCCGACCTACGGATCTGTTCGTGCTGCAACTTCCGCCGTGCGTGATCACGCGAACAAATTCGCGTCTACAGAACCCCATTTCCCTTTGCCCGCAACCGCCCAATCAATTATAATCTCTCCCAGTTTGTCTAATTTCGCACAGAGAGGATCCAATGGAATACAGAATTGAAACCGACACAATGGGCGAAGTCAAAGTCCAGTCCGATCGCTATTACGGCGCTCAAACCGGCCGCTCGCTCGAGAACTTCAAAATCGGCGGCGAACGCTTCCCGCGCGAACTGATTCGCGCGCTCGGCATTCTCAAGAAAGCTGCCGCTATCGTCAATAAGGAACTCGGGACCCTGCCCGCCGATAAAGCCGACCTGATTATCAAGGCCGCCGACGAGGTCATTGCTGGCAAACTCGACGATCATTTTCCATTGGTAGTCTGGCAGACCGGCTCCGGAACACAGACCAACATGAACGCCAACGAGGTCATCTCCAATCGCGCGATTGAACTTGCCGGCGGCGTGATCGGTTCCAAGAAGCCGATTCATCCCAACGACGATGTTAACAAGGCGCAGTCCTCGAACGACACTTTCCCGACCGCCATGCATATCGCCGCCGTCGAGGAAATCCATCGCCGCCTGATCCCGATGGTCACGCGCCTGCGCGACACGCTGGCGAAGAAGTCCAAGGAATTCGATGGCATCATCAAGATCGGCCGCACTCACCTGATGGACGCCGTCCCGCTCACGCTCGGTCAGGAATTTTCCGGCTATGCCCAGGCATTGACCAACGGCCTCAAGCGCATCGATTCCTGCCTGCCGCACCTGTACGAACTCGCCCTCGGCGGCACGGCCGTGGGCACTGGTCTGAACACGCACCCGCAGTTTGCCGTCAAGTCCGCTGCCTCAATCGCGCAAATCACCGGCAAGCCGTTCGTCACGGCGCCGAACAAGTTCGAGGCCCTTGCCACGCACGACGCGATGGTCGAGGCTTCCGGCGTCATGAAAACGCTCGCCTGTTCGCTGATGAAAATCGCCAACGACATTCGCTGGCTGGCCTCCGGCCCGCGCTCAGGGCTGGGTGAAATCGCAATTCCCGAAAACGAACCCGGCTCCTCGATCATGCCCGGCAAGGTCAACCCAACACAATCTGAAGCGATGACGATGGTCTGCGCGCAAGTCATGGGTAACGACGTCGCTGTGAACATCGGCGGCGCCTCCGGCAACTTTGAGCTGAACGTCTTCAAGCCGGTGATCATCTACAATCTGCTGCAGTCGATCCGCCTGCTCGCGGATGCCTGCGAATCGTTCGACGAGCACTGCGCCTCCGGCATTACCGCCAACAAGGACAACATCAAGGCGTTGATGGAGCGTTCGCTGATGTTGGTCACGGCGCTCAATCCGCATATCGGCTATGACAATGCCGCGAAGATCGCCAAGAAGGCGCACAAGGAAGGCAAGAATCTCAAGGAGACCGCCATCGAACTCGGCCTGCTCACCGCCGAACAATTCGACCAGTGGGTGAAACCGGAAAACATGGTCGGCCCGAAGTAGAGTTCCGTAGGGGCGCAGCATGCTGCGCCCTAGGTTCGAAGAAGATCAATCCTTGCGTAGGGGCGCGGTTCCCGCGCCCGAGGTCGAATGGGGTCGGCAACCCACCCGCAGCGTAGCGCAGGGTGTGAATCTTACAGTAGGAGATTGGGAGCCACGCGCTCCCGACGATCTGATTTCGAATCGGCGTTCCACGATTCGTGGGTTGTGACCGTCAATAAGAAAGGAAGGGTGCCAAACTTGAAGAAACGCTCTGTGTCACTGTTAAAATTGCTGACCGCGCATATCATTATTGTCGGATCGGTCCTGGCAACGGATTCGTTTCCAATCTTGGGTTCCGGAGAGTGTACCTATTCTGGGCATAGCTATTGTGTCTATGATAGCTCTCTAAATTACGACAGTACTTACTATATTCCGTATCCACATTATGAGTTCGGCGACCGAACTCCCAACCAGTTCGACACCGACGAAATCCGGCGCTCCGTTGTCAGACTATTACACCCTTGGTTGAATTCTGAAGACTCATCGACCAATCGCGACATTGAATTCTACTCGACAACAGTTAAACTCCGAGCCTATTGGGAGTTTCCGAATGACACCGTGAATGTGCTTTTGAGATTTGATGCAGAAACCTCGCCGATTGGAATTGCATACTTCGCTCTCAATCGGAACACTCACAAGGTCTACCCGCTGCTCGATCAAATGGGCGAGGTTACGAAGCAGTACAACACGTTTCTTCAAGAAAATCCAAATGCATTCAGCCTCACACCGTTTTGTCAGACCCTGCTCTTGTTAAAGCTTCGGTACATAGCAGCTCCCGTATTTGTGATTCGGAACGCGGATGAAGTAGTTGGCGCAAATATGGGATACGACGAGTTGATCAGTCGTGATAACTCGAGTCGTGATTGGCTTTATTGTGAAGATATCAAGCAAGACACGCTACTCAAGAATGCGTATCGCGCAGCTCGAAAGAGCAAGTTTCTCAAAGACAATGAGAAGGAGATTAGGATCGCACTTGCGGAAGTATCGAATCCAATCTTCCCGCCATCGACTACTGTCAATGGCGACACAATCACGACGAAGATGACTGTTTACAATCCTTACGTGGGTGAAATTGCTTGGTGGGAAAGCGTGATCTTAGTGGGTGGAAAAGTGCTGAACCTACGTAATCTTCGAGCACCAGCGTTGTCATTTGATTTCTGCCTCAATTACGATAGGTGGATTCATGAGGAAAGAAGTCCCTACCACCGCACGTATTCAACCGCAGAGGAGGAACTGAACGAAAGGCCCGATTCGCTTATCCTGTTGAAGGGTTGTGGGCCTGGACCGCGGATCACTTTGCGATTTGAATTGGCATCAGTATCTATCGACTTGAAGTCATTTGCTAACACTTTGAAAGCAGACTACCGTTTCCCGTTCTCAGCAAGAGATGCCACCTACCTTCCTGCCCTGATCTCTATGATCTCTGATAGTCTAAACGCAGGAAAGAGCGTGAACTTGGATTATAGAAGCCTGATCTTCCCACTTAGGCCGGGCCTGGAGTTTGCAATAATGTCATTTCTTGAGTCGGGATCAGTCGAGATCACGGACGTTGAAACCGGAGCCGCTGTTGACTGGATTCGGCAGTATTATTACTCTGGAATGGGTCTTGAGTCATATGGTGCACGACGATTCTACCTCCCTTCGAATAGGACAATTATTGATGTAGTCACTTGGATTTCCTAACATCCAGCAGAGGGTAGCCCATCTGAAGCACAGCGAAGTGTGGGAACCCTATTTCATTGTCAGCAGTCCCCCTTCTTTTTGTTGACATCCCCTCGCCATTCCTCCAACTTCTCGTCGCAAGAGAGGAATCCTCATGAAAAAGCCATACATACTGTTTGCTACCATACTCGTTGTCCTAATCCTCGCCTTCACCGTCAGCCGCAGCTATCTGACCGAATTGGAGAAGGAGGCCAAGGGCAACACCGGCTCGACAGCCCAAAAGGTCGAACTCGAGAAATTCAAAGACGAAGTTACCCAGCGCATCGACGAGTCCGAGGCCGGTCTGATTGCCCGCCTCGACAGCCTCGAACAGCGATTCCGCGAGTCTCAAGTTCTTGACTCCGTTGTCGCCAAGCCGCCGGCTGTGAAGGCTAAACCGATTGTGCAGGCTCCGGCGAAGTCGATAAATACTGCTGTCAAAGGATCCGATTCCAGGCCGGCAACCGAAACTGCCGACGCCGCAGCAGGTGCGCCGAGCGATGAAGAAAACGAAATTTATCTCAAGTACCTCAAGCGCCGCTGGGCGCTGCCAGCCGATTTGACAGTCTACGAATTGAAACTTGCCAAGGATGAAATAATGCTGGATGTTGGTCAACAATATGGCATGACCGCTGAAGAAGTCCTTCAACTCATCGACCGTGTTTACGCATACCGTCAGGCAAAGAAGCACAAATGACAGATAATCTCAAGACTATTGGAATACTCACCGGCGGGGGCGATTGCCCCGGCCTCAATGCGGTGATTCGCGCTATCGTACTTTCTGCCAGCTATGATTACGGCTGGATTTGCGTCGGCTTCCTCGACGGCTTCGAAGGCCTCATGGATCAGCGCTATATCAATCTCACGCCTCAGTCAGTGCGCGGCATCCTGCCGCAGGGCGGAACCATTCTTGGCACCTCCAATCGCGGTAATCCATTCGAATGGTTGGTCAAGGAACACGGGGAAACCAAGAAAGTCGACCGCTCCGAACAGGTCATGCAAACCGTCAGCGGCCTCGGACTCGACGCCATCATCGCTATCGGCGGCGACGGCACGATGACTGTCTCCAAAATGTTTATGGATAAGTATGGAATCAAGATCATCGGCGTCCCAAAAACCATCGACAATGATCTGCAAGCCACCGAGGTCACATTCGGCTACGCGACCGCCGTCATCACCGCCACCGAGGCTCTGGACAAATTGCACACGACCGCTGCGAGTCACCATCGCGTAATGGTTATGGAAGTCATGGGCCGCGGCGTCGGCTGGATCGCGCTCGAATCCGGCGTCGCCGGCGGAGCGGATGTCATCCTCATTCCCGAAATTCCGTACGATATTGACAAAGTCTGCGAGAAGATCCAGAAACGCCGCAGCCGCGGCTCGAATTTCTCGATCGTTGTCGTCTCGGAGGGCGCCAAACCAAAAGATGGTGATGTCACGATATTGAATCCCGAAATGAAGGGGACCATTCACGAAAAGCTGGGTGGGATCGGTATGAAGGTCGCAAAGGATATCGAGACTCGCACTGGCATGGAAACGCGCACGACCGTGCTCGGACATTTGCAGCGCGGCGGTTCGCCATGCTCTTTTGATCGATTTCTGGGTACGCGCTTCGGCCGGGAAGCAGTCGAATTAGTGCGCAAGAAAAAGTACGGCCACATGGTCTGCTACCGTTCCGGCAACATCTCATCGATTCCGATCGAAGATGCCATCGGCGGCTTCAAGAAAGTCGACCCCGAAGGCGAGCGCGTCAAGACAGCCGAGTCGCTGGGGATGTCGTTCGGACGATAGACTGCTCGACGGGTGCTCAATACATTCAGACTAACCTTAGCAAGTCAGTCGGCACTTTCTGCTATTGCCCTCCTTGCGTGGTCGGCACCTTAACCAACCCATTCTCGCCTTGGAGAATCTTGTTACAAACCTTGATGAACCTCTCGGTGGTCATCGATTGCAGGCGGTAGGAAACCCACAACTTCTTGCTGACCACGATCTCGCGACGGGATGCTGGTTTGGAGGGCATCGCTGCTCCTGTTGTTGAGGTGGTACCTGTTTCTTGTCGCGGATCGGCGATTTGCCTGAAGTAGCTTAAGCGAAAAACGGCAACTGCCGATCATGCTCAGCCGCAATCAACCACTCCTGTCGAAGGCTGTAGTAAAACGACAGGATTGCTCGTAGATCAAATTGTGGCTTTGCTAATGTAGTGACGTCACTATTCTAATCGCTGTTTGTTCAATATCCAAAAGATTTTTGTCTGCTTTCAGTAATTTTCTTCAGCGCGGAATCTCTGATTCACCGCAGCCTCATTGGCATGAATCAACTCCTAACATCCTTCGATTGATTGAACACAAATTGCCTTGACAACCTTTTCTGACATCCGTATAATCCTTAGCTAACACGCTTGTGGGCCCATAGCTCAGTTGGTTAGAGCAGCTGACTCATAATCAGCGGGTCCCAGGTTCGAGCCCTGGTGGGCCCATTGATTTCGGCCACGGGCAATTAGCTCAGTTGGTTAGAGCGTTCGGTTCACATCCGAGAGGTCACTGGTTCAAGTCCAGTATTGCCCACCATTAAGATTAGTGAGGTAACCCGGTGACATTCACTGGATACGAGAAGACTTACACGATTGAATACAAGTTACATACTGGATACAAGTTCGGAAAACGCACTGACCTCTCAGTGCGTTTTCTTTTGCCTGTTTGCCCGGACCCGGAGGGCCAGATAAATGCATGAGGATATTAGACTCCTGAAAGAACTACAAGACGTCGACTACTGGATCGGCGAACTCGAACGTTCCCGCGAGTTTCTTCCGGAAATGATGCGGAATCTCGAAACCGAAATCGAACAGATCGCCGTCGATCTTAAGGCAAAGAAGGAACGCCTTGTCACCGCCCAACTCGAAATGAAAGAGATCGAGTTGAGTATCGCCGAACACAAAGAGCATGTCAGCAAGTACCAGGAACAAATGTTGACCATCAAGACCAACAAGGAATATGACGCGCTCGTCGTGCAAATCGATGCTTCCAAGACTCAGATCTCGGCTGACGAAGAGCGCTCACTTGCGTTGATGACAGAAATCGATGAACTCAAGACTGCCGTCGCCGGACTTGAAGAAAAGACACTCACCATTCGCGACCAAAACAATGAAAAGCTCAAGGAGCTGCAGTTCCAGATGGACTCAGTCCAGGGAAAGGTCGATGAAAAGGAAGCTCAGCGCGAACACCTCAAGGCCAAGGTACCAAAGAGCGCCATGGCAATCTACGAGCGAGTGCGCAAAGGCCGCGGCGGCGATGTCGTCGTCCGCTTGCGCCGCGGTGCCTGTGGTGAGTGCTACAAGTCGCAGCCTCCCCAAAAAGTCCAACTCGTCAAGCGCGGCGATTCACTGCAAACCTGTGCATCCTGCGGTCGCATCCTGATTTGGGAAGGGGACGACTAAACCATGGCTACCATTCTCGACAAGATCGGACTCACCTTTGATGATGTCCTCTTAGTGCCCGGTCTTGCGGAGTTCCACCCGCGTGAAGTAAACGTTTCTACCCACCTGACTCACAGCATCCGTCTCAACATCCCGCTCGTTTCAGCGGCCATGGATACAGTGACTGAATCGGAGTTGGCAATTTCCCTCGCTCGCGAAGGTGGCATTGGGATCATTCACAAAAATCTCTCGATCCAGCGCCAGGCTGAAGAAATCGACAAGGTCAAGCGCTCCGAGGCCGGAATGATCGTCAATCCCATCACCACCCGGCCGGACCAGACTGTTGGCGATGCTCTCGCTCTCATGACGCGCTATTCAATTTCCGGCATTCCCGTTGTCCTGGATGGAAAGCTCGTAGGCATCTTGACCAATCGCGACCTGCGGTTCCATCCCTCTGTCGACACCAAAATCGCCGATGTTATGACCAGGGAAAAGCTCATCACGGTCCCTGAGGGCACAACTCCCGAACAGGCCCGTGAAATACTCCATAAGCATCGCATTGAGAAACTGCCGATTGTCGACGGCCAGATGAATCTCAAGGGCATGATCACCTTCAAAGACATAATGAAGAAATTGCGCTACCCCAACGCCTGCAAAGATTCTGGTGGCAGACTGCGCGTTGGCGCCGCCATTGGCGTGGGTACCGATATGCTCATGCGGGCAGAGTCCGCTATCGAAGCCGGTGTCGACATCCTCTGTTTGGACAGTTCGCATGGTCATAGCGTCAAAGTATTGGAAGCGACCCGGGACCTAAAGAAACGCTTCCCTAAGACAGACTTGATATCTGGCAACGTTGCCACCAAGGACGGCGCAAAGGCGTTGATCGATTCCGGAGCCGATGCAGTCAAAGTCGGGATTGGCCCTGGCGCAATTTGTACAACTCGTGTCATCTCCGGCGGCGGCGTACCGCAGATTACAGCTATTATGGACGCAGTTGAAGCTGCTTCCGACAAGGGCATCCCAATCATCGCTGATGGCGGAGTTCGTTACTCGGGTGACATGTGCAAAGCCCTTGCTGCGGGAGCCCATTGCGTCATGGTTGGGTCGATTTTGGCAGGCACCCAGGAGTCGCCCGGAGAGACTATCTTGTTGGAAGGCAGGAGCTTCAAGGTCTACAGAGGAATGGGTTCCATCGGAGCCATGAAGGACGGAGCCAAAGATCGTTACTTCCAGGAAGACCAGAGCGACATGACCAAATTGGTGCCCGAGGGCATAGAAGGTCGGGTCGCTTTCAAAGGAAAACTGTCTGACCTCGTATTCCAACTGGTCGGTGGACTCCGGTCTGGAATGGGGCTGGCAGGCGCAAAAGATATTGAGTCTTTGCGAATTAATACAAAATTTATTAGAGTGACTGCTGCCGGGCTTCGCGAAAGCCATCCCCATGATGTCACCATCAGTAAGGAAGCACCGAACTACCGGTCGATGTACTAACTTTGCCTGCCCTACCTAATCGGTCGGGAAGATAGATCTATCCACGAAAGTGGCTTAAGTTCTCAAAACGGTTTGCTTTCCAAACCGTTGACGTTTGTAGAGATTTGCTGTTCATAGATTCTGGAGCAGGTTTGGCAGCCGCGTCCCGGTTTCGATCGGGATGAGGAAAGTCCGAGCTTCACTGAGCAGGATACCTCCTAACGGGAGGGCGGAGCAATCCGACGGACAGTGCAACAGAAAGATACCGCCATTCGATTCGCGGATGGTAAGGGTGAAATGGTGGTGTAAGAGACCACCGGCGGGGGAAGAGATTTCTCCGGACCGGCAAACCCTATCCGAAGCAAGACCGAATAGGGGAGAAGAGCTGCTCAGACTCGTTTGTACTCCCGGGTAGGTCGCTGGAGGTTTCGCGCAAGCGAAATCGCAGAGAAATGGCTGCAGGCTTTTAGCCTTACAGAACTCGGCTTATAGCCTGCTACAGAATCTATGATTTATTTACGAGGAAACACTTGCTCTTGAAAAACCGCGTGAAAATGCAATGGGTGGTTGCATCCGAGCCGGATTTCCGTCTTGTTGATGACATCGCTAACAAGGTCAAACTCCCACCCTTGGTCGTGAAGATCCTGGTCAGCCGCAACATGACTGACCCGGTCGAAATCGACAAGTTCATCAATCCCAGCATGTCCGATCTCGTTGATCCGTTTCTGATCCCGGGAATGGAGGC
Source organism: uncultured Ignavibacteria bacterium (assembly GCA_964552775.1). Classification (GTDB taxonomy): domain Bacteria; phylum Zixibacteria; class MSB-5A5; order CAIYYT01; family CAIYYT01; genus JADJGC01. Next base: position 21,058 of record CAZKIH010000006.1, on the reverse strand, counting down.
TGGCGTCGAACGCACTATCCAGGCTCTCCAAGAGAATGAGACTATCATGATCTACGGGGACTATGACGTCGACGGCATTACTGCCGCTTCACTCATGTTCCTCGTCCTCAACAAACTCGGCGCCAACGTCCACTATTACTTGCCTAACCGGTTAGTTGAAGGCTATGGCCTCTCCGAAGAAGGTATCATCGAAGCCGAACGCAAAGGCGCGTCGCTGATCATCTCCGTCGATACCGGAATTACCGCCGGAAAAGAAGTCGAGTACGCCAAAGAGAAATTCATCGACTGCGTTATCACTGACCACCACGAACCTGGCGAGACGCTTCCTAATGCCGCCGCGGTCGTCAACCCCAAACTTGGCGAGTCAATTGGCCGCGAATTGGCCGGTGTTGGCGTTGCCTTCAAATTCGCTCAGGGCCTTTACAGCAGGCTCGGGCAAGACCAGAGTGAGTTGTACGAACACCTCGATCTTGTCGCATTGGGCACCTCCGCCGACGTGGTTCCACTGGTGAACGAGAACCGCATACTAACCAGCTTCGGCATCGGCCAAATCATGCGTTCCTCCAAGCCCGGCCTCAAGTCGCTCGTGTTTGAGTGCGACCTGATGGGCAAGGAGATCACCACCAGTCAAATCGTGTTTATCATTGCCCCGCGCATCAATGCCGTAGGTCGTCTCGGCGGCGCCGAAAAAGCAATCAAGCTCCTGACTACCAAAGACACTCAGACCGCCAGCAGTATCGCCAAATTCCTCGAAATCGAAAACCGTCGTCGCAAATCAATCGATGAAAACACACTCGAAGAAGCACTCGGCCAGATCGAGAAATCTGTCGATCTCGAAAATGACAAAGCTATTGTCCTGCATTCCGAGGGCTGGCATCAGGGCGTCATTGGAATTGTCGCCTCGCGCCTGGTCGAGAAATACTATCTACCAACTGTGCTGATCGCAGTCGACAACAACGAGGGCAAGGGCTCCGGCCGATCAATCCCTGGTTTCCATCTTCACGATGCTCTCAAGAGCTGCGAAGACCTGCTTTTGCGCTACGGCGGTCACAAATACGCTGCCGGCATGTCAATCGCACCCGATCGCATCAAGGAGTTCCAGCAACGCTTCAAACGCGTCGCCGCAACCCAACTTCAACCGGAAGACTTGGTTCGTAAGTTACACATCGACGCCGAACTGGATCTCGATGACATCGATTTCGACCTCGTCGACATGCTCGAACGCTTTTCGCCTTTTGGTCCCGAGAACATGAAGCCGGTATTTATCACCCGCAACCTCGAAATTGTCGGCTCGCCTCAAGTCGTTGGTCGAAATCACCTGCGCATGCGAGTACGTTCGGGCCGCAAAGTATTTGATGTCATCGGCTTTGGTTTTGGCGACTACGCCGAACAATTGTCGATGCATGGCGTTGATTTTGATATGGCCTATGTCATCGAAAAAAATATTCACAACGGCGTGACCAAAATTCAACTGCGTGTCAAAGATATCCGTTGGAGCTAATCTGTGGCTCTGTTGGACGACTTTAAACGCGGCGACCGTCGCGCACTCTCCAAAGTAATCACACATATCGAAAACCGCCGCGAGGGCTATCGCCCCGCTTTGGCGCAAATGTCGCGCCTTGATCGCAAGGCCTATCGTATCGGTATTACCGGTCCTCCAGGTGCCGGCAAATCCACACTGGTGGATTCGCTTGTCGCAAAAATGGCTCGCGACGGTAGGAACATCGGTGTGATTGCGGTCGACCCTTCTTCGCCGTTCACCGGCGGTGCACTGCTTGGTGACCGGGTGCGCATGCAACACCTTGCCGACAAAGAGAAGGTCTTCATCCGCAGCATGGCCTCGCGCGGCCAATCCGGCGGCCTAGCCGCAGCAACTCGCGATGTCATCACCGTCCTCGATGCCTATGGAATGGACCTGATCGTTATTGAAACTGTCGGCATCGGCCAGATCGAACTCGACATCATCGAAGCTTGTGACACCGTCGTCGTGATTCTTGTGCCGGAATCGGGCGACATGATCCAGACCATGAAAGCCGGCTTAATGGAAATTGCCGATATCTTCTGTGTCAATAAGATGGATCGCCCCGGCGCCGACCGGCTTTTGAGCTACCTGAACAACATGATTCACGAACGTCTGACCGCCGATGGGGCGGAATTTCCTGCCGTTGGCACAAACGCAGTCAGCGGTCAGGGTGTAGATCATTTGTCGGATGCGATTTCTCGGCATCGCGACTATATTGTCAGTAACGGCATGTTTGAGCAGCGCCGTCGGCGTCAGCTCAAAAGCGAAATTCTCGCCAGCGTGCGGGATCGGATCGTGAAGGACTTAGACCGACTCATCGACCTCGACGGGCAGTTTGAGTCGATTTCCAGCAAACTCAATTCCGGCGAGACCGATCCTTACAGCGCCGCCGATGAAATTTACGAACACTACTTTCGCGGGAGACTGGTAAATGGCTGAAATCAAAAATCAATCCGCCGCCAGCGATCAGCAGTTTGAAGATGCCCTCAAGAAAGCACATCGCGAGTGGAAAGCCGCCGCCGATCGCAGCGCTAATGCCAAGAAGAAATTCGTAACAGTCTCATCTGCACCGCTTAATCCGCTCTATACGCCGGAAGACATCAAAGATATGGACTTTTTTCGCGATATTAATTTTCCCGGTGAATTTCCATACACGCGCGGTGTTCACTCCTCAATGTACCGAGGCAAACCCTGGACCATGCGCCAGTTCTCCGGAATGGGCACACCCGAACAAACCAACGAGCGCTATCACTATCTACTCAGTCAGGGCCAGCACGGCCTCTCCGTAGCATTCGATCTTCCCACTTTGATGGGTTACGATTCCGACCACGAGCGCTCGCTCGGCGAGGTCGGTAAGTGCGGCGTCGCAGTTGACACACTCTTGGATATGGAAAAAATTTTCAACGGCATCGACCTTTCCAAGATCTCCACTTCGATGACAATCAACGCCCCTGCAGCCATCGTGCTGGCAATGTACATTGTCGTCGCCGAAAAGCAGGGCGTGTCCATGGACAAACTCTCCGGTACGCTCCAAAATGACATCCTGAAAGAATACATCGCTCAGAAGGAGTGGATCTACCCGCCCGAACCGTCGGTGCAGCTCATCGTCGACACAATCGAGTTCGGCACCAAGCACATGCCGCTCTGGAACACAATTTCCATCTCGGGCTACCATATCCGTGAGGCTGGATCGACGGCCGCGCAGGAACTTGCTTTTACGCTTGCCGATGGCTTCACTTACATCGAGAAATCTATCCAACGCGGGCTCGATGTCGACGACTTTGCCCCGCGTCTTTCCTTCTTTTTCAACGCCCACATGGATTTCTTCGAGGAGATCGCCAAGTACCGCGCCGCTCGTCGAATCTATGCCAAGCGCATGCGCGACAAGTATGGCGCCAAGAATCCGCGTTCCTGGATGCTGCGCTTCCACACGCAGACTGCCGGTTGCTCGCTTAACGCCCAACAGCCTGAGCTAAACCTCGTTCGTACGGCACTCGAAGGCCTTTCCGCCGTCCTCGGTGGCACGCAATCGCTCCACACCAACGCCATGGACGAAACCCTGGCTCTGCCTTCCGACAAAGCCGCACTACTTGCGCTGCGCACACAGCAAGTGCTCGCACACGAAACCGGCGTCGTCAACACCATCGACCCGCTTGCCGGATCCTATTTTGTCGAAGCTCTCACTAATCGTATGGAGGCTGAGGCTGAAGCCTATTTCGAAGAGATCGACCGCCGCGGCGGTGTGATGGCCTGTATCGAAGAAGGATATCTCCAGCGCGAACTCGCCAAGGCCGCCTATGTCTATCAGCAGGAAATCGACGCCAAGGAGCGCATCATCGTCGGCGTCAATGACTATATTCTTGAAAACGAGAAGATCGAAATTCCGATATTGGTAATCGATCCGGATGTAGAGGAAAAACAGCGAGCATCAATCAAGAAGGCAAAATCGATTCGCAGTGATAAGCGTGTCGCCGAGACACTCGAGGAACTGCGCCAGGCGTGCCGCGACGGCAAAAACAGAATGCCTTTCTTGATCAACTGCGTCCGCGAGTATTGTACCTTGGGTGAGATGTGCCTTGCCATGCAGGACGTCTTCGGTGACTACATCGAGCCACCGATTATTTGATCTGAATATTGATCACTGTAGGAATACACAAAATGTCTGACAAAATTCGCGTACTCCTCGCCAAAGCCGGCCTTGATGGCCACGACCGGGGCATCAAAGTCATCGCCGCTGCCATGCGTGATGCCGGTTTCGAGGTCATCTACACCGGTCTGCGCCAAACCCCGGAAATGATTGCTGAGGCCGCCCTTCAGGAAGATGTCGATGCAATCGGCGTCTCAATTCTCTCCGGTGCACACATGACGCTATTCCCGCTTATCTACAAAGCGATGCAAGCCCGCAACTGCACCGACATCATTCTCTTTGGCGGTGGCATCATGACCGAGGAAGAAATCGCCGACCTCCGCAGCCAGGGCATCGACCAGCTTTTCGGCCCCGGCACACCGACAACGGATATCATCGCTTACGTCAAAGACGTCGTCGCCCGCAAGCGCAAATCGGAGAAGATAATCTAATCCCCGCAAAGCAGCTTAGTTCCGTTCCGACTAGGAGGTGCCCCAGCGCTTGGGACCTTTTGAGAAAGTCAGGTTGCGCTGGCGGACCTGCATCCGTAGCGACCGACTTTTGAGCTAAGTCATTCCCGCGAAGGCGGGAATCCAGCTTCGTTTTCAATTTGCAATATGCACCAGTGGGGTATTTGGGCAATTGTTCAACACTCCACAAGCGTTGATGTAACTGAGCCTGGAACTCTCGCCATCATCACCCCTCCCCCCAACAAATCCGTTGATTTTCCATTCCCCGAACGGTTAATTACCTGCCTTAATTGACTTTTCTGTTGAGGGAGATGCTATGACATACAATGTTTCTGAAGTCCAACAGCCGATCCGTGACATGATGCGCGCTTTCGGCCCCAAAATTGAAATGCTCGGACGCGAATGGGACCGCAAGCCGGACGGCTTCGCCCATGACATGTACAAGCTCATCGCCGACCAGGGACTGGCCGGTTATGTTATGCCCAAGGAATATGGCGGCGGCGGTCACAACGGTCTCGAATATGCGACCATGATCGAAGAACTTGCCTATATCGATCCGCCGTCTTCATTATTGGCAGCGGTTGGACAACTCGCGTGCGATCCGATCATCCGCATGGGAAGCCCGGAACAGAAAAAGAAGTACATCCCGGATGCTGCCGTCGGCAAAACCATCCCGGCCTTCGCCCTCACCGAACCGAATGCAGGCTCCGATGCCGCCAATCAGAACACGACGGCCACTATCGACGGTGATCATTATGTCATCAACGGCGAGAAAATCTTCATCATGCACGGCGACGTCTGCAGCTTTGCCGTGACTTTCTGCAAAATTCTCGACGGCGATGCTGGAAAAGTCTCAGCCATCATCGTCCCCGGCGACGCCCCCGGCTTGCGCAAGGAATGCCTCAAGTTCAAAATGGGCATGAAATACGCCACCACCGGCAGACTCTGGTACAACAACGTCCGTGTACCAAAAGCCAATCTCCTTGGTGAGGCCGGCAAAGGCTTCCGTTACGCCATGGCAACACTCGACGGCGCGCGCATCGGTATCGCCGCTCAGTCGACCGGTATCGCCCAGCGCGCCCTCGACGAGGCCATCAAATACGCGAAGCAGCGCATCGCCTTTGGCGCTCCAATTGCCAAGTTGCAGGCCATTCAATGGATGATCGCCGATATGGGAACACAAACCGAAGCGGCTCGTCTGCTCACCTACAAGGCAGCTCAACTTCAGGATAAGGGAGAGAAGTTTGGACTGGAAGCAGCACAGGCGAAATTGTTTGCTTCCGAGGCCGCCAACTTCTGTGTGCAGAAGACCATGCAGATTCACGGCGGATACGGCTACATCGGCGAGTTCTCGGTCATCGAAAAGCTCTATCGCGATCAGCGCGTCTGCGAAATCTACGAAGGCACCTCGGAAGTCCAGCGCCTCGTCATCGCCGGTAACCTGCTCCGCGGTTAATCAGATCACTGCACCCGAGTCCCCTCTCCTAACAAGGGAGAGGGGACAGGGGTGAGGGCGCAATGCTCCAGCTCGGTGACTTCAAAATCCACTGCATCGTCGAAAATCGCATCTATCTCGATGCCGGATCGGTCTATGGCATCATCCCTAAATCCATCTGGAGCAAGCATCAGCAGGCCGACTCAAACAACCTGATCCCCTTCGACATAAACGTCTTCGTCGCCCAAGGGCATGGGCACAACATCATCTTCGATGCCGGCCTGGGTGACTATCTCGAAGACCGGCAGCGCAAGTTGTATGGCACCTCACAGCCATCAGCCATGAGCGCGGGACTGGCGAAGATCGGTCTGACTCCTGCCGATATCGACATCGTCATCCTCTCGCATCTGCACTGGGACCATGCCGGAGGCTCAGTCAAGAGCACGAGCGGCAGCACTGAGTTGGTATTTCCCAATGCTCTGCACTTTGTGCACGAATTCGAATGGCAGGACGCCTCTCATCCAGACGAACGGACCAGCGGTGTTTATTTTCCTGCCCGCCTTGCTGCAATTATGAACGCCGGCAGACTCCAACTCGTCGACTCCGACACCGCTGAGGTCACGCTTGGAGTCAAAATCGTGCGCATCGGTGGCCACACACGTGGTCAACTCGGTGTTGAAATTGAATCGGGTGGCAAGAAATTGATCTACTACGCCGACAATTTTCCCAGTTGCCATCACCTAAAAGTTCCCTATGTTTCAGCCACGGACTTGTATCCACTCGATACCCAGCGCTGCAAACGCGAGACACTCCCGAAGGCTCACGAGGGCGGCTGGTTTATCGCAATGGATCACGACCTCGAAAGCAAGATCGTCCGTCTCAAGTATGACGGCCTGAAATACACCTGTGAAAAGGTCCTGTAGCTAAGGTGCCCCACCAATTCGGTGGAACTTGCATGTAGATCTCGCCCTCCCTCTCCCTCTGGGAGAGGGGCAGGGGTGAGGGCGCTAAAATCGGATAGTCACGGGTGCGGCAGTCGGCCCATACGCTGAATATGAGTTGGGTACCCCACAGCTTGCTGTGGGATCATTGCAACTTAACCACAGTATCATGTGGTAGGCAATCTCCAGCAGGAAATTGTGGGACAACGTCTCCACGCCTGCCGCAATCTTTCGTTAATTGGAGCAACCAACAATGTCCATCGAAGACAAACTGCGACTACTCAAACAAAAACAAGAACAGGCCAAGCTGGGCGGCGGTGCAGACAAGATTGCCGCACAACATAAGAAAGGCAAACTAACCGCACGTGAACGTCTCGAACTTCTTCTCGATCCAGGTTCATTCGAGGAATTCGATATGTTCGTGACGCACAGGTCCTCCGACTTCGGCCTCGACAAGCAAATCGTCCCCGGTGACGGAGTCGTTACCGGATGTGGCCTGATCGACAATCGCGTTGTCTTCGTTTTCAGCCAGGACTTCACCGTCTTCGGCGGTTCGCTTTCCGAGGCTCATGCCGAGAAGATTTGCAAGGTCATGAAAGCCGCCATGAAAATGGGCGCACCCATTATTGGCCTCAACGATTCCGGCGGCGCCCGAATCCAAGAGGGAGTTGTCTCGCTCGGTGGTTACGCCGACATCTTCCTGCTGAATACCCTTGCCTCCGGCGTCGTGCCGCAAATCTCAGCGATCCTCGGCCCCTGTGCCGGCGGTGCTGTCTATTCACCGGCGATTACCGACTTTGTCTTTATGGTCCGCAAGACTTCCTATATGTTTGTCACCGGTCCCAATGTCGTCAAGACCGTCACCCACGAGGACGTTTCAATGGAAGACCTCGGCGGCGCCGACACCCATGCCTCCAAATCGGGCGTCGCTCATTTCGCTTGCGATTCCGAGGCCGAGGCGATTTTCAAGATTCGAAAATTGGTCTCGTTCATCCCGTCAAATAACCTTGACGAACCCCCGCACATCCCGGCGACCGACCTTAACGACCGGACTGATGAACGCCTCAATCACATTATTCCTGATACTCCCAATAAGCCGTATGACATGATCGATCTCATCAAGCTGATTGTCGATGAAGGCGATTATTTCGAGATTCATGCCGACTACGCTCCCAACATAACTGTCGGCTTTGCTCGACTCGGCGGCCGCCCGGTTGGAATCGTGGGCAACCAGCCGGCGCACCTCGCTGGCGTGCTCGACGTCGACTCTTCCATTAAAGGGGCACGCTTCATCCGTTTCTGCGACTCCTTCAACATTCCCATCATAACTTTCGAGGATGTGCCGGGATTCCTTCCTGGAATTGCTCAGGAGCATGGCGGCATTATCAAACACGGTGCCAAACTCCTCTATGCATACTGTGAAGCCACTGTACCCAAGATCACTGTCATAACTCGCAAGGCCTATGGCGGTGCCTACGATGTCATGAACTCCAAGCACGTCCGTGGTGACATGAACTATGCCTGGCCTACGGCCGAAATCGCCGTTATGGGTCCCAAAGGCGCTGTTGAGATTATCTTCAAGAAGGAAATCGAAGCTTCACCCGATCCGCAGAGGGCATTGAATGAAAAGGTAGCGGAATACACCGAGAAATTCGCCAATCCCTACATCGCTGCCGAACGCGGCTATATCGACGACATCATCGAACCCGCGCAGACCAGACCGCGCTTGATTCGTGCGCTCGGAATGCTTGCCACCAAACGCGACGGCAATCCGCCGAAAAAGCACGGCAACATCCCGCTTTGAATGAGAGCCAGGTTTCGGCCATTGCAATTTTATTCGCTTTGTGCGACTCATTGTGCGTATCATTGCGAAAATTGAATAGGGAAGGAGAACTTAGTAACGGATGAAAACGATTTCACCACGGAATTCAGTGGCGGCGCTTGTTGTCGCCTTAATGCTCTCGTCGTGCTCTTCGAGCGAGCAGCCAAAACCACAATCCGAGAACACACAGCAACCTGCAACTCAGCAATCACAGCCACCTGCTGGCGAGAATACAGCCAACCCGCATGGCAGTGTACCGAATACCATCGCCGGGATCGCTTGGGCAGTTCCGTCCGGATGGGCGGCCGCCGGGGAGAAGCCGATGCGCATCGCAACCTACCTCATTGATCCAGCCGATCCCAAGGCCGAATGTGTCGTTTACTACTTTGGAACCGGGCAGGGAGGAGCTACCGATGCCAATATCAACCGTTGGATCAATCAGGTGAAACAGCCTGACGGTTCAAGCTCCGAGGCCAAAGCCAAACGCGGCACGGTCGCCTCAGATTGTTGCGAAATAGCCACCGTTGAAGTCGAGGGAACCTATATGTTCTCTGCCGGACCGATGATGCAAACTCAGGAAGAGCGCCCAGATTATGTCCTTCTCGCCGGCATTGCTCCCGCTCCTCAGGGAAACGTCTTCTTCAAGATGACCGGCCCCAAGGCGAACGCCGAGAAATCACGGGAATCCTTTATGGCCCTGTTGAAATCAATCAAGAAGTCAACTACCTAAGTTCCACATTTATTGATTCAAATGAGTAAGGCACCAATTTAACATTGGTGCCTTACTATTTTGTCCCACGAGCACGACAACCTTCTATGAGATCACTTGCCCAACGCAGCGAGTTTACTCTCTACCTTTTTCAGAATCTCTGGCCCCGATTGTTCGTAGCCAGCCTTTTTGAAGTGCTCGATTGAGCGCCGATACATCTTAGTAGCCTCGTTTTTGTCGCCCTTGGCCGCCGCAATGTCGCCGAGATCAGCACAGGCTTGGCCTTGGACGTCGTCGTTTCCAAGTCGCTCCGCCCACGCTAACGATGGTCTCAGATACGTCAAGGCTTCATCGTACCGCCCCAACATCGTGAGTATCCAGCCAATCTGATACTCTGCATAGAGCTTTCCAGTCTCACCCGAAAACTGCCAATGATACTCCCGCGCCTTGAGGTAGTACTCGTATGATTTCTGGTAATCCCCCTGTTCGCTGTATGTGCCTGCGAGGTTGTTGTACATTGAAGCCAACCACCTGAGATTTCCGGTTGCCTCGGCCTCCTGGATTCCGCGAAGTCCCCATTCAATTTGCATCTCAGGCGAGCCCGTGATAGCGACCATATGGGCCGCATCCAGGTAGCGATCGGGAAAATTTTGTGCCTTTGCAAAGGCATGCATCTTCTTGAATGTCTCAGTGGCCACCTCATTGTGACCTTCGCGCCACTCCAGCCGTCCTTTAACGCCAAGATAACGTGCCCACCCCGGATATCTCTCGGAGGCGATCGCCGCAGCCTTCGCCAACCATTCCTTGCAACCATCAAAGTCATTTTGCGTTAAACGACAACGGGCTAATTGTGATAAGCTTTCGATCTGTATCGATGTATCTCCAGTGACAAGAGCCGAATCGTACGCTTGCTGATAGGCCGCTGTTGCCTCTACGAACGAGCGTTCGTCAAACTTCTTGTCGCCTTGTGCAAGATAATGCTGTGGCCCTGAATTCGCCTTCAAAGCAGCCAACGGCAGTAGGGCAGCAAAAAGGGAAATTAACCACAACAATTGATCGGCCGTAAGCGACGGTGATGAAATTGACATCTCACATCTCCTAATCAATACTCGAATTCTACGATTACCAAAGCAACTTGTTACACTTTGCCGTTTGCCTGTCAGTGGCGGTGTCACTCCATGCCCGGCAGGAATAGTAGCGCCACACCGCAGACTGTCACAATAGTGCCGATTATCGCTCGTGCGCTTGGCCGTTCACCATGAACAACCATGACGAGGGGAATCACCCAAAGGGGCGTTGTCGACATCAGCGTCGCTGCGATCCCCACTTTGGTGAGCTTGATCGCAATCAGCGACATCCAAATTCCAAATACCGGCCCGATCACTGCAGCCGCAAATAATGCCATCCGGGCCTTGCGGTCGCTGAGATCCGCAATAGTCTTCTTGATTCGGCCCTGACCGGCTGCTATGATCCATATCATCGCGGTAGCGGAAATCATCCTTATCATAGAAGCGCTCAACGGCGTCAGATTCTCCTGCATGCCGATCTTTGCTGCCACCAGCCCGGTTGCCTGGCCCATTGCTCCAATACCGGCAAGCACATATCCCCAAGTCTTCGACCCTCCGGTTTCTTCCCCAAACGTGCGAGCGTTACGTTCGAACGTCACCCAAGCGAGCCCGCCCAATGTAACCGCAATACCGCAAAGATGAACCAATCCCAGTTCTTGATCGAGTACGAGCCACGAAACGAGAACCGCGAAAATCGGTGTCGAGGCCGCCAACAATGAGGCCACGCGGGGGCCGAGAATCACCATTGCTCGAAAATGACAACCATCACCAACGATTAGGCCAAGAAACGCGCTAAAAGCCAGCCAGCTAAACTGCGATCCCGTTGCAGTTGAGGACACAAACTCCTGTTGGATCAAAATTGTCAGGGCCGTAAGCACAGAGGCAGCTATCGGCATCCGAATCGCGTTTACAGTGAAAGCTCCGACCCGCCTGCCTGCATAAGAAAACAAGATGCTGCCGAACGCCCAGCACAGGGCCGTTCCCAATGCCAGAAATTCACCCGTATAAGCCATAAACGATTGTCTTCCAAGTCGCTGTGGAACCCGCTTCGACGAATCAACAAGTATGCCACTATCTCTTGACCTGCGAATCTAATCGAATTCCAGATTCAAAATGAGAGAAAATTCAATCAATTTTGCGCCTTAGTCCTTATAACACACAGGGAGCGAATCTGGCCTAAGAAAGATATCATGTATCCATTCAGTCATCTAATTTGATGGCTGACCATAGACAACATAACCCAAATTGCGGAGGAAGATAATGGACGCACGCACCATTCTCAACCGCAAGGGAAATACGGTCTATTCCGTTTCCCCTTCTGCCACCATCAGGGAGGCGATGGCACTTTTGCTCCGGCATCGCGTCGGATCGCTTATGGTTATTGACAACGTGGGTGAGGTCGTCGGCATCATTTCCGAGCGCGACATCTTCCGGTTAACCTACGAGCACGAAGGTCGAGTTATGGGAATCCCCGTGGAGGCCGTCATGACTCGACAACTGATTGTCGCACTGCCATACGATTCCATCGATTATCTCAAGTCACTTATCACCGAAAATCGTATTCGGCACCTGCCCATAATCGATCAGGGGAAACTCGCGGGTGTTATCTCAATTGGCGACATTGTGCGCGAAGAATCCAGCGCTGTCGCTGTCGAAAACCGGTACCTGAAAGACTTCATTTTCGGCACGACGCAAGCATAGTCGACTGGTTTGCCAAACGACTCTTCTTCCTCCCTGCATTAATGCACCTCGTCCTCATTCTCACGAACTGCAGCTCCAGTAAACTTAACATTTGTCACTCGGCACGATTTGCTGTATAGTCAGTATCTTCAAGCTAAATTGGCCCGCTCGCGGGTCGAATAACTGACTATCGCGCTTATGGAGAATTAATGAAGTCTGTTGCCGAACAAATGGAAATCATCCGTACGAATACGGTGGAAATACTGCCTGAGGGTGAACTGGAAAAAAAGCTTGAGAAATCGCTCAAGTCCGGAAAACCATTAGTCATAAAACAAGGTTTCGATCCGACTGCTCCTGACATTCACCTTGGACATACCGTTGGAATGCGTAAACTCAAGCAATTTTCCGACCTTGGACATCATGTTGTCATCATCGTTGGCGACTACACGGCACGCATCGGTGATCCTTCCGGGCGATCGGCTACCCGTCCCCAGCTCTCCGGAGAAGAAATCGACGCCAACGCCAAGACCTATCTGGACCAGTTCTTTCGCATTCTCGACCCAAGTCATGTCGAGGTCCGCCACAATGGCGAGTGGCTTTCAAAGATGGCATTTTCCGACATTCTTCGCCTTGCCGGCAAAATCACCCTGGCGCGCATCATGGAAAGAGAGGACTTCACCAAACGCTGGAAAGCCGAAGCTCCGATCTCCGTTCATGAGTTGTTCTATCCGTTGATGCAGGCTTACGACTCCGTTGCGATCAAGGCCGATGTCGAACTTGGTGGTACCGAGCAGAAATTTAACCTCCTTACCGGCCGCCAGATTCAGGAAGCCTATGGTGTCGAACCTCAGGTAGCATTGACTCTTCCGCTTCTGGAGGGGACTGATGGCCTCCAGAAAATGAGCAAGTCTCTCGGCAACTACATCGGCGTGACCGAACCACCAAAGGAAATGTTCGGGAAAATTATGTCGATTCCCGATAAACTGATCGTGCCATACTTTCGCCTTGTGACCGACTATTCTTCAGACCAAGTCTCCGCCATCGAAAGGGCGATCTCCTTGGGCGAAAACCCTGTTTCATTCAAGAAGGAACTGGGACGCACCATCGTACGTATGTACTATGATGTCGAGGCCGCTGAACAGGTTCAATCGGAGTTCGAGACCATCTTCGCCCAGAAGGGCCTCCCGAATGAAATTCCAATTCTGCCCTACCGGTGGGAGCAGGAGAAGATCTGGTTGCCGAAGCTGCTTGTGAATCTTGACATCCTGTCCGGCACCGGCGAGGCCGTGCGCCTGATCAAACAGGGAGGAGTCTCGGTTGATGGCGAGAAAGTGTTGGATCAGTCCACAGAATTGGAAGTTGAACGCGAGTACCTGCTCAAAGTAGGAAAGCGCGGATTCTACAAAGTCAGAGGTTCTGTTGAGAGGAAATAGTCAGGTGAAATTCCGCCTTCACGCCACCATGCTCCTTTGCCTGGGCTTCAGCGCATTGATCATCGGCTGCGCGGCAAAGAATCAATCCTCCGATACGCTCGCCGCGCAACTCAAAGCGCCGCCTCAGACAGAGATGCACCCCGAAGCGTATCACCACTTCACCAACGCAGTAATCTTCGAACAAGAAGGCGTCTACGGCGATGCGATTAAGGAATACGAATTGGCCCTCTCCTATGAGCCGCTATCCTATGACATCCGCCTGGCGCTTGGTTCCCTCTATTTGAATCTCAACCGCCCAGCGCAAGCCGTTGATGCACTACTTCCGATCCCGACCAAGAACAGCGAGGTCTACCAGCTGCTCGGTGATGCTTTCCGTACGCAAGGACAGGACCTCGAGGCCGAGGAATCGTACCGCCGAGCTTTCGTCAGCGATTCAACCAATGTCAACATCAACTACCAACTCGGTGTTTATGCTGTCCGAAACAACCGGGTCGATGAGGCTGCCCGCCACTTTCGAGTTGCGGCTCGCGCCTCCGGTAACTTCGAGCTCTACGCACAAATCGCTGAGATGTACGCGAACGTCCAGCAATACGATTCTGCGGCGACATTTATAGAATCGGCCATCCGACTCAATCAGAATGATCCTGTGCTCTTTGCGCGCCACGCGGTTTATCTTTATTCGGCGGGTCGCAAAGCTGAATCGAAGCAGGCACTGATGCGCGGTGTCTCAATTCACTCCAATGATGCCCGCCTGCTTGCGCAACTCGTCGAAACTTACAACGCCGAAGACAAGATTGATTCGATTCGTATCTTTGCTCAGCGAATTGCGAATCTCGGCGATGTTACAGCCGCCGATCGCGTTGTCTATGAGCGAATCGGCGCCGTCCTGATTCGAGCCAACCAGCGCGATCTGGCATTTGCCATTTTCCAGAAGACGCTTCGCTTTGACCCGGAAAACCGCTTCGCACTGTTCTATCTCGGGCGAATGGAGGCCGACAGCTCGCACTTCGATTCCGCCAAATCCTACTTTGACCGCCTCATTGCAGCCGATTCCACTGTCCCCGACGGCTGGACCAACCTCGCCTTCATATATCAACAAAAGAAACAGCTCGACAGCGCCGAGAAAGTACTCGAACTCGCATCGCGGCACGTGACTTCGGACCGTGACAACGTTCAGTTCTTCCTGGCTCAAATCCTGTCGCTGCGCAACATGTCAGATTCTTCGATTGCCGTACTCAAGACCGCCATTACCGAAGGCGGCGACACCATCCGAGCCCTCTTTCAGACCGGCGCCGAATACGAGAAGCAGAAGAATTTTGAGAAGGCTTCCGAGGCATTCGAACTTCTGTTGGCCATCAATCCCAATCATCATCCAACTCTGAACTACTTCGGCTACATGCTCGCCGATCGCGGCGACCGCCTTACGGAAGCGCTCTCCATGATCGAGCGTGCCATCAACGCCGAACCGGAAAATGGAGCCTATCTCGATAGCTACGCCTGGGTTCTCTATCGACTGGGACGTTACCAGGAGGCATTGATCCAAATTCAGAAAGCCATCACCAAGACCAACAACGATCCAATCGTCCTGGAACACCTCGGTGACATCCAATTCGCTCTTGGCAATGTCGAAAATGCCCGTGATGCCTGGAAGACGGCGCTGGCGTTCGATCCAGAAAACAAGAACCTCAAATCAAAGCTCGCCCGCTAAGTGTTCAATTCTTCTCACTGCCAATTCCAAAGTCTCTAAACAGTTTTCCGATTCCCGCAACAATTTCGATTGCACTTCGTAAACGAATGCGATTCATTCCATGCAGGTTTGGATCATTTGTGGAGGGAATGGAAAAATGAAGATTGTCGGAATTGTTATAGCCGTCTTGCTCATCCTGGTGCTGGCTGTTGCCGGCTGGGTTTGGAGCAATCGTGGCGGATTGATTGACCGTTCACAGGCCGTCGACGAAAAATGGTCGCAAGTGCAGAACGTCTATCAGCGTCGCTTCGACCTGGTTCCAAATCTTGTCGCGAGTGTCGACAACTTCATGAGTCGACAGCAATCCACTCTCACCGAAGTCATCGGTATGCGCCAACGCGTCCTCGATCTCAAGGGCGCCGCTGAGGGCGCACTCAAACAAGCTAATCCCATGCTGCTCGATTCGCTGTCCACTCAGCTTTCCAGGCAGCTCGGCTCATATATCAATGTCGTCGTCGAACAATATCCGGATATCAAAGGCGAAGCGCTCTATACCGATCTCCTGACTCAACTCGAGGGCACCGAAAACCGCATCACTCAGGAGCGCCGCGTCTTCAATGAATCCGTGCGGAACTACAATACCTACCGCCAGAAAGGTGTAGGTGCAATGGTTGCCGGCGCAATTTTCGGTTTCCCGTATGAGAAGCAATTCTTCGCCGCCAGCACCGAAGCTCAGGAAGCACCCAAGGTGAAGGATCTCTTCCAGTCAAAGTAAGATGCGCCAGTTCATTACTCGTCTTGCGCTGATAGTATTCCTATTAGCCGTCGCATCCTGCGCGCTTGCACTCGATGTGCCGCTCTATACATCGCCTGCGACCGACCTGGCCGAATTGTTGAGCGCCGACGAATTGCGCGCTCTCAACGAGAAGTTGCTCGCCTATCGTACGCAGTCGGGCCACGAAGTGGCTATCCTCATCATCCCGACGCTTGCCGACGAAGCACTCGAGGACTACGCTCACACTGTTTTTAACAAATGGGGAGTCGGCAAGGGGGACAAAGACAACGGAGTCCTCTTCCTGATGGCGCTTGAAGAAAAGAAGACGCGTATCGAAGTCGGCTATGGACTCGAGGGCGATCTCACTGACGCCGAATCCGGACGCATCGTTGGTCGCAATTCTCTGATGGCTGAGCACTTTCGCAGTCGAGACTGGGCCGGCGGTATCAACGCCGTTGCTGACGGCATTATCGCCGCCATCGGTGGTGAGTACGCTCCAGTAACGACGGCGAAGAAGACTAAGAAAGACGTCGCTTTCGCTCTCTTTCCCATACTCATAATTTTTGGCATCGTTACTGCATTGATTCGCGCCTCGCGATTTGCCGGCGGTCGTCGCGGCGGCGGCCTCGGGCCGTTCATTGGTGGACTCGGATCAGGCGGCGGATCCGGTTGGGGCAGTGGTGGAGGCGGTGGCGGTGGCTTCAGTTTCGGCGGCGGCTCGTCAGGTGGCGGCGGCGCTTCCGGAGGCTGGTAGGCGAAGAATGAAGAATCTTGTTAATCGATGTTTCTCCGACAACGACTTTGAAGCAATCAAGAATGTCGTTGCCGAGGCCGAATCCAGGACCAGTGGCGAAATTGTCATCCGCGTCTGCACGCAGTCGCATCAATGGTTCGCCGAGCGCATGCTCGTTGCCTGCTTCCTGTCGCTTCTTGCTATTGCCGTTTCGTTGACCGTTACTCGCCAAGCCAATTGGGGCACGTATTATGATTTTTCTCAGGCCACTCTCTGGGGCATTGTCGGTTTCCTGGTCGGTTATGTCGGAGTCGCACCATTGGTTCGTACTCGATCGCGCCGGCAGGGATTCGTCTGGCAGCATGCTCTCGAAATATTCTCCAAGCTGCCCTCAACCAAAGGCGGAACTGGAGTCTTGATTCTCGTATCTCTGACAGAGGCCGAGGCCGCCATAGTTGCTGACAAGGGAATTGCCGAGAAGCTTCCAGACCATTATTGGGATCACCCGCATGCGCTCCTCGTGGCATCGATCAAGGACGACCGTCACAGTGAGGGCCTCATCGCAGCGGTCCGAGAAATCGGTTCAAAACTCGCTGAACACTTCCCGCGACTGCACGATGACACCAATGAACTCTCCGACCGCCCTGAAGTAATCTAATCGTTCTTGTAAACGCGTGATTCCGTCACGCGTTCCGTGCGCGGCGGATGTCCACATCCGCCGCTGCCTGAAAGGAGCTGCCGTAGGTCAAAACCCCCGTGGTTTTGACAATCACGCCCTTGGCGTGATCCTTCTGTAGACGCGAATTTATTCGCGTGTTCCACTGTCATTCCGGCGTACGCCGCTGCCGGAGGCGTCCAGCTTCAGTGAGTCAGTCATTCTGAGGTTGTCCCATAATCACCTAAATGAATATCTTTCTTCCCTCTCCCCGTCAGGGGAGAGGGAACGAGGGTGAGGGTGTCAATCAATTGCAGGCGTGGTAATCTTGATATCGCGATACCGCACCCTCAGGGCAGGGTAGAGTGTTGTAGGTCAGGAGCCCTGTGCTCCTGACAGCTTCTTGATTCCAGCCGTAGGTCAAAACCCCCGTGGTTTTGACAATCACGCCCTTGGCGTGATCCTTCTGTAGACGCGAATTTATTCGCGTGTTCCACTGTCATTCCGGCGTACGCCGCTGCCGGAGGCGTCCAGCTTCAGTGAGTCAGTCATTCTGAGGTTGTCCCATAATCACCTAAATGAATATCTTTCTTCCCTCTCCCCGTCAGGGGAGAGGGAACGAGGGTGAGGGTGTCAATCAATTGCAGGCGTGGTAATCTTGATATCGCGATACCGCACCCTCAGGGCAGGGTAGAGTGTTGTAGGTCAGGAGCCCTGTGCTCCTGACAGCTTCTTGATTCCAGCCGTAGGTCAAAACCCCTGTGGTTTTGACACCCCCGATGTCCCGTGCGCGGCAGTCGTCCACGCCTGCCGCGAGTTGCCTCTCACTGCTGTAATATCCATTGACAAAATGGACAAAAGGGTTTTCTTAATAATGTATTCTTAACGGATGGGGCGTTATGGGCTGGCAAAGGGCTTTGGCCCTTCTCGCATTTTCACTTCTGATTCAGGCAACAATCACAAGTACAATTACGCAAGCATCTGCGCGCTATGTGTCGCAATCCGGTTCAAATACACCGCCTTATAGCTCGTGGGCAACCGCCGCCTGGACAATCGAAAGCGCCAGCGAATTCGCGACCGCCGGAGATACTGTCTTAATTGAATCCGGTGACTATCAAGTTACCGAGACAATTCATTTGAATTTTGGAATTGTCTTGGCGGGACTTGGAATTGATTCGACTCGATTGTTAGGTACCTCAGACCTCTTTGCGATGATTATCCCTTCTGATGACGCCATCATCACAAACATCGATTTTGTCGCCAATGGACTGGATGTCGCCGTTTGGATCCCATATCCTTATGACAGAATCTCTTTCACCGTCGAGAATTGCCGCTTCGCCAATTTCAATTGGGCAGCCGTTCACACTGGCACCAGCGTCGACGTTTGCACGATTCGAAGCTGTTATTTCGACGAAAACGAGATAAGCTCGTTAAGTCTCGGTCAAAATGGAAACTACATTGTTGAGAATTGCACATTTCGATCACAACCGTACTATGGATGCTCGTCGTTTATCGATTTTACTTCCTCAAAGGGTAAGAAGGTCGTTCGCGGAAACACTTTTGAAGGGAACGCGTCCTCAGGCGCAATATCCTGTGGTCTGTTTACCACAGGGTATCTTGAAGTGAACAACAACGTCTTCTACAACATCACTGCCTTTGGTCAAATCCTACTAGCGTCGGTTTGGCAATTAGTAATCAGGAATAATTCCATCTACTTAAGCTCGCCGTCGAATTTCAACCCTGTGACATTTACCATTTACGCCGGTGATGCCGACTCGGTAGTCATAGAGAACAATGCGATAGCTGGGACCAAGATACAGATCGGTGTCTGTTGTGGAGCGCCTGGGAAATGTCGTATTGCCAACAACTGCTTGTTTTCGCGTATTCCGAAGGCTGCCAACCGCGTAATTGTCGTCGAAATCGACAACCCGGAAGTTATCGAGATCGAAGACAACGTCTTCGCAGATCCGATGTTTGTCGACCCGGAAAACGGGGATTTTCGGCTCCAACTCGGATCGCCCTGCATAAACAGCGGTGCTCCAGGAATTTATGATCTCGACAGCTCAATCTCAGACATCGGCGCTACGGGAGGACCGGGAGGGTACACCTATGCCTTCGAAAACCTCCCGCCAGCCAACCCAAAACTGCTTATTGGCAGTGTCAGCTCCAACGTCGTCTCGCTTTGTTGGCTTGCCAATGCCGAATCCGATTTGTCGCGCTACGAGCTATTCCGCTCGCAGAGCGTCGGAGTGTTGGCTGATGAGGAACATCTGATTGGCACTATAGAAATCACCGATGAGAATCGTTATGACGGCACTGATGCTGATTCTGAATTCGTGATGTTCTTGGATTCCCTCGTTTCTCGCGATCAGAGCAGTTACTATGCAGTGAGGGCAGTCGATCAGTATGGGACAAGTTCTGAATTGTCCGAGGTTCTGTCCGTCCTCCTCACAGACATCGACGAATACTCGGATGCAATTTTGCCCGTAAGACTGTCTTTGGAGCAAAACTACCCCAATCCCTTCAATGCAACTACTGCAATCGTCTATAGTCTTCCGAACATCGGCGCTCAACCGGCTCCGGTGAAACTCACCATCTACAATTCACTCGGGCAGGAAGTGAGAACTCTGGTAAATCAGAGCCAATTTCCCGGCCGACAAGTTGCCTATTGGGACGGTCTGGACAAAGCAGGGAAGGGGGTGTCATCGGGAATCTATTTCTACAGATTACAGGTATCAGGTATCGACTTCATCAAGTCAAAGAAGATGGTGTTGCTAAAATAGTAGGTCAAAACCCCCGTGGTTTTGCCGAAGGCACGCCCTTGGCGTGATCCTTCTGTAGACGCGAATTTATTCGCGTATTCCACTGCGCATCACCCACCCAGGTTGTGCATGGCGGATGTCCACATCCGCCATAACTCCTGTGTCATGGAGTCAAATCCTGCAAGCCGATAGCCCACCCAAAGCTAAGCGAAGGGTGGGAATCAGCCCCGTGCATGCCACACGCCCCGAGCCTGTCTCACAAATACCGAGCTGTCCTGTTTTCTTCCCTCTCCCCGTCAGGGGAGAGGGAACGAGGGTGAGGGCGTCAATCATGCGCCACGCCCTCCATTTGCTGCGCCCTTCCAACAGTGAACGACAAAAATGCCGTTCCTGCATCCCTTGAAATTCCGCCCCAATTTCGCTATATTCCCACCAATTGAAAATCAGCTACCAGTAATCTCAGGAGCCCCCATGGAAGATTCATTACACAAAGACGCCGTCGAGGAGTTCTATCTCAAGCACGGCTTCGCTACCCGCGCTTTGCACGCCGGTGAACACATTGCCGGCAAACATAGCAACGCGCACACCCTGCCGATTTATCAGACATCTACATTCGTTTTCGACAACGCCGAACAGGGCAAACGCCTTTTCGCCGCCGAAGACAATGGCTTCATCTACACGCGCATGGGCAATCCCACCACCATGACTGCCGAGGCCAAACTCAATGCCCTCGAAGGCTGT
>CAZKIH010000005.1:0-179705 GCA_964552775.1 uncultured Ignavibacteria bacterium | reverse complement strand
AATCGGGCTTCAGGGCTGCATCGGCGGTGATCAATGATACCACCGGGTAGGGGTTGACGGCATCCTTGGTATCAGTCAACGCGGTATGGACGATCTGAACGCCGGCATACGGGTCCCAGGTGTTCATGGTCAGAGCACCGGTATTGTCTGGATCGAGCCAGTCTTTCAAGCGGCTGGAGGGTGATCCTCCACCGTCCCATGACATGGAAAATTTGCCATAGTAATCGGCCCGTAAATCGTTACAAGCGGCCCAACCACCGTGGAGCTGGCCGACTACCTGGTGATGTTTGTTGTACAGCGGCGAGCCTGAAGATCCACCTTCAGTAGTTCCATCGTCCCAGACCGCAATTCGCCAGTGACTCAGGCTTGGGCTGACACTGCTTCCCAAATAATCGGTGGATTCGTAGGAGTCGTAATCAAAAGAAATTTTCTTGATGTCGCCAGACGGGTGATGGATGCCGACCGCCGAATCGCCATTGACGTTCTGTTTGTCCCAACCGTTGAAGCAAACCTTGTAGGAATCGGGAGGGGCTTCGTTAAGAAGCAGCAGCCCGACGTCGGATGGTGAGTAGTTTGCCTTGAGTGTGGAACCCTGAACCGTCATGAAAGTTGGACCGTTGATATTGGCGCAACTGGGGCTTTCATAGTTGAACATGATGATCCAGGTGTTGGAGCTGCCGAGGCAATGATTGGCCGTCAGGAAGTACGGTGTCTTGTCCTGGCGGACATTGTTAATCATGGAGCCGGAGCACCAGCGCGTACCGCCGGCGGTCAGTACCATAGCCACCGCGCGCTTCTCTTTCTGCCAGTTTGCTCCTTCCGGACAATTGACGTTGTTGTTGCAGGAGCCAGAACCGCCGAAGTCGAGAATATCCTTTGCTGTCTGGAAGATGTCTCGATAAGCGTGCACGATGCGTGAAATCGTCAGCTTGCCTTGATATACAACAGCCGCAGGTTCGTAGTATTCAACAGTGATCTCGTCACCCCTCACAGGCTGAGTCGCCATCTCGCCGTGGGGCTTGTTGTTTCTGGCGGCAAAAGCGCCAATAACAAAACTGCGATCCGAATTGTAGACGAATAACTGGGCACCGTCAGGAAGATGATACTGGCTGAATATCAGGTTTATAGAAAAGGCGCCGGGAGAGGCAAAATTAATTCTCCAAATGCGGCCGCCATCCGGGAGATCTTCCCAGGTACCGGAATTCTCGATGGAATAGTCGACATCGAACGGAGTCCCGAATCGATACGGCAACGATTTGTCCTGGTCAGCAAGATCTTCAGCAAGTAGTGCCTGAACATCGACTGGCGGCATGACAAGTCGTCCGACGTTCGTTCGCATAACGCGATCAAAACTTAGCGGTGTTCCACCCTCCGAAATTTGCGCAGAAGCGGGAACTGCGACCAACACGAACATCACCAGTGCCAGGAGGAGTCCGGCGATTGTGCCGCTCTTCCGGCAAGGAATCAAGGCATCGCGTAACGGCTGTCCACAGCCAAGCGATGACTTATCGTGATCATTTTGCATTAGACCTTCTCCAGAGTGAAATAGGTAACGGGTTGCTCGTAAAAGATAGACTTAATATACCCGGCAATCAGATTTTAGCAAGCAAATCCGGATGAATCAAGACAAGAAGTTCGAGCTTTTCAGCTCGTTATTGAGATCGGCATTTCATTCCGGAGCTTGATGGACTGATGTGATGCCGATTGCGATCGGCAATGCATCACGAAATAAGACGGGAGTCCCGATAATTCGGGACTCCCGTTGATTCAAATCAGAGACAATCTGATTGACTCAGTTATTAGTGGGAAGCACAGGGGGCTGCGCCACCACCAAAGATGTACTGAATCATGTAGACCGCGTCTGAAATGGAGACTAAGCCTGAGCAGTTCGCATCACCGATCAACGGATTAGCCGGAGCTGATCCGCCGGCGAAGATGTAGTTGATTACCGCCACCGGGTCGGAGACGCTAACCATACCGTCGGTGTTGAAGTCACCCGGAAGCAACACAACGCCCGGAGGGACGATGAATGTTGCCGGAGCGGGCGAATTCTTACCGATAATTACCACATCACCGATAATGCTGAAATTGGTGGCATCATTGAACTGACCCATAACGGCAAAATTGGCATTGTTGACGTCATAGAGGTAATTGTTCACATAGAACCACCAGGTAAGGAATGTGACCGATGGCAGCTCAGCCTTGACGACTGGGCCGGCGAAGCCAGGATAGCTCGGCAATACGACAGCGCTCGTGACCGGGAACAATGCGTTAAC
The DNA here is from genome assembly GCA_964552775.1 of uncultured Ignavibacteria bacterium. Lineage (GTDB taxonomy): Bacteria > Zixibacteria > MSB-5A5 > CAIYYT01 > CAIYYT01 > JADJGC01. Next base: position 177,429 of record CAZKIH010000005.1, on the reverse strand, counting down.
CTTAACTGTGGAGAGGTTAACATCATTGGCCGTGTAGCCACCATTGAACATTCCAAAGTGGAATGTGTTGGTGATCGGAGGCACAGCAAACTGGTAGTATTGGTACTGCGGATCCGGGGTGATATAAGCTGTCGGCTGGAACGGCTTCACATCGATTGTGTAGTCTTCGGTCTCGCCGTAGCTAGTGGTGCCGCACGGAGGAAGGGCGCCAGTGTACACGATTCTGACTCTCATGCGTGTTGGGCCAAGGACAGCACCCGCCGGCGGAGTGACAGTGCCGGTGTATGAAGTCGGACCACCGCTCATCGTAACTTGCTCTGAAGCGTCAAAGCAGAAGTTTTGATCCCAATCGATCCAAACGCCGCACTGATCACCAGTATAGGCAAGGCCGTTGGTGACAGTGATCGGGAATGGAGCAGTTCTGACGAGCTTGGTCGAGATGGCAGTGTAGTCACTGTAGCTCGAACCGCACGATGAACTGTTGTCGATAGAACCAAGTTGCACTCTGCTGATGTATTCATCGCAGAAACCATCGGCAGCGCAGTAAGCGACGACCGGTTCGGAGACTACGTGAATTGTGTACGGACCAACAGCGCCATTGTCAGGATCGTTCATGACCGGGTAGTAATAAGTACCAGCCGGCAGAGCGAGCCAAGTCATGGTTACGTTGCCGTCACCGCAAGTGGAGACGTCAAACGCAGCACCGGTTGTGAAGCTAACGCACGGGCAACCGTTCGCCAGGTTCAACCAGGCATTACCGAAGGCCGGGGATGTTCCGCAATAGTCAAGTGTGACATCGGAGCAAGCCGTGAGTGTGAAAGCTTCCCAAACATTCGGGCCCGGGAAGGAAGCACAATCCGGCGAGGCATTCGTGTTGTCACCAGTAAATGTAACCGGAACACTTGGAGTCAGGACGACTGGAGTCACGGCAGTACATTCGTCGTTCGGCGGAGGTACGGTCGTTTCGATGGTCAAGAAGCCCGAGCCAACAGAGGTCGCGCTATAACCAGTCACTTCGACTTTGTACTGATTGCCACCAATAACCGGAACGATAGCTTCCGATTGAAGGCCGCAATTGTCGTCTTCGCAAGCAAGCTGGGTGCCGAGCGGCGCGCATGAGCAACCGTCGTAGACAGCGAGCTTGGTGTCGAAGCTTGAACCGCAGAGGCTGATACGCGCATTGCCCGTTATCGGGGCAGTGAAGCAATACCAGAGGTTCTTTCCGGTGGTGGAACAGGTGCCTGAACCATCATGAGATGCCGGTGCATTATCGAACGGCAGATTAAGAACATCGCCGACCGGTGTAGCACTGGCACAGTTGTCATTCGGTGGAGGCGGAGCCGCGCCAGCGAATGTCATGTTGAAGCTCGGGATACAATTCGGGCTCGGCCAAGTATCTACCATGATGTAGTAGGTGCCGGCCGGCAGGTTCAGACCATAGAGCGTGTAAGCCGCAGTGCCTGAACTGCTGATGTAGCCAAGGCAAGAACCGGTCGCGATATCAAGCGGACAGACGTTGTCAATCGCGAAACCGGTATAGGACGTACCAAGCGGATTGAGCGTGATGTCCATTAAAACTGCATCGGTAAGGACCAGGCGAATAACCATGTCCTCGCCACCATCATAGCTGCCCATGCAGGTGTTGCTATAATCGTTGACGCGGCCGCAAGTGGTCTGACCGGACAAGGTATACGGCAAGCTGGCCGTACCCAATGTAATGTCATACGGAAGGGTGCAGTTGTCACCTGGAGACGGAGCAGCACAGGAAACAGTCATAAGACCAGTTCCTATTGTCGTTGAAGCCGAATACGGCGCGACTTCAATGAGATACTTCGAACCAGAGACGCACGGGAATGACACGATAGAGGCTAAACCGCTGCCGGGGCCGGCGCAAGCATCATCATCCGTGGCGAGACCTGTACCGGAACTCGGACAGGTTTCGTTTGGCCACACCCGAACTCTGGTATCGTAAGACGATGCGCAGAGTGATACTGTGGCTGTCCCAGTGCATGAAGCTGTATACAAGTACCAAATGTTGCGGTTCGAGATAAATCCACCGGGACCGTCCAATGTGGCACCAGTTGGATTGAACGCAAGGCCGACAACGTCGCCGATTGCGATAGCGCTGGCGCAGAAGTCATTGGCTGGGCCGACCGGGCACGGATTGGCGGTGCAATTAAGACCAGCGGTCCACAGTCCACCGAGGCCCGTGCAAGCCGCCGCAGTAACGTCGGCACAAGAAGTACCGTAGCAGCAACGGCCAATCGGTACGGAATCGTCATTGACCGAGACAAGGTCAAGAACGGCCTGGGCGCCGTCAGCACCGACATAACGGAAGGCCAGCTTCACGTTAGTCTGGCCAACATAGCCGCTAAGATCGACTGACTCGCCATACCAAGTGAAGTTAGTGAATACGCCCTCGCCAGTCTCATCCCAAAGCTTGGTCGGCCAGGTTCCGCCGCCATCAGTTGAGATCCAGAGTTCGAGATCGTAGTTATCGAATGGGCTGACGCCCCAATAGTAGCTCATATTCCAGTGGAACTCGACCTTCAGCAACGAGGTTGCTGTAGCAAAATTCATTGCAGGAGACACAAGCCATTCGTCCTGGGCTGCCAGTGACGGATCATATTCAACATCAGCAGCTCCCGTCCCGGAGTAAGCGGTACCAACGGTCTGCTTCTTCCAGTTATAGGATGCGTTACTGATTATCTCGCTCCAGCCAGTTGGCGGAACGATGACTTCAAAGTCCTCAGAGAGGAATGATGAAGCCGGGGAATACTTCAGTTCCTGGGCTTCCTGCGGTTTGATGGAGGATTTGGCGGATTCATCTTGATATCTCACTTCATCGCCACCAACTACGATAACCGGATTACCGCCGTTCTCTTGCTGTTTGAGCACGAGATTCGGCTGGCCCGGAACGTTACCCTGGAGGGTCTTGGTAGTATTTACGGTTTGCGTTTTGGCAACGGCAACCGACGTAAGTAGTGCAGTTACTGCGAAAAGTGTGATTAGAATCCGCAAAGTCATTCTACATCGATTCATGGATTCACCTTTCCTGAAAAAAAGTTGACGAACTTCTGTTTACGAATAGCAGTGATCCGCCCGAGAGGACTTCAGACGGATAAGTTCATAGGCACACCCTCCATCGGTTGGAAGTTGGTTGTTTATTGTCTGTGTCTTTTCTGTCAATAGGAGTAGATCCCATGTGAGTGCCCGACACGAAAGTAAAGTGTTAGAAATGGTATATTTTCCTTAACAGGAAGACCGTTGATCTACCAAAGGTAAGTTAAATCTCAAGACGCGCATGTCAAGCAGAATTTGAGCGTTTTAGCACGATTTTGTTCCTTTTCAGCAGTGAGTTAGCTCAGGGCGGAGTCGGCCTCAGGATAACATTGACATCGAGGGACGGGAATATTATACTGCAAATTCTCTGAAAGCCGGACTGTGTCCGGAAGCATGGATTTGGAAATCTGTCTGTGATGTTTCGAGGATAAATCTTCATGAACAATTTGAAACCCGATGAAATAGAAATCATACTTGCAACCGACTGTGGTTCGACTACTACCAAAGCAATCCTCATTGAGAAGACGGGCGGTCAGTATCGCCTAATGGTCCGCGGTGAGGCTCCGACAACTGTTGAAGCCCCGTTTGAAGACGTCACGATGGGAGTGCTCAATGCAGTCCAGGAAGTGGAAGAGCTCTCGGGCCGTAAGTTGTTGGACGACAAAGGCCACATCATAAGTCCGCGTGCAAATGATGGTTCAAAGGTAGGCACTGATATCTACATCTCGACCTCATCGGCAGGCGGCGGTCTGCAAATGATGGTTGCCGGGGTAGTTCGCTCAATGACTGCGGAATCAGCAGAACGAGCCGCTCTTGGAGCCGGCGCGATAGTGATGGACGTGATTGCCTCGAACGACAAGAGACAGCCTTACCAGCAAATCGAACGGATCCGGCACTTACGTCCCGACATGATTCTCTTGTCTGGTGGAATTGACGGCGGCACGACGACACATGTCGTCGAGATTGCCGAATTAATCGGTGCGGCTGATCCCAAGCCTCGGCTCGGATCAAGCTACAATTTGCCGGTAATCTATGCCGGCAACAAAGACGCCAGTGCGGCGGTTGTCGAGACGCTTGGAAAGAAGGTAGATCTGAAAATTGTTGACAATCTGCGTCCGGTCTTAGAGAGAGAAAACCTGCTTCCAGCTCGCGAAGCCATACATGATCTATTTTTGGAGCATGTAATGGCCCAGGCTCCGGGGTATAAGAAGCTGATGGATATGACAGACGCCCCAATTATGCCCACTCCGGGCGCTGTAGGATTGATTATCAAGACTATTTCCGAGATCGAGAATATTGAGGTAGTCGGGGTTGACATCGGTGGAGCGACGACAGATGTATTTTCAGTATTCCAGACCGTTTTCAACCGCACGGTGTCGGCGAATCTGGGGATGAGTTATTCTGTCTCCAACGTGTTTGCTGAGGCGGGCCTTGACAATGTCATGCGGTGGGTGCCATTCCACATGGACGAACGGGATCTGCGCAATCGCGTTAAGAACAAGATGATCCGGCCGACGACGATACCGCAGTCGATAGAAGAACTGGTGTTCGAGCAGGCGATTGCCAAAGAAGCTCTTCGGTTAGCGTTTATCCAACACAAGAACTTTGCGACCGTACTCAAGGGCGTACAGCAGCAGAGAACGATTGCGGATGCCTTCGAGCAGAAGGGTTCCGGCCAGACGCTGGTGAACATGATGACGCTGAACATGCTGATTGGATCGGGCGGTGTTTTATCGCACGCGCCGCGCCGCCAGCAGTCGGCCTTGATGATGATCGACGCTTTCTTGCCGGAAGGCATTACCCGCCTTTCGGTTGACTCGATCTTTATGATGCCGCAACTCGGTGTGCTTTCGACAGTGCACCCTCAGGCGGCGACGGAGGTATTCAATAAGGATTGCCTAATCCATCTCGGCTCCTGCGTCGCGCCTTCTGGAGAGTCAAAAGAAGGCAAGGAAATGATGCGTTACAGCTTTGAATTCCCGGATGGCAAGAAAGAGGAAGGGAAGCTGATGTATGGCGAGATGAAGGTATTCCCGCTCGGGTTTGACGCGAAGACCAATCTGCCGCTGAAGGCGAAAGCTGTGCTTGAACCGGACGGGAAGCTTGATCTTGGTGATGGCCCGGGCAAGAAGATTGAGAAAGAAGTGTCGGGTGGCGTGGTTGGAATCATACTTGATGGTCGTGGTCGACCGTTCGTGGTCCCGACTGATGATGCAACGCGCGTTCGCAAGCTGAGGGAATGGATGGCTGTGTTAAACATCTATCCGAAGGAAGCGCTGGAGAGGAATTAGGCAGCGGGGTCGTTGAACTCCGTTCAGAGATAGAGCAGGCAAGAGGAATTCATGGCACATACTTACACTCCGGGACTCAAAGTCTCGCAAAAAGAACTGATTACCAAACGGCGCATTTTGCCGCTGAAGGGTGATGTGACTGTCAAGGTCGGGGACAAGCTGTCACCCGATACGGTCGTTGCACGGACGCATCTTCCCGGCCCAGTTGAAACAATGAATGTGGCAAATATTCTCGGTGTTCCGCCGGAGGATGTCGCTCAGTGCATGCTCAAGCAGGTCGGCGATCCAGTGAAGGCCGGTGAGTTGATCGGATTGAACAAGTCGTTTTTTGGCCTGTTCAAATCAGAAGCTAAGTCCAAGATTGAGGGCACGATTGAGGCTATATCGCATGTTACCGGGCAAGTGTTGTTGCGAGGCCATCCGATTCCGGTTGAAGTAAAAGCATACATTGACGGCGAAGTCGTTGAGGTGTTCCCGAAGGAAGGTGTGGCGGTGCGCTGTTGGGGCTCCTTTGTGCAGGGTATTTTTGGAATTGGCGGCGAAACGCATGGCGAACTAAAGATGGTCGTCAAGACGCCTGATACAAAGCTGACCGATGATCTGATCAACGAGTCGTGCAAGGACAAGATTATCGTCGGTGGGTCTATCGTGACGGCCGATGCGGTAAAGAAGGCGATCAAGGTTGGAGCGCGAGGCATCGTTGCCGGCGGATTCTCCGACAAGGACCTTCGTGATTTCCTCGGGTACGATATTGGTGTGGCGATCACGGGTTCTGAGGATTTAGGTGTCACCCTTGTGGTGACGGAGGGCTTCGGCGAAATTCAGATGGCCAATCGCACTTTTGACCTGCTCAAGGCCAACGAAGGAAAGCGCGCATGCATCAACGGTGCTACCCAGATTCGAGCCGGCGTCATCAGGCCGGAGGTAATCATACCAATCGTTGATGACATCAAGACCGGTAGAGCTGTGGACGTCTTTGAAGGCAAGGGACTGGAGATTGGCTCTCCGATTCGTGTGATCCGCTCACCGTACTTCGGCATGCTGGGAAAGGTCACGGGGTTACCTTCGCCGCTGCAGAAGTTGGAATCGGAGTCAATGGCGCGCGTGCTGGAGGTTGAATTCGACAGCAATGGCAAACACGCCGTGATCCCACGCGCCAATGTAGAGATGATCGAAGACTAATTCACAAACAGTATTGATTGTGAGAAAAGGCGAGTCCTGCGGCTCGCCTTTCTTCTTCCAGTGCGGAAAGCGGCGCTATTTATTTCTGCCTCGGTAGAGCCGAGAGTCGCTGTTGTGCGAGGGGTTGATTCGGGTAGAGCCGCAGGACTTGTTCATACTCGATTCTGGCTGAATCCGGCAACTGCAGCATCTCATATACCTGTGCCAGTCCGAGATGTGCCTCCATGGAATTAGGCACTAACTCAATAGCACGCTTGAAGGACCCAACTGCCTCCTGTGGACGGCCGAAGCGCGCAAATGTATTTCCGAGATTGCTGTGAAAGCCTGCATAATCTGGGAAGCGCTCGATTCCGGATTGGATGGTCTTGACAGCCATTTCAAACTGGCCGTTCTCAGCATAGGCCACTCCCAGTTGAGAACAGGCACGAGTGTTTTCAGGCTGCACAGTGAGTGCCTGTTCGAAATACTCGATTGATTTTGGTATGTCACGGCGCGAGAAGTACAAGTTGCCAAGCAATGTCGAGTACTGAGACTTATTGTCAGCAGAATCGATGTCACCCCCCCAATTGAGAGCGATGCCGGATATGAGGAGAATCGCTGTCGGGATGCGCAAGGCGCTCCAATTCCGTTCCTTCCACAACTTCAGTGACCGGACAACTGCCGCCCCGGCAAATATCGCAGCCATCGGGATTATTGGCTGACGAAACCGGGCGCAGACGAAGAATAGAGCGATCGCCGCCATGTACGCCGTCAAGTAACCTCCCGGGACAGTCAGTGCCCGCCCTTCCTTGACGCCTAAGTAGATACCCAGAATCATCAGCGGGAAGAGGACACCAGAGGGGAAGTTGACGACGTACTTCCAGAGTGTGATTCTCATCAGCCACGAATAGTCGCCGGAGAAGTAGAGGGATTTGGCATTGTAGATTTCCTGACCGTGCCAGAACAGGTAACACTTCTTGAGAAGAAGTTTGATTGCTCTGACCGGTTGATCAAAGATGTCGGCGAACGCGCGCTTTGACCAATACGATGATGCTTCAGAGTGTTTGAGACTGCGTCCAAGCTCGCTTTCCGCGGTCTCGATCGACATCACGTTGTCCTGGTAGTAGCTATTGCCGCGAGTCGGGGCAAATTGGCGAGCTGTAATGCCGTCTGCCTCCGCGGAATTTCCCAGATAGAAATTGGCTCCACCTTGTGATGAAATCAGGACGAAATCGTCACCGGCGATGACATTGTGAAGTGTGACCGGAACAATTGGAATTATCATTCCTGCCAGAAAAATGCCAGAGGCCGTCATTATTGGTCGCATATCTGACGATTTTTTCGCAAGGTACAGGGCGATCGGCAGTAGCGGGGCGAGAACGAGGAAAGTCGGCCGGGTGATGGCCGCCAGCCCAAGGACCAAGCCGGCGATGACCAGACTTCGATTCGAATGAAATTCGAGTGCTCGATGAATGGTGATCACCGCTCCGAGTCCGAGGAATACCTCAAGCGTGGTGATCATCAACTCGCTCTCGTAGAAGATTAACGTCGGATAGAGCGCGACAATTGTGGCTGCAGTCAGGGCTATGCGGCGATCGAAAAGTTGGCGGGCGTAGACAAACGTCAGATAGACTATGCCGAGCCCGAGTGTGGTTTGAAAGCAAATTACCGTAAGGGGGCTGGCACCGAAGATCGCGTAAAGCCCGCCGATTAGGTAGCCGTAGAGCGGTGCGCGATAGAAAGGCTTGCCATCGCTCAGAATACCGGATGCGATTTGTTTCGCCCATTTGTCGATTGCATCGGCATCCAGAATGTTCAATCCCCAGAAGATGCTGTCCTGCAGGTTGAGTGCGTAAATGATCCGCGCCAACAATGCTACAGCAACTATCGCGATGAGTGCGAAGCGATCAGATGGCTCGGCTACGGAGAACCAACCAGGGGAGCGTTGATTTCGCGATTGCACGCGCGCAGAGCTTGGTTTCTTCTTCATCGCGGCAATTTAGCTTGAGATCCGCCAACTAACAAGCGGTAATCGGCAGATGACGAGAAGTGCGGATACTGGTGACAGAGATCGGTTGGATTAGGCTTTCTGCTTCAACCGGGCGAGTCGAGCGCGGCCATCCTGGAGTTCCTTGATGCCGGCATCGGCGTTTTTCCAAATCGAAGCAAACACCGTGTAGTCCTTTTTGGCTTGATCAAGTTGACCGAGGCCCTCGTAGGTGCGGCCAAGGTAGTAGTAAAAGAGGCCGTTATAGACAGCAGCCTCCTGAAAGCGGATTTCGTCGAAATCATTGCGGACTCTCTCGAACACAGCCGCAGCTTCAGCGAAGCGTCCGGCATCCAGATACGTTCGCCCTAGTTCAAAAGCCGTAGTGAAGCTTGCGTTCCACGAATCCAAGTATTTGAATTGCTCGATGGCCTCTTCGTAGTCCTTCTTCACCCAATAGTAAACGCCTTGCATTCGCGTCACTACGGTTACCAGGTTGCTGTCGATTCTGGCTTCTGCCGAAACGGAATCGATCAGCGCAAGAGCTTCTTTGTCTCTTCCAAGTTCGGCCAAGAACCAAGTGCTGGTAACGGGCGCGCGATCAGCCATCTTGAACTTGTAGGCACTTGACGTATCTCTGAATTCGCGAATCGTCTGCAATTCCTGCCATGCTCGCTCAACATCGCCCAGGTGGAAGTATAGCCGTGCGGTGACCACGGTTCGATTCAGGGCATTATCAGTGAGTCCTTCAAGTTGGTCGGTTTCGTAAGCCACCTTGTTGGCGTCAATTGCCTCCTTGAGCTTGCCCTGATAGATGAAGAGGTTTACCCACTGGGTGCGCGCCGCCTGGCGCTCGAAGCTATCGGAAGAATTCATCGCGCGCCTGAAGATCTTTCCTGCTTCGTCATAATTTTGCATCAGCATATTGACGATACCCAGCTTGGTGACAGTCTTGACTGTGAAGTCAGGGCGGATTTCAAGGGCCTTTCTGTAATAGACAGCGGCGGAGTCGAAATTGCCTGAATAGGCAAAGATGTCTGCTTTCGAGTCGTAGGGATTCGGCTCTTCAGGCGCCAATTTCATGTAGTGATCAATTGCCCAGTGGGCGCTGTCGATAACATGAAGCTTGAGGTAGGTATAAGCCAGCTGGTTCCAGGCGGTCTTGTATTGAGGGTCTAGTTCGAGCACTTTGTTGATGGCCGTGATCGCCAGTCTGGGCTCGCCGACATTTGCAAGGGATACAGCCAGCTCGTGTTGCACTCCCTTGTCATCGGGATAGCGAGCGGCAGCATCTTCCATGACCTTGCGAGCTGTGCGATTGTCATTGGTAGTCCGGGCGAGGTAGGCCTGGATTAACATCCGGTCGCGCGGGCTAGCGTGGTCGATGTACCTCTTAGCCATGTCGGCGGCGAGTTGCCATTCCGGGCCATTGGACTCCGAGGCCAGCCGCATCCAAGCGATGGCAAAGGTCGAATCGAATTGAACGGCGTGTTTGAATGCGGCTCGAGCTTCCACACCAAAGAAACGATTCTGGTGCTCGACACCCTCGAGATAATAGCGATAGGCTTCTGCTGAGCTTGTTGGAGCGTTAGCGAGGCTCGCCTCGCCGACTGGTTTAATCTCACGCGGGAAAGCGTTGTCGGAGCGTAACTGTCGCGCCAGCGCTTCAGCCACCGCAAATATCTTCTCTCCGGACTTGCCGTTGACTCGCTGGCTAACCAAGACGCCGCCTGAGGCGACATCGATCAACTGCGAAGTCATGATGATTTCCGGTTCGACTTGCAAGATTGTTCCTGTGAGCATCCAGCGGGCGCCCGCCTTTTTTGCTACTTGCGATGACATGTCACGGTCGATCCGTCGTTCGCCCTCCTTGCCCAACTGTTTGAGCAAGTCGTAGAGCCGCTGGCTCGATACAACTTTCACTGATTTCGCTTCCGAGAGATCAGTGATCAAAAGGTTCGTAACGATCTCACCGAGTCGCTGCTGATCCGTCTGGTCGGTGAGGTTGTCGAAATACATAATCGCGAGCCACTGCTCAGAGGCTTGTGCTTGTTGGTCGGTGACGATACTTAGGTTCCAAGGCTTGAGGACCAGAAGGAGCAAGATTACGGCGAGTGCACCCGACGTGGAGAGGATCAAAGGAAGGTGAGATTTCTTAACAGGTCTCATCGACTTCACGGAAGGCGATGAATGACTGGTAGACGAGCCTTCCAGTGCCCGCTTTTCCCGTTTCAAATCTGCTGCCAATCCAGAAGCGGATTGGTAGCGAGTTTCAAGGTCTTTGTCGAGTGCACGATCGATCACGTCCTGCAATCCTTGTGAGACACCAGATTGGTAATTTGCGAGCGGCTCCGGCGAATCGTAGATGATTGCACCGAGAGTAGCAGCATCGGTATCGCGGGCAAATGGCTGGCGTCTGGTAATCATCTCGTACAGCATGATTCCGATTGAAAAAATGTCGGAGCGGTGGTCGACAGTTTTCCCTTGTGCCTGTTCCGGTGACATATAGGCGATGGTTCCCAGCGTCGAGCCGGCGCGCGTGATTGAATCGGCGCCCTTAACCGTTGCAAGTCCGAAATCCAGCAACTTGGGGCGCCCGTCCGTATCCACGACGATGTTGGCCGGCTTGACGTCACGATGAACGACTCCTGCCTGGTGTGCCTTCTGTAATCCATCACAGAGCTGAATGGCAATATCGATGACCTTGCTGAGGGGCAGATCCTCGTTGAGAAGGTCCTTGAGGGAGCGACCCGCGACATTCTCCATTGCAATGAATGGCCGTCCCGCATGTTCAGAGACTTCGTAAATGGTAACGATGTTGGGATGATTGAGAGCGGCGGCGGCCTGCGCTTCGCGGATGAAGCGATTCTTAGCTTCGATATCATCGCTCAATTGTTGTGAGAGGAACTTCAGCGCCACTTTGCGATTGAGCTTGGAATCCTCCGCGAGAAAGACATCCCCCATGCCGCCGGAGCCAAGGCGGTTGAGCAATGTGTAGTGACCAATTGATATCCCGACGGCGGGTATAAAGAATGACCGGGTATTGTCCTTGTTCTCCGCGCTATCCATTTGTCCGAATTCCTTCAGCTCTCAATTTTCGTAAAAAGCCGCTCGCGCCATCGAGTCGAGAAACGGGCTATGATTCCTACACGACCAGTCGGTTAAGACAGCGGATCAAGACGGTGCCGCAGCAGCGATGATCTCTTAGATACGGGAATCGGCAGGACTTGTTGCCACTCCCACATCGAGAGTGTCACTCTCGATGCAGTGCGAGCAACGTGATGTCGTCGCTGCGAGGGGCTTCGCCAACGAACTTGCTGACGTCACCGATCAGAGCGGCAGTAGCCTCCGGAAGCGGCGCCGAACGCGAATCGGTCAGAAATTTCTCCAAGCGTTCATCGCTGTATTGGTTGGCTGCAATATCATGCGCTTCGGGAATACCGTCGGTAAAGACCCAGATTCGGTCACCAGGTTCGATGTTGATTGTTGATTGTGTCCAGACAAATCCGCCAAAGATGCCGATGGGGATACCGGTGGAGTCCAGATACTTGAAACTGCCGTCAGGTTTGATTAACAGGGGTGGATTGTGGCCGGCATTTACGAACTCCAGTGTATTTGTTGTCGAGTCAAGAACGGCGAGAAACACGGTGGCAAAATCGCCGCCCCGACTGGTGCCGGCAAGCTGTTCAGAGACGCGAGCTGTCGCGTCGGCGCAGTCGAAGTTCGTCATGCCACGCAACATCCGGAATGCGGAAAGGATATTCGACGCCAGTAGTGCAGCTCCCATGCCCTTGCCGGAAACATCGGCCAGCAGGAAAAGAATTCGACCATCAGCCAATTGGGCAACATCATACAGGTCTCCCCCCACCATTTTACACTGCATTTGGAATGCGTGGAATTGGTACCCGGGCACTTGCGGAAGGATTTTGGGCATCAGTCCTTCCTGTATCTGGGAGGCGATTGTCAGTTCTGATTCGAGCGCTTGCTTCTCCTGCCGTTCCTTGAGGAGGTTGTGGTTTGTGATTTTCGCGGCGAGGATATTTCCGAAGGTTGCCACGAGCTTCAGGGTGTCCTCGCTGTAGCGATGAGAAGGATCGGTGGAGTCGAGATACAACAATCCCATCACCTTGTCCTCGTCAACCATCGGAATTGCCATAACGGATCGGATACCTGAAACCACAATCGACTCCTGACGCGCAAAGCGCTCGTCAGAAATGAGATCCGAGAAGAAGACCGCGTTCTTGTTGTTAAGCACTTCCTTGACGATCGTGCGCGAGATGACAAACTGCTCGGAGCTGGTCTTATTGGTAATACGATAATTCAGGAGGGCGACTTCAGCAGAGGATTCGTCGGCTGCAAAGATGGCGTAGCGGTCAGCCTGCACAACATTGCCGAGTAAATCCAGCGCCTGATTAAACATCTCATCTACGCTCTGAGGCAGAATCAGCATCTTGGCCATATCAGCAATGGCCTTGAAGATGGCTGGATTCGCAGTATCTTTGGGCGGCAGGGGCGCCAGAGCCTGCTCCAATGGAATCGACGATATCGAGGTATGACTGCCGCGATCATCGACGATTGACACCTGCGAAATAATGGTCTGTGGTCTGGTCTCGGGAACGCCTTCATGTAGAAGCAGGAAGCCGACATTTCCAAGTGTTATACTATCACCCACTTTGAGGTCGATCGTATCGGTGACGCGTTTATCGTTGACCTGAGTACCATTGAGGCTGCCAAGGTCAGTGAGCCGCACAGTTTGATCCTCCATGACGACGATCCGGGCGTGTTTACGTGAGACGGTTGAATCGGCGATGACCAGATCAGCCTGTGGATCGCGACCGGCAACGTAGGTACCAGGCGGGAGTCGCCAGGTGAAGCGATTTCCATGTTGTGGGCTTGTTAGTTTGAACATCCCAGAGCTTGCGTAATCAGAATTTCCGGACAGATTAACTCCATGATTGTCAACGAGCAATTAACGAGTTGTGGAAGGCCGCGTCAAGTGGAAGAATGATCCAATTCGGTCTCCTGTTCAAATTTGTCAGTAGATCTTTCTGCCGGAGCAACTCCTGATGTCGCTGGTCGTCGTCGCCGAATCATCGGCGCGATGCCAACCCAGGCCAGCAAATAACCGACCAATGTCCCATACGCGCCGATTTGAAGGCGGAGATTGACATCATCGGGACCTACGCGAAATAGCAATATACGTTTGCCGCCTGCGACGGTCAGGACACCGTAAATAATCACGGCCGAGCTGACAAAGCTGATAACCGAGATGACGGTGGGGAGCAGTTCAATTCGCTTCAGCCGCCTTAGGAGTAGAAAAGCGCTGAGAATAGCAAGGCCTGACCCGAAAATGGCCCAATAAATCCCTCCGCAGTCCAACCCGGAGTAGCTGGCGGTGCCCATGCACGACATCTTAATCCAGGGGAGAAAAAAGCAAATGGCGATTAGTCCGCCGCCGGTCGGAGTGAGGAGTAGACGTTTGTTCATGGTGGGAAGTACGTGAATAGAGTGTTGGAGGTCAACAAGAATGGGACAATTCTGTCAATTTTCCGTAATTGAGCGGCCTTCGCCGATTCACGCAATCCTAACGCCGATTTCGAGGGTGGTCCTTTGCAGTTCGTTCGTTGCCGTGTTTGTAGTTTCCCGTGATGCGGGCCATTAGTTGTTGGAGTGAGTCATCATCCGAGGATTCAATTTCCGATAGGAACTCTTCCGCCTTTTGGCCGCGCAGGGTCGAGGCGATTCTGCCGCGGTGGTAGATTCGCACTTCGCCACGGTTGCCGGCCACAAATGTGAACCCGAGATCAGTGCTCATTGGTCCGAACGCTCAAATCTACATTGTTCACGATACTATGGCGATTGCGATCACCAGTTTAGTCTTCATCCTCGCGCAGTTTCTCCAAGATTGAGAAATCTTCCAAAGTTGTCGTATCACCGGTCACTACATTACCATGCGCGATTTCGCGCAAGAGCCGGCGCATAATTTTCCCAGAGCGAGTTTTTGGCAGGGCATCGGTGAAGCGAATCTCATCGAGCTTGGCGATATGCCCGATTTCCTTGATAACGTGAGCGCGCAGAATCTCGCGATGTTGTTCGAGGAACGACGGGTCGTTGTCGACACCGCTCTTCAGCGTGACGAACGCTACCAGCGCACTGCCTTTGAGTTCATCGGGTCGCGCCACGACTGCTGCTTCGGCGACTGTTTTGTGCGAGACCAGAGCGCTCTCGACTTCGGCGGTACCAAGGCGATGGCCCGAGACATTTACGACGTCATCAATTCGTCCCATGACCCAGAAATAGCCGTTCTTGTCTTTGCGGGCGCCGTCGCCGGCAAGATAGTAACCGGCACGTGTTTTAGTTAGTGGGAAATCGGACCAGTAAACATCCTTGTATCTTTGAGGGTCTCCATAGATCGTTCGCAACATTCCGGGCCACGGGTGCTTGACGACCAAAAGCCCGCCTTCATCAGGATTACACGGGACGCCATCTTTACGCACTACATCAGCGAGAATGCCGGGAAGCGGCATTGTGCAGGAGCCGGGCTTGAGAGTGGTAGCGCCGGGAACCGGTGCGATCATGATGCCGCCTGTCTCCGTTTGCCACCAAGTGTCGACAATTGGGCAGCGTTTGCCACCGATGAGCGTATGATACCAGATCCACGCTTCGGGATTGATCGGTTCTCCGACTGACCCAAGGAGGCGCAGTGACGACATATTGTGACTAATCGGATACTGCTCGCCGGCTCGCATAAAACCACGAATCGCAGTCGGAGCAGTGTAGAAGACCGTTACTTTGTGACGCGAGATCATGTCCCAAACGCGATCGGGGGCCGGATAATTGGGAGCGCCTTCATAAAGAAATATGGAGGCGCCATTTGCCAAAGGGCCATAAACGATGTAGCTGTGGCCGGTGACCCAGCCGATGTCTGCCATACAGAAATAGAGGTCCTCTTCGCGAATATCAAAAACGATCTTGGTTGTATAGGCAACCTGGGTGATGTAGCCACCGGTGGTGTGAAGGATGCCTTTGGGTTTTGCGGTCGAACCGGACGTGTAGAGTATGAACAGAGGGTGTTCAGAGTCAAGTGGTTCGGGTGCGCAGGGCGCCATTGGTACCATCATCCGCTCGTGCCACCAATGATCACGGCCGATCTGCATGTTGACCTCGTTGCCCACACGCCTGTAAACGATCACATTCTGAATTGTCGGAGTCTCCGTGAGAGCGAGATCGACATTGTCCTTGAGCGGAACAACGGATCCCCGGCGGTACGAACCGTCTTGGGTGATCACGGCGACGGCGCGCGAGTCATTGATGCGTTCGCGCAGGGCTTCCGCAGAAAATCCGCCGAAAACGACATTGTGAGTCGCTCCGATTCGCGCGCAGGCGAGCATCGCGACAATAGCCTCGGGCACCATGCCCATGTAAATCGCCACGACATCCCCCTTGGTCACGCCAAGCGATTTGAGCACAGTCGAAAACTTGCAGACCTCGGAAAGCAATGCGAGATAGGTTAGTGTTCTCTGCTCACCGCCTTCGGCCTCCCAGATGATCGCGGCTTTGTTTCTTCGCCAGGTCGCGACATGGCGATCAAGGCAATTGAAGGAGATGTTTATTTTGCCGCCGACGAACCACTCGGCAAACGGATGTTTCCACTTGAGGGCCGTCTTCCACGGTTTGTACCACGACAGTGATTTGGCCTGCTCCTCCCAAAATGCCACCGGGTTCTTTGCAGCCTTCTCGCGCAATTTCTGCAACTGTGCCGGAGAGGTGATGTGAGCCCGGGCGGCAAATTCCTTGGACGGCGGAAAGAGTCGGTTCTCCTGCATAACAGAAGAAATGCTGTCAGTGGGATTGGATACGGGTGTATTACCGTTACGGTTTTTTGCTGAACGGGCAGCAGATTTCCTGGGCGCCTTGGATTTGAGATTCGTTTTTGCGGGACCTTTCGCTTTTTTCCTAACGGGCATATCTATCTCCAGAGGTTAACGAATACTACTATCACGATTAGTTTTAGTTGAAAAGAAGAAAGCAAATGTGGAGTACAGCGGCAAGTGAAAACCACGATCAGGAGCAAGGACAAGATGGTCGGGGCGAACAAATCGGTTCGCCCCGAGTGTGCTCAAGACGACGACTGCTTCTTGCTGATTATGTTCTGAACCAATTCGTCAGCGCGAAATATCTTCATCCAGCGGCGCTCAGACATCAAGGTCATCAGCAGGAATATCGGAACAGCGATATATATCAGGGCGAAAATCAGCGCGACAATGAGCTTGGTCTCGGGCGCCCATGGCATGAAGACGCAGAGCGAAACCGGAATCATCGCCAAGCCGACAGCGACCAGTGTCAGTAGGAATATCCAGACTGACAAGAGCATGAAGAGCTTTCGAGCGCCGCCGATGGCCTTGACAACTCTGATCGCGATTTCGACCTTGACGACATCGATCGCCGTTTTGACGGCATTTCCCGCGAGGCCGAAGAGGAGTCCTTTAATAAATCCCATTAGTGATTACCAAACCCTTTCCGGTCGTCTGCAGTGACTATTTCTGGGACCGACCAAGCAGATAACCGAGAATCAGAGCTCCGAGAGCGGCTCCGCCAATATACGGCCAAGGATTTTTGTGGACATTCTCATCTACGTCCTGGGCGATCTTCTTGGCCTTTTCTTTGCCGGTGTCGTAGATGTCTGCGGCATCAGCTTGTAAGCGGGCTCCAACGTTTCCGACTACTGACTTAAGATTGCCGTACTTGCCGCCAATCATGTCCTGCAATTCGGAGCGTTTGTCCTTGGCATAGCTGTTGAGTAACTCAAGTGCATCCTTGACTCTGGTATCTTCTGCATGTTCTGACATGTTTCCCTCCTGTTAGTCTTTGTGAAGCGAGTCGACTATAGAATCCTCTGTCCAATTATAACGAAGAGTTCGGCGGATGGTCTAACTAATTTTATGATAACGACTTCACGTAAAGAGACAATTATGCGAAATTCTTAGTTATTCTATGAACATTATTCGTTGCACAAACGTATATAGAGAATGAAAAGCTGAATTCATGGAGTAATGCGGTATGATCGACGAACTAGACAAGAAGATCTTGGAGATTCTGCAACAAGATGCGAGGATCCCCAACTCGGAAATCGCAAAACAGATCGGAATCGTGCCTTCGGCAACAGCAGAACGAATCAAGAAACTCGTTCAGCGCGGAATCATTGCAGGCTACGATCTGCGATTGAATCCCAAATCAGTCGAACTCGGATTGGTTGCCTTCATTTTCGTAAAGGCAGATGAGCCAGTCAACGATTGTTCGACCGCACTTGAATTAGCCAAAATACCGGAAGTCCTGGAAATTCACAACATTGCCGGCGAGGACTGCTATCTGCTCAAAGCTCGGGTTCGTGACGCTGAGAGTTTAGGCAAGTTTTTGCGCGAAAAGGTCGGCACCATTCCGACGGTCAAGAATACACGCACTGTAATCGCACTGGAGACATTCAAAGAGAATGGGCCACTGCCATTGGATGAGGCAATGAAGGGCAGGGTATATGATTGACGCGTTGGTGACCAATCACAATGTCCCTCGCTATCGCATCGTACTTGGATTTCTGGCCATATACCTGATCTGGGGTTCAACTTATCTTGCCATTCGTTTTGCGATAGAGACTATTCCGGCACTCCTGAGTGCAGGTGCGCGCTTTCTCGCGGGAGGAGCCATGCTCTATGGTTATGCGCTTTGGCGCGGCGCGACTCCGGCGACAAAGGTCCAATGGCGCAATGCCGCCTTGACAGGATTACTTCTGGTAGTGGGCGGCACCGGTACGGTGACGTGGGCCGAGCAATTCGTTCCGTCCGGACTTGCGGCATTGATGGTTGCGGCGATGCCATTCTGGATGGTGCTGATTGAGTGGTTGCGACGTGACGGAATCAAACCAACGTTGAGTATCGTGATCGGACTGGTCCTTGGCCTCATCGGGATCATCGTGCTGATCGGTCCCATTCAGTTGTCGGCCGAGGGTCACCTTGGTATTGTCGGCGTCGTTTCGCTGTTGTTCGCTACTTTGTGCTGGGCGTCCGGATCGATCTACTCCCGTCACGTTGATCTGCCCGAATCTCGCCTGCTTTCGGTCGGAATTCAGATGTTGGCCGGCGGCGTCGTGTTGACTCTTCTGGCGGGTATCACCGGGGAATTTCCGCGCGTGGATATTGAAGCAATGTCGGTACGGTCGATTGGGGGTTTGCTTTATCTGACCTTTTTCGGGTCCTTGGCCTTCGCGGCCTATGTTTGGTTATTAAAGGTCTCGTCTCCCGCGAAAGTAGCGACTTACGCTTTCGTAAATCCGATTGTGGCTGTGTTCCTGGGGTGGCTTCTTGGCGGCGAAGAACTCACAATCAGAACGCTGATAGCCGCTGCAATCATAACCTCAGCAGTTGCGGTAATCACTATATACAAGAACAAAAAGTCACAGAAGATCGGCGAGTTGCCGCCGGTTTCCACGACGCCTCAGGTCCAAACCTGTTCTAACGAATAGCGGGGGAGGGACACATAGATGGAATCAGAAGACACCAGGACAATCGACAGTATCTCGTTGCGTCGACAGGACCGGGCGGTCACAGAAGAACAGTGGATTGAGCAGATGCTGGATACGGCGCCGTATGCGACGATGGGTATGAATGGTGAAGAGTACCCGAACATCAACATGAATACATTCTACTTTGATCGCGGCGAACGTGCCATCTACTTCCATACTGCCAAAGAGGGAGCGACAAGGATGCAGGTTGGTGACGGCAAGAAAGTCACTTTGGCGGTCAGCTCAATGGGAAGGCTGCTTCCTGCCAAGACTGCTACAAAAATGAGTGTTGAGTATCGGAGCGTAATGGTGAGGGGAGAAATTGCGATCGTCAATGACCAGGAACGGTCAATCGAGAAGATGACAAAATTCGTTGGAAAGTACTTCCCGCATCTCAGGCCTGGATCAGACTACGAGCCAATCTCTCGCGATGAGATTGAGAATATCACTGTCTACAGAATCAGGATAGAAGCCTGGGTCGGAAAACGTAAACGGGAGCGTGATGATTTTCCTGGTGCGTTTTTCTTTCGGGACAAGAAACTGTAACCAAGAGAGGTTTGGATGAAGAAGGCGCTCGTGGTGCTGGCTGATGGATTTGAGGACATTGAGGCCGTGGCACCAATCGACATACTGACTCGATCAGGAGTCCAGGTTACTATTGCGGGTTTAACAAGTGCTCCGGTGCGAGCTGCCTATGGCACTAAGTTGGTGCCCGACGTCGCAATTGCTTCTATTCGCGATATCTATGACTGCATCGTTTTCCCGGGAGGACGCAAGAACGCAGAGAGTCTTGCCGGAAGTGCAGTTGTCATAGGAATGGCACAGAGCCATTTTGAAGACGGCAAGATCGTGGCCGCGATATGTGCCGCTCCAAGTCATGTCCTTGGTGAAGCCGCTGGACTGCTGAAGGGAAAGCGCGCAACTGGGGATCCCGGTTTCAATGATCGATTGGCAGCCGCGGGTGCAATTGTCACCAATGAACAAGTAACAGTCGACGGCAGTATCGTTACTGGAATGGGACCAGGGGCAGCAATGCTGTTTGGGTTGATGTTGGCGGAGAAGTTGGCCGGACGAGAAACGGCCGACCAATTCGCGGCCAGGTGGTCAATTCAGCGCTAACTGCGGCCAGACTAATCGTCGGGCGCGACGAAGGTGAGTTGTTCCCGACCTTAACAAATTGTCTGCAAAAGGGTTAGGTGATTTTACGGAATATCCAAATGCAAGAATGGTATAACGAGTAATAAGAATGCGGCAAGGCCATTAGATCAGGCCCAGTTGATTAGACAGGATGTGGACCCCTGACAGGAGGAACGAAATGAATTCAAAGATCTCTCTCATTCTTGCGGGTCTTGTGCTCGCATTCATGCTGACTGCGTGCAGCAAGCAAAGCGCGCAGAAGCAGGAGCCGGCCAGCGATGGTCAGTTGACGGAACAGAAAACAGACAGTGCCGCGACTACGTCCGGCGATGTTGTTGCCGACAGCAAGTCTGAAGCTACAAAGCCAGTCACAGAAGAGCCCAAGAAGAAGGAAGAAGTCGCCACGAAGCCTCCAGTTAAGGAAGAGCCAAAGATACCGTCGCCGGTGGTTGTCAGTTTGCCGGAAAGCACAATGATCGCAATTGAATTGATAGACTCTATCGATACTGATATTCATGTCACTGGAACAGAATACCGTGCGCGGATACTGGAACCGGTCGTTTTTGGAGGCGAGACAGTATTCGAAAAGGGTGCTATAGCTGTAGGGGTTTTGAATAAAGTCGTCGAGTCGGGCCGCATGAAGACGCCTGCCGAACTTGTGTTCAGTCTTGTCAGTATTGAAGATCGCAGCGGCCAGCAGGTGCAGGTTGACACCTATCCGATTGAAGAAAAAAAGGATTCGCATACGAAAAAGCAGGTTGGTCTCATCGGGGGTGGAGCGTTGGTCGGTGGCATCATCGGCAAGGTTACAGGCAAGAAGGGCGGCACCGAAATCGGAGCTGCGGCTGGGGCAGCAGCAGGCGCAGCCGCGGCGGCGGCGACAGGGAAACAGGATATTACCCTGCATTCCGGGACCCAGGTGAATTTTGTGTTGCGTTCGCCGGTCAAGGTCACCGTCCCCAAAGAGGGTCCGATTAGCTCGAATCAATAATCGGAGTCTAAAGAGTATTCAATATGAGGGCAGATCCGAAGGGTCTGCCTTTCGTTTTACTTCTTGTCAGGTTCTAAGAGGAAGCTTCTTACGGCCGCGGATACTTCATTGCTATCGGGTGCGCCGCGCCATTGACGCACAATATCGCCACGGCGATCAATCAAGTATAGCGACGGAATCGACTTGACGCCATAGGCGAGCCAAGTCGGTTGGGCGCGGTTGTCGAAGAGAATGGGATAAGTGATGGTGTTGTTTCTAACGTGGCCGGACACTTTTGGGTTTCCGAGGCTGTCAAGAGTGATGCCAAGCACTACGAGGCTGTCTGAACGAAATTCGTGAAAGAGCTTTTCGAGGTCTCGCATCGAACGTGCACATGGTGCGCACCAGGATGCCCAGAAATCAAGAAGGACAGGTTTTCCGATGTAGTTTGCCAATGAATCATACCCGCCGGTGAGCGAGCTCAGTACGAATGCCGGCGCCAGTCTTGGTAACGGCAACTCAATGAAGAATTCCGGGTTGTTGTCAAATTGCTGCTTACACTCTTCAGAGCAGAAGTAGTAGTCCTTGCTTCCAAAGTGGCTCATAGCTTCCACCGGCTGAGGGGCGCGATTCAGGCGATGGATGCTGCAAGTAGTGCAAACGGCGCTGTCCGGCAGACTCACAGTGTTCTCTGAGCTTGCCGGTCTTGCCATGCTAAGTACGGCGAGAAGTATGAAGATTCTAAGAGTTGGCATTCGTGTCACGATTTTTGGCTCCGGATGTTTTCTCTGGAACTGAAGTGCACCTGTCTTAGTTCACTATTAGGTAGTATACCGAAGAGTTCACAAAAAACCAGACTTTAGGAGAGCCAGCCTGATGAGAAACCTTCTCAAATCAATATTTGATACAAATACAGGGGATCGAAGGATCGATATTGGATTGCTAATATTGCGGCTTGGCGTCGGCAGTTTCATGTTGTCTGCTCACGGTTGGGGGAAGCTCACGAGTTTCGCCGAGAAGGCGGACACCTGGGCGGATCCCATCGGCTTGGGCCCGACAGTCAGTCTTTCGCTGGCGATCTTCGCAGAGTTTTTTTGTTCATTGGCAGTTATCCTGGGGGCTGGGACGCGAGCAGCTGCGATACCATTGTTAATTACAATGCTCGTAGCGGCGGGCATAGTTCACGCTGATGATCCCTGGAGCAAAAAGGAGTTTGCGTTGCTTTACGGATGGGTCTTTGCCACCTTCATCTTTGTGGGAGCTGGGAGATTCTCGATCGATTCGATGATATCAAAGGGACTTGCACAGAGTGGCAAATAACTAACTTGCGAGGTTTCGTTCCCGCAACACATTGATCAGCCCACCCGCCAGCAGGATGTCAATCTGGCGTCGTGAGAGCTGATGTTCCGTTTCATAGTTTTGGTTCTTGCTTCGATTCAGGACTTTGAAACGCGCCGTCGTGGCTATTGAATCGCGGACATCGACCAAGCTTAGGTTGTCGTTTTGAGATATTTCGCTCCAATCAGTCGGATTCACAAACGTTAGCGGCAGGATTCCGAAGTTGACCAGATTCTGCCAGTGGATTCGCGCAAACGATTTCGCGATTACCACCCGGACTCCGAGAAAGCGCGGAGCCAGTGCTGCGTGCTCGCGGCTGGAGCCTTGCCCATAATTGATACCGGCGATAATGATCGAGCCACTCTCTTGGGATTTCAACGCCCTTTCAGCATAGTCCCCATCGATTTGGATGAACGAGAATTTCGCAATCGCGGGAATGTTGCTGCGATAGGGCAGCACCTTGACGCCGGCAGGTGAAATTGTGTCAGTTGAGATGTTGTCACCGACCTTGATCAGAACCGGGCCTTCAATTGACTGTGCCATCTTGGGAAAGATAGGCAAGCTCTGAATATTCGGCCCTTTTTCAAGTTCGATCTTGGCACCGTCGGAAATCGGCGGCATAAGCAATTGGGTATTGAGGATGATTTCATCCGGTTCGACAAAGCGCGGATGGGGCATCCCCAGTTTTCTTGGATCAGTAATAACGCCAGTCAGGGCCGATGCCGTCGCCGTCTCCGGGCTGCATAGATAGACGGCATCTTCGACAGTGCCGGAACGGCCGGGAAAGTTGCGCGGTACGGTGCGCAGGCTGATACGTCCGCTGGCAGGCGCCTGTCCCATACCGATGCAGCCATTGCATCCCGCTTGATGAATGCGGCCACCGGCTCTCAACAGGTGCTGCAGCAATCCCATGGCCATGAGATTTTCCTGAATCTGGCGCGACGACGGGTTAATGTCAAAGGAAACTCGATCATGCACGATGCGATCCTTGACCATCAGGGCTGGAACGGCAAAGTCGCGCATGCCGGGATTGGCTGAAGAGCCAATGTAGGCTTGATAGATCTCACGTCCTTCTACCGAAGCAACAGTTACGACGTTGTCGGGGCTGCTTGGCAAGGCGATTAGCGGTTCAAGCCGAGACAAGTCAATCTCATCGTGCTCATCGTATGAGCTACCGGGATCAGCGGCGATCTCGACGAACTGATCAGCACGACCTTGGGTTTTCATGAATCGTCTGATGACATCGTCGGCCGGGAACACCGAAGTGGTCGCACCCAACTCAGCGCCCATGTTTGCGATTACGTGGCGATCCATTGCTGTCAATTGGGCGAGCCCCGGACCATAGTATTCGACAATCTTGCCTACGCCACCCGTAACCTTGTGACGCCGCAATACTTCCAGTATGATATCTTTGGCACTGACCCAATCAGGAAGTTGTCCGGCCAGTTTGATGCCGAGGACTTTGGGCATCTTTACGTAGAAAGGCTCTCCGGCCATTGCCAGGGCGACCTCAAGTCCACCGGCTCCCATCGCCAACATCCCCATCGATCCGGCCGCACAAGTGTGGCTGTCGGAACCGAGCAGGGATTTTCCCGGAATGCCGAACCGCTCCATATGCACGGGGTGACTCACGCCGTTGCCCGGCCGTGAATACCAGAGACCGAAGCGTTTGCAGGCGGAGCGCAGGAAGAGGTGGTCATCTGCATTCTTGAAATCCTCCTGAATCAGGTTGTGATCGACGTATTGTGCCGAAATTTCGGTTCTGACCCGCGGCAGTGCCATGGCCTCGAGTTCCAACATGACCATTGTTCCGGTGGCGTCCTGTGTCAGAGTTTGGTCGATACGCAGTGCGATTTCACTCCCAATCTTCATCTCCCCGGAGATCAAGTGCGTGTTGATCAGTTTCTGAGCGAGATTCATGGCCATTTTATATTTTCTCCTTGAAAACGTCCTACTGATGATACGTTGTTTGTGGGAGCCGGATAAGGATCTCAATAGTGGAGTTTAGAGAACCATAAAATTGACATTTGGTCTGCAGAAGCTTAATTTGAGGAAACCTTGGGGGGCTGAGTTCGTAATGTAAGCAATAACCTAATTGAGAATGAGGAGTACACGAAGACATGCGACTGAGTAATCGATTACAGACCGTAGTGGCGCTAACAGTCCTGACGGCTTTCATGCTGGCGGCTGTGGCGATGGGAGCGATGCCCAAATCAAAGGTTCGCTCAGAGATCGACCCCAAGTACCGCTGGAATTTCTCCGACATCTATCCGAATTGGGATGCCTGGGAAAAGGATAAGGCGGCAATGGAACAGAAGATGAACGAGTACGTGGCGCTGAAAGGCACGTTAGCCGGAGGGCCACAAAACGTCCTCAAAGCCTATCAGATCAGTGACGAGATGAATATCATCGCCTACAAAGTCTATCGCTACCCGCAGCTGCAGCGCGACGTCAATACGAAGGACAACGAAATGTCGGCCCGTCTGCAACAAGTCCAGATGATGTTTGCCAAATTCGGGACAGCAACAGCGTGGTTTGGACCGGAGTTGTTGGCGATCAAGTGGGAGACTGTAAAGAAGTGGTTAGACGAAACGCCGGCATTGGCACCGTACCGTTTCACTATCAGCAACTTGTTCCGGCAACAAGAACATGTCTTGAATGAAGAGGGCGAGCGGCTGCTCTCATATTTTTCGACGTTCAATGATTCGCCGCAATCAGCGTTCACGGAGTTGTCGACCTCGGATATCAAGTTTCGTTCGGCGAAATTTTCAGACGGACAGGAACGGACCCTGACACCGGGCGAATACAGCCAATTGTTGACGTCCAGCAGGAATCAGTCTGATCGCAAGTTGGCCTTTGAGACCATGTATGGGGTGTACGCCGATAATCAGAATACGTATGCCGCCATCTACGCAGGAATCTGTCAGCGTGACTGGGCCGTGGCACAGGCAAGAAATTACACTTCCACCCTCGGGGCCGCCCTTGATGCCGACAACGTACCGATGCAGGTTTACGACAATCTGATAGCAGGTGTCAAGGCCGGGTGCTCACCGATGCAACGCTATTACAAGCTGCGCAAGGAGGCGCTCGGACTGGAGACGTACCACCTTTATGATGGCTCAGTTTCGGTGGTTGAAGGCGAATCCACTTACGACTATGATGAAGTCCTCCCGTGGGTCGTCGAGTCTGTTGCCCCACTGGGAGCAGATTACCAGGCCAAGTTGAAGAAGGCAACTTCCTCCGGCTGGATTGATGTATTCGAGAATGAAAGCAAGCGTTCAGGCGCTTACTCGGCGGGCGTCTATGGAGTTCATCCGTACATGTTGATGAACTACAACGGTACGCTGGATGCGGTTTTCACTTTGGCGCATGAGTTGGGTCATACCATGCACACGCAGTTGTCACATGAAACCCAGCCCTTTGCAACTGCTCAGTACACGATTTTTGTAGCCGAAGTTGCCTCGACTCTCAACGAAGCGCTCTTCCTTGATTATTTGTTGAAGAAGATCAGCGATCCCAAGGAGCGTATCAAGATTCTGGAACAGCAGATTGACAACATCCTCGGGACGTTCTATACGCAAGTTATGTTCGCAGACTTCGAGCACCGGGCACATGTAATGGCAGAGCAGGGTCAGCCGATAACGGCCGAGGTGCTGAACGAAATCTACCGGCAAATCATGTTGGACTATTTCGGAGATTCGGTTGAGAAGGACCAACTTTATGAAGTGCTTTGGTCGCGAATCTCACACTTCTACAGCAGTCCCTATTACGTGTATCAGTACGCAACCTGTTTTGCCTCCTCAGCTAAGCTGGTCCAGGGAATCCAAAGCAGTGATCCAAAGGTGCGCAAAGAAGCTACCGAAAAGTATCTGACGCTGTTGAAATCGGGCGGCAATGACTACCCGATGGAGCAGTTGAAGAAAGCCGGAGTCGATTTGGCCCAGCCTGAGACGATCAAGGCTGTCGTTGGCCAGCTTGACGCTCTCGTGAACCAGTATGAGCAGGAGTTAAAGAGAATTAAGACCTGATAAAATTGTCGAGACCAACAGGCCCTGGCCTGCGACAAGCGCCGTAAGGGCGGGTATCAGAGAAGCCGGAATCGATCTCTCGATTGATTCCGGCTTATTTATTGTTGTACGATCTGAATTTTATGGTTTGCGGACGGCAACGAGTGAAGGGTGGCTTGACAATGATTCGTCTTAGAACGAGAGGTTTGGCTGGGAGCTGAGTGCGGTCCATGATCCTTTTCGATCGACGACCTGACAGGGGTCCCGCAATTCGGAAAGCATGTCGTCCACGTAGGAGACTTGTCTCATTCCCACGAGAACTGAGGTAACTCCGAGGGTGCTCCGGAGGCTGCGGACGGCCATCTGACTCAACGTTTTACTTCTGCCCCAGTCGGGGTCAACCGATCGAACAACAGACTTCAACCGTTCTGCATCAAGGTTGTCATCGGAAAGACGCACGAGCCCACTATTCCAGATTGCATTGAGGGGGCGATTCACCAGTAGCGCGAGGTTGTGACGGCAGGCCAATTCAAGGACCGACATACCTCCGGCTTGGGAGCCAATGACGGCGCACCCACTCTCGACCAAGTTGAACGGAAGTTGAATCACCTTGAAATGGTTGAGAGGCGAAAGCTCGTTCGCGATTCTTAGGACTCTCTCCAGAGAAGTAAATTCGTAGTCGCCGGCAGGTACTGGGAATGTGTTGGAACTGATCCCGTAACAACGAATGCGACCGCGGGCGGTTTCCCGCTCAAGATGCTCAAAGGCTAATCTGATGCGGCGATAGTACTCATCTTCGGCCGTGGATCTGTTTAGTTGATTTCGTTTAGCCCAACCAAGGTAATACTCTGGGTTATGCAGTAGGTAAACGTCAATTGAACCGCAGTTAAGTCGGCTGAGTGAAGCGGTCAATTGGTCTTCTATGAAAGATGGATGGATACAGTGTTCAAGTCCAACGGCGTACTCCACCAGGTCGGGATAAGCACGATTGTCCTTCTTGAGATTCTGGCTGAGGCGATACACCCGCCCCTGCAGGTAACCCACCTTGGACACAATGACCAATTGATCGCGCCCCAATATACCTTCCTGCTCAAGGTCCTCGACCACGCTACCAATCAGCAGCTCAGAACCACCGCCCGTGTAGTTGGTGCTTGTATCAACCAGATTGATTCCTGAACTCAAGGCGTGGCGCAAAGCGGTGCGGTGGTCGGGGAAGCTGGTGTCGATTCGGTAAGAGCCAAAACCCACGGGGCTAACTCGCAAGCCGGTGTCGGAGAGCATTGTGAACGGCAGGTCTGGGAATTGACGCGCGTAGTTCTCAGTTGCAGTTACCGTTGCGTGAGTGGTCTTCAAGAACGCCCTTCAGGATTTTCAGATTTCTCGACCTCAGCCTCGACCGCATCGAGTTTCGCCTTCCAGTCTTGTTCCAGATGTTTAGGAACGCGGAATCCCAGCATTGACGACTTGAGTCGATAGCCCCATGATTGCGACTTCAGATACTGCTTCTGAAGTTTTTTGAAGACCCGTTCTTTTCGGTAAGAAATAGCATCGAAGTGCTCGATTCGCAGGAGCAACGCCTCGACGCTCTCCCGACGTTCAAGCATACCGCGAAATGTATCGTAATCCTTGAGATTGAGCAATGACTGGACGATTGGCTCGAAGAAGATCATCGCCTGGGCACCGATAAAATTGAGGGGTTTGACCGATTCGAGAGTCATGATGGCCGGAACCGCCATTTTCCATTCGACTACTTTCTTGGCGACCTTGTCCAGCAAGGCCCGTTCATCGTCCGAGAAGGCGGTTTTGGCAGCACTTTCGCTGTCGGAACTGAGCGGGAACATCAGACTGGATCCTCCAACTTGCGGATCTTCATTTTTACGACGTTCATGACAGCTTCCTTATTTGCGTCGAAACGGATGTAGAGTCCCCGAAAGTTCTCGAGCCGAGACGGCCGAATGAAAGGAGAAAGCAGGACACCGTGTTTGTCCACGTAGTAGGACCGATATTGAGTCCATTCCTTCTCGATCTTGTTCACCACGTACTTCACTTTGACTTTGTTATCAGTGAATTCAAATGTGGTCCGCACAAAGAACTGCGAGAGTGATCCCCAGAGGATGAGGGCTGCGGCAACTGTAAACAGGGCCGAGTACGTAAGCAAGTAAACCACAACTACCAAGATCAGTAAGAAAATGGCAACCATTGCCGCAGTACGAGGCCGCGCCTTCGCCGGATGACTTGTCCATTGAAAGAGAACGGGATCAGGACCAGAAGTGGCCGCGGTATCGGATGTCAAATCTTTGTTTGTAGCTTCGCCCAATTCGGTCCCCTTGTTCTACTTTTCCGGTTCCGTCTTGTAGCGTTCCTGGCGGATACGTGAGATTTCATCAAGCAACTCCTGGCCGTCGATGATCTTCTTTCTAATAAGAAGACTGACCAGGGCTTCCTGTCCAAGGTTGTTTGACAATGTGAGCTCTTCAAAGCTAATAAGGTGTTCCTTGCCGTCTACCACCATACGCATGGCGATGTTAGGTTTGACGGAATCACTATTACTCATTTGGATTGCCTTTCAACATGATATTCATACTTCCTGATTTGAATCCCGCGATGTCGAGCGTCGTAAACATGAATCCCAGGTCCCGGAATCTCGAAGTGATCTGCTCGCGAAGACCGTTTTCAATTATGCGGTTCATTTCTTCCACCGGCAACTCAATTCGGGCCAGCTGATCGTGGTGCCGGACTCGCAGTTGTCTGAAACCCAGCGATCTAAGGTACGACTCGGCCGACTCTATCTGTCTTAGTTTTTCGATCGTTACGGGAGAACCATAGGGGATGCGCGAGGCCAGACAGGCTGACTGCGGTTTGTCCCAGACGGGTAGTCCGGACTCTTTGGCCAGGAGCCGAATCTCATCCTTGTTTAGATCGACTTCGAGGAGAGGCGAACGCACCAAGTTCTCCCTGGCCGCTGTCATGCCCGGACGATGATCGCCAATATCAGATGCATTGGCACCGTCGCAGACAATGGCGTTCCGGTGCTCGGCAGCCAAATGATTGAGTCTTCGGTAGAGCTCGGACTTGCAGAAGAAGCAACGATTGGGGGGATTGGCGGCATAGTCATCGTTATTGATTTCATTTGTGTGGATTAAGATAATCTGAGATTCCGACAGGCCGCGATCATGCGCAAAGGCCATTGCATATTCCAATTCACTTTGCGGCAGAGAAGGCGAGACGCCA
This sequence comes from uncultured Ignavibacteria bacterium, assembly GCA_964552775.1. Classification (GTDB taxonomy): domain Bacteria; phylum Zixibacteria; class MSB-5A5; order CAIYYT01; family CAIYYT01; genus JADJGC01. The sequence goes on along the minus strand of CAZKIH010000005.1, from coordinate 147,689 downwards.
ATTGCAGCCAAGGTGTTAACGGTCCCAACGCTGGCAATCACGGCGTGCAGCAAGAAAGAGGAATCCAGTCCTCCCGAGAGCGCCACAATGATGCGTTCGTAACTTTGCAGGAGCGCGCAAAGTCGTTGGTACTTGTCCTGCACAGTGACTGACATGCGAGTGTTCTACCTCTCAAATGAATTCGGGCTCCGCGTCGTTGCCGGCGAAGCCGGCTCGAACTGGGAACCCGAGAATAAGGACTTCCTTGCCGACTTAGAAGTCACAACGAATACTTGCCGAAATCCTCGGGATTGATGTTTCGAAGGCGCTCCTTGAGTGACTGCGGGTCGTTGATCTTCTCAGGCAATCCCTCTTCCTTCTTGATGTCAAACAGGTCGGCATTCACGAAGATTGGCGCATTCGTCTTCAGGGCAATCGCGATTGAATCAGAGGGGCGGGCGTCGATTTCTTTGATCCCCTCACCGGTTTCGATATGGATGCGGGCGTAAAATGTCTGCTCCCGCAGTTCAGTAACTTCAACTCTGACGACCTTTCCAGACAGTTCACTGATCATAACTACCATTAGGTCATGACTGAGCGGACGCTTGGATTTTATCTGGGACAACTCCATAGCTATCGCCCAGGCTTCAAAATGACCAATCCAGATTGGCAGGACGCGATCTGAATCTTCGGCACCCAGAATCACGACCGGTGATTTAGAGGCGATATCCAGGGCGAGTCCATGGATGGTCGCCTTGACCATCTCGGTTGTCATTCGGTCTTCTTGACGACCCAGACTTTCAAATTGGCAACGACGTCAGCAGCAACTTTGATCGGTACCGTGTAGACACCAAGCGCCTTCAGCGGTTCATCAAGTTGAATCTTCTTGCGGTCAACGTCGATACCTTGGCCGGCAAGCAACTCTGCAATCGTCTGCGTTGTCACGGAGCCGAATACCTTGTCTTCTTCACCGACGAGGACTTCCGCCGTGCAGGAGGCCTTTTCAATCCGCGATTTGATGGTTTCCGCGACGCGGCGAACCTTTGCCATCCGCATTTCCTGCTGCTGTTTGAGTTCATTGATGGCGCGGAGGTTGCCCTTGGTCGCGGGGATCGCCAAGTTGCGCGGAAAGAGGAAATTGCGGCCATACCCGGCCTTGACTTCGATTACGTCACCACACTTGCCGAGGGTGTCGATATCGTCTCTGAGGATGATTTTCATCTCTACTACTCCTATACTACTAATAATATGTACTATTTAGCCAAGTTGTTTAGCCCGAATTTTGCGAAAATCGAATTTCGCATCGAACAGGGCTACCAACGGCAAAATCACTGCAGCGATGACCTGCGTGAGAAACAAAAACAAGTATATGACGACTTTCACTGCCAACGGAAACTTGCGCACTCGCATATGGTATTCGAGGAACGACAGTCCAAAGACTGACAACAACACGAACATCAGCAGCAGCGCGTTCCAGCCGATCACTTCGAAAATACGTTCCTTGGTCAGGACCATAATTGCCGCAATACCGATTGGTAACACCATCCATTCGTCAAGTTTCCAGTGCGTAAACGGCGGTATGCGATAACTGTAAATTCCGGTGCGCGTCACAAGCACTTCGCCGATAAGAACGCCGATCGCGTACAAACCCGCCAACAGCGACATCATCGCTGCCGGGAAGTAGAAAGGGGCATTGTCCGCCCAGGTGTTCACGTAAGCAACCACCCGCTCATACTCGGCGGGGGGGTACAGCTGGGAAAATTGCGGAGATGATATTGTACCCCGCAATTCGTCCGCAAAAGCTGCAACAAACCCAACAAATGTCTCGTGGTAAATCGCCGATCCGAGGAGCGGGACAGCGCAAGCGGTTGCTAATACCATCGAGAATCGCCAGCCAACTCTTCGTGTCATTGCCAGAATCATACCGGGTACCAGAGCTCCGATTACGAAGAAGGCCACGTGTCTGACATCACTTAGCAACCAAAGGAGCGCCAGTGCAAGTGCGGCGGACGTGACCAGCCACGAAGTTGCCCGGGCGAACCAGAGGTAATAAAGTGCTGCCAGACCTGCCGCAATCAAAAGATTGAAAAACGGCACCAGAATCGATAGTGGGAAAGCGAATGCCATCACACCGGCACAGGCAATCGTGATGCGCTGCCTGTTCGATCCTGTCATCGGCCTGAGTCCGTCTTACCGGTATGTTTCTGCCGTAAACGGCAACAAAGCAATGTGACGTGCGCGCTTAATTGCTGTAGTCAACAAGCGCTGATGTTTAGCGCAGTTGCCGGTGACACGGCGCGGGACAATCTTGCCGCGCTCGAGAATGAAACGGCGCAACAATTTTTCATCCTTGTAGTCAATGATCATGATCTTATTTTCGCACAGACGACAAGGTTTGCGTCTTCTCTTATCGAATCCTTCAGCCATTGCTAATTGTCCTCCTGTTCAGATCTGCGGTCGCGTCTTCCATGTCCACCGTAGCGCGGTTCATCAGGAAGGACAGCCCGATATGGGGCAATGCCTTCAGCAATCTGACGGGCGCGCTCTTCGAGGTCGATTTCGGACACCACGGTCAGATGACGCATGATCTTCTCGTTAACCTTGAACGAGGCATCGAGGACTGCTGGAATGCCGGGCTCTCCCTTGTATAGGAAGTGTGCATAGTAACCCTGGCGGCGTCTTTCGATTTCGTAAGCAAGCCGACGGATTCCCCAGCGCTGGGTTTCGACGATTTCGCCGCCATTCGATTTGATCAAGTCCTCGATGCGTTTGATCTCGGCCTCGATTTCAATCTCAGGCAGCTGTGAATCAGTGATAAAGGTGGTTTCGTAGAGTCTCAAGATTGGACCTCCCTCCGGACTACGTTTGTGAAACCATAGGTCCTCAGGCCAAGCCTGAGAACAGGGTAGAGTAGATTATGTATTAAATTTGTTCATGGCCAAAGTCAGACCTTCGTAGAAAGCTGCCTCCAGACAATCGGTACCCAACTTAAGGATTTTGTCGAGTTGGTCAAGCTCTTCTTTGGAAAACTGCTCGAGAACGAACTCCTCAGCCGGTTTTCCTTCAGGAATTGGACCGATGCCCAGCCTGAGTCGGGGAAAATCTTCCGTTCCAATGTGCTCGATTATAGAAGTCAACCCGTTATGGCCCCCGTCTGAGCCAGCAAGACGCAGTCGCATCTTGCCAAAGTTGATGGCGAAGTCATCGCTAACAACCAGCAATTCGGAAGGCAATACGTCGTAAGTCGCCATAAGCGCCGTCACGGCCCTCCCAGATAAATTCATGAATGTCATAGGTTTAACGAATCGTATGTGAGCGCTGGCAATCCTAAGTGTGGCAAGGTGATAGTCAGTTTTTTGCTCCGCAAATTTGCCCTTGCGTTTCTCAACAAGGCGGTCAAGTACCATAAAGCCGATGTTGTGCCTTGTGAGTGCGTAGCCCTTGCCTGGATTACCGAGTCCCGCCACGAGTTTTATCATGGCGGGAATTAATTGAACTTTGTCGGAGTCGTCAAGACAAAATAACTGATCGGCTGTAGAGCAGTCGCGGTATCGCGAACCTCATGCGGTCGAGCCGATTGCCTGACCACCTGCTCAGAGCAGTTCAACAAGACGAGTCTGCTCCCAATTCTGGATGTCAAAGCGCATCCAGCGCGTCACTCCCTTGTAGTCGAGCAGTAACTCGGCATAGTTGGCTTTTGGGGGAATGATCAGACTCAGGATCTTGTCGCCATATTCGGATAAATCAACGCGCCCAGTTTCACGGAAGGTGTCAGGATTGAGCATCACGACCTCAGTATTTCCTTCAACGAAGACCAGCGTGTTGGCAAGGACTTCAATTTGAATTAGGCGCGGCTGCTTTAGCTGGTACTTCTCCGCCAGCACTTTACCGGTGCCAAACTCTACCCGAAAAATTGCGCCCTGCTTAGTGTCGCAGCTAAATGATGAATTGCCATCGAATGCAAAGACCGCGTCGTCAATCTGGTCAGCATTGTGGATAATGACTGTCTGGTACATAAAATGGTGCTCTGTCAATATCTGAGTAACAGAGGGATGCGCCGAATTCGAGGTGATTAGCTTGCCCATAGGTCCGGGTCCGAGAGAATGCGGACTGATTGGGGCGCGTTCCTGTAAGTTCAGCGGAATCGTCAGCACGATATTCATTGAATCGGGATCGAATACTCGGAAATTGGTCGAGTCTTCAGAGACCATGTAGAGTTTCTGCTGGATTGGATGGTACATCAATGCGGAAGGAGCACCCGGAAAACGAAGCTTCTGAAGGTACTTTTGTGCGGCCACGTCGTAGATATCGAGTCCCGGTGACGGTTCGGCCACAGCTTCATAGATCCAATTGCGCAAGGCATCATATTGGATGGCCACAATCTGATCAGTTCGGGCCAGGTGCGCCGACACCTTGTTATTATTGAGGTCAATGCCATAAATGGAGTTGCTACGATTGTCCAATACAAAGTAGCTGTCCATCTTAGGCGGGAGGGAGGACAGCTGTCCAGTCGTTGTGTCTGCGGTCGGCAGTTTCGCCGGTGAGGTTTGCGAAGGGATCGACTGCTGAAGAGCAGGTTTTTGGGGTTCTTCTTTTTTTCCGCAGGCGACCGGGATAATTGAGACAAAAAGAGCCAGAGCGAAAAGAGAAATGCCGAGTCCACGAATCGAGGATATCATCATAGTCCAATTCCTAAGGAGAGTCCGCCAAATATGCTGAAGGCGTCGAGACTTACCTCGACTTCTTGTTCTTTGTCTTTGAATTTACAGTTGGGAAACGTCATCCAGCTTGCACCGGCTTCAATGCTCACTTTAGGAGCCAGACCAAATTTGAGCCCGCCGTTGAACTGGTATCCGATTTTTGTCCGAGACTTGAGTTCCGATCCCCCGGAACCGCTTTCGTAGTCCTGTTCGATGGAGGCGATTCTCACCAGTCCTTCAATGAACGGCTTGATGACGGTTAGCGGTGGCTCGAGCCTGAGGCCAACGCCACCTCCCGTGAGTGCAGTCTTGGATTCTTGCGTGAGGATGGCTTCGACAGGTCCCCAGGTTGATTCCTTCTTGCCAAAATCCACAGCGCTGAACGACACGACGGTGGAGAGGAAGGGAGCACTGAAAACGTTTAAGTCGGCTGTGATTTCTGCGCGCCAACCGGCTTTGGCAAAGTCTCGAAAGTCACCCTGAGGATAGACTGCGCCAGCCCGAACCCCTATATCGGCGTGGGCGTCGGGCGTTATGGCAAGCAGAATTGGCAGTAAGAGCAGTGCGGCAAACTTTCTTGAGAACATTTTGAATCTCCTTCTGAAGGCCCCTTCAAGAAGCAATAAATCAACCAGGCCGTTGTTTTACAATTTGAATCTATGTATTGAGTCGGATAATTGTTAATTGATAATTTTTATCCACATTGACGACATTACAAATATTCTTGCTTGAAATTGTCCCAGAGTTCGTATAGTATAGAATTTTGGCGGGAAGACATTTGATTTGTAAGGTTGAGCGGAGCAACAAGTATTGTCCGAAACATCTATTTCTGAGGGCACGATAGCCCAACCCCTCACAACCTCAAGAGATAGCGGGCGTAGCGTTGGCACGATTGTGAGAGCGTATCTGCAGCTGACTAAGCCTACGATAATGCTGCTGGTGCTTGTAACCGGCGCGACTGCGCTCGTGTTGGAGGGGAGCTTTCTGACTCAACCGCTCAACTTCACACTGGTGATGCTTGCCCTCTATCTGACCGGCGGTTGTGCAAACGCTTTGAATCAGTATTTTGAACGTGAGGTTGACTCACGGATGAAACGGACGGCAAAGCGGCGTCCGCTACCTCGGGGGATTATTACTCCGGCGAGTGCTCTGATATTTTCCGTGAGTATTGGAGTGACAGGCGTCGCCATCTTTTGGCATTTTTTCAACCCGCTGACGGCGCTTCTGTCGCTTGGCACGATTCTCTTCTACAGCCTCTTCTACACCTTATATTTGAAACCGAATACTTATCAGAATATTGTCATTGGTGGAGCTGCGGGAGCCATGGCTCCGGTCGGTGCCTGGACCGCGGCGACGGGTTCGATGGCCCTGATGCCCTGGTCGATCTTTCTGATAGTATTCTTGTGGACCCCGCCACATTTCTGGGCCCTGGCGCTCTTCTGCAAGGACGACTACCGCGAGGTTGGTTATCCAATGCTTCCGGTATTGAAGGGCGACGAAGCAACTCACAATCAGATTTTAGGATATTCGATTGCGCTTGTTCTGGCGAGCTTGCTGCCGGCGGTAGCGGGAGCGTCCTGGTTTTATATTGTGGCGGCAGTGGCGCTCGGAACCATCTTCGTCGCCAGAGCTTTTCGGGCGAGGCATTCGCACGAGATGACCGATGTGAAGCGGCTATTCGGCTATTCAATAGTGTACCTGTTCGCCGTATGCGCGGCTTTGGTGATTGACAAAATCATTGTGTAACATTTTTGCTAAACTGATTTGCACTGGAGTTCATTCGCAGCGACATCGTGCGGGTAGGATATGGGAGTTGATGTCAATTGAGTGGTCAAGGCGGGGGCGCAATTTGTTTCTGTCGAAAACTTCTTGACACCCAGTGGCGTTTTTTTTATTATCCGCGCCAACACGCCAGAAAACGTAGAGATAGTCGCGTAATAATACCGATGTTCGGCGTGGCTAAGGTTGCAGAGCACATTGTGAAAAAAGTAACTAATTGAGGATTCTTTTTGTCGCAAATATTTCCGCAGTGGACCAATAGACTTCCTGCTATACTTTTGGTCGCGATACTCGTGCTCGGCGCCGGCGGCACCGGTTTTTTCTGGTACTATGGATCACCGAAGTACACTGACGTTGGTTATCGTCCGACACAGCCGGTTCCGTTCAGCCATAAGCTGCATGCAGGTGATCTTGGGATGGATTGCCGCTACTGCCACAATTATATAGAGAAATCGGCCATTGCCAACGTTCCACCCACCCAAACTTGTATGAACTGCCACACCCTGGTATTGCCACAGAGCGAAAAGCTGCTTGCCGTTCGTGAAAGCTGGGCGACGGGCAACCCCGTTCAATGGGTAAACGTGCATATGTTGCCGCAGTATGTTTATTTCAATCATTCAGTGCATCTGAATGCCGGAGTTGGTTGCATTAGTTGTCATGGCAACATTGCGGAAATGGAAAAAGTACAGCAAAAGGAACCTCTGAGTATGTCGTGGTGTCTCGACTGTCATCGCAATCCGGATCCGTTCCTGAGACCAATTGACCAAATAACGAATATGAACTACACACCACCCGCCGATCAGGCGCAGTTTGCCCAGCGGGTCAAAGAAGAGAAGCATCTGAATCCAACACAGGATTGTTCGGGTTGTCATAGATGAGTGCAGAGAAGTTGAACGGCAAGCTTTCCGGCAAGGACTACTGGCGCAGCCTCGATCAATTGGCTGATACGCCGGAATTTCAGCAGTTCCTGCAGCGCGAATTCCCCGAGGGCGCCTCGGAGCTGCGCGATTCGGTTAATCGCAGGACGTTCCTGAGTCTAATGGGCGCTTCGATTGCCCTGGCGGGTGTCGCCGGATGCCGCAAGCCAGTCGAGAAGATATTGCCCTATGTGACGGCTCCGGAGAATGTCATTCCTGGGGTTCCGCAGCACTATGCCACAACAATGCCCTTCGGAACCACGGCATATGGTCTGTTGGTTGAGAACCACGAAGGCCGTCCGACGAAGATCGAAGGCAACGAGCTTCACCCGACAACAAGAGGCGCTTCGAGCGCATTCATGCAAGCGTCAATTTTAGGTTTATATGATCCCGACCGTTCACAGCGCATTATCGAAAAAGGCGCGGAGCGTTCCTGGGACGATTTCGTGGCATTTTGGCGCAAGGCCTTTGACAAATTCTCGGCCAATCAAGGTGCCGGACTTGCCGTCTTGAGTGAGTCATTCAACTCTCCGAGTCTTGCCCGGCTGGCGCGCGAGTTTAGAACAAAGTTCCCGTTAGCCATTTGGGTTGGCTATGAGCCGGTCAGCGAGGAGAATGTCTATGACGGGCTGCGAATCGCTTTGGGTCATGGCGCCCAACCGGTGTATTCCTTCGACAAAGCTGAGGTAATACTCTCCCTTGATAGTGATTTCCTGAAATCGGAATTCGACAATGTTTCGGCAGCAAGAGGATTTGGTGATGGTCGAAGGATCAGCTCCGAGATGGATTCGATGAACCGACTGTATGTCGTCGAAAGCACCTATAGCATCACCGGATCAGTCGCCGATCATCGTTTGCGTTTGTCCTCATCCAGAATAGCTTCGTTTGCAGTTGCGCTCGCTCAAGAGCTTGGCAATCAGGGACTGAACTTGCCTGTAGCGACAGGCCTTGTTTCAACCGGCGGCGGATTCGACGCCAAGTGGCTGAAGGTCGTTGCCTCGGATCTAATGAAATCGCGAGGAAAATCGTTGGTTTGCGCCGGATATCGACAGCCGGCTGCAGTACACGCACTGGTGGTTGCCATCAACGAAGCGCTCGGGAACATTGGTTCAAGTGTTAGTTATGTGTCTTCGAGCGATGTTCAGCTTTCCGATCGCAATGGACTGGCTGAATTGGTTCAGAAGATGTCGGCAGGAGCAGTCAATACGCTTGTGATCCTGGGCGGCAATCCAGTTTATAATGTTACGGCTGATATGAATTTCAAGAGTTCATTAGCCAAAGTCGAAAATACAATCAACCTCTCACTTTATCGCGACGAGACAGCGCACGCAGTCAACTGGCACTTGCCGCGCTCACACTTCCTTGAAGCCTGGGGCGATGCACGCTCGATCGATGGAACAGCATCAGTTATCCAGCCAATGATTGAGCCACTGTATGGAGGGCACAGCGATGTAGAGCTGCTCGGGGTGCTGGCAACAGGGACTGATTCGCGCGGCTATGACATTGTGCGGCAGACGTGGAGTGGGCTGGTCACCGGGTCGTTTGAGAAGGATTGGCGGCGTGTTCTTCACGACGGGATTTTGACAGGCTCAGCATTACCCTCGGCACCGATCACGACGGACCCGGGCCGAATTGCGGGCGCTATGAACGCTGTTAGTAAGCCTGAAGGCGGCCTGGAAGTTGTATTTGCAGCTTCCCCACAGCTATTCGATGGACGATTTGCCAACAATGGCTGGTTAATGGAGATGCCCCATCCGATTACGAAGATTACCTGGGACAATGTCGCGATGATCAGCATCGCCACGGCGAAGAGGCTGGGTCTCAAAAGCGGCGATCTCATCCAGCTCTCAGTGGGAGGTCGATCACTTGAAGTTCCCGTCTGGCAGATTCCCGGACACGCCGATGATTCGATTACTGTAGAGCTTGGCTATGGACGCACTTCGGTTGGACGTGTGGGCGACAAAGTTGGGTTCGATGTCTATGCTCTTCGCGGCAGCGATGCTCCGGATATCGCCACCGGTGCAAGTGTGACCAACGTCAATCGAGAATACTTTATCGCCTGCGCCCAAGACCACTGGTCAATGGAGGGTCGGCCCTTGGTTCGCGAGGCAAATCTCGAGGACTACAGGAAAGATCCGAAATTCGCACAAGAAATGGTTGAACATCCGCCCCTGGAATCGCTCTGGGACGAGCACAGCTACAAAGAAGGTTACCAATGGGGCATGGCGGTCGATCTCAACAGCTGCACGGGCTGCGGTGCCTGCACCTTGGCTTGCCAGAGCGAGAACAATATCCCGATCGTAGGCAAAAGACAGGTCTCGAAGGGCCGCGAAATGCACTGGCTGCGAATTGATCGCTATTTCGCTGGGGAGGTCGAAGAGGCCGAAATGGTGCATCAACCGGTAATGTGTCAACACTGCGAGAATGCGCCATGCGAGCAAGTTTGCCCTGTGGCCGCGACAGTTCACGATAAAGAAGGACTGAATGTCATGGTCTACAATCGCTGCATCGGTACAAGATATTGTTCAAATAACTGTCCATATAAAGTGCGACGATTCAATTATTTCAATTTCACCAAGGATACTCCGGAAGTCGTGAAAATGGCGATGAACCCGGATGTCACCGTGCGATTCCGCGGCGTGATGGAGAAATGCACGTTCTGCGTGCAGCGTATCAGTGAAGCTCGGATCAAGTCCAAGCTGGAGAGTCGTGAAATCAGAGATGGTGAAATCACGACCGCTTGCCAACAAGCCTGTCCGACCAGAGCCCTGACGTTTGGAAATATCAATGATCCGAACAGCGTTGTGAACAAGAAGAAGGCCCAGAATCGCAACTACGCTATGCTGGCTGAACTCAATGTCAAACCGCGCCTAACTTATCTGGCGCGAATTCGCAATCCTCACCCGGAGTTGTCAACAATTCATGCGGTGGAACATCATGGATAGGACATTGTCGACGAGGAATAGGTAGATTGAGTACGCAGACGCAGAATCCACCAGAACCGCTGATCAAGGGTAATCCTAAATTCAGTTCGGTCACTCAGCATATCAGCCAGATTGTTGAGGACAGGACAAAGATGGGTTGGGTGCTCTTGTTCGGGCTCGCCTCATCGATCCTGATGATACTCCTCGGTACTATCGGCTACCTTCTCTACGAGGGTATAGGAATTTGGGGCAATAACCAGCCGGTCTCGTGGGCATTCGATATCGTGAATTTCGTGTTCTGGGTCGGTATTGGCCATGCCGGGACGCTGATCTCAGCGATTCTTTTCTTGTTCCGTCAGAAGTGGCGGACCTCGATCAATCGGTTTGCGGAAGCGATGACGATATTCGCCGTCATCTGCGCGCTGATGTTTCCATCGATCCATGTCGGGCGCGCCTGGTTGCTGTACTGGGTTATGCCGATCCCGAATCAGATGGCCATGTGGCCCAATTTCCGCAGCCCATTGCTCTGGGATATGTTTGCTGTCGGCACCTATTTTACGTGCTCACTGCTGTTTTGGTACGTGGGGTTGATTCCCGACCTGGCAACATTGCGCGACCGCGCCAAGACGAGGATTCGCAAGATTCTCTATGGAATCTTCGCACTGGGCTGGCATGGCGGTAACACGCAGTGGAAGCACTATGAACTGGCGTATTTGATTTTAGCCGGAATTTCAACGCCTCTGGTGCTGTCAGTTCACTCTATCGTGTCGACTGACTTTGCGACCTCGGTGTTGCCCGGATGGCACACAACGATATTCCCGCCTTACTTTGTTGCCGGCGCAATATTCTCAGGCTTCGCCATGGTGATGACGCTTGCATTGGTGGCGCGCAAGATCTACAAGCTCGAAAACTACATCACGATGAATCACCTGGAGAAGATGAACAAGATCATGCTCGTCACCGGCATGATGGTTGGATATTCTTACGGTTGCGAGATGTTCGTTGCCTGGTATTCCGGGAATCCGTACGAGCAGTTCGCGTTCTTCAATCGCGCCTTCGGACCATATTGGTGGGCGTATTGGACGATGATCACCTGCAACGTGGTTGTTCCACAAATGTTCTGGTCGAAAAAATTGCGTACCAATCTCGTCGTTATGTTCATTGCGTCGATTCTAATCAACGTTGGTATGTGGTTTGAGCGATTCGTCATTCTCTTGACACTGACCCGCGACTTCTTGCCGTCCGCCTGGGGATGGTATTGGCCGACAGTTTTCGATATCATGACCTTTGTCGGATCATTCGGACTGTTTTTCACGCTGTTCCTGTTGTTCCTTCGTTTCCTGCCCATGATTTCGATGACTGAGGTCAAGAACGTGCTGCCACAAGCGGATCCGCATTATCACGCGCCCAAGGAGCACGCCGCCGCCAAGGACCATGGCAAACCGGGGATCGAGCCGGGGCCCGCATTGGGAGGAGCAAGCTAATGGCCAAGATAGCGACCGGAGTCAAGGCAGTAATTGCCGAATTTGATTCTCCCGCAGATCTCATGCATGCCGCTGAGAAAGTGCGCGACGGAGGATTCGTGAAGTTTGACTGTCACTCGCCATTTCCGATCCACGGCATGGACAAGGCGATGGGGCTCAGGCGCTCGCCGATTGGCTTCATTGTCGGCGGGGCAGCACTGATGGGTTTCCTCGGTATCTCTGGCTTCATCTACTGGGTGTCGGCAGTTGACTACCCGATGGTAATTTCCGGCAAGCCGTTCTTCAGTTTTCAAGCATTCGTTCCAGTCGCCTTCGCAGTGACAGTGTTGACGTCAGCGATAACAGCCACATTCGGCATGCTGGTTATCAACCGTCTGCCACAACTTTTCCATCCCCTGTTTGAGTCAAAGAACTTTTCTCGTTTTAGCGACGATGGGTTCTTCGTCAGTATTGATGCCGGCGATCCGAAATTCGATGCGAACCGCAGCGCTGACTTTTTGCGCAGCATCGGCGGGAAGAACATCGAAGTCATCGGGGTGAAGGAATGAGATCCTTCTCGATTCGCGTACTCGTATTCACGGGCATGGGTGTAATGATGTTGGTCATGTCGCTCGGTTGTACGCGCGGGCGCCCTTCTGAAAACACACCGATTCACTTGAATCCGAACATGGACCACCAACCGAAATATCTGCCGCAGTCAGAAGGACATTTCTTCACTGACGGCATGACGATGCGAAAGCCGGTCGCCGGCACAGTTGCGCGCGGCGAACTGTACGAGGACAACGCCTTTTGGCGCGGTCGTGATGAGATCGATAGTGTTGTCGCAAAGATCCCAATTCCGATAACAGTGCAATTGATCGAGCGAGGTCAACAGCGTTTCAATATCTATTGTTCGCCCTGCCATGGTCGTACCGGAGATGGCCGGGGAATAGTTGTGCAGCGCGGGCTGATTCCACCGCCCAGCTTCCATGATGATCGCTTACGCAAGGTGGGGGACGGTCACATCTTTGACGTGATTACAAACGGAATTCGCAACATGCCATCCTATAAGGCACAGATTCCCGCAGAAGACCGTTGGGCGATTGTTGCGTATTTTCGAGTGCTGCAGCGCAGCCAGAATGCCACGTTGGAGGATGTGCCTTTGGAGCTTCGTGGAACCATCAAGTAGTGTAGAGAGAATGTAGCAGAATCATGAGATTTGACGCACAGACATATCGAGTCAGTGAAGCCGGCCGCTTCGGAACAGTCGCACTTGGCGTTGGTATAGTTGGCATCGCCGGCTGTATTGGAGCGTATTTCATCGATCCAAAGCAGTTCTTCTTCTCCTATCTGACGGCTTTCACATTTTGGGTCAGTTTGGGAGTGGGTGGATTATTCTTCACGCTGATTCATCATCTCGTCGATGCCACCTGGAGCGTGGTATTGCGTCGGCTAATTGAGAATCTGGCGTTTTCGCTGCCGGTGTTATTGATTTTCTTTATCCCGATTGTATTGGGGATGACAAATCTCTTTCCGTGGACAGATACGGCCGCTGTCGCAGCCGATCACTTGTTATCCAAGAAGACCGGTTTTCTTAACACGGGATTCTTCATCTTCCGCACACTGATTTATTTCGGAATCTGGACTTTTCTTGCCTTCAAACTCCGCAGTTTGTCGCTGAAGCAAGATGGCGGACATGCAGCAGGGATTACTACGAGTTGGCGCAAGATCAGTGCCCCAGGTATGATTCTCTTCGCCTTAACGACGACGTTTGCGGCATTTGATTGGATCATGTCTCTGGATCCGCACTGGTACTCTACGATTTTCGGGGCCTACTATTTTGCGGGTTCGGCCATGTCGTGTATGGCGATTACGATGATCATCGTGGTCTATCTGCATGGCAAGAAGGTGCTCAAGGACACTATCACAGTCGAGCACTATCACGACATTTCTAAATTGATGTTTGCATTCGTTGTGTTTTGGGCGTACATGGCTTTCTCGCAGTACTTCCTGATCTGGTATGCGAACATTCCCGAAGAGACCATTTGGTACAAGCATCGCTGGGAAGGCTCGTGGGTTACGGTTAGTCTGATTATCGTAATTGGACACTTCTGTGTTCCGTTCTTGTTGCTAATCACTCGAGCCGCCAAACGCTCCGGCAAGTTCATGATGTTCGTTGCGCTGTATATGCTGTTGATGCATTACATCGATTTGTATTGGCTGATCTTCCCGAATCTTCATCATCACGGCGCTCACTTCTCATGGGTAGATATTGTCGCAATGATGGCGATTGGCGGACCGTTCTTGTGGTATTTCTGGACGCGGTTCACTGCCGGACCCCTGGTACCGATTGGTGATCCGAAGCTTGCGGCCTCAATCAAGTTCGTAAATAATTAGGGTGACGCAATGAGCGATAAGCAAAACAGACCAGCGCACGGCGACGACGGCTACGAGAAGAGCGATCTGAATATCTCAAAGACGCTAATAGCGACCGTTATAATCGTCGTTTTCCTGGTTGCCAGTGTTGCATTTGTCGACGAGATTTTTGTCCACGAGAAGGAACAGATCATCGCGGATGTCGTTCTGAAACCTGTATCGATAACTCTGCGAGAATTGCGTGCCAAAGAAGATGAAGTACTGATGAGTTACAAGGTGCTTGATCCGCAGAAAGGCGTGTACCAGATTCCGATTGAACGTGCAAAGAAGGTGTTTGCGGAAGAGGCGTACGCGCAGAGCACTACAGGAAACAAGTAGGAACCGTTTTGAAGAAGAGCCGGCTCAAAGAGATCACATACATATTCGTATTCATCGCCATTGTTCAATCTCACTCGATGGCGCAGGTGGTACGCGACAGCGTTCCCGAGATGCAGAAGATCGACATTGTCGAGCATCTGGGTGAGACGATTCCGCTCGACCTGACGTTCACAAACGATGCGGGCGAAGTTCACCAACTCGACGACTACTTTCACCAGGGCAAGCCAGTGGTCATAACTATGGCTTACTACAACTGTCCGATGTTGTGCTCGATGGTACTGAATGGCCTGAGCGACGGCATTCGCGGTTTGAGCTTAACTCCTGAAGAAGATTTTAACGTGCTGACAATCAGCATCAATCCGAACGAAACCGCGGAATTGGCCGGCGCCAAGCGCTATCGCTATTTGGAAAATCTCGGCGAACAGGGGAAGAACAACGGCTGGCGCTTTTTCGTCGGCGCGGAGAGCCAATCGAGAACCCTGGCCGATGCTCTTGGATTCCAGTACTACTACGATGAGGACCGCAAAGAGTACGCCCACCCGGCGGGAGCGTTTATCTTGACCGAAGACGGCAAGATCTCGCGATATCTCTACGGGCTTGAGTTCAAGTCCCGCGATCTGAAGATGGCACTGCTTGAAGCCTCGCAGGGCAAGATCGGGACAACATTGGACCGTCTGATTCTTTATTGCTTTCACTATGATCCAAACGCCAAGGGCTACGTTGTCATGGCCGGCAATGTGATGAAACTGGGCGGAGTCGGCACTCTGGTTATCCTAACGATATTTCTGAGCATACTTTGGGGGCGCGAACGCGCGCAGCGGACGATTCGCGCGGCCGCCTAGAACGAAGGACCTTTTGATGACGGATTTGTTTTAGAGGATTATGGACAATACGGGCAGCTTATTTCTACCTTCTCCACATTCGACGATGGCCGGCGATATCGATGCATTGTTCAATTTTATCTATATCTCCTCGGCCATTTTGCTGGCGCTGGTTACGGCAGTCATCATCCTGTTTGTCTTGCGTTATCGTCGACGCGGCGCTGGTTCGCTGACCTCCGGTGTCGACCATAACCTGACCATCGAGATCGTCTGGACGGTGATTCCGACGATTGTTGTGTTCATCATTTTCGCCTGGGGCTTCAAAGATTTCATTCGTCTTCACGTCGCTCCCGGCCAGTCGATGCAAGTCAAGGTCACGGGTCAGAAGTGGTTCTGGTCGTTCGAATATGCAGAGGGCATGAGCAGCGTTAATGAGCTTGTGGTTCCGCTCGATAAACCGGTTAAACTGCTGATGTCCTCACGCGATGTTATTCACAGCTTCTATGTCCCGAGCTTCCGCGTCAAGATGGATGTCCTGCCTAATCGCTACAGCATGGTGTGGTTCGAGGCTACCGATACGGGCAGCTACAATCTGTTTTGCACCGAGTATTGTGGAACGAAGCACTCCGAGATGATTGGCAAGGTCAGGGTCGTCTCGACAGCCGAGTATGCTGAGTGGATTGAAAAATCCTCGGGTCCGGCGGCGGGTGAATCACTGGCCAGTTACGGCTCAAAGCTGTATCAGCAGAAGGCCTGCATAACGTGTCATTCGGCTGACGGCAAGTCCGGCACGGGTCCCAGTTTCAAGGGCATCTTTGGGCATCAGGTCGAGTTGGAAAGCGGCAGCTCGCTCACAATTGATGAGAACTACATCAGGGAATCGATTCTGGAGCCGAAGGCGAAGGTCGTGAAGGGTTACCAACCGGTGATGCCGACCTATCAGGGCCTATTGAAAGACAAACAAATCGACGCGCTCGTCGAGTATATCAAGTCATTGCAGTAAGTGAGAGCAGATCATGACAAGCATTGCCATTCCTGAACAAAATTATCTGAATACCCCGAAGGGGCTGAAGTCGTGGCTGCTGACGCGCGACCACAAGCGCATCGGTTTGATGTATCTGTTCGCCATTATGTTCTTTTTCATGGTCGGCGGGATTTTCGCTCTTCTGATTCGCTGGGAGTTATTGACGCCGGCGCAGGACATCATGGCGCACGACACTTACAACAAGATGTTCACGCTGCACGGCGCGATCATGATATTTCTGTTCATCATTCCGTCAATTCCGGCGGCTTTGGGTAATTTTGTGCTGCCACTGATGTTGGGGGCCAAAGATGTTGCCTTCCCGCGTTTGAATCTGGCCAGTTGGTATATCTACGTGTTTGGCGCGCTGTTCGTGTTGTATTCGACGATTACTAATGCTGTTGATACCGGCTGGACGTTTTACACGCCGTATTCCACGACTACAAATACGGCTGTGATCTCGATGGTCCTCGGTGTGTTTATTCTTGGATTTTCGTCAATCTTCACGGGCATGAACTTTATTGTGACGATTCACAAGATGCGCGCTCCAGGGATGACCTGGTTCAACATGCCGCTGTTCTGCTGGGGCATTTACGCGACGGCGATTCTGCAAATTCTGGCGACACCCGTCCTGGCGATTACCCTTGTGCTGCTGATTCTTGAGCGCCTGCTCGGCATTGGCATCTTCGATCCAGCCTTAGGCGGCGACCCGGTGTTGTTCCAACACTTCTTCTGGTTCTATTCGCATCCGGCGGTGTACATCATGATTCTGCCCGGCATGGCAATCATCTCCGAGACGATTTCGACTTTCTCGCACAAGAAGATCTTCGGATACAAGGCTATCGCTTTCTCCAGTCTGGGCATTGCGCTCGTGAGCTTTCTGGTTTGGGGCCATCACATGTTCACCTCAGGCCAGTCGGAGTTGGCGGCGATCATTTTTTCGTTTTTGACCTTCCTTGTCGGTATTCCTTCAGGCATTAAGGTGTTCAACTGGCTGGCAACGATGTACAAAGGACAGATTTCGCTCGAGTCGCCGATGCTGTACACCCTGAGCTTTTTGTTCTTGTTTACGATCGGAGGCGTGACGGGCATTATGCTCGGGGCGTTGTCGGTTGACGTGCACCTGCACGACACCTATTTCGTTGTCGCACACTTCCACTATGTAATGATGGGCGGCACAGTCATGGCGTTCCTGGCCGGGCTCCATTACTGGTGGCCCAAAATCTGGGGAAGAATGTACAACGAATTCTGGGCACGGATTTCCTGTGCGTTGATCTTCATTGGATTCAACATGACTTTCTTTACACAGTTTATCATGGGTTCCCAAGGTATGCCGCGCCGGTATTTTACGTACGTTGCACAATACCAGCCCCTGCACGGGTTTTCTTCGATCGGAGCTTTCGTGATAGGTGTCGGATTTGTCATCATGGCTTACTATCTCATCCACGCGATTTTCAAAGGCCGACCGGCAGGCAATAATCCCTGGGCGTCGCTTACGATGGAGTGGACGACGACTTCGCCGCCGCCGACGGAGAATTTCCACGGCGATCCGATCGCAGAACATGGACCCTATGATTATGACAAAATTCCAGTTACGGCAACCAAGTAGGTAACGAGATGTCGCATCAGCATACTACACACGATCATCCGGCGCACCTGCAGCATCATTTCCATGATGAGGCCCAGCAGGCGGAGGCTGCCAAGCTTGGAACCTGGCTGTTCCTGCTGACGGAGATTCTGCTCTTCGGCGGGCTATTCTGCGCTTACGCAATTTTCCGTGCCTGGTATCCCGAGATGTTCTGGGAAGCACATAAGCAGCTCAATGTCGTCTTAGGGTCGGTGAACACGGTGGTACTCATTAGTAGTTCGGTAACGATGGCGCTGGCCATCCGTTCGATGCAGTTGAATAATCGCAAACACACACTCTGGTTCCTGATCGCCACATTCGCGTTCGCAATGACCTTCCTGGTGATCAAGTATTTCGAATATGAACATAAGATCCACCTAGGCCAGTTGCCGGGCAAGTACTACACGTTCACCGGTCTTGAGGGCGCCAACCCTCACGTCTTCTTCAGCATCTATTTTGCGATGACCGGACTACACGGTTTTCACGTTTTGGTTGGGATGGTGCTGATAGGCTGGATGATGATTCGCACGGTCAAGGGCACGATCTCTGCCGAATACTATACGCCGATCGAAATGACGGGCTTGTATTGGCATTTGGTCGATCTGATCTGGATTTTTCTTTTCCCACTTCTGTATTTGATAGGGTAGCAGCATGAGTTCAAGCGTAGCCTCCAAGTCACATCATCACATCCTGCCGCTCAAGGTTTACCTGGGTATAGGCGCGGCGCTCCTGCTATTGACTTTTGTCACCGTCGAAGTTTCGCTTCACGATTTCGGCGGGTTGAATATTGTGATTGCCCTGGTCATCGCTTCGATCAAGGCACTACTGGTGGCGTTTTTCTTCATGCATCTCTGGTACGACAACAAGCTGTTCTTCATTGCATTCACTGTCTGCCTGCTTTGTCTCACAGTCTTCATCGTGTTGACGATGTTTGACACCGCTCGCCGCGGCGATATCGATCCGCAGATCGAACACACGATTAATCCGCGCGCCGAGATGTACAATTCGCCCAGCTTTGGCAAAGGCGCCGGGGAGCACGGTTCGGGCGGACAAAGTGGCGGTACCGCCAAGCCGGATTCTACTCATGTCGATTCGACCAAGACGCCCCACGATTCGTCTGCTGTACCGGCGACCAATGCTCCGGCCAGTACCTCTTCCGGTCACTAATGTTTGCATTCTCCCATCGGGAGTTGTATACTTGTCCGCAGTGTGGACAAGTAATGCGATATTGTGGTGTATTTATCTGATATGACTTTGTTCCGACGCCTTGCACTGATCTCGACCATTGGTACCTACGTGGTGATTTTTGCCGGAGGGCTGGTGCGCGTCTCCGGCGCGGGACTTGGCTGCCCCGATTGGCCGAAGTGTTTTGGCAGCTGGATTCCACCGCTCAGCGCCGCTGACCTTCCGGCCGGTATCAATCCCGTGACTTTCAATTTCACTCTCGCCTGGATAGAATATCTCAACCGGCTTTCCGGCATGATACTGGGGTTATTCATTGCGGCAACAGCGATTCTGGCGATCGCACGTTACCGCAAAGACCGGCGGATTCTCTATCCGTCTGTCGCTGCGGCACTTTTGGTGGCATTTCAAGGTTGGCAGGGCGGACAAGTTGTTATCTCACAACTTCAGCCGTTGGCGGTTTCCCTTCATCTCGTCATAGCTTTGATCATCGTAAGCTTGCTGACGTATGTTGCGCAACATGCTTACTATATCGAGGAGCCGGGCGCCTCTACGGCATCTGCATATCCGCAAGTTGTTTCGATCTCAGTGGCTGTTTTATGGGTTCTAACCGTTGCACAAATCATCATCGGCACTAACATCCGCGCTGAAGTTGAGTCGCTGATCGTCTCCAATCCACTCGCAACCGATCACGAATTGTTGGCTCTGGTCGGGGGACTAAAGTATGTGCATATATTCCTCGGGATCATAGTTGCTGCGCTCACATTTGCAGTTGGGATTCAGATCTACCGTGTGACGCCGTGCCCCGACCAGACAGTCCAATTAAGCGTTTGGTCGTTGATACTACTTGTCGCGGCGCAGATGTCCCTGGGAACAGGGCTGGTTGCGATCGCGTTGCCGCCGCTACTGCAGCTCTTCCACGTCTGGATTGCTTCGCTATTCATCGGCACCTTGCTGGTACTCTACACGGCGACGAAGAGGAGATAGGCGTAGATGACAGCCGCGAAAAGCAATTCATCATTCATCATCTGGGGCGTGGCTCTCGTGGCTCTCTTGGCTGTGATCGCCGCCGTCGTGATCCAGTCTGCGGAGTCTTCGCGCAGCAAGTTGCCGGAACTGGGCGACGTGCCCAACTTCATCCTCAAGACCGCCGACGAGGGCAAGTTCACCCGAACGGATCTGAACGGACGGCTGCACGTTGTGTGTTTCATGTTTACCCGTTGCCAGGGCGTGTGCCCGGTGATGTCGGCGAATATCCGCAAGATGTACGACTTCTACCGCGGTTCCGACAAGGTGCATTTCCTGTCGATCTCAGTTGACCCAGATTACGATACACCGGCTGTTTTGAAAGATTATGCCAAGAGCTATGGCGTCGATGACAAGCGTTGGATCTTTGCAACCGGACCGCTGGTAGATGTGGCGGCGTTGATCGAGCATGGGTTCATGCTTGACGCCAGCGAACTGCCGGGAAATCACCCGGCGAGGCTCGTGTTGGTGGATCAGTCAGGGCAGATTCGGGGCTACTATTCTTATAATGATGATGAAGAGCTTGAGTTGCTGCGAGAGAACATTCGTACTCTTGCAAGGGCAATGTAGTGGATTATTCGATACTCCCTTCGGTGAATGCAACGCTTAACGCCATCAGTGCTGTCTTGCTGACGTTTGGATATGTGAATATCAAGAGGGGAAGGCGGGACACGCACCGCAAGTTCATGATCGCCGCGCTAAGCTCTTCTGCGTTGTTCCTGATCTCCTATCTCATTTACCACGAGGCGGTCGGATCTGTGCCGTATCCGCATCATGATTGGACGAGGCCGATGTACTTTGCGATCTTAGTTCCGCATGTGATTCTGGCCGCGCTAATGACACCGTTCATCGTCATTGCCGTGATCCATGCACTCAAGGGGCGCTTCGCGAAACATCAGCGAATCGTGCGATGGCTATGGCCGGTGTGGATGTTTGTCTCAGTGAGCGGGATTGTCGTCTATTTGATGCTCTACCACACTTAGCTCGTCAAGCCCTCAGGCAGTTACTCCCAGGCGCAAAACAGCAAGCGGCAGGAATCGGTTCCTGCCGCCTCGATAGGGATACCTGCCGCCACAACGAACTTTGGGTGAAGATTCCTTACGCCTCGACCTCATCCTGCAATTCACTGCGAGAATATAGTTCGCGATACGATTCGGAGCGACCCAGAAGATCGTCATGCATGCCGCGGTCGACGATTTGTCCATCCTCGAATAACAAAATCAGATCGGCCTTGCGCAGAGTCTTGGCTCGGTGAGTCACAACGAAGCAAGTCATATCCGGCATAACTTCGTGCAACGCTGACCAGAGTCGTTCCTCGGTGCGCGCGTCAAGCGCCGACGTACAATCGTCAAGAATCAGTATCTTCGGATTCCGCGCCAACGCGCGCGCGATGGCCACGCGCTGCTTTTCGCCACCTGAGATGGTAAGTCCGCGGGTGCCAATTCGCGTCTGCAGACCGTTTGGAAAGCGCTCGAGTTGCGATTCAAGCTGAGCCAGCTTGATGACCTGTGCTACACGCTCGTCCGTAACGGACGTCACGCCGAATCTGACATTGCCCTCGATCGTGTCGGAGAACAACACCGGCTCCTGTGGCACATAACCGATGATATCGCGATAGCTGTCCAGCGAAAGAGATTTCAGTGGACGGCCATCGAGCGCAATCAATCCTTCGGTCGGATCTGAGATGCGAGTCAGGAGATTGATCACGGTGCTCTTACCGGAACCCACTCGTCCTACCAGCGCGACGGTCTGGCCCTTATTGACTTCGAAGTCAACCTTCTTGAGGGCGGGAGGTTGATCCTTCGCGTAACTGAAGGAGACGTGCTGGAAAGAGATCCGCTGAAAATCGATGGCTGCACTGCTCCCGTTGTGATTTGTAACCATCGGCGGGTAATTGTGAATCTCCATCAAGCGTCCAATGCTCACCGCCGATTGCCGACCTTTGACGATGAACTGGCCGATGTCAAACATCGGAAAGACCAATAGGAAGATATAACTTGTAAAGGCCACGAAGTCACCGATCGTGATCGAGCCTTTCGCCGCCATGATTCCGCCGATCAGAACCACGAGGGCGATACCGAATTGCCAGATATACATGTACAGAGAGTCGATCGCGGCCCAGGCGCGAACAGTCGAGATCTCTGCCTTGCGACGCGCGCCAATGATGGATGCGAACTTGGTTCTCCACGCCTCCTCACGCGTGTAAGCCTTCACCACTCGAGTGCCCGAGAAGCAGGATTCCATAGCGCTGTTCAGATCGGAGATGCGCGCCTGAAGATTGTCAAAGCGTTTGTCCAGCGAACTGGACGTCAACATGAAGATGATGATCAGGATTGGAAGCGGCGTGACGGTGTAGATCGTCAGACGCACATCCAGGCTGAGCATCATGGTGACTCCGATTACGACAATGAGAAGCGCCTCATAGAATCGGAAGATCCCCGAGCATGCGAACCAAGCCAGCTTCTCGGCGACATCATCCGTCATGCGCGTGACCAAATCCCCTGTGCGAAACGCGTTGAAGAAGTCCGGTCCTTTCTCCGTAGTCGCAACGAAAGCGCGTTGTCGGAATTCCCACTCGAGCCGCTGGTTCATGTATGCGCGCGTGCTTTGCAGTGCATTGTACACCACAAGAACGACGACCGCCAGGATGAGCTGAATCGTCAGGGCTTCAGCCAATGGCGAGAGGTCAAAACCTGCGAGCACGTAACCCAGCGGCTGAAGCATGGACGGCAGAGTACCGTGTCCGTACTTCACGACATCAAACAGGTACTTCAGCACCAAAGGCTGAAGCATAGCAATAGCGGCGATTGCAGGAGTTCCCACCACAAGCCAGGACAGAGCCAGCTTGTGGTTGGAATATCCGCGCATCAACCACTTAAACTTGTTCCACATTTTGTACCTTCACCTTCTCAGGACCCTGGAATTGCAGGCGATAAAGTTTTTCATAGTAGCCGCCCAGAGCCAACAACTCTCTGTGTGTGCCCCTCTCAATAATCTGACCCTCACGGATAACCAGAATCTTATCGGCATCGAGAATGGTCGAGAGTCTGTGCGCGATGATGAGTGAGGTCCTGCCGGCAAGCAACCTGTTGAGGGCTACTTGGATCTGCTTCTCGGTATCCGGATCCACAGAACTGGTTGCTTCATCGAGCAGCAGGATCTGCGGATTAAAGACCATGGCGCGAGCGAAGGACAACAATTGACGTTCTCCGCGACTCAGATTTGCACCACGCTCCGAAATCACCGTCTCATATTTCTGTGGCATGCGCTGGATGAAGCGATCGGCCGTCACCAGGCGCGAGGATGCCTCAAGAGCCTCGACGGAAATGCCACCTTGCTCAAGAGTGATATTGTCGCGAACATTGCCGGGGAAGAGGAAGATATCCTGCAACACCAGTCCGAACTTTGATCTCAGTTCACTTGTGTGAAGATCGCGAATGTCAATGCCATCAACCGTAATCCTACCTTCGGAAGTGTCGTAGAATCTCAGCAGAAGATTCACGATCGTGCTCTTGCCACCTCCGGTCACTCCAACCAGCGCGACCTTTTCGCCTTTGGCGATTTCAAACGAAGCGTTGCGCAAGGCGAAGCGATCGTCACCGTTGTAGGAGAGACCGACATTTTCAAAACGGATGGTTTGCTCGAAATGCGGCCATGACTTCTGTTGTTCAGGCTCAGATATCTTCTCCTGGTTCTTCATCAAGGCGAAGACGCGGCGGGCGCCGGCAATCGCGCGCTGCAGGACGTGCAATTCTTCAGCGGCGCGATGAATCGGCTCAAAGAACATGCGCATTAACATGATGAAGAGCAGAATAGTGCCGACGGTCATTGTCTCGCCGCCAAAGCCGGAGGTGCGGCCAACAAGAACTGTTGCACCGATATAGGTCACGAGAGCGATGCCGACGTTTTCAACAAAGAAGACGAGGTTGAAAAACGTCGTGTGCGATACATGCGCTTCGGCATCAAGCTTGAACTTCTGGCGGCAAGCTTCATTCATCCGGTCCTGGACCAACTTCTGACGATTAAAGACCTGAACGACGCTCATGCCCTGCAGGAATTCAGTCATTGTTGCGATGACGTCAGCCATGCGTTTTCTAATTCCCAGAAAGCGAGGGGTCGTATATTTCTGGTAGAAATAGATGAGCGCAATTACAATCGGTGCCATCGCCAGCACGGCGAGGGTGAGGCGCCAGCTGTTGTAGAACAAGATAGCGAAGATGCCGATCAACTTCAGGGCATCACCTATGATCAGGAGCACCACGCTGGAGAAGAACTGGCGCAATGATTCGCCGTCCGATTCAACGCGTGAAAGCAATCGACCGACCGGGTTGCGGTCAAAAAACGATACAGACAAGCCAACGATGTGATTGAAGCATCTCTGCTTCAGGTCAGTTATCACGTCCTGCCCGATGATCTCCAGATGAACCCGCTGTGCATAGTTCGCAACGAGAAACGCCAACAACACTATGACGTAAATCAACGACATCCACATGATCTGCGGAATCACAAGATCGACCTGGGCTGCGCTCAGAGATCCGGTCAAGTCCTGGCCGGGCAAAGTTGCCGCAGGACTTGTGACGAGATCCACAGTTTTTTGAATGACGACCGGTCCCAACAGTGAAAGGGCATTGGCGACAATCAACAGCACAAGGTTAATGTAAAGACGCTTCCGGTGCGGCAGCAAGAGCGGCAGCAGCCCGTAAAACGCTTCTTTAGCGCTAACCGAAGTCTCTTGTTCTTCCTGGTAATATGACGAATCCATAATTATTCAAACCAATCTTCTGATAGTGTAAACAACCTCTGCAAGAGGCCGGCGGCAATCACAAAAAAGCCGGACTCGATTGGGTCCGGCTCAGAATATCCGTATATGGGTGTCGTTAGAGACCAGGTCGGATAGACCGAGGCGGAACCTTTCCGAAGAGCAGGCAGACTACTCCCCGAGTTGTCGCGGGAATGTTTTGCCGGATCATCATCAAAGTTCTCTCCTCGTTAAGTTAGACTTCTATTATCGCAAGAGTTTACGAAAAACTTAGTCCAAAGGTTTTGTCAAAATAGGCTCGAATTGAAAAGTGTCAAGAAAAAACCTTTCAACCGCAGAGAATGGGCAAGCAATCCTCTTGAACGGTAACGGATTAATTGAATAAAAAATCTTTACATGGAGGCTGGTAGAACTGGAAATTTGTGATTGGGAAAATTGAAACATGAGTCTATAATGAGATGCAATGAAATTCTCGGATGTTCTCAAAGAGGCTTTTGCAGTTAGCTGGCGCTATCGCTGGTTCTGGATTGCAGGTTTCCTGATTTATCCACAACTAGTAGGTGGCTATCCAATGAACCTCAGTTACCAGCCCGGACAGGAGTTTCCATTGAGAGAATACCTCATGTTCATTGCAATTGCCATGGGCGCAGGTGTTTTTGTCTTGTTATCCAGTTCGATAATTCAGCCCGCATTAATAATAGCGACAGCCAGCACGAGGGCCGGTACTCCATTGAGGGCAGGAGATGCACTGCGCGCCGGTTACGAGTTTGCGGTCCGCTGTCTGATGCTTGCCTTGCTCTGGTTTGGTTGCTGTCTGCTCTTGGTTATTATGCTCGGTGTGCCGGTCGTAATCGCGTTCATCAATTCCGTTATTCTTGGGGTGGTCGTTGCCTTGTTCTTCATTCCGGTACTGCTTGTGGCGTTTCTGCTGCTTCACATCGTCATGAATCACTCGTATCGTAACATTGTCCTGCTCAATATGAATGTCGGCAACGCCATTGCGATGGCCTTCGAGCAGTTTAAACGCAGCAAACTGGCATCGATAGGTCTGGCGCTTACGGCTACTTTAATTCCGCTTATTGCCGTCGCTCCACTGTCATTTGCCGCCTCAATGCTGCAGATTGTGGTACTTTTCGCGTCAGGCGAGTCCATTTCTACCAAGATAGCCTTCTTTGCCCTCATGACACTACTCTCTATTCCAATCGTCGGCTACTTTGGCGCCTTCAGTTCAGTGCTCTGGACAATCGCTCATCAGGAATGGTTTGGCGATGGCACCAAGGAGCCAGTCGCCAGGTTTTAATCCTACTTGTCTCAGGAGGTCGTATGTTTTCGATGCTCGTTTGCAGGAGAATTTCGGCCATGGTTGTGACGCTGACTGTTGTCCTCGTCTCTATTGTTCACGCAGAAATTCGATTCAAGGTCACCGGCGATTCGCTCTGGGTCGGATCCGGCAACATTCGCAACGGATTCCCCACCAGCGTTCTCACCGGAAATGACACTCTGCGCCTCGAGTCGGTCACCTCGATCTGGCTTTGGTCCTTGACAGACTCTGTGCTTGTGACCAAAACCTCCCGCTTGGTGCCGGTGGAATTAGTTTTGGGAGACAGAGTCGTGTCTTCTGTTTTCTTCTTTGACAGCTTTCAGGACCAACTTCAAGACCGACTCGAAGTTCTCCGCAAGTATCCCGCGTTTGGGAACTCACCTGTTCCCGAGGGTTTGGCCTTCAGCTACCAGGCGCAGAACGATTCCGGCCTGACAAGGCTCCGGCTGAAGTACGACCTCGATCGCGTTGCCGGTAACGGTTCTGATATCTCACGAGCATTGAACCTACTGCGCTGGGCGCATACGATTGTGCGCCATGACGGCGGCTCTTACAATCCCAAACCGGCGAATGCGCTTAACCTGATCCAGGTCTGTGCCGATTCCAATCGCGGGGTCAACTGCAGGATGATGGCAACGATTCTCAACGAGGCCTGCCTCGCTGTCGGCCTCAAGTCTAAGCACCTTACCTGCCTTCCAGCAGACAAGAACGACACGGAGTGCCACGTTGTCAACGCCGTCTGGAGTGACTCGCTGAACAAGTGGGTCTTTCTCGATCCAACATTCCTGGGATTCTTCGCTGATGCCAAGGGAGTCCTCCAGAGCCCGGACGAAATTCGCTCCGCGTATTTGACAGGCGACTCGCTCGTGATCAATCCCGGGTTGGACTATAACGGCGCTTCTCACGATCCAGAGGAGTACCGCGCGTATCTGGCAAAGAACATCTTCCGCTTTTTCGCTCCGATCGAAAGTGCTTTCAACTACGAGTCCCGCCCGGGCGATGTCGTTTGGATCTGCTTGAATCCAAGTGGTTATGATATGGACGGGACAGCTCATGCCGACACCAGCGGCACCGGCAAGGACAAGTTGATATGGATCTACACCGATAATGCTTCTTGGTTTTGGGGGAGATAGCGCATTGTGTCTTGCTCGATAAGCCTGGGGAGCACATCACGCTCTGACAGCAGTTGTTTGATCGTGCAAATAATTGTAGTATTTTCAATCCAAGTTGCGTAGTATTTGATGTTCGTTGGTTTCCAGCGGCTTGGCAACCGCTAACTGCACTCGTTAAGGAATTGCCGTTTTAGTGTCCGTATCCGAAATCACTCCGCTTACCATCGGTAACATTACAGCCAGAATTCCGATCATCCAGGGCGGCATGGGTGTTGGTGTTTCGCTCTCCGGGCTGGCCTCGGCCGTTGCCAATGAGGGCTGCATCGGCGTCATTGCCTCGGCCGGGATCGGAATGAACGAACACGATTTCTATTCAGACTACTTGCAAGCCAATACGAGAGCGTTGCGTCGTGAGATTCGTCGCGCCAAGACGCTATCCAATGGCCCGATTGGTCTAAATATCATGGTCGCATTCTCCAACTTCGGGGACCTGGTTACGACTGCAATTGAGGAAGAAATCGATATTATCTTTTCCGGTGCAGGTCTGCCTCTAAATCTGCCTCAGTACAGACCCTGCGGTTCCAAGACTGCGCTCGTACCCATCGTGTCTTCGGCGAGAGCGGTCGGTCTGATCTGCAAACGTTGGCTTAGCAGATTTGATTGCCTTCCCGATGCGTTCGTCGTCGAAGGCCCCAATGCGGGTGGCCATCTTGGATTCCACGAGGACCAGATTTTTGATCCTGCTTATGCACTCGAGCAATTGGTGCCGCCCGTGATAGACGAAGTGACAGGCTATGCAAATCGCTATGGGAAGGCAATTCCGGTGGTAGCCGCTGGTGGAATTTACACGGGACACGATATTCGCAACTTCATAAACATGGGCGCATCAGGTGTGCAGATGGGGACGCGATTTGTTGCCACGCATGAATGTGACGCAGACCTTTCATTCAAGGAAGCATACGTCAATTCACATTCAGAAGAGATCGTGATCATCAAGAGTCCTGTCGGCATGCCGGGGCGAGCGATTCGCAACAAGTACATTGACGACATTTCCGCCGGCATGAAGAAGCCCTTCAAATGTCCGTATCACTGCATCGTCACTTGCGACTACAAGAACTCACCGTATTGCATTGCGCACGCGCTGATCAGCGCTCAGAAAGGACACATGCGCAATGGCTTTGCATTCGCGGGCGCCAATGCTTATCGGGTCAAGGAAATAGTATCAGTCCACACTCTGGTGTCGACTCTGGTCGCGGAATACGCAAACTCCGAGCTGCAATCTCAGTTGCGTGGGAATTAGGTCGTAGTCGGCGCCATTCCTAAGAGTCGCAATCCTCCGAACGCCAACAGCATCGCCCCGAAGGTGCAGACAATCGTTGCTCCCGGCGGGGTATCCAGCCAGAATGACAGCGCCAATCCGAGCGCAGATCCGACTAGACCGAATATCCAGCCCAGGCTCAAATGCTTGAGCGTACCCTCCGTGGTCAGAGCTGCAAACACGGACGGGACGACCAGGAAGACAAATACCAGCAGCACGCCACAAATCTTGACGGAACTGGTCACGACGACGCCGAATGAAGCGTAGAACAGGAAATCCCAAATCCGCTTGTTTTGCGGCGCATCTGCCGTGTGGAAAGTCAGGCCAGCAAATTTCTTGAAGTAGAATACATGAAACAGGCCGACCAACGAGTAGACGATTGTCGTCTTGAGTACGATCCACGGAGTCACTGTCAGAATACTGCCAACCAGGAGGTACTTGATGTGCTCAGCTCCTTCGGGAGCGTGGCTCACTGCCATGATCGAAGCTGCCGAGCTTACGGCATAGACGATGCCGATAATCGCCTCCTGCGGGATCTTGCCCTCGATGTCGCGCGTGAACGCGAAAACTAATGCTCCGAGCAAAGCGAAGCCGAGGGAGAAGAAATAAGCCGTATTGCTCTCGAGTTCAAATCCGAGCAAGAACGCCAGCGTGCTCCCCAGTGCAGCTACCTGCGCCAGGGAGAGGTCAACGAAAATAATGCCGCGTTTGATAACGTGCAGGCCGAAGTAAACATGGATGCCGACGAGAACGATGCATGCCAAAAACGGCCAGATCAGAAGTTCGATCATGCCGTTCATTTTACCGCCTCGAGCAAGGCGTTGATGTTGCCGCGCAGCCAGTCGAAGTAGGACTCGTCGGCGTTGCGTCCTCCGATTGACGGGTAGAGCGTGACAACCTTGGCGCCTGTTGCCTCGGCAATACGCTCGGGCACGCGGCGTTCGAAATACGGCTCCATTGCGATCACCTTGATGTGTTCGTGCTTGACCAACTCGATCACTTCACCCATGTGAGACGGGGAGGGTGCCACGCCGGCAAATTTCTCGATGAATCCCGGCAGTCTGATACCGAAATACTCCGCGAAGTAGGGCCAGGAATTGTGGTAGGTGATGATCTCTTGCCCGTTGAGCGGTTCCGCGAGCGCCTTGATCGCCGGCAGTTGAGCGTTGAAGTCGACGAGAAACTTGTCGCGGTTGGCGGCATAGGTCGAGGCGTTGGCCGGGTCAACCTCGCTCAAACCCTCAAGGATTGACTTCATGATCGGAGCGACATTAGCCGGCGACATCCAGTAGTGTGGATTGCCGAACCGATGCAAGTCGCCGTAAGACGCATCCGCCTTGAACGTCGGTACCTCAAGCGGTTTGATGTACTCCGAACATTCGATCTTCTTGAGATTACTGTTGCGTGAACCGTCGATGAGGCGATCCATCCAGATGTCAAGCTCGAGCCCGACCTTGAACACGAGATCGGCAGCTTTGACCTTGACCATGTAGCTCGGCCGCGTCTCGACATAGTGGAGATCGGCGCTCGGTGAGGCAATGCTGGTCACCTCGACCGCGTCGCCTCCGATAACTCTCGTAAAATAGGCCAAGTCGCTGGTGGAAGTCACCACCTTGATCTTGGCCGGCAGCGATACCGGCAGAGCCAGAAGCAACAGCGCCAATATTGTGAGAAGTTGATTCATTGATCGCTCCTAAAAATTGTGGGGTTGATGAGGGCCGAGGGAGAACACGAATTGTAGGGTCGCGGTCCAGAAACTGCTGCCCTCGCTCGGCGCTGTCCAATCGCCGACCAGGCGGATCAAGGTCGTTTCCTCGATCGGCGCGAAGCCGACAAATCCGCCGAAGCGCGAAGTGTGCGTGTCCTTGTCGTATGCACCCTGCGTGTACTCGAAGATGCCGCCGAGATTGTACTTCTGGTGGAAGCGGTAATCGACGTAGCCGTAACCGCCGTAAGAGGTGACCGATGAGCCCTCTCCAAGTTCGCGGTGGTTGCTCAGACCTTCGCCCTCGACGGTCAGGGAGGTGGTGCGGTTTGGCCGCCACTTGTACTTCAAGTCAAACCCGGCAATCGTGGCGCGCAGTTGGGCCATGTCGTCATACTCCGCCGTGACGACCGAGACGCCGCCGGCCAATTCGCCATTCTCCGAAACAGCAGCCGAGGTTGCCAACCGCGCCAGATAGCCCGGTTTGATCCGAGTCTCCTCGTCGGTCGTTCGCGCGGCTTTGGCAAGTTCTTCTTCAGCGGAGTCCTCATCGGCACCCAGAATGTCACCCTTGAGAATCGCGCCCATCAGTTCGGTATAGAGTTTGCCGGTAGGGATAACGAACGAGGCGCGAATCGCCATATCGTTCAGTCCTTCCTCGCCGAAGAACTCGGTGTGCGGTAACGGTTGATTGACGAAAGAGTGGGCATGGGGATGAACGGAATTCAGCCGTCCGAACTCCAGCCGGTACTTGCCGGCGCGCAGATTCAGGTTCAGCGGCAGCCCGCGCAGGATTGTGGCGTACAGCTCCTCGACCTCGGCATTCGAGCCGTCCTCCCAGGCGAGCACGGCATCCGCGCGCGCATAGGGGTTGAGATAGCCGGCGACGACAATCTCCATGTCCGGCGACATCAGATTGAATTCGTTCTTCTCGGTCGGGCGCGTCTTGTCGTTGTGCGTAAACGCCCGGATATCGCCGACCAGGGAAATGTCCGGATTGAGAGTGGTCTGCCCGAAAGCAGGGGACAGCCACAAAAAGCTCGCGCACGCGAGCAATAAGGCTCTTGCCAGCATAGGCTCCTCCTGATGCAAATCGTGTTTGCATCGGGTCAAAGTTTTTGAGTTACGGTTGAGTTACAGCGAAGTGACTACGCTGTCGGAGGAGCGCGACGCCGGGAGGTTCGCGCCAGAACTAGGCTGTGCGGAAGGAAGTGTCCTTCAAGGACGCTCTCGCGGCTGACAACCACGAGACAGACGACGAGGATTGCGATTGCCGGAAGCGCCGGGGCGACGCTGCTATGGCAGATCGGACACTGGTTTTCACTCGATCCGTGATCGTGGTGATGCACGGCAAAGTGCAGAGCGAACAGCCCGAACACGCAGACCAGCCCGAGTACGAGCCAGCGATTTAGAAAACGTCGAGCGAACATGACCCTATTTATACGCAATTGCGAGCGCCGGGACAAGCGGAACTTACGACTCGGCGTTCAAGCCGTGCCAACCGGCAGATCGTGCCTCTGAAGCTTGCTTTGTGCTACTTGCTGTCCGTGGCAGTGCTTACGACTGCTTTGGTCTTCTGGTCCTGAATCCAGATCGTCCATTTGGCGTCTTCGCAACGAGCTCGAACCTCGTACTTGTGGCCCTGGAGCGGTTCAATCGTCAACGGGACTTGCTTCGAGAATCCATATTCTCCCGTCATTTTCTGGTTGTAGCGCAGAAGGCACTGTACGTGCACCGTATGTGGGCTGGGAGTCAGCCTGACCTTGTCGAGGTTGTCTGCCATGCCTGCATCGATCAGTAAGTTCTCGAATTGGCGGACATGCGCAGGAGCGCTTTCGAGGGCGTAATCCACGCCGGAAAAAACTTGATCGTAGAGTCTCAACGTATCGATCTTGACCGCAAAGACAAAGATGGTCGTAGGCTGGTGTTCTTTGCCGATCTGCGCGTAGACCTTGAGTGTGGCGACAGAATCCTCATCGAGCTTCAAGCCGTCGAAGGTTTTGACCTGCCCGGCAAGAGCGCACCCGCAGGTGAGTAAGAGAAGCAACAGAGTTCGCAGCATGATTTCTCCCCGTTTCAAGAAGTCAGCATGACTAATATAGACAGGGAACTCTCCTTCAGGCAAGGGGCTTCTGGTTCGAGATTGCGATCGCCCTCTTAAACACAATTTGCGAATTACGGAACTTGACGGCGGAATTGCCGATATATATACTGAAAGACTTGTTAGTCCTTTGGGGGTGACCTGGTTTCGACGGGGTAAGCGAGGATTAACTTGCGCGCCGAGATTGCGCCGGTCTCGTTAAACAGGCGTAAACCAATTGAATGGCAACAACTACGCCATTGCTGCTTAACTAAACTAAGCATGCCGTTTTGCACGAGGCCCGCCATCAGACGTTGTGCAAAGCGCCGTTAAGTGATGGATAGCCCGGTGGCTCGGTCGAGCGGTCGCGGGGCGAAATTCATAGCGCGACTGGCTGGTTGGTAGCTTTAGCCTTGCGGCGATCTAACCGGCGAGAATAAAAGCAAAGGACACGCGCGTAGACGGTTAATTGGCGTTCACTTCGGACGGGGGTTCGATTCCCCCCACCTCCAATTGATTTATTCGTCACATAAGTCATTGCGACTGATGGCTAAAGGATCATTTTTCAAGCGATTACAGCCCTCAGCCAGCCTTTCATAACCCCCTATAAATACCAATAACTTAGAATATCTGATGTCACCATTTTGGCACCAAGCTTCAGAGTCACCGTACTTGATCTTTCTTAGAAGGGTATGTGAAAAAGTTTGTTGTATACTATTTCTTCAGCTTGTTACGCAAGTTGGAGCCTTGCCTTTTCAAATCGCGAATCGTAAAGCTAGGCCAGAGCAGTTCTTTAACCGTGGATCTGAAGAGACACCGAATATCCTGAGTTTCATCAGTAGTTGAGCAGGTGCAGTATTCGGCTGATGGGTAAATCGTTGTGTCAATCACCTCGCCTGTCGCAGTCAATCTCAGATTACCGTTACACATAACACCGAGATGCTTGTTGACGGCAGTTTCATCATTAACGCCTGTTTCAGTAAATTGTCGCATAATCCAAATGCGAAACGGGCAGGTGACGTCTTTCCGTGACTGCTGCAATGCTTCACCAACTTCATGCACGCACGCGTATCTTGTCCAATGAAGCCAACCTATTATTTCATCCTCGTTCAAGTCCAGCGGATTGCTCTTGATCGTTACATCTCCCGACTCCTCGTCTAGCACCTTCAGCCACAACGCTCCCAACTCTTGTCTTCTGAAGAAAATGGCTGGAACAGGAGTGAAAACCGGATGCATTACTTTGGCACCATACCGAGTCAGAGTGCGAGGATTCACTGCCTCGAATAGTTTCAATAGATGGAGAACCGTCCACTGTGAGGCAAGGAGAGGAAATGCTGGAGCATCGTCTGGAACGAGTTTTTGCATATAGGAGAAAAGAACGGTGACAGCGGCGTGAGTTCCGACTATTGAGACATCGCGTAGACGTACGCGGTCTAGTAGCCAATCCGCAAGACCTCTCTCTGCAAATGCAACGTGAATGCCCTCTCTTACATAGTTGCGGTAATTGGAGAAGAACTCGACTGGATGAGAAGTAATCTTCGATAGTATCTGATCATGATTCCAATTGTGCTCTTCGACACCAACCGAGATAAGGGCTCGCCCTAACGAGAAAAGAAAAACCAGCCTGGGAAGGGATGATGCCAAAGCGAGCATTTCACGAAGCCGAGGATCGCGGAATTCTTGATTTCCCAAACCGACTGCCGCAAGGCAACTTTCGGTCCCAATGATGTGAGTCCGATTTGACGACAGGTTCCTTTGCCGAAATAGGAGTTCAACGACTTGAACTCCCACTCTTGCTATGAGATTCTCCTCAGTCTTTCTAAAACAATCAAGAATTGCGTCGGCTTCCAACAAGGCCCCAAGCCCTATACTGAACGACGAGGGCTGATTGGCAGCTACATGCCTGTCATCCCAGCCGGTACTCTCGAATGGGATTATTGAACCCAATCCAAATCCTTGCGGGCCCGCCAGAGAGGTCGTTACCCTGTGATAGCGGGCGAAAAGTGATGAGAGCTTCAGGCTTTGTTCGACGTACTGGAGGAGTGTAATCGGCCATGTGGTGAACTGCTCGTAGTGAAGGTATTCGTGATGCATGACGTAGGCTACTTGAGTCTCGGGAAGTCCTTTGGAGGGAAAATGCTCACCGAGAGTGATCATGGGTGTGATCGGAAGGAAGTGACTCCGAGGACCAATGGAATGGCCGAGCAACTGATGTATCTTCATAAAAGCCTACAATGAGTTTCAAT
Source organism: uncultured Ignavibacteria bacterium (assembly GCA_964552775.1). Taxonomy (GTDB): domain Bacteria; phylum Zixibacteria; class MSB-5A5; order CAIYYT01; family CAIYYT01; genus JADJGC01. Next base: position 112,955 of record CAZKIH010000005.1, on the reverse strand, counting down.
CTCACGTGTTAAGATAAAGGTAATGGGAGTTTAGCAGAAGTTCAAGCGAGTCTTACGTGGATCTGTAGGAATCAGGGCTCAGGATCATTCTCAATTAGACCATGTACATTATTGGTTTTTGGCAGCAGTTAAAAACGTAGTTTTTCAATTTCTCTGTGGTAGATGTCAGGAGACAAATGGGCATAGATCATTGTCGTCGAGATATTCGCATGCCCTAGAAGTTCTTTGAGAACGGGCATTGGCGTGCCTGACATGGCCAAGTGGGAGGCGAATGTATGTCGGAGATCGTGGAGGGTCCCTGGCATGTTTAATCCCTTTAGCAGCGCGGAGAACAATTTATACAGCTTATGCGGGCTGCGATACGGCCTGTAGACGAAGTCGTCCTCATTTTTGTCACGTGCCAGCGACTTCAGGACAGGCATCAGGATAGTTGAAATGGGAATGCTTCTTGGGCGCTTGCCTTTGGGAGAGAATCCTTCGTACGGCCAAACGCGGAGCCTACTATTCTCTAGGTCCACGTCGCGCCAACGCAAGTGAAATAACTCGGCTCTTCTCAGTCCGGTGTTGAGGAAAATGATGATCGCAGTCTTGAGTGGCTCCTGAGCTTCTGCCATCAGTCTCGATACTTCTCTCTGACTGAAAAAGTGAAAGGTCTTCACAATCTTCGGTGGCTTTACGTCGGCGATAGGATTGTTCTCAATGAGATTCCATGACACGGCCTTGTTCAGTGCAGTCTTCAGAAGGCTAATGTAATTTTTCACAGTCTTGGGCTTGTTATTCGCGAGAACGGTGGTGCAGAACTCGTCTATCAAGTTGGCGTCAATTGAATTTAAGTATTTCGTTCCCTTCCTTGCGAAGTACTCCTGCCAGGCGTTCAGCCTCGCCAAGTCAGGATGTCGGTCGATGGCAGAAGAGTTGAGCATGTGGATGCGAAAGCGCGAGAAAAATACCGGAACGGTGGTTCGCTTTGATGGAGACTGCTTAGCGCCTATCTCGCCTTTGAAGATTTTCAGCTTGAGGTCGTCGAGCTTCAGTTGGGCGAGCTTCTTGTTGGCCGTGCCAGTGGGAATCCTGAATCGCCTGCCGTTCACCGTGTAGTTGAGCCACCACAGTCTATGCTTCAAGTAAATTGTAGCCACAGGCGTATCATCCCTTCGCACCGTACGGTTGATAATTGAAGAAGTTGAGCACATCGGTTTTTGATGCCAGGAACTCGCCGTTGACAAATAAGCCCGGCAGCCTTTTGCCCGGGTCAGGGTTGTTAATGTAGCGGTCTATCGTGGATGGGGACTTTCGGAAAAGGCGGCAGATGTCCCTCCGGCTCCAAAAAGCCTCCAACATCAGTTCATCCGGTGATTTTCTTGACGGTCTCGGCATTCCCTTTCTCCAGCCCAATGTGTCTGCGGTATGGATACGAAAGAGGCGCCGTATTGTCAATATATTGGACATCATAGTTGTGATATATATACACATTGTGATTATCCTTGACAAGTATTTTGTGATTCATCTGATTGGGAAAGTGAGCAGCGAAAAATACGGGAGGATATATAAAGTGATTGGCCAGGCGATAGCCGACGCGAGAAAAAACGCGGGACGGAGAATCACCCAGCAACAGCTGTCGGACAGGACGGGCGGTGAATTGTCCCGCTCAGCCGTCGCCAACATCGAATGCGGCCGTCAGAGATTTGCCGTGCACCAGCTCTACATGGTGGCTCGTTGTTTGGGAGTTGAACCGGGGAAATTGCTGCCGCCAATGGATGATGTGTTTGAAGAATCGAGCGACATGCTCGCGCATGAAATCCAGAAAGACCCAAAGCTAGCCCCCTGGTTGTCTAAGGTAATCAGAAAAGAAGTGGTAAAGGAATAAGGCAAAAGCCGGTGCTTGGACTGAAACAGATAGAATCACGAGTTGAGAAGCTCCTGCGAGAGCACGGAATCACCGGACCACCGGTGCCGGTGGAGAAGCTCGCAAGAAACCTTGGAGCGACTATTCGGAAGGAGCCGTACGACGGCGATCTATCCGGCGCACTATACCGCAAGAGCGGATTGTGTGTGATTGGGATCAATAAGAACGACAACTACCTGAGGCAACGGTTCACCGTGGCACACGAAGTGGGGCACTTGCTGTTGCACGACAAGCCGGTGTTCATCGACCGCCACTATACCGGAGAACTGCCGATCGGCGTCGATGAGGAGCAGGCAAGAAAGTACCAGCGCGACAGCATGTCCAGCCAAGCCGTCGATCCGATGGAAATTGAGGCAAACAGATTTGCGGCTTCGCTCCTGATGCCGGACAGGTTCGTCGAAGAAGACTTGAGGGAAATGAATATCGCGGTTCCAATCCGCAGTCTTGAGGCTATTAAACCTCTGGCAAACCGCTACAAGGTGAGTCTGGAAGCAATGATATTTAGACTCGTAAATTTGGGAGTTCCGGTAGAAGCTACTTAGAGTGACGGTTCCTATGGAAGCTCTACGATTGCAGGCAACAACGACTGTTCAACGAACATCGCTATGAAGTCCGATTAATCGCCTCGTGTAGAATTGATTGCCCCTCTGAGAATCCTTGGACTAATGCACGAAAGGCAAGTATTGTAAAATCTTATCAACTTTTGATGCGGGACAACAAGTTCTGCTGTTGGCGGCGAAGAGTAGCAAAGCGTCTAATTGCTCCTTTAGCTGGAGAAACCCCGAATACTCGCTCTATTTGTGAGGCAAGATCAAATTCTGGCTTACTTTCGCGGATTAGGCCCACGACTAGAGCCATCCGCCTCTTAACTTTCAACTCCAAGTATAGTTCTCTTATACTGCCATAGGTCGATGCCAATTTTTTCACAATCGGTATGGAAGCACTACCGATATCTTGGGAAGCAATTGCTCCAACATCTACTGCATCTACAACTTCGGAAATTGCCTTAGCCACCCTGTGGGACTTCGTTCCATAGAGTTTTGCGAGTTCGACCGCAAGAATCTTCCGGGCGGCGTCAACTTCTGACTTAGCTTCGAGTTTAGCTCTCCAGTCGTTGGAATCGAATAGTTTAGTTAGTCGTCTAACCCATTCTCGATACCGTTTGGCTTCCTTCGTTTGTCTAAGACTTATCAACCCAGAAACAACTTCATCAGGAGAACTAGCCCCACTAAGAGCGACGGATAGAACCAAAGGCGCATCTGAACCTAACTGATTGAAAACTCCGAGTGGACCGTATAGGTTATCATGCCGCAACTCCTCGGCTAACTGTTGATTTGACAATTCTGCTTCCTGAATCAGAGCTTGTGCTATCGACCGAGCGTGGATATTCGAGCGCACAATCTTTTCGAGCACATACGAGGTTCGAAACGAATGCGGATGGTAGGGTATTGGAGTCGGCCCATACATACTCGATAATTCAATAGCAACGTTTGTGCGCAACAAGTACTGTGCAAGATCGCGGGAGGCAGTAGCATCCTCTGATCTAGTCTTGTGTATTTTTAGCAGAATGGCCTTACTTGCTTCATCAGTGTAGTATACCAGTCCGGAGTAGGTAGTGAGAAATCCTCGCGGATCAGCCGCACTCAGATCTTTCCAAGTTTCAAGAAAGTCATTCGCTGATTTGAAGCTGGCAGCGTCAGATTTGAGTTGGATTATATTGCGATTGTGACGGATGTCATGCAACGAACCTTTGATTGCGAGAGAGAACAGCTCGCGAAGTTCTTCGTCGGTCAACTCATTGGCGGAAAACTGGCGGATGGATCGGTCATCCCCAAAAAGAGGATCAGAGTCATCAGGTGCCCAGAGCACAGACGGAGTCGTTACAATCCTATCGGTAAGTAACAGACATTCTGCGAAACTCGCAGAGTTAAACAGCGAATCACCATCAATAACGCCCCCAGCTATCAGATTCTTGAACGAGAAATATGTCGAATTGTCTAAGAGGATACTCGAACCGGAAATGTAGGTATAATTTGACTCGCTCATTGTTCCGGACCTTGGTGAAGGGGATCTTGGGACACCTGTCTGACTTTGAGCATCGCGAGCAGAAGAGCGGAGGCAGCCTGCATTTCACAAATCCTCCCATCTAGTAGCATGCTTTCAACCTCCTTCCAGCTAAAATAGCTTACAGCATCAATCTCTTGTGGATCCTTTGTGCGAATTGTACCTTTCAGGTCCGAGCAAAGTACCACGTGGGCGGCAGACTTGATATAGCCTGGTAGTGGATGAAGCACTCCAAGATATCTACAACTCTGGGCTACTAAACCGGTTTCCTCCGTCAATTCTCTGTGTGCTGCGACATCAGGGTTCTCTGCTCCATCAATATAGCCCGCAGGAACGCTCCAATAATTCATGTCAGTAGCGGGTCGATACTGGTTGACAAGCACGACTCTGTCTCCATCAGTTGCGACTACCAGGACAAAGTTTTTTCTCTCGAGAACAAAGTAGTCGTCGATGAGGTCTCCGTTCGAAAGCTGGTAGCTCCTCTTGAATAGTTTTAGCCATTTCGAGCTAACGATCTCCTGAGATTTGATCAGTTTCCAACTACCCATCTTCTTCCTCAATATTCAAGGGAGTAAGCATAAGTCAATAGTCTCACTTAATCCGAGATTCTCGACTCTTGTACGGCAAGTAATACACCAGTATTGAGGTTAATAACCGTCGTACTTTTCCGGCGAAGAATCAGCGTTGTATATCCAGATGAGTCTAATGTCTCGGGCTCATGAACGGTCACGGTCAAAACTGAGTGACTCCTTGCTCTAGCCAGAATGCCGTCGCGAGTCGCAATAATGAGGTCGGGTGTAAATCCCACGTTGTTGTATTCCGAAAGATCTCTTCATCAGATTTCAAGCACTTTTCCCAGACCGATTGAGCTAGCTGTCCGGTTCTAATGCAATGGAGAATGGCGTTCCATTCTAAAGGAAGAGCGATAAGTTGCCGATGTTCGTCCTTATCAGCGGCCTCTCTCTTCCACTTCGTGACCACCTCAGAGAAAGTCAGCGGAACTGTTGCAACAGCAAGCACGGTTAGATTCAAGTAAGGATTCTCGAGAAAGATCGCGACGGGCTTTGCGGAGATATAATCGTAAGAATTGTCCCCAAGCAACTCCTCTGCAACTCCTCTCTTAATACTCGTCACAATTTCTTCGCCCGGTTTGGAGTTTTCTTCCATTGAACAGGACCACTTACCCTCGTAATAGTGTCCTTCATGACCCTTGATATTGCGTTGACATAGCAAAATGTATGGCTTATCTCGCGAGTCGTCCGAGGCGATTCGTATAATGGTGTGCATGCATAAGATGCCGGGGAAGCGAAATCCAGTCTCCTGAACATCAGCTGCCGTTCTAGCGAGACGTTGACACAGTTCTGGCCTTTTTTCTAAGAGTGAATGAAAAGACCGCGCCAAGCTCCATTTCTCTGGGTGCCAGTCGATGATTAGGTAAGGTACATCTGTAAGAGGGAAAGTGACGCGATCGGGTGATATTTTCGAGTTGTCTGCCATGTTCCTGTCTGTCGCATCTTGCACCTTCTCCCGAGCCATTTCCGCCAACAATTGTTTTTCTTCCTCATTCAATGCGAAACCTAACTCCACTTTCGAAAGACGCAAGCCAATCGTTATTTGAGCTGTCGGACGAGAAATTGCATACAGCATTGCGGTCGCCCCTAGAGTAGAGCGTACTGAGCTTGTAGGTCCAATTCTTATCAGTGGTTGGTCTCCAATCAATTGAGCCAACTTAGAGACAAAACTATTAAGAGAAATCACAGGATCGTCAGCAGCGTGTTTAGCAGTCCTTGTTTTCCCCAGAGACTTATAGTATATGCGCTTGATGAGTGCGTCTCCATTTGAGTTTTCGCCTAAATACTTGTCACGACGCGTGGAATCTGGAAATTGTTTGCCCACCCGTTCCGACAGATGCTGCCTAACTTGTTCTGTAATTGCAAGCGCGTCACTAATTGATATGTCTCGTTCGTACTTGGCAAAAGTACTCAAATCTCGTGAGAGCCACAGGCCAGTATTGTCATGCACGTAAACTTCACCGTCATGGAGCGATACACGAAATCCAAGCAACGACCTACCTGGTTTTGCTGACTGCCATTCATAGAACACTCTTGCAGCTTCTTCGGCGGCAGGTATTGCAAAGTCCAAACTCACCAAATTATCCGAATCAAAGGCGAAAATACCTCCGTCACCTCGCCAGGCTACTAATTGTGAATTGTGACTACTTTGAAGACAATTGATAATGTGATTAGAAAGCTCTTGGAGCCCGCTCACCACTTCGGTGCTGAATTTCGACGATTGCAGAAACTTCGTGCTTCCTTCAACATCAACTTGAAGGAGCAACTTTTGTTTCCGTTTTGCCATGATTCTATACCTCCCTTGTATCTCGATACGAAAATGTACGGGTTGATCACTTTATTTGCAAGATAAATCGGAACTATTCGCCTGGCGATTGCTTCGTTTCTCGGGTGCCCTCCAAAACCGCATGACTCCGCAAGTAGGGTGGGAAAAAATCACTTCCGCAATATTCACGCGCGTATGTCAAGCCCAAAAAGGGCTGGCTTAGAGCCAGCCCTTCAACAGCAGAAGCAAAAGAGCTATGATGACCGCGCCGATCCCGAACTCAAGGAAATCCTTGAGCATGAGGTGACCAAGCGACGGGGAGAATCTTCTCCTGTGCATAATGTGCGATGATTAGAGAGTAAAGTGCAGGCGGCGCGTGGGGCAACCGCCTGCACGGAGCCTAGCCTACTTCTTCTGCTCGGGCACCTGGCTCGACTCGTCGGCGTCTTTGTCCTTTCTGCCGGACGCGCGCCGCTTGTCGCGTGCTTTCAGTCCGTTCTTGAACGACTGAAGCACCTCCTCGTGCACGAACTCATGAAGCCGCTTGCGGACTTCACCGTCCGGCCCCTGCGGATCGCCGATGATCTCGTCGAGCCGCTCGTAGAGCCGTTTCATGTACGACATAGAGCTTTGTTCCTTTCTCCAGCGCGTGAATGATTAGTCTCCTGGAGCGGCACGGCTGGCCTGCCGCTCCATACTTGTCTCGTGGCATAGGCATGCCGGGGAGCCGAAGGCCGCAGCCGAAGCGGACTGTGGGCAACTCGGACTTGAGTTGTCCACAGCGAAAAGCGAGGCGGAGTCCGTCAAGGGTTGCGCGTTCACGCGTGCCCTTGACGGAGACACGGCGCCTATGCCACTTTTCCGTATGGAGCGGAAGTGATTTAGGGCGGGTTCGAGGGTGTCTTCACTCTCGATCAAATTAGATCATGCGGTCTCGGAGATCTGGAAAAAACTTAGCGCGACAAGGTCGCGCATGGCCCCCTTTCTAAATCAAGACTTATTCTTGCCAGCGATCATTATCCGTACTTCCCTCTGGGTTCACATTTGAGGGCTTATGGAGTAAGTCCTCAAGAATACGTGCGCGTTCCTCTTTCGCTTCGTCCCGTGTCATGTGGTGAGGTGATGACAAATTGTGGCGGTCGGAGAAACGTTGAATCTCACCATCAAGGCGATAATGTTCTTCAACATTATTCGATTGCAAAGTGACAACGGGCTCCTTTGGGAGCTTGACCATGCATACCTGCCGGGGAAGATTCTTCATGCGTTCAACGAGCTTGTGAACTTGCTCGTCCAGTGGCAAATACTGTATGTTAGAGACAAACCACTTCAATTCCTGTACAACAAATGGAATGAGAGTGTTGATTTGACTATCGGTAGAGGATTGCACGTCGTGTCTTCCTTCAGATGACTGTACAGAGTGAGAGGACAAGTAACTTGCTAGCCTTTCTGAAAGGAACATGTCGTCTACAGGGATTCTAGTCTCGCCTGATTGTATAACGTGACCCGAATCTTGGCTACTTCCAGTCGTATTGGCGTCAGTGTGGCCTTCTGCTCGTAAGATGCGCGTTTCCTCATGTGGTTCTAAGTAGGGCGCATGCTGCACATTCTTTTTCTTCATCGGATCTAGTCCGCCTTTACCATGGTAAGTATATATCTCTCTGGCCATGATCTGGGCGTCTTCGTAGAGCAGCCCCCCGTATATGATTTTCACTTTCGCATGTTGCATGACCGCATCGTGGACCTTACGGTTCACCTCTTCCATCTGGGCCAATGAATGATGCGCTAGCAAGAGATGTAACTGATACTTTGAGCCTTGATCCAAGATATCACCGATATCTTGTGTGACATAATTTTCGAACTCGTCTATGGCCAAATAAAACGGCCTAGAGTACTCGGGTCGTGTCATCGCTGCAAGAAAGAACTCGTTAACGAGCAACGTCCCTAGTAAGCGACTGATATCTTTGTGTAAGGTGCGTAAGCCGAGATTTACAAGCAATATCCTGCCGTTATCCATAATGTCTCTCAAATCAAGGACTTTGTTCAACCTACCGAAAATGAGCTCCATCCGCTCTGAAGTTACGAAACTTCGAAGCATGTTCACGGAGCTAAGTAGCTCCTCGTATTGAGTGCGCTTTGTCTGATTGGCGTACCAAGACCAATCGTGTTCGATAAGCGGAATTCCGGAATCACGCACTATCGATTTCGCGGCCAGGCTCTGTAGTGCCCCGCGATCAATAAGGTGCTTAGTCTCCATCAGGCTGAGGTTCTTGGTAATAACTGGAGTAAAAATGTTCTGTAGCCAAGTCTTCGCAGTTGGCATGTCGTCGAAGTTGTCCTTGCCGCGTGCCTTGATCGTTGCGTACATTCGAGAGAGGACCAGCGTAGTTAAGTCATGACCCGGCAGTGCCTTCATTGTGTTGAATCCGACGATGTGCTGATCGTCAGACGGGTCAAACAGAATTAGCTTCTCCTTAATGTCGGGATATCGGCTGGAATAGAAGGAGCAATCGGCAACTAACTCATCGTAAAGGTAGCCATGTGGGTCTATGAGTGCGCAGCCAATCCCTTGGATCATGAATTGTCGAAAGATATTCTGTAGTTGTTTGCTTTTCCCTTCACGGGTCGCTCCCATAATATGAAAAGAATTCTCGAGATCTCGTCCCTCAAGATAAAACGGCTGGCCGCCCTTCTGACCTAAGAGAATTCTCGGAGGCTTGTGTTGCGAAGCGTGCTGTCGCAAAAGTGATCTTGCTTCCTCCACTTTCTTGCTGAACTTGCTCATCTAAAATTCCTCGTAAACTCGTCCAGTTCATGCGCGAAAGCCTGTTCGGTCGCCCTGAGCGCATCCTCTCGAGCATCCGAACTCAAAGTAGAATCCTGCTGAATGCGCTGTATCATTCTGGCGTGCCGGTCGAGTATTGAATCGAGGAGTTGAGTCTTGAGTTTCAGCGCGTCATCCTTGAACTTCGTTTCCATTTCCAGTTCGATCTTTTTTAGATCGTATTTACGCTTCAAGTACGCCCTGTGCTTTTCCAACTCATCGTCGTTAGGTACTCCTGCCGCAGTTGAGTTATGAGGATTATTAGGAAACTTTTTCTCAAAAGCGTCCAAATAGTCCGCCAACTCAGTCGAGGACATTCTTATAATGTTGGCTTTCTCCGATTGGCTCAGAAAATCGAATCGATCACCAAGTCTCTTCCTGACAGCTTCGAGCCGCTTACTGTCCTCAATTGAGGATATGATCGCGCGACCGTAGCCCCTCCACTTTCTTCCTGTTTTTGTCTCGTAATCCCTAGCGTCTTCTAGCTCGTTCTGTTGCTCTTCCTCTTTTAGTTGTTCCCAACTCTCTTTCATTGACTTAAAGGGTCGAAAGGGATTGAAGAAAGCAAAGGAAACCCCAGAAAGAGCGCCAAGAATGGTTTGAATGGCTGATTCAGTGCCGTTCGAGAAGATTGACATTTTTCCTCTCCTATGATATAAGTTAAAGTTCTGCCTCCTTCCCAAGCAGCAGAGCATCCTCAAGAGCAGAATCTTGAGTATGCCCAAAAACTGTTCGTGAAGGAGGACAATAATGGAATCTTCGGAAAAAGAAGCAAAACGGCTTGAGATTGAGTATCAGGTCGTAGCGGAAGCTGCCAATCGGAAGAATGAAGAGTTCATCGAGTATTTTGGGAAGTGGCTCGATTTGAAAGATGTTGATCAATCTGTCAGAAACATGATGTTGGGGTTCATTAGTGGTCGATTTGAAGAACTCAAGCAGACACGATTGCAGATCAAGCAACTCATGGAGGAACTGCGCCTCAATGCGCTGAAATAGTGAAAGCTTCATTTGCTCTCCCCTCCGAGGAAACCTGGCTATTCGCCAGGTTTTTTTAAAGATAGCAACGGCTGACTTGTGTCGTTAATTAGGTCACTACTCATTTGTCGCTCGCTATTCCACGTTCTGTGCACATTTGAATCACCAGTTTTCCGTACAATCCAATCCAAATTGGTACCTCGAAACCATCATTCGGCATGAAGCTTGATTTGCGTCCCCAAGTGATACGGAGAAATGAACCCTCCAAAGCTAGTTCATCGACGGATCCCAAACTTTACTTTCGGTAGGGGAAAAAAATCCCTTTGTCGGACAAGCGGCTGGCTCATGTTAGGTGAACGCTGACAACAATGCAGAGCCAGACACCAACTAGAATGAATCCCAAAGTAACCAGTTGGACTCTACGAATCCATAGAGATTTGCACCCGCAAGATAAATATGAGTTGATATTTTTGGCAACCTTAAAAATCTTGAACTGAACGGATCGCATGGTGACGATTCCTCGCCCCCGAATTCCACGCCATTCGAAACCAGAACTTGCGGTGTGGTTCTGAATGACCAAAACGAGACAGCACCGCCTGTCCGTCTTGTCCTCACAAGGCAGCCAGGCCCAATTTCGGAGATAGCAGAATTACGGGGGCGGAGAATAGCCACTATTCTATTAGAGATTCTCTTTCTCGGGATGCACCCGAGGTGACCCATACTTTGGCAAATACAGAGTTTGGATGGTCCAAGCTGAAGGCGGAAGGCGGTGCGAACCAAAACAGCGATGTCCCGGGCATTATCGAATTCAATGACAGCAGTACTCCCAGCATATTCGCAATGCGCCCCGTGGGCGCCAGCCCTTCCGTGTTGCCGGGTGCGAGAAACAAGACCCTGAAACCGGTCACCGCAGAATATGATGGATCATCATCTGAAATGGGCTGGTCGTCCTGATCATTCACGTGAAGTCCTATGACTCGTCCATCAGCGAGTTTTTTGTGGAAGTACCTTCGTGAGTGTTTCTTTTCTCGTCTATAATACCAGAATCCGAGGATCTTCTTTCGAATGTCGGGACGATTCGTATTTCGCACGATTGCCATGGTCCCCCGGTCAGCCTCAAGGAAGTAATGAGCTTTTCCTTTGCCTTGAACCTCGATCCCGAAGAAGGCATCAGGGTACACGGTAAACCTCTCGACTTCGCCGTCTTCATTCTCTCCCTCAACCCAGTCGTGGAGAATTCTACCCTGTTGCCAGAAAAGGAGTCTCGCACGCCCAGCTGACTCTTGACATGCAAGCTCAATGAGAACTCTCAACGTGGCGATTTCCAATGAATGAGTAACATACGCCGCTTTGACTTTGTTAGATTCGGCGATTTTCCGTACTTCCTGCGTCGTCACACTTATCTTGTCACAAAGCACCTGCGCGGACCTGAACCACAATCCGTATGCAATTCTCGGGGTTCCACTCCCGCGCCCGAGTGACTTATCCTCAATTGGATACCGCTGCAGATAACCAGAATGATAAAGTAATTGGAGTCTCTTGTAGAGAGCTTGCTGTCCAAATCCATAAGATTTGGGTCTTTCCTTGCCGTCGGCACCCTTTTCACGGGGCGCCGATAAGTCAGGACTGACCGCGAGAAGTCTGATCAAGAGTTCCGAATCCAAGAATCTGTGTTCGTAGATCAGCTTCAGTATTTCGCGATCACGGTCAGTGATCCTGAAATTCGGTAGTGAGGCCTTGACTCTGTTCAGTCGAGGTCGATTCTTCTTTGTCTCATCTGTTTTCATACTTCCCTTTCTTTGTTTTCATGCTCACTCATGAGCAACCTTTCTTAATTCGCGCCCCTCGTCGGAAGGCCGAATCCGCCCCGCGAGGCAAGTCCGACCAGCGGGAGGACGCAGCTTCCGAGCGGTCAGGCGGTTCGAGCCGCCCGACTCATCCCGCTTTGGTCGTAAGTCCCGCTTCACTGAAAAGATTCCAATTTCAGGAGCGGGACAAGACCCGTAGTCCGCTCCGGCAGCCGCGTTGCCGGCTCCGGAGCGGACGAAGTCGAGATCCCCTTCCGGGCCCCGGCCTGTTTCCTGCTGTCTACGGTTGTGCCAAAGTCGATGTGGCTACGTGAAGGAAACAGGCAGGGAAAGGGGTCGAGAAAAGAGGGATGAGTCGGGCGGCAAGCACACGACATTTTCCCTTGCCCCGTATGGCCTTACGCCATACTAAGAGTAGAAATGATAGGAACGAATTTCTACTCTTTCCCTAAGGGGTAATCTGGGTCAAAGGGCACTCTTTGGCAAGGGGAAAATGGAGCAAGCGATGCCGTCCCGACGAGGGGCGCGCTAATTCTCTCTCCTCACCGCCGGTCAGAGGCGGTGATAGTGATTTCGACCTCGCGGTCGAAATCAGACTTTCTTCTTTCAAAGAACATCAGTCAGGATGTTCGTCTCTTTCTGCAGTAGTAACAGAATCTTCCCATCTCTATCTTCCGGTGGCAGACCTCGCATTTGGGTCTATGAGGGTAATTGCGACTTTTTGGGAATGGACTTGTCCGCCCATTCCCAGCGTTACTTCGTCCCGGTCGCATACTTTCTGGCCAGATGGACGAAGAGCCCGATTCTTGACTTCCTGATCTTGTCGTCAGGAGTCTCGATTGCCCGAATGAACGCTCGTCTGCAGGCATCAGTGCCGTATCGTGCGCAAAGCGACTGATACATTTGCAGATTTGTTTCGTCGGAGAACCCCTTTGCGATGGCTGCAGCCAGTTCCTCGGTATTCACCGAGGGACTGGACGGAATCGGCTTTCGTCCTGCGGTCGGGACTTTCATTTGAAAAGTCTCAACCTGCTCATCTGCCTCGTATCGAGGCTCTTCGGGAGTTTCTTTGTGATCACTCATATTTGAGCTTAATGTTTAGTGATTGTTTTCGATGGTAGACCTCACTACGAATCGAAGCGAAAAGCCCGGGAAAGAGCACCTCTACCGGACACTGGAGAACTGCCGAGAGCTTTAAAGCGTTAACGAGGTTTGGCAGTTTTCGACCTTTTTCCCAGTGGGAGAAGTGGGCCGGGCTTTTCGCTTCGAAAAGTAGCATCATGTCCCGCAGCCGGAGGCCCCGCTCGGTGCGGAACCTCCTGATCTGATTTGGGGGATAGACGGATGCTGGGGACATGTGAGTTTTTGTGTTTGTTTTTGTTTGACTACAGCGTAGCGGCCCGGTGAGGAAGCGCTCAATTGCCGGAAGAAGAAAAAGCCTTGTGGATAACCAATCGTGCAGTGGCTCCGGTTACTCCGGCCATCGATATACCGAAGAAAAACCGAAGAAAAAGACCAAAAAAATATCCCTCCCCTGTTTAGTCTTTACTGACCACACGACCGTTGTCCACCCTCCGGTCAACACATTAGCGCTTCTGCGGGATGAACTAGTCGCCGTGAAGTCAGAGTATCGATGTGTTCCGAGGCTGGCAAGGGTCTGACCTGTTGATAAGGTGGGGAGAAGGAGACGTTGACCAGAAAAACCGCCAATTCTAGAGGCGAGCTATTTCAAAAGGAGCATTTTCTTGGAGTCAGAAAATGCGCCTGCGTGGATATTGTAGAAATAGACGCCGGAAGCTACCGTATTTCCGAAGCGGTCGGTGCCGTCCCAAAAGGTCAAGTACCTTCCCGCTCTCAGTTGTTCGTAGACGAGGGTTCTTACGCGCTGTCCCAACGCATTCTTAACCTCGACTGCTACCGTCGTAGATTGAGGCAATTGGAATTCGATTTGGGTCGAATTGTTAAACGGATTCGGGTAGTTTTGAAAGAGGGAGAAACCACTGGGGAGTGAACCCGACTCGATCTCTACTACCTGGGTGACGTCCTGCGAATTCCAAACTCCGAGACTTCGGGCGGATTTGTCGCCCGCTTCAGTAAATTGGCCTCCTGCTATGAGGGCGTCTTGAAATGGCGCGACCGCGTACACGATGCCGTCAGTTCCAGAACCGAGCGACTTCCATGCGGTACCATTCCATGCCGCGATCGAGCTCGCACTCACTCCGCCTGCTGTCGCGAATGCACCCGAGGCGATTAGTTGGTTTTGATAGACGCAGAGAGCGAGAATGTCTCCATCGATTCCAGTACCTAGTGATTGCCATGAGGAGCCGTCGAAGGTGGCGATGCGTGGATCGGATGCTCCTCCGGCGACAAGTTTTCCGTCATAGCCACAAAGTGCTGTCACGTAGTAATAAGGCCAAGCCCCTGAGGGCTGCCAATGGTCGCCGTCCCAGGCGGCGACATAGTCTACGGGAATTCCGCCCGCCCTGTTGAAACTTCCTCCCGCAACGAGGCTTCCGTTATAGATAGCAAAGCAGTCTACGGTATTATTCACCCCTATACCGAGTGAGTCCCAGTCGGAACCGTTCCACGAAGCGATATATGACAGATTATTCGAACCACTTGCGGTGAATTCTCCTCCGGCAATTAATTTCGCGCCAAACACCGACAGAGCGTGTACCACTCCGTTGAATCCGACACCCAGGTTAGACCATGAACTGCCGTCCCACGAGGCTACATAGTACGCAGGCGCGTTTCCTGCGGCGGTGAAATAGCCGCCAGCGATGAGTTTGCCGTCGTATACGGTCAATGCTCTGATTGTTCCGTAAACGCCCGGGCCGAAAGGCAGCCAGTTGTTTCCATCCCATGCCGCGATGCAATTGGCGCTGTCGTCTCCGGCAGTCGTGAAATATCCCCCGATGACGAGTTTATCCTCGAATACGGTGATTGCCCTCACAAATCCGTCAGTTCCGGGAAGCGTGTTCGTCCAATTGGTATCTTCCGGGACACCAAGGACAGAAATCTGTGTCTGATGAAAGGGCTCGAACTCATCGCCTGCGATCAGCAACGACTGCGGACTTGAGAGCGCAAAACACAAACAGAGTACGAAGAATATCTGTTTGAACGAGTGTTCATGAACTAGCACTAATCGTCCTCCTTCTCGATTTTGAATCTGTTGCGGAGAGTCGAGCCATCAGTTTGTCATAATTGTCCCGAATGTCCTGCAAGCCTTCTTTGCCGTAGGCGTCCCATGTCGTCCGCGTGGACTCATGGCCGAGGATAGCGGACAGAGTTTCAATGCTTCCTCCGGCCGATTTCCAGAGGCGAGCGAACGTGTGGCGGAAAAGATGTGGCGTGATAGTCGGATACTTCGGATTCGGATTGGATATTCCCGCACGAATTCCAGCATTCGCGACGATCCGGTTGACCTGGCGCGGGGTGAGCTCACCGCCTTTTCGTGAAGCGAAAAGAGGTGTTTCGATCTTCGGACCGACAAACCTCGCAATCTCGCCAGCCGTTTCTCTCGTGAGAGGGATGACACGCTGTTTGCCGTTTTTGCCACATCGGATAACAAGAAGTCGATCTTCTGAATTGAAGTCGCTTGTGGTGAGGGCGGCAACTTCCGCCCGCCTGATTCCAGTTTCAGCGAGCACTCTTAACATCAGTCTGTCTCTCTTCGAACTTCCGGCATCGATGAGTCTCTCCAATTGCGCTCGATCTAGATGAAATGCCGAGTTGGGTAGCTGGTTTCGCGGTGAGCGATCACTGGATCGCTGGGGCGAAATGTGTTTCGACCACGAAGCGAAAAATTTCCGGCTCTTGCCGGAGTCAGTCTTTTTTCGTCTCTTTCTTGTAGAAGTGTGACATTCGCGACGATGTTTCCCGCCACTAGTATGGCGATCAGCATGAGAGACTTGATTCGGGCGCGAATGCGTGATATGATTGAAAACGAGATTAAAGGCTTGTCGTTATTGAGGATTTCGAAGGTATGAAGATGTTCTGGAATGTCCTCTTTCTACAAAAATAAGACATTCGACGAATTTGTCAATACTCTGATTGGACTTTTCCACAGGCATTTTTCCGATTCAGGCAATTGATGGGCACTACCCCGACCTTGCTACCATGGGGAAAAATGCCATTGAAACAAAAAGAAATAGAGGAACTGATCGAAATTCACCATCGAATAACGAGAGAGAAGTTGAGTTATGCGGAGGCGTTAGAGCTTGCAGGCAACCTCATTCGGATCGTTAGTCTACTCCAGGGACCGTTGCGCTCAGAGTGGCTAAGAAAATTCATCACTAGTTCCAAACAACAATGTCCGACTACGTCATCTATGCCCGAAAATCCACGGAATCAGAGGACCGCCAAGCGCTGTCTATCGATGCGCAACTGAGTGAGCTTCGTGAATACTCCGCAAAGAACGACTTGACAATCGTTAAAGTATACACGGAATCGATGTCCGCCAAGCAAGCCGGCCGGCCGGTGTTCGGTGAAATGCTTCGTGCCGTGAGAGACAAACACGTGACGGGGGTTTTGTGTTGGAAGCTTGACCGGCTTACGCGGAACCTCGCTGACGCCGCGCTAATGTCCGATCTCTTGGAGGCCGGAGCGATACAAGAAATCCGAACGCCGTTCCAAGTTTATCGCAATACGTCGACGGACAAATTCATGACGGGTCTGGACTTCATTATCGCCAAAAAGTACATCGATGAACTGGGCGAAAACGTGAAACGAGGTCTTCGAATGAAGGTGAAACAGGGCTGGCGACCGGGGAAAGCTCCAGTGGGGTATCTGAACGCACCAGGAGACAAGGGTAATCGAACACTGATCCCCGATCCGGAACGTTTTGATCTGGTGAAGCGAATGTGGGATCTCGTGCTGTCAGGCAAGTACTCGGCGGCAAAGGTGGTGCGAATAGCCAACGGAGAATGGGGGTTCAGAACCAGACAATTGAGACGACTTGGAGGAAAACCTTTGAGCGCCAGCATGCTTTACGACATCCTTCATGATCCTTTTTATTACGGCCACTTCAAGTACCAAGGGGATCTACACTCAGGAAGCCATGTCCCTATGGTGAGTCGCTCCGAATTCGACCGTGTGCAGGAAATCCTGTCTCGAAAGGGCAATACTCGTCCAAAGGGGAAGGAATTCGCGTTCACGGGAATCATCAAGTGCGGTGAGTGTGGAACGATGGTAACAGCGGAGGAAAAGAGTAAGTGGATCAAGTCGGAAGGAAGAATAAAAAGATACATCTACTACCACTGCACGCGAAAGAGAAATCCCCTATGCAGGCAACCCGCTCTTTCTGAAGAGGGACTGAAAGCACAGATTGACGAATTTCTGCAGCGGATAGAGCTTCCCAAAGATTATCTCGATTGGGCTATAAGGAACCTGGAGTCAGTGAGAAAAGACGATCAACGGCGTGAAACGAAAGCACGCGATTCGGCTGAAAGGGAACTTCAACGGATCGCGCAACGACTCGACAACTTATTGGCCTTGCGAATTTCACCGGAAAATGCTGGGGAAAGACTGATTAGCAATGACGAGTACTTGCGGCAAAAGGACGCATTGCTGAGAGAGAAGGCTGCTCTTGAGAGCAGACTGGATCGCAGTGAGTATCTCGATAAAGAAGCGACTGATTTGGCGAGACAGACGCTTAGATTCGCGACATACGCTCGGGCATGGTTTGCAAATGCCGATTTGAGTCGGCAGAAGGGCATCTTGATGGCAATAGGATCGAACCATGTACTTTTGGGCGGAAGACTGCTAATGACAGCCAAAAAGCCTTTGTTAGTTCTAGCCAATTCCGACTTCCGGTCGACTTCAAAACCGTCAGGGTTGGAACCTAAGGAAAGGTGCTTAAAACATACACAAAGTGCCACTTTGCGTGACGGTTCACCCCCTCTGCTCCGGAGGTCGGAAGAAGTTAGAACTGAAATCAAGAAAATCCTCGAATCTGGTGAGGAATACCGCATTGCCGTTTGAGGCAATTTCTGTTGACAGCTGCAGGGGTAGCGGTAGACTCAGAGTATCCGTCATTAACCACAACACATATGGACAATCAAAGTCCGCAACCACCCCAGCCGTCAGGATCACGGCGGGTCATGTGGGTGATCTTAATAGTAGTCATGCTCATTATCGCGGTCGTCGGTATCTATGTCTGGTGGCATGATGGTAAAACAAACAGCAATACGAATATACTAATAAATACGACCGACACTACAGACGCTACTGTGAATGACATTACGGGATCAAACCCTAATGACAATAGCGAGACGAACCTCAACACGAATACCGGAAATCCTAATTGGGCTCGCTATAAGAATGACGAAATTGGGATTTCGTTCAACTATCCAATTGGCTGGGATGATTCCTATTATACATCATCAGAGCGCACGCAATATTACAAGGATAGTATCTTCGCTGTTCGAAAGTCATACCACGCTGGCTCTCCCAAGCCGGGCTATGGAGAGATAATAGTTAGACAGGTATCAAATTCTGACAATCTGAGTCTGAGTGACTGGGTAAGAACGAATGACCCAGTGACGGACGCAGAGACATTAAAATCTGAGGACTCATCAACTGTAGATGAGCAAAATGCCATTCTTCGGCGTGCCACTAGCAAGGTTGCAGGAGGAGTGCTGGAATTGCGATATGTTCTGCATAAGGGCAACATGATAATCATTGAGACGAATTCACGGATATCAAGTGATGACCAAGCAATCCAGTCTCAATTCGATGCTGACGCTACAATTTTTCTTGAATCGATAATTCTGTTCTAAAAGTACTGCAAACCGGTATCGCAGAAGTCGATACCGCGTTATGTGTGCCTCATGATGCGCTGGGGTTTAATCCAGCCGAGAAAAGTTGGTTCTCTGGATAAATCTGAGGATACTAGATACACTTTTTTCTTAGCTCTGGTAAGAGCGACGATCAAATTGCATACATCTTGGTCAGCAATTATCTCCTTATTTTTCGATTTTATAAAGAACCTGTCGTCAAAATACGAAATAAAAACCACGTCTGCTGCAAGACCCTTTGAACTCTGAATTGTCGTTACTTTGATCGGAATTTTTCGGAGACCAGGGTAAGCGATTCGCTCCGGCCCAGTCTCAACTTTCTCACGCAGTGCAAGGGACTTAATCGCGGCCCCATCGATACCAATCGCTGACATGCTTTCATCCTGCTCGCTTTCCGACACTGGCTCGCCTTTTTCGATTTTCTTTAGAATCTTGAGCATCTTGCGAGTTGACTTCAGTAAATCTTGAGAAAGATGTTCACAGATGGGATTGGACAAGTCCTCTTGAGTGGCTTGAAGCATCTCCTCGAAATCCCTCTTTGATAGGAGATGCTTTGCGACGATCCGCCACCCCAAGTTCAGCGAATCGTCCTGGAGAAGCAGCCTATAGCCGTCGAGAAGTGTGACATCTTTATCATCCGACGAATCCACAGTTTCTACAGATCGAAGACCATTCTTGCGAAGTGCACTCGCAATTATTGCGCACTGAGTTTTTGTGGGAGCAATAATCAGGCAGGAAAAGACACCTCGTATCTCCTTTGCGGTTTCTTCTAGTTGTTTCTGAATCAACCACGGGACCTGCCGGGGATAGATTTTTGAGTAAATCAACTTATCATACTGAGCGCTCTCCTTGTCCTTTTCTGGATCAGCAAAGTACCGAAAGTCCTTAAATATCCTACCGTTGAGCAGACTCTTCTGTCTGGCAGTGTCAATTAGATCATTTACGGAGTTTACGATCACGCGGGTACATCTTGAACAAAATGGCAATGTGAATGAGGTATAGGTTGAATTGTCAGGGTGGTGACGGTCCCGAATGTAAGTAGCACTGGCGTCCTTAAACGAGTAGAGAGCTTGATCATCGTCACCTGCGAGAAGAATCGGACTCTTCTCGGCCAGAAGATCTATCAGTGAGACTTCTAGTGCGTTAAAGTCTTGAAATTCATCAACGACGATCTGATCGAAGATCGGGATCTTGCTCTTGTTTCCACTGAAGTACATGACAGCTGCGTAGACGATACTGGAATAGCCGTAGAAATTGTCATAGTACTTCTTTCGGACCTTGAAGAATTCTATGTTGGGATTGCCGTCGTCTCTCTTGTTGAATATTGCATCGTAATCAACTCTCTCTCCTTTAAGGATCTGCGTGTCTTCTTCAATTACTTTGGACAATTTGGGAAACACCTTGACTCTTGATCCCAATACGCCCCGTGCAAATCCATGAAGTGTTTTTACAATGGACAGGTCACATAGATCCAGCGATAGATCCTCAACTAGTGAATTTACAAATGTCAATGTCAGATTGTTGCCGTCTTCGCGTAGAAGAGATTTGAAAAGAAAAGTCTTACCCGTTCCTGGTCCTGCAACTACTGTTTTCTTCCTCGACGTATCATTCAAAATAGCGTCAACGTACGCTTTGCGTTCCATTGCACTTTTTTGATACTCGTCGCTTTCTTCAGAATTTGCAATATTTTTAGTGTCCGTCATAGTGTATTAAGCTCTCGTCGCGGTCCTCTCAAAAAGATACGGGGAATTACTCTGTGAAGACGCCTTCATATTACATAACGCAGACTCAGTATGCTTTAAATATGCGCTTCAGTCTTTCAAAAAGCAACTGCGTCTAACTCAGGTCATTTTTATCCAATTTTTCGAATTATGTATCGCTATATCATCTACGCTCGCAAATCCACGGAATCAGAAGATCGGCAGGTACTCTCGATAGACTCACAGATTGTCGAACTTCTGTCCTTTGCGGCTAAACAAAACTTAAATATCGTCTCAATTTATCAGGAGGCTCAATCGGCGCGATTTCCCGGTCGACCGGTATTTGGGAAGATGGTCAAGAAAATTCGGGAACACCACAATACTGGCGTTCTTTGTTGGCATCTTGATCGGTTAGCCCGAAATCTACAAGACGCCGCAACACTCACACAGTTACTTCAGGAAGGCGTCATATCAGAAATCAGAACTCCTCGGGCAACCTATGGCAGCACGAGCATGGACCTCTTTGTGACCGGTCTCGATTTCCTCATTGCCAAGAAGTATGTTGATGACCTCTCGGAAAACACAAAAAGGGGTCTTCGCACAAAAGTAATGCTCGGGTGGAGACCGGGTCGCGCTCCACTGGGTTACCTCAACGACATATCCAAGAAGGTGATAGTCCGGGATGCGATTCGCTTCCCGATTGTACAGCGAATTTGGCAGGACGTACTATACAACAACTCCAGTCCAAGACGTGTTTGGCAAACAGCTAATCGAGAATGGGGCTTAACGGGTCGCCCGTTTAGAAACGCGGAACGTCAGAATTGTTCACTGACTTGCATATATGAGATTCTCCACAATCCGTTCTATTACGGACTGATCAAGTACGGAAATGAATACTACCCCGGCGCTCATGAACCGATGGTGTCCAAAGCGGAGTTTGATCGAATGCAACAATTGCTCGCCAGTCGTCATCGGCCACGACCGAAACGCCTCTACTTCGCATATCGAGGATTATTACGATGCGGCGAATGTGGGGCTGGCATAACGGCGGAACACAAAGTGAATCACTCTGGATACCACTACACTTACTACCATTGTACCAAGCGAAAGCCAGGTGTGCCTTGTCAACAGAAGTCGATTGAGGAAAAACGACTAGAAAACTCGTTCTCCCAATACTTGGAACAAGTTGATAAGAACACGACGAGTCAAAAGAGAAATGGCAGCGATCTTTCAGCGTTGAAGTCAATGTTCGATGGAGGCTCACAGATAGAGCGTCGCAACATCCTTGAGAAGCTTAATGTCCGATACCTTTTGATGAATCAACGGTTGGTCGTAAAGACGCGATTCGGCAATATTCCAAAAAGCTGATTTTGCTCGGTTTTTTGCTGTACGGTTCGAGTCCGACCTCCGGTAAAAGTGGTTTTGGCTAAAGTTAGCCACACACAAAATTTCACGTTCGAAACCAATATTCTTGCTTATATAACACACAAACCGCCCTTTGAAGGCGGCTTCTGTGTTCTACTCCGGAGGTCGGAAGAAGTTAGAACTGAAATAAAGAAAATCCTCGAATCTGGTGAAGAATACCGCATTGTCGTTTGAGACAATAGCTGTTGACAACTATTGGGGCAGTGGTACTCTGACAACGTCTACTATTAACCTCAACCAAATATGGACAATCAATCTCCCGAGCATCCTCAACCTCGTCGCAGTGGAACGATGTGGGTGATCTTAGTGATAGTCATTCTCATTATTGGGGCAGGAGGGATTTATATTTTTCGGAACGATAGTCAGAATGTTGATTTGTCAAATACACCAATAAACTCCTCGTACATTAGTAATTCAGCAGACAATAGAAACAACAACGTAGCTGTTAACACACGCGATTGGCAAATCTACCAGAATACAAAGTACAAGTACAGCTTCATGTATCCACACTCTTTACTCCTCGCCGATTCGCCCAATTCATCAATTCCTGACAATGAGACTACTTGGATTACGTTCGGCAACGACTCCATGACCTTCGGTGTCAAAGTTACAGAGGCGGATTCATGCGACACGGTTTCGTCCTGCGTTCAAAAGTATCCATACTCGATCGGGAACGAAATCATAAAAGGAAATCTTGAATCGGAAACGATTGCGGGGCTACAGGGTTTGTCGGAGATTGACAAAACGCAACAGGTGGGCAATACGGGTTGGATTTACCACACGTGGTATGTGCTTAAAGAGAGGCAGTTTTACACCCTGTACAGTATTTCGTCGATTGCAGATGATAGCCAGAATTCCTCTATCTCTAGGGCCATAGTTTCGTCTTTTCAATTCTCAAAATAGACAAAAAGGCAGGTTCGTTAACAATCTTAAATCACTGATCAAGGAGGTCAGTCATGTCTATGATGAAGTGCAGAGGGCTTTCTGCCCTCAGCGGTCTGCTGGTATTCGTACTGGCAAACACGGTAACAGCGGCAGAAGGTCCAGCGATGTTACCAATCTTCGGAGAACATTCAAGGCAATACTCGTCAGAAGGCACGTACGGGTGGCAGTTTGCACAAGAAGCAGATGGGTATGCCCATCCAATAACTTGGGTATTTCACCCCGGATGGGATTTCAATCTATCGAATCCAAACGATCAAGGACAGAATGTCTACGCAATCGCAGATGGGACCGTGATTTTAGATGAAGATCACGTGGTTGATGGGAACGCTAATTACTGGGGCGTGCTTGAGATTGATCATACGATTGATGGTCAACACTTCTATTCCCAATATGGCCACGTAAAAGAGATATACGTCTTTGATGGTCAAGAGGTGAAGAAAGGAAATCGCATCGCGAAGGTGGGAAACATCGGAAGCGGGACGAGTTATCATCTTCATTGGGAAATAAGAATTCCTGGGACTGGCAACCATCCTGCGCCTGCTGACCCACACTATTGGCAGAGCACGCTACAGAATCTGTCAAATGTTCAGACCTGGTACCGTGATCCCGAGCAATTCGTGACACGGTTGGACATGGACTACGAACGCAACGCACAAGGAGCCTCGAACTACGGTACCATGCAGAATGATCTGTACTGGTGGTACGATTTGTCACAGGTGGGGTACTATGATCAGTCAACTCATATTGCCAAGAGTTGTTATTTGCAGCGTTGGAGTGGAGGCGCATTTTCAGATTGTGGCATTGTCTTTGATGCTTTGGGAGGCGCCCGTACAGCATATACCGTTCGGACCGGATTCTGGAAGTATGGTCAGTACGGTGGATGGGAACCCACGGGTGGACCAGGCGGGTCTTTGGGTATGCCAATAACCAATGAGTACAATCAGGGCGGTTCGACAGCTCGACAAGACTTTCAGATGGGATATTTATACTGGGATGGAACCGATGTAACGACCAATTACTATCCCCACTGTTCTCCTGGCTGGACCACGTCCGGATGGAATAGCCAATACTCCTATCTCTTCGCACGCGCTTACGAGCGCAATGGTGCTCGCAATTCCGTGGGTGAGGCAACTGAAGTCATCCAGAACAATTGGCAAGGAACGGCATACTCGGTCCAACACTTCGGAAACGGCGACCGAATGATCGTCTATGATCCCGACAATGCAGACGATAATCCGTATGCCACTAACGAGGCGTATTACCTCTACGGCGATTTCTACACCTACTGGACCTCGGTACCAGCCATCGGCCCCTGGGTATTGGGAGCACCGACCAGAGATCGGAGCGAAGGGACTCAGCTTTTCAAGTATGGTCACATGGTTGATGACAACGGGATAATTCGAGCCTACAACGCTGATGACGAAGAGATCTGGAATAACCAAATTGGAGGAGTTGGCGGGTTCTATGCATCCTTGTCTGGGACCGACTTCACTCCTCTGGTCGGAAATTTCAATGACGATTCTTACCAGGACGTCTGTCTCTATGAGCGAGTGACGGGCAACTGGTACGTAGCTCTCAATAGTGGAACGAATACGTTCATTCCGACCGATGGCCCACACGATGGCGCCTGGCTCGATAACTGGGCTGACGGCTCGGTAAACAGCAATCTCGTGTTTACCGGTGATTTCAATGGCGACGGACTTACGGACGTTTGTCGTTTTGAGACTTCGACAGGCAACTGGTATGTTTGCCAGAACAACGGAGAGAATGAATTCGTGAGGATCAACGGACCGTATTCCAATGCGTGGATTTGGAATTGGGGCGACGGCTCGTACGGCACTGCCATTCCGCTGATCGGCAACTTCAATGACGACATCAAGACGGACATCGCCATATTCGTCCCTGCGACGGGAAATTGGTACGTTGCCATCAATAACGGTTCGAACGAATTCGTTCGGGCTACCGGCCCGTACAGCGGTGCATGGATTACCGGGTATCAGGAGGGATCGCTCTGGACTGCCATACCCATTACAGGGAATTTCGGCGGATCGAGCCTCACGGATATCGGTATCTTCCAGCCCGCAAGTGGAGACTGGCGTGTCGCACTGAATAACGGCAGTAATGAGTTTGTGAGGGAGCTGGGACCGTACGACGGCGCGTGGATAGACAACTGGGAGGATGGGGCAGCGTGGTCTGCGGTTCCGTTAGTCGCCAAGTTGAATACGGACGGCTGGAAAGATATCATGATCTTCCAGCCTTCATCAGGCGACTGGCGTGTCGCATTGAATAACGGCGATGACGAGTTCGTCAGAGCGGAGGGTCCATACGAGGACGCGTGGATAGACAACTGGGAGGACGGGACTTGGGGAACATACGTACCAATGCCCGGCAAGTTCAACGGCGATGACTTGTCGGATATCATGATCTACGAGCCGGAAACGGGTGAATGGCGAGTTGCCTTTCATAACGGATCCGATGAATTCGTTCGAGAGACTGGACCTTACGATGGCGCATGGTTGTCCGGATGGGGCGTGGAGACAGGGACTCCAAAGATTGTAGCGGCGGATGTCGAGGCACTGCCAATGCAATTCAGTTTGTGCCAGAATTATCCGAATCCGTTCAATCCATCTACAGTTATTACCTACTCGCTGCCAGCGGCGTCTCATGTCAGGCTGACGGTAGTGAATATCCTTGGACAGACTGTACAGACCATCGTGGATGGCCCTCAAACTCCAGGTAATCACATCGTCTCCTGGGACGCGAGTCGCAATACTTCTGGCGTATATCTCTACAGACTCGAAAGCGGAGGGACAGTAGAAACTCGAAAGATGTTGCTTTTAAAGTAACGCAAACAATGCACTTTTACCCCGACTTCGAAAGAAGCACGGGGTGTTTTCTTATGTTCAGAGATCAAACTTTCTACTTTTTTGCGGACTGCCAGTTTGTCACTGGACTTTGTGGGTTGTGAGTACCTCGTAGTTGTCTTTGGCGAATTGGGCGCAGCGCAGGAGAAGGGCTAACGATGTATATGATTCGCTTTCCGTAATTCTGGATTCCCTGCCATGAGCTGCTTCATCTCTCCAATATTTGAGCAGTCCAAAGCAAATCTCAAAATCATCTTTGATGTATCCCTTTTGCTGACCAATTATCAAATTTTCGAGCTCGCGCCTTCCGTTTGCAGTGCGGTAGGCTTTGAGGATTCGTTCTTCATTACCGTCCTTGACAATAGCCAGATGTAGTAGAATGGATTCTGCGGCCGCACCACACATGACGCAGCACGCCAAATATGTATGCGATCCATAGCAACGAACCGCTTGCTGTGCCCTTTCGTGAAATCCTGGACCGAATATCTTGGCATACGGCGACATCATTTCAGTAAATCTGCCAGGCTCAGTCGGCACGAAATTGACGTGATCTGATTCAGACAGCCATTGTGTGCCGAATGGCGTTATAGAGTATCCATTTCCAGCGCTGCCGTCTTCAGTGGACTGCCTTCCATAATACTGAATTCCAGGTCTCAATACACCCATCCGGCACAGTTCCCATGAAGCATCATAGAAGTATGGAGAAATATCCGGCAAGAATCTTTCCTCGTCGTGTGACTGTCCGCCCAATAACCCACTATTTTCTCGGCACCATTTCCGCATGACATTTGGAAGATAGAGATCATATCCATAATGTGTGAATGAGCGACCTTCTTGTTCATTAAGGCATTGAACAATGAATTTTATTGCATCTTCTTGATTGAGAACTTTTGAAATGTCTGGTTTCATGAGAGTGAATACGTACTTGCCTAACTTTTCGTGAGATCCAGAGGACGCTCGCTTACTGCCTGTCCCCTTACCCGTTGTTCATTCAATATAGTACCGATTCTTGTCTACGCATGCAAGAGTTGTATTCATTATGCGAGCAAAAAGAAAGGGAGAGGGATTAACCCTCTCCCTTCGCACAAGCCTTTATCCAGAAGGCACCCAGCCTTCAGTTTCGTTGTGTCGGTCCTTGGGATTTCGATCCGAGCATGATAATCTGGTGGATCACTATTTCATCCCCTCTTCTGCGAGAGCCGCTTTTTGAGACGTGGACGACATTGCGGAGCCGTCCACTGACGTAGATGCGGTCTCCCTTCTTCAGGTACCTTCTTGCGATGATCGAGAGTTTCGCGAAAGCGACTACCGTGAAGTAATCCCGATTATCCTCGACTACCTTGCCGTCAGAATTCTTTCTGACATACCCCGTGACAAGGCGCATCTCGACGCACGGCACCGCCTTCTCGGCGATGCGACCGTCCGGGTCGGCCGTCAGGCGTCCGATTAATTCTACTTTGTTGAGGTCCATATTTATGAACCCTTTCTCCAGCGAATAATAATAGTGAAGCGACGTGCGCTGGTTTGCCACTCCGGGTATCCTCAAGAACATAGAGGGGGGGAGTAGCTGAAAACGCAGGACGAGGTGTTTGAAGCCAAGCGAACGCAAGCTGTGGGCAGGCGGAACCGGCTGTCCATCAGACAAGGCACGCGCAGTCAGTCAAGGTGGAGGCCAAGGGCACTACCTTGGACGGATACTGAGAACTCTATGATACCCTGAAAAGAAGCGTGGCAAAGTGGACATCTTAGAGGCGAGATCGAACCGAGAGTCAAGAGTAAGAAATGAGGGTTTTCGTCACCCTAC
This sequence comes from uncultured Ignavibacteria bacterium, assembly GCA_964552775.1. Taxonomy (GTDB): domain Bacteria; phylum Zixibacteria; class MSB-5A5; order CAIYYT01; family CAIYYT01; genus JADJGC01. The sequence continues at coordinate 85,509 of CAZKIH010000005.1, read as the reverse complement.
AGAAGGAGAATTGTGATTAGGTCTTCGCTGGAACTTTCGGAATAAGCAAGAGCAGGAGTTCTTGCGATTTAACGCGCGACTTCTTCAGTCGATTATTCTTGTTAAGTTTGTTGTTCCCGCCCAATGTGCTGAACTTCCCGGTTACAACATGTTCGTGAATTCTGCTTGAAGGTGCGACCGTGAACCACTTCTTTGAGATTTGAATTACCTTGTCGCCCGACAAGCCGTTACTGCATTCCCCCTTTGGAAAAGTCACGATCACAGTAGCTTTCCGACGAGAAAGCGCATGCAGTAGGTCATCAAGAGCCTTTTCTGACTGTGATACATTGCTGAAGGCCGATTGAGGCCGCTCCAATATGTCTGGATATCTGCCGACGCCACTGACTTCCCCACAATGGCCTCGGGCGATTGTCTCAAGTACGTGATAAAATCGGCTGTACTGCACACCTGAATAGGGTGGATCAATAAGTACCAAATCACCCTTCTTCAATTTCGCCACAACGTCGACAGCGTTGTCAGTCGTGACTAGTCCCTTGATCTTTGCGTGCAATGGGGCGATTTCCTGCATCGCTTTTTTACATGCTTGAATCACGTCCAATTTCCAAGCGGCTTTGATGAAAGTACTGGCAGTTTCCGTTGCCTGGAATGGTTGCGCTGTATGCCCTGGTGCAGCAGCGCATCGTGTAGCAGCCATAATTGATGCCGCAAGGCAAACATTGCGATCTATCTTATTCTCCGGCAAGTAGCGAATCAGGTAGTCAAACGTAATCGCCTGACGAGGGCTATAGTAGTGTCCTCCGTATGCCTTCCATACTGGGCCTATTCGAGATGGTAGGCTGCATAAAAGGCGTGATTCTCTGACCCAACAGGGCATGTCATCAAAGTAGCGCTGTTCAAGTCTTAAAGCCTTCTTATATAGACGCGATTTTACTAAATGCTTCTGTGACACTTGAAGCCAACTTCGTTCCAACCTGTCTGCATCGAGTTTCTTAGTTCTTCCTATTATTGCTTTGGACAGTACTACCGCATATTCTTGAAGATCACTCGCAATGATCACTCCTTCATATCGCCCTGCGACATACTTCACGACGGCCCCAGAACCGCAGAATGGATCAACAAACCTCTTTGCACTGTCCAACTGGGACGATATAAGATCACCTAGACCATTGTTGAGCAGGAACCGTTTGGAACCCATGTACTTCATAACGCAAGTCCCCAGAGCGCAATTCGTTCGCATTCAGAGAGTGTCACCAACTGGGAAGCCAATCCTCTTAGCATATCGCTGTACGAGAAAGTAGGCGGTTTGCCGTTTTGCCAATTGGATACATCCTGAACAGCCGTGTCTGCATCTGCCCACAGATCCATGAAGTCTGTTGGAAGATTTCCTGCTCCCGAAATGCCGTTTTCAATCAGGTACGGCTGCCACCAAAAAGACAAGTCGCTTCTTGTAATGCCTGCATCGGTGAGCATTGCGCTCGCAGCACCGGTCGCAACTCGCAAGAGAAGAGTAGCGCGGGCTATGACTTGGAGATGATGATCTGGCTGAAGACTAGATGTCACGAGCCTTGCCTTGCTAATCACAGCCGAATCCTGAGGTGAGACAGACCAGGTAAGAAAGTCCACCCAAACTGTCTCGATATGTGGATTGAGATTTAGACTGGGGATATTTGCCTGAATCCAGGTGCGATATGCGGGCACATTCGTCCTGGGGTTTGTAGAGTTAATAGATTGATAAGCGTCTGCCAGACTGCTTCTTAGTAGGTGTTTGTCGATGTAATCGAAACGCGACGGGGGAGAGGGTTCACAAGATTCCCAAAGTTCCTTCAGAAAGAGCAGGGAGTCACTGGCGGGAAGTTGTGTTCGGGGGGAGATTCTGCTTGGCCGATAACTTGCTTGATTCCGCAGCAGACGATCATCAGCAAACTGCTTAATATCAATCCCCCATCTTTTGAGCCAAGCTTCCCCAATTGGGTGAATTGATGCCGCTAAGTTGAATGATTCAAACCATGTTTTCAGAGAGATCCCGCCCGGAGTAATTGTAGTGGATATACGCTTCGCAGAGACTTGGCGGGCTGCCCAGTGTTCAAGGGCCATCCACACAAATTCGTGCGTTTGTTTTTGAGAGGTCCTCGTTGTGCCATTATCTCCTATTACTGCGTGAGTTCTAACAAATACACCTACGCCCTCTGCTGCCAGCAGAGACATGGCCGCACGGAGCTCAGCGTAATAGGCTAAGTGCACTGCCGAATTGCTATCACCTCTGGCTTGACACTGAATCGCCCTACCAAGCTGACTCCATCCATCGCAACAATGTGTCACCACGGAGGCGGCAACATATTGGTCTACTTGGTGTGGCTTGAATGATACACGTTTCAAAGTATCCGATATGCCCCGGTATTTTGGGTTCTTGTACACTTTGGCATAAACATTCTTGGGGCCTATCCATCTACCCGCTTGAATATGACTCCTAAGTGATTCTGCTGCCAGCGAGACTGCCTGAGCGGATGCCTTTCGCAGCGACTTTTTCAGAAGGTTGTTAGACATATACTGCGATCTCGACCCTAATTCTGTTTGAATCCAATAGCCTTTGAAATGTCGGTTGCGTCTTGACCAAGGTTAGTATCTGATGACAGGTGTTTGAGCAACAGTTTGCGGAATTCTCGATAACCACTTCCTCCCCGAAAGGAAAGTTTCAATGTCCGTTCGCGCTCGGTCAGCCCGTCGGCCCCGGATGAGCGCCAGTCAAAAGTGGATAGGGCAGAGGCCATCTGCCGGAGAAAGCCGCATAGTTTGCGCTGACCGCGCAAGTCATCGAGAGCTTCGGAGACTGAGACCTCTGGACTTAACTGCCAGCCTTTGAGGTTTAGGTTTTGGCTGTTACGGAATAGGAGATCATTCGTCACATTGAGAACGACAGTGACACCTTGGTCATTATTTAATAATGTGTGTGGACCAACAAATGCCGGATCACCATCAAGCTTCTTTTTGTAGGACAAGGATCTTAGTTTCTTTGCCCAGCCACGATTGTATTTGCTCACCGACTGCTGTATTTCGTTCCAGAGTTGAATTAGTAACGCCGCCTGCTGGGCACGATTCCATGGAAGAGTAGTCTCATCTGAGCCAGCCGGAGCCCCATATAGACCACCAATGGTGATACCGCGACCCTCGGAAGCCTTAATATAAGTCTTGAGAAGCGCCCTGATCCAAGCAGCTTGAGTAACAGAAGCTACGCCGGCTTCACCAAGCATATTGATTCGCTGAAACCAAGAGCTTGTGGGTTCGGACCAAAGCGCCTCAACCAGTTCCTGAGCACGTGATTCACGGTAAATTTTATGGCCTTCAAATCGATCAAGCCACTCCTCCGTCCGTAACAGCGGATAAAGATCGAAGGCCAAGCTCGGGTTTATACGTTTTGGCTTAATGTTTATTGTCCAGAACAAATAAGCTTGCCAGCTTATATCGAGACCGTGGAATGCTACAACTGGCAACTGGAAATCTTCCTCTAGGGACTCATCGAATGCCAACAATCTGTGTTGACCATCGATTACCTCAAGCGGACGAACAGCACCACGAGGCTGCCAGTGCGCCGCCTTCGCAGAAAATGGCAACTGTATCTCAGCAATGCCATCATCTGAATCTTGAACTACGATCAGGTCCTGGGGATTGACCTGTTGAGCCTCACGCCGATCCGCCGCAGTTAGAATGTTGACAACGATGGCTGTAGGCAACCAGCCGGGCTTGCGAAGGTCTACGTACTTGTCTTGGCGCTGAGCTTTGCTCAGATCCGACCAAGGGTAGCCGTACCTGATGTATTCTGCGATGTTCTTGGATCGCGACTCCTCATGCGCTCGCTGTATACCCAAGTCTTGCGCCCGGCGTCGTCCAGCCTTAGTTGTTCTTCGATATACGCCTGAAAGTGAGCGCAATTGCCGGGCAGAAAGCGAAAACACATAGAAGTACCTTTCCGGCTCGCGCCGATGCGCCTTCTTATCGAATTGCACTGCGTCCCACTCCTTCAACCATTGAACCACTTTCAGCGCTCGAACCGTCGTTATCGAACTCTTGTTATCTGGCTTTCGTTTTGTCATATGAATTATCTTCTCCCTAAATCAATATCGAGTTTTGAGGACGAGTTAGGCATATCTGCGCTTTGCATATCCTGCCGAACAAGTGGTGCGAGCGCACATTCTGACGATGTCGAGATCGTCGCTCGGTCAACCACGTCATGCCTGCCTCAGGTCGGCAAGTTTGTTCTCTATCTTTTGTTCGTGTATTTCTATAGCCTTTTTTGCACTATCAATTGCGGCTCTTTCCTCTTCAATTTCCTGGATAATTTTTCGTTGCTGTGATAGGCTAGGGACCGGTATTAGGTAGTTCTCCACAAAATGTTTGGATAGTCTCTGCAATCCTCCAGTGCCGCTCATTTGCCTTACGCCCCTCTCCTTAAACTGCGTACTAGAAACTGCATAATAGATCCATTCTGAAAGTACCTTGTCTGTGGGCCGTAACACGATCAACTCAGTCGTCCCGAACCCAATTCCTTGAGACAGGTTGCGGGCTACGCCAGATTTGCCGTTTTCAAAACATGGCGTGACTTTCGCAAGTAATACATCACCATCTCTAAAGTATGTATAACCGCGGTAAACGTCACCTAGCGGACGGACTTCCTTTGGCTGGAAGTCAATTTCATTCTCATTTAGTGCTGACATCGGCACAAATGACACCTTCGTGTTTGTTGACAGTCCTCTGACCTCGTTCTTCTTAGGATTGATAATACAGACGTCTCCCAGCCTGCTGACCGGCCATTTCGACTGTCTAGACAGAATCGGTCGTCTGTACCGATCTGGCGTCAGATTGTAATCCTTAGACGAGCAGATGGACTGCTTAGGTATCCACTGGGCAAGTCCCGACTCCTGAATTGTCCCTTGTTGCCAGGATTTGAGAACAGAGAACGCTTGTGGCAGGTCGTTGCTATCCACTGTCTTGCGCTGAGCACCTAGGTCGAAGCCATCGCTTTCGATCTTCACAAATAGCAGTTCGCTACAGCGGCGTGATCTTTCTCGATCTATGAAAAGTATGGAGGTTTTGACATTCGCATACGGATTGAATACACCCGCTGGAAGTGACACCACCGCCCACAGGAATTCGTCTTCAATCAGCATTCTTCGAAGATCTCTGTAAGCGTTTGCGGACTGGAAAACGATACCTTCCGGCACGATCACGCCAGCGCGGCCTTTCAGCGTCAGGTGCTCGGCGATGTAATCAACGAAAAGAACTTCGGAACGGTTGGCCGAAATCCGGAAACGCTTGTGAGGTCTGATACCGCCTTTGGGACTCATGAAGGGTGGATTGGCAAGGATAACATCGAAATTGTCCCCCCACCGGTCTTCGTATGTCAGTGTGTCGTATTCGAATATCTGCGGCGTGTTGAAACCGTGCAGATACATATTAACCAGCGAAAGCCGCACCATGTCAGGCGAAATGTCATAGCCAATGATGTTCTTCCCGAGCTTTTTTCGGTCGTCAGGTGTCAATTTGTCGCCTTTATACTGCCCATTGCTCTGAATTTCGATGAGCGAGACGTCAGAGGTTACCGCCTTGGAAAAACTCGGCACGTATTCGGAGAATTTGAAATTGGACGAGTTTTGGTGCTTGATGTGTTTGTAAGAAGAGATCAGGAATCCGGCGGTGCCGCACGCCGGGTCAAGAATCTTGTCGGTCTTCTTGGGGTCGACTACTTCAACGATGAAATCGATGATGTGCCTCGGCGTGCGGAATTGCCCAGCCTCACCCTGCGAGCCGAGAATCGAAAGGAGGTATTCAAAGGCATTACCAAGGTCTTCGCTGTGGTCGTAGACGAATCCATTAATCCCTTTAAGGAAGAGGTTTAGGGTCTCTGCGTCGCGGTAGGGAAGAAACGCTCCCTTGAATATTGTCCTGAACAACTCTGGAATTTGCTCTGCCTTAGAGAAAGCTGTGAGAGCGTCCATGTAGCGAATCATGCGCTCCTGTCCACTCAACTCCTTGCTGAGCAGGCGACCCCATGAATACGCTTTCAGCTTCCCGATTAGAAACGTTGCCTTCCCGCCTAATTCCTCGTTCTGTCGATCCATGTCGTCCATGAATTTATAGATCAGTGCGGTTGTTATCTGTTCAACTTGCGCCTTGGGGTCGGGTATTTTGCCGACGAGGATCTGGCGGGCCGTATCGATTCGTCTTTTCGTGTCTTGGTCTAGCATGGTATTGGCTTACATAAACGTATTAACCGGAATATAGTCTTTCACGTATTCCGGGACTCTATCCTTCCAGCCATTGAGAGCCTTATACTCCGCCAGCGAGAAGCCGGGATAGAAATTCAGGCGCGAAAAATCCTTGCTATTGATGATGGCGCGGAACTGCTCGTCAGTGACGTATGACTTCAGAAAATTCCTTATGTACGGAATGTACTTACTTTCCGGTTTGCACACCGAGATGAACTTCTCACACTCTTCGTCCAGTTTCTCGTCTTTTGACTTGAAGGCGTCAATGAGGCCGAAAATGCGTTCGAGAAACTCACGCCACGTCAGTCGACGATCCAGGTTTTCCGATTTTCGTATTTTCTCCAGATTCAAGTAGAGCTCCGGCCTGTCCTCGTATCGGTCTCGGATAATCTGTACCGCTTTGTCCCATTGCTCGTTGTCTACGGCGTCCCTGATCTCGACGTCCTCTAGGATTTCTTCTTTGGCTTTCTGGAAGAGCTTGCGATCGATTTTCATTCCTTCGAGTCCCACTGGCGTTTCGGTCAGTGATTTGACCTTGTCGGGATCAAATACTTCGAATTCATCAATATGGACTCCACCGCCTCCGCCGCCGTCTCCGCCTGGTCCGAGAGGGGGTAATTTCAGGACCTCGTCATAATCGAACTTCTCTTCAAAGTACTCGCAGTTGGCGAAGAAGTCGAAAAGCTTGAAGTGCTCTTTCGGCTTTGCGTGATCACCACCAAATTCGTCTGTTTGCTTGAAGTCGAACGTACGCGTGCCCCTTCCTTTGATCTGTATGAAGTCGGTCGGCGAGAATATCGGACGCATGAGTGCAAGATTGAGTATGTCCTGGCAATCATAGCCAGTGGTCATCATACCGACCGTTACACAAACTCTCGTTTTGCTGGATTTGTAAGCTTCGAGGAACCGGGTATGTCCGTTCAAGACGTTGTTAGCGTAGTTGATGGCGAATTGTTGTGCGCCAGGTACGTTTGAAGTGATCTGCATCGCAAAGTCGGAGTTATATCTATCGGGCCAGAGCTGATGAGCCATTGCGTTGAGAACTTGCGTAATCTTGGAGGCGTGCTTCTGGCTAACGCAGAAAACGATGCTCTTGCCGATCTCGCCGCTTATCGGATCCTTGAAAGCGTTTTCCAAGAAAGCTTGGCAGAACACGTGATTGGTTTTCTCTGAAAAGAACTTTCGTTCGAAATCGCGCCCGAACATCGATTCTTCTGACTCGACGCCGTCTTCGTTTTGGACTACAACGGCGTAGCCTTTCTCAGAAAGCAAATCGACAGAGATTTCAGTACGAGCGTCAACGACGATTGGATTAATGAGGTAACCGTCGCGCACTCCATCAACCAAACTGTATCGGAACGTTGGTTCACCGCTTTCGCAGCCAAAGGTCTTATACGTGTCGAGTAACTGACGGCGTTCCCAGGCGCGTGGGTCGTTGGCTGACAGCTTGGCGGGATCGATATTTTTCAGGTAGCTCTTTGGTGTTGCCGTTAAACCAAGCTTGTAACCGACGAAATACTCGAATACTGCTCGCGAATTTCCACCAATGGAGCGGTGTGCTTCGTCGGATATAATCATGTCAAAGTCGGTTGGTGAAAACAGCTTCTTGTACTTGTCCTGGGAGGTCAGACTTTGCACGGTAGATATGACTATCTCAGCGCTCTTCCAGTTGTCGCGATTCTGCTTATAGATGACTGTTGTGAAATCGTTCTTCAGGTATCTAACGAAATTCCTGTATGCCTGGTCTTCCAACTCGAGTCGATCAACCAAGAATAGGATACGCTTAGCATTTCCTGTTCGGAGAAATAGCTTAATGATGGCACCGGAAATGAGCGTCTTGCCAGTTCCGGTGGCCATTTCGAACAAGAAACGATCGTTGCCCTCATCGGCAGCGGCCTGGAGCGCGTGAATAGCTTTCAACTGGTACGGTCGAAGGATCTTAAGACCTTCGTCGAACAAGTACTTAGCGCGACCTTCCTCGGAGCGGTAACGAAGATCATCCTTGAATTTTGGATTCTGAGTCAGAGCTATGTAATCCTCAAGTACATTTTCTTCAGCGAGGCGTCTGTTGTCGGGCATGAACTCGCAACGGTGCTTCAAGGATTCTTGAGTGGGGAAGTCGGTTATTATTTCGGGGTTGCCTCGCTCAAGGTCCCAGAAGTAGTGAAGGTTGCCATTCGACAACATCACGAATCGGACGTTTTGGGATTTCGCGTATCGACGTGCCTGCTCTTTTCCATCGAGAGGATCCCTGTCCTCTGATTTTGCCTCCAGTACGACGTATGGGAAATCGCTTTCATCAAGAAGCAGGAAATCTATGAATCCCCCTTGAGCTTTTTCAAAATCGTTGCCGTAGGCGTCAAGAATGTGCTTGGTGAGCTTTACGCTTCTCTCGACAGCTATATTAGCCTTGCCAGTCTCTTCATCAAAGAATCGCCATCCTGCCTTCCTGAGAAGGTCGTTTATCTTGAGGCGGGCTCGGGCTTCTTTTTGCATATCGAGTTAGTATCTCTCAAAGGTGTTCGAGTAACACCTATTCGCTTCTGGCATAATCTCTCTTGGAAATGATGTGATTCCTGAATCGACGATAGTTCGGCAATCGGAGTCGACGCACGATGAAATCAAATTTTGCAGCTCCTGGCAGTTTGTCCTTTGTCAGATCCTACTTCAATTTAGCACGGAATGCAATTAAACCACAAGAAAAAAGGGGTCAGAATGAAATTCGTGACCCCGGAAAGAACGATTAGGGCATTGTTCACGCTGCTGCCAGCAGTGATCCAGCTCTCCGCTCCAGATCGACACGTGCGTCAATGTGGCTATAGCTTCGGGCCAAGGCAGTCATACCTTGAACCATACCCCAGAGGGATGACACATCTTCACCGTCAGCCTGACCTTGATTCCACGCTTTTGTGATCTCATACTTGCTGAACGGTTTCGATTCAAGGAACTTCATCACATTCGGAAGCGTATTGCCGACACTCAGATTCATAGAATTCTCGACGACACTCCTTATCGTACTCCCGACCGTCCTGCTCTCGACGAATCGATTGAGGGTGGGAACGGCGTCCTTGTGAAAGTGGTCGAGTGCTCTGTGGCGGTGGACGATTTTGAGTTCATTCACCTGTTCCGCCCCCCACACGATGTGATTTCCGCAGACATAGTTATAAAGGAACGTTGTCAGCCCGAAAGTCGAAGCGCCAGTTTCTGAATTCCAGATGAAGAATCCGCGACCGAGTTTAGCGTTACCGACTTCGACGGGAGATTCGTCGCTTACGAGGAAGACGAACATATCTCGGTCTGAAGCGTAAAGTCCTGCTGGCTCTGTTCCCCTGCTTGGAGGAACGTGCCAGGAAGAAACCTTTAGGGATTCCCGGAGACTTTCGATGACGTCTGCATCCCAGATTCTGCCGTAGGCGGGACCTGTGAAAGCGGCCGTAAGTGAGTGGATTCCTCCTTCGTCTACTTGTTCTTCGGTTCTGATGAGAAGCTTGCATCTTTCCGCCGATCTTGAAAGGGTTTCTCTTAGGCAGTCGCCTGTCAGTCGTGCCGGAAGACTGCGGAGGTATTTAGCCGGTGCTCCAACAGTGGAGCAAAGCTGCCCGAAAGCCCAGTTAGTCATTGGAGCGGGTTCGAACGATCCGTTGATGCCGATGGCGTCGAAGTCATTCACCCAGAGCTTGAGGTCACGGAGCTTCTTGACTTCTTGTCTGGCGTGATGTCGTCTCTTCTGGACGAAGTCATGTAGGGCGTCAATACTCGCGAATCGTTCGTCCGGCGGCCTTATAGCCCACTGTCTGTGCGCGTCATAGAGATTCTGCGCCATGTGTGTTCACTCCCTTCAGTTCACGAGTGTGGACTTGGTTGAAATTTCTTCAAGCAGCTTCTTGATGAGAGTGCTCGCGGTGGAGATGTTAGCCTCGGCAAGCGTCTTGACCCCGAGCTGTCGACAAAGGTACTTTTCGGCGTCTTCCCCAGTCTTGCCCAGCTTCTCGACAAGTGAAAGGAGCCGGCTTCTTTGAGCATCGCTCATGGGTTTCGCCTTCTTTGAAGCATCGGAACTGGACTCTGACGAATCATTTCGCTGGTCAGCCGGTCTGCCTGACTCCGGTGGATACTCGCTTAGTTCCTCAATTGAAATGGTGCCGACATTTACTGCGTCCCGGAGCGCTCGGACTTTCGCTCTGGTAAGAGCGACACGGATGATGTGCGGGATGGCTCCTGACCTGACATTGTCGGGACTAGCGTCTCCGCAGTCGGAAAAAACGCCTTGTGTGGTTGTTACGGTTGCAGTGCAGATCGCGGTCATACAGTTTTCCTTGGTCGGCATTTGCTCGATCTTGGTCTCGATGCGTTGGAGACCTCGTTCGTGGGCTTTCGAAAGAAGCCCGGCATAGGTCACGATCTCCCGTGTTGAGATGTTACCTTCTTCATCGGTCACCTCGATGGTAGTAACTAAATTCCCACATTTCATAAGTACCTCCGTGGTTATAAGATTAGTGTTAATGTGCTCCCAGTCTCTAAGTCGAGTGGCCCAGGTGGATTGGAGTTTAACAAAGATGGAATTCGCTTCAATTGCGTGTAGGGGCAAGCTAATGTGGAAAAGTTGGCAGGAGATGTTATGCGCCAAGAAGAAGCATAGTAAAATGTAAAGTCTTTTATTCACGAGGTTCAGGTACGAGCCAGACTGGTTTACACTTGCACCAGTGAGTGGGAATGATATATTTGTGTTGATGTTTGCACGCCAACGGGCGGCACGCTCAATGTGAGTGCTTCATAGCTTCGAATGATTCATTTCAGAGTGTGCCATCTAACAAAATGCGGGAGTGATTTCTAGGGCCAGAAAATGACAAGCGAATTCATTCGAGTTGCAGAAAAGGTACTGAGCATTACAAGAAAACCTATGCGTCCTCGCGAGATTTACGACTATGCTCATGAAAATAAGATGTTCTCAGACAATATCTCGGGACAGACACCTTGGCAGACGCTCAAGTCGAAACTTAGCGTAAGCGTGAGACGTCTGGGGAGACAATCTCCTTTCGTCCGGACTAGTCCTGGGAAGTTCTTTCTACGGTCCCAGTTGGCATCAGAATCAGAGATTTATGAAGCGATACCACTACGGAAACCGATGCCAAGAGAAGAGATACTCGTTTTCGAAGGCAAGTTTCTCGACAAGATTGGGCGATTTCAGGGCATTAGACGCAACTGGAAGAAGTACGCGTCCCAACTGTTTCGCGAAGAAAGGATAAAATACCTTCCCAGATTGGATGCTGAATCGAATGAAATTTACAAACAGATCTTGACCTACGTTGTGGTCACACGACGAGGTAGTGTCTTGTCTTTCAAACGAGGCAGCTATTCGGTAGTTGCGGACTTTTTGTTAGGAAGTCGATGCATAGGATTTGGGGGACACGTCAGCGCAAGCGATTACGACCTCTTTACAACACATGACTTTGGAGTGAATTGGAGTGCTACCCGTGAACTTGCGGAAGAATTAGAAATGCCACAAAAAGACCGTATACGACTTGCACAAGGCGAAGGACTAAAATGCATAGGTGTCCTTAATGATGATTCGTCTGATGTTGGACAGAGACATTTCGCCTTTCTTTTCAGATACGAGGTGAGTGGGGATCCAGCTTGGAAAAGTCCCAGTCGAGGGGAAAAGTCGATTACCCAGTTGGCCTGGCTAAGTCGAAGTTCGTTTCCGATTCCAGTCTGGGAGTTTGAGTACTGGTCGCAACTGTGCCTCCGTTACTTCTTCAGGAACTTGATAGTGACCCAGCCCGCGTATAGAATACTGAGAAGGTCTGTATTCTCCCCCCCTTCAATTCTTTGCATTGTTGGTGCGGTCGGCAGCGGAAAATCAGAAGCTATAAGCGTACTTTGTAATGACTATGATTTTAAGGAAATAAATTCTGGTAGAGTTGTGGCGAAGTTGCTTGGAATTCAGCCTATACCAAAGACTCCAAGAGAAGAATTTCAGAGTCGTGCGGAAAAGTTCATTAAGAAAAAACAAGGCAAGGTCCGAATTGCGAAGGCACTGATCGATTGTGTCCAGGATTTAGGCCGCGAACGAATTGTGGTAGACGGAATTCGACATCTAGAAACCTTGGAAAGTCTCAGGAGACTAGCAAAACCCCGTCGAGTAGGAGTTTTGTTCGTTCACGCGTCTCCCGATATCGCTTATCAGTTTTATCGGGAACGCGAGCAGAAAGATGTCACAATTTTTGAGTTTTTGAGGCGCAGAAATGCACGAGTTGAGAGGGAAGTCGACAAGCTTTTGAAAGCGAGCGATGCAATACTGTATAATTGGAAAGGAAAAGCTGATTACAAGCGGGCGATTAAGCACATGATGCGGCGACTCCTGCATTAGATGGAGAGAAATAAACATGTCGTACGGAGGATATGATGAGGGATACCAGAGTTGTAGTTGCTTTTGGGGACCAGGCCCAGGGCGACTTGTGAAGCAACTTGAGAATATTGTTTCTGATTTTTCTGGTGTTAGCGTTTTGGATGTGGGGTGTGGCGAGGGAAAGAACGCGATATTTCTAGCACGCAAGGGAGCAAAAGTAACGGCAATAGATATATCAGAATTTGCAGTCAGGAATGCACTGAATGCTTGGGATGATCACGAAATTGTGAAGTGGGAGGTCGGGGACATCCGCAACTTGGAGATGGGTAATGAGCGGTTTGATGTTGTGATCGCCTATGGTCTATACCATTGCCTCGGCAGTTTTGAGGAGATTCGGACAGTGGTGGAGAAGTTGGGATTGATGACCAAGCAGGGGGGGTATCATTTGGTCTGTGCATTTAACTCGAGAATGCAGCAGCTTGAAGCGCATCCAGGCTTCGTACCCATCTTGCTAACTCATGCACAGTACCTAGATTTCTACAAAGGGTGGCGATCGATCTTCGAGAGTGATGAAGTTCTTACCGAATCGCACCCTAATAACAATATTCGTCATTCACATTCCCTTACACGAATCATAGTTTCGAAGAGATAGGCCATGACAATCTGTCCAAGTGAACTAAGAAGTGCCTACGAATCAGGTAGAGTCATACCATTTATCGGAGCGGGTGTGACAATGTCGGTTGAATGGCAGAGCGGTGGAAGACATTTCCAGGGTATATCTTGGCAAGAGTTAGTCGAGGAAGCTGTAAGGCAGCTCGGCTTTGAGTCGCTTGATTTGGCTCGCATTCGCGGAACCGACCTTCAACTACTCGAGTACTTCAAATTGAGGCAATCGGGTTACACAGAAGCGATTACGTCATGGTTAAGTAGAAGACTGGATGCTTCTGATGAAGCAATTCGGCAATCGATAATTCATAAGGAACTGGTGAAGCTGACAAAATGCCATGTGCTATACACAACTAACTATGATGATTTTCTTGAAAGGGTGTTTTTGATAGAGAAAAAGAATGTCACAGTTGTAACTATCGAGTCAGATATGGGTGTTCCTCATAATCACACTGAGGTCGTAAAATTTCACGGAGATTTGAAACACACGGACAGAATGGTTCTGACAGAGTCAGATTACGAAAGGAGATTGAGACTGGATGATCCATTGGATTATAGATTGCGCGCGGATCTGCTTGGGCGCTACGTACTATTCCTTGGATACAGTTTTCGTGATCCAAACGTCTCATACTTGTTTCGAATTTTCACCGATCAATTTTGGAACACATCCAATTCGCTCCCGGGCAACAGAGGATTCATAACGGTTGCTGACCCTTCGGATTTTGAGATCCGGATGTTTGATGCAAGGAGGATAACTGTAATACCGATAGATGGAGAACGTATGAGCAATGATATTGCCGACTTACTGAAACAGATGAGGGGTGGAGATTGAAGAGACAATCATTGTATTATGTAACATCTAACAAATACAAGATAGAGGAAGTAGATATCCTCGTTAAAGAGTGTCTCCTTAGTGATGGTCGAAGGGTCTGCGATCATTTCGATCTGAGAATTCGAAATGTTGCCGTAAAGGAGATTTTGGAGGTCGACATAGAAAAAATGGTGCTAGCAGAGGCAAAGAGAGCCTATTCGGAAATTCGAGTACCGTGTGTTGTCGAACACGCAGGACTAATCTTTTTGGAGTACTTGAAGGAAGGTTATCCTGGGGGATTAACGAAGCCGATGTGGGATACTCTAGGAAAGAACTTCGTTCAGGAAACCAATTCAGCTGGGAAAAAAGCGATTGCAAGAGCGTTCGTTGGGTATTGCGATGGACTGCGCGTGAAAGCCTACAGTGGTGAAACCCACGGTACTATTGCCAATACACCTAGGGGAAGTCGGAATTTCTATTGGGACACTGTATTCATCCCAGAGATCGAGGGAGGCAACGAGTCTGGCAGAACTTTCGCCGAAATCGTCGATAGTCCTGAATTGGGATTAGTGCACAAAGTGAAAAAGCTATCTCAATCCAGCAGAGCCATGCTCAAGCTGTTGAATCAAATAATGCTAGATGATTCCTCTGGACTATGGAGACTAAGACAATAAGCGATGTTGTCCGATGGTCTGTTCTTCCGAAATAGCGCGATCGCTTCATCGCCAGTTCTCTTTGTCAGGGCAACATAACCTAAATTCGAGGTTATCACTGGACCAGTTTTCGGGGGAAAGGTCAGTTCGGTGCTGTCTGTTGGTCGGGCGTCAGAAAAAGCTCATAAGCCAATGTCGACCTGATTAAGGCCTCCAGACTCTGATATTAGCCTCAGGTATGTCCTTCCATTCTTGAATTGCGCTGTCAACAATTGATGACCATGGGTGCTTACTACAATTACTTTGATTAAATCGAAACATGCCGAGAAATCTTGTCACGTCTATCAACTCAAATTGCTCCAGTAGGCCTAGGCTGAGCGCCCTATCCCTCGCGGAGTACGACCCTTTGCTGAATCGACCTGCGGTTGTTACTATTTTCCCCTTCGTGAAACCCTGCAACAGCATCGCCCCTAAGAACTCTCGCACAAGAGCGACCTCTTCTGCTTTCTCGGGTCGCTCACGTCGTTTTACCTGTATCGCAACCGGTTTGTCAGCGTCCAGATATATGAGATCAACCCCGCCGTCATTGGTTCTGCCGACTACTGTCACCTCCGTATCAAAGAAGTCACCCACGATACTTGCCACCAACGACTCAAACTTCGTACTGTGTATGTCATAAAGGATTCCAGGTCGTCTGGCTAGTTCGATCCTCAATGTTTCGAGGGGTAATCTATGATCGGAAGCGTCGAAAGTTCGGAGAATTCCCATCGACCGAATTTCATGCGACCAACCCGGTTCTTCGAAATTCATGCGTTTGTAAGACCACCATCCGCAATTGGGACAAACATTGACTCCCACGTTTTGTGAATTCGGGAATTCCTCATCCACTTGTCTCCAAATGCTAAGGGCTCTAGTTGTTGGACGGTGGCAATATGGGCATAGCATAGTCAGTCGGAAACGGTCCCAGAGTGATCGGACTACCTCATTCCCGAAGGAGTATTTATCCCATATGCTACCCCGACATCTATAGCCCTGCGAGTAATCGAGTATGGTCTTTTTCTGAGACATGTCTTGGCTGCCTTCCCTGAGTTCTTTCAGGTGTTTGGTGGTTGGCCAGAATTCGGGATACAGCAAAGCATCATTCTAATAAGCCCCCAATTAAACGTCAACAAGAACTCAAGGTGGTAAGTCCCGTAGAATTCACAGTGTGCTGTGATAGAAAATCGTCACGATCTTGTCACGTGTGCTCATAAATCATTGAACAACAATACGGGTCATGGGGTTCGATTCCCCCCACCTCCATTAAAGTGGGTCAACGATTCATATATTAGACAGTGTCGACCAGGAGTATCAGCCCTACTTCAGGCCAAGTTGACCACTGCCACCTGAGTACGCACTCAATAGCTTGTTCATCGTCGCTTCCATTCTGTCAAGCCGGATTCTGAGTTCATCATTCTCCGCTTGAATCAAAGCAACCTTCGCTTTCAGCAACTCCTTCTCCTTCTCAAGTGCCTGAACAGCGATCAACGTAATGCCGGCCATGTCACCGGAATTAATCGTGGTAGAGTCACCGCACTGGCCCACGCCATCGTGACCGAACGCCGCATGGAAATCCTGCGCCATCGGACCGTAATGACGGAACATTGCAGGATCATTCCCTTTATAGTTCCAACTGGTCAGTTTCAGATCGCGGAGTCTGCGGAGAACGTCACTGCCGTTCACTTCACGGAAATTCTCCTTCTTATTGCGGTCCGAGGTGAATGTGTACGCCACCTGCCCCTCGATGACGGTAACAGAGCTGTTCCCGATTCTAACCTTATTGCTCGCATCGGCGACTGCATACGCGCCGATAGCAGTAGCGTTACTCAATGCGCCAGTTGAAACATTGGCAGAGAATCCGATCGCGGTATTATTCGTACCAGTAGTGTTATCAAACAGGGCGCTGATTCCGCACGCTGTGTTGTTTGAGCCGGTACTGTTGCTTCGGAGAGCCGTGCGTCCAATCGCAGTGTTGAAGAATCCACTCGTGTTCAACTCCAATGAGTATGCGCCAGTAGAAGTGTTTTCATAACCGGTGGTATTCTGAATCAACGACCCTTCTCCTATTGCAGTGTTGTATGAGCCGGTCGTACTGGAGGTGAGAGATCCATTTCCCATTGCGGTGTTATAGTTACCAGTTGTATTAGCGGCAAGAGCGCCGTTTCCGGTCGCGGTGTTGGAGCTCCCAATCGTGTTGGCAAGAAGCGCCCGGCTTCCGGTTGCAGTGTTGAGAGTGCCAGTCGTGTTGCCGGACAGTGAACGAGAGCCGACCGCGGTGTTGTAGCTGGCGGTGGTGTTTCTCAATAGGGCACTATCACCAACGGCAACATTGTTGTTGCCAGTCGTGTTCGAATAGAGTGCCGAAGACCCGGTTGCGACGTTGTAAGACGCAGTCGTGTTCACAGCGAGTGCATAGGCCCCGGTTGCGACGTTGCTAGACCCAGTCGTATTCGAACCGAGCGCTAAGTAGCCAGTTGCAGCATTGCTGATCCCATCCGTATTTCGAAGGAGTGCCTGATACCCTGATGCAACGTTTCCAGACCCAATCGTATTCAAAGTGAGCGCTTGATATCCGGTTGCGACGTTGCCGAAGCCGGTCGTGTTCGAGGTTAGTGAATGAGAGCCAATTGCTGTATTGTAGCTAGCGGTAGTGTTGCTGAATAGGGCACTGTCGCCAACGGCAACATTGTAGCTACCAGTGGAGTTTCTTTGAAGTGCTGTACGCCCGGTTGCGACGTTGTAAGACCCAATTGTATTGTATCTGAGGGCTTCACTCCCGTCTGCAACATTATCAATCCCAGCTGTATTCGAACTAAGCGCGAAGCTCCCGGTTGCAGTGTTACGTGCCCCAATCGTATTCGAAATGAGAGCGCCGGGGCCAGTGGCAACATTGTGGCTCCCACTCGTGTTCCAAAGGAGTGCTTGATACCCCGATGCAACGTTGCTCCCCCCAGTTGTGTTAGAGGCGAGCGCTTGATACCCGGTTGCGACGTTTGCAAACCCAGTCGTATTCGAAGTGAGCGCTTCATCGCCGGTTGCTACGTTGTTGTCCCCAGTCGAGTTCAATGAGAGAGCTCCCGCCCCGGTTGCGACGTTGCCTATCCCCGCCGTGTTCGAAGCGAGCGCGTTCTCTCCGATTGCCGTGTTCTTGTAACCGGTTATGTAGAAATTACCAGCATTCCTGCCGAGGAAAGTATTACCTGCACCAAAGTTGTGCAAGAACGGCGTGCTACCTTTATACACTATGCCTGTTGTCGCAGTCGTGTTCTCCAGATTAATGTTGCCGCTGATGCTACCACCCGATGAGCCGTCAACCGTAGACACCCGCATTGAAAAAGGGACCGATACAAGAGCCACGCGCGGGGCGAGTTCCGGGTCAGTGCCAACCTTTGTGCCGAGATACCGGGTAGTGCCATTGAACACCGTGTCGGTAACCGGGGTGACGGAGCCGAGGAGAACTGCAAACAGCCCCCCTGATGTGGTTACATTCTGCGTTTCCGTCCACTTGCTGATACCACCCGAGGCCGCATCGTATATCGTGAAGACGACCGAATAGCTGCCGTCAGGCACGGCCGTGCCGACAGCATTGGTAAGTCTTCCCTGGTAGTTGATCAGCGTTGGAGTGGCGGCGCCGACAAGCGAAGTAATCATAACGGGGGCGAGTAACAGAAGGAGAACCGCTTTCATAAAACACCTCGGACTATTTGAGATCATTGAATTGTCCGTATATGCATGCCATGACCGGGAGCGCGCGATTGTGATAACCAACGGGACCAGCCCGGTCGACCACGAGAGTAGAATCACAGATAGTATACAATATCGACCACTTCTATCCAAGGCGAAAGGCGCAGGACGAACTATAGGCCTTGGTGCGCTGGCGTATCAGCGAGGGGCTGTCATGAGTCGCATCGGAAGCCACCTCGGGGGAGAAAAAGCGGTCACAATGACCCGTAAGTTCGTGTGGCACAAAGCATGTTGGGGTTCGATTCCCCCGACCGGTATGGTTCTGTGCATAAGACGCAAGGTTTAAGGTTATGTACCAAATGTGATTCTCGGTTACACTTGGCATCGTTATGCCAGCACCCCGGTGTCCAGATTTGTTTGACTACGCACAAATTCATTGACCATGGGGTTGAGCGGTTCACCTTTTGATCCACACCGTGAGAACAAATAACGGTCATGAGTTTCAAGCTTGTTTCCACTGGCATGTAGAAAACCTGGGGATCCGGCATGTCTACATCCAACCTCGTTCTCCTCGCCTTAACTGCAAAGTTGAAAGATCGCACCAGACTGATGACTTTGAGTTCTATCAGCCGCTAATCTACACCGATGATGTTGATCAGTCTCAGAAACTACAGGTCTGGGAAGACTATTACAACTTCTACAGACCACACGTGTTAATGATGGGATGGGATAAGCTCCCTACGAAGTCCTCAGAGAGAAACTCAGTGATGGATAAAAACGATCTTCCGAAGTATGATGCATTATATCACTATACGTGGATAACTAGTTACATGATAAGAATCCCGTTGCAAAATCATAGATTATTCATATTATTTACAAATGAAATCCACAATTAACGGCCACCGCGACCCTTTGAACGGGTCGACAGTGCAGTGCAAGAACTTTCCACTTAAAGGAGCTCTTCATGCCGGTACCACGCTTGATTGCCGTCATCATCCTGATTCTATCGTTCAGTTCGATTGTTGAGGCAGCAACTCCACCTCTTATCTCTTACCAGGGAAGACTCACAGATGCCGGGGGCAATCCTATTCCCGATGGGAACAAGGTCAGTGGCACGTTTTCTATCTATGATGCTCCTTCCGGAGGAGTGGCGCTCTGGTCAGAGGTACAAGAAGTCGAGATCAGTCACAGTGGTTTGTTTAGAGTTTTTTTGGGAAGCGTCGTGCCGCTTTCCGAGTCGATTTTCTCAGGTGTAGATCGCTACATCGGCGTGAAAGTCGGCGCCGACCTCGAGATGACCCCCCGTGAAAGAGTGGTTTCCTCCGGATACGCCTTTCGCACGGCAACGGTCGACGGGGCGAAAGGGGGGACGATCACCAGCAAAGTGACGATCGGTTCGACGAATACAAATAACGGATTGGATGCATTTGTCGCGGGATTTTCCAATTTGACGGGGGGAAACTATGCGACGGTTTCCGGCGGTGAACTCAACTCAGCTACCGAGCAACTGAGCACAGTCGGCGGTGGCGCTTTTAATGTCGCTGGCTCATCCTCTGCCACTGTTGCAGGCGGATATCAGAATGCTGCTCTTGGCCTGAGCAGCATTGTTGCCGGTGGCTATCAGGACACAGCCTCAGCAGATTACGCGGCAGTAGCAGGAGGATTTCGCAACTTTGCTGGACAATACGGTTTTGTAGGAGGTGGACAACGAAATCGAGCAGCGGCCTCTTACTCCGTCATACCGGGAGGATATCAGAACCGGGTGCTCGGCGCATACAGTCTAGCCGCCGGTCTGAATGCCGCTGCGGACTTCGATCGGTCATTTGTCTGGAATGGTTCCCTGGGATCATTTGCATCCACGGCTCCCTCACAATTTCTTATCAACGCCGAGAATGGTGTCGGTATCGGCACCAATTCTCCGCGTGGAATGCTCACCGTTGCCGGCGGACTTGATCTCAACTATTCTTACTCAGACTTCAACAATAATGCCGGCGGTATTCGCTGGATGAATGGAACCGACGTCAATACGGCGTTCGGATTCATGATTAGTGGCGGACTCTGGTTCCAGGGAGCCGGTGACGGCACCAACAGCGTGTTCGGAGTTCTCTCACCGACAGGATCAGCCGGCACGCCAGGCAATCCGGTTTTTGAAGTTACATCGAACCAAGTTAACATACCGACGGGAGACGTTGACGTCTCAACTGGAAATATTAATGTACAGACGGGTTATGTTTACGCTGTGGGAGGAGTGATTTCAAGGGGTGGTGCTACTATTTACGAAGGAGACGTACACGTTGGAAGTGGCAACGTCAAGATACCTACTGGTAACCTCGGACTCACTTCGTTGAGCCCTAGTCATGTTCTGGAAGTCAAACAGAACTCTGCAACCGACCCAGTAGCCGATGCATGGACAACCTGGTCTTCCCGCCGCTGGAAAGAGAATATCAGGCCGATCTCCGACCCGATAGAAATGGTTCTACGCTTAAGAGGCGTTACCTTCGACTGGAAAGAAGGCGGGAAACACGACATCGGATTAATCGCCGAGGAAGTAGGCGAGGTCTTCCCGGAAATAGTGGTCTATGAAAAGAACGGCAAGGATGCGGAATCTCTCGATTACGCGCGACTGGTATCGGTCTTAATCGAAGCGGTCAAAGTCCAGCAGGAGCACTTAAATCAACAGGACAAGAAGATCGAAAAACTGGAATCTCTCGTTCACAGCCTGATTTCGCAGGAAACGAAAAATGATAGGACTCTGTCGGATAGGCAATAGCAACGCCCGCTATCGAACTTGTAGCATATGGCTTAATCGACTTCTTCTTAAGCCGAAACCAAGATTTCTCCGAACCCAAATTTACACAGAGTGGTTGGTATGATTGAATCGAGGAGAGCCGCCACATTGCGGATCGGTGCCTCGGTGGGTGGGTCGCGCCCGAGTGACAGTCCGGACTCGTTTGCTCTGCCATAAATTCTTGACTCCTGCTCTTCTTTGGGAAGAACAGACTAAAACTCGGCCTATGAGAGGATCAAGAACGCTCTTAGAGAGGCAAAGTCCCTGTCGGAGACTACTGCAAAGCCCCGAATTCGGTTGACACATTAAGAATATTGGCTTGCCCGAGGCAGAGAAACAAGTTGTCGAAAGTCGACAGGGATATCAGGCGTAGGATACGAACCTTCAGGCATGCCATCTTTGTGGAGACACGTCGACTGCTCGTCCTTTGATAGTTTGCGAGGTTACCGTAGCCTGTTAGTCCGCGTACGGAGTTGATTTGGAGGCACTGGCTTCAACGGACATGCTTGCAGCCTACGAATAACCCTGACGAGAACTGATACTGTCGCTCAAACTTCTCTCAGTCTTAAGTACTTCGAGTCCACTCTGGTTTTGTTAAGCACAGCGAAAGTAGCCGTCGCAATGTGAATTTCTTATTCGCCGACAACGACGCTGCCGGCTGAGGCATCCCAGTTCCGCAGTATCACGTCGCTAGATATTACGATGTTCTCCGGATAGGTTCCGGGCTCCAGGTAGATGACATCTCCGGGGTCGGCTGCAGCGAGAGCCTCCTGCAAAGTATTGAAAGGACTCCAGGGAAGGCCGAACTTCGGACCCACGTAGGAGCCGTCGACAAATATGGTCCGCTCATATAGCTCCGTAACTCTCACCGAAGTGGCGATCACATACATCCGGTCGATCTGGCAAGTTGTGAAGTTGGTCATGCAGAGCGACTCCGAATACGACATGATATTGTCGGTGGCAGGGGCGTACGGCGTGTTATCGCACGGAAACCCCGGGGGCGGCACGGAGTTGTCATAAGCACAGCCGGCGCTGACGTTGCCCATCAGATTGGGATCTGCCGGAGTGTCGCAGCATTGATCACCTGCGATCAGGCAGTTTAATCCAGAGGGACACTCTACGCCGAATGTAGTCTCGTGAGTATGTGACAAGCCAAAGTAGTGTCCGACCTCGTGCGCCAGTGTTGCGGGATCCATCGGCACACCGGCAGCATTGGTGTCGATGAGGATTCCTTGGACCAGATCCTGAGGAAAAGACGAAAGCCCCAGCAGCCCGCCAGGGAGATCAACAAAATAGACATTGATGGCGCCGGTAACGCGATTGACGCCGCGGAGGGCGTTATACTCGGCGGCCGTGTCTGTGTTCAAGAAAGTGTTGTCGTCGTCGATGTAATCGATCAAACCGAAGACGAAGAATTTCCAGTTCAACTGCGTGTAGTGGTTGTCAAGATCGACGACTGCCGTATCGAGCTGTCCGAGGCGGAAGCCGCCGATGTGGTTCGATCTCCT
This sequence comes from uncultured Ignavibacteria bacterium, assembly GCA_964552775.1. Taxonomy (GTDB): domain Bacteria; phylum Zixibacteria; class MSB-5A5; order CAIYYT01; family CAIYYT01; genus JADJGC01. The sequence goes on along the minus strand of CAZKIH010000005.1, from coordinate 62,751 downwards.
GACGATGTGGACTGCGAGAGGGAAATAGATCGGCGTGCCGAGCCGCGGTTGTCGCCGGGAGGCCTCCAGCAGCCGCGGATATTCGCTGAGTTGAAAATCGATGGTCGCTTGCGTCAGAACTGTGCCACAACGGTCCTGAGTACTCCGCGATTGGGCGGTCGACTGAGTCGTAGCGACGCAAAGCGCGACCATGCTGAGTAGGCCAACTACGCGCGCCAGCCAACCCGGATTGATATTAGTACTCTTGGCAAGATGCGAATCGCTTCTCATGCTGGTCCTCTCACTTGATGAGTTTCTCTTCGCTGCCGAACTTTGGCGACACCGTGATCACAGCCGTCCCCACGGAAGTGATCTTCAGAGGCCTGTCAATGATCAGTGGCGCACCGGTTTCATTGTATGTTCCGCCTCTGAGATAGAGAACGCTCCCATTGGGGACATCGGGTGAGGCCACCGCATCACCGAGTCGTCGAAACGGCAGTAGGCAGCTCCCCGTCGGAAATGGCCAGTTCGCGTCACTCCGGAGATACACCATGCTGCCATTGATGCAGTTCTCGATGACTAATATTGGCTCAGGCAGTCCGCGCCTCGCCGCTTCCCGATATTCCTCATATGATATGCACGGAGTGTCATCAACGCTCTTGAGCGAGTCGAGTTCTTCCGGCGACATTTTGCCGGTGAAATCAATGATCGCGCTCCATTCGTCATAGTCGTAGATTATGGAGACGGCGCTTGCAGCATTGCACCATGAACCTGCCCGAAGCCTCTCATCATTCAAGTCGTGGGAGACGGTTCCGCTGATCGAGCCGCTGCAGTCCCAATCGACGGATCTCAATCCAGAACCAAAGGTCTCGTCGAGCTCATTCTCGTTGAGTGAGCACATCGTTCCGTTGGAGTAATCAAGATTCTTGAACAGAGTCAACGCCGGGTGCGCGACGAAGAGTGATTCAAGATTCTCGCGGACACCGAATAACTGGTAGCGGTAGTTCATGATGCTGGCGAAATTCGGCTTGTAGTTGTCGTCCTCGAGGCAGATTGGATTGCCGCAGTGTCGCAGTCCCAGATTGTGCCCAAACTCGTGGGCAAGTGTTGCCGCACGATCGAAAGGCGTTCCAACTGAGTTCGCAAAAGATCCAAGGGAGACGATGAAGTCGTCGCCAGGGGTCTCTGCGAAGCCGGAAGAGCCCTTATCGTCAACGCAATCGGCCCTCTGCGAATAGCGATGAGCGAAAACGCAGTAGTGCCAGCCCAACTGGCCTGCATGGTCGAAATGCGCATTCCTTATCGCTCGAAAGCCCCCGGAACCACTGTAAAGCCAGAAATTCAGCGGAAAGTTTGGATCTGGGCAGATGACGTCCTGATGGTCGATCTCGTCGTCGATTTCAATGTTGAGCGTAATCCCGTGACAAGCAAACATCTGCACCACAGCAGCTCTCTCGTCTGGCTGCAACTGGTGCGTGTGCAAAATGTTGTTCTGGGCATCTCGCAGAACCATGTAATCGATTTCAATGTTCATTGTCTGCTGTGCCGCGCCGATCTCGAACAACGTCATTGTCACTGTCAGTGCCAGGGCCAGGGCGGCTGACAGGTTGATTCTATGAGTAGTCTTCATCTGACATTCCCTTCCCGACTTCACTGCAGGTTCACCAGCACCATGATGAAACCCTCACCGCTGTCAAGTCCAGTCATCGCCTTACCGATTACGCAGCCTTGGGAGCGCTCGCGATCAGTCGCTTTCATCGCATGACCGGGGAGGTCCGAAGTTGTCAGCAAATCGCCGGGCTTGATGCTGCCATTGGCCGCTGTGGCGAGCACATAGACTCTGCCGGAAAGCGCGACGTTATGTCCTGCCTCAAGCACTCCCGATTGCATCAGTGTGAGTCCCGGATTGATCCCGCCGGCACCACTGACGACGCCAGCGACGCGACCGTCGTATGACACGTGGCTAAGCTTCAGCTGTCCGGGATGTTCTTCGTCGATGACCACCACGGCTCCGGCAATGATCGCTTCATCGTTTGAAATCGAGAACGGCTCCGCAAGATCGCAGCCGCCGGTGATCTCGAGTGTACAGGTTTTTGTGCGGCCCTGAGTGGTCGTGTTTCCAGAAACCTCAATTGCTGTAGAGAAGATTGTATTGCTGCAGTTTATTGATCCGACCACGTCTAACTCATGCTGCGGATATTGGTTGCCAATCCCGATTCGTCCGCCTCTGGGATTCAACAAGAGGTTTCGGTTGAACAACCCCTGTGAACTGCCTTGTATTACGCCGGCGTCGAGATTGGCGTCAAAACCAAGACTCAGTCGTTTTGACGGAGTGGTCAAGTCGCCCACGTTGATACCATATGTGTTGGGATTGTCGTAGGAAGTTTGAGTCGTAACGTAGAAGTTTCCTCCGGGAATTAAGACTTTGCCTACTTCGTCAATCCACATCCGTATCGCATTCCCGTTGGTGCGGAACTCGAGCCGGTTGGAAGCTCCAACATAGATTATCCCCCCATCTTCCGGGTGCAAATTGTCACCAAACAGGATACCGCGCTCCGCACTCGATGGCGCGAGAATCGACAGATATCCGTTGGTGCTGTTCTCCAGCACAGCGACCGAGTTGACGTTCGATGTGACACTACCGGCGCTCCCCTTGAACACGTGGAGCGTCTGCTCGGGTGCGGTCGTGCCAATGCCAACGTTGCCGGCGTTCGGGTTTAGGAGTAGATTGCGATTCCACGTCACGAAATCGTGACTTGCCTGGATTACGCCCGCATTGAGGTTAGCGTCAAAGCCGAGGTTAAGTCGTTTCGCAGGGTCGGCTGAGTCGCTGACGCAAACTCCGTAGCTGTATCCTTGATCGTATAATGTCGTATTTCTGACATGGAGTCGCGTTCCGGGAAACTCGGTCCCGATTCCCACATTTCCGCTTGGCCTGACCACAAACATTATGTTTCCCAGCGCTCCCTCGGAGTTGGGATACCTTACACCGAAAGAACCATTGGCAAGATTGCCGTCACCCTGAAACCACAGCCCGCTGTTGACGAACAGGCCGAAAGCCGTGTGATTATCGAAGCCATTCATCCAACGAATGCCGCCGGTATTGTCTTCTGGGAAAGACGTCGTATAAGGAAGGTCGAGACCACCGCTCAGAGTAAGTTGGCTTTTCGCGGGAATCGATCCGATGGAGACAGGGCTAGTGATATTGCCGCCTTTAGCTCCATCGACGGAGCCGATTCTGATCGCGTACGCAGAGGATACTAATCTCGTTCTTGGTGTCATCTCAGGATCAGGCGCAACGGCCATGCCCAGATAACGGTCGCTGCCCGAGAAGACTGCGTCACTAAGCGGCACATTACTTCCGAGGAAGACTAGAAAATGACCGTCTTTACCGACCGTCACGCTCCCCAGTTCGGACCAAAGGAGTGATCCCACGGTCGGAGCATCGTAGATAGAAAACGTTACGGTAACGAGTGTGCCTTCGGGAAGCGGATTCCCGCCGGCGTCGGCGAGTCTCCCTTGATAAGAGATCAAATATGGAACGCCGGCATAGCTAACGGCGCAGAATAGAAACACGAGCAAAAATACCAGATAGACTCGCAGGCAGGACATTCGCTCCTCCTCAAATGATGGTTTGACAGTTAACAATTCGTGCGGAATGACAATCTTCGCAATCAAAAGCTGAGATTATCGATTGAAAATAGACACAATTGGGAATTCTCGCAAGGGAATTTTGGTCCAAGCTGGAGGTATCTAGCCGAACATATCCACACTCGCTCCGTTGTTCGGCGTCAGCTAAATCTGAACACAAGATGTGCTTAAGTTACGTTACGGTCTGGGTGGAAAGTTAAACCATTGACTCCTGCCAGCTTCAAGAAGGCTACCACCGTCGGAGCTGGTCGGAGTTAAAAGTACCGCAATTTTCCACGTTTGACATACACCGTTTTCTAATACTTAGCTGACAAAATAGGTCACTGCAGTGGACATGATGAAGTTTGTAAATTCTTTTAGCTGTCATCTGTTGGTGTTCAGAGCTGTCCCAAGTCAGGGGCGCTCAGAAAGTTCATGACTGAAAGGTAAGATTCTGAAGTTGCTACTAGTGGTTGAACGGTCACAATTTGGTCACAATGACTAGTAAGTCCTTGTGCTACAACGCACGTCGGGGGTTCGATTCCCCCCACCTCCAATTTCTAAGCAACTACAATACAATAAGTTACAAAGAGGACGGGGGTATTGTTCCCCCGTCCTCTATTCTTATGTGCTTGATAAACATTGCGTAATAGAGTGCGTCTATCGCGATTCCTGGTCACACTCGGATTGATAGAACTGGTAATCGTCCGTGGTTTCTCTGTATGCCTTCTTCTGATTGGATCGCCACAGATACAGTTCCAATAACCGGCATTCCAGAGCCTGTAATCGGCCCATGCGAATTGTTGGGCTCCCAACCCAGCCCTTGCGCTGGGTTGAGATCTGACTCTCAACGAGGTCCATCATTTCGGCTTGGAAAATCGTCTGTATCAGTCTATATTGTGATGCGTCTACAACATTCACGCCTGAAACCGTGCGTATCATTTCGCAGGAGACTCCACAATGATCCTGAATTCACGATTCCGCTGTTGTTATCCTTTCCTTAGTCTCGCTTTCTTACTCCTCCTGACACCGATCGCGAACGCCCAGAAGGTGGTATGGGAAAAGCAGTTCTCCAAAGACCAAGCAAACATCTTTCGCAGTGTCAGGCTGTCCCTCGACAGCAATTTCATAGCTACGGGATACGCGGGAAGTCTCAGCGGCAGTAGGGCATATTCAGTCATGGTAGCTGCGAGTAGTGGAAGCGGCGACGGGCCGGTATTTGTTAATGGAACCGATGGCTGGGATCTTATCGGGACCCCCGACTCTGGACATCTAGTAGTGGGAGCGATTAAAGACGGAATCGACTGGGACGTCTGGCTAGCCAAATTGAGCAAGGCGGGAGTTGTTGAATGGTCAGATTCGATCGATGTCGCATGCGGCGCAGGTCCAAGGGCGGTGGTTCACACGGTGGATGGCGGCTACTTAATTGCCGGAACCAAGACCTGTTCTGGACCTTACGACCAGGACTATTGGCTACTTAAACTGGATCCAGATTTTGGCGTCGAGTGGGAAAAGTCGTGGAGCAATTCGAAGTACGATGGTTTGGATGACATTAGCCAAACTCTTGACGGTGGCTTTGTCGCAACCGGGATTGAGAGCGATGCTCAAGGGCTCAACTACAAGACGTACACAGTCAAGTTGAGCGCTAGTGGAGACGTTCAGTGGGAACATCGCTACGGCAATGATTGGACCGGTGGGGGCTATGGGGTTCGTCAAGTCGCTGATAGTGGCTACGCAATTGCTGCGATGGCCGTAGGGGCTGACGACTATGACAATATTGTTCTGATCCGTCTTGACAAAAATGGCGACCTCCTTTGGGGCGAGGAATTCGAATACCCGCGCAATCAATGGGCCGTTGGCCTTGAATTGACGCCTGATGGTGGATTCATCATAGCGGGATCCAGTAACGGGCAAGGAGCTAGCACCCTCTATGATGTCTTCGCCCTAAGGACTGATTACGATGGCAATGAGATCTGGCACAAGAGTTACGGTACAACTGCCTCAGACTACGCCTACGGACTAGCCGCCGATAAACTCGGCTATGTCATCGGCGGATATACCAACGTTCGTCAGATTACGAGCCAACCTGTACACGAAGCCTACCTGATCAAAGTCGCGGATGCATTTCAGACCTTTACCGTTCGCGATGCCCTCTACGATACAATTCCCAATTCTTCGTTCGAAGTGTACCGAGTCAAGACTGGACCGCCATTGTTCGCCGACAGTCTCATTGCTACGGTTACGACTAATGCTCGGGGGCAATTCACACTGCCGGACTCATTAATCGGTGCTAATGACACCATGAAGGTCAGCAAGTTTCTCCATTCCGAGCCGGCCGTGAAACATGAAGATGCCATTGGCTCACTCTACCATATCTCTGTCGATAATGCCAAGTTTGATTCACTGGGAGCAATGAGTTACTTTGTAATACCTGATGCGCAGAAGCAGCACACGATCGTGCTTGATCATACGACGATCAGGGGCAATCTGGTCGTCTCGGTTGAGTGGGATGCCAACGAGCCTTACCTACAGACCACAGAATCCGGATTTCGTTCTATGGCAAACTACCTTTATGACGTCACAGATGGGCAATTCCAAATCGATACCATAGCGATGTTTGACAACGGCGAACACTGGGATGATGCCGACATTCGCGTCTATGCCAGCAACATGGAATGGCCGAGAGCGACGCCGTCGGGTTGGAGGATGCCGGCGAACACTATGAGTCCACCAATCGTTCACCTGCCTCGTCGATGGTTCGGAAATTCCGATCAAACCCGCAACGGAACTTTCGCCAACGACCCACTTGACATGAATGTGGTCATGGATTATCGCACCCGCGGTCATGAATTAGGCCACTACCTGTTTGGATTCCGAGATGAGTATGAATTTGCACTCAGCACGGTTAGGTGTGCCAATGCGGCGAACTACGGTTTCATGGATACCCATTACCAGTCAGGCGGCGTGATGTCCTCCGAAATGTCAACTCAGGATATCTATTTGAGCAGTCCGACATGTCAGAATTCCAATCAGTGGACTCGCAATGGAATGTCATGCTGGCCGTTTTTCAAGGGCCAGTACGAGAGACGTTATAGCCAAGACAGTATTTTTACCGCAATTCTTCAGCCATTCGCACGCGATCTCATGGGGAGCAATTTTTACTTCCCCGGTCCGAACGATAACGTCACCACGCCCAATTATGATGTTGGCGCCCAAGTTGTCTTCACTGAGTTGACCAACCCGCCAAGTGCTGTAACCTACAACTTGGCCGTCTGGAGCGCAAGTGACGGACTTCTCGTCGCACAAGCAGGAGTGACGAATATAAAGTCGCTTGAACTTCCGCCCCGTATCGTTGATCAGGGTCAGACCAACGATGCCGGAGTGATCAAGTTGCTCGGAGTGAATCTTTCGGACGTAATTTTGTGTTCTGGATATCGTGTGAGATCTTTCAAGAAATCGGGCCGCAATTACTTGTCATCCGAGCGATTCTGGAATTTTGGAGAAGCCACCATCGGACAATCAGGCAGGAGTCGGCTAGGCAATGAATTCAAAGACTTACGCGACGGGAATTTGGAGTTGACGCTCAAATCTCCGACTGGAAACTACCCTTTTGTAACTCGTCTGGTCCTAGGCCACACAACGGCTGCTTTCAATCTTGATATGGCAAAGTCGTTCACTCAGTTGCCAAGTCTCGATCAGAATTCTCAAGTAGGCGCAATTCAAAGTTATCCTTTTGTAGCTGCCGCCCAAGGGTACCAGGCACAGATAAGCAACGATCTTGCTGGTACCGGAGAGCTAAAAGTCTGGGCGGTTGATGACAGCGCCGAATCGTTTTTTGTTGATACTCACTATAACACGGTGACATTTGGCACCACGGCAAACACCGACGAGATCTTTGCCTTCGACGGCAGTGCCCGAGTTTCGCTTGACCCGGCGGGGACGGTACCAGATCGCGCAACTCTTCTCACTTCACGCTATCCTGTTCCTCGAGCCGGGCTTCAGGTCGAGAATCTTCAGGCAGGCCCGACGCAAGCACTTGCCCTCTATCCTGCTTTGGTAATCGCTGGAGACAGCAGAATTAGCATTCGTTATCCTGAAAGTGATTTGGGTGATTCGGTCACTGCACGTGCCATTGAGGGTTCGCTGCGAATTTTCCGGTGGGACGAAAGCGGAAAAGCATGGAATCTAGTCGGTGGTGCCGTGGACACCGTATTTAACGAAGTCACCGCAAACCTAGTGGAAGAAGGCGTTTATGCAGCTTTCACTATCGCAACTGCGCCTTCGGCACCGTGCGGCGATCTCGACGCATCCGGTCGGATCGACATCTCAGACGCTGTTTACTTGATCAATTATATTTTTGCAAGCGGGCCCGCGCCTCAAGATGCTTTCTCGGGAGATGTCGACTGCAACGAACGTGTAGACATAACGGATGCAGTTTATCTGATTAACTACATCTTCGCGAGCGGCGCAGCACCGTGTGCAGCTTGTCCATAGGCATTACGAGACTCACGTCGAAACAACCGGGAGGCGGCTCGGTTCTCGGTTTCTCTTTTTGGGTGCTAGCTAGCGAGATCGTAATCACCTAGTTTCACTTGTCACGGTTTGACTCGGACCTCAGACACCGCAGGCTGGAATCCCAGAATTGGTTGTTGAAAACGGTCACAATTTGGTCACAGTGCCACTTAACTCTTTGTCCCACAACGCAAGTCGGGGGTTCGATTCCCCCCACCTCCAATTTTTAACTGACTGATAATCAATAAGTTACAAACAGAGCGGGGAATAATACCCCCGTCCAGTGTTTTCATGTGTTTCGTAAACAAGCGTTAACAGAGTGTATCCGGTTAGATGATTGCCCACAATTCTGGATTCTAAGCTCGCAGCCTATGTTCACGGTCCTCTCCGGGTAAGTTCCGTTCCATTTCAAAGCCGTTAGGAGCATGGAAGGGGGTTTCAACCAACTTCATCTGAGGTGCCTCCAAGCTGGCCGGGAATGACACAAGTCTACCAACGATCAAGGTCAAGTAAAGTGAAGCGTGTGAAAAGCGCTCAGGGAGTCTTGAGTCCTTTCCTGGTTCGTTTCAGGTGTCATGATTCGAATAATATGCCGAGGCTTGCCGGTTGATTACTTGTTACGAACGATGCAGCCGAATGACAGATGAACTTGCCAACAGCGAATCTTGAGTCGATATTGAGTCAGCCATGATTGCACTACTTGCCAAGGTATTGAACAAACAAATCCCGCTCAGCGAAATCGGAGTGACTGGCTTGGTTGTCATCGCGTACTTGTTCATCGCAACCTTAGCTAGCCATCCGCTCAACGCGAAGGCGAGCGGTATCGAACACATCTCCATAGAAGATGATCTCGACAGCACGTTCTCTCCCTACTTTGACGAAACATTTGATTCGGATACGTACCAAGACGATCGATTTCTGGCGAAATCCTGCCTTGCAACATTTCGCTCAGGCCATGGTGAAGCAGAGGCGGGCTTCTGGTTAACGATTTACAACCAGCCTCTGCACCAGGCCGGATTTCCGTCCGATGTCAGCGTATTCTCTTTTCGAGACAAATCGCAATTGTTTGAAGTGCCGGTCAATCTCAAGATATTTGAGCACGTGGTTATTCCTGCTCAGCCAAATCACGAGACGGAACTGCTCATCACGGGAACACGGAACGATTCTATCTTCATCCAATCCGTTACGCGTTCCGCTGTTCTCGCTCTCGGAGTCGGCGTCGACGGCAGCGGAAACGGTCTATGGGATGGAACGCCGTATCTCGTCGGCAACTGTGACTATGACTATGATAGACGAACTGAAGTTTTTGTCCATGTGAATCCATGGCGAGACGCTGGTCCGAGCCGTCTGTATTGTGTTGAACTCGATGGCCCAAGAATAGAATGGGAGGTCGATCTAACACCTCAGGTCAGCGGTCTTGTGAGCTGCTATGATAGTCTGAGCCCGGGCATTCTGGTCGTAACATACTCGCCTGGTTTGAAGATTATTGATTCCTTGCTCACAAGTCATCTCGGATACTTGGTCAGGATAGATGCCGATGGGCATATCGTCTACGCAAAAATAGCCGGGCTATACAACCAGCTGGTTCGAATAATCTCAAATCCCAGTGACAACACTTTCTACGTTTCGCACTCGGTCCCGTTCACAGACGCAAGTCAGGCTCTCGATTCGTCCGAAGTGGACTTCAGAATTTCAAAGATCGATGCCTCAGCTACAATTATTCGATCGAAAATTCTCGACGACGAAGCTCAGTCTCTGTGGATGAGAGATTGGGACGGCGATAGAGTCAGCGAGGTGTACGTACTCACACGAAATGGGAAAATCGAGATATTCGATCAGGATCTGAATCTGTTTGCCGAGTCAGATCGATCGACTTTGAACAATCTGCTGACGCGACTACCCTCTTGGGGGGAGGAGCGCGACGTCTTTGTCTTTCAGACCGCCACGAGCACAGAAATCTATGGCGGCGACTTCCACAAATTGGCGGTCTTGGAGCCTGGAGCTGCACTCGTCGAACCGCTGCAGTTCAGTGAAAACGGCGACCTGCTTGCGGCGGTTGTGTCGGGCAGCAGCAAGGGACGTGTGATCAAGATTCACAGGCGGGGTCTGTTCCAGATCGCGAGTGCCGCATACTTCAAGTATCGTGTTTACATAGTTGCAGCCTTCGCTGCAGCCGTAGTCGCGCTGTTCTTGACCAACTACTACCGACTGAAGACGCGAAGGAATCTGATTCTGATTGCCCAGCAAAATCAGATTATCACGCAGTCCCACAAAACCCTGGAGGAGAAGAGTCAATCACTGGCTGAAGCGCTTGAGAGAGAGACCCAGCTTCGAGACGAGCTTGTGGAACAGAAACTTCACGAAAGTAGAGAGCGACTCGTGGCCTCCGAACGTTACAAGCAAATCAGGGACATTGCCGGAGGATTTGCTCATGAAATTCGCAACGCATTGTTTCCAGCCCGAGGCTCGCTGGCAAGACTTGCGGCTGCCGTTTCAGATGGAAAGCTTGATAGCGACGGACTAGACCGATACCTTCGCATGGCCGACCAGTCGCTTGGGCACGCAATTAGTATTACGAAGCTGATTACTCAGTTTGCGAAGATTGAAGAACATAACAATCCGGTGCCAGTAAGGCTCCGGGCAACGCTCGATTCTGCGATTTTGCTTCATAACGCCCGAATCTGCGAACAGGGCGTCACAATTCAGATCAGCGGGGACGAATCGGTTTCGATCGTCTCCGACCCAGCCCAATTCCAACTGGTACTGAGCAATCTGTTGAGCAATAGCCTGGATGCCTTGACAAACAGGAGTAAACCTGCTATATTTATTCATTGGCTGCAAGAAAATGACGCGATCGTGCTGACTCTGGAAGACAATGGGTGCGGCATCTCGAACAGCGATTGTGATCGTGCATTCGATGCATTCTTCTCTACGAAACCTGACAGCGGATCCGGCATAGGACTAACAATCGCTAAGAAGATCGTCGAGATGTATGGTGGAAACATCGTCCTCAGAAGCGAACAAGGTCGAGGAACGACAATCCAGATCCGATTGCAGAGTGCAACAAGCTGTGATAAACCGAATTACAACTCCAGTTTACTTTTGTGACTACTTCAAATTCAATCCGGGATTCTGTTCTCCTAGTCGATGACGAAGCCTCCGTCTTGATGATGCTTTCGGAGCTCCTATCAGACGAGTTTACGACCCGGACGGCCTCGTCCGGCAAGGCTGCGGTCGATGCCGTTACTCAAGATCGTAGCATTTCCGTGGTTGTCATGGATATCAAGATGCCGGGGATGGATGGTATTACCGCTGCGCGAGAGATTCGGCGAATCGCGCCGCAGGTAGCCATCATCTTCCACACCGGTTATCCTGGTGAATACAATGAGGACGAGATCGACAGGAGCGAGAAGCCGTTTGACTATGTGCTAAAAGGGGAAGCAATTTCAAGATTAATGCGAGCGGTGCGAAACGCTGTCGAAAGCCAGCGCCTTCGCAGGCAAAGACTCAGTGATCCGAACTGGGGAGAAGCGCAATTCGGGATCATTGGGAGATCGCAATCCATGTACGCAGTCTTCGAGGCAATACGAAAGGTCGCCGTTACAGATGCCAAGGTTATGATTCTCGGCGAAACGGGCACAGGAAAAGAGCTCGTTGCAAGGGCGATTCATGCACACAGCCCGCGAAGAGATGGACCCTTTGCAATATTCAATTGTAATCACAAGTCACCGGACCTAGTGGAGTCGGAGTTGTTTGGTCATCTCAAAGGTTCGTTTACTGGAGCCATTGCCGAGAGAGTAGGCTTGTTTGAATACGCCAATGCCGGCACCGTCTTTCTTGACGAGATAGGCGATCTTGATATCACGACTCAAGCCAAGATTCTCCGCGTTCTTGAAACGGGTGAGTATTCTCCGGTTGGCACAAATCTTCCTCAACAGACTGACGTGCGCGTTCTCTGTGCGACGCACAAGGACCTTCGAAAGATGGTTGAGTGCGGTTCCTTCAGGGAGGACCTCTTCTATCGGCTCAAAGGAGTCACCATCACCATACCTCCCCTACGCGAACGGCGAGAAGATATTCCGTTGTTGGCCGAGCGGTTTAAGGATCGATTCACCGTCGAGAGTGGCGGCAGGCCAAAGTTCTATGACCCGACAGCGATTGATCTCTTGATCCAATCCGACTGGCTCGGCAATGTCCGAGGGCTGATGGGGGTCATTCAAACTACGATTACCATGTCGGAATCAGATTTGATTATGGCGTCCGATATTGCAGCCGCGATGGAGGAGCCCCACCACGAGATTGCAGCAGCGAATGGATCCCTCGAATCTCGTATACGGGAGTTCGAAAGGACAGTGATTGTTTCTGCTTTGTCCAAATCAAACAACAACCTTAGTGCCGCCGCCCGTGAACTCAAAGTCGACCCCTCAAATCTCCGCCGAAAGCTGATATCTCTCGGTATCGCCCATCGGGACTAACCCCAATCCTGACCTGACAACGAAGTCCAAAGTCAATTTGACCTGAGTCAGACAGGCTCCTTTGGTCATCCTGACTGGTCTCCTGAATCTTCCTCACTCAACGGTAACCTGTTTGCTTCTCCAAACCAAGGAGTTGGGACAAAGTCTGAGTTAGGCATTTGTCGGCACGATTCTTGAATACCCGTCCATCAGTAAACAGAATCGGACCTGCATGAATATTGGAGGAAAAATGAAGTTCGCTATCGCTGCACTGATTGTCACGGCAACAATGCTCATATTTCAATTTCCAGTTGTTGCCCAATCTCCCTCTCAGCCTTTCACACCTGATGCTTCAACGGCAGGACTCTGGCACCTCGATGGCAATGCGAATGATGCATCGGGCAACGGCCACAATGGCTCAGTGAATTCGCCGACCTGGCCCTCCGGTCGCTTTGGAAATGCGCTACAAACAGGGAGCTCATACATCTCGGTCCCGAGCGCGCCAGACCTGGATCTGACTACAGGCTCTTTCACGATTGAATGTTGGGCAAATGCTCAACCGTCGCCCGGTGCGTACCGGTACATCATTGCCAAGCGCATCAACTCGTCATCCACTGACAATAGCCAGTACGCGCTATATACGGGAGATGGTGGCGAGCAACTTACATTCTTCGTGACTTCTGCAAGCGGGGCAAACATAGTTCGAGTTGATGCTCCCAACTTTCATTGGGACGGCGATTGGCATCATATTGCTGGAGTTCGAGACGTGACCGAGGGTGAACTTCGGCTCTATGTCGACGGACAATTACTAGGAACTACACCGCTTTCTGGCTCTCTCTACTCGTCGTCAAACTACCCACTTGGAATTGGCAATCATGTTAACTCGACCACGCCAGCACATGAGTTTGTTGGACTCATTGATGAAGTGCGCATTTCGAATGTGGCGCGAACATACACTGCTCTTCCGGATTGTGAACCGCAGTCGAAATTCGCAACACCATACGCACCCGACAATTGTACTGTCGGCCTCTGGCATGTCGACGAAGGATCGGGTACCGATATCGTCGACGCCACAGGAGGCGGAAGCAACGGCAGGCTCTACACTGTTGGCTGGGGCACACATATTGAACCGACTGCTGATTTCGGCAAATGCCTTGTCTTTGACGATCACGACTCGGCCAAGATAACCTTAGACAATACCAGTTTCATCACCGGCTCGCACACCATCGAAGCCTGGATCAGACCGTCGGTCACAAACGTGATTCAGACGGTCCTATGCCTCTACTCATCTTCAGAACAGGTGCAGATTCCGATTAAAGTGCATGAGGATGGAAAAGTCTCATTCCGTGTTTGCGGTCAGGGGAGTCAATGGGATGAAATCAAGGGGACAACTTCGCTTGAGCCTGGCGTTTGGTACCATGTTGCTGGAGTCTGGGACCAAAGCACACACGAAATGGCTGTTTATGTGAATGGCGAAAAGGAGAACTCTAAGGTTCTCAGCTATTCACCAGCGAGCCTTAGAAACAGCACTCTCGATCTTGGCAAGATGTGGACGACTCAGTCAGTGCCGAATGGGGCAGCAGAATACTTCAGTGGCAGCATCGATGAGGTGAGGATATCGAGTGTGGCGAGAACGTTTGCGGCTACCGAGCCTCCAGTGGTGAAGATCACGAATCCTGCTGGCGGCGAAGAGTGGACGGTGGGAGAGAAAAGGATGATTCGTTGGACGCTCTCTGGCGGACCAACTGATCAGATCGAGATCTACGTGTCGCGCACTGCTGGATTGACATGGGGATTCATCACCGGGTTCAGCTCCACAATGGCATCTGAATACGAGTGGACGTTGAATGGTCCAGCCTCCAGTTACTGTCGCATACGAGTCGTGGCTAGCGGGCCAGGGGGAGTGAGCGAGAGTTTGTCACCTGACTTCGGAGTGATGGAATCGACCGGCGGAAGAGGTGTTTACGTTGACTACTTCGAGTTGATTGTGGGTAACGAATCTAGAGAAAATTCGTTGCTTGAATTCGTGGAACGAAACGACATTAGGCGACTCTCGCTCTATGGAGTCAGGAACGAAGCCAGCAACTGGATAAACAATGCGTCATTATCTTCATTCATCCAAAGAGCCAAGCAAAAGGGGGTAAGTATTATTGGCGCAGTCGGCGGCAATAGAGAGGACTTCGAGCCGATTCCAGTTTACAACAAGAACAACCCTGACAATATGATTAGGGTGCTCAACCTTGAAGACGAATTCTGGAGAACAGGCGACTTCTCCGCTTATTTGATGAAACTGGAGTACTTGCATCAAATGCAGACGTCGAATCCAGGTATGAGATTTGAAGTGGAGACCTATCACGGTTACCCCAATGAATTACAGGCAGCTCAGACGATGTTGTATGTAAATCGACTGTTCCTGCATTCTTATGCAAGGAATGGTTCAGAGGCGTTTAATACGGGCTGGACTACACGACTGGGGTACTTCAGAAATTCCTATGGCGTGTTAGGTCTGTACCCGCTATTCAGTAATGAACCCGTTTTTATGGGTCCGGAAATTTGCCACGACCGTTCCACCGGCCGTTACGGAATTGATTACGGTGCCATCCCTGACTTGGAAGCACAATTTGAAATCTTATACCGAGCGGCTTACCCTCAGGAGAATAATGTGGTCTTGAAAGGGTTTCAGTGGTTCAAATACTCTTCATTTATTATCTCGGTCGATGCCCTTAACGGGTCACCTGCTCCGAAAGAGATTTCGTCGTCAACTCAGTACCATTTCTCCGGAGTCTTGGCCACAAGCGACATCCTTAAACCAGAACTCAATATTGCCAGGATCAACGTATACCTGCTTGATCCAGGCGGTGATACTATTCCTGTCTACCGAATGGATTACGAGCGAATCGATCCATTCGCGGGAAACAACTTCGATATTGCTTCTAGCATAGGAACGCAGGTTAGCGTCGGGGTCCTAGATTTAAGCCGAATATCGCCTGATCTAAAGTACAGGTGGGAAATTCAGATTGTCCATCCGCAGGTGGTCACCCACGAGATAGTACGCGCTAGCCCCGGCGCCGAACCAGCGCTTGAATGTGAAATTGGCGCGGACCTAAGATTCGTAAAGCGGTCACCAATTGACCTGCGGGTGATCGACCCCACAGGACGATCGATTGATCGACGAGAATCGAACATAACCTGCGCTTGGTACGACGAGTATCCGATAGCGTCCGATGACAGCGGTGCTACAGTTGGAATCCCATTTCCTGACGAAGGGGTATACACCGTTCAGATCCTCCCAAAATCCGTGGCAGGCTCTGGTGATACTTACACCGTCTTTTCGGTTAGCGACAGCGACACTACGTGGCTTGCCATTGACACACACATTTCTGACATCCCAGCGGAAGGCTACCTTTACTCCACCCTCGACACCGGCTCCGTTTGTGGTACTGTCACATCCAACTCGACTGGCCTGCTCGGCATCCCTGTCGACCTCTCGGACCTCGCTAGTACAAACGTCGCATCGACGGTGACTGATGTGTCTGGGCACTACTGTTTCGCCGGTCTGAACAATGGTGATTATGCTGTTTCAATCGTGACCCCACTCGGCTTCCAAGCCGATCAGGAAACTAAGCAGATTAAAGTGAAAGGGCTTCCACACACTGTCAACTTCGAACTCATGAAGACTCAGGTTGTGGTTGCACCCCGAACCCGTGCCTATTGGGCTAACCAATTGCAGAAAGCTCTGCAAAATAAGCCATGTGACTTCAGCAAGGCCAAGTTCTCCAGATTTGCGAGCCTGATCAATCAGCACTTCAATCAGAATCCGGTCAACCCGATCGATTTCTACTCCGTGACTCAGCCTGCTTCGCAAGACGACAGCCTGACGGAGATGAAGTCTCTTCTCAACATGTGCGGTGGCGTTCAAGAGCCGTTCATAAAGAAGTTCGCAAAGGCGCAGTTGATGGCGCTTATGCTCAATGTTGTCTCTGGCAAGTTAAGTCAGGCGGAGGCTATCACATCCGACAGAAATACTGTAAGCCAAGTCGTAACCTATTGTGACATGTTGGTCAACGATGAGATCGATCCACCGGATGATGGTGGTCCCGGATTTGGTCAACAATTCGCTCGTTACATCCGCGCCGATTTCATTCTGACTCTGGTCAATCTGCGTCTGCCGGTGCCTGCAGGTATGATACCGAATGATGTCGTGCAGATAATGTACAGGCAAGCTGAGCAAAATCCGCTGCCGACGGAGTTCTCCTTGAGCCAGAACCACCCTAATCCGTTCAACCCAACTACCGAGATCGGATTCGCGATCCCGCGCTCAACCCACGTTAAGCTGGAGGTACTCAACATTCTCGGTCAGTCGATCCGAACACTCCTTGACGAACACAAAGCGGCAGGAAACTACCAGGTGAACTGGGACGGTAGGGACAACAAGAATCAGAGCGTCGCTTCGGGTATTTATTTGTATCGAATCTCGGCAGCCGAATATACTGAGACTCGAAAGATGATCTTGATGAAGTAGAAATGATCGACAAAAAGGGTAGGGAAGAGCCGACGAATTGCTTTCGTCGGCTCTTTTTCACCTTGCCTGGGATTGAGGGAGATGAAGATCGTGTAATTGGCATCAGCGTTCCTTCGAGAGAAAAAACGGTCACAATTTGGTCACAGCGCTACTTAAGTCCGTGTCCCACAACGCAAGTCGGGGTTAGATTCCCCCAGCTCTAATTTATTAGATATATGTTCTCTATATTTGGGTGAAAGTCTAGATTTTTGAGTGCCTTCTGTCAGTTGCTCTTATTCAACTGCCAGATCGTGCAGTTCAAAACTGCGGCGAAAGACACCCAGGCAAGATACGGTATGAAAAGAACGCCAGCGGTGGCGCTCGATCGCCAAAAGGTCAGCAGGGTTATAAGTATCATTCCCCACAGAATCAGTATCTCTGCAAACGCTAAACCCGGCCTCTGCATACCGAAGAATATCCACGACCACATTCCATTGAGGGCAAGCTGAGCGATGAACAGAATCAGGGCGATACGCGCTCCGGCGAATCCTGAGCGTTTCCAAACCAGCCACGCCGCAACACCCATTGTCAAATACAGAAACGACCATACTGGCCCGAAGAGGTACCCGGGTGGTGTCCAGGTTGGCTTCTGCAACTGAAGGTACCATGCACCGGGCATGAACCTTGAACCAACCCAGCCTGTGAAGAAACAGAGCCCCACCCACACCAGCAGGGCGATGATCTGACCTGCAGGGCTCACTCCAGAGGTTGAAGGAATTCTAATCATAGTCTTCGTGCACCGATCGACTGAACTTGCGGTCCTTTCATCGAGACACCAAAGTCGGCGCCTTCTTCACTGTCTATCAGAATCTCCAAGCCGCGCCTAGCGCCAGGTAATTCACAAGTGCAAAGGTGTAAACCTCATCGTTGTCAGCTCCCCCTTCAAGGATGCGATAACCAATCCTGAATTGCAGATTCTTGGACGTGTCTGTGGTGAGCGCCAGGAGAACATCCTCGGCCCGTCCCTGTGGGGCGGCCAAGGCGTCGCCATCAAGAAGAACTCCAAAGCGCGAACTGATCGTCCACTGGGCTCGGAAGTTGATCAGCGGCACGAAACCGGTATTGGCTTTCTCTGATCTTTGTCCTCCACCTTCAACGCTGATCGCAGCATCTCGAATCTTGCCGGTGAACCCGATACCAAGGCGCAATCTATCTCGACGGCAGAAATCGTAGCGATAGGTCATTCGATACG
This sequence comes from uncultured Ignavibacteria bacterium, assembly GCA_964552775.1. Taxonomy (GTDB): domain Bacteria; phylum Zixibacteria; class MSB-5A5; order CAIYYT01; family CAIYYT01; genus JADJGC01. Next base: position 44,423 of record CAZKIH010000005.1, on the reverse strand, counting down.
AATCGAATCTGTACTTCGCACTCACAAACGTATTAGCGGCAAATTCACCGCCTGCGAACTTGAGAACGTTCTCCAGTCGGCCTTCCGCATTGAAGGTCAGAGGAGCAATCAGTAAGGACAGACTGTGTTTGTCGCCAAATATGCGGGAAAATCGCGCTCGCCAGAATACGGTTTGATCGATCTCAAGATCGCGGGAGAGCGAAAACTTCGTACCGGTATTCCCTGGGATACGCACATTGTTGTAACCATTGACGGCCAATCCAGTCTCGAGGTCAACCTGCCACCTTGGCTCAGCTGCTACGGTAGAGACTAGTCCAATTAGTAGCGCCACCACGAGAACTACTCTCGTTCTAATCATCATACTGCTCATTAGTTACTTCGTTACCTTCTTGTATTACCAACCGCAATTCTCAACCCGACGGTCTTCTACGGACATTAACGGCCCCTCTTCGACTTCTGGACTGAAGGCATTGTTTTGCTTGACCGCAACAGCTCCAACTGACGTCGGAACATATCAATGTCTTTCATGCGAAAGGCATAGATCGAATCAATTGCGTCTTTGTATGCTTCAGCCGCCCGCCCGCCAATCAGAATAGAGACTTTCTCAGGAAGTAGCCGTCTGAGCCGATTCAACTCCGCCGGTAGTTTGGAATCATCGAACGGGAACACCATGCTTAGGGCGATAGCACGTGCGCCGGATTTCTGGACCGCACCAGCAATCTCATCAGCGGGCAAATTCGATCCGAGAAAGACGGGGCGCCATCCTTCTAACGCGGCAGCAACCGCGACTACCAAAGCACCCACTTCGTGCATTTGTCCAACTGGCGTGGCAACAACGATGGATGGTGCGGTTGCGGGGTAACGCATGGACGCGAGTAATGCGCCGACATGATTCCGGATTACTGCGGTGGCCATATGCTCGTGGGCAATGCGAATGCTGCCGTCTTTCCACAACTCGCCGATCGACTCCATCAATGGCATGACGATTTGGTCAAGCGCCCGTGCCTGCCCTAGGTCTACTTCAGCATGCGACAGAATGGCATCCAGTTCTTCTGAGTCAAATTTTGTTATAGCGTTTAACGCGAGCTTGACAAAATTGGGGCTCACTCCTTTGCCTTTGCTTCTGGATGTGGCCGTCTTTGGGAAGTCCTTCCCGACAAGCTGCTCGAGCTTGGGGGTAGACAATGTCGCGATATCGCTGATACGATGTCCGGCGTGGACGGCTCGATTCAAAAGTGCAAGCCTGCCAACGTCCGCTTCCGAATAGAGCCGACGATTGGATTTGGTTCGAACGGGTCGGACCACTGCGTAGCGCCGCTCCCAAATACGAATTAGGTGCTGACTCAATCCGGAACGTCGTGCCACCGCTTCGATCCCCAGTTCGGCGTCGCGTGAATTCTTGGCCATTAGATGTGCTCAATCCTTCTCTTCTGTCATATAGTAGACAAATCATAATCAATTGTTCAATTTAGACAACAAGAATCTATTGTGTGTGTTCCCTGTCTGGTGGTAATCCGCCGCAGCACTTTTTGTAAGATAATGCAAGACAGAACTTTGGTAGAAATATACAATATTCTTAGATTTTCCGCGAACCTTTTTGAGTATGTGCTGTTAAATTAGTCACAAGTTAGACAAACGATGAACAGTTTGTTCGATAAGAGAAATAACACTCAATGCAAGGAAATCAAAAAATGAAAACATTCGACATTCTCGCCGCAGTTCTATTAATCGTCGGTGGACTGAACTGGGGGTTGGTTGGAGTACTGAACTTCAATCTTGTAGCGACTTTACTCGGTGACGGAACCGTGCTCGCCAAAGCAGTATATGTGCTGGTTGGAATCGCGGCTATCTACCAAGCAGCCGGTTTCAAGTCGATCCAAAGTCGCTGGGGAGTCGCGACGCGCAGTTACTAGTTTAGCACACGGAATCAAAATCGAAACAACCTTACAGGAGAAATAGACCATGAACAAGAAACTTACCACTGTTGCAGCCGTCATTGCGCTGCTATTCACTGGAACCGGAAACCTCAGCGCCGATAGCTGCAGTAAAGACGCCGCTGCTACCGTGCAGAAAACAGGAGATACCAAAATGGAAGCCAAAACCACTCAGAAGCCGATGGATATCGTCGAAACCGCTGTCACCGCCGGTTCATTCAATACTCTCGTAGCTGCCGTCAAGGCGGCCGGACTCGTCGAGACCCTTAAGGGTGCTGGGCCGTTCACGGTCTTCGCCCCGACGGACGAAGCTTTCGCAAAACTGCCTAAAGGAACTGTGGAAGCTCTTCTCGCCGACACAGCCAAGCTCACTTCGATTCTTACCTATCACGTCGTTTCCGGTAAGGTCATGGCTGCTGACGTCGTGAAGCTGACTGGAGCCAAGACTGTCAATGGTCAGATGGCGAAGGTCACTGCCGGCAAAGATGGCGTGATGATCGACGGTGCCAAGGTTCTCAAGACCGACATCGTGACATCCAACGGTGTCATCCATGTCATCGACTCCGTCATCCTCCCGAAGGAAGACGCAAAGAAGTAATGTTACTTGGATAGGGCGCTGCGCATTTTCTGACTCCCGTAATGACACGTTCCGCGCAGTGTCCTTCCATAGAATGAAGAAGCGCTTGGAGAACAGAGAGTACCGTTGTGTCCGTCACTCCTGTTACCCGCCCGGATGAGCGAGAAAGAAATTTCTCGCTCATCTTAAGAACGAATCGGACACGTGACAGAGCAACAATGAAAACAACGGCAATGAATAGAACACAGTTGGAGGAGAACATGAGAGAATTTGCAACAAAATTACTTGCGGTAACAATGATATTTTTCACCGCCGCAATCGCCCAGGCCGCCGATGCGCGACTTCAGGTGATCCACAACGCCGCTGACCCGGCAGCCGCTGTCGTCGACATCTACGTCAACGGCTCACTTTATGAAAATGACTTCGCGTTCCGCGAAGCCACCGAATTCCGCACTGTTCCCGCCGGAGTCCAGCTCAATATCGGAGTGGCCCCGGGCAACAGCACTTCCGCCAACGATGTCATCGCCACCATTCCGGTGACCCTGGCGGCAGGGAAGACTTACGTCGCAATTGCCAACGGTGTCCTGAATCCGAGCGCCTTCGCCGCCAATCCGAATGCGCGCCCGATCGGTTTCAATCTCTATGCCCGCGATGGCATTCGCGAAAAGTCCAGATGGAAGTCTTCAGTTGATCTAATCGCATTCCACGGAGCAACTGATGCTCCAACCGTCGATATTCGCATTCGCGGCAATAACATCTCGCCGCTTTTTGATAATGTTAGCTACGGTGGTTTCTCAGACTACCGGTCGCTCTTCGATAGAAAATACACGCTCGATATCACGCCCGGAAACGACAAAAACACCGTCGTCGCTTCCTTCGAAGCCGACCTCAACGGTCTGGCCGGTGGCGCTGCAGTCGTCTTCGCCTCCGGCTTCCTGAACCCGGTCGCTAACGGCAGCGGCCCGGCATTCGGATTGTTTGCCGCCCTGCCGAACGGCGCTGTCGCGGCCTTGCCGGCGATCAGCCAGACTGCCCGTCTTCAAGTCATTCACAACGCCGCTGACCCGGCAGCCGCTGTCGTCGACATCTACGTCAACGGCTCGCTTTATGAAAATGACTTCGCGTTCCGCGAAGCCACCGAATTCCGCACTGTTCCCGCCGGAGTCCAGCTCAATATCGGAGTGGCCCCGGGCAACAGCACTTCCGCTAACGATGTCATCGCCACCATTCCGGTGACCCTGGCCGCGAATAAAACCTACGTCGCGTTCGCCAATGGCGTTCTCGAAACGTCGGCTTTCGCTGCTTATCCCGACGCCCGTCCGATCGGCTTCACGCTCTTCGCCAAAGATGACATGCGTGAGCGCGCCAAGTGGTTCTATCGAGTCGATGTCATCGGTTTTCATGGCGCTTCTGATGCTCCGACTGTCGATATCATCGCCCGTGGCTGGCCGCTGGGTCCGATCGTGAACGACGCCAGCTACGGCGATTTCTCAAACTACAGCACGTTGGCTCCTAAGAAATACTTGCTCGACGTTACGCCAGGGAATGACAACAACGCGATCGTCGCAACATTTGAAGCCGACCTTTCCGGCCTCAATGGCGGTTCTGCCGTTGTCTTTGCTTCCGGTTTTCTCAATCCTGCCGCCAACGGCAACGGCGCCGCTTTCGGCCTCTTTGCCGCATTGCCGAACGGAACCGTCGTGACCCTTCCGGCTGTGACCCTGACTGCTCGATTGCAGGTCATCCACAATGCCTCTGATCCGGCCGCTTCGGTCGTTGATATCTACGTTAACGGAGCTCTTTACGAGGACGACTTCGCCTTCCGTGAAGCAACCGAATTCCGCACCGTCCCGGCAGGCGTCCAACTCAATATCGGTGTCGCCCCAGGCAACAGCACTTCTGCCAATGACGCCATCGCGACGATTCCGGTCACCCTTGAAGATGGCCGCACTTATGTTGCCATCGCCAACGGCGTGCTCAATCCGGGCGGTTTTGCCGCAAATCCGGATGGAGTCGGCACTGGCTTCAATCTCTTTGCAGTCGACGGCATCCGCGAGCAATCAAATACCAAGTTCGGTATCAGTACCGTCATTTTTCATGGTTCGACCGACGCACCAACTGTCGATATTTACGCACGTGTCGGCAGTGGATGGAATTGGCGAGTTGTCAATGATGCTTCTTATGGCGACTTCACCGATAACAAGTTCCTCTTCGCCAAGAACTACACACTCACCGTCACGCCCGGTAACAGCACTGCGGCTGTGGCCTCGTTCACTGCCAACCTTTCGGGGCTTGGTGGCGGTGCGGCAGTGGTATTCGCATCCGGCTTCCTGAACCCTGCCGATAACGGCAACGGTCCGGCATTCGGAGTTTTCGCCGCTCTTCCTAACGGTACCGTGGTCGCATTCCCGGCCGCCACTCCCAGCCCGATGGTTGGGATCGAAGCCGACGAAGAGTCCGCCCTTGCCGTTGAACTCAATCGCTCAACCTCGGTTCTGCCGGAGTCGTTCGAATTGAGCCAGAACTACCCCAATCCGTTCAATCCGACCACCACGATCTCATTCGCTCTCCCGAAGGCGTCACAGGTCTCATTGACGGTCTTCAATATTCTCGGTCAAGAAGTTGCCCGCCTCGTCGATGGCCCGATGGCGGCAGGCACGCATCAGGTTACCTTTGATGCCTCCAATGTTGCTTCAGGCATCTACCTCTACAGAATCCAGACCGATGGATTCACTGAACAGAAGAAGATGGTTCTAATGAAATAGTCACAGCCTGCTCGTCAAGAACAGGTCATTCAACAACTCTATGAAATGATTTATGGAATTAGGAGATAGAAATGTTTAAGAAGACTCTATTAACCGGGATAGTATTGGCAGCACTGCCAATCTTGATGATCTCTTGCAGTGATGATGACAACCCGACCGCCCCCGCTGCCAAGGCAAATGTAATGGTGGTTCATGCTTCGCCGAATGCACCGGCCGTTGACCTCCTGGTGGACAATGTGGTTGCCGGTAGCGGGCTTGTGTTTGCCGGCAATACTGGCTACCTGCCGGTCAATGCTGGTACGCGCAACGTGAAGGTGAATGTCGCTGGCACCAGCACGACTGTAATCAACGCCGACCTGCCTCTGACGGCAAATACTAATTACAGTGTGTTTGCTGTCGATTCTGTCAGCAAGATATCAACTGTTGTACTGAACGACGATTTGGCGGCGCCAGCAGCCGGAAAGGCGCACGTTCGGTTCGTGCACCTATCACCGAATGCACCGGCCGTTAACATAACTTTGACTAATGGCACTATTGTCTTCGGCAACAAGGTGTTCAAGCAGTCCACCGATTTCACCCCGCTTGATGCTGGCACTTACAACCTGCAAGTGCGTGATGCGGCTACCAACAACACAGTGGTGTTGAATCTGCCGGGGATCACGCTTGCGGCAGGGAAGATTTACACAGTTTTCGCCAAGGGTTTTCTCGGCGGAGTGGGTGCTCAGGCTCTCGGAGCTCAGATCATCGCAAACAAGTAGTTGGACTTGAGCCGAGACCCGGCCTTGATTGGCCGGGTCTCGGATTTCAATCGACCGAGTGATTCTCACGTGATCTAAAGCAAAGAACGGTGATTAGCAAATCAGCCTGAAACAGAATTGGGAAAATGGCGGACTCGAACTCGCGAGATTGGATTAGATCTTTGATGCACCAATACATGGCAAGTCTTATCGTTCGTTAAGTGCATTTGGAATGAGTCATCATGTTGACTACAATAGGATAGCCGCCAATAGCGCTGGCTAGAAGGACCGTAGGAGGTGGAGTTGTCGGGGAAATCCGGCGAGACACAGGCTTGCATGTTGGTTATCGGCTCGAGCGGTTACATAGGTTCGAAGCTGGTGCCGCGGCTACTTGAGCAGGGATACCGTGTCAGATGTCTCGTTCGTGATCGATCTCGGGTTTCGGCGTTTGCGTGGGCTGACTCGGTCGAAGTGATGGAAGGGGATGTTCTTGACGCTCCTTCACTAGACATCGCGTTCCAGAAAGTAAGCGTTGTCTATTACCTTGTCCACTCCATGACCAACCCCACAGGCGATTTTGCTGAGCTTGATCGACAGGCTGCCAAGAATGTGGGGGAGGCCGCGAGACGTTCTGGAGTCAATCGTATCATCTACTTGGGTGGCCTTGGAAAACGACGAGAGCAGCAGTCTCCACACCTCAGGAGTCGGCACGAGGTTGGCGATGTGCTGCGGGAGTCCAATGTTCCTGTGACTGAATTTCGAGCCGCAGTGATCGTAGGAGCAGGTAGCCTTTCGTTTGAGATGATCCACCATCTGGCCAATCGCTTGCCCGTAATGGTTTGCCCGCGCTGGGTGGTCACCCGAACACAGCCGATTGCAGTCGAGGATGTGCTCAAGTACTTGGTTGCTGCTCTCGCATCCGTCGAGTCATTGGGAAGGATAATAGATATAGGCGGCCCGGAGATCCTAACCTATAGAGACATGATGTTGCGAGTGGCGCGAGCGCTCAAGTTGAAGCGATGGCTGATCAAGGTACCGGTCCTAACCCCGAGGCTTTCGTCCTACTGGGTCGGCCTGGTTACACCCGTGCCTGTAAAACCCGCGCGCGCGCTCATTGAGGGACTCAGACATGAAACGATATGCGAAAACGATGATGCCAGGAAACTGTTCCCAATCGCACCAATCACTTTCGATCAGGCGGTCAAACGAGCGCTCTCGGTTGTTATTTCAGAGCAATCCGAGCAGCACGTAGAGGAAGACGGGTCAATCATCTCACAAATCGAGCCGTCGCACTTACTAATCGACCGGAGACAATTCGCAGTGCGAACTTCTGCCAAGAGACTATTTCAGGTAGTCAGTTCAATAGGGGGAGAGAACGGGTGGTATGGGGCGAACTCTCTTTGGAAGCTGCGCGGTCTTGTTGATGAGGCGTTTGGAGGCGTCGGGTTGCGTCGGGGTCGACGTCACCCCAGCGTGCTGTCCGTTGGGGACAAGCTGGATTTCTGGCACGTTGAGGAACTGATTCCGGGCACGAGGATACTGCTCAGAGCAGAGATGAAGCTTCCTGGCAAGGCGTGGCTGGAATTCATTGTTGATAGCACGGGTCATGAAAGCAGTATTCTCACGCAAACAGCCCGCTTCTACCCCAAAGGTTTGCTCGGGATTGTCTACTGGTACGGAATCTATCCTGTACACAATTTGGTCTTCCGAAGCCTTGCGGCAGCAATTGCAAAGAGGGCCGAATCTCAATTCTACCTTCACGGGTACAGAGACAAAGACTGAGGGACATTCGTCGTGATGATCGATGAGTGGGACTAGAACTACATAATTGAACATATCTTCATTTAGCGCCGACGAAAAACGATCACAATTTGGTCACAACGCCACGTAAATCCTTGTACCACAACGCAAGTCGGGGTTCGATTCGCCCCACCTCCAGTAATATCGATCCATTTTTGGTCTGTAACCGAAGTTGCGGTCCGCGAATTGCAATGCGGATCTGTCACAGCTTTTTCGAAATCGATTGGCCGGTTCTCGTTTCAATACGCTGCTGTCCTGTTCCTGCGTACTTCGGCGATTGCTCACGTCCTATCATTACCCATTCGGGGATTTTGCCTTCCCTAAAAGGTGCTCCACGTGGATGCGGAGCCCTATCACTCGCGTGCCTTTTCCATCGATAATTGGTAGCCACTCAAGACGAGTCAAAAATAGCTGTTTGCGAACAGCGAGGTCGGCACTATATTGACGAGTATCCGGAGCGATATAATCGATAATCAGGCGTGATCTTTGCCGTTCTTGCGCAATTTAAGTAGAAAGTTTGACTAATCAAGTAATCCGCCACTCCAACGAGAGAGGATTGTATGCGATTTGTTTATCACGTCCGGGCGTCATGCCTAGTGCTGACGCTCGCAGTAGGCCTTTCGGCCGCTCCGCCTACCACCGTAAGTTACCAGGGAAGACTCACAAATTCCGGAGGTGCTGCTGTGCCCGATGGGTCTTATTCCGTGCGCTTCAGCTTGTGGTCCGATTCCACAATGGGAATCGAGTCCTGGAGTGAGACTCAGAATGTCTCTGTCGAAGATGGTCTGTTCACTACCGAGCTCGGCAAGACAGGGGGATTCTTCGATATCTCAGTCTGCCCACCCTACTGCGACATGTGGCTCCAGATCGAAGTAACGATCGGTGGATCTGTTACGACGATCTCGCCGCGAACGCATTTTTCAGCTACTCCGTGGTCCCTCGTGTCGCGCTCATACTACAGCGAGACTTCTAGCGGTGCTCAGAGGGGAAAGGGAATAGTGAAAGGTGTTGGTGGAAGCACGAACCCGACCCAGATAATTATCCTTGAAGGGGACGCCGACGGCGACGGCCATGCTGAATACAGCTTGAACGATAGCGTATCGACGAGTTCGGCCAGCCGACGACTCGGGCACGACCCTGATGACGATGGCACTCCTGATAACACTGCCGAAATGATTGTCACTCCCACGAATTCTTCGGTCGCCATCAACACCAAAGGAACAGGTGCCGATAAGAATCGCGTCATTGCATCAACTTACGCAGATTCTGTAGTTCAAATCTCTGCCTCACACTATGTGTCCGGACAAGCTACACGTGAGATCAACCAACGCAATCTTCCTTCCGCGACTGTACTGAATACTCTTTCTCGTGGACTGAGTGGACAGGTGAATCAGGTGAGTTCAATTGCGTATCCGGATTCAGCCATGCACGAAGTATCGTCTGATGAAGATGGCGATGGCACTCCCGAGTCTGAGTATCGAATTGTGGCTGAAACCGGGGGGAAGAGGGCAGACGTGCTGTTGAGAGGCCGTAACGGCAGTACGACCGGTACGATTAGAATGGCGGCGTCACCGGACAGCGCCGTTTCTTTATTTGAAGCTGACCCGGATGGTGCCGGGCCGGCATTCTCTCGTGGAATCATTGTGCAAAAGCCCGGGGGCAGTCCAGGGTCCGCTTCAGGATCATCATTCCGCGCCATCAATACGACGGGTACTGGGGCGACTGTTCGTGTTGGAATGGAAGCAAGCGACAGTGCGATGACTGTTCTGGATTGCGACGCCGATGGCGACGGTAAGAGTGAAGCCAAGTCTGGCTACCATGTGGGACCGGTGGGTGGTGGTCAGAATTTCGATGCTGAGATGTTTTGCCGTACAGATTCCGACGACGATGGTACTGATGATTACGTGGCGGAGGTATTCAGTACTTCAGACAGTTCAGGTTTGCGGCTCAATGGGCTGCCACCAGGTGTACCGGTGGTAAACTCTATTTCCATGACTGCTTCCGCAACTGGCGTTCATGTCGCGGTCGGCGGGGCAACTTGTGACGGAACGAACTGGATTAATGCTTCTGACAAGAAGGCGAAAGAAAACTTTGAGAGAGTTGATGGAGCGGAAATTCTCGACAAGATTTCGGAGCTGGAAATCACTAAGTGGAACTACAAGAGTGATGACCGGATTGAGCATATTGGACCAACTGCACAAGACTTCAAAAGGACCTTCGGCGTTGGTTCGGATGGTATCTCGATCTCGACCATCGATCCCTCTGGTATCGCGCTCGTGGCGATCAAGGAGTTGAGCAAGCAGAATCAGTTTCTGAAAAAGCAGAGCAAGGATCTCGCTACACAGAATCGCGAACTGCTACAGCAGAACGCTGAAATTAAGAAGCAGGTAGCGAATCTCGCTAAGAAAATAGAGGAGCTTTCCACCCGCAAGTAGCAGGTTATTGCGACATTGTTCTTTCCCTTGGGCGGGCCATTTTGGCCTGCCCTTTTAGTTTGCCTGCTGCAAAACCCCGTCACAACTTGGTCACAGCACCACTTAACTCTATGTCCCACGCCGTGAGTTGGGGGTTCGATCACCTCCTCTAATTGTTATAACAATTTCTCATACAATCACTTACGGTTGCGAATAGGCCCGGACGAAGTCCCTAAACCGCCGTCCGCCCTGCAATCACGCAATAACGTCGAGGACCGTTCAACCGTTCTGGACACGTTCTGGTCACACGAACAGTCGAATATGCTGTCTTGTTGTGACGATCCATCCTGCTTCCACACTGACATCGCGATGGTCCATAATGAGAGGATTGTAAAGAGCAGAAAACGACAACTTCTCAGGACGTCCAATAGAAAACGGACTACAACAACTTAGTATGTACATTTTCTGACGACACCATAAGTTTGGTGACAATTGAAAAGGGAGGGGTAGCATCATCCTCAATGCCAAGCAAGCAAAAGTGAATAACACCCCAATTCGCGGAGGACCCAAGGACGGGCACTCGGAATATTTTAGCAACCCAATTATTCCCAGCTACGGACTCCCGGGTTTGTCAACAATCTGAGAACTGCAGTGAGTCGGCCGATGGACATAGTTGAGTTCGCGTCGACATCATCAATCAAGGACTTTTCCATTCCGTGATATTTAGCTATATTCGATTAATGATCGAGTCACTGATCGAAAAAGCGAAAGCAGGGGACAAGGCTGCTGAGAACCAAATATTTAAATCTTTGCGTGAAAGTTTTATTCTAATCGCGAAACATCGGTTACGGGATCTGCCGCATCGAACTCACGAAGATATCGTGCAAGAAGCCTGCGCCACTGTGCTGGAGAAATACCGTACAGAGCAGTTTGACAAAGGGTTCATGCATTGGGCGTATGGTGTATTGAGAAATAAGATAGGAAATGCCTATCAATACCAAGATCGTCATCCAATGCTCTCTTCAGTCGAAGCGGATCATATGGGGACCAGCCTCGACTCTGCTAACCACCAACTTGGTATAATAATTCGAAGGTGCTTTGAGAAGCTAATAATGTCCAATTTAAGATATGCCCGATTAGTAAACCTGGCGCATCAAGGATATGACACGGAAGAGATCTGCCAGCGCCTTGGTCTAACCGTTCAAAATTGTCATACGCTCCTGAGTCGAAGCCGAGAGAAACTTCGTGAATGCATGGAAAGCGGTGGAAATCGATGATTAAGAAGTGCACAAATCAGCGCGTGGGTGCATTGCTTCATGGGTATGAGCTTCAAATATTGACATCTCGGGAAGTTGAAGATTTCGAATTGCATCTAATGGAGTGCGAAATGTGTCGGAACGAAGTTGCGATCCTTTCAGCAAGCGCTGAATTTATCCGGACGTCGCCGGAAAGCCGCAAATTCGTCGACATTGTTCTGGAGAACCAAGTAAGAAGCCGTACTCGAATCAATCGAATTGTTAGTCAGCTTTGGCCTACGAACATCAGTGCAATTCTTCGTCCGGCAGTGCTATTGCTGCTTTTGATTTCAATCGTCGGATTAAGTTTCTTCAGGCAGACGGCAAGAAGTGTGGGCGAATCGGGTATCTACCCCGTGGACATCCTGAGCAGTTTGTCAAGCACTAGATCAGTTAATGCGGATCAGACACTTAAATCGTCCGACCGCAACGTGTTAACTCTGGTTTTCAAAGATACGTGGACAGATTCAGTATATACGCTAAGGGTCCTCTCTCGTGAATCCTCACAGATCTACTACGAGAATTCCGACACCCGGTTCAACACATCTGAAGCGACGGTTTTGCTCCTAGAACCAAACGCCCTTCCAACTGGAGAGTACGAAATTGAGCTCTGTGATGCTGGTGGGAAATCACGTTGGAGAAAACAAAGCTTCCAATATGAATAAGATGTCGGCGCCTATTGATCGCCGACGGCGATAAAACTACCCCATGCAAAGGGATGGTCTGTACGACCGCGATTCTTAGCATTTTTGATAAGATCTCGCTGGATTTGTGAAATACGGCTGCCGAAGTCATTGTCTCGTGAATCATAAACTTGTGCCATTAATTCTACAGTCTGTTCATCTGGTATTTTCCACAAGGTAGAAATCACCGTCCGAACTCCTGCGAGCCGAAATGCTCGCGTGAGGCCAAAAACGCCCTCGCCATCTCGAAGAGCTCCGAGCCCGCTTTCACAGGACGACAATACCACAGTATTAACCCGACGAAGATCCAAATCGGCGATCTCTGAAGCTGTTAGTATCCCGTCCTCAAGACCGAAGTCCGATCGCTGAACTGCATTGTTTGCACCTGCAAGGTAGACACCGGAAAGCAATAGTGGGTCATGGTGAACTTTATCGGTACCCAGTCTCGCTGCAATTGAGCCACAATCAGGAGCGATTGCAAAGCCGTGAGTCGCAATGTGTATACAGTTGAAGTTGGATGCCAAGGCTTTGAAGGCTTCCTCTGTGGCGCTCGTTCCACTAAGTACTCGCGCTATAGCAGTTGGAGATTCACCCCAACTCGTAACGATGCTGTTGACCTCTGCGCTGGACGCAGGTAGTCGCGAAAGTTTCAAATCATCAAATGCGAGGCAGGTCGAGCGATTGCTGCGAATTCGAGTTCTAAAGCCTTGAGTGACAGCACCATCTTTGCTTGAACTCGCGAACGATTCGCTCGAAGCCAAGTCAAAGTCAGGATCGCCGATCGCAAGGAGGCATGATGTGTTCGAGATCTCAGTGTTAACACTTTTCAGTTCACGAACAGTATTGACATAGCGGATATTATGGTGTTCCACGAGGTACTTGCCATGATGCGGCAGGGCCGAGAACGCCACAGAGGATATATTCCCATCGGGGGCAAGAATGAGATCACGAAATTTTCCGAAATTCGACGAGAGTGGTGACAACAAGTAGCCAGATAGCGCCCTTGAAATAACGCCAAAAGCCTCGGAATCAGATTTAGTCGCGAATCCCTGGTTTGAAATACGATTCATGTGTGACTGATACTCTGAAATCAGCTCATCCAGAGCCGTGGCATCGCCGAGATCACTAAACTGAATTAGACCGGATGTTTGTAAGGCGAGTGCCGCATACCTTTCACTTGAGCTCCCAACGTACTCATTATCGAGAGTATATTTTACATACTCGACAACAAGAGTTGATTCCGGAATAGAATGGCACAGTGAGGCAAGAGTGGCGAGCTCAACTTCTGACTGCGGTTTTGAAAGCAATGAGAGTCGCGTCGCAAGCTCTTCAGCGAATTTTGACAACGAATCGAGTTCTCTTGTGTACTTGGTGATGGCCGTCTTCTTCGGACCTTCGACAAAAAGCTTCGCCAATCTGAATCGGTTAAGGCGCAATTTTTCTCGCAATCGTATTGCCGTTGTGTCTTGTGAGTCGTACCGATCGAGATTCTTCATCTCTTCAGTCACGAGAAATTTTGATTGCAGAATAATTGCCGCTACTTCGGATTGATATTCGTTATTCAGATTCGAGAAGTATGTAGACAAGAGCAAATTGCAGGAATTGCGTAAGGCCGTCACGTATGCCAACGCGCTTCGCTCAGAGAGAACTTGGGCATTCTGTTTGAAGAGCCGAAATCGAATGGTGGTTGCCTCGATAGCAGCAGCAAGTGCTTCTGAGTTCTGCCCAGATTTCCCGAGCGCCGAACTCAACCCCTCACTTGCATCTGCAAGGCTAGGATGAATTTCTCCATATATGGATCTAAAGGACTGGATAGCTTTCCTGTATCTATGTGTGGCTCGATCAAAATGTCCGGCTTTTAGGTCAATGCGTGCTTGCAGCGAAATGCACTTCGCAATACCCGGGTCGAGACCCGGCAGCAGAGACTTCCGTATTCGCAGGCAGTGGTCTGCTGATTTTGACGCCTCTTCGATAGCTCCCGCTGAGACTTGAAGATTGGCGAGATCCTCCAGTGCGTCTGCATACCCCGGGTTATTTTCCCCTAACACTTGTTTTCTGATTTGCCGCGAATGCTCCATTCGCTCTCTTGCCAGGCTATAGTTGCCCTGTGCAAGAGCAACATGCGCCAAATCAGAAAGTACATCAGCAAGCGCGGTGTGCGGCCCGGAGTGAATACTCTTGAGCAAGCCTTGGGCTTCACTAAGCACTGCTTCGGCCTCAACATAACGACTCTCAATAAGCAGGAGCTTGCCGAGGGAAATGAGGTCATTGGCAAGCTCAGGATGGTTCGCTCCAACGCTTGAGCGATGTCGGGCAGTTGCGTCCCTGAGCAATCGCTCTGCCGAGACGTAGTCTGCTTGCTCAAGATAGACTCGGGCCAAGTCAGCACAATTGGTAGCAATAACATGTTCCTGAAGAGTCGGAAGTGATTTGCGAATGGTTAAGGCTTCTTCCAACATCATCGTCGCGTCTCGAAATCGTCCGATATTGCGATAAAAATTGGCGAGCTCGCTTTGAGCCAGCGCCGTCAGCGACCTATTGAGATCGTCTTTCCGATTCTCAAGGACCGTCAAGTAAAGGGATTCCGCCTCAGCGTACTTTCCTTGTCTCTCCAATGTTTCTGCAAAATTGCCCAGAATCGTCATTGTGGTCTTGCCAGTACTATCGCCGCTCGCTGTGCAAATTTGCAGTGCTTCGCTCAGAAGTGTCTCAGCGCTATCCAGCATATCTCTCTGCTTATGAACAATAGCGATGTTATTGAGACACGCTGCTACTTTCGTCGAATGTTCACCGTAAATGTGTCGGCGGATATTTAGATCACGCCACTGTAATCCCAGCGCTTCTGGATACCGTCCCATCTCGTTGTAGAAATTGCCAAGGCGTGACACCATTTCATCGGTGACCCAATCGTATTCGCCCGCCATCCTCACCGCCTCATCGATAGCGCGCAAGAAAAACTTTTCGGCGACCTGATACTTCATAATTGTGTAGCTGTATTCGCCCCAGTTGTGACAAGCCCAACGAGGATCTCCAGTGGCGCCCGGTGGAATCAACAGACTCTCTGCGATGGCACGATTGAAAAAGAACTTAGCACGGTCCTTATCCCCACACCCCAACAATCGTCGCGCCTCTTCGAGGCAAAAATTCTGTGCTGCCTCCAGTTGTCCGGGACGAAGGTTAAGCAGTATCGAGTAAGTCCTTGAATTGTAATAATCCACAGAATCGAGCTGGCCCCGTGACTGAAAGACGTTTCGCAGTTCCCGGACGGCCTTCACCATTGCAACTGAATCGGGATGATCAAGCGCTTGAGCTTCGTGCAGCACCCCGCGCAGCGCGGCTAGAGCCGAATCGCTACCATGGTTAGCGATATGGAGATCGATTCCGTGTTTCAGCCGGCTATCCAAATCAGCGGAAGCCCAGACTGGAAAGCCAAGGAAGAGAAACGCTGTGATCGTACCGCAAGATAGTCTGGCGAAATGTGACACTTTCATGACCTCACCTGGAATTCCAGCTAATATAACCTAAGATTGTGGACGGTCAAGGGCCACGATCTCGGCGACCGAGTTCGGTTCTTGCTTGGTAAGCTCCCTGTGTGACACGGGTCTATGGGAATTCCTGCAAATTTCTTTCATCGCACTGTAAGGGTCGGGCTGTTCCTGAAACATACCCTCTAAAGGCCGAAGAGTTCGGAGTTGATCAAAGTTGGCACTCAGCAAACGTGGAGAGAAGCTCGAAGGGTGGGCTGTCGGCAGGCACCCGATAGTGACCGGGGCGGAGGCAAAATCCTCTGCTCCGCGCCGGCAGCTCCCCAAAGTTGAAGTATGAATTCTTAGGTGAGAAAAATAGACTTTTGCGCTCGATAAAGGACTTGACAAAATTGCATCTCGGAATAATTTGGGATTATCGGGTGCCAGCCCGTGTGCTTGATTGGCCTCTATTGAGCGATCAAGCGGGGCATGTCTTATTAATTCTTAAAAATTTAAATTCGAGTCGCTTGGGCACGGTGTTCAGCCGTTGGGCACAAAGGCTGTTGATCGATTTCGGCGAAAGCGCTTTGGGAACTAGCGAGCTATACCGCTTTGCTACGGAAGCTTAAAGTTCGCTGAACGATCAGTACTTCAGCTGCAGCAGACTCTCTAGATACGGAGTGTACGTTCGGCGAGCGCCGACTACATGATTGCAAGTGACGATTAACAAGAAAGTGAGTGAATTGTGAATCTAAATCGCTACAGTCTCTTTGTGATAGCTACCGTCACGTCAATTCTCACCCTGATATGTGATGACTTGTTCGCGCAGAGCTTTCAATGCCTGGACTTTGAGTTTGGTCTCCATGGTTGGGCAGTTCAAAATGGAGCCGTAGCGTGTTGGGAATCCGGAATACCAAATGGGACCGACGCACCGAGTGCGGCTCACGGTGGCAACTCGTGCATCGGAACCGTCATGAATGCGCCTTACTTGAACAATAGCGACGCCCGACTGATAAGCCCGTCCTTCATTGTCCCACCAGTTGGAGAAAACCCTCGCTTGTGGTTCTGGCATTGGTTCAGGATCGATAGTGAAAACAGCGATGACTCATGTCTCGTTGAAATTTCCACTGATGGCGGGACTGTTTGGAGTCTCCTCACATCAGAAGCCTACTTCGGAGTGGACAATGATACGCTTGACTTGTCCCAAAGTCAGGGCTGGACTCAAGGACTGCTCGACTTATCCCCGTTTTCCGGGCAAACCGTGAAGATAGCATTCCATTTTATCTCAGATGGCTCAGGCGTTACTGAAGGATGGTATATCGACGATATTTGCATTAAGACCGGGGTTCTATCAGGGTTGGATAACAACTTCGATGGCGCCGATGCCTACAAGGACTGGACTATTGACAATGGTACCGTTTGGCAGATCGGTGCACCGATCAAAATTGAGCCGGATTCACCCGATAGTGCTCGAAGCGTCCCTGCATGTGCTGGAACTCCAAATTACAGTCAATATCCAAACAATGCCCATGCTCGACTCATGAGCCCTCTGTTCCTCGTTGATGTTGGTTCACCTCGATTGATCTATTGGCAATATTACGAGATAAATTCAAATGACAGCGGCATGGTACAGGTCTCAACCGATAGAGGCCAAAGTTGGAGTTTGTTGGGCAATATTGTAACGAACGCTACACAGACGATTTGGCTCCCAGATACCTGCGATCTCTCACAATTTGTTGGCGACACGATTCACGTGGCATTCCTATTTAGGTCAAACTCGTCCGGGTTCAGAGCCGGGTGGTTTATTGATGACATTGTATTCCAAGATATTACCACGCTAGATGTTCGCGAAATTGTCGGGCTAGGTTTGCCGCAGTCAATTGAGCTATTCCAGAACTATCCCAATCCATTTAACCCTGAGACTCAAATTGAGTTCTTCGTACCCAAAGCGTCGAGGATTGAGGTTGCAATTTACAACGTTTTGGGACAGAAAGTTGCTGGGCTTGTCGATTTGCAATTGTTGCCTGGAAGATATATCGCAACCTGGGATGGTAAGGATAGGTTTGGACTTGACCAGCCGTCGGGTGTGTACTTTTGCTCGCTCACCTGTGCAGATTGGGCAAAGCGAATTAAGATGGTCCTCTTGAGGTAGCCTGATTCTTGCTTGCCGTTAGCTAATTCTGATCCCGTTAGAATAGTGCGTAACTTGGAGATGGCTCGCCGAGAGTTGTAGTAGTTAAGTCTCAGCATGCCTGGACAAGTACGGCGATCGATATTGGAAAGGACCGTTCGGAGATCATATGTGGCGACTAAGCAATCTCATTTCGATACTATGCGTGGTCATCCTATCGTGCAGTAGTGAAGAAGATTGTGTCACTTGCAGCGATGGCAATGAGAGCGCACTCTCCGCGCTTGACAGTACAATCCTGCAACTCCCTGGCGACACGATTTCGATAGCCGATGTGCTTCCGCTGGAAGAGGCCAATGAAGAGTGGCTTCGCCTTCTGTTAAGCGACGGGAATCAACTGGTACTTAGCGGTGAATCATGGACACACAGTCGTGTCTCTCTGACAAACCCTAGCGGAAATATCATCATGAGCCAATACTCGAGCGACTCTGTTGCCGGGATCGAGTTTGCAACCGGTGACATATTTGAGCTCTCTTGGACTTCTGCCGACACCATCCTCAGGCTGTCAAGTTCAATTACGAACCCACCATCCATCTTGTGTTTTAGAGTACTCGGAGATTCCGTCTCTCTTGATACACTCCGCTCAGCTATTGGCGCCAGTGTGGCCAGTGGTACTTGGAACAGCGGCAGTAGCGGCCTCCGCAGGCAGACAAATAGAATGTCCCGAGCCAGGTTCAATTCGGCGTCTTTTGATGACTGCGCAACAAATATTGACCTACTGCTTGAGGGTGTCAATACGGCTTGTACATTTTCCGGAATGAAATTCTCCGAGATGAAGGATAAAATAATTGCGGCCTGTAAGGTGCGCGAGGAAACTCATAAATGGCTATTGAAGCTTTCCAACGATGGGCAGATTCCCGAGCGAGTTGTCGTTGGAATCAATCGGTTCTTCAAGGAAACCTGCAATCTGATCGAATTTGCGAGTGAGAATGATGAACTCAACGCCCTCTATTTTCTTGATCGATTCTCAGAGTTGAAGAGACTTACGCCGATCGGCATCGCGTGCAAGGCGCTCGAAGTTGGGGGCGACCTTTATGCTTTCTGGCAAAACTCCGGAGCAACCGAGGATTTCGCGGCTTGGGTGTGCACAAAAGGAGAAGGAGGCTATTTCCCGCAGCCCTTGCTTACTTATGACGAAGATCTGACCTCGCGCTTTCGCCGCATCAAGTACAAATTGACGGCGCCACCCGTTCCCTATCCGGCTCTCACGGCGCAGATTTGGTTGGAAGCAGTGGACCCATCGAATCCCTACTACGAATATAGTTTTTGTGCGGAAAGTCTGATCCCAGGTCAGTCCTGCACGGGTGAATTCTCAAACAGTGAGTACATTCGACCTTGCGAAGCCTACAGGCTCAAAGCTGAAGTTTACCCGATTGGAAATGTTGATCTACCCGTTGGTGAGTCTAAAATTGATGTAGCGCCGCTGTATTCGGGGATGTCAAATGGCGAGCTCTCTTTGTCGCTGGACGTGAAGGACGAGCGCATCTACCGTTCCGTGGTTGTCGTAGCGTCTTACCCTTGCATTCGGGAAAATTGGCGGGCAGTTTTTACGCTACGCCTCATCGGAATCGAGGATGGTCGTCCAGAAGTTAAAACTGCAGAGGAAATCTCGGGAAAGAACTGGGCAAGGTTCAAAGCCAATTTTGTTTGGCTGCTCTACTGCGCCGACTATCGTGTCGATGTGATCGTTTACAATGAGATTGGTGAGCCAGTAGATTCAGATTCAGGCTTTGTTTATGGCATTGAGCGAAGCCTCGATAATGACCTGTCATATTTTTCATGCACAGCCAATGGAATTTCGAGCGGCACTACCGTCGACTACTTCATATCCGCAGGATTGCAGTACTGGGCTGACGAATATAGCGTTGCGACATTCCACATTACGAATAGCCGAGGAATGCTTGAGCAGTTACCGGGATTTATCGGTCTGAAAGTCCAGCAAGGGTCGGCTCGCTTCAATATCGATTGCGAAGCTCCGGGAGCAATGGTGGTTACTGTAAACGTGCCGGGAGAACAAGATATCGGAGTTTTCGACGAGTCGGGCAAATTTATCATCGAATCATTCTCTGGCAATATTCATGTGACGTTCTCTGACTCTCCATACGGTGATCGAGTCACTGCTGCGTTCATCCCAGATGATGTTGGCCCCGGCCACATAGCAAGGCCCATAACTGGAGAGGTCGCAAACTTCGATATGGCCACATTGGATGGTGTGGTGTTCTGGCCATTTTAATCATTCAGATGGAATGGGATCCCACTGTGGTCAAATGCTATGATTCATCATAGTTCCGGCGATACATTAGGTATGCTAATAGAATTGTCTTTAAGGACTTGATTTCGAGCTCCCTCAGATTGGTCGTCAGCGAATTATGAACACAAAAAGTGCGGGAGCTAAAGCACGTTCTGGACAAATAGTGAACGTACTGGGGCAGGTTCGGTGGGTAGGAAAGCGGAATTGGCAAAAAAAATAGTCAACCGCCTTAGTCTAAGCCAAATCGTGATGACGTCGTCGGCTGGCAATAGCATCAACGTTCGCCGTACATATTCTTCTTATGAATTTTTGATAGCCCCTGCAAAGATATTGAGAAATTGGATAGTTCAGGAAATGACGAAACGCACCAACTGACTGGTGCATGTGTCGGCTCTTGTCCAGCGCTGCTTCGAATTCAGAAATGAGGCCAGGCCCGTGTTTGAAAAGTCTACACTTCACGCCAGAAACTGCAGATCAAGAATTGGAGCGTCTACTCGGATCGAGTCTTGATGGAGGTGTGATAAAAAAACCGGGCACAATATGGTCACAGCGCCACCTAAGTCCATGTCCCACAATGCGAGTTGGGGGCTTGCATTCCCTGCCACCGCTCCTTACAAGTCCATGTAAACCAATCAAGTACAACGACTACTGAAGTCGGAGGATATCTGCAAATTCCCGTCCTTTCCCCATATGCCCCTTTAGAATCGAATATCATAATGCGCAAATGGTCACGATTTTGCCACACGCGGTTCACCTATATAGACCCACAATTCACGTGGAACATGCACAAAATAGACATCAACCATATTCGATTCTGCATGGCAATCCGACGGTGTTCAAGTCTTGCCAACGCTGCGATTATCATCAGTTTATTTACTCCGCGATTGTTCTGATCACATTTCCGCTCATTTCCTGCAGTTCTTGAAAGTCCATTGATTCTATGGGGACACTACGGTCGACACGTTGACTCGGTAACTTGTTGCATATTGGTTAAAACAATGCGTTTAATGGATTGCGATTGCGGACGGAAATGCTTAGTACCTCACAAACTGGAAAATAGACGACCGTGTCAATAGACGATTCAGAAGACAAGACACGAACACATGTGACGCTCACAAGCGGTACAATGGTGTTGCACTACCGGATCATCGAGAAGATCGGTGCCGGAGGAATGGGTGAGGTCTTTTCAGCTGAAGATACCAAGCTCAGGCGGAACGTTGCCCTGAAATTTCTGCCTTCCCATCTTGTGTCGAATGAAGAAATCAAGACTCGGTTTCTGCGAGAAGCACAAGCGGTTGCTAAGCTGAATCACCCTAACATTGTCACGATCTATGATGTCAGCGAATTCCACGGCAGGCCGTTTTTTGCCATGGAACATGTCGAGGGGAACTTGCTTCACCACTTCGCCCACGAGAAGCCGTTGCCACTCGACAACATTATTGACTATGCCGTGCAAGTGTGCCAAGGAATCGGCGAAGCGCACCGCGCCGGCGTAATCCATCGAGATATCAAAGCCACCAACATAATCGTTGATACCAAGGGACGGGCACGACTGCTCGACTTTGGTTTGGCGGCTGTTGCCGGGGACGACAAATTGACGAAGACCGGCTCTACTCTCGGCACGGTATCGTATATGTCACCGGAACAGGTGTCAGGACGAGATATCGACAAGCGCTCGGACCTGTTCTCATTTGGCATCGTTCTGTATGAACTGCTTGCGGGTCGAACACCGTTCCGACGCGACAGCGAAGGCGCAACGTTGCGGGCAATAATGCAGGATGCACCGGAGCCGCTTAGCCGATACAAGTCGGGCATCCCACAGAAGCTTCAGCAGATCATCGACAAGCTATTGGAGAAAGACCGTCAGATGAGGTATCAGACGGCTGAAGACATCATCGCTGATCTGAAACGCCTCGTCTACGACTCACAGCAAACTGGAAGTCACCAGCCCAAACCGGTCAAATCAAATCTGAAAGTTTATGTTGGGGCTGCGATCGTTGTCATCGCGGCAGTTGTGGCGGTCTACTTTCTCCTGCGATCTAATTCGACTCACTCCGAGACAGCCAACACTATGCCTATGATTGCAGTCTTGCCTTTTGAAAATCTTGGCAGTCCCGAAGACGAGTACTTCGCTGATGGCATGACGGAAGAAGTCACTTCGCGCCTCGCCGGGATCCAGGGGCTACGCGTGATCTCTCGCAAGAGCGCCATGCTCTACAAGAGCTCCAGCAAGACTTTGAGCGAGATCGGGGAAGAACTCGGAGTGAGTTACATCCTCGAAAGTTCGGTGCGCTGGGACAAGTCGGGAGATAAGGCCAGAATCAGAATTACGCCGCAGCTCATTCGGGTTTCCGACGACACCCATGTGTGGGCCGACAACTACGATCGCGAAATGATGCAGGTATTCGCTGTCCAACAGGACATCGCGACCCAAATCGTCGCTCAACTCGGCGTGACGCTTCTGGAATCAAATCGAAATACGCTGGCTGCCCGTCCGACAGACAATACCAAAGCGTACGATTATTATCTGAAAGGGCTCAATGAACTGCGGAAGGAATTCCAGGGCAACATGAAGCTTGCTGCCGCAAACTTAGACAGTGCAGTGATGACAGACTCGCTATTTGCTGTTGCTTACGCAGCCAGGTCGCGCGCTTATTCGGGGCTGGCTTGGCAAGATCCAAAAGGCTCTAATGCGAACATTGCCCTCAAGTCTTTTGAAAAAGCGCTGCAACTCCAGCCCAACCTGGCCGAAGGACACTTGGCCGCCGGAGTGTACTACAATTTTATCGAGGAAGATTACGACAAGTCGCTCGTCGCATTCAATCAAGCAGCCTCTGAATTGCGCAGTGATGCCGAACTTCTCAGTAATATTGCGATGGTGCAGTGGCGCAAAGGGATGATCAGCGAGCCCAATGACAACTTCACCAAAGCCAGCGAACTTGATCCGCTGAACTCCGCTGTACATTCTCGCCGGAGTGGGTTCTTCATGCATATGAGAATGTTTGCCGAATCGGAAGAATCTATTAATCGGGCTATCGCGCTGGACCCTGAAAATGTTCAATTCTATATGAGCAAAATCACATTGTATCTGATTGGCTACGGCGATTGGAACAGAAGTCGCAATACCATACAGGAGGCACTCAGACAGGTTGACACACTGGACGTTATCATGAATTTGGTTCCCTCCTTGATCAGCGAGTCAGGAATGTCATTGGATTCTCTTTTTGGTGACCAACATCAGCTATATGCAAGGATTGCCGACAGTGCCCGAACGATGCGTGGAAAAACAATCGATAGCCTCCGCCAGGCGCAAAGCCCAGACCTGGAGGAATGGTTATCCTCGGATTACTATAGTCTTTGGGGTCTAAGTGAACTTTATGGCGCTGCAGGAAACGTCAAGCTCAAGACGGCGTTTCTCGATTCGGCAAGGATAGTTGCGAAGAAATACTTCACTAAGGTGCCAACCAGTTTTCATGCTGCCTCAAACCTGGGACTTCTGCTTGCGGAGTCCGGTTCATGCGAAGAGGCGATAAAGTACGGACTACTTGGAAAGGAGCTCTTGTCAATTGACAAATGTCACTGGTGAGGACCTTTTCAGGTCATGGTCATGGCCAATATCTACTGCCGGTGCGGAAAGTACGAGGAAGCGCTCGACGAAATCGAAGTGTTGCTATCCGTGCAAAACTCCTTTACCGTCAATTCAGCGAACTTGAATGCACATTTCGATCCGCTGCGCAAACTTCCGCGTTATCAGGAAATGATGAAGAAGTATGCTCTATCACCCGGTTCGTTATAGCTCACTACACTGTATAGGGCTTTGGGTGAACGCAGCCCGATTGTTTTGACCCTACTTTACCACCCAAACACCGTTCTCAAAGAAATTGAATTGACTAGTTGAGATATTATAAATAATCATTCCATTCACAGGCACCAGTAAGTCCCGTTGACCCGTTGTCATGCGCGGGACTATCAGCGCTCCGGTTGTGGAACTCACATCCAGTGCTCCGACGGGTACCGCTGTGCCGATACCAACGCGCCCGTTTGTAAGTACTGAGAGCGCCTGCGAACCCGAACCCAGTCCATTTGGCCGGTAGAGTGAAAACGCGCCCACGACACCTGCATTGTTATTCACACCCAATATCCAGGTTGTGCTATCACCTTTTGCGCGGTTCGACGATCGAAATCCAATGCTTGCCTCGGAGTTAGTTCCCGCACCAATAATTTCCGCAACGCCCCAACTACTTGAGCCCTGGACGACGAATGCAGACTGCGGATTTGTTAAACCCAAGCCGAGGCGACCAGTTTCGTCGATACGCATACGTTCCGCATTGCTGGTACCGAAAAGCATTGGACCTGATTCGTATTGCCAGAGAAAGGCAGTTCGTGATCCATAAATCAATGAAAATCCGTCGAAAGTCCCAGAACCGGTGGAATCCTGAGTCAATGACACTCGGCTGCCGTTAATCCAGTTGATAACGTCGTGAACGTGAAGCTGGGCGACGGGAGGTGCACTGATGCCGATTCCCACATGGTCAGTCGGGTTCGACAGATGGACATTGGATCCCTCATCAACCCATCCGCCGGAGTTTCCAGCAGCTAAGGCAAACGGGACCGAAGCAATTCGTCTGCGTGGGGATAATTCCAAGTCGCTGCCGACTTGCACTCCAAGATAACGAACTGTGTCGGCAAACACATTGGATGCAAAGGGAACCACTGAACCGAGAAGAGTTGCGAAAAGTCCATCGCTTACCGTTACGATTTGGGTCTCCGACCACAATGCAGTGCCGCCGGATGCCACGGAGTAAACTGAAAACTTCACGGTGTAATTTCCGTTTGCCAATGGGAGACTGGCGCCGTCCGTCAATCGGCCCTGGTAGTTAACGAGATTAGGAACTGCTGCATAGACCAGTTCGCAGATCAGCAGAGCTGTCAGAAAGAGAAGAGAATGCTGCTTCACGAAGTACCTCCGCTTGTGGTTGGTTTTATATGATTACCATGGCTGCTTACGCACCAACTGACTGCCGATTTCCACTCTCTGTCTTTCTCGTGTCCGGCAATTGCTTCATGAATTCGGGTCGCCGCGTCCAATCGACTTGTCTCTCGACCGGGTAATGTGGTAGTTAAATTGGACATTATGGATACTTATTAAATACGTAAGAACTCACAAAAACCGCTGTATCCCGGTAACGGGAAATCGGCGCCCGTCCGGAAGAAAAGTCAGATCGATCGGACCTCAGATTTCCGATTCGTCCCCGCGAGAACGGGCGAGACGTTGAATGGACAGGAGATTTTCTCATCTATTTCTCTTGCCGTCGGCAGCGCGCGAGGTTGTGCTTTTCCTGGAGTCTGGAATCCCTTTGGGTCGAACAGCCAACAATGCTTGATGACACCATGGCCAAGACTATTGCTGGTCCTGCAATCTCACCTGCTGTCCCTGGTGAGAACTTAGATAGTGTTAGTCAGAAACCGGTCACAGCTTGGCCACAATAGAGTGTAAGATTCTTCTCCCGAAACGCTAATCTAAGTTCAGTCTCCCTGCTTCCATCTGGTGGTTCTGTGGCTTTGTTCTGTCTTTGATTCAGTCGTGAACGATCAAGCAATTAAGTGTGTTGGTGGTTTTTATCCTTGCGTGATAGGTTCATACTTCCTATCTATGCCGTGACAAGATGCGCATCAGCATCTTAGACCCAACAATAGAACACCAAGAAGTATGTCATAGGAGGTATCGACTATGGAATTTCTCGCAACATTGTGGGCCCCAATTCTGCTCTCAGCCGTGTTTGTCTTCGT
This sequence comes from uncultured Ignavibacteria bacterium, assembly GCA_964552775.1. Classification (GTDB taxonomy): domain Bacteria; phylum Zixibacteria; class MSB-5A5; order CAIYYT01; family CAIYYT01; genus JADJGC01. The sequence goes on along the minus strand of CAZKIH010000005.1, from coordinate 18,522 downwards.
AGTGAGCTCTCTAATTCACATGGTTCTCAAGTACCACGCCAACGATTTTAAGAAAGTACCTGACCAGGATTCCGTGCAGGCGGCGCTTCGGCCCTTCAACATCCCGCCGGGCGACTACATGCTTCCTCGGTGTGACTCGATGAGCGATATGAACAAGCCGGAGTTTGTAGAAAAGCTCAATAAGGGCCCGGTCGCCGTGATGACGGTAATCAAGAACGGTCCGACAGGGATGGGGAAGAGCCTCGTCCTGTGGTTCCTGTACAGCATCTTGGTCAGCATTTTTGCGGCCTATATCGGATGGCATGCGGTGCAACCTGGTAGCAGCTATCTTTCCGTGTTCCGCTTTGTGGGATGCTCGGCGTTCATGGGTTATTCGTTAGCCCTGCTCCAGGGCGGAATTTGGTATGGACGCAGTTGGAGCACGGTGCTTAAGACAGTGTTTGATGGATTTATCTACGCGTTGGTGACGGCAGGTACCTTCGGCTGGCTGTGGCCAAAGATGTAGCATCAGCCATCGACAATTCCTCTCATGATCGACAACTGGGATGGGTCCTGCGAAATGGGCTCTTCAACAGAGGCTATCGTGCCGAGACAACTGGCACAATAGGTCCACCGGCTACAAGTGCGATGGTCTCTTCGTCGTTTTTGGCCGAGCGCACGACGCGCCATAAGTAGTGTCAAGATTGCACTGATCACTGCCACTCACTAAGCAGCATCGTCAGAAGGCGTATTGATCAACGCAAGGTACATTACTGCCTCTCGTCTTCTCCTGTTCGGGACTGTGAATCCGTTCCCGACTGTGACAAGTCCTGTCGAAAGGAACGGACGAGTCAGAATCCTCCAAGTCAGTTCTCTGCCGGCGTCGCTGCTAGGCCGGTCTGATGTTCTTATTCGTACGGAAGAAGTTCCTGGTATCCCATTTTGCCTTGATTTCAACCAGCCGCTTAACACTCTTGCCAAGCGCTGCTGCAGTGCGCTCGGGACCTTCATCATCTGTGAGGAAGTTGACATAGGTGCCGCCGGTCGAAAACGACTTCATGTCATTCCACGCTGCACGTGCCCATGCGATATTGGCTGCATCCGCACTCGCCTGATCCCACGATCCCGACACGTTTAACACGTAACGGGCATCGCGATTGCCGACAGGTGAGTGATCATCTGGCAGTTGATTTAGAGCCCCGCCAATCTGAAACAAGATAATTGCCGAGTGGGGCGAGGGGATAATCGCTGCATGCTTGATCACTTTTTCGCACAAGGCGGGCTCGATCTGCGAGAGGTATTCGCTCTTCCAATAGTAGCGCCTTCCTTTGGGCTGAGTTGCGTCGAGCAACGCCTGCATCTGTACATACGGCCGGCGCACGAGGATATCTCCAATGGGTTTCCCGAAGGTCTTGATAGGCAAAACGTCTCTTTCGGCATCCTCAAGCTTACCTGTATGACAGGCAAGTAACGCCACGATAGGCTTTCCATGCATTTCCTTCGGCAGCCACGGTGCTGGAGGTGCCGGGCGCACAATCATGACGAGCGTAAGTTCCGGCGAGGCCTTTTCGATGATGGTGCGATAGAGTTCACTCACTTTGGTTGCCTCGTCGGCAGGCCAGGCGACGATGCCACCTACGATTTCCGGGCCGACCGAGTGGAGCCGGTAGTCGATGCCGGTCACGACGCCGAAGTTTCCACCGCCTCCCAGGAGGCCCCAGAAAAGGTCGGCATTTTCTTGACTACTTGCCCTGACCAATCGTGCGTCGGCGGTCACGACGTCCATCCCGATAACATTGTCAGAGGTCCAGCCCCAACGCCTCGTCAGGTAGCCAAATCCGCCGCCCAGGGTGAGTCCTGTAACGCCAGTCAGCGACACAAAGCCGAGTACGGTCGCGAGTCCATGCACTTGCGTCTCGCGATCGAGGTCGCAGAGAAGGCAGCCTACCTGCGCGCGGGCGAGTTTCCTCTGTGGATCCACCCAGACGCCCCTCATCAACGACATATCCAGCATCATAGCGCCGTCGGCAGTAGCCAGACCGGCGATGTTGTGTCCGCCGCCCTTGATACAGGTCAAGAGATCGTTCTCGCGGGCGAACTGTACGCTTGCAATTACATCGGCGACCCCCAGGCAGCGTACGACAAATGCAGGATGCCGGTCGATCATGGCATTCCAGACCGTGCGGGAGTCCTCGTAGCCGGCTTCCCCGGGAACGATCACTGCTCCCTTTAGGCGTGTTTTAAACGCGTCGAAAGACTCTTGTCTCAAGTCGATCTCGCGACCTTTCAAAGTCCTTACTCTCATTTTGACGATTCCTTCCCGGGTTGCGGCGAGCTAGGTATCAGACGGGCCGGTGCAACCCTGAATCTTATTGGGTGAATCCTTGAAGTTGTGTTTTCGCGACTGCAATGATCCTCAGAGTCTGAGTACACGCAAGTCCTCTCAAAATGCGCTGGGCAGAAGTGCCGAGCTTCTCCAAAATATAATTATTGGATGAATGTAGTCCATAATAATTTCATCCATCCTTTGATTGCTGCATTGGCACTGAATTCTTCCCGGAGACGGCCGCATTGGCACTTTGCCTGCACTTGTTGGCTCAAGGCAAGTACTTCCGACTTGTGGACTAGAGTTGTTCATATTAAATTCAAGTAAGAAAGTGAGCTTGAAGGCAGCGAGCCAAACGATGACGTAACATCTCCTTAGCAGAGAAAACCCAAAAATACTATGACCCAGACGAGAATCGTCAGGACAGACTCGGGAAATCTCGACTTTAGATCGCTGGTAAAGCTTCTCGATGAGGATCTCGCCATTCGGGACGGCGCAGAACACGGTTTCTATGCGACCTTTAACAGGATCGACTCCCTGTCCCAGGTGGTAGTCGCTTACAGAGGCGAGATCGCAGTTGGTTGCGGTGCGATCAAGAAGTATGCCGAGCAGATTGCTGAAATCAAGCGTATGTTCGTGTTGCCGAATTTTCGAGGGCAGAGGATTGCGGGTGAGGTCCTCCGCGAACTGGAGAAGTGGGCAGTCGAATCAGGGTTTACCGAGAGCATTCTCGAAACCGGCAAGAAGCAACCGGAGGCAATCCGGTTATATCAAAAGAGCGGCTATACCGTGATTGATAACTATGGACAATATCAAGGCGTTGAGAATAGCGTTTGCATGCAAAAACGATTGGATAGCCCTTCGCCTTAGCTCTTCCCAGGTGCGGATTATCGGTCGGTTTCCAGCTTCTCCAAATACTCCGCCAGCACAACCGCATGATTCTTGTCGGTATCGTTTGAGGCGTACAGTAGAGTCAGATTTTTCCTGCCGCAATTGGCCAGCAGCCGAAGCAGACTATCGTGTTGGTCTTTCAATTCGACGAGGTACTTGCGTTTGAACTCGGTCCACTTCGTTCGATCTGCGTGGAACCATTTTCTGAGTTCATGCGTAGGTGCGATATCCTTGGCCCATTCATCGAGTGCAGCTTTCTCTTTGGTCAGGCCGCGAGGCCAGAGCCGATCCACCAAGACGCGGTAACCGTCCGCCAATTCAGGGCCTTCATAGACTCTCTTCGCCTTTACTTTCATACGCTGCCATAAATTTAAGGCAATTCAATCGGAATCCAACTTGATTATCGCGAGATATCGTAAGCAGTGATCCTCGCCAGACATTACGAAACGGCTGCGCTGAGAGCAGCCGTTCCTCGTTACTCACTCTGATTCTCCTGCGGTCGATTTCAATGGCAGGAAGAACACGGTGCAGCACCTCCGCCGAAGATGTAGTTGATCAAGAGTACGGCATCGGAGATTGTTACGGTACCACCACAGTTCGCGTCTCCGGCAGCCAGCGGATTGGGTGCGGCCCCACCCGAGAAGATATAATTGATCAAGAAGACAACGTCGGAAATCGATACTGCCCCACTGGCATTGGCATCGCCACAAACTAATGGCGGGTCCGGTTTGTTGGCAAAAGAGAGTGTGTCATCGAAGGATCCAGTCAGTCCGAGATCGACCGCGATGCTAATTGAATCACCAGTAGTCCGCCAGTCAGGCATCAGGAAATGGGACGAATTTGCTTCCAAGGTGATGCCCTCATGAAAGAAGACCGTGTCTAGTTGAGGAGAGGCAATCTGAATGCGGAGATTGTACGAAGTCGTATTTCCGTAGTTGACGATTTGGACTCCACCGGTGTCAATCAAACCAACTCTGAACGAATCACCGTCTGAGACGTTAAAATCGCCGATTTCGATAACAACCTCGGAGTCCGGATCAATGGTAATCGCCTCAATATACAGCGAATCTGGAATGCTGCGTTTCTTGCTTCCGGCGGAAGGATAGACCGTGAGAGTCCCGCCCGGCGCCAGTGCAGCAGACGGCACATAGGCAGCGCTAATAATACCGGACTTAGCACCACCGTGACGGAACACTCTCTTGTTGCCGTCAACGACCGTGAATACGCCATCGATGACGCCGGTAGCTTCGCAGTACCACGATCCTGAGGGAAGTTGATAGCCGATGGGATGAGAGTTTTGGCCATCTATCGGGATGATTGGTGTGGCGTTGGGAACGTTGTTGAATAGCGAATCGCCGGAGTGGCCGATTGAATTTGAACCCGAACCGATACGAACGCTATCGGACTCGCCGACATAATATCTAATCTGGGCAGCGGCCACAGCTGTGTCGGTCAGGATCAGGTTGCCCTGGTAATGCGTCGGAGAATCCATTAGGAACATCTTGCTTGTGCCTCCCCATCCGGGCTGGCCGTCGTAGCTCCACGCATTTGTTGTGGCATTGATCGTTATCCGCTTTGACGCATCTCCAGGGAAATTGCTGTCGTGCACGTATATGTGCCACAACGATGCGTCCTCAACATCCTGTTCGCAACGATAGGGGACCACAGCATGCCCGCCGCTGCCGTTGTTGTCAAAGATCATCAACAGCCGGTCGTCGCGCGTAGCAGAACTAAACTGATTTTGGCATGCGAACAGAGTCTGCAGTGGTGATCCAGATGCCATCTGAGTATTGATGTGTTGTTGCTGAATGTATCCAAACTGGTGTAGGTAGAGCCTATTGATTAGATTCCTACTGGCGTCACCAAGTGGAACATTGACCAGTTGGCTGTAACTCGGAAAATCAACTGAGACATCACGAAGACTGTCGAAATAGAGGATGCTTGAAATCGCGAATCCGAAACATGATCCTGTCCAAGGCATCTTGATAGCGCTCCACTGCGCAATGGCAGATGGGCGCATAATGGTGTCACCGGGAGCTTGCGAAAAGTAGCATTGGGAAGCTCCAAGTGCGGAAACGAATAAATCCCAATTAGGAAAATCCGCGGCGGGGCAGAAGTAGCAAGCGCGGCTGCAGGGAGTGACGGGAGTGCAGTAATCGTACTGCGACCAGAGCGAACTTGGCCAGAGATTAGACTCCGAGTTTCCAAAGCTCCAAGTTGGAATCGTGAGATCGCTGCAGGTCGGTCCGTTGAATACCGTTACTTGGAAATTGGAGGTGTCCCCGATGGAAGGGTTTGAACCATCCTGCAAGACGAGCGTAAAGAAGTAGGTGGATTGAAACGATGGTACTCCGGATAGGACGCCCTGTGTGCCTCCGACGAAGTTGCAGCCAAGCGGGGGATCACCACCGATTAGAATCCAGTTCCGATTGCCACTCGGCGTAAGTCCCGTAAACTGAAATGAATAGGGGATGCCAAGGTATCCGGGCGGAAGGGTAGCCGTAGTATGAATGTGGGCGGCACCATCACAATGGTCACCAACGCCATCGCTGTTATCATCCTCCTGGAGTGGATTCGCAATTGCAGGACAATTGTCGCAGGAATCCCCGACGGCATCGCCGTCAGTTTCTTCCTGCAGAGGATTGAAAATTGTGGCGCAATTGTCATTGGTATTAGCCTGTCCATCATTGTCAAGGTCCAGATCGCATGCATCGCCCTCGCCGTCATTATCCAAGTCTTCCTGGCCAGCGTTGACGGATGTCGGGCAGTTGTCGCACTCATCACCATAATCATCAGAATCCTGATCATTGCAGGCGAGGCAAAACTTGACGATGAATGCATCTATTCCGCTATTGTGAGAGCGATCAAAGGCGTTTGCGCACATGAAGAGGTTGTTGGAGTATGTGAAGCCGGCGACGTAGATATCTCCGTCAGCATCAACCGTTGGGTCAACTCCCTGATCTTCGGAATTACTGCCGAAGTACGAGCTGAAAAGTGTCGCCGTACCAGTCGGGTTGAATTGAGAAACAAAGCAATCATTTGGCCCACCGCCATAGGTTCCGTCAAACGCATCCTGAAGCGGAAAATTCGACGAAGATGTGTAGCCAGTAATAAGGGAAGTCCCATCCTGATCAACATGCATTCCCGTTACAGCTTCTTCACCTGATCCGCCGAAGTAGGTACTGAAAAGGAGACTGGAGCCTGAGAGTTTTGCAAGATAAGTATCTCTGGGGCCGCCGTTGTAGCTGGGATCGAGGGCGTTAAAAACAGGAAAAGAGTTCGAAGTTGTGAATCCTGCAACGAAAGTATTGCCAAGCGTATCGCACCCAACGTTCCAGCCGCCATCGTCGTTTGGAGAGCCAAGAAACGTGCTCATGTCAAGGCCAGTGCCGGTAGCATTTAGAATTGTCACGAAAGCATCATTTCCGCCGTTCTGACTTGCATCATAGGCGTTGGTTGTCGGAAATCCGAGAGATCCCGTCGTGCCTGAGAGGTGAGCTCTTCCTGCTCTGTCGACTGCAATGAAAAATCCCCATTCGTTCCCATTGTCACCCAAATAGGTGCTGTAGAGAATTGCTCCAGCAGGTGAAAACTTCACAGCGACAACATCTTCCCCACCGTTCCAAGTATCGTCGTAACCATTTGCGGTTGGAAACCCAGGTCCTAATGAAACGCCGATGGCGTACCCGTTTCCTAACGTATCTACCGCGACGCAGCCCAACTCTTCAGAGGCAGTGCCTCCCATATAAGTGCAGAAATAGAGTTGATCGCCCGCAGGTGAAAGGCGCAACATAAAGCCCTCTTGTGATCCCTCGATTGTTGAATCGACCGCGTTGACTAATGGCCAGTTTGAAGACTGAGTGTAGCCAACGACATACGCCGCGCCGTCATTGTCAAGGGCCACATGCCAGCCAACATCATTGCCAGTACCGCCGATATAGGTGGAGTAAAGGAGCGTAGAGCCGTCCGCACTCAACTTGCTGACAAAAACATCCAGTGTACCGTTGTGACTTGCATCGAGAGCATTCGCAGTCGGGAAATTCGCAGCTCCAGTGTAACCAACCACAACCATGTTTCCGCTGCCGTCGACTTTGATAGCCCGAATCTCATCCGTTCCACTTCCTCCAAGGTATGTAGTGTAGTCCAGAATCGGATCTATGATAAGGGGTCGAGATTCGTCGTAGGCGCTGTCCAATTTGAATCCGAGCGTGTTTGCCGCCCTCAACTCAAACCTGCCGGTGATCAAGATCACTCGCCCATCAATTTCTTGGTATATCTTGGGTCGATCGATTTCAAGCTTTCCGAATCGGGAGCTAACCTCTACGCCACCAATGGGTGTGATCGATAGATCCCCATTACCGGAATAGCGTACTTGGATTTGGCGATAGTCGGCGCCCGGTTCCACAATGAAGTCATACTCTAAGTGATAATGATTTTCGTAGAACTTCAAGTCGATTCCGCGGTAGACATCTTTGTACGTGATAGTGGAATAACTCGGCACAGATGTGCGCCATCTCGATGGGTCATTGCCGAGGATGAAATTGCTCTGTGTGGTTACGAGATCGCCGGCTTCGATTTCAGCACCACGGGCACCGCCCAGAATCTCTGCCCAAAGAAGCTCAGTTTGACACGCGGGTGTCTCTTGATTGGGGGCCGAGTCACCCCGCCTCAACGGACGAGTCATTTGAAAGTACTCGTGATACTGACCGGACGATGTAAACCACACAGTGTGATCATCTGTGACTGCACGGAACCTGATGGAGTCGGGCCATTGGCCCTGGTTTTGGGTGAAGATTATTGAATTGGAGTTTGACTCTGAGGATTCAGCGGTCGCAGCTGAAATCAGGATTGTGCAGGCTGCAAGTGCAACGATCTCTACTGCCCGCCCTAAATACTTGAGCATATTCTCCTCGACTTCTAAGTGGCAGTAACAGCCGGAAGCGCGCCGCACCAGAGCGGAACGAAAAGTGTAGAAAACCAGCCTTACCCCACGCGTTTTTCGTTTTACTGAAACAGGCGGTACCTACATGAGATGCACAAGCTGAACCGATTTCAGGTATGAGTCTATTTACGGAAAGATATGACTCAACCGACCCTATGTCAAGCGATTTTGTATTGATTTGACGGTCTACAGATTGGTTGCCAAGACTATGAAAATGCTGGTGCTGAGTATTCTGAACTCAGGGATAGATCTGATCCGTTATGCGGGGGCTTGATCGATTGGGTGCTGCTCTTTGTCGATCAGTTCACGAAACGGTGGGTATTCACGCAAACTGTCAAAGCCGGAGTGGTTGCGCAAGAGGGCAACAGAGAAGTTTGAGGGAACCATCAGCAGGAATCGTAGAAGCTTGACCGCTTCTTCATTCTCCTTCAGCATGACGTAAACCAATGACAGCAACTCCATAAAATACACGCTGAGAATGTGGTCCTTTTCGAACGGAACAAGTTCCAGAGCCCGCTTTCCGGATGCCAGCGATTGTTCACGTCGATCCAGTCCAGCGTAAGCAATGGCAAGATGAATATGTAGGCGCGCATCATCCGGCTGTGCTTTGGCTTTAGTTTCGAGGATTACACGGGCGGAGTCGTAATAACTTCGACCATCATTAAATTCACCAAGGCGGGTAGAAAGTCGCGCCTTTACAATGAAGTAGACCTCCATCTCACCTTCGTCGACCCAGAGATTCTTAAGGGCTGCCTGAAGGTCACTATCGAAGTATTCAATGATCGCATCCAACAAGATCCACTCAACGGCAAGTTCCGTCGGGTTAATATGCTTTGCAGAGGATCGGATCACTTCAACGGCTTCTTTCATGTTCCAGTCTCTCAAGAGAGCAGCCATTGCCTTCTTAACGTAGACGTCTGACCAGCCTGGCGTGAGCCACAAACAACGGTCAAAGTAGACAATGGCCTCGTCATAGCGGCGCAACAGCAGAAGTGTATTGGCCCTTTCGTAGGTGATCAAGGCCGAACGTGGATCAAGTTCAGTTGCATCCTCGATCGATTGTAGAGCACTATCCCATTTGCCGAGGCGCCGCTGGATGTATCCTTTTGAGGCCAAAACACTGGCATCATTGGGGCGATGAGTCCCGACAGTGGCGAACTGCTCGAGAGCCTTCTGGTAATTGCTCTGACCATAGTAATAATAGTACCCCAACGCCTGCAGGGCTTCTGGGAGATCAGGAGCGATTGTCAATGCGCGATCGACCTCGCGTTTGGCCAATGTCAACCGAGCCGGAGTGTGATCGTAGTGGAACCAGTACATGGATATGTGCACTCTCGATAAGCGGGCATGTGCGAGAGCAAATTGAGGATCGATTTCGACGGCTCGCTGGTACAGACTGATCGCCTCATGAAGGTCTTCCTCGGATACGCTATGAGGGAATATCTCATTTCCACGCAAGAAGCAGTCATAGGCTTCAATGCTCGCAGTATGCTGGTTGCTGAGCATTGTCAGTTCCGGTTCGCCAAGCACCAACCCCAACGACCGGGCTACTTGCTCACCAACATCTGATTGGACGGCAAAGATCTGGTCAACCTCGCGATCGTACGTTTCTGCCCATTTCACTGATTCATCCGTGGCGTCAATCAATCGGACGCTGACACGTACGAATGGTTTGCTGCGACTTTCATCCCAACGTAGTGCCCCGAGAAGAATGTACTGAGTGTCAAGCTCCTTGGCGATTTGTTTCAAGCCGGTGTCCTTCAATCGGTAGAGCCGTGAGCTGCTGTATGATATGACCTTGAGGTGGGACAATCTCGAAAGGAATCCGTTCATTTCGTCCGCGATACCGTCCGCAAAGTAGGCGTGCTTTTCGTCACCTTGATTTTCAAACGGCAGGACCGCAAGAGAGATTCGACCCGCAGCCGCCAAGCCTGGAGACGGCCGCTCAGGCTTGATGGAACCCTTAAAGTCCTCTGCCATTTCTCGCACGCTTTGGTAGCGTCGATCCGGGTGTTTCTCCAAAGCTCGATTTATCACACGGGCAAAATGTGAGGGAACACCCGGGCGTACTACTGTGACATCCGTATGTGGCTGGTGAACAAGGGAGAAGAGCACAGAAATGGCATTGTCACCACCGAATGGCACTCGATTTGTCACCATCTCATACAGAAGTATGCCGAGAGAGAAAATGTCAGAGCGAGTGTCGACTTCTCTTGCCTGCGCTTGCTCTGGCGACATGTAACTTACAGTTCCAAGGAGCATTCCCGGTTGAGTTTCCCCTGATGCAGTTTGTAGCTTGGCCAGTCCGAAATCGAGAATCTTGACATGTCCATTTGGTGTCACCATTACGTTGGCTGGCTTGATGTCACGGTGAACCATTTGCCGTTCATGTGCTGCTTGCAAGCCGGCGCATACCTGAAGGAAGATTGCAGGAATCGCTTCGAAACCAAATGCGCTACTGTCGAGCATTTGTCGCAGTGTCTGACCCTCGACAAACTCCATTGCGATATACTGTTGACCATCCGCCTCCCCGACGTCGAAAATGGTCGCAATATTGGGATGATTGAGTGATGCTTGCCGCCACGCTTCGCGAACGAATCGACTCCGCATTTCAACATCTGAGCCGAATTCGGCAGCCAAGACCTTGAGAGCCACGTTTCTCTGCAACTTCTCATCGAAGGCGAGGTAAACGCTTCCCATGCCGCCCTGGCCTAGTCTACGTTTTACTTGATAGCTGTTGATCGTGAACAGCGTCTTGCCGATTTCCAACCGGGTGGTCGAGTCGAGAGGGCTATTGCTTTCCTGCTCAGACAATGTGTCGTCTCTCCTACTACAGTAATAGATATATTTAGGTCGAAATAACCTTGTTGTCAATGAAAAATCGGGATGAGACCCTATTAGAGAGCATGCAACTCGCCTCAGCAGTGCGTGGGATGGAAGTCCAGCTTGACAAATCAATGCAAAAGTGGTACAAGTTGTCCATGCATTGGAGGGCAAATCATGTTAACCGGCAATAGCCAAACTTGATCTCTTAGGCTTTTGGGCCGCTCTAACGCGAGACTAGTTCACATTTCGCGTTTTCCTTCCTGGTTTCTTCTTTGTCTTGCTTTGACAGCTCTGACTTATGAAGGGCTTGCTCTGGCAGCCTCGGTCCGGTGATTCAGTCGAGAATTCAGGCCGCGATCTCTATGACAGCGCTTTTGTTGAGGTCATCAGCGGTGACGCCTGATTCAGAGATTGTGGTGCAATTTTCCGGACTTGGTCCGGATGATAATGCCTCTATTGCTGTGACGCTGTCGCCAAGTCTGGCGATCCAAATGGACGATTATGGCGACTCGGCCAGTTGCGACTTGCTGATTCAGATTGTCAGTCCGACGGTCGATACGACTTGTTACAGCCTGTTGATACCTGTCGATCTGCGAAGTCGCAATTGCTGACTCCCGACCGGCGTCCGAATGGAGATAGCCTGACTATCGAAGTTGACAACGGCATGACCGGCAACTTTGATTCAACTGTGACCATCAAATGATGATCGGAGGGAATTGAGTACGCCGGGAGGAGGAGGCGTTTCCCGGTGAGAATTCCATTTAGAGAGTCGAATTTGGGACGGAGCCCTGAGGTGACGGAGTTCGCGGGTCGGGCGAAGTGTGCATTTTGTGGCCTCTGCTGGGCTATTTTCCCAACATATACATTTGCCACAACTCGCGTCGGGAAGCGTGGATAAATGGCTGAAGAGCCAATTTGCCTGTGGGCCCGATGCTCTTCTCCAGATATTTCAGCTCAATGAACAGTGCTTCAATTTCCGGATCGGGGCTAGGTTTGAATCCTGATTGTCGGAGCATCATCATGGCTTTGGCACTGAGCGATAGCTCGAGATGGATGCGAAGCATGCAGAGCATGTCAAATAGGACTTTTTGACTCAAGTGTTGGCGCATCGACCGCAGGTACGTGCCGACGTGAGAATCAGTAATCGCCTCGCTGGAGATAAGATCGAGCAATTCCATATCACGGTCCATGCCGCGACCCAGCCATTCGCGAGTTGCTTGTTCGCTGTGCTCGAAGATCACGACAAGTAGCGCTGGAAGCGTCACCAGGATCACGACCGTTGTCCAGGCTGGAGGCAAGATGAAGTGGTTGAAAAGTGAATGGATCAAGATCGAGGCCAGCAGAGCAGGAGCATAAACAGTGAATCCTGTCGAATCCGTTCGGTCAGATCGGCCCTTGGCAAGGACCGCGAAGATTGCAGTAGTACCACCGTGCATGGTTGCGGTACCAAACCCGCGAACAATCGCAAGCGCAAGCGAAGAGTCATGCAGGCTAAGCAGGTAGTAAATATTCTCAATAAGTCCGAATCCGGCGCCGATCGCAAACCCGTAGATTGCTGCGTCAACGAGAAAACCGATGCGATTCCTGCGAATCAATAAAGCAACCAGGAGTGCCTTTAGGACTTCCTCAATCAGTGGGGCGACATAACGGGCGTGAACTTCCAGAGGGACTCCCGTATAGATCACTAATATGTTATTTAGGAAAAGACTGACAATGGCACAAACGCCACCCACAAGCAGTGTCCAAATGATTGCTTTGGTAGACAAGAGCTTGTAACTGTCGAGGAATACCAGCACCGCCAAGAATGCAATAACTGGAAGGAGGCTGACTACAATCTTTGCGAGCGGTATCACAAGATCTTAAGCGAAATCATGTATTCGCGTTCAGGCTGATTGTGTTCTGTCATCGCCTGTGCGATACCGAATGAGAGAACCAAGTTCAATCGAGAGAGCATGATCCAGTGCATATCCAATTGAGCCCCAGCTGTCGCGAGTTCGGTACGCAGCAGTTCATCGTCAATATTCGTAGTCAGAAGCGAACCTATGAGTGCCACGCGTGTCCATGAGCAAAAGAGCGTTGGCACACCCGCCCGGCGAAACCGAATTGGCGGCAATACCAATTCAGTAGTAATCTTTCCAAAATTAGTACCTGCAACGGCATTCAGCTCGATGCCGGGAAAGCTGTAATAATTGCGATATCGCTTCTCTGACAGATAGTCTATCCAATTGTTGCCGAATCCACCAAAGTAAAAATTACCCAACGGCTCCTCGCGCCTGCTCGGAGAATACCCAGCATAAGTCCGAAACCACAGCGATGAATTCTTGAATAGGAAAGGGAAGCCAAAGTCAAACCTGGTGTGGACGCGGGGAAACACCTTTTTGTTTACGAATTTACCGCTTCCGGAAATACTACCAAGAATACCTTTCTCGAAGTCAATTGCGCCTATGGAAGCGCGCAGATTCGAAAATCGAATTGATGCGTCGAGATTTACAAAACGATCATACGATGTTGTAATATTCTGGTACTCAGGCAGCTTTCGCAAGCCACCGTAACCTGTAATGCCCGCATTGTAACCGGCGCTTTTCGGGCCGTCATTGAGGAGTGATTTGCGGTAGTGCACTCCGAGCGAGTAACCTTTGCGGCTGCTCTTAGTCGGTCCGAACAGGTCGTAGAAGTCGGCAGCGTTGTATTCGCCGTCAATACTCCAGCCACTATGTTCGAATCCCGCTGAGGCATGGAATCGCTCGTCCCGTGGCAGCCTCTGATTTGGAGTGTATGAAGTCGTCAGGTGGAGAGTATGAGTCGACAAAGGTCCTGAGAAGTTCATTCGCATGCCAAACGCGGCAAATTCATCATAGCCCTCGACAACGGGATATGCCGAGACAATTCTGATGCTACTGATCGCATGATAGTTGCCGCGGTAGGTAGTCAGGGAGTCGATGTTAATGCTCGAAGGCGGCGGCGCAATCCACTCAGTTACGATAGGGTGCTGGTCCACGATCAACTGACCCAAATAGGTAATTGCATTAATGTCCTTTACGGACTGATCTGCAAGCTTGACTGGAACGAAACCCTTTCCAGTAAAGGAAAAAGCAATGAGCGAGTCAGAAGTAGCTTGGACTGGCATGAATAAACCCGTCTCGCAATTGCTGCGGGCGTCCATTGAGTCATTTGTGATGTCGTAGCGGAAAATATTGGACACACCGCTATAGTAAGAAGAACCATAGAGCGCGAGTCCGTCTGCTGAAAAGACAAATGAAGCTGGGTTGCTTACGCCAAATTCATACAGTGATCTGAAGGTCGTGTCACCGGCGATTAGGCTGTCAGTGCTCATGAGTATCAAGTGTTGATTGCCGTTCACTTCGGCCAACGCGCCCGACAAGCTCTTGCCATCTGGAGAGATATCAATGTCATAGAGGTCACGAGAATAGGGCCAAGAATATATCTGGTCCCATTCGCGATAGGGAGGCAGCATTCGGACGATTGTCGAAATGCCGTGAGCATGGCGAACACCCCAAAGGGACTTGTCCGACCGACTAAAAGCCAAATCGCCAACGCGCGCGTCTTTAATCAAGCGCTGGACGCTGCCGCCCGCGATATTCACCGCGCAAAGATCACGCCACTCATTATTGTCAGTCGTGAAGAAGATCGTTCCGCTATCTTCATCGTAAGCAAGAGAAGCGACCAAAATCAACGCTGCGCCCTTGAGATCGCAGATCTTCCTGATCGATCCATTGTCAACATTTATAGCGCCGATATATGCCAGTTGGCCGGGATAGTTGATTCCAGTAATCAGTTCTCGACGCTTGCTGTCATAGAACGGCCTCGAAACGGAGCCCAGAGGCTCCTTGGAGAGTTGTAGAAGGGAACTAATCGGATATTTGCGGAGGGAGTCAAGATTGGACTGCTGAAACTCCTTTTCCCAATCAATCCAGGCATGCCAGGCATCATCAAGTGATATGCCGTAGATATGATGAAATTGCGCGGCGAAGTAAGCTTTGCTGCCGGGCTTTCGTGCCGTCCATTCGATGAGAGACTGTGGTCCGTACTTGAGGGCGAGGTAGCTCATAAAGCGGGTTCCATAGAGATAGGAATTTACACCCAATTGAAAATCAACCTTCGTACCCTCGGATTCTATTCCAATGAGATCGTAAATTCGTGCACTGTCGCGCACCATTGTTCGGAAGACCATTTCGTCATAGGCGCCGAGAGCGCGGCCAAAACCACCGGACATCCAAGTCTCGAGGAATACGGCAATTCCTTCGTGATACCATCGCGGGGCCGACCGGCGCGGAACAGTGAGATGGCTGTAGAGAATCGTCAGAGGATTTTCAGCAGTCTCAGCGACTTTGCCATGAAACAAAGAACGAAAGAAATTGTCACTCGCACAGGCTTGGTCACTGGCGACAATGTGAACAAGTTCGTGATTCATGGTGTTGTTGATCCGTTCATTCGAAGGCGCCGTTTCGAAGGCATAGCTCACAGGGGCGATGGCTATCGAAATTGAGTTTTGTGGAACGGTGCCAGCGCCGGCATTACCATAATCGCTCATGTCATGCAGGAGCACCATTGTCTTCTGTGATGGCTCCCAGTGGTACAACTTTTTGTGGAAATTGAGTGCGTTTTCAAAACAGCGAGCCGTGTACGGAGCCAAATACCCGTGTAACGGCCCATAATGGACAAGTCGAAGACTCGCAGTTTCAAGGGTGATGAATTGAGAGTGTGCGTTACTGTGTAGGCAAGCACACAAGAAAGCAATGAAGGAGATCCTACTGACTGAAGCTACTCTCACCAGATTTCCGATTCCGTCGTTTCCGAATGAAGACCAACTGCAAGAGGAAAAGGATACCACTGCCTTTCGCAGTGGTATCCCTCTCTCGTCGAGTATCCTACCCTGTACCCACAGGTCGGACGACTCTCGCTACGAAATCACTAATCAACTTCCTTGGCAACTACAGGTTCCGCCACAAGCTTGCGAAACTCTACAAAGCTCGCTGCGCGACTGAATTCCGGACTCAGGATAGCGTCGCAGAGCACGGGTGCAGAGGTTAAGCGGCTGAATTCCGGAGAGGCAAGAGTCTGCAAGAATCCCGGATTTGCGATAGCTCGGGAAAACTGCTGATCTTCAAGTGCCCGCGCGAAGCCCGGATCACCTGAAATCTTCGCAAAATCGGGGCCTTGGAGCCAAGCCACGTTTACAGGATCAGCAATTGCCTTACGGAAATCGACGTTGGCAATCGCGTCGGCAACGCCGGGATACGCGATCAATCTGGAGAAGTCCGGATCTGCCAATGCCGATGCAATTTTCAGATCGGCCGTCAGTTTGGCCAAGTTAGTGCTTGCAAGAACTTCGGCAAACTCCGGATGCGCAGAGACTCTGCCCCATGACGGGATCGCCATAATTCTCTTCAGCGCGGCATTATTGATAATGCGAGACATATCGGGTGAGGTCGCCAATCCACTCGCCAACACTTCGGGATAGGCAGTCAATCTCGCCAGCAGCGGCGTCCGCATCATCTCTGCGAATGCGGGAGTATTAACTGCTTTCGAGAATGCAGCCGAAGCAATCAACTCACGAAATTCAGGGATGGCAAATGCACGGCTGAAATTGGGGTCAACAAGAGCCGCAGCCAACGTTGGATTGGCGGTGAGCTTGGCAAAATCTTCGCTCTTGAGTGCTGCTGCAACTTCCGGGTCAGCTATGGCCCTGGCAAAGTTCGGGTCCGCAAGGGCGCTGGCAAGAGGCGAGTCAGCGGAAATCTTGCTATTGTCACTGCCCAGTCTCACTGCGTCGGCAAACGCCGGAGTCGCGAATGCTTTGGCAAAATCCGGATCCCGCAGCGCGGCGGCCAAAGCCGGATTGTCAAATGCTTTGGAAAATGCCCGCGCAGAAAAAGCTCTCGACAACTCCGGAGTAGCTGCAGCGGAGACAAGTTTCGAGTTTGCGAACAATTCGCGAATCTCTGGAATGGCAACGGCGCGACTGTATTCAGAGCTCTTGAAGGCTGCCATCAACTCTGGATCGGCACTAATCTTCTGGAGTGCCTTGGAAGCAAGGGCTTGTTCGAGCTCTGGATAAGCCAATGCTCTTGCGAAGTCACGATTAGCAAGCATCCTGGCGATTTCGGGATCTGCCATCAGCTTGGAGTACTCCGGAGTCGCGACAAGTGAAAGCGCTCCAGGAATACGGGTGGCCCGAGCGAAATCAGGATCGGCTAAAGCTGATGCAATAACCGGATCGTTTGAGATCTTGGCCACATTCTTCTTTGAGAATTCCTTGACCAGCTCCGGATAGGGCATGATCCGGCTAAACATCGGAACACGTGAAATCCTCGCGAAATCCGGTCCGGTAAGCGTCGCGATAAACTGTGGATTCGCCGCCGATTTCGCAAAATCGGCGTTCGCGAGTGCTGCGCGAACATCGGGATCGGCCATCAACTTGTCAAACTCGCGACTCTTGATGAACTTGCGGAAGTTCTCGTCGTTCAGCAGCGTGACGATCTTGTCATCCTGAAGCAACTGCTGAAGTTCCGGGTTCTCGAGCGCTACATTCGACTCATTGATCTGTTCGGAGCGATACTTTTTGGCGCCCCCGATCGTCCCTGTAGCATCCTGCTCGGAGGGTGGGTAGCTGCCTACAGCAAAGAAGACGATCGCTGCGACAATGACGACTAAGCCGCCAATTACGTACTTGGCCTTGCCGCTGGAAGGTGAATTAGGGTTGGTTGACATCGCAACCTCCTCTGACTTGGGTTTGGTTTCTGCCGTTTTGTGTCAGTTGTTTGTTCTAATTACAGCGGGGTCGCGGAAAAGTTGGCGGCAGCTTGCCTAACTTCGCCAATTCGCAAGGTCTCGACTACTTATGATTACTTGGTACCGAGACTTGCCGTCTTTTCCTGCCCGTTTGAATTAGCACGCACTTCTATTTGATACTGACCCTGAATAGGTCGATTGAATGCCATGACTATATGATTAGGGCCAGGAAGCTCAAAGCTTACAGTCCCAGGACTCAGGGCGAGCGGCGATCTGAAGGAATCACCGCAATAAATTCCGGCAACTGCGAGCTCGCTTTCCACAAATCTGACTTGGATATCGACTGCCGAAGATCCACGCCCCGTCAATTCCAAGAATACCTGCTCCCCGAACTCTGTTGTCCGCATTTCGATACTCAACCCCGCGACCGAAAGTTCGCTTTTTTGGGAATTGCCACCGGAGGGAAGGTCGCCGCGCAGGAACATCGTTCCTCGAGCATCCGTATCGTTCCAAGTCGACTTGCTGTGTTGGATACCTGAAAAGGCTATAAGAAGCAATGCTCCAACGGCCGCTCCGCCGGCAAAGACGTAGGCCGATCTCCAGTTGGAGAAGCCAGCCAAGAACTGACGGATCGTGCTTGATGACTGGGAATTGCAATCGGTCCGGTTGGCAGCCTCGTGACGGGCCCGAATCTCGGACAGCACTTTTTCTTTGAGAAGCTCTGGCGCATCAACCTCTTGTTTTGCCGCGAGCATCTTGCTGAGTCGAAGATGCTCTTCATAAAGCGCGCTCACTTCGGAGTCCG
>CAZKIH010000004.1:0-203303 GCA_964552775.1 uncultured Ignavibacteria bacterium | reverse complement strand
CCAGATCGCCAGAATCAGCGCCAGGCTCCCGCCGAGAACATATGTCATCGGAATATCGCGTTCAGTGCGGACGATTGTCGACTGGGCAGCCCGTTGTCTCGACCCCAGCGATCCCATCCCGCGCTTGAATGCGCCGACGATCGAGGGAATCGAACGGATCAGGCTGATTATTCCACCCGTTGCCACGGCACCCGCTCCGATATAAAGCACGTAGGCGTTCCGAATAGCGCCAGGACTCATGTCCTTGATCAGCGTCGTTGATTCGGGAAATACGGCGCCTGTTAATCCTTCGCCGAATGCCTTGATCAACGGAATAATGACAATAAACGCCAGGCAGCCGCCGGCCATCATATTGCAGGCGGTCTTGATCCCGATGATATATCCAACGCCAAGCATAGTCGGGGCTACTTCTGCCGAAATCGATGCCCCTTTAAAAAAGCCGATGGTCCAATCGGTAGTCTCTTTCCACCAGCGCACAATCAGGTTTAGGAATCCGAACACGAAACCAACGCCGCCTCCCAGAAAGACGGTCTTTGCCGAGGTCCCACCCTTCTCGCCGGCGATCAGGACCTCAGCGCACGCAGTTCCCTCCGGATAGGTGATCTTGCCGTGCTCTTCCACGATCAGCCCATGGCGCAGGGGAATCATCATGAGAACGCCGAGCGTGCCCCCAAGCAGCGCGACTAACAGGATTCGGAACAGCTCCAGGTCCTGGCCCATCAGGAGCAGCGACGGCAGAGTGAAAGCCACTCCGGCGGCAATCGACTCGCCCGCTGAACCTACGGTCTGCACCATGTTGTTCTCGAGTATTGTCGCTTTGCCGAAAGCCCGGAAGATAGTTACCGACAGCACAGCGATTGGGATCGACGCGGAAACCGTTAGCCCGACCTTGAGACCCAGATACACCGAGGAAGCTGCGAATAGAATCCCCAGTATCGATCCGAGGATAATTCCCCGGACGGTCATCTCGGCGATAGATTGCTCCGGGGCAATGTATGGCGTATGCGTTGTCTGATGTTCCATATTCGGCGTCCTCCTGAAGTGGTCTCAGACTATATGAAACGACATCTCGGGCTCTTGTCAAGATTTGTATATAAAGGTTTTCCGGGAACGTGCTCTTGAGTGGCTGATTCTGTTGTTTTCTGCTTCTTAATCTGAAGCATGATTGTGGCACCAAAATGTTGTTTTCATGAGGTGACGATTCGCGTATTGTGCCTGCGAGCAAGATGAACTCTATTGGACGACTGGACAGATGAAACCGCCGACTAAACGAATGCCATCGACATTTCGGCGGTTTTGGTCGCGTGCCTATGCGATTATGGCATACTGCTGCGGGCTGTGGCAGGTTGGCTTCTTCCTGCGATCGATTTTCAAGAAGCAGCCGCTGCTGGCGGTATTTACTTTCCATCGCATCAGTTCGGAAGGTTCGGATTCGCAGCATCTGGTGACCTATGACAAAGGGACTGAGCAGTCAGTTTTCGAGCAGCAGATCCAGGGTATCAAGAGATTCTATGAGGTTCTGACTCTGGAAGAGTTCATCGATATTGTAACCGGCAAGTGCGAGCTAACCGGCCGTTCTGCGCTGGTGACTTTTGATGATGCCGATTCGGAGTTTATCAGTCAGGCGATGCCGGTGTTGACCCGTTTCAAATGCCCATCGGTCGTCTTCGTACCGACTAAATTTGTGGACTCGGACAAGCGTTTTTGGCATCTGCGGGTGTCAAACGCGTTTCAAAAAATCGATGCCAAATCCTGGCCAAAGGTCGAGGGAATTGTTGCAGATTTTTGCGAAGACCAGCGCGATTGGATGCAGGGGATTGACCCAACGAAACGCGCAGATATTGAGCTGGCCTGCTGGCGATTCAATATTGCATTGGACCGGATGGACGATGCTGAGATCGAGAGTTATGTCGAGCGGTTGGAGGCGATAACCGGCAAGGAGTACTCGTTGGGGATAGCAGCGATGGGGCTGAATGAGCTTAAGGCGATTTCGAAACATGGGGTCTATGTCGAATCGCATACGTGTTCGCATCGCAAGCTGGCGCGCCTTGACTCCGCAGAAGTTCGCCACGAATTGGCAGACAGCAAACAAGAGTTGGAGAGCAAACTGGGAAAGTCAGTGAGGGCGATCTGCTATCCAGCCGGATCTTACAATAAGGAAGTTGCGCAAATCGCCAGGGAAGTCGGTTACGAAGTCGGATTCATCACCACGTTCGGGTTCGTTGACTTGCCTGTAAACGACTTGGACCTGCTGGCTCTGCCGCGCTTCGATATGCGCGGCAGCACGAAATTTGAGATTGCCCGATTTCTCGGCGAGCTGCCTCTGCGTCGTTTTCGCAAGGGCTGGCCGCTGAAGTGACGGCGGGATTGTGATCTCCCAAAGTCAGGAAAAGTCGATTAGAGACCAACTTTGACCAGCAGTTTTTTTTCGACCGGCGGAACCTTTGATGCGGAACATTGTATTAATGTCGGAAAGCAACTGATTCAAGATCAAGGAATTCGTACTAAATTGCACTGGCAATCTGCAGCCGAGTATTAGACAGATTGAGGCTGGATGCGTATCATGTACGAATGGGCGGATTACCGCCTCTGTTGGGTAGGCCATTAGCTGGAGCACTTTTGATCACCGAAGAAGCCGTTATCGAAGCCTTGCGTGAATGTTATGATCCCGAGATTCCGGTTAATATCGTTGATCTGGGTTTAGTTTACCAAGTGCGGGTGATCGAGGGTGACAAGGTCGAGGTTGATTTCACCCTGACGGCTCCAGGATGCGGGATGGCGGTGATGATCAAGGATGACATCCATGCCAAGGTGTTGGCAATAGAGGGCGTCAAAGACGCGGTTGTCAATATCGTCTGGGACCCCCTTTGGACACCTGACCGAATGTCAGAGGATGCCAAGAAGGCTTTGGGGTTTGGATAAAACATCTTGACAAGATTACGGCTTGGCCGTAGATTAGGATAGTGCGGGTTACCTCTCCAACCCGACGTTTCTACACAAAGCAGCTTACGAACATTTACAGGGGCTAAACTGGTTTTTGTTTTATGTGCATGAACAAATTACATGAAAGCCAAAGTGTGTTTAATATGAGAGTAGTGCTCAGTCAACCCTTAAACCTTAACCCTGTGAGGGGGTGATTCTGAATGAAGCGTTCCATCGCTTTTGCAATCGCTCTTTTAATGCTCGTTGTTCCTGCCGTGCTGGCCAAGGATTTAGGCAATCGCGACATCATGCGTGTCGGCGAAGCATCGTTTATTTCGGAATCGGAATTTACGGTTCCGGTTTTGATTTCTCACGATGAAGCATTGGCGGCAATGGACATTCCGCTCGCGTATTCCGAAGGTGTGACCTTGACTTCGGTCTCCTTTGAAAATACGGCAGTGGCCGATTTTGACGTAAAGATCGCCAATATCGACCAGCAGAACAATCGCGTATCAATCGGTTTGGTTGATATGGTAGATGCTCCGAAGGCTGATGCTTATCTGAAGCCGGCAGCTTCGGGCTCCAACACGGTTGTAGTCCTGCATTTCCGGTTGGATGATGCGAATCTTCAGTCGATACAGATTGAAGCCTATGTATCAGACAATCCGGCCCACGAGCTGATGTTCGTTTACAACGAAATGGTTGATGGTCTACCGGAAGTGCGCGATCTCGCGCCGGAATTCGAAGGCGGCAGCGTATCTTTAAGCTCCCGTGCTCCGAATGCCGCTCTGCCGACCGACTTTGCTCTGTCGCAGAACGTCCCGAATCCATTCAACCCATCGACCGACATTTCCTTTGCATTGCCGAAAGACTCCAAAGTAAGTCTCACGATTTACAATGTTCTCGGTCAGCAAGTGAAGGTATTGGTTGATGATTACCTGCGTGCCGGCAACCAGACCGTTTCCTGGGATGGTACTGATGCGACCGGCAGAACTGTAGCCTCAGGCGTCTACTTCTACAAGCTGAATGCAAGTGAATTCAGTTCGACGAAGAAGATGATGATGCTAAAGTAGCCCGAGCTGTTTCGAAAGAAGCAAGAAGCTATATTTGCATAGCTTAGTGAAGCCTGAAAGCGCCTGGTCGAAAGACGAGGCGCTTTCGCTTTTGGGGCTGTTTTCTTCTCTTAGCCTACCAGAACCAACCGACTCCGAGGGTGATCGAGAAGAAGTTGATCTTGTAGTCGTCGAATTGTTGGAACATCCATTGGGCGGATGGAACGATGGCGAAGCGCCGAGTCAGCCTGAACTCGCCACCGGCGCCGAGCATCAATCCCGCTCCACCGTCTTTGGCTATGCCTGAGAAGACTGCTTGAGGGACCTCGAATTCGAGTTTAGCGTCGGCCAAGGCTGGGCCGCCCTTGATGAAAAACTGCTCGGACGGGTAATAAGTTAGAGCAATAGCGATGTTGCTGATGGTGATCTTTGCGTCATACGTATTACCGAGGGATTCCACATCGTAGTTCTTGACCCACGAATTAGCCTCGACTCCGATCAAGAGCTTGTTGCTCAAAGCTGCGCCGGCGCGGAAATCTCCGGCGCCGCCGCTTTCGGCATCAGAGAGGAAGCTGACATTGTCATTATTATCGTCGAGTTCGAGCTTGAGGCTGCCCCAGCCTGGACCAAAGCCGACGTAGAAACCGGAATGTGTTGCTGGCTTGAGACCAGCGAACGCAGCATTACAGATCAGTAGCATGAACGCTGCGAGGGCCAGTCCTTTGAACAGAATTTTCACAGAACCTCCAGGAATTTCAGTTTTCACGACTCTGGCAAACAATTACATAAGTCCTTGTTGATACGCAAGGCGGATGCTTTTGGATCCAATTCAAATCGGTTGTGGCCTTGAAATCAAGCCGATGTCGCAGTCATTTGCTGCAGGGAGTAATCAAGCAATTTGAGGACGTTGGCCTTCCCCTCCTTGCCGACCTCAATAGCCGGTCCCACACAAGATGGGCATCCCGATTCACAATGACAATCGTGAACCAGACCTTTGGCCGCAGCGAGGATCTCCGGGGCTACGCGAAAGAGCTTCTGGGCATATCCGACGCCGCCGGGGACGGTCTCATAAATATAGATAGTGGGTTTTTCCGAGAAGGTTGATTTGACCTGAGAAACTGCGCGCAGATCGCGGGCATCGCACATCAGGTATATCGGAGCTATGATTTGCAGGACATTTGCCATGCCGCGCAGGCTGGCGCCGAGGTTGGCCCGACCGAACCCAAGTTCTTCACCGATCTCTTCGGGGAATTCCTGCCAAAATGACGTCGTGTGCATTTCAATTTCTGGCATCGCGAGTTTGCCGGAGCCAACGTTTTCATGGGTTTCGAATTTGATCTTCTTGAAGAGTACGGTCACGTTAGTGATTGAGACCTCGCCCCAGCTAATCGGTTCGGAGGACTGGTTAACTTCGATGACCTTCAGGTCGGCCTTGGTTTCGGCGTCGGTGTAGTAGTCGACCTTGTCCTCCTTGACATAGGCTTTCTTGCCTTCCCAATCCAGTTCCTGGACTTGGTACTGGTTTCCGAGATGGATGTAGATGGCCTCTGGGTGAAGCAGCATCGGGGCAGAAAAGTAATCGACTTCGCCAATAACGCGATTACCGTTTGAAGTGTTGAGGATCACGAAATTGTCCGGCGACGCCGAGCGGAGCGAGACCTCAGTAGCGGGGTAAATTTCGGAAGACCAATGCCAGCGATCTGCAGAGTAACGCAAGACTCCTCGGCTCTGAAGATAATCGAGTATCTCTGCTGTTGTTTCCACGCCCATGACTTCGTCCTTGTGGAAGGGGAGTTCAAAGGCGGCGCATTTCAGGTGCGAGGTCAGGATCACGAAATTGTTTGGATCGATTACTCCCATTTCTGCGGGTGACTCGAAGAAGTACTCGGGGTGGCTGACCACATACTGGTTCAGTGCTGAACTCGACGCAACCATGATAGAAAGGCTGACGGTGTTCTTTCGACCGGCGCGGCCGGCTTGTTGGCGCGTCGAAGCGATAGTGCCGGGATAGCCGCAAATGATGGAGACGTCGAGTGAACCGATGTCGATTCCCAATTCGAGAGCATTCGTCGAGACGACTGCGGTTATCTCACCGGAGCGGAGTCCGTATTCGATTTCACGGCGCTCATTAGGGAGATAGCCGCCGCGATAACCCTCGATGCGAGCACCGCCGCTGTCGCGCCGGAGATATGTCAGCAGTAGCTCGACGTTTAGGCGGTAAGGAACAAAGATAATGCTCTGCACTTGGTTGTTGATGAAGCGCTTGGCAATGCGGCTGGTTTCGAGCAGGGAAGACTTGCGGATTCCCATTTGCTCGTTGATGACAGGCGGATTATAAAAGACAAAGTGTTTCTCGCCAGAGGGCGCACCGTTGTTATCGACCAATTCCATAGGCTGCTGGGTGAGTTGTTCAGCCAGTTCCTTGGGATTGCGAATCGTCGCGGAGCAACAAATGAATTGCGGTTTTGAACCATAGAAATTGCACACACGTTCCAAACGCCGCAATACGTTGGCCAAGTGTGATCCGAAGACGCCGCGATAGGTATGGACCTCATCAATAACGATATATTTCAAATTCTCGAACAGCTTGATCCACTTGGTATGGTGTGGCAAGACTCCGGAGTGCAGCATATCGGGATTGGTGACAACTATGTGGCCCGCCTTGCGGATCTTGCGGCGGATTTCGGCGGGTGTGTCGCCGTCGAAGGTGTAGGTCTGGATATCGAGACCAAGATCGTTTATGACTTCGTGCAGTTCGACCATTTGGTCCTGCGAGAGTGCCTTGGTTGGGAAGAGGTAGAGTGCGCGTGCCTCTGGCTCGGCAATCATCCGGGACAACACCGGCAGATTGTAACAGAGTGTCTTTCCAGATGCGGTTGGTGTCACTACGGTGACATTCTTGCCATTGGCGACATGGTTGTATACTTCAGCCTGATGGCTATACAAGCGGTAAATTCCGCGCTTTCCGAGCGCGGACCTTAGATCGTCCGGAGTCGAGGCAGGGAAGTCAACGTAAACTGGATCGCGAGGAGGCTGCACATGCCAGCGCGTGACATTTTCCATGAAGGAACGATCATTCCGCAGCTGGTCGAGGACCTGCGATACCGTCAGCATTTCACATCACCTTCATGTAGGTACGCTTGCAGATGTCGCAGAACTTCTCGGATTTTTGATCAATGTCGAACATTTCGGCTGAGTTGAACATGACGCACTTGGGATTGCGGCAATAGGGGATTGAAAAGAGAGCGCCGACCACTCGCGTTGCTTCTTTGACGAGACGTTGATAGATTAGTTTTTCGTCGTCCGGCAGTCCGTAAAACTGCTGCTTCAGCTGATAGAGGGAAACGATAGCGGTACCGCCAACGGAGTCGGCATCGCTGACCAATGTGTGATGGCGGGTGCTATAGATGTCATCCTCGATGATGCCGAGAATTTTCTCTTTGTCGCTGGCTTTGAGGAGCTCGAGCTTCTGAAGTATCATCGTCGAGAAGTACTGGCCTTTGATGATGTCGTAGGCTTCATTGGGGACTTTGATTCCCTGCAGGATGTCGACGCTATGTCCAAAGCGGCTGGATAGTGCAGTCGAAAGCTTGTTGATCTGGAAATAGTCAACATCTCCAAGCGGTACAATAACGATTTTTGCTCTGTATCTTTTCATGTCAACTCAAAAAACTGGGAGGTACTTCCGTCGGGAGAAATCTTGATTCTCATTTGTCGTGCACAGCGCGGGCACCAGCCTACAAATGCCGTTCCCTGTTTGTTAATGTAAATCCGGCTGTAGACCTTGCAGCACTTGAACATCACACCGAGAAATGGCCGCTGTTGGCGATTTTTTTCCATCTCATAACCGTTGTAAGACTAGACGATCTGGTTTTGGCATCTCCGATACTATGGTAAAACACGCCGCAAGCTCTTTCCGGAAGCCAGCCAGGCGTGACTTCTGCCGGGCATAACCGCAAGCCAGTGCGTCACCCCTCTTGACCTCCGAACCGATCTTGACGAACAACTCTGCGCCCGCAAGGTGATCGACTTTGTCGCTCACTGTTTGGCGGCCGGCGCCGAGTCGCACGGTTAGGAAACCGAGTCGGCCGGTGTCGATCGCGCCAATATAGCCAGATTGCGTTGATTTGACAATTTCCTTATGTACTGATTTCATCATCCGTTCCGGTCGATCCAATGGTTTGAGATCGCCGCCGCAAGCCGTGATGTAGCGGCACCAATTTTCATAGGCGGCTCCGGATTGGAGCGCTCTCTTTAGTGAATTGAGTGCATCACTTCGGGTCCGAGTCTGGCGTGCAACCAACAGCATTTCAGCGCCGATTTCCAAGGTCAAATTGACTGTATCCGCCGGACCGCCACCGCGCAGGACTTCGATAGATTCAAGAACTTCGAGCAGATTACCGACCATTCTTCCGGTTGGCTGGTTCATCGTCGTTAGAATTGCTCTTGCAGGCATTCGGTGCGCCTTGGAGACATAAAGGAGAGACTTTGCCAATTTACGCGCGTCAGAGATCGACTTCATGAATGCCCCGGAGCCGAACTTAACGTCAAAGACAATTCCGTCAGATTTGAGGGCAAGCTTCTTGGACATAATGCTCGCGACGATGAGGGGGATCGACTCGACTGTGCCTGTCGCATCGCGTAGGGCGTATATTCTCTTATCCGCCGGCGCGATTCGGGTGGTTTGCCCGGTGATCGCCCAATGGTGTCTCTTGAGTAGTTTTGCGAACTCGGAAGCAGTGTGGAAGACGCGCATGCCGGGGATTGCCTCCAGTTTGTCAAGCGTCCCGCCGGTATGCCCAAGCCCACGACCTGAGAACATTCCGACTGCGATACCGCATTCGGCGAGCAGTGGAGAAAGTGTCAAGGATAGCTTGTCGCCTACGCCGCCGGTAGAGTGTTTGTCGATCAGAGGCCGATCCAGGCCCGGTACAGTTACCGTCTCGCCTGAATCGAGCATCGCCCCAGTGAGAGCCGCGGTTTCGGATGCGTCGAGTCCCCGGACAAATGCAGCCATGAGGAAGGCTGACATTTGGTAGTCCTCCAATGTGCCGGCCGTGTACAGCTCAACCAGATGGCGAATTTCAGCAGGAGCCAGCGGGCGACCATCACGTTTGGCCGCCAGGATCTCGTAGATTGACTTCATGAGCGACTGCGAAGTTCGTTGATAATTGCCACCCCGGAGGAAGTGCCGATGCGCGACGCGCCGGCTTCGATCATTGCCAATGCCTGCTGCAGTGTACGAATGCCGCCTGAGGCTTTTACACCAATGCGATTTCCGACTGTCTCGAATAAGAGGGCGACATCCTCCACTGTGGCTTGCCCAAACATGCCGGTGGAAGTCTTGACGAAATCCACACCGCAATCGGCTGAAATGGTGGCGGCGCTGATCTTCTCTTCGCGAGTGAGCAATGTGCATTCGAGTATTACCTTGAGCGTGGTCTGCCGGGACAGGGCTTTGCGAACGCCAGTGACATCTTTTTCAAAAAGCGTCCAGTCACCAGACTTGACTGCGCCGATGTTTGCGACGATGTCGATTTCATCGGCACCGTGGTTTTCACCCTCTTGCGCTTCGAATATCTTGACTTCGGTCGTGGTTGCACCGAGGGGAAACCCGGCGACAGATCCGACTCTCACGCCCGAACCTTTCAGTAGTCGGGCACTCATCCGGGTGAAGCTGGGATTCACAAAGATCGCTTTGTAATGATATTGGATGGCTTCCAGGCAGAGTTTCTCGATGTCGTCGCTGGAAGTTTCTGTCTTGAGAACTGCCGCGTCGATATAGGCGGCGAGATCAATATCACTGCGGACTTTATTGCGAAAGTCGCGGTCATTGTCGCGCTCAGACATTTCTTTCCTCACTTTGCCTCCTTTGAGAAACCTATGAGTTTATTTGCGAATTGGTATCACTTTTTTAGGACAAATGGGGCAGGGTAGAGCTTCTTCAATGTTGTTCTCTTGATACTACCTGTGCTGTTTACAAGAAGGATTGGCAGATCGTCACAAAATTCGGACAGAACCTGCAGGCAAGCTCCGCAGGGAGTAATGAAGTTCTCATTAGGCGAGGCGATCGCCAGGCGCCGGAATCTGCGTTCGCGATTCGCGATCGCGGAAAATACGGCGACGCGCTCGGCACAGACGGTGAGTCCGTAGGAGCGATTCTCGACGTTGGTACCGACATAAATGAATCGGCTTGTTTCCAGCGCCGCACCGACCTGAAATTTGGAGTAAGGCGAGTACGAATGTGCGCGCACGGCCTGACTGCTCAACACCAATTCATGTTCCGTAAACTTCTTCATATCTTCCTGCCGACCTGTCCGCTCAACAACGAGCGGAGGCTTCTACTTCTTGAATGCCAAATAGAAAACGCGCCGGGCCATTCGCAACGATTGCTCGCTCTTCTGCGGTGTCGCAGTGATATTGGTGAAGCCATTCCTGCGAAGCATCGACACGATCTCTCGATGCGGATACCCGCGTTCGTAAAAGGTTTCCTTGAACCGATCTGCTTCACCGCTGGATGAGCGTACGTAGCCGTGTATCGTTATCGACGCGAGGCGTTGCCTGCGATCATACGTGCCTTTCATAAGCACCGCATGCTCTCCCTGCTTTGAGAAGAGCACGGCATCCCACTGTCCCAGACCGATCGGCGTATTGACGTCGAACATGAAGAATCCTCCGGACTTGACGTGGAGCGCTGTACAGCGGATGAACTCCGCGAACCTGGCCGGCTCGACAATGTGATTGGCGGCATCAAAGAAGCAGCCGACGGCGTCGAATTGCCGACGCAGATTATATCGCGTCATGTCGCGCTTGACAAACTCGGGTTTCCGCTTGGCCTTGAAGTGCCTCAGCCTTTCCCTGGTCATCGCCAGCATTTCGCTTGAACGGTCGAGTCCGACGACATCAATTCCCATGCGCGCCACTGTGAACGCGAGCGAGCCGGTCCCGCAGGCCAAGTCAAGGTATGATTTGGCTCGATGCTGGATTAGGAGTGGTTTCAGACGGGGCAGGGCGATATCATGAAACTCGCTCCAGCCGAGCATGTCATAGTACTTGGCGATACTCTTGTACAAGTATGCACTATCCCTTCAGCAACCCCGTATACTTACCGCGGTCCTTGAGCAATTCCATGGCCTGTTTGACGACAGGATCTTCCTTAGTGATGACCTCTTCATAAACCGCCGAATCACCATGCTTGATATAGAGAATTTCGCGTCGTATGGCAGAGCGAATAAAGTCACGGGCATTTTCGAAATCCTGTTCTTTCTCGCGCTGGATCGCTTTGCGGAGCACGCTCAGTTCTTTCGCAAATGACTCCGATTTCTCCTCGGCAGCCGCCGTCGAGTCGAGATCATCAAGAAGTTGCTCCGTGTTAGTTTTGTAGTCGAATCCTCGGGACTTTGTGAAGGCCTGGAATTCGCGAATCAAGTCGTCACCCACGACGATGCTCCGAGGAATCTCCTTGACCCTGGAAGTATAATCAACGGCAAACTGGAAGAAGAGGTTTTCTCGAGTCAGATTGTACTCAATCGGGCGGAGTCCGGTTCTGCTGACCGATACGTCAGGTGTGATTCCACCCCCAGCATAGACTCTGCGACCGCCGTTGGTTTTGTATGGTTTCTTCTCCTCTCCGTTAGCTTTGACCAATGCTCCCTTGGCAAGCGATCCATTCTTGTAGGAGCGTTCGGGCTTCTGGATAGAGCGCCCGGAGGGGATGTAATACTTGGAGGTTGTTAATTTCAGGGCGTAGTCGGCATTGTCCCACTCGAAGATATTCTGGACCAGACCTTTGCCGTAGGTGGTCGTGCCCATAATTACACCGCGATCCCAATCTTGGAGCGCGCCAGTCACGATTTCAGCCGCGGAGGCTGTTCCGCTGTCGACCAAGACGACGAGATCTCCTGTTGAGAAGAGTGGATTTCCGGTGGAGAGGTAGCGACGTTGAGACGACTGCGATTGCCCCTTGGTATAGACTACAAGCTTGTCGTCGGCAATAAATTGGCTGACAACGGCAATTGCCTGATCCATTAGGCCGCCGCCATTCGATCGCAAATCGAGAATGAGGGACCGGCAGCCCTTTGATTTCAGGCTGCTCAATGCGTCTCGAAATTCATCACCGGTCTTCTCGGCAAACTTGGACACGCGAACGTAACCGAGTGAAGCGTCCAACATGCCATAGTACTTCACCGGGTGAACTTCGACGACGGCGCGTTCGACTTCATAATCCATCGGGTGCGCTACCCCGGGGCGGTCAATAGTGAGGCGCACCTTGGTTCCGGCTTTCCCGCGGGCGAGCTCGTTGAATTCGGAATTGCTGAGATTCGCGACCAGTTTGCCTTCGATTCTAATAATCTTGTCACCCGGACGAAATCCCAGTCGAGCTGCAGGAGTGCCTTCAAGAGGCGTGATGATGGTGACCTCGCCGTTGCGCATATCGATGTCTATTCCAATGCCCTCGTAGCGGCCATAGGCGCTTTCCTTCAACGCATCGTAGTCGTCGGAGCGGAGCAGAACGCTGTAGGGGTCGAGATTCTCCAGCATGCCATCAAAGCTGGAATTAAACAATTCATCGAGATTGACCTCTTCCATATAGTTTTCGCGGATGGAGAGGGCGATGTCAGAAAGGATCTTTGTGTAGTAAGCGATCGAGCGACCACCCTTGGCGACCGGTTTTGCTTTGTCACTGCTCTGGGCAAGGGCAGTCAAAGATAGAACGACCGAAAAGACGATAGTCGCGGCGGCGCGAAATGTTTGCTGTGCGCACTTCAATCTCCACCTCCATGGTTGCGATTAGATGCGAATTTACGAGTTCAACTCTCCATGTCAAGCAAACCCGTGCAAGACAACTCCCCGATAACTGTCGCACGAAGCCGAGGCAGGTTCAGGAGTCGTTTATGTGGAGTGATTAAGTACATCTTGCAACTGAATGGCAATAAAAAAGGCGGCCTCGATTGTGACCGCCTTCTTCATCGTCTGTTGGATTACGATTAGCCTTGATCCTTCTTGACCGGCTTCAGGAGGGAGCCGTATTTGCCCTTGTCCTTGAGCAGTTCAAGAGCCTGCCTGACATGCTTGTCTTCCTTCATCGTGATCTGCTCATAGATACCTCTTTCCCCGTACTCACTGCGCAGGATCTCACGTTTGATGGACTGACGGATGTAGTCGATGGAAGCATCAAAGTCTTTGATCTTTTCTTTTTCGATCAGGGCCTTCATTTCCTTGATGTCGTTGGCGAAAAGCGCACCTTTCTCCATCTCCTTGGCTGTTGCTTCGAACTTTTCGAGGTCGAGTTCGAGACCGGTCTTATAGTCAAATTGCTTTTCCTTGAGGTAATTGCGGAAGTCGTTTACGATCTGGTCAGTGACTTCAAAGTCCTTTGGAGTATTCTTATGCTTGGTGGCATATTCAATCGCGTACTCAAAGAACATGTTCTTGCGGACGAGATTGTACTCGATGGGCTTCCACATCTCGTCCTCGACGACGACATCAGGAACGACGCCACCGCCGCCGAAGACCTTGCGTCCGCCGCTCGTGAAGAACACCTCACGGGCCTCACCAGTCTCAGAATTCTTTTCTTCGAGCGTTATCTCTTCATCGGTCATCGCTTCGAAGTGCTTCTTCGAACGTTCCGGTTTCTGGATGCAGCGACCGGACGGGATGTAATACTTTGCGGTTGTCAGCTTGAGTGCGGCCTCGCCATTCTGGCCTCCAAAGATCTGCTGTACTAATCCCTTGCCAAATGTGGTATTGCCCACGACAACGGCGCGGTCCCAATCTTGAAGAGCGCCCGAGACGATTTCGGAGGCGGAAGCGGTACCGCCATTGACAAGCACTACCAGATCGCCTTCCGGGAAGAGCGGCTCATCCTGAGAGAAATACTTGCGCTGCGATGTAGGAATCTTGCCCTGCGTGTAGACTACCAGTTTGTCCTTTGGAAGGAACAAGTTTGAAACACTAATTGCCTGGTCGAGCAAACCGCCACCGTTGGAGCGGAGGTCAAAGATCAGCGACTTGACACCCATATTGGTTTTCATGTCGGTGATAGCCTTCTCCAGTTCTTCGGTGGTGGTTTCGGCGAATTTGTCAATGCGTACATAGCCAATTCCCGGTTCAACAAGGCCGTAGTAACGAACGGAATTCAGTTCAATAATGGCTCGTTCGACATCATATTCCATCGGATAGTCAATGCCGGGGCGCTGAATAGTGAGTTTCACCTTTGACCCTGCCGGTCCACGCATGAGATTTGCGGCCTCATCGGTTTTCATTCCTTCGGTGGAGACGGTATCGATCTTCATGATCTTGTCACCGGCCTTAAAGCCCATGCGCCAGGCGGGCGTACCTTCCATAGGGGAGACAATAGTCACACGACCCTCGCGCAAATCGATCTGCATGCCGACGCCTTCGTATTTGCCGTGCGTGCTCTCCATCAATGATTCGTAGGATTTCGGTTTCAGTACAACGCTATAAGGATCAAGGTTGGACAACATTCCTTCAATGCCAGCCTCGATCAGGCTTTCCGGATCGACATCTTCCATGTAGCGTGAATGAATCTTGTAGGCAATATCAGCCATCATTTTGGTGTAGTAGGCAATCGAGTGGTTGCGATTGTCGATAGGCGGCTGTCCGGTATCGTTTGTCGCCGGCCCTGCCTGGGCGAACAATCCTTTGCCGTACACGGCGCTTTGAAGCGTCGACTGCGCGGCGTCACCTGATCCAACGATCCAAATGACACTGATTGCCACGATGGCAAGCATAAGCGCGTAGAGCTTCAACTTAAAATCGGTTTTCATCAGATTCTTCCTCCAGGCTGAGATCGCGTGTAATCTATGGAGTTAAATATCAAGGGCAACCGACCGCAGTGTTGCGCAATGCCACAATATCGGCCGCTATCTTCTTCATTTACAACGTTTATACAACCTTTTCTGTTTCAAAGTTCTCTTTTTCAACAATATGGGCTGAACCAGTTGACTATACATATAACGTACCATCCCGCTTATACATCAGAGAGAATCGTGCCGAAATGGAGGCAAATGTGAAATCCAGGATTTAAGCCATTGAAACATTGTGATTTGACAAACGTATCGAGACAGAAGGCAGGCGGCAGAACCAAAGAGAGATCACTTTAGAGTGATTTGACTTGCATGGAAGAGCATGTATATTGCAAAACTATGCCGCAGAGAGCACGAATTGGAGGAACGGCAATGTTCAAGAAGCGAACAATAACGACGCCGATCGGCAAGCTTGTCTTGGTGGGCAAGGCGGACGCTGTGGAATATATCCAGTTTGGTTCCGGGCCGTTGCCCGCAAGCTTTGGTGAAGGCGTCAAGGAGAAAGCCGGCGCATTCGCCGATGCCGTCTGGCAGTTGAGTGAATATTTCGCAGGGAGGCGAGAGGTCTTCACGTTTGCAACTGAGCTCAATGCCGAGGGCTTTCAGAGAAAAGCACTGCAGGCGCTTCGCCGGGTGGGTTATGGCCAAACGATTTCTTACAAGGAACTTGCGGAGCGAGCCGGTTCCGAATCGGCATTTCGAGCGGCCGGAAGTGCTTGTGCGCGGAACCCGTTGCCAATAGTGATTCCTTGTCATCGAGTGCTCAAAGCTGACGGGACTTTGGGAGGATTTGGCGGCGGCTTGGATGTGAAGATGAAGTTGCTTGATCTTGAGCACGCAAAATATCGAAAATAACTTATCGATTTAGAGGACTATATGGATCCAAGAGTTGGCAAACTGGCTGAAGTCATGGTTGACTACTCCCTGGGCATCAAGAAGGGAGATTCTTTCAAGATACGCGGACCGCAGCAGGCATTCCCGCTGATCAGAGAGGTGTTTCGGCTGGCTCTGAAACGCGGTGCCAATCCCTATGTAGAGATCACAAACGAGGCGATGAGCGAGCTTCTGCTAAAGGAAGCCAGCGATGAGCAGCTCAGGTACATGCATCCGCTCGATATTGAAGAAGCGAAGATGCTGGATGCGTATCTTCACATCTGGTGTTCAGAGAACACGAAATTCCTTTCAAATGTCAATCCTTCGCGGCAGGCGATTGCACAGTCGGCGCGAAAGGAGTTTCTCGAGATATTTTTCCGCCGCGTTGCCGACGGCTCATTGCGGTGGTGCGGGACTTTGTTTCCGGCGCAGGCGGATGCACAGGAAGCCGAGAAATCGTTGGCCGAATACGAGGACTTCGTTTACTCTGCCGGCTATTGCGACACGGCTGACCCCGTTTCTCATTGGAAGCGGATTTCGGAGCAGCAGGCTAAACTATGTGCAAGGTTGAATAAGCTCTCGACGATTAGAGTCAAATCATCCGACACTGATCTGCGGTTGAGGGTTGCCGGCCGCAAGTGGATCAACTGTGACGGCAAGGAGAATTTCCCCGACGGCGAAGTATTCACTTCACCGCTGGAGGATTCGACCAACGGAGTGATCACGTACACCTATCCGGCTTGCTACGGCGGTCGCCAGGTCGAGAATGTTCGGCTGACGTTCAAGGACGGTGTCGTTACGGACTTCAGTGCAGCGAAGAATCAGGAATATCTTCAGAAGATGTTGGAAATGGACGCAGGCGCCAAGCGAGTAGGCGAATTCGCCATCGGAACCAACTACCACATTCAGACCTTCTCGAAGAACACGCTTTTTGATGAAAAGATCGGCGGGACATGTCACCTGGCGGTCGGCAACTCTATCTATGAATCCGGCGGTGTCAACCAGTCAGCTCTGCATTGGGATATGGTATGCGAGTTGCGAAACGGCGGAGAGATTCTGGGAGATGACGAGGTGATCTACAAAGACGGCAAATTTATCCCGGGCTTTGCGGATTAGCGGCGGTGAAGTGGTGATAGATTTTATGCTTGTGCTGAGAAGCGATTTCTCTAATCACGTTCAATGAGCATCAAAGCATTCGGTATCAGGGTAGAGACGAGCGGCAGCAATGACATCGTGGACCTGACGCAAAAGGTCGCGGAAGCCGTTCGCGAATCTGAAATCAAGGATGGTACGGTTCTGACGTTCGTCCCCGGTTCGACAGCAGGTATTACGACGATCGAATACGAGCCGGGCCTGATCCGAGACATTCCTGAATTGATGGAGAAGCTGATTCCGAAAGGGAGGACTTACCACCATGACGCCACCTGGGGCGATGGAAACGGATTCTCGCATCTCCGGGCGGCTCTTATAGGCGCATCGTTCACCTGCCCGCTGATTGGGGGCAAGTTGTGTTTGGGCACATGGCAGCAGATCGTTTTGCTCGAGTTTGACAATCGTGCACGGCAACGCGAAATCGTTGTTCAGGTCTCCGGCGAGTAAAAATGACCGGCGCCTCGGGCTACGCGGGGAACAGTATTGAGAATTATCCTGTTTACAAGTTAAGTACTGTGAGGGAGATTTTTTGCCTACTTTTGGACTTCTCGGGATAATGAACTGTGAGTAACTGGCTGAGTATTGTCGTTTTGGTCGGAGCGGTAGTTTTTTATATTTACTGGCTAAAACGAGGGGGAGGGTGAGAGTAGCGAATTTACGACTGCGTGGCAGCCGAAAGAACCCCGGTGATCGATGGATTCTGGCGAATAATATTCTGATATTTTCGTCGAGCTCAATTCCTCATAACTTATTTGTACTCATAATAATATAGCGATTTATCTGACGAATTCTTGTTGACTAATCATCACCGCAACGTATATTAAGAGGCTACAATATTCGGAGCGAGGAATGCTCCACGAACATGTTTCAGTGAGGTGAATGACTATGTCGCACGAAGTAACCGCCGAGAAGACGCTTGAGAAGATGGGTTTTTCGATGATGCCTGACGACGACGTGTTTTCCCTCGAAGAACAGTTTGGTGCCCATCATTACACTCGCTTGAAAACTGTCATTCGCCGAACCTCCGGAGCCTGGCTGTATACAGAAGATGGTCGCAAGATACTTGATTGTCTCTCAGCCTACAGTGCGGCAAACCCTGGCCATCATCATCCTGATATTGTAAAAGCTGTGGTCGACGCCCTTCAGCACGGGTACGGTTCGGTAATTTCGAATGTTGTCTACACAGACGTTCGCGCCAGATTCTTGAAGGACTTGTGCGAGCTTGTTCCGCAGCTTGGTCCACGGTTCGGCAGCCACGGCAACAAGGCACTATGCAAGAACGGCGGCGTTGAGTCGGTTGAAACAGCGATTAAACTTGCCCGCTATTATGGCTATAAGGCCAAGGGAATACCGGATGGCAAGCAGGAGATTATTGTCTTCAGCTCGAACTTCCACGGACGCATGATCACTGTGGTGTCATTTTCGGAGACGCCAAAATACAAGGAAGGATTTGGCCCGCTGACGCCGGGATTTAAGTTGGCGCACTATGGAGATCTCAAGAGCGTTGAATCTCTGATTAACGAGAACACCTGCGGCATTCTGGTAGAACCGATGCAAGGTGAGGGCGGGATGTTCATCCCGCCGGCAGGATTTCTGACTGGATTACGGGAGCTTGCCGACAAACACAATCTGATACTCGTATTTGATGAGATTCAAGTTGGTCTCGGGCGCACCGGCCGTGATTTTTGTTTCCAGCATGAGGACGTTAATCCGGACGCGATCATCATCGGGAAAGCCATTTCCGGAGGCTTAGTGCCATTGTCGGCAATGGTCACGAACTCAAAGCTTATGGACATGGTCTTCAAGCCGGGGTCGGATGGATCGACCTACGGTGGTTATTCACTCGCTATGGCTGCCGGTGTGGCTGCAATTGAGGTATTCAAGCGTGAGAGGCTCTCGGAGCGGTCGGCGAAGATGGGTGCTTATCTCAAGGCCAAAATCGACAAAATTGCCGCACGTTCGACGCACGTTAAAGAGGTTCGCGGACGCGGATTGTTTATTGGGATCGAAGTCAAGAATGCTGATGCCATGATTTACTGCCGTAAGCTTCTCGATCTTGATCTATTGGCTAATGACAGTCATCACCACACCATCCGCATAAGTCCTCCGCTGGTCATTACCGAGGCTGAGGCAGACTACATCGTCGATCGCCTGGAGAAGGTCTTAATCGATTAATCTCGGGCAACGAATTCGTCGGCGAATGACAGGGGACATTTCGGGCTTGCCATTTCGGCAAGCCCTTCTCTTTTTGGTCAGGCGGGGTACAGGAGTCCCCGGAAAAACTGCGGTTCAGCAGGAGGGTATGCTTGTATAACCTGACAACGACCGC
Organism: uncultured Ignavibacteria bacterium; assembly: GCA_964552775.1. GTDB lineage: Bacteria > Zixibacteria > MSB-5A5 > CAIYYT01 > CAIYYT01 > JADJGC01. The sequence continues at coordinate 184,146 of CAZKIH010000004.1, read as the reverse complement.
GAACACTGAAAGGTAAAACTCAAATATGAACCGTACCCTTGCCATATTCGTCGGGCTGCTGTTGATGATCTCGGTTACAATGATGGCGGCCCAGGGGAGCAAGCGCTTCTATCTCTCGAACAACGCGACTGTCATCGAAGAGAAAATTGACGAGCAGACAAGCCAGGCATTGTTGAGTATTCCGCAGTTGATCGACTCCTGCCCACAATTTTATCCACATTCACCGGGACAGGTGTTCGTCAATAAGGAATTTCACATGATTTCAGTCTCACCTGATGACAAGCGAATTGCTTTTGTGAGTGGCGAAGGGGACCAGTGGTTAGGCACGATTGACACCAAGGAGCGAATCTACAAGTTCATTCTGTTTGGCCTGCAGACCAGTTTCATCGACGCGCTGTGGAGCCCCGACAGCCGTTACCTGGCGTATGCTTTCAAGGGCCCTGATCGCCGGTTAGTACTCCACGTCATCGAGCCTCCAGCGCTGGATCAGGATAAGCCGCGACCCATGAATGGTTGGCAATACAACACCAAATACAATGAGAAATTGCGGATGATTGGCTGGAAAGCGGACAAAGACACGGCGTTCCTGTTTGAGGTACTCGACTCGACAGGAAGATCACAAGAAAAGGTGACGCTGCCGTTACATCGCAGTGTTCCAGCCGGCCCGCTTAAGTCGCGCGGAAAATGAACTGGGAATGATTGCTGTTCTCTTTTGCGCTTGATCTGATTATTCTGCGAGAGTGAGAATTCTCGTCGCCTTTCCATCTCGGCCCTCGTTTGTGGCCCGAGATATCAAGATTCTTGGCTCCAAGCACGATATTGTCGAGCACCAGTTCTTTTCCTTGAATCCTGGCAACCTATTGCACGGCTTCCGTCTCCTGTTTAAGTCTGATTTGTTGTTTCTTTGGTTTGCTTCAAGCAGATCAGTCCCGCTTGTACTTGCGGCGGCGCTGCTCGGCAAACCTCTGGTCACGGTTGTTGGAGGCTACGAAGCAGCCAATTGTCCGGAGATATCGTATGGATCGGCGCGATCGTCGTGGCAGCGCGCATTGACGCGATTCATACTGCATCGATCAAGAGCGATAGTAGCCGTCTCGCAGTCATCAAGAGCTGAAATCGCGGCGAATTTGGGAATCGCTGCCAACCGCACGACTTTGATTTATCACGGTTTTGAGGACACCGCCGGGAATGAACAGCGGAAAAAAACGGACTCCGTGTTAACAGTCGGTCTGATTTCGGACGTGACATGGATGCGCAAGGGAGTGCTTGACTTCGTTCGCTGTGCAGAGAGTCTGCCGGAGGTACCGTTTATCCATGTCGGCGAGGTCAGAGCAGATGTTGCAGCAAAGTGGGGACGATCATTGCCAGCAAACCTGAGCTTCCGTGGTGTTGTGTCGGACGAGCAGCTTCGCCAGGAGCTATCCTCGGCTAAGGTCTATTTGCAGCTATCCCACCATGAAGCATTTGGGTGTAGTGTTGCTGAGGCGATGCTTTATGGATGTATTCCGGTTGTATCAAACCGCTTCGCGCTTCCTGAAGTTGTTGGTATGGCGGGAATGGTGGTGAACCCTGAGAACCTCAATGCGGTGACTGAGGCGGTGCGCCGGGCGCTTGCCGCTCCGGCAATCTCGTCGACGTCGGCGCGCGATCGAGTGTTAGCTGCTTTCCCTTTCGAGGGCAGACAACAGGCACTGCTTGAACTCGTGGAAGAAGCGGGGAAATAGGCTGGCAGCCGCAGCAGGGCCTACAGAATTTGTAGTAGCAGACAAATACCCGCTAAGCCAGAAGATCGATGACGTGGTCCGATAGACTCAGCGAGGTACGAAGTGCTACGATGTTGGCTTGAGCGGAACGCTCCGCGACGATCAGATTGACGAAGTCGTCCGGATCGACGATTTCAGATTGAGATATGCGTGTTGCGGCCTGTTCAGCCAGGGCGTAACTATTTCTAATGCCGGTGATGGATGAATCAAACATCGATTGTCTCCTTACTGATTTATCGACGTCGGCTGATCGTAAACTTAGGACAATACACGGTTGTGCAAAGTGTTCACATTACTCAATATATTTACTGTCGCGATCTATTGCTGGAATTACACACCAGACGGAACTCACAAGGGAGCCATGGAAAAGACGATGGGAGAAGCCTCGAGCCAACATACTTCGGGCGAATGATCTTCCGGGAAAGCGCAGACCCGCTGAGGTACTAATAGCCGTTAATATCTGATTCCCGCCGTTTGAGCTACACTTGTGTTACCCCGGGCGGTATTGATGCACCCAAGCGGCGACAATTCGGTTGACAAATGACCGGATGACTGCTAAAATAGCCGATTATGATGTTTATCTAAAGGACAGAGGAGCTGACATTGAAAGAGTATCTCGCTGACCAAATTCGCAACATTGGGCTGGTAGGACACGGTAGCTGCGGAAAGACTTCACTCGCTGAGTCAATTCTATTCTCCGCCAAGGCTATCCAGCGATTGGGCAAGGTCGATGACGGTTCGACCGTGTCTGACCATACGGAGGAAGAAACTCGCCGCAAGATTTCAATATCAGCAACGCTACTGCATGCTGAGCACAAGGGATTCAAGGTTAATCTGATAGACATGCCCGGCTTTGCCGATTTCATCGGCGAGGTCGTGGCTGGATTGCGCGTGGTCGATACAGCACTGATCGTGGTGGATGCTCTGAGCGGCCCCGAGGCCGGCACGGAGTACGCCTTCGAGTTGGCTGAGCGATATCGGTGTCCGGTGGCCTTCGTGATCAACAAGATTGAGAAGGAGCATGTCAGATTCGACACTGTACTGGCGAAACTTCATGAGACAATCAGCTCGCGCTGCTTAGCAGTGCAGATTCCCATCGGTGAGGCGCTCAATTTCAAGGGTTATGTCGATATTCTCAGGATGAAGGGTTTCGAGTACAACACGGATGGCACGACTAAAGAGGTTGCAATTCCGGCGGACATCAGCGGCAAGTGCAATGAGGCTCGTGAAAAGCTTACCGAGGCGGCCGCCGAAGCGGACGATGCGTTGCTTGAAAAGTTCTTTGAAGCAGGCGAACTGAGTCCTGAGGACTTGGACAAAGGCTTGAAAGCCGCGATTTCCAAGCGCGTACTCTATCCGGTTTTTGTCACGGCCGCTACGGCCAACAAAGGCGCCCTGCCGCTTTTGGATTTTGCCACGACATATTTCCCAGGACCGGATCACATTTCCGAGATCAATGCCCTCAAGGACGACAAGGTCATCTCGATCAAGATCGGCGAGAACGAACCGCTTTGCGCCTTCCTGTTCAAGACCGTTGCTGAGCGTCACGTCGGCGAACTTTCGTTATTCCGGCTTTACTCGGGACACTTGAAAAACGGCGAGGAAGTCTTCAATTCCAATAAGAAGAACACGGAAAAAGTTGGCCAGATGTTTTCTCTTAACGGCAAGGAGCGCACCGATATGCCGGTTGTTCATGCCGGCGACCTTGGTGCATTCGTCAAACTCAAGGACGCCCGCACGGGTTATACGCTCTGTTCTCGTAACAGCGGCATTATCGTGCCGCCAATCGAATTCCCGGTCGCAACAATCGAGTTTGCCGCGCAGACTGCGACCAAAGGCGAAGAGGACAAATTGGGAGCGGGGCTGACGGCTCTGAGCCACGAAGACCCGACCTTCCACTTTGAGGTCAACCCCGAATTACACCAGACAATCATGCACGGACAAGGCGAATTGCATCTCGACGTGATCTGCAAGAAGCTCAAGTCGAACTACGGGATTGAAGTCGAACTTACGCAGCCAAAGATTCCTTTCCGAGAGACGATTACTCGCAAGGGCGAGAAGGCTTACCGGTACAAGAAGCAGTCCGGCGGAAGGGGCCAGTTTGGCGACGTTTCAATCAAGATCGAACCGCTGCCCCGTGGCGGAGGGTTCGAGTTTGTCGATGCAATCACAGGCGGAGTGATTCCGGCCAAGTTTGTGCCTTCGGTCGAGAAGGGTGTAATCGAGGCGATGGACAGGGGAGTGATCTCTGGCAACAAGGTCGTGGATGTAAGGGTTACTCTGTTCTTCGGGTCATATCATACGGTTGACTCTTCCGATATGGCCTTCAAGATCGCCGGATCGATTGCATTCAAAGAGGGTGCCGCTGAATGCAACCCGATTTTGCTGGAACCGATCTACGATCTGGAAATTGTCGTACCCGATGCTTACACGGGCGATGTGATGGGTGATATGTCCTCTCGACGGGGAAAGATCCTTGGCATGGAACCGTCCGGCAAGCACCAGAGAGTCAAGGCGCAGGCGCCATTGTCGGAATTGTTCAAATATGCGACGTCCTTGCGCTCGATGACCGGCGGCAGAGGCAGACACACCCAGAAATTCGGGCATTACGATCCGGTGCCAAGAGAGATCACGGACAAGATCGTTGCCGAATACGAGAAGCATCGTACTGAAGAGAAGCATTAAGAGCGAATGCTCTTGGGAAAGGCCCCGCACAAGTGGGGCCTTTTTTTGTTGTGCTGCGATGCAGCCGCATCCCGCCCTCTCCCGCAAGCGGGAGAGGGAGAATAGATATCCGACGACACCCGGTAATCGCGTGCCTCGCAGAACCAGCACCGGCAATCATCGACTCATATCATCTACAAACTTTTTGTTGACGGTTCCTCAGTCCGTTAGTTTCTTGTGAATGGGAGTCGACTTCTGATGTTGGCGTCCCGCGGGTACGGTTCGAAATGAAGTACGATTAACCAATATCCAGTTCAAGGAGTCACGAATGAAGAGATTCGTCATTTCCGCCACACTCATTCTGTTGTTGGCGGCCTCTGCCGGCTCGGCAGCTTCGCTCAAATCGATGATGATGGTCGGCCCCTACGTCGGCTGGTCCCTTGGTTTTGGTGACGCATTCAAAGACTATGAGATTGGCAACTCCAAGTTCTCAAGCAGCGCCGGGCTCAATTTCGGAGGCAATTTCCATTATGGATTGTCCGACAAGATGATGGTCGGCGGCGAGATTTACATCCAGAGCTTCAAGTACAAAGCGGAAATCGAGGGATTCGGCAGCAGCTCAGATACTGAAAGCGGCACCAATTTCCTATTTAGTGGGCTCTATGCCATGAGCCAAATGCAGAAGGCGATCTTCCTGCTTAACGCCGGTGCAGGTCTTTATGACGGCGGCAGCGACAGCGACATCGGTCTGTTCGGCGGTGTCATGTACCAGCGCCTGCTCAAGGCCAAGATGACCCTGTACATTCTGGCTCGCATGCACTTCATCATGGCGGACGACACTATCACTATGCTCCAACTTGCTGTTGGTCTCCATTTCTGGCTCGGCAGTACCGGCGCGCCAATGGAAATGTAATCGACGCTCAATTGTTGACATTGTCGGGGTGAAAGCTCAATTTACCCCGACTTGCTATTGTAACAGATGAGTTATCAACAACTTACTGCAACTAACTCGACTAAATCGCTCTCCTATAAATAAAATTTTTGTTGCGTTGATTCCGGGAATACTGCAATTATTGCGCCCGAGGAGATTGATTCTCGCTACGCGAGATGTGACAAGAATGCAACCTTATTCTGAAGGAGAGTGATAGCTGCCGGTAGTAATCAGGGATGACTTACGTGGTTTGTCTCAGGCTACTCTCTGGAGAGTTAGCGAATTGGCATTTTAAAACGATGAATAATTTCACAATTCAGTTCAAAAGGACTGATGCAATAACGACGTAAGAAGAAAACGAAAGAGTTAAGGAACTCGATTAATCGAAAGGACTCAAAAATGAAGAAGATTCTAATTGCGATGCTGGTGCTCATGATGGCCGCTTCAGCTTTCGCCGCCAGCCCTGTTGCCAAGGGCATGCTCTACATGGACGGCGCCTGGACTGGCAATTTCGCCATTAAGGGCGGAGACCTTAACAAGAGTGGCGATGACAACCAGACTTATTTGCAGCTAAACCCGTCACTTGGTTACTTCCTTGCTGACGGTATCGCAATCGGTGCTACCGTGATGTTTGAAAGCTGGAAACAAGGCGACTTCAAAGAAAACGGCTTTGGCGCCGGCCCCAGAATCATTTGGTTCCCAACGGCCAAGAACGCAGACGAGCCGAAGGGTAAGATGCTGCCATTTCTTTCCGGTTCGTTCATTTTCCAGTCGATGAAGTCTGAATACCCGGCATCCGTACTTGAGTTGTCCAAGCTTGCCAGTGCCCTTGCTACCGACGAGACGAAGCATACCGGCTATGCTGCCCGTTTCTCCGGCGGCGGCGTTTGGATGCTCTCCAATGCCTGGGGCGTCCATGGCGAAGCCTACTTCGAGCTGCAGAACGCCAAGCAGACCTATACTCCGGCCGAAGGTCCTGAGATTAAAGGCGACGGCGTCAGTGGTAACGAGTTCGGTATCATGCTCGGCGTGATCGCGTTCTTTGGTACTCCGAAGTAATCGACTTCGAACTTATTTCGTACTTTTAGACGGCGGACGCATTGTCCGCCGTTTTTTGTTATGAGCACTTCAGCGGTCGGAGATGGACCACAATTGAGTTGCCTTTGGAGTCATAAATTCATTATCTCCGTTGTTACCTATGGCACGATTAGATTTGATGCATCCCATCGAGCAGGGATTCAAGCCGCTGAAGCGGCTTGCTCCGGAGAAGATTCTCGCGTTGAGCTTTGCGGTGTTTATTCTCATCCAGACATTTGTTCTGATGATTCCTTCGGCTACGACAGGCCGATCGATTGGATTTATTGATGCGCTATTTACGATAACCTCGGCAACGTGCGTCACCGGACTGACGGTGGTGGATACGGGGACGTTCTTCACCAATTTTGGACAGGCGATCATACTCATATCGATCCAGTTGGGCGGAATCGGGATCATGACTTTTTCCACGTTCCTCCTCTACATCTTTGGTCGCCGTCTCAATGCTCATGATAACTCGCTGCTCTCGACGAGTTTTGGGCGCACCGATGGAACGACAGCGCGAGGTCTGCTTTGGACAGTCGTGATCATCAGCTTCATCGTTGAGGCAATAGGGGCGATCTTGCTGTACTCACGATTCGAACGAGACATGCCCACAGATGCCGCTGTGTGGTTCTCGGTGTTCCATTCCGTCTCGGCCTTTTGCAACGCAGGGTTTGGGCTTCTGCCCGACAACCTGATGAGTTATGTCGGCAATGCTACCGTCAATCTCACGATCATGCTGTTAGTCGTCCTTGGAGGAATTGGGTTCATCGCATTCCTTGAGTTGGAGCAGTTTGTTAAGTCGCGCGGCAAGTTGTTTTTGGAGAAGGTCGGTATCATCCAAGGCAGGAGCTATTGGCGGGAGGCGCCATATCGTTTTTCAACGCATTCTCGAATCGTGATAACGACTTCGTTGCTGTTGATCGTCATAGGCGCGGTTGCGATAGGTTTTCTCGAATTCAATAACGTTCAGGACGGAATGTCGTGGACGACGCGAATTTACAGTTCATTATTTCAATCGGTGACTCCGCGGACGGCGGGATTCAATACCGTTGATATCGGCCAACTATCGGGCGCAACGCTGTTTGTGATTATGATCCTGATGTTTATCGGTGCGTCTCCGGGCTCGACTGGAGGCGGAATCAAGACTTCGACGTTTGCGGTGCTGATGGGGATAGTTCGTACACGACTGAAGAGAGAGGATCATGTCGTCTTCTTCGGAAGAAGGATAGGATCATTCGTACAGTCTGAGGCCGTCACATTCACGATTATTGCCTGCGTAGTGGTTATCGGCGGCTCACTCATGTTGCAGATGTTTGAAACCGGTGGACAGGCACATCGAGCGGGCGGTGGGAAGTTTCTGGAATTGCTTTTTGAGGCGATTTCGGCGTTCGGAACGGTCGGATTGTCAACGGGTATCACTCCAAAGTTAGCGCCGTTGAGCAAGATCACACTAATCATTTTGATGTTTGTTGGCAGAGTAGGGCCGCTGACCCTGGCACTTGCACTCAGCCGCAGGCAGCAGCCAAGCCGGGTCGTTTTCCCGGAGGGGCGCGTCATAATCGGTTGACGACTGTATTCTTGATTCGAAGGATGGAGATTGGATGAAGAAGAGAGTGTTCGGAATAATCGGACTGTCGAGTTTTGGCTACTATCTCGCGCTGGAGTTGGCTAAGCATGGCCATGAGGTGACGGTCATTGACAACGATGCGGAGAAGATTGAGGATGTGACAGACTACGTTTCGCGGGCAGTGGTCGGAGATGCCTCCGACCGCAAGACACTGCAGGAGCTTGATCTCAGTGAGTGTGACGTGGTCGTTGTGAGTCTGGGCACGAGCATTGATGTCAGCATTCTGGCGACGCTTTACCTGAAAGAAATGGGGGTGAAGCAAATCATGGTGAAGGCAATCACCGACGACCAGGGGCGGATCGTTGAGTTGATCGGCGCCGACTCAGTCATTTTTCCCGAGCGCGACATGGCGCTGCGAGTCGCTAACCAGTTGCGGTTTCCGAATGTGATCGAGCAAATGACCCTTGGCGAGGACCTGCAATTGGTTGAGTTGGCGGTGCCGGACCGCTTCGTCGGCAAATCGCTTTCGGATCTAAATCTCCGGCAGAATTACAACGTCCTGGTGGTGTTGATCAGGCAGACGCTTCCTGCCAAGACGACGCTTCTGCCTGCCGGCGACCGCGTGTTCCAGCCGGACGAAGTCCTCGTGCTACTTGGAGAAACGAAGTCAATTGAAAAGCTGCAGTACGAATTGCGTTAGTGCCGCCTAACTGACTCGTCGTTTCAGTCGCTTCCATCTCTTGACATTTTAATCATAAGCACCAAATTGCAATACTTCGGCGAACGCCGATCACAAGGATAGGTGTAGAATTCGCAGAATAGCATTCGCAGTGGAGGTGTGATTATGAGTCGAGTCATTTTGTATTTCGTGTTGTTTGTCATCATGCTGTCTGCCGCCGCAATAGCGGAACAGGCAAATGTTGACTCGTTGATTTCTTTACGCTGGCAGAAGACAATGATCCTCGATATTACGGCAGCCCAGACGGCATATTCTGACTCGTGGGTTGGCGGCGAGGCCGGAACCTTCGCCTGGGTGAGTAATCTCAATGCCAAAGTTGAACGTCGGTTTAGCCAGAAATTCAATCTTAAGTCTAACCTGAGATTGGCGTTTGGAGAGACAACGATTCAGGATGAAGAGACCAAGAGCTGGAGCAAGCCCAAGAAGTCGACAGATTTGATTGACTGGGAAAATGTGGCTACTTTCCCACTGCAGGCATTTGTCGATCCGTATCTGGCGCTGCGTTTTGAGAGCCAATTCCTTGACGCTTCGGTTCCTGCCAAGAAGCGATATCTCAATCCGATGAAGCTCACCTATTCCGGCGGTATCGCGCGGGTGTTCTATCGCCAAGAGAAGAGTGAGGTGTCGAGCCGCCTCGGATTGGCAGTGCGACAGATATTCAAGAATGTTGTGGCCAATCTGGAAACGCTTGAGACCGTGGATTCGACGCAGACCGATGGTGGCATTGAGTCTGTTACCGACGCGCAGCTGACGCTCAGCAAGCGCGTGGAGTACATTGGGAAACTTTCGATGTATAAGGCATTTTTCTCGTCGCAGTCGGACAAAGTCGAGGGCACGGCCTTTGAGGGATTCTGGAAAGCTCTGGATGTCAATCTCGAAAATACCCTGAAGGTGTCGGTGAGCAAGATCATGACAGTGATTCTATATAATCAGTTTCTGTACGATAAGGAAGTTACCAAGAAGGGCCGCATCAAACAGACCATGGGAGTGGGCCTGACTTTCACAATGTGGTAATGGTTGATTCCGGACAAGATGCAGTGAAAATGCGAAGCTCAAGTTCCGATTATTAGGTTAGAGGAGATGATTGACTATGTTGGTGGTTAGTGATTCGGCTCGAGAAAGCATCAAATTGGTCCTCGGTTCGCAACATGCCCGTGGCAAGAGTCTCGTTCTCTATCTGCAGGGCGCAGGTTGAAGTGGTCCCCGAATGGGGATGACTCTGGAGGAGTCAGTGGTTGGATTGGAAAGGCTGGAGTCGAACAACGTTATTGCATATATCGAAACCGGGCTTTACGAACAGATCAGCCAGCGCGGTCATATCTATGTTGATTTTATTATCGAGCCGCAGGGCAACAAGGGATTCACAATCTCAGTGAAGAAGACGCCGGACGAGAAGACTGAGTGCTGCTAAGGCGCAGCTGGACCATCGTGAAAGAACGGCAGGAGCCAGGACCTCTGCCGTTTTCATTTATGTCGCCTTGTTATCCATTTGCCTGATCAGGTTGGATCCTTCGATGATTGGCGGAATCCCGCGAGCGATGCAGACAACTGCCGCCACGATGGCGGTGATGTATCCAATCTGGTAACCGGTAGAAATGAATTCTTCGGTCAAGAACGGAAGTTCGTGCCACAACCTATCGAGGGCGGAGATCAGCAGCAACCAGCCGAAGGTGAAGGCCTTGATTAGTGCATAGCCGGTGCGCATGATCGGAGAGCCGGTGAGAAACTTGCCGATGGCACTTTGCATCATGGTCGTCTTGCCGAAGGCGGTGAATCCAAATTGCAGCAGGTAGTTTCTGATACTGTCTGTCAGAATGGCTCGCGAGGTGACGGCAATGGGAATCCATACCGGGACCAGTTCGAGGTCGGCGAGAACGATCCACAACACTGTTTCGAGAATACGATCACCGGCGATGTCAAGGACACTTCCCAGTTGCGATTGTTCGTGCAGTTTTCGAGCCAGATAGCCGTCTAACCAATCCCCAACAATCACAAGCACGGCCAAGAATGCCGCCAACAGGCGCGACCACATATTGTTGTCGTAGACAAGTAAGACGAGCCAGAAAACGATCCCGATACGGGCGATGGTCACCCGGTTGGCCCATGACATGATTCTCGCCATGAAAACCCTCCAAGTTCTTGGTAATATGTTACTTGAGCATAAGCGGTCGCAAGCCGGACTGCAAGAGCATACGGCGAAGTGAAAAACAGACAGATTTGACTTGACTATGTACGTATAATATACAGATTAGAGTGGCCTTCGGGGTGAGGTGAAATTCCTCGATCGGCGGTACAGCCCGCGAGTCTCGAGAGGGACAGAGCCGGTTAAATTCCGGCGCCGACGGTATAGTCCGGATGGTAGAAGGCAATCGATTTTGCGACTGCAAGGTGATGTGCAGACGGCAGGATCGGTTCAAGATTGTGGAGTTGGCTTGCGGCTCAACTCTGCAAGTTTCTTGATTATCCCCGAAGGTAACTTCGGGATTTTTTTATGGTATCTGTTGAGCACATGAGGCGCGCACTAACATTGGCGGAATCGGCGCGGGGAAGGACCCGCACGAATCCGTTGGTCGGCGCTGTCATTGTCAAGAACGACCGGGTGATCGCCGAGGGGCTGCACCGCAGTTTTGGCTCCGACCACGCGGAGGTTGATGCACTCAAACAAGCCGGAGGATATGCCAAAGGGGCCGATCTTTACGTGACGCTCGAACCATGCACGCACTTCGGCAAGACTCCGCCTTGTGTGGAGGCCGTGAAGTCAGCCGGAATCAAGCGCGTGGTAGCGGCAACTCTTGATCCCAATCCGCTGGTCAATGGCGCAGGGATACGAGAGTTGCAGAGCGCGGGAATTGATGTCGTGTTCGGAGTCTGCGAGCACGAAGCACGCCAGTTGAATGAAGTCTATTTCAAGTACATCACTACCGGATTGCCGTTTGTTACACTCAAAATTGCGCATACACTCGATGGATTTATTGCTACTGAGGGGGCGGATCAAGATTGGATCACTTCCGAAGAGGCAAGGCACAAAGTACACCAGTTGCGGACACAAGTTGATGCCGTATTGATTGGGGCGGGAACGGCCCGCGCTGATGACCCCCTGCTGTCAAGTCGCGATCTTGGCCGTGACCCGGCTCGCATTGTCTTGACGCGCTCGAGCAGACTTCCAGAACAACTCAAGATATTTCAAGAGAAGACGGGCGGAGAGACGATCGTCGTCACGTCTGACAAGAACTACCGTGCAATAAACGCGTCGACCTGGAACTTACCGGATCGCCGAAGCGCCGGCGTAGCGATAAGAGACGTGCTCGAGCAAGCCGGCAAGAGTGAATTTGCGCATATCCTCGTCGAAGGTGGAGCGAGTGTGTTCGGCCAGTTTATCGAACAGAATCTGGTCGACAAGTACATCTTTGTGGTTGCGCCAAAGCTGTTCAATGAGGGTCTACGGATGATCACCGGTATTGACACGATTGGCGGTGCCGGATATCGTGAGTTCATATTGGACAGGGTAAGTCGTGTTGGTGAGGATATCTGGATCGAGGCCTATCCCAAGTAGGAAGATTATGTTCACCGGGATCATTCAGGATATTGGAGTCGTTGCAGCTCATCGCCAGTCTGGGGAGAACATCGTGTTTACAATTGAGAGCAGGCTTGTCGATCCTGAGCTTGGTATTGGCGACTCGGTGTCGATTTCGGGCGTTTGCCTCACAGTAACGGAAATTTCGGTGCCTGAGCAGAGGTTCTGTGTGGCGGCTGTGCAGGAGACGTTGAAGCGAACTTCGTTGTCGCGACTGAGACAAGGCGCGCGGATAAACCTTGAGCTTGCCTTGCGGCCTACTGACCGGCTTGGCGGGCATTTTGTACAAGGACATGTCGACACGATAGGGCGGTGCGAACGAATCACGGAACTCAGTGGAAGCAGAGTACTGATTGTGAGTTTTGATCGCGAGTATCGAGGATTGGTTGTGGAGAAGGGATCTATAGCGATTGACGGTGTCAGCCTTACGGCTTACGGTGTAACAGACCGTGAATTTGCGGTGAGTTTCATCCCGCATACGCTGAAGGCAACGACACTTGATAGTCTGAAGATTGGCGATGAGTTGAACCTGGAGTTCGATATTCTGGGAAAGTATGTAGCGCGAATGCAGCAGACAGCGGACAACAAGAAACTGAGCATACAGATGCTCCGAGACTTTGGATATTAGTTTACCATTCAGATACAGGAGTGAAGATTATGTCAAATGTCACATTTAAGCGCGACGAGCGAAATCTCTTCGATGATGTGGCAGGGGCCATTGACGACATTCGCACCGGCAAGGTAGCGATAGTGGTTGATGATGAAGATCGCGAAAACGAGGGCGACTTCATCATGGCTGCCGACAAGGCTACGCCGGAAGCGATCAATTTCATGATCACGCATGGTCGGGGTTTGCTCTGTGTTTCGCTCACCCGCCCGATCATCCAGAAGTTGAAGCTGGCGCCGATGACGACGGAGAATACCGCTCTGCTCGGTACGAGGTTTACGGTAAGCGTCGATGCAATCAAGAACACCAGCACGGGAATCTCGGCGTTTGACCGCGCGGAGACGATCAGGCAGATCATGTCCGATAATTGTCGTCCCGAGGACTTGGCGCGGCCGGGGCACGTTTTTCCGATTGAGGCGCTACCCGGAGGAGTGCTGGCCCGGGCGGGACACAGTGAGGCCTCTGTGGATTTGGCGAGGCTGGCGGGTCTGAATTCCGGTGCTGTGCTGTGTGAGATTATGTCTGGCGACGGTTCGATGGCTCGCGTTAACGAATTGCGCGGCATCGCCGATCGCTTCGGGCTCAAGCTGATTACAATCAAAGACCTGATCGCCTATCGCCACAAGCATGAGAATCTGGTCCACCGGGTGGTGGATGTTGATTTTCCAAGCGAATATGGGAATTTTCGCCTGCACTTGTATCGTTCTGACATTGACGATCACCACCATCTGGCATTGGTGAAGGGCGATGTCAAGGGTCAAGAGAATGTACTGGTGCGGGTTCATTCGCAGTGTCTGACCGGCGATGTATTCGCTTCGAGTCGCTGCGATTGCGGCGATCAATTGAGGGCTGCACTCCAAATGATCGAAAAAGAGGGGAGTGGTGTATTACTTTACATGCGCCAGGAAGGCCGCGGCATCGGGCTTGCCAACAAAATTCTCGCTTACAGTTTGCAGGATCAGGGCCGCGACACTGTCGAGGCCAATAACGACCTTGGATTCAAGGACGATCTGCGGGACTACGGCATAGGTGCCCAGGTATTGTCAGATCTGGGGCTGACCACAATTCGTCTCATTACCAATAATCCGCGCAAGATCATCGGGCTGGAAGGCTACGGACTCAAGGTGACGAAGCGCGTTTCGTCTATTATTCCACCGACTAAACATAATGCCCGCTATCTGGAGACCAAGCGCGACAAGCTTGGTCATTTGTTGGGCAAGTTACATGAGGTCCAAAATGGGTAAGGTGTTCAAAGGCGAGTTGATAGCTCGCGACAAGAAGTTTGCCATATGCATTGCTCGCTTCAATTCGCTCCTCACCGAGCGGTTGCTCGAAGGCGCGAAGGATTGTTTAAGCCGTCACGGCGCCAATCTTGACCAGATCGATGAGTATTGGGTTCCCGGATCATTTGAGCTGCCGTACATCGCAGCCAAAGTCGCAGAGAGAAAGAAGTATGATGCGGTTATCTGCATTGGAGCGGTCATTCGGGGCGATACTCCGCACTTTGAGTACATTGCTGCCGAGGTCACCAAGGGAATCGCCGCGATATCTTTGCAGACGGGTGTTCCGGTCATTTACGGCGTGATTACCTGCGACAATATTGAGCAGGGGATCGAGCGTGCTGGAACGAAGGCGGGAAACAAAGGCTGGGACGCGGCATTATCGGCGATTGAGATGGTGAATCTTTACGGATCGATTTCATAGCCATGGGACAGAGAAAGAAAGCACGCGAACTTGCGCTAAAATGTCTCTACGCTTATGAATCGACTGGACAGGATGTCAAAGAAGTCTGTGATTCCCTAATCATGACTTCGGATCTGAGTGATGATTCGACTGCTTACGCCAACAGGCTCTTTTGCAGGGTGGTCGAACTGCTGCCAGAGTTGGATGCCCAGATCGAACGCTTTTCGCAAAACTGGCGCATCGAGCGGATTGCAATGGTTGACAAGAATATCCTCAGACTCGCGATTTGCGAGTTGACCAGTTTTCCTGATATCCCGGCCAGAGTTGCGATCAATGAGGGGGTGGAGTTGGCGAAGAAGTACTCGTCACAGGAATCTTCTCGCTTCGTCAATGGTCTTCTCGATGCCGTGAACAAGCAGTTGGGGAGTGAAACGACGCCGAAGAAATAGGCTGGCGAATTCACGCCCTAAGTGAACGAGATTTCACGGTTGAAGAGTGAGGACCTCCGCTGTAAACGATAGAATTGTGGCAGGCTGCCGGTCCATTTTTCCTTTGGCGACCGGCGTCTTTCTGCGTATATTCCCCGCCAAATAATTTCGTCCATACTAACGCGTCGCGGGTATATCAATCTATCGAATAAGGTCGTGACGTTGAGGAGGTTACATTGGCCATATCCGCAGGGAGTTTTGATATCAAGAAGGTAGACAAAGTGAATCTCGGGCTGGGTTTGCTTGTCTTCTTCTTCTCATTCATCATCTACCTGATGACCGTGCAGCGCACTTTTTCGTTCTGGGATTGTGGAGAGTTCGTTGCCTGTTCCTATATTTTGGGGGTTCCACATCCGCCAGGAGCGCCGCTCTTCATTCTGATCGGGCGGTTGTTTTCGCTGCTGCCGATTTCCTCCGACATCGGATTTCGCATTAACATTCTCTCGGTGCTAAGCACGGCGCTGGCTTCGATGTTCGGTTACTTCGCCATCGTCAAACTGGTGCGGGAGTGGTTTGGCGAGCAGATGGACACTATTCGCACGACCGGTATGTACACCGGTGCGGTAGTCGGTGCTCTGTTGATGTCGTTTTCGACGACGAACTGGAACTCTGCGGTTGAGGCCGAGGTCTACGGACTTTCCATGCTAATGATCACGATGCTTATTTGGCTGACGCTGATTTGGTCAGACAAGCGCGGGACAGCCGAGTCAACGAAGTATCTGGTACTGATATTCTTCCTTGCGGTCTTGTCGACGGCACTTCACCTGACAGTGTACTTGATCATGCCTTTCATTTTCCTGATGATGCTGCTCCTGGATGAATCTCTGCGAAAGAACTGGCTGTTTCTTGTTACCGTGCTGGTTTTGCTCTGGCCGGTGAAGTCATTGGTTGAGTTTATGTATATTGGCGGGGTTTGGGCGGCTGTAGTAGCACTTATTTTTCTATTCAGCAACAACCGCCGATTGTCAACGCTTCCATTTTTGATCATGGTTGTCTCCGGGATCGCGTTCAGCAGTCAATTTTATATTCCGATTCGAGCCGCGGAGAAACCGGCAATCAACGAAAACGCTCCCTCCGACTGGCAGAGCTTTGAGGACTTTCTCGAACGCAAGCAGTACGGACAAATGTCGATGACGGAGCGAATGTTTACGCGGCGCGGATCCTGGGCCAATCAATTCGGTACGCATCAACGAATGGGATTCTGGGGATTTTTCCAGGACCAGTATGGATTTAGCGGCAAGGGGTTCTTGCTGTTCCTTTTCCCGCTTGGACTTTTGGGATTGCTCGAGCCGGTGATGCGGAAGTGGCAGAAAGGGGTACCGTTCTTCCTAATGGTACTGGCTGCGACTGTGGGGTTGGTCTTGTACATGAACTTCGCTGACGGCACGCGACTAAACGTCATGCCGGGGGATGATGCAAATCTCGAGGTCCGTGACCGAGACTATTTCTGGCAGCCGGGATTTATCCTATTTGCGATGGCGATCGGGATTGGAGTCATTGCGCTTTGGGATGCGGCCTACAACTCTCTTCGAAAACGCGGAATGGAGAAAGTGACCTATGCGCTGCTGATATTCCTGTTCTTGCCAATACGAGCTCTCTTAGCGAGTTACCACGAGAATGACCGATCCAACAATTACATCCCTTATGACTATGCTTACAACCTGCTGGTATCAGCTGATCCCAATGCGATTGTCTTCACGAATGGAGACAACGACACTTTCCCGGTTTGGTGTCTGCAGGAGGTGTATGGTATCCGCAAGGATGTCCGCATCGCCAATCTTTCACTGATCAATACTAACTGGTATATCAAGCAGTTGAAAAACGAGATGGGCGTTCCAATTAGTCTGACCGATGCCCAGATTGATGCACTCCGGCACGGGCGTTACGCCGATGGCCGGTTTTATCGCATTCAGGATCAAATGATCGACAATATTATCGAGACAGCCAAGTTTCAAACGCCAATCCACTTCGCGGTGACCGTGTCCCAGGACAATCGCGTTTATAAGATGAAGCCGATTGAGGATCACCTGGAGATGAAGGGAATGATGTTCCGGCTCAAGCGGGAGACCGGCGAGAATATGATCGACCTGGAGAGCACGATCAATCTGTACAAGAACGAGTTCAAATACCGCGGAGTTGCTGATTCAACAGTTTACAAGGATGAGAATGCCGCCCGCCTGACGAACAATTACTCCGCCGGATTTCTGTACGCCGCCGAGGAATTGCGGAAAAAGGGAGATAGTCAACGCGCGATAGAGATGGTCAATTTGGCGATTGAGGTAGTTCCCAGTGAGTGGCGGAGCTATGCCTATCTAATTCAGATATACTCCGATATGGACTCGCTCAAGAAGGTTGAGGAATTACTCAAGACGGCGCCAAAGGAACTTGATCCGCAAACAATGTGGCAGACCTTGGCGAGCGACTTGTATCGTCGCGGACAGAAGGACAGGGCGGTCCAGATGCTCAATGAGCGGCTTGCGGAGAATCCACACTTTGAAGGAGCCTACAAGCAGCTCTTAAGCATGTATTTCCGCGATTCCCTGGTGGACAGCATGGAGAATCTGTTGAATCGGTGGATTGTACAGAATCCCAATGACACTGAAGCGCAAAACGCGATGCAGGATGTTCTGATTCTCAAGGAGACGCAGTCAGGCGTCAAACTGAAACAGCTGGAATTGCCGGACACATCAAAGTAGACAACGGTATCGAGTTTGCGCATTCTGGCGGTCAACTGGCAGGATCTCACGAATCCACTCTCGGGTGGCGCCGAGGTTCACATTGAAGAGATTCTCAAGCGTGTGGCGTCCTGGGGTCACCAAGTCACCCTCGTGTGCTCCAATTATCCCGGTGGCAAAGAACGAGACGATCGCGACGGCTTGCAGATTCGTCGACGCGGGTCGCGGCAAAATTTCAATTTCGTGGCGCCCTCATTGGTCAAGAGCATACTGGCCGAATCAAGCTACGATCTGATCGTTGAAGACATCAACAAGATTCCGTTCTATCTTCCGCTCTGGCACAAACGGCCGCATTTGGCAATCATCCCACATTTGTTCGGAAAGAACATTTATCAGGAGGCGAACGCTATTGTAGCGAGCTACGTCTATTTGGCGGAGAAACCGATTAGACGGGTATATCGCCGTTCGCACTTTCTTGCTATCTCTAATTCGACTCGTGAGGATCTGGTGTCGCGCGGGATTGGCCGCGAGAGAATCGATGTGGCGGAGTGCGGCGTCGATCATGGGGTCTACAACACCATCAGTTCGTCAACACGATTTGAAGAGCCGACTATTCTCTACCTGGGGCGTGTCAAGAAGTACAAATCAGTTCAGCATGTGGTCGCGGCTTTGCCGCTGGTTCAGCGCTCAATTCCGAACGCCCGGGTTCTTGTTGTTGGCGGGGGCGACTACCTTGACGAACTAAAAGCGCAGACTGCGAAACTTGGGCTGGAGGGTTCGGTTGTGTTCGCAGGATTTGTTTCCGAAGAGCAGAAACTTGAATACTTGCGTCGATCACATATTTCAGTGTATCCTTCCCCCAAGGAGGGATGGGGAATAACGAATATAGAGGCCAATGCCTGCGGTACTCCGGTTGTAGCGGCGGATTCTCCCGGGCTAAGGGATTCCGTAAATACCGGGGAATCAGGGCTGCTGTACGAGTATGGAAACATTGAAGACCTTTCGTCTCAAATCGTCCGGTTGTTGAACGATCAGGAGCTTCATGACAAGATTAGCCGGTCGGCGGTAACATGGGCCGGGAGATTTACGTGGGAGGACTGCGCCAAGCGCTCCTTTGCAGCGATGGAACGCACCTTGGCTGAATGGAGAAACCGTGGGTAAGAAACTCCTAATAACTGCCGGCATTCTTATTGCAGCGTTCTTCCTGTATCTGTTCTTCGAGAAGGTCGAGTGGAATCGCGTGCTAAGCGCGATCCAGCAAGCCAATTATTGGTGGCTTCTGCCGAACATCGTTATGATCTTCGCCTCGATGGCGCTGAGGGCCTGGAGATGGGGACTCATGGTGAACCCGCTGAAGAAGTGTTCATTTCGCGGACTTTATGCGGCCACAATGATTGGTTTCATGGCCTCCAACATCCTGCCTGCTCGACTCGGCGAGTTGGCAAGGCCCCTGTCGCTCGGCAAGATCGAGGATGTTTCGCGTTCGGCGGCCATGGCGACAACCCTGGTTGAACGTGTATTTGATTTACTGACGCTGCTGGCGCTGTTTACCTTGATCATCCTCTTCAAGGAGTTTCCGGCCTCGGTTTCAGAGGACTTGCAGCACCTTGAAACCGCCGGTTGGTTGTTCCTTGCTGTGACACTCGTGGCAGTCGCGATTCTGACATTGCTGAAGTTCAAGACGCAGGCCACTCTGGGTGTGCTCAACAGAGTATTGCACATTTTCCCACAACGGATTCAAGAAGTGGGGAATGACCTGCTGGTGAAGTTTGCATCGGGGCTCGAGGTTCTTTCAGATCCCAAGTCGGTGATGATTATCTCGGCGCAGTCGGCGCTGCTCTGGATAATCATGGCTCTCTCGAATTACTTCATTTTCTTGGCATTTGATATGAGTTTCCTGCCGATCGATGCGTCGTTTGTGGTGCTCGCCGTTGTCTCGGTAGGAATCATGCTGCCAAACGCGCCGGGATTTATTGGACCGTACCAGTATCTTACTGTGCTGAGCTTGAGCCTATACGGAGTGGACAAGGACACTGCCGCCGCCTGCAGCATTGTGATGTGGGCGACGCAGTATTTCACCATCACGATTGCCGGTCTGTATCATCTGAAAAAAGAACACCTCTCGCTCAAAGAGGTCGAGCACGAACCCGTCAACGACTAATCCGGACAAATCGAAGACAAAATAAAACAGCCGCGTTGTGATAACGCGGCTGCAAATTTTCGGGCCTTGGGCTGCAGCTAATTTCCGCCCTCTAATAGTACGAACAAATAGTTCATGAGAAATACAGCATCGCCGATTGTGACACGCTGATCTCCGTCGTAATCGCCATGCAAGTAGTCCTTGGGGGCACTGCCGTTCTCAAAAATGTAATTGATCATATAGACGATGTCGGAGAGATTAAACCGATTGTCGCCATTGACATCTCCGTAGCGCCCGTAGCTGGTATTGATTTGGACGCCGCCGTTTTGGGTATTGGTAGCCCGGATTGGCACGGCTACGCCCGGCACAACACAGCCAGCGATCGTGCCGCCGAAATTCGGGTCATCACCAGTGATTTCATTCGCATGATAATCGTAAGCGAACTTTCCGTGCCAGACAGTATCTTGAGCGGTAGACTCTAAAGTATTACTTGAACAGTCAAGCCAATAGAAACTCACGTCGGCATGGGTTCCGATATTCATCGTGTCAGGCAAGACTTTGAAGTGAACTCGCGCCAAATCTCCGATGGGCGAGAAGCAGTCGGGTGCACCAACAACATTGGGATCGTCGGCCAGACCTTTGATCTCCATCGTCCGCCACTGGCAACCATTACAGGGTCCCAGGGTGTAGCCAAAGGTGTCCCAATCACAGAGCGTGGGAACAGCCCCGCGCTGGACGTCAATAAGTTGAAGCTGCAGGGGATTGAAGGCGAGAATCAGCTTGAAGCGACCAAAAGTCTCCGAGCCTGATAAGTAATTGACTGACAATTCGATATTGTCGCCAATCCTGGCGGCAAGCTGATTTTCAACCGAAATCTCAAAAGGAGCCATTGGTTCCGCATGGAGCGGAAGCATGAGGACAGTGAAGGCGAGGAGCATCCCTGTCACAATTAGACGGCCGGTAATCGTCAGCATATCTCTCCGTGAAGTAAACAGTTTGGGCCCCAGAACAGTATTCACCCCGCGTGAATATAAGGCGTAGAGCAAAATAGTAAAGGCCTTTTTTGAGGCTGTGCAAAGATAGAGCGATGTCGAAGTGACTGCCAAATAACTTCAGATAATTCGCTTAAATTCTTATATCGCAGAGTGTTGAGATTCTCACCTGAAGGTTAAATCCGCGACGATTCGCCTCTATTGTCGTGACTGGCCAGCTCGCTGATAACGAAGGGCATCTTGCCTGATTCGGTGAATGGTGGTTTATCAATCTGCTCGATATCGACCTCGAAGTAGCCGCTCAAACAGTCCTTAGCGAGTCTTTTCAGGTAACTTTCGTCGCGTTCTCGCGAGTAGTGAGAATTCGGCAGGATCCTGACGGTAATCCGGTCAACTTGCCGCTGAACGACCTGAATGTAATCCGCCCCAAGAAAGCCATGTCTTGCAAGGTAGGTATCGAGGTGGCAATTCACATATCCATCTCTCGTTACAAGAATATCTTTACCGCGTCCGCCCAGAATCTCCATAGTTGGATGGGGAATTTTGCAGGTCAGGCAGCGACCGAGAGGTTTACCGATATCCCCGGTGTCATAGCGCAGCAGAGGAACCGAGTAATTCTCCAGTGCGGTCGTGATGATAGAACCGCTTTCTCCCTGCGTTGAGTGGCGCCCATTGGTAACGAATTCGACGAACCCGAATTCAGGGTTGATATGATAATTTCCGCATGGCAATTGGGTGACCGCCAAAGTGTTTTCCCGATTTCCATAATAGTCGAATACTCTGGCGCCAAAGTAGTCTTTGAACTTGGCGATGTGATGGGGATAGAGTTTTTCAGAATAGCTATAGATGATCGGGATTCGTATTGACTTCACACCGGCCTTTTCGGACTGCAGACAGAAGGTGAACAGGGCTGACGGATGTCCCACGAGCATCTTGGGCATGCGATCCGCGAGCGCGCCGTAGATGTGCATGAAGTCATTCGGGTTGAGATGGAAACTGTTGAGCCAGAGATTGTTTTCAAGGAGATCCTCGTGAGTATAATGGTGTTTCTGAGGAAAATCGAGTGGTCGCCCGAGTGTTGCACGAGGTTCTTTGAAGAAGTAGCCGCAGGCATTGTAATGACGCCAGACAATCGCTTTGCGTAGTGCTTCGTGTGTGCGGCTGCGATAAAGTTTGAGCGGAAATCCGGTGGTACCGGAAGTGACGGTCTTGATCGGATGAGTGGCTTTGAAATTGCGCGGTTTCATTCTTTCGAGATTTGCTCGGACAATCAATCGATTCGTCGTCGGAATCCGGAGGTAGTCCTCGGGAGTCTTGATATCCGCTGGCTGACAACCGGCATCATCAAAAAGTTGGCGATAGTAATCGGTGTTCTTGTAAGCGAAGTCGATCAGTGCCGTCAATCGGTGCCAGACGTAGGCTGCCAACTGTTCTTCGCTGTAATCGAGAGTTTGATTGAGCAGCCTCGACTTGGCGCGAAAGTCACGTCCATAGCTCAATGGCAAAGGCATCAGGCGATAGCGCCAGCGCAGCGACTTCTTAACGGTGTTGGAGAGGCTCATGACTGTCGTGACTCGAGATAGTCTCTCCCCAGCCTGGAAACGACTTTGGATTTCTTAAATCCCTCCGTCTGGGGAATGTTGTCGACATACTCCACATGGATATTAAACCAACCTTTGGTCGCGTTACGCAGATGACCGACCAGGATCGGTTCGTCTCTCTCGACGACGTAGTCCTTGCCAATCACCATGCGGAGAATGAGGTTTTCCAGATCCACTTGTTCGACCTGGATGTCATCCGGGATTTCGATGCCGTGCTTGTGGAGAAAGTCATCATACTGGCAGTGCACCAAACCATGCTTGGAAACAAGGAAATTCTTGTCACGACCGCCCACGAAGCGAATCACGGGATGGGCGATTCGGCATTTGTCGCAGTTCGTGATTTCAGAAGCGAGGTCGCCACAGTCATAACGAAGGAGTGGCATGGCGTAGTTGATGAGATTTGTTCCGACGACACACCCCAAGGGCAAGCCATCAAATTGTTGCGGCGACGGCTGCAACTCCATTCGCACAAATTCTGAATTGATATGATAGTTGCCGCATTCGAGTTGGGAGGCACTGATTGAGTTTTCACGATTGCCAAAGTGATCGAAGACATTTCTTCCGATTTGCCGCTTGATAATTCCGAGCGTAGACTGGCTTAGAACTTCGGAATAGACGTAGATCGCCGGGATAGACAAGGGTGGCAGGCCAAGTTCTTCCATCGCTTTGGCGAGGATCGCGAGTGCCACTGGATGCGCGTAGAACATAACGGGCCGGAACCGAAGGATTACATCGTAGATTGCCTTGGCAGAATCGGTATGCAGGAACCGACCATTGAACATCACGAGGTTGTCGATCGGTTCGTACTTGTAAAGCAAGTCGGCTTCCTCGCCAACGAACGCGACGTTGAGCGATACACGCGGCTGCTTGAAGTGATAGCCGATTTGATTGAAGTGCCGCCATTGAACTGCACGACGGAAGCTCTCGGTGTCCCAACTGCGATAGAATTTAAGTACGCGACCGCTTGAACCGGATGTCGACGATGCGGAGCCGCGATGCAGTTCAAACTCGCTGGAGGTGAAATCGGCTAAGTTCTGATCGATATCTGCCCGCCGGATTATCGGCAGGTGAGCGAAATCCTCCCAACCGCGGACGTCAGACGACGTGATTTTCTGTTCAGCAAACCAGCGTTGATAGTATGGCACGGTCTTGTAGGCATGGTCCAGAAGCTTGAAAGTTTTCGACCATTGATATCGGTCAATTTCTGCGACGGACCAATAAAGTGACTTGCCGAGCATGGTGTAGTATGCCTGGAACTCGGGTCCGAAATGAGTCGGGATAGAGCGGAAACGCCAGCGCAGGCGCCACGGTCTGCGCAAATAGGATTGCCATTCAAAGCCGGACGGCGGATATCGAAAAGCAAGTGACATGGGCGGAGTACCTACACCTGTTGTGACAGTGACAGCCTTCGTGAGAGGTCAGATTATCGAATTCGAAAATCGGATCAAACAAAAACTTTGCGGACGACAGCAGGGAGTTCCAGCCAATCGGAGATGATGAAGTCGGGTTCATGGCCGTCGGCGTCTTCGTCAATAGTGTGGCAACCGGTGTAGAGAACGGCGGTCAATCCGCGCATTTTGGCTCCGAGCACATCGTGGCCGGGCAAGTCGCCGCAATGCATGGCATTGGCGGGCTCGACCTTGAGGTGTTGCAGCACGTTGTCGAATTGAAGAGCGTGCGGTTTGGCGCGACCTGTTTCATCAGAGAACGAGAAGGCGCTGAAGAAGTTAAATACGCCATGGGTTTTCATATGTTTTCGCAAGACCCGCCCGGGAGTGTAACCGGTATCTGACACGATACCGAGATGGTAGTGGCGGCTGAGTTCTGAAAGAACAGGAACAAGGTTTTCTGCGAGACGGGGATCAAGCATCAAGCCCATCTCCTCAAATTCTTCCGAGAGAGAAGCTAACTCGGGAGAAGAGACTGAGACCCCAAGATGATCGAATATCCATGACAGTCTCTCACTGACAATTGGTGTCCGCTGTTCGTTGTGGTAGACACCAAGAAACCAGGGCCGTGACGCATCAAAAGCGGCGTCGACGTCAAGGGTGTGATCGTGCCCGCGGCCGTTCAAAAAATCCTTTACTAACGCTTTGCGAGCCACCAGAGTTTCACGCTCTTTCATGTCATGGAACAGAGTCTGCCAGAAGTCGAAGAGGATTGCACGTTTCATATCTCAGACAAATCCAATCTCATACTTGTTAACACGGCAGCTTGGCCGAATGCGATACGAATTACCAAGATAACTATTCTTCCGCAAAATTGCTGTAAAGTATTCCGGTAATTTCATATAATCAACTGATGATGCATCGGGTAATAGTTGCGATCCCGGCCTTTAATGCCGTCACTACTTTGTCGACGCTTATCGACAATCTCGAGAAGTCCTATCCACATATTGATATAGTGGTCGTGGATGACGGTTCTACTGACGGTACGGGAGAGAGCACCCTCGTTCACGGTGCATCGTTGGTAACGCATGAGCGCAACCTTGGCAAGGGAGCGGCGCTGCGAAGCGCGTTTGCCTTTGCTCTTGAGAAGGATTACGATGCTGTGTTGACGATGGATGCCGACCTCCAGCATGACCCTGCTGAAGTTCAGCAGTTTCTTGAAGAATTCGTTGATGATGGGACGATTCTGCTTGGGGTGCGGCAACTCAGCCCGGATATGCCACTGGAGCGCAAAATCTCCAATTCACTTTCGACATTTGTAACGTCGGTTTTCGCAGGGCGTCGCATTGTTGACAGCCAGTGCGGGTTCCGGCTCATTCCAACTGCTATCTTGGGCAGACTCCATCTTTGCTCGAGTCACTATGATCTGGAGCCAGAGTTGATTATTCGCGCAGCCCGAGCCGGATATCAAATTCGCGGCATTCCCATCAGCACGATATACAATGACAGCGGCAGTTCGATCAGTCCGCTGCGTGACACCTTAAGGTTTTTGAAAATGCTGTTCAAATCGCTATTATGGTAGTCCCATGTTAGCATTACTCACAAACGACGACGGCTTTGAGGCTGAGGGTCTGCAGCGACTGGCAAAGGAGATTGGGCGACTCTGTGATGTTTTGATTGTGGCGCCACATGTCGATCAGTCCGCCTCGGGGCACTCTTTGACTCTGCAACGACCACTTCGCATCAACAAGGTCAAACCGGATTTTTACTCGGTTGACGGCACGCCGACCGACGCCGTCATGGTCGCGCTGTATGGAATCCTCGAAAACGGACGCAAGCCGGACATACTGATCAGCGGAATCAATCGCGGATCGAACATGGGTGACGATGTCACTTACTCCGGAACGGTGTCTGCGGCGTTTGAGGGTGCGATTCTGGGGATTCCATCGATTGCAATTTCGTCTGTCCCCACCGAGGAAATTGACTATGCGGCAATGGCACGGTTTTCACGCAAGCTGGCAAAGAAGGTGCTGGAGCGAGGGCTGCCCAAATTTACCCTGCTCAACGTGAATATGCCGAATCCGCCGAAGAATGGGTATCGAGGAGTACAGATTACGCGACTCGGAAAGCGTGTCTACCGAGACATTGTTGTGGAAAGCATCGATCCGCGAGGCAAGAAATACTATTGGATAGCGGGTGAGCCAGACTGGACGGATTTTGAGCAGTCTGACTATTCTGCTACCAAGGCCGGCTACGTCTCGATTACCCCGTTGAAGATGGACATGACTGATTATACGTTTCGTGAAGAGTTAGCCTCGTGGCGTCTTAAACCATAATCTTCAGTTTGCTGTTCAGCCAATCGCGCGCATAGGCAATCTCCTGAGAAACCAGTCCGTGGCCGGCGTCAGACCAATTGATACTCACTGTGGCGTTCGATTCGTGAAACAACTCAGCGAGGCGGACTGCTTCTTCAGGAGCCACAACTTGATCATTGCGGCCGCCGCAAATCAGGATATCGGTGCCATCGAGATTTGGCATTTTGGCCGGCACGAGCGGTACCATCGGCCGAAATAACACGGCAGCCCGCAAAGTCCCCGGAGCCAGGAGCAGGAGGCTTGCGGCCATGTTTGCGCCGTTGGAGTATCCCGCGGCGATAATGCGCTCGTAGTTGAGGGAGTAGGTGACCGCAGCTTGCTTGACGAACTCAGCTAGTTCGCCGGTGCGGAAGCGCAAGTCATCGAGATCAAATACTCCCGGCGAGAGACGACGAAAGAACCGCGCCATGCCGTTTTCAGTGACTTTTCCAAGGGGACTTAGAAAGGCGGCAGTTGGCAGGAGACGTTCACCCACGGGGATCAGGTCGAACTGTGTTCCGCCGGTACCGTGAAGAAGCAACAGGGTGTAGTCGTTTACAGCGTCCCGAGCAGGCAAGAACTCGTGCGTGAAATTCAAAGTCCTATTCATAAGCTTCTGGAAGACGAGACGGGATGAGCCAGTTTCAATGGAGGCAAGTGTCGTTCAATCGATTCTCGCTTGGATTCGAGCCAGGGAGGGAGAACCAGACGAGTCCCCAATTCGGCTTCTTGTTGGTCAACACTGAATCCCGGTTCATCGCTGGCAATCTCGAAGAGGACGCCGCCACGTTCGCGAAAATAGATGGAGTGGAAGTAGTTCCTGTCGATGATTGAGGTGACGTTGTACCCGGCACGGGCGACCTCTTTGCGCCAGGATTCCTGATCGCTGTCAAAACATCGCCAAGCAATATGGTGAACGGTACCTGGTCCTGGCTTGCCGCGTTTGCCGCGCGGATCGGCGATGATGTCAATCATCTGCCGGCTGTCGCCTCTTCCAGCGAAAAAGCGCGTGCGATTGCCCTCAGTGTCGGCCTTCTCAAACCCAAGTATACCGGTCAGGAGTTCCGTCGTCGGACCGGCATCGGATACCGCGAGCGCGGTGGAGCTGAAACGACTGATCGCATGTTCCGGCGGGATCGAAGATTGAGTCCAGGGATTGCCACCCACGTGGTTGTCTGCAACCAGTTCCAGCGGGAGGCCGTCATTGTCGGAAAATGAGATCACATCATCGTCAAAGCGCTTGATGGGACCGTCGAACTTGATACCACGGCGTGAAAATCGATCCACCCAGAAGTCAACTGAGGCAGGTGAAATCGAATAGCCGATGGCTGACACTTGTCCATTGCCGACGCTGCCCGCCATGGCGTCGGGGAAGGGGAAAAATGTCAGAACTGTTCCGGGCGAGCCATTGCTATCAGAGAAATACAGGTGGTAAACACCAGGATCGTCATAGTTGACGGTCAATTTGATCAACCTAAGGCCGAGCAGACCGGTGTAGAAGTCGATGTTCGCCTGCGGATCACTGGAAATAGCCGTGATGTGATGAATGCCGTGAAGGCTGTCCTGCATGTTCCTCCTGAAAGAGATGTCGTGTTCTATACGACGACTTCTGCAACATTATTAGCGCTTGATTTGAGGTGTGGATTGTGGCCTGAGAGGCTGAGAAGAACATGGCACGGAAGAGCCAGCGAGCGGTAAGGGTTGGAGAGTACCTTGATGCGTTAACCAGACTAAATGGCGTCTGGTTCAGGTGTAGCCTGATTCGAACGGGAATTCTTGAATTGATTCAACCCGGACAACAGCCGCTTCAGTCGCGGAAATCGGTGTCGGACAATGACGACCGCATGTCGCCGCTCTGCACCCAAGGACTCCTTGAAGTGCTCGAGAGACTTACGACCCAGACTCAGACCGTGACTGTAGAGCCTTAGTCGTGCCTGAGTGAGGCGCCGGATAATTGTCGCGTGCACGAGGAACATTGCGCGCAGGTGTTGGTACTCATAGTCAAAGCCGCCGAACAAATACGCCGCCGTCTCGTCATATTGTCCAAAGATCGCACCGGCGATCGGTCTTTCTTGATGGTAGGCGAGAGCGATTTCAACGCGGCCGAGCGGGGATGAGAACAGCCGAGCCATTCGATCGTGACGGTGAAATGATGCACGAGGGTCGACCTTCTGCCAGCGCTGGACGGAATGCCGGTAAACCTCGTAGAAGAGGGGCAGCAATTCGGCCTTGCCGAACCGAATCTCGACACTTTCTCTTTGCGCTTTGCGGATGAAGCGACGCTCGACTTGCCTGCGTTCGAACCACTCATCGTAACTATCTCGGAGCGGAATCATGTGGTAATCAAAGGCGCTCTGCAGATCATAATTCAATAGAGTGAGTTCATGCTTGTGCGCCAGATAGATTTCCTGGGGAAGTTGCAGCGTCACCACACAGTCTCGCGGCAACATTGACAGACGGTCAAAAACGCTGCTATCGATCTCCTTCACGCCAAGGAGGCTGTTGATTTGTGCGCCGGCGTAATTGGGTGTCGGAAGTACCTTGAATTGATTGGACCTTCGAAGCGAGAAGGGCATGAAGAGGTCGCCAGCCTCGTAGATGAAGGTGTTCTTCCAGGAGATGTCCATGCTGGAGCCATACTCAGGTCCGCTGGTAGGCCCTGGGGAGATTCCGGTGCGGTCAATCGCATTTTGCCAAGGAACAATATGTTTATCTTCAAACGGCTCGAATTGCATAGTCTGGCCTTGGATCGAGAGTATAGCCGAGTCAAGTGCACGGGGCAACGTTTATCTCGACTGATGCGAGCCCGCTCCTGTTGACATTTCCGCAAAGTACTGATATGTTCAGGCGAGGAAAATCTGTTCAAGAAGGGAGATACGGAAAAGCACATGGCTCAGAATTTTTCGTTCGATATCGTATCCAAGGTCGAATTGCATGAAGTTGCCAACGCGATTAACCAAGCGATGAAGGAGATTTCCCAGCGATTCGATTTTCGAGGTACCAAGGCAGAGATCACTCTGAATCAGAAGGATCAGCAGATTGTGTTGATCGCCGAGAGCAACATTCAACTGCAGAACATAACTGACATCTTGCACGCGCGCCTCGCGAAACGCAATGTTCCGCACAAAGCGCTTGTTTACGGCAAGATTGAAGATGCTTTCGCGGGCACACTGCGACAGGAGATAAAGCTCCAGTCCGGTATTGAGGTTGAAAAGTGTAAGGAGATCGTCAAGATCATCAAGGAATTGAAGCTAAAGGTGCAGGCAACAATTCAGGAAAATCAGGTTCGGGTGACCGGTGCTAAGAAAGATGATTTGCAGGAAGTTATGAGGGTGCTGAAGGAACGGGACCTGCCGTTCCACCTGGAATTTGCCAATTATCGCTGATTCTGTATACGCGGAAGCAGGATTATCGCGCGACCGGGGAGACACAGTCGCCCCGATCACACGCTACGAGTGCGGGGAAAGAACTCGCAGTTATTTTCTCTTCGTGTAGACTGCGGTAGCAGCCGTAAAGAAGGTCTTTCCACCATCAGTTGAACTTTCCATTGTCCAATCGAACTTCGTCGGAGTCACATTGGAGGTCGTC
Source organism: uncultured Ignavibacteria bacterium (assembly GCA_964552775.1). Taxonomy (GTDB): domain Bacteria; phylum Zixibacteria; class MSB-5A5; order CAIYYT01; family CAIYYT01; genus JADJGC01. The sequence continues at coordinate 154,252 of CAZKIH010000004.1, read as the reverse complement.
ATTCTGGTAATCGTCTTCATTCCCTGAAACAAGTCTTCGCCGCTCAACACGATCTTGCCATTTTCTTTCTTGCCGGTATACGTCGAAATTCTGGCGCCAAAGTTGTCAGTCCAGGCAGCCTGCCACATTTTGGTTTCGCGGTCGTAAGTTTCGAGCATGAATCCCGCAAACGGCATACCCATGGCCTGACTATCATAGACCATCATGATGGCAGAGCCTCCTGCACAATAGCTGTAGATAGCTGTCCCTTTGGCTTCCTCCCAGTTCTCAGACGCAGGATCCCATTTGGATTTCATAACGACATCCCAGGTGCCGACAATCCACGCCATTTCAGTGATTTCCTTCGGGGCGCCCATTTCGGGCATGGCTGCCGTCGCGGGTTTCTCCTCAGCGGCAGCATAAGCTGGAATTATTATGCCGAGTGTCACGATTGCAACCGCAATTCTGAGAGTTCTCACGCATTCCTCCTGTATTAGGGAGTTGATTTGCCTGTTGGTTGACGATTGGCACAAATTACGGAAAATCGACCAAATTCGTCAATCACTTTTCGCGATGCCGTCGCGCCTGCGGTCACAGAGTCAAGCAGTTCAGTGGGATCGGCGGTGCAAAGCCTCCTAACGCAACTGGGAACCCGAGTTGCACACGAGTGTACTTATTGATGATGTCCGGGCAATGTTTTGGTTTGTGTCCCAGCAAATTGTTGGTGATAATGAGGCATGGAGGGAGTATGAAGAATCGACTTAACGGCTTCTGCGCAATATTTGCATTGGTTCTTATTCTGACTCAGCCCTGTTTTGCACAGGTGCGCCTGGAGATCGACGACACAAGTTTTGATTTCGGATACATCCCGCAAGTCTGCAAAGTCGGTCACTCTTATGTCATGCGTAGTGCGGGAACTGACTCACTGAAGATCCTTAACGTCAAGCCCGGCTGTGGATGTACCAAAGCTCCGATCAAGAAGGAAGTCGTTGCGCCCGGCGATTCCACCGCCGTTGAGCTGATTTTCACTTCAATCGAATCGTATCGCGGCGTGGTCCAGAAGAACGCTACTGTCAAGTGTAATGACGAATCGAGAGGGACCTTCCAAATTCGGTTCAAGGCCACAATCAACACATTTCCCGACTCGGCGCGACCGGCGCAGTTGACTCCGTGGAATCTCGAGTACAATGAGACAAATCGCGGGACAGAATTAAGTGTAGCGGTAAAGAATCTTTCGAAGGAGCCGCTGACGCTGGCGCTGGTGAGCTGTCCGAGTGAATTCATACAAGTCAGTCTGCCAACCGGGACAATCGCGCCAAACAAGACGGCTAATATCAAAGTCAAGGTGGCACCGGGCTGCAAGGAGAGTGAATTCGAGAAATCGTTTACTTTCACGACCGGAGCCGCGACGGAATCGATGAGATATACGGTTCCGGTAGTTCTTGGCAAGCCGAGTTCAACACCTGCGCATTAGCCAATTCATCACTACTCAAGCAAAGAGACGGAATCGTTGTGATTCCGTCTCTTTGCATTTTCATCCAAGGCAGGCAATGTTGGTTATGCCAGTTTCTTTGCCAGTCTGACGATTGTCTTGACTCCAAACCCTTTTGCACCTTTGCCGAGATGATCGAGTGGTTGTTCCATTCCGCCCGGACCGGCAATGTCGAGGTGAGCCCATTTTGCACCGTCACTGACCCATTCTTTCAAGAAGACCGCGGCGGTAATTGCACCGCCCCAGGCGTCACCTCGGTTCTTCACATCAGCGATGGTAGTCTTGATTTTCCGACCGTGCGGCATAAACAACGGCAGCTCCCAATACAATTCGCCCTCGTCGTGCCCCGCGGCGATGACCTGCGCGGCAAGTTTTGCATCATTCGAGAATATCCCGGCGATTTCTTCGCCCAAAGCGACCACACAGGCTCCGGTCAATGTTGCTGAATCGATGATCCAATCGGGTTTTCGTTCACCGGCAAGTGCCAAGCCATCAGCCAGAATCAGTCGACCTTCGGCGTCAGTGTGCTCGACTTCAATGGTCTTGCCAGAGCGCGTTCTTAGAACCGCAGTGGTGTGCATGGATTCACCGGAAATATCGTTTTCGGCCAGGGGCGTAATGACGGAGATCCTAATCGGCAACTTCAGCCTGGCAATTGCGCAGGTGGCGGCAAACATCATTGCTGCGCCGCCCATGTCATATTTCATACCGATCTGGGAGGCAGCCGGCTTGAGACCATAGCCGCCGGTGTCGTAAGTGACACCTTTGCCGACCAGGCAGAGGTGCTTTTTTGCATTGCGAGGATGGTATTCCGCGATCACCATGCGAGGTTTGGCTTTGGCACCAACACCAACGCCGTATGTCCCGCCACAATGCTCCTTCAGCAGTCGCTTTTCGTCCCAGACAGTGACCTTCAGGCCGGAACGTCTACCGAGCTTTCTGAACTCGTTTGCGAGCACAGGAGGATTCATGACATTTGGGGGTTCGCTGAGCAGGTCGCGGGCGGCGTTCACACATTCATAGATAACGTTTCGCTCCTTCAGGCGGCGGCTGATCTCCGCTGTCGCCGTTATTCCGGCGACAGTAACGGGAGTAGGCTTAGCTTTCTTGGACATGTACTTGTCAAACGAATAGCCGCCCAATATGGCGCCTTCATGGGCGGCGAACATCCATTCAACGTGTCGATCGCTCAGGGAGATCACAATGCGATTACAGTGCTCTTTGGGAGCCGCTGAAATCGCCGCGGCGACGGACTTCTTCAATTCGCGCATGGTATCAGAGTATTTGGCGTCAAGGCGCACGGTACGAATCAGTACTTCGACACCATCGATGCGACCACGAAAGGTCGTCAGCGCGCCGCCGATATCCGGATTTGTCCGCGCTGCGGACTGAACCTGTCGCGGCAGAGCCGTCTTGGGGAATATGCCTTTTTTCTCATCAAGAAACGGGAGGACAAGATAGTCTCCATCTCGAAGCTGCAATGTTGCGTTCAAATTGAACTTTGGTATCGCCATCTCTAATCCTTTCGAGTAGCTATTTCTTTGCCTTGCCCTGGTTGGCAACCGACTCGATAGCCTGCTTAACTTGTTCCGGATCGCCAAGGTAGTAATGCGTGAGCGGCTTGAGATTGATATCGAGTTCATAAACCAGGGGCAGCCCGGTGGGGATATTGAGTCCGACAATTTCGCCTTCCGAAATGTTATCGAGATACTTAACCATGGCACGAATACTATTGCCGTGTGCAGCAATGAGGACCCGTTGTCCAGACGTGATCGAAGGGGCTATCGATTCATGCCAGAACGGGAGCACCCTGGCGACGGTGTCTTTCAAGCATTCGGTAAGGGGAAGCTGTTCTTTGGTCAAGTTTTTGTAGCGCGGATCGTGCCCGGGATAACGTTCATCAGTTTCCTCGAGAGCGGGAGGACGGATATCATAACTTCGGCGCCAAATCAAGACCTGCTCATCGCTGAATTTCCGAGCAGTCTCGGCTTTGTTGAGTCCCTGGAGGGCACCGTAATGCCGCTCATTCAAGCGCCAACTTCGGATGACCGGAATCCACATCAGATCCATTCCATCGAGAGTGAACCAGAGGGTTCGAATGGCACGTTTGAGCACCGAGGTGTAGGCAATATCAAAGCCATACCCGGCATTTTTCAGCGTTGTCGCGGCCTCCTTGGCCTCTTTCATGCCTTTGTGTGACAGATCGACGTCGGTCCAGCCGGTGAATCGGTTTTCCTCATTCCAGGTCGATTCGCCGTGTCGCAATAAGACGAGCTTGTACAATACAGTCCTCCTTGTGCAGCTCCCAAGCCATTCTCTAAGCAGGATGATGTATCGAAATTCGAGAGGCAAGCGAAATTGCGCAGGGTTTATTTTGCGAACCAGTCGTGGAGAAATGGTTGATGACGACCCGGGACGAACTCGAACACTGTATAGCCAGCAACATCGTGATGACGGTAGGGGTCGTCGTCGATGAGCTTTTGGAGGTCTTCGTGCGAAGCTGCGCGAGCGATGATGATTCCACCATCGCGCGGATTGCGCGGTCCGGAGAACATGATGATGCCGGCATCGACGGCTCGCTGAAGATGCTGACGATGTTCGGGTACGAGAGGCTCGATGGATTCAAACGGGGCGGTATAGTCGATTCGAACAAAAAAGTGTTTCATTGGATTCTCCCAGGGCACAACATATCGCAATGCCTGTTTCGGAAGCAAATCATTTGTTGTCGGTGCTGCTTCAGTTTCTCGTTGTCGAAGCGTATCACTGGCAGCGTGTGAGTGTAAGACAAAGTCGATCTTAGAAAGGCAGTCAACTGTTGGCCGACCATACACATTTTCATCAATGCCCGTACTGCAAGACCTTACATTCGTGTTCAGAGAGCTGCTACAGCGGCCGGATCACGAATCTCATTTGTCCCGCTTGCCGAACAAAGTGGGAGGATGAATTAGACAAAGTCAAATTGCACGGCACCGAATGGCACAAACAGCCCGGTTAGCTCCCGGATCGTTTAATTGTCCGATTCCACGGTGTGGGTCAGATTGGTGTTGTTAGTCCAGCGAATTGTCGACCCGACCGGCACCGACAAGGTCTGCAATGTGCTTCCGTTGATATTGCTTTGAAACTGAGCGGCTGTTCCGCCGGCCGTTACGGTGATTGTTCCCGACATTCCCTGACCTCCCGGGCCGCCGTGATAGCGGCAGTAGTAGTTTACAACTTTGGCAGTGTTAAATGTGTGGGAGTAGGACTGGCCGTTGTCGAGATCGCCAGATACAAATTCGCGTGTGTTGCCACCACCGCCACCACCATTATTGTTTGTGCCGCTGTCGCCACTGCAAGCACCAAGCAAGACGACTATGGCAATTGCGGCGAGAATAGCCGCGATTCTTGTGGATAGGATGTTCATGCACCAACCTCGTTTCAGGAGACCTTGATAACCACTCACCCCAATACAGAGACTGTCGACAGGGAAGTTAGTACGGGTTGATGCAAATAAGAGGGCGAATGTGGATTCAAAAAGTCAAGTAATGCATCTCTTGACTGCTAAGAACTAAGTACCTGTCAAGTTTTCAGTGCCGCGCGATGGAGTTCTTGACGGCGATTGCTGATTTGGCAGCGATCATCTCTAGGAGCAGGCGGCGAAACGGGGCAAAATAGCATTCATTCTTGCAGGAGCTTAGGTCGTTGATATTGACGCAGTGTTCCTCACAGCAATCGCGCAATGCCATTTTCTCGGTCGGAACAGGTTCGTTAATCAGAGAAAGAAATGATTCAATCTTGACGACGAAGCTTGAACCGCAATTCGACGCTTCATGCTGGAAGAAGTAATAAGCCCACTCGATCGAGTCCTCACCAAATGACATACCGATAAGTCTGATCTCCGGATTGTTCGCAAGTTCCTCGAGTGTGAAGGGTATTTGGCAACAGGGGCAGATTTTGACGATTTCCATGCTAAAGAACTCAACCTTCGAAACATAAGTGAGTGTGTTATCCATGTTGTCGGCATAAACTCGATAATCTTTATCGTAATAGGAGATTAAGGTCAACATTCTGCCAGATAGCAGGCAATCGAATCAACGTGGCCCTTGGTTACAGTGGTCCGGAGTCCTATTAGGAGATATTAAGGAAGGTGGCACATTCAGCGAACTAAGGTAGTCTATACGGTCTTGTCGGACAGGCGGGCATTGGTCCAGATTTCACCGAACATCTCAGTCGCGATCGCGTCAGCCTCGGCAACGCTGTCCTCCGGGATCATGACATCATAACCGCTGCCGGCCGGATTAAAGAGCGCGGTTCCCATCATGCCGCTGGTGCCGAAGTAGCCCGATTGGGAGATGACAACGACAGGGATGCCAGCCTCGCGAAGACCTTCTTCGACCATCTGGGCATAGGCTGTCGAGGTCAGGTTCGCGACGCATTTCCAGTTTTCCAGATTCGTGGTGGAGAATTCGTTTTCAACCGGCGGCAACTCTGCAACGAGCAGCTCATCACAGTCGCTGCAGCGAGTGACGCCAGCTTCATACTCAGTTCGGCATTTAGGACAAAATGGCATGGCAACTCCTTGTAAAGGGCGTAAGCCAAATATAGTGGGATTGCGTTAAATTGGGGGATAAAATGTTGAGGATTGGCAGATTGAAATGCTCGCGAAATAGAGGATGATTTTGTTGCCTTTTGCCGGGTTTGACGGACGAACCTGGCAAATCAGGAGGCAGGCTTGTGTAGTCGCTTGCGTACCAAGCTGAAAGCGAAGAGGGCGATGACGAAAACAACAGAGTAGGTAAGAGTTTGATAGATCAGACTCATAAGCATGAATGCATAGGAAAGGTCGCCGAAGTTAAGATAACGCCAATCAGTTCTCAAGCCATACATCAGGATGCCTATCACCCCGCTAACTACCAACGCCAGCCAGCCGCCAACACAACTTTCCGCCAAACTCAATTGCCGCCGCAGGACAAAACTCAGGCACACAAGTGCAAACACGGATGGGATTACGAAAGGAATAATCACAAAATTCGGGTCGGTCGTGTGGTCTGGGAAGAGCACACCGGACGCGACAGCGAGTGCGAGCAGAATAACTACAGATTTGGCGCGCGGAGATATAGTCTGTTGCGGGAGCTCCTCAAACATGTCTTAACGTCCTCTTGAGGTGGTGCTTTCTTGAGTGTCAAATTGAATTGGTGACACAAGCATAATGCCGCACCTCAAAAGGCGCAAGATCTTTGCGAGGCCGACCTGGAACGCTTATGTGCCGGTGATAGAAATCTCGGTGACGGCTTTTGGCCACGTCACCCAGAGTGTGTAAATGGCGAGGGCGGTGCCGAACGGGAAGACGGGCAGGTTCAACACGGCGGCGGTCATGAGCCAGATGCGAGCCCAGGGGCGACCGCGGAGGATACCGTATCCGCCGATCAGGCTCGGGAAGAAGAACAGCACGATCATGCCGGCGATTACGGCCGTAATGGTGGATGAAACGGCCATAGGGAGCCAGACTTCGCTGGTCAAATCGCGCAACATCCCGCTTAACACTACAAAAACTGCCCCGGCTCCGACGAGGACTACGGCAAATCCCACCCAAAGGAGGTGCAAGATGCCGAGCACGCGCCGGTGGTTTTCGAGTTCGTTCATTTTATTTCTCCGGTTCGAAGCAAGTCATGGTTCAATCTATTTGATAAGACTGGGTTGGGGGTGGGGATGTTTCAGGGAAGTTTGAGGAGGGGGTGGTTGAAGATCGGGCACGATTGCGGAATCTGCTTGCTCGGGCGGGCGAAACTCGATAGATTTGTAGTCGTAGATCCGAAGCGCTGCGCTTTGGGCAGTTTCATTGATTGAGTTTCCGAGCCACGGGGGTGCGAACTGACGCCATTGAAGACGTGTTCAAGAAAGGGGAAGGGTAGCCAGCATGGGTTGGCTCAGTGATTTGAATTCAGAACTGCCGGAACACCTGCGAGCCAAGTTGGAAGAACTGGAAGCTGCGGAGTTATTATTCGGCGAGCGGAACTTGCGGTTTTGTCTGACTGATAGTCAGGAGGGCGACGATGGTCATACAATCCCCAAGACCCTGAGGATCGTCATCGACGAGCGGTTGTGTTTCTTTTTCCTTAGAGAAGGCGATCGTTGGGAGTACGACGGCTGGGAGGTAGGGGACCACTCGAAGGATTGGCAAGAGGAATCGATAGGATGAGCTAATGGCTCGGAGCGCAATTCAGACCTGCGAACTGTCGAGACATATTCTTGCTGGGGTGCCAGATGCTCGATCTACGGTCTCTTCTCGCGCACCGACCTGATCTTAGCTACCGCCGCGAAGCAGAACCGCAGTAGATAGAACGACAAGACATACAGGACCGTATTGTGAATGAGGAAGAGCGCTATCCATGCCCAAGACTCGTCGCCGACGCCAAGACAACACCAGTCAGTGTCGATACCATACTTGATCGTCGAAACCGCCCCCCTGAGAAGCAGTGCCGTCCCACCGATCAGCAAATACAGAACGACTCGGAATCGTCGCTCACGCGATGCGATAGCGCAGACGATTGCGAACAGCGGTGGAACCCACAGGTAGGAATTGAACCTGTCATAGCCGGTGTCATTGAACATCATACCGGTGATGAAGCTCAATATGAGCAAGATTCGGTACAGTGGCATTGGTGGGAGACAAGTTAACGCCGGCAAGAGTTGATAGCAAGACTTTGTTGTTACGATACTCCCGCAGCGGCGCGGGCAGCGCCCGCCGTTGCGTCAGGTCTTGGCCGTGGCTGAGCGAAGGGATTCTCGTGGAAGGGCGGAATCTGCTTGCTCGGGCGGGTGATGGTGGATAGATTGGTGGGAGTAAGGATAGATGACGAAGTGAAGGGAGCGAATTAATGGCTCTTCAGTTAAGCAGAATTATTCTGATCGGGCTCGTGTGCGTACTTATCTTCAATGCAGACTCAACAACGTCTGCCGCAACAAGGGACCGCTCATTTTACTACGGCACATGGATAGACAGTGCTCTGTACAATGAGATGATTCGAACCAAGTCACCATACGCGAGCCGTGACTACTGCCTCAATCAAGCTGTCCTTCACTCCCGGCCGGAAGGAACCCGCTATTTTGGATGGAGCGATGGTTCGGACTACGTCGACTCTGCGTTTACGGATAGTGTCATTATTCTGAAGAAGCCCGGCGATGAGAGGCACTCGCTTGAGTTGAAAATTGTCGATGATAGCACTCTCGTTTGCGACCACTTCTTTGGCGATACCACCATCATCTTCAGGCGGATGGCTCCAACACCGCCCCAGGACAATCGCCCATTTGAGTGGTTCTTTGAACAGAAATACTTCAAAGGCATGAAGAAGATCCTTACGGTCGCAACGAATTCCACTGCCACAGTTACCTTTGCTGATTCCGGGAAGATCATTAGCTCTCCGGACTTGAAAGGCTACGGCACGATCATCGGCGGATTGGAGGGGTTGCCTCTGTTTGACATTCTTTGGCTGACGACGCGCGACGATTCGCTGCTTTGCCTGAGTTATGAATTAGCGGGTGACACAATATTGGTTTATGAACTTCTCTGGAAAGATGAATCGGGCAAAATACACGAATCGACCGGCGATTGGCACGAGGAAGGGGTCTACCGCGGACCACTGAAATACAAGCTCACTGCGGCAGGAAAATCGCACGGGCATTGACAGCAGGAATCGCGGCAAGAGCTCGGTAGGTCGAAACCCCAATGGTACGCGCTTTCCGATCCGACCTCGTCGAGGGGTTTCGACAATGGCTCCTCATCCGAGATGTCGAATCCCCGCAGAATTCGTCCCGAGTGCTTGGGGGCTGCATTTAGAGGGGATTCGATCTAGTCAGCTGAGTTGGACACTCATGGCGCCACAGGGCTACGTTTACATAATGGCAAGTAAGAGGAACGGCACGCTCTACATCGGAGTATCTTCGGACCTAAAAGGAAGAGTTTGTAAACACAAGCATAGCTCGCTTGGCGGATTCACGGCAAAATACCGAGTTCACGATCTTGTTTACTTCGAAGTCGCTTCAGACATGAGCAGTGCAATAATTCGTGAGAAGCAGTTGAAGGAATGGAAAAGGGAATGGAAGGTGAAGCTGATTGAGGACTTCAATCCGAGTTGGCGGGACCTTTACGACGAGCTGTGACCCGCTGCGAGTCATACCGGCGAAGGCCGGTATCCAGGTTGCGTTATTGACTCTCTGCGCATCAAAGCTGGATTCCGGCTTCCGCCGGAATGACACTGTGAAACGGCGGTGGGAAGACAGACGAGTCATACCGGCGAAGGCCGGTATCCAGGTTGCGTTATTGATTCTCTGTGCACCAAAGTTGGATTCCGGCTTCCGCCGGAATGACAGCGAGACGGAATGACTGGCCTCCGAAGTCCCGCTCTCGCCCCCCCTTTCCCCCTTGACTTTCGCTCCACAAAACATAAGTTTACAATCTTCACGTCAACAGACGTACCATTTTGTCGTTATTATGCGCTCGCGCAGGCGCCTAATTGTGAAATTGAGAACTTATTTTTTATAGAGTAACGAGGTAACCAATGTCCAAAAAAGTTGGAATTGTCGGTTACGGAGCCCACATCCCGCGATACAGAATCAAGGTCGAGGAAATCGCCAAGACCTGGGGCGCGGACGCTCCGTCCTACAAGAAAGGCCTTGAACTGACCGAAAAGTCAGTTCCACCGCCGGATCAGGACACAATCACCCTCTCGGTCGAGGCCGCGAAGCGTGCGCTCAAGCGTGCCGGCATCCCGGGGAAGAAGATCGGTTGCATGTATATCGGCTCGGAGTCGCATCCGTATGCCGTGAAGCCCTCCGGCACAGTGGTTGCCGAGGCTATTGGCGCGGTGCCATTCTGCCGCGTCGCCGACTTCGAGTTCGCCTGCAAGGCGGGCACCGAGGGCATGTTCGTAGCGATGACGCTGGTCAAGGCCGGTGAAATCGAATACGGCATGGGCATCGCCGCCGACACGTCGCAGGGAGCGCCCGGTGACGCCTTGGAGTATTCAGCCGGAGCCGGCGCTGCCGCCTTCGTGATGGGCTCCGAAAACCTCGTCGCCGAGTGCGATTTCACGACCTCATACATGACCGACACGCCCGACTTTTGGCGTCGCGAGCACGAATTTTATCCGCAACATGGCGGCCGCTTCACCGGCGAGCCGGCCTATTTCAAGCACACTCTCGGCGCGGCGAACGAGCTTCTCCGCAAATCCGGCACCAAGCCGGCGGATTTCCAGTGGGCGGTCTTTCACCAGCCCAACGGCAAGTTTCCGCACCGCGTTGGACAAATGCTTGGCTTCAAAAAAGAGCAGATGGAAACCGGCCGTCTGACCCCGCGTCTCGGCAACACCTATTCGGGTGCTTCGCCGCTGGGTTTGACTGCGATCCTCGACCACGCCAAACCGGGCGACAAGATTTTCATGGTGTCGTACGGATCGGGCGCGGGCTCGGACGGTTTCATCTGGACCGTGACAGAACGCATCAAAGAGGTGCAGAATGTCACGACCAAGACGTTTACGTTGCTCGACGACAAGAAGTACTATATCGACTACGGCACCTACGCCAAGTTCCGCAGGAAGATTCTCAAGAATGCGTAATTTGGTTGCAACACACACCCCGACTTCGCCCCTCCTTCGTCGGGTCGAAGTCACCCCTCTTAAGAGGGGAATGAAGCTGGACGCCTCCGGCAGCCGCTTCCGCGGGAATGACTCAGGATTTATTGAGGAGAGATTAAATGCGTGATGTAGCAATAATCGGCGTAGGCTTGCAGAAGTGGGGAGAGCTGTGGGAGAAATCCTTCCGCAATCTCTTCGTCGAGGCAGCGCTCAACGCCCTTGGAGAAACGAAGGTCGACAAGATCGACCACATGTATATCGGCTGTATGTCCGGCGGCTTGTTTGTCGGACAGGAACATATCGGCGCGATCATGGCCGACTATCTTGGCCAGCGCTATCTCGGCGCGACCCGCGTCGAATCCGCCTGTGCCTCCGGTGGCGCGGCCCTGCGTGCGGGATTTATCGATGTTGCCTCCGGCATGAGTGATATCGTGCTCGTCGGCGGTGTCGAGAAGATGACAGATGTCTCCGGTGACGGCGCGACCTATGCGCTGGCGACCGCAGCAGATCAGGAATACGAAGTCTACAACGGCGCGACTTTCCCGGGGCTATATGCCTTGATGGCGCGCGCTTATATGGAGAAGTTCGGCGCAACCCGCGACCAGCTTTCCGCCGTACCGGTCAAGAACCATGACAACGGCCTGAACAATCCGAATGCCCAGTACCAGATGAAGATCAGCGTCAACGAGGTGAACAACTCCGTGATGGTCGCCGATCCGCTGCGAATTCTCGATTGCTCGCCGATCACTGACGGCGCGGCAGCATTGATTCTTTGTCCACTGGAGATGGCCAAGAAGCTCTCGGACAAACCGGCGATCAAGATCATCGGTTCGGCAATGGCTTCGGATACGATTGCGCTTCACGACCGCCGCGATTTCACGTCGCTGGATGCGGTGAAGATGTCCGGTATGGCTGCTCTCAAGATGGCAGGGAAGGCTGTTCACGACGTCAATGTCACGGAGGTCCACGACTGCTTCTCGATTGCGGAGATCATCGTCTCCGAGTCGCTCGGATTCTTTGCCTGCGGCAAGGGTGCTGCGGCGGCGGCCAATGGCGAGACACGCATCGATGGCAAGTTCCCGATCAATCCCTCGGGCGGCTTGAAGTCGAAGGGTCACCCGGTCGGAGCGACAGGTGTGGCGCAAGCAATTGAGATTACTTATCAGCTTCGCGGTGAAGCGGGTAAGCGGCAGGTGAAAAACGCGAAAGTCGGCATGACACAGAATATGGGCGGCTCCGGTGGCAGTTCGGTCGTGCATGTGTTGGAGGTGGCTTAATGAATCCGGCAAGATATCATCGGGAAATGGCACAACGCTATCGTATGGAAGCGGGAAAGTGCAAGAAGTGCGGCCACGTTTATTTTCCGCCGCGGTTGATTTGCCGTGAGTGTCAGGGACGCGAATTCGAGACGATTGTGCTCTCCGAACGCGGCAAGTTGCTGAGTTATACCGTCATTCATACGCCGGCCAGCCAATTCAAGGATATTGCGCCCTATGCGCTCGGAATTCTCGAAACCAAGGAAGGCGCAAAATTAACGGCGCAGATCGTTGATATGCCGGCTGAGGAGATCAAGACCGGTATGGAATTGCAGATTGAATTCCGTCGGGTCCAGACTGATGGTCACGAAGGTGTATTGGCATACGGCTATAAACTTGTGCCGGTGATGTAGCGGTCGATGTATCGAATCGAATCGAAGATCGACGCAAAATCGCCCGAGTACAGACAGAACGTAGAAGACAACAAGCGGTTGATGGAGGAACTCCACGGCCGCTTATCGAAAGTGCGTCAGGGCGGACCGCCACAGGCTGTTGAGCGTCACAAGTCGCGCGGCAAGCTGACTGTTCGCGAACGGCTGGCCAAGCTGTTCGATGACAATACTCCATTCGTGGAGTTATCACCGCTTGCCGCCTGGGACATGTACGATAACGATGCTCCCGGCGCAGGTATGGTGACGGGCATTGGAGTTGTTCACGGTAGGGAAGTTGTCGTTGTCGCGAATGATGCGACGGTCAAAGGCGGAACCTACTTTCCAATTACGATCAAGAAGCATGTCAGGGCGCAAGAGGTGGCGCGGAAGAATCATTTGCCGTGCATCTATCTTGTAGATTCGGGCGGAATTTTCCTGCCGGAGCAGTCCGGGACATTTCCTGATCGCGATCATTTCGGCAAGATCTTCTATAATCAAGCGACACTTTCAGGATTGGGCATTCCGCAGATCGCCTGCGTAATGGGCTCATGCACGGCTGGTGGAGCATACGTACCGGCCATGTCGGACGAAGCGATCATCGTCCGCAAACAAGGCACGATCTTTATTGGTGGGCCGCCGTTGGTCAAAGCTGCGACCGGCGAAGAGGTCTCAGATGAGGACCTTGGCGGTGCGGATGTTCATTGCCGCATTTCCGGGACAGCCGATCACTATGCGCAAAACGACGATCATGCGATACAAATCTGCCGAAATATTGTCGAGACGCTCGATCGACCGAAGAAGTTCGAACTCGATCGCGCCAAGCCGGAAGACCCCTTCTACGACCCGGAAGAGCTTTACGGGATCGTGCCGACCGATCTAAAGCAGCCGTTTGATGTCAGGGAAGTGATTGCGCGATTGGTCGACGGCAGCCGTTTTCAAGAATTCAAGGCGTTGTATGGATTGACGCTCGTGTGCGGGTTTGCACGGATTCATGGTTATCCGGTGGGCATCCTCGGCAACAACGGCGTACTTTTTAGCGAGTCATCGCTTAAGGGCGCTCACTTTATTGAGCTATGCACGATGCGCAAGATTCCGTTGATCTTTTTGCAGAATATCACTGGCTTTATTGTGGGCAAGAAATACGAGCACGGCGGTATCGCCCGTGATGGCGCTAAATTGGTTCATGCGGTCGCCAATGCGCAGGTGCCGAAGTTCACGGTGATCGTCGGCGGGTCGTACGGCGCGGGGAACTACGCCATGTGCGGGCGCGGCTACGATCCGAACTTCCTGTGGATGTGGCCGAACGGCAAGATTTGTGTGATGGGCGGCGAACAAGCCGCAGACGTGCTCTGGACCGTGAAGAAGGCACAGCTTAAGAAACAGGGCGTTGCGTTGACACCTGAAATGGAAGCTGAGTTTAAGAGGCCGACTTTGGCGAAATACGAGCAGGAATCGTCGGCGTACTATTCGACCGCCAGGCTTTGGGATGACGGGATTGTCGATCCCAAGAAGACGCGCGAGTTGTTGGCGCTGGCGATTGCGGCAGCGTTGAACACGCCAATTCCCGACGCCAGTTTTGGCGTGTTTAGGATGTAGCAGAATGAACCGAGACGGTGAACACACCCCGTCTCCGAGCCTCATTCTTCGGCTCGGAGCCACCGCTCTTAAGAGGGGAATTGTAGACAAAGTGTGTATGTGGAATTGGAAGTAGTGATGAACGGAAGCAGGACAGTCAGAGTCGAGACGGCCGGGGCGATTGGACGGGTGATACTCTGTCGGCCCGAGGTCCATAATGCTTTCAATGCCCAGGTCATCGATGAGATGACATTTGCATTCAAGCGGCTCAAGACCGACCAGGATGTGCGTGTGGTGATCCTTACCGGTGAAGGCAAGTCGTTTTGTGCAGGAGCCGACTTGAACTGGATGAGCGATGTCAAAAGTGCGGCATATGAAGACAATCTCGACGAAGCGTGTCGTCTGGCTGATTTGTTTTACGATATTTATTCCTTCCCGAAACCAGTCATTGGGCGCATCAATGGAGCTGCCATCGGCGGAGGTACAGGATTTGTAGCCGTGTCCGATATTGCAGTTGCGGCCCAGAGTGCCGTGTTCTCGTTCAGTGAGGTCAAGATCGGCGTAGTGCCGGCGTGCATTTCGCCATATGTGATCAAGCGTGTAGGCGAAGGCCGAGCGCGGGAGTTCTTCCTCACCGGAGAGAGGTTAACCTCTGAGCGAGCATTGACTGCTGGATTAATTAATCGCGCGGTTCCTGATGATTTGCTCGATGCGACTGTGAATGGACTCGTGCAGTCGCTGTTGTCATCCGGCCCGGAGGCCATCAAGGTCTGCAAGCAGTTATTGCAGACAGTACCGATGCAGTCGGTGGATGATTTCAAGCAGTATACTGCCCGCGTGATCGCCGATTTGCGGCAGTCGCCGGAAGGGCAGGAAGGTATGGATGCCTTCCTGAACAAGCGCAAACCCAATTGGGTAATTGAAGAATAGGCAACACATGAATAGCGTAGTTTGCCGTTCCAAATTAGAGAATAAGCTGTGCGCGGCCCACGAAGAACAAGGCCGCTCAATAGATTGTGATAAATGCTCAGAAAAATCCTCATCGCCAATCGCGGAGAGATTGCGATACGCATCATGCGTGCCGCCCGCGAAATGGGCATCCCGACAGTCTCGGTATTCTCCGAGGCCGATCGTGAAGCCCTTCATGTCCGATTCGCCACCGAAGCTGTCAACTTAGGACCCGCTCCGGCTAACGAGAGTTACTTAGTAATTTCCAAGCTGATCGACGCTGCCAAGAAGACCGGTTGCGATTCCGTTCATCCCGGTTACGGATTCCTTGCAGAAAACGCCGAATTCGCGCAGGCCGTGCAGGACGCGAAGCTGACGTTTATTGGCCCGATGCCGCGCGCCATTCGTGCACTGGGGAACAAACTTGGCGCTCGATCAATGATGTCCAAGGCCAACGTGCCGACCGTACCTGGGGGTGAAGTCAAGTCGGGCAACATTGCGGATTTTAAGTCGCTGGCGCAGAAAATTGGATATCCAATTATCGTCAAGGCTGCGGCCGGGGGTGGTGGAAAAGGAATGCGAATTGTCAACGACGAGGCGCAGTTACAGGAGGCCGTGGAAGCAGCGCAGCGTGAGGCCAAATCATCATTTGGCGACGGTACGGTATACTTGGAAAAGTACCTCGCGCAGCCGCGTCACATCGAAGTCCAGGTGATCGCCGACAGCTTCGGTCATACGGTACATCTGTTTGAGCGCGAATGTTCGATTCAGAGGCGGCATCAAAAGATAATCGAAGAGACTCCATCGACGGCATTGACTCCGGAATTGCGGACGAAGATGGGAGATGCAGCAGTGGCAGCTGCTAAGGCGGCCTCTTACACCTCGGCGGGAACAGTCGAGTTTTTGTATGACAACGGCAATTTCTATTTCCTTGAAGTGAACACGCGCATTCAAGTCGAACACCCGATTACCGAGATGGTCACGGGAATCGACCTTGTGAAGGAACAGATTCGAATCGCGGCGGGTGAGCAGTTGTCGTTTTCGCAGGCTGATGTTAAGGCGCGTGGTCACGCTACTGAATGCCGCATCTATGCCGAGGACCCTGCCAACGGATTTCTGCCGTCGCCGGGAAAGATCATTCATCTCAAAGAACCCATCGGCGCCAATGTCCGCGTTGATTCCGGGGTCTATTCGGGGTTTGAGGTACCGATCTATTACGATCCAATCTTGTCAAAGGTCATCACACTTGGACGGACCCGCGACGAATCGATCGAGCGGATGGTGCTCGCGTTAAAGGATTACCGCATAGTGGGCATTAAGAATAACGTGCGTTTCCTGATTGACTGCATCAGTCATCCGGAATACCGCGCAGGTAACTTGTTTACCGGATTTATTGACAGAAACCTGCCGGAATGGGCGGAGTCGGAATCTGACCAGGAAATCGATGCGGCTTATGCCGGTGCGGTGTTAGCAGCGACAGAACACAAATCGACCACGGGTGTATCCAAAACCGATTTGGAGATGACGCCCTGGCAGGCGCTGGGCACCTGGGAGTTGTGATGGAACTGAGGTTATTTCGCAACGATGCAGCGGTAGAGGTTCGGAGTGAGCGCGATGGCGACAAGCTGCTTGTCATGCATGACGGCAAGAATCATCGCTATGAAGTCACGCCATTGGGCGAGAACGAATATATTCTGCGCAATGCGAACAAAGTTATGCGCGTCACTGCAATCAAGTCACGAGGCAAGGTCTATGTACTGACGGACAACGAGGCATATACATTCGATCTGCCGGCGGGCAAGGATGGTGACAACTTTGGCGCGGATCAAGGAGATCACGGAGACAAGTCGAAGATTTCGGCGCCCATGCCGGGCAAGGTCGTCAAAGTGCTGGTCAGGGCCGGAGATCACGTAGAGCCCAAGCAGAAACTGGTGATTGTCGAGGCGATGAAGATGGAGAATCCATTAGTTGCACCTTTCAAAGCTGAGGTCAAAGCCATAAACTGCGCCGAGGGTGAACTTGTCGATTCAGAGAAGATACTGATTGAGTTGGACAAACTCGAATAGCAGATTCTGACCCAGACATTGAGTCAGATTTCCCCTTCATAGCAGACACTTCAGTGCTGTGATCACAGAGACCAACCACGCCTTAAGTCCCGATATAGTCTCCAAGTCCGCCTGACACTCACTATTGCGATTCTCCTTTCGATCTATCTAAGGTTTCTGTCGATTCTCGTCGATAATTAAAACAGACAGGATTGAGGAGCTAGGATGACTATGCGCGAGAGACGAACTATAACCAAGTGCCGATACACGGACGTTTGTTACCTGGCCGAATCACTTCGGTGTTACGGCTACAAGTTGGATTGTGTTCTGTACACTAAGTCCAACGGCGGTTCAGTGACGGAGGAAGACTTCCACAAAGCAATCAACGAACTGATCGACAGGACAAAGACCCACTCGATTAATCCACGCTGAGAATTTTAGCCTCTCGAGAGCGGAAGAAAATTCTCCCGTCTACTCAATTTCAAATCGAAACACACCATTGATACCAGCCCTAAGTAGGCTAATCACAGCAGCTTAGTAGAAAACTTTCTGACTTTGGCAGGGCTCTTGCAAGAGCTGTGGCTGAGTATTGGTATGATTAAAGGAATTTACAACACAGCCGCCTCGATGATCCCTCGCGTTCGCAAGCAAGAGGTGATCGCGAATAATATCGCCAACTCCGAAACCGCAGGCTACAAGAAGGACTCGATGTTTCTGCGCATCTTCAAGAAAGAGCAGAATCTGAAGACACCCAAGCATCTGCAGGGACCATCCTGGGAGGTCAGAATGATAGACAAGCTTTACATGGATCACACAGAAGGCGCACTTGAGGCAACGGGTCGCGATTTGGACCTGGCGCTGCAAGGTGGTGGATACTTCGTTCTGCAAACGCCAAACGGCGAGGCCTACACACGTAATGGCGCCTTCTCGTTGGGGCCGGACGGAACACTCGTAAACTCAGACAGCTTTCCGGTACTCTCAGAAGGCGGACCGATCACATTGACCGATGAAAAGGTAACGATCGGAACCGACGGCACAATCATGATTGGCAATGCCAACGTCGGTCGTCTGCGCATCGTCAACTTCGACGAGACAACTGAGCTTACTAAATCATCTGGAACACTGTTCACATCACCGCCAAATACCACAACAATTGCCCCGACCACGGTCTCAGTGAGGCAGGGCTATTTGGAGAAGTCCAATGTTGATGTCATGCGCGAGATGATTGAAATGATCGATTCTTACCGCATGTTTGAGACCGGGCAAAAAATGATCCAGATTCAGGATGAGTCACTGTCCAAGGCCGTTAACGAACTGCCGCGAGTCTAAGGGAGTAAGGAAAAATGATTAGATCACTACGAACCGCAGCATCGGGCATGTCCGCCCAACAAATGAATGTGGACAACATTGCAAATAATCTGGCGAACGTCAACACGACCGGGTTCAAGAAATCCAAAGTCGAATTCCAGGACATCATGTACCAGTCACTGCGCAAGCCGGGTGTTGCAGCCTCGACCGGGGCAATCACACCGACTTCCCTCGATATTGGCTACGGCACGCGCCCGGTAGCAACAACGCGACAGTTTTCCGTTGGCGAGCTCTCGCAAACAGGAAACCCGCTTGACGTGGCGATTGACGGTGACGGCTTCTATCAAATCCAGAAACCCGACGGCACTACCGCTTACACACGTGACGGCAGTCTTAAACTGACGGCTGATGGAAGAATCGCGACTTCGGACGGGTTCTATTTGACTCCCGACATCACGATTCCCGAAGACGCAATTTCGATAGCGATTGGTTTTGACGGAAGAGTCTCTGTCAACCAGTCGGGGTCGAATGAGCCACAAGAGGTCGGCCAGATCGAGTTGGCGCGATTCATCAATCCCGCGGGGCTTTCGGCAATCGGACACAATTTGTTCGAGGAGACTCCAGCCTCAGGGACGCCGATCACCGGTACGGCTTCTGAAAACGGATTCGGAAAGATTAACCAGGGATATCTCGAAATGTCCAACGTCGACGTCGTCAGCGAGATGGTCAACATGATCGTAGCGCAGCGCGCCTACGAGATTAACTCGAAAGCAATCCAGACGGCTGACGACATGAGCAGCCTGGTGAACAACCTGAAGAGATAATGATGATCAAGAAGCTGTTTATAGTTCTGACATCGCTGCTGATGATTTTGACGTTGAGGCACGCGAATGCAGGGGAGATTCCAGCGGTCGCGATCGAAAACTCCCTTCGCGGTCTGCTCAGCGACGGGCGCTACGAGTACTTGATCACCCTGTCGACCATGCCAGCGACGATTCCGGTGAATTACGACAGTTTGCGCGTGGAAATGATCGGCGATTCACAGCCGTTCGGCAATTGCTGGTGCAAGGTATTCTTCTACGCAAACACTACGATTGTTGAAACTGCGACCATCAACGCCCAGGTGCGCTGGTACCAGGAAGCGCTGGTCACGACCCGCAATGTTCCGCGCGGCGAAGCACTGACTTCCGACATGTTCACAATCATGCGGCGCGAGATCAACTCGCTTAATGACCCATTCATCAGTCTGATTGACGAAATCGACGGGATGGAGGCGACTCGCACCATCTCACAAGGGAAGACACTAAGCTATTCCATGATCAAACCTGAGGAAGTCATCAAGCGCGGCGACCATGTCACGATCAGGTTTTCCTCAGGCAGTATTCAGATCACCGCTACCGGCGAAGCTCGGCAGTCCGGGTCGCGCGGAGAATCGATCAAGGTAAGAAATCTGTTAACGAACAAGATCATAACGGCAGAGGTTCAGGATGAACAGCTTGTCAAAGTCGTTCGCTAATTTCGCGAATTTTGTGGCGGTGATAGTGCTGATGTCGGTGCTGTCGGCGCCGGGTCTCAAGGCGCAGCGCGTCGGTACCGACGGTTCATTTTTCACAGACATCAAGGCGCACCGCATCGGCGATCTGCTGACGGTTATCATATACGAAAACACTGAAGCGTCGAATGAGTCGGCTATGAAGACCGAAGAGAAGAGCGCTGGATCGACGCAGAGCACCGGCGGCATTGGTCCGCTGAATTTCATCCCGTTGTTTTCCGCTGACAATGCCAATGACAACAAGTACGACGGTAAAGGCTCCAACAGCCGCAGCGGTACGATTCGCGCCCGCATGACAGTAGAAGTTGTGGCGGAGCGCAACAACGGCGATTTGGTGATTCAAGGATCGCGCAATATCGAGATTAACTCCGAGCAGGAGACGATGGTCCTGAGTGGAATCGTGCGGCGTGCCGATGTCAATCCGGACAACACGATCAACTCCTACAACATCGCAAATGCCAAAATCAACTATACCGGCAAGGGACCGGCCGCTGATGGTTCTAAACCTGGCCTCATCACCAGAATTCTCAATTGGATATTCTAAGGAGCAAGGACGCTATGAAGCTATTGAGACTGTTGGTTGTCGCCGCGATAATTTTCGTATTGGTCAACATCCTGACCTTGCTGGAAGTTCGCGCTGACGTTCGCATCAAGGACATTGCACGCATCAACCAGACCGGCGAGACTGATCTCGTCGGTTATGGTCTGATCGTGGGTCTCAACGGCACCGGTGATGGCAAGGGCGCGCAGTTTACTGTCCAGTCAATTACGAACATGCTGCAGCGAATGGGAGTGACCGTCGACGCCGTTAAAATAAAGACCAAAAATGTTGCGGCAGTATTGGTGACGGCCAAACTGTCGCCCAATACGATGATTGGCGACAGAATCGATGTGACAGTGTCGTCGCTCGGTGATGCCTCTACACTGGAGGGTGGAACTCTCGTCCTGACTCCGCTTTCAGACCGCTCGGGAGTCTTGTACGGCTATGCACAGGGTTCAGTTTCCATTGGCGGGTTCAATGTGCAGGTGGGAGATAACAAGATCGTGAGCAACTACACGCTGGTGGGCCGCATTCCAAACGGATTGCAGGTGGAGCGCGAACCGATTCGTGAAAATCTCGTCCCCAACCAGATCAAGCTGTCGCTGCATAATCCTGACTACACGACCGTTGAACGAGTCAAGGCGATGATCAACGAGAAGTATCCGGGCACGGCGACCGTGGTCGGCGATGCCGGCATCACCATGACGCTTCCTGATGCACAGGCGAGTGACGACAGCAAGGCGCAATTCATCGCATCAATCGAGAATCTCCTGGTCGCGCCCGATTCGCGCGCCAAGGTTGTGATTAATGAAAAGACGGGGACCATTGTTGCCGGAGGCAACGTCAGCATTGCGCCGGTTGCGCTGGCGCATGGCAACATCACGATTGAGATAACCTCCACACCGGTAATCAGCCAACCAGAGCCGTTTGGCAAGGGTGAGACCGTCCAGACGCAGGATACCAAGGTCGATGTCAAGGAAGATCAAGCGCGGGTTGTCTATTTTGAGGAGCGCACGAACATTTCGGAGATCGCCTCAGCCCTGAACGCGATCGGTGCGTCACCGCGAGACATCATTGCGATTTTTCAGGCCATCAAGCAGGCCGGCGCTTTGCGCGCTGAACTTGTCGTGTTATGATCAAGATCAACAATCTCCCCAAGCCGGTGGAGATTGCCCCTTCGAAACCTGCGCTTGACGATCTGGCGCAGCGCCGCCTCAAGCTCAAAAAAGCCACACAAGCCTTCGAATCAATCTTCATCGAGCAATTGCTCAAGAGCATGCGCGCCAGTTCTTTTGAAGAGAAGAACAAGGAAGAAACCGGTTTTGGTAAAGATATCATGATGTCAATGGCGGACGAGGGTGTTGCCAAGCAACTTTCAAAGTCCAACATGCTGGGGATTGGCGAGGTGCTCTACAGGCATTTGGTCAAGCGCCTGGACGAGACGACAGGCAGTAGCACGGGTCTGAAAATTACTTCCGAGCGCCACATCGACGGATTGGCACCTGTACGATCCACGAAGGACCCGATTGCGGTGCGTGACAGCAGTGCCGGCGATTCGAATACAGAATTGTCCAATGACGTTGCACCGGCGAGGGAGGTTGTTCAAGAAACGACGAACTCAAGGCCGGAGGCTTCCGCATCGCTATCTGGGCAGAACGTACAACAGAAAGCCGCCTCGCTCGCTTACGATCGATTAGGCAAGTATGTCGATCATATTCGCGATGCCGCCCAGGAAACGAATCTTCCGGAGGAACTGCTTCGTGCCGTCATCATGCAGGAATCAGCCGGCGACCAGCGGGCGACTTCACAAAAAGGTGCGGGCGGCCTGATGCAACTGATGCCGGACACCGCGAAGTCGGTAGGGGTGATCGACCTCTACGATGCAGGGGAGAACATTATGGGGGGTGCCCGATACTTGCGTCAGATGCTTGATCGATTCGGCGACTTGGAAACCGCTCTGGCCGCCTATAACGCCGGTCCGGGCAACATCGAGAAGCATGGCGGCATGCCGCCGTTTGTCGAGACTCAGAACTACGTCAAGCGCGTTCTATCTGAACTTTCTGAGGTTAAGCGGGTTAATAAAATCCCGCACGCTACCGACATAAGGTAATAAGAGGAGCTCAATTGGAAGCTAAAATCATTCGATTGATAAAACTGATCGGCGAGGAAGTTCTCATTTTTGAGACCTTCCTTCAGTATTTGAATCGTCAGCAGGAGGCGCTGGTGAGTAACAATCTCGAGGCGCTCCAGACTGTCACCCGCGATCAGGAACTGCTTGCCCAGCGCACTTCGGAAGTCGAACAAGAGCGGCGGGCTCTGGTGGATGAGATCTCCGTAGCGCTCCAGCGCGACAGGCAAGATCTGACACTGAGCGAGCTCACCAAGCTGGTGTCAGAACCGGAATCAAACCAAATCCATATGCTGCAGAATACGCTGCTGGGTTTGCATGAGCAAATCGCGACGATAAAGTCACGCAATGATTTTCTGATCCGCAAGTCGATGGAGTACATCAACACCACGATGTCGCAACTTGGAGTCGGGGACCAGCCGCAAAAGTCGACCTATACACCGGATAGCACCAAAACAAGCGCGAGTCTGAAAACGGCGCTGGTCGATCGGAGGGCGTAGCTCATGTCTGGATTATTCCTTGGACTCGAAATGGGCAAGCGTGCTCTGATTTCACAACAGTTGGCTCTAACGACCAGCGGTCACAACGTTGCTAATGCCGCGACGCCGGGGTTTTCTCGGCAGAGAGTGACGCTGACTCAGTCGAATCCGCTCGACACGACCGTAGGAAATATCGGCACGGGCGTGTTCGCCAGCGATGTCTACCACGTCCGCGATCTGTTTCTAACAAGCCAATATCGAGGCGATAACGGCAGCCTTACGCGTTGGCAGACCTCCCACAAAGCTCTCTCGCAGATCGAATTGTTTTTCAACGAACCGGGCGACAAAGGCATGAGCCAGTTGATTACTGATTTCTTCAATAGCTGGGAAAATCTGGCAACGAATCCAAGTGCCCGCACAACAGTTATCGAAAAGGCACAAGTGCTGATTAACGCCTTTCACGAGCACTCCAGCCAATTGGCAGAACTGCGCGAAAGCGTCGATGCTGATTTCAAGGCGCGCACGGGAGAGATCAACCAGTTCGCAGTTCAGATTGCCAGCTTGAATCGCCAAATAGCGAGCGCAGAATTGGGTGGCGATCATGCCAACGACCTGCGCGACAAGCGCGACTTGCTGATCGATCAACTCTCCGCCCACGCAAGCGTCCGAACGATCGAGAGACCAAATGGTACTGCGGCAGTAATGATCGGATCAATGAGCTTGGTCGACGGTGTCGACTATCTGCAGATCGAAACCAAGAACGTCCAGCGTGACGGAACGACTGCGACTATCGCGGTGTGGCAAAATACCAACTTCGAAATCGATTTCGCCGGCGGTGAATTCCAAGCGCTGGAGCAAGTGCGTGACAAGACGATCCCGGATATGCAGAGGAATCTCGACGAGTTGGCAATGACGATAATGAACCAGGTCAACACGGTTCATGCGGCGGGGGTGGGAGCGACTGGTTCGACCGGAGTCAACTTCTTTGACCCGTTCAGGACTTCCGCAGCTACGATGGGATTGAACGCAGAAGTTGAACACGATCCAAATCTGATTGCGGCTTCACTCTCCGGCGAACCGGGTGACACGCGCAATGCCCAAGCGATTTCCGAACTGCGATACCAGCGCGTGATGCAGTCTGGCACCGCGACAATCAGCGAATTCTATGCTTCCATGGTAGGCACGCTCGGCATCAGGACCCAGGAAGCGGAAACATTGAAAGACAACTACAGTTTACTGGTGACCCAATTGGAAAATGCCCGGCAATCGGTGCAGGGAGTATCGGTTGACGAGGAGGTCACGAACATGATCAAGTTTCAGCGCGCCTACGAAGCGGCAGCGCGAGTGATCACGTTTGTTGACTCGGCGCTGGAGACCGTAATCAGTGGTATGGGCGTCACCAGATAACAGACCACGGAGGGTGGATTGTTAATTCTAACAAGGAAGTTAGGCGAGTCCATCACTATTGGAGACAATATCAAGGTGACCGTGCTCGGCATTTATGG
Source organism: uncultured Ignavibacteria bacterium (assembly GCA_964552775.1). GTDB lineage: Bacteria > Zixibacteria > MSB-5A5 > CAIYYT01 > CAIYYT01 > JADJGC01. Next base: position 129,402 of record CAZKIH010000004.1, on the reverse strand, counting down.
CCGGCAGGTTCGACTTGGTATCGATGCTCCCCTGAAGGTAGTCGTTCATCGTGAAGAAGTCTACGTCAAGATCCAGAACGAAAACCGGAAGGCGGCTCAGGCCGGCAAGAAGGACCTGATGTCGGTAGTGACGATGCTCAAGAACAAGTTCAAGGGCGACATCAAGACGGATGGCGAACAGAAGTCGGAACTTGAGTACCGGGAATCGAAGAAAAAGAATCGGGACGACAATATCAGGCCGGAAGGCAAACATTAGGCGGTGGAAAATGCGGGAAGGTAAAGAGCCGCGCAATGATAAGAGTACGCAAAGCGGCAACGATCCAAAGTTAAAAGATGTCGACAAGGGCAACGATTCACGGACACCGAATCCAATGGACGAGGGCTTTGTCTATTACGAGGAGTAACAACCAGTCATGCGCGTAACCCATGAGATGATTTCAAATCAGGTTGTCTTCAACCTGCAAAACAACATCTCGAGGTTCTTCAAGCTGCAGAACCAGATGTCGACCAATAAGCGCATCAACAAGGTGTCAGACGACCCAATTGGCGCGGTGAAAGACTTGACCTACAGGGAGCGCCTGACTGAATTGACGCAGTTCAAAGCCAACATTTCCATCGGCAGTACCTGGCTGGCCTCATCCGATCGCGCGATTGCGGACATGAACAACGCAATCAAGGATGCACAATCAATCGCTGTGGAAATGTCGAACGACACGAACGACGCCAACGCCCGCGAGGCGGCAGCGAACGAGGTGCAGTCGTTGTTTGAACAAGTTCTGGGAGCGGGTAACGCTCAACTGCAGAACAGCTATCTTTTTTCAGGCTACCGAACGCGTACGCAGCCTTTCGAGGCGAATGCCAACGGTGTTGTCTATCGAGGTGACTCAGGGACAATGCACTACTCGATTGATACACGTTCAAAGGTGCAAATCAACACTATCGGTTCTGATATGTTGACGAAATCGTTCCAGGCGATTGGCGAAGACTCGGACATAAAGCTGGGCGTAATCGGTGCAACCACGCTGGCCAGTTTGCACCTCAATGGCGGGGTTGATCTGGTGCCGGGCACATTTGTTATAACTGACGAAAATCTGAATTTCCCTGTGACAATCGATATCTCTGCCGCGACGACAGTCCAGGATGCGATCACGGCAATCAATGCACAATTGGTGGCGGCCGGTGTAACGAATCTCACTGCTTCGATAGGGTTGGAAGGTAACAACCTTCGACTGGTGGCCGTCGATGACCCGACGATCAGCGCGGCTACACCTTTGAAAAATCTGAACGGTGGACTCGGAGTCGATACCGCGCCCGGCAAATTCACGATCCGCAACGGCGCCGGCACCACGAGTGTTGCGATTGACATTTCCAGTGCAACCACCGTGGGTGACGTGCTGACAGCAATTAACACCCAACTAACGGCCGCAGGAGTGAACAATGTGACTGCAGCCGTCAATGGGGCCGGTACCGGGATAGAGATTACGGATGCCAACGGCGTTCCGCTTGACCTGCGCATCGAGGAGTTCTCGACGTTTGAAAACACCGCTGCCAATCTGGGCATCCTTGGAAACATTGATCCTGTGCTGAGCGGCACAAATCTGAATCCGCGTCCCTCGTTTCGAGTGACCGAGTCCGCAGTGGGCGAGACGACGGCCGCGAATCTTGGGTTGCTGGGGCAGTTCAATTACAGCCAGGTGGGGCAGGCACTGGAGCCGCAGGTGACCGGCGCTTCCTTAATGTCTCAGCTAAACAATAACAACGGTATGGGAGCGGGCGTTATCCGAATCTCACAGGGCGATTCAAACTTCGATTTGGATACCGGCGATACTGCCATAGTCACAATTCAGGATCTGCTTGACCGGATAAACAATTCCGGACTCAGCGTGACTGCATCGGTGAACAGCGCAGGTACGGGGATTCAGGTTGTCAATAACGATCCCACTCGAACTTTGATCATCACGAACCAGGACGATCAAAGGGCGGCCTCCAAGCTCGGAATTTCCGGAGCTGCAGATGTGCTTGGAGCGATGATTCTTCTGACCAAAGCACTGCGTGACGACGATGGCGAAACAATCCAGCAAATGGTCGGAACTATGAGCGAGGCTCTGACAGTCGTGCTCAACGGGCGGGCAGCTGCAGGAGCCAAAGTTATTCACATGGAGACCACGCTCAATCGTCTGGAGGAGTACGAGGTCTATTATACCAAGCTATTGTCAGATGTTGAAGATGCAGACTTGACCAAACTGATAACCGACCTCGCCATGCAAGAGAATGCTTATAACGCAGCATTGAATTCGGCTGCGAAGATTATTCAACCATCGCTATTGGATTTCATAAGGTAACGAGGGGACAATGGAAGTAAAAACCCGACAATTTGGAACCATCGAAGTCAACGAGGCAGAAATTCTGCAGGTTCCAAAAGGGCTGTTAGGATTTGAGGGTCTCGAGAATTTCGTGCTCATCGAGACTGAGGATTGTCTGCCGTTTCGGTGGTTACAGTGTATTGACGCACCTGAAATAGCGTTTGTCGTTGTGAGTCCGGTTGTCTTCTTCCCCGACTACCGTGTGGCCGTCCACGCGAAAGAAGTGGCTGACATCGACGTAGACGATCCTCACGATGTGCAGATTTACGTCATCGTGACGATTCCGGAACGGCTGGAAGAGATGACGGCAAATCTGCAGGGACCGATTCTGGTCAATACCCGCAATAACCGCGTGAAGCAGCTGGTGCTTACCGACAGTGCCTATTCTGTAGCGCACTCGGTAGTTCGGCAGATGGAGCGTTCACGCAACGTCGACACCCAGAAGGTGACGACCGTCCAGATTAGTTAAGTAGTACCCGATTGGATATGGGAGCGACGATGCGTCGTCTACAAAAAGCAAATAGGAGATGCCATGGCCAACAACAGGGAAGCCGGTCAGCAGGAATCAACGGCACCGGTTGCGACTGCAGCTGACAAAGCCGCCGCACTCGTCGAAGAAGCTTCAGCAAAATTAGCCAAGAACGACTTTCGCAGCGCGGGAACTCTGCTTGACCAAGCCTGCTTACTGCAACCCCGCTCGATAGACTTGCTAAATTCAACTGCAATGACCTGGCTGCAGGCAGGCGAGCCCGCACGCGCCGAGGAGTATTTTGCGCGTGCACTTCGTTTTGCGCCAAACAACCTCGATACACTGCATAACCTTGCCCTGGTCCGAACTGCGCTGGGCAAGTTTGAATTGGCGTCGGAGAGCCTGCACAAGCTCATCATGTTATCACCGCTGGAGGCGTCCGCTTACAATGACCTCGCAATTCTCGAGGAAGAGAGCGGCAATCTGACGGGAGCTTTGACCACCTTTCAGCGCGGTGCCAAACTCAAGTCGGCGGGCAAGAAGCTGTTTACAAACTACATGGAATTCTGCTTGAGGCATCCGCAATTGGCCGACCACAAAGTTGTGGAAGAACTCTATTCCGAGCGTTGGGGAGTAGACACAGTCTTACAGGAGTGGAGAGCACAGCACAGTCTCCAGGGCAAAATTCCCGCTCCAGTCGGCAGTGCCAGTGTGAAAGTGACCGCACCGACACAAATGGCCAAGATCGCCGTGTTTGCCTCGGCCCGCACCTTCATCGATCCGGTGATCGAGAGTCTGAAGTCCAGCCATGAATTGCGCGTTTTTGAAAAAGGCACTGAAGCCGAGATGAAAGCACTTCTGGAATGGTGCGACCTTGCATGGTTCGAATGGTGTGACCAATTGGTAATTGCGGCGACGAAATTGCCCAAGAAGTGCAAGATGATCTGTCGTCTACACAGCTACGAGGTGTTCACGGATATGCCCAGACAGGTGGACTGGAGCAAGATTGATCAATTGGTACTTGTGAGCGACGCGGTGAAGGATTTGTTAAGCTACAATTTCAAAGTCATCAGTCCGATCTCCGTGATACACAATGGCGTTGATCTGGCCAAGTTCACAATTCCACCAAACAAGGCGACGGGAAAGAAGATTTGTTCGATTGGCTACATCAACTACAAGAAGAACCCGGCGCTGCTGCTGTACTGCTTCAAGGCGATTCACGATTATGATCCCGGCTATACTTTTCACATCGCCGGTGAGCATCAAGATGCACGGATTCAAGTTTACTTCGCACACTTGCTGCCGAAACTCGGAATTCCGGTGACCATCGATGGCTGGGTTGACGACATTCCGGCCTACCTTCGAGACAAAGATTTCGTCATTTCGACGTCGCTGTTCGAGTCTTTCCACTATTCGATTGCCGAGGGTATGGCAAGCGGTGTGCTGCCCCTAATTCACGACTGGCTGGGGGCCGATCAGCTCTACCCGCGCCGCTTTGTGTTTACTACTCCTGCCGACTGCGTGCGCCTGCTCAAGGAAATTGAGTCAGGCCAACGAGCGACGCTGCAAAAAGACTGCCGCAAATTCATAGCCGAGCGCTATGACAATCGCCGCCAGTTGGAAAAGGTCGAAGGTTTAGTTACGGCAATTTTGAAGGGAAACATGCGCGAGGTGCAAAATGGCTAAGAAGTCTGCAAGAAAGTCGAAACAAATACAGGCGCCTGTTTCTGCGAATTTGATCGACGTCGAAGCCGTTCTGGAAAAATCGAGGATCTGTTTCGACGACGGCGATTTTGCCGGTGCACTCAAAGCAGTCAAGGGCGCTGGTGGCGAGCGACCGAGCGGATCAAGCAAGTCAGAGTTGGCTATGGCACAGATTGGCGCCTGGAGTGCCTATCAATCCGGAAAGTACGCTGAGGCTGATGAATTTCTGGAAAGTCTCGGCAACGCTTCCGGTTTGGGAGCGGAAGAGACGGTGCTGAAGAGCCTCCTCCATTTTGAATTCCGTGAATTCGAAGAGTGTATTCGTACGGCTGAACCGATACTTATGCCCTTGGCCGATACTGCGCGCAGTGACAGCCGCGAGATTACAGGCAAAGCACAACTTGATCTAATCTCCTGTCTCGCTATGTCGTACTACAATATTGGCGAGCTGGCATCAGCTGGAAATGTGCTGGAAGAAGCGATTCGCGCTCGAGACGATTACGATGAGTTCTATGTTCACTTAGCAACTGTCAAAGCCAGAATGGGGGACGAGACTGGTCGCAGGAAGGTTATCAGCGATGGGTTGGTGCGTTGTGGCCAGAAGGCTGATCTTGACAAATTAGCGCGTGAACTTGTAGGCGACGAACGCATCTCGCTCTGCATGATTGTCAAGAATGAAGAGAAGATGCTGGCGCAATGTCTCAATAGCGTCAGGGACCTTGTTGACGAAATTGTGATTGTGGATACCGGTTCAACAGATGGGACAGTCGCAATTGCTGAAAAGTTTGGGGCACGTGTCTACCACCATGCCTGGCAGAATGATTTCTCGCTTCACCGCAACCAATCCTTGGAGTACGCCACAGGCGATTGGATACTGATTCTGGACGCCGATGAAGAGTTAGTGAGAGAAGACATTCTGAAATTGAAGCAAGCGTCCCGCATTCCCAATATCAATGTCTTGTCCCTGTCGGTACACAACAAACATGTCGCTTCCGGTGACGAGACGTCGTTCTTGCCGTCCGTGAGGATGTGGCGACGCAAGTTAAATGCGCGCTACGAAGGAATTGTCCACAACGAACTGCGTCTTCCGGTCGAGGAGACAATACTGCGCGTTGATGCGCGGTTAAATCACTACGGCTATGGCCTCGACTGGGATCAGATGAAGAGGAAGATTGAGCGCACCAAAACACTATTGTTGAGGCAGCTCGAGGCAAACCCCGATAACTACTTTGCCAATTTCAACCTGGCGCAGATTCTTCGAGGCGAACACAAGTCGCCGCCGCCGGAGGTTTGTCAGCAAATCGTTGAGCATGCAGGGCGCGCCGTACGCAACTCGAGTCCCGACGTGCCGGGCCAAAGACACATACACCTGATGGCACTGGATCAGATGGTATCCGCGTTATTTTACCTCGGCGAATACAAGCGTGCCGAAGAAATTGCACTTCGCGCACTCGCCATCGATCCGAATTATCTCGACCCGATGTTTCAACTCGGGCACGTTTATGCAGGTGCGAGGGACTTTGCCCGGGCGATTCCCGCCTACGAGCGATATATCGCTGCCGCGGACAAGTACAATCCGGGCGCGGAGACGACCAGCTACATTCTCATCCACTCACGAGATCAAGCTGCGGCATACTTCAGCCTTGGCTTAATACATGAAGAGATGCAGCTGGAGGACAGGGCGGAAACGTTCTTCAAACGCGTGTTGGATTACAAGAAAGACCATCTGGATGTCCGGACGCATTTGGCCATGCTGCGGTATCGTGCGGGTGACTACGAGGGTGCAGAGGAACACGCACAATTGAGGTTGGCCAGCGACCGCAACGACATTACGGCCCACTACCTGCTTGCGGATATCAAACACCGTCAGCAACAGCCCGCGGCCAGTCGGGCGCAATGTCTGCAAGTCCTCGCACTCGATGCCAAGCATGTCAAAGCCCTGGAATTGTTGATTACGCTTGAACGAGAGGCGAACAACTCCAAGGAGGCGCTACTGAGTGTCGATCAGGTGCTTGCGATTGACCCTACGAATTATGGCGCGCTGAACAGTAAGGCGGAGATCCTGATTGGGCAGGGACAAATGGAGAAGGCCCTGGAGATTTACGGGCGCCTATTGGCATCGCATGCCGGAGATGCTGATCTCCTGAACAACACCGGCAATTGTCACTTCAGGCTGGAGAACTACGCTGAGGCGGTTCGTTATTATGCTGAAGCACTGGCCGTTGAACCACAGTTAGTGCCGGCTTTGCGCAATCTTGGATTGGCGCTGTTTAAGCAGGGCGACAACGCCAATGCGGTCGTCCGACTTGCCAACTACTTGGATTATGCCAGTGACGACTTCGATATAACCTACCTCGTGGCACGCCTGCACTTTGAATTGTCGAACTATCCGGAGGCATTGCGTTATGTCGAGTCTTGTGTCACCAGCTATCCGAAGTCACCTGAGCTCATCGGCTTTCTCGCCGACTGTTATCTCAGGTTAGGACACATTGAAAGCGCGAAAATGGGGTACGCCAAGGCCCTGGACATAAGTCCCGAATTCACTGCAGCACGAGAGATGCTTGCCAAGATCGAGGCAGCTGAAAAGAATTGTCTGAAGGCGGACATGAAGGCGCTATGACCAAGTGGAGCCTGAAAGCCCTGGATCGTGGTTTCGCGGGGAGACTACTATCATCGAAATCACACAACATCCAGTCGTCGCTTCCCTGGCTGGATTTCCTGAGGGCGTTTTCCCATGAAGAGGATCGCTCAATAACGGTTTACCGACATGGCGAGCCCGTAGGATTCTTCTGTGCGCTTCAATACCGAAATTTGATTCAATCGTTGCCGTTTCCGGCAAGCTATGCAGGTCTGCAAACTTCCGAGCAACTCAGTTCTGGCGAAGAGCGCGAGGTATATGACGCGCTGTTTGCCCACTACTCGCGTTACTGTGATGTCGTATCTGTTTGCACGACTCCGTTCTTCTCAAATTCGCGACTTGCGGAACCTTGCTTTGACTTCACTGCAAGCAGCGAAGTGCACTACATCGATCTTAAGGAAGAGCCGCTCGCGCGGACATCCTCAAAGTTTCGCAACAACCTTCGTCGCAACCTCCGTAAGGCAGAACAGGCCGAAGTCAGGATCGGGCATTCGACCACACACAGAGATATTGACGCTTGGCATGATTGTTATGTCGAGAGAATGGCCGAACTGCGCGGCACAATACTCCCGACAGGCTATTTTCGGACGATGTTCGACCAACTGCAAACATCGGGGAATTGCAGTCTGATTACCGCGACAATCGGTGCGAGGTTCCTCGGTGGGATCATTACTATTCAGAATGAGTACTGCTGTGACTACTACCTCAGCATGTTCAATCGTGAGGGCGCCGAGTCTCAGGCTTCGACAGCCGCACTTCACTATCTGATTGCACACGCCCGCCAGAGCGGTATTGCGCTACTGAATTTGCAGGCTTCCCCCCGCAATCAAGCCGACTTAGTACGCTTTAAAGAATCGTGGGGAGCACGGCAGGCGCGTCACAGTTACCTGGTAAAGGTCATCAACAATCGCGAAGTGATAGAACACCTTTCGCCGCACATAATCAGGAAAGATTACGAATTTCACTACCTCATACCGTTTGACGCTCTGAAACCGGTCGTGAGCTACGCTTGAGGCAGGGACGCTATGGCACTATATAATCGCATTCAACTATCTCAACGGAGTCATGCAATGATAAAGGGCAAGACAATCTTCATAACGGGCGGGGCAGGATTCATTGGCTCAGCCATCGCTGAGAGACTGGTCGAAGACAATCAGATCATCATATTCGACAATTTTCGGCGCAACTCGCTTCAGGATAAACCGCTGTTGGCCAGCCATCCGAATGTTGAATTAATACGCGGAGACGTGCGCGATCGCGCCGCACTGGCGGCCGCGATTGGCAATGCGAATGTCGTCATTCATGCAGCTGCGGTCGCGGGTGTTGATTCGGTACTCCGAGACCCGGTCATGACGATGGAAGTCAATGTCATAGGCACGTACAACGTTTACACGACCTGTCTTGAAGCAGGCAAGTCGCTGGAACGGGTAATTGACTTCTCAACCAGCGAAGTGTTCGGAGCATATGCTTACAAAGTCACGGAAGAGAATCTCAAACCGGCCTTGACGGTAGGAGAGGCGCGCTGGTCGTATGCGATCAGCAAGCTGACCGGCGAATTTTTCGCCAACAGTTTCTACATTAAATACGGACTGCCGATTTGTTGCGTCCGGCCATTCAACATTTTCGGACCGGGACAGGTGGGCGAGGGCGCCATTCACCATTTCGTTGTGAATGCCATTCAGAACAAAGATCTGACAATTCACTCCGATGGCAGCCAGATTCGCGCCTGGTGCTATATTGACGACATCTTGGATGCCCTGATGGAGATTATGCAGAACAGCAGGGCCAGTGGAAACGCCTTCAATATCGGCAATCCAAAAAGTACGCTGACAATCTATCATCTGGCACGAGAGATTATCAGACTCTCGGGTTCAAAGTCGCAGCTTGTGTTCAAGGAAATGACTTCGCCGGACGTCGAGGTGCGCATACCCGATATCAAGAAGGCCCGCGAGATTCTCAGGTTCGAACCAAAGGTTGAACTTGAGGACGGCCTGTTGCGCACGATTGAATGGTATCGGGAGAAGATGCGTTTGGGAGAAAGGGCCCAGGCGATGGAACTCAAATTCAAAAAGAGCCCCGCCCATGTCTGAGAGCAAGACACCGATGGGAACCCCCTGGCGCGAGTTCTATGGTTTCGCGAATGAACAGGATCGCGTGTTCCCCAATATGGTTCATTTGGATCTAATTAATATCTGCAATTTTCGTTGCATCCATTGCCCCCAGAATGATATCAAGAAATTTGTCCCGGACTATGAGCCAAACCAACTCGACTATGAGCTGTTCACGAGCATCATCGACGAAGTGGCCGAGCACGGATCAACATTACGTATCACCTGCGACGGCGAACCGTTCCTCTACAAACACATTGGCAAAGCGATCAACTACATCAAAGACAAGGGTGTCAAGATTGCTACGATCGTCACTAACGGCAGCTCTCTGACGCGGCCGATAGCCGAGGCGATTCTGCGGCCGTCGGATACAAAACTGGTGATCGACTTCAGCCTGGACAGCTTGTACAAGCCGACCTACGAAAGGATTCGTCTGCAAGGGAACTTTGTAGAGGTCTACAGCAATGTCCTGTTCATGCTCAAGAACAAGAAAAGCAATCCCAATCTGCGCATTGTCGTCAACATGATCGACCAGGATACTCTGGTGCCGGGTGAGTTGGACGCATTCAAGCAGTTCTGGGGACCGATAGCCGACGATGTTGTGATTCGTACCTATCTCACGGTCAAGGGGATGGTGAATTCCTCCACTCTGAGGATGGAAAAGGATCAATATCGCTGGCCCTGTTCTCTCTTGTGGAATCGCATCGCAATCAGCTCACACGGAAGACCGCGATTTTGTGTCGCTGATTGGCGGGAGCAGTCCGTCATGAAGGACTTCGATCTCAAGAAGATGAGCATCAAAGAGATCTGGCAATCGGACTACTACGACAAGTTGCGGCGGATTCATCTCGACAAGGAATTTAGCAAGATCGCAATATGCAAAAACTGCACTGACTGGTTCGGACTGAAGTGGGACTACGACTATCGAACTGTGATAGACCGTCTATTCGAAGAACGGGCAGCAACTGAAGCACGGCCGATCAACGCTCAACAACCAGTGGAAGTGTAGTATGCGCGATGTCGTTGTGTTCTGTGATCGCGATGGTTATTACGGATTCCTAAAGCCCTACATCGACGCATTTGCAGACGACAAACGCTATCGATTCATCATCGAGAAGAAAGCGCAGCAGGAACGATTTCTCGAGTACTTTGGGAAAGACTGTACCATTTGGCTTGACCAGTTCGATGACTTTGCTATCTGGGCGAGTCTGCTTGAATCGGACGGCACCACGAAATTGGTGTGTCGGCAGCGCGGCACTGAAATTCTCGACCACGACCGGGCTCAATGTCGCTGGGAAGCATTTGACGGCATGGTCTGCAGCAATCGTGCAACGGAGGCGGTGGTGTTTGATTGTGTCGATCGACTGGAGTCGATGACGCAATGCGCCCAGCTGCCGCCCTCAGTAGCGGTCACGCCCTGCAACGTTTCCAAGAAGCAGAGGACAAAGAACATTGCCTATCTCAGCAACATCAGTCTTGAACTTAATTCACTTATCATTCTCGAAATACTCTCGGAGTTGGTCAGGCGTGACCCGGATTACAAGCTCTTCGTGATCGGGGAATTTCAGTCGACTTCACTACAGGTACATTTCGAGCATATGATTGCCCGTTTGGAGCTTGCCGAAAATATCGAGTTTCATGAGCGGCCCGACGATCTGGCCGCCTGGTATGCAGACAAGTCGTACGTACTTTCAACAACGCTGCAAGCGGGCAACGAAGCTGAAATATTAAGGGCGATGTCGCTGGGGGTGCAGCCGGTGATTCTCAACCATTTCGGCGCCGAGCATGCAGTAGACGCGAGTTGTCTTGCCAACGGCATAGGCGACTGTGTCGCACGGCTCAGCGAGGAACCCAGTTCACCGGACCAATTGCGCCAGCACGCGCTCGAGCGCCACAATGTCTTGATGTACCGAAAGCAATTCGAAGAACTGCTCGACGGACCTGACAATACGTTGTTGCCAAAGGTCAGCATTCTCCTTCCGACATACAATCGAGCAGGGCTACTGGAGCAGGCATTATCACGACTGGTACAACAGACTTACAAGAACTGCGAAATCGTTGTCGTGAATGACAGTTCCACGGACGAGACAGAGAGAGTGGTCCGGCAAGCGCAGTCAGAATGGAAGAACATTTCCTATTTCAAGAATGAGGTGAATCAGGGGAATGCATCCTCGATGGCAAAGGCAGCCGCGATCGCTACCGGGGATTTCGTAATTCCATTCAGCGATGACGATGACTTGGAGAACCGCGCCGTCGAAGAACTGGTGCGTTTCTGGAGGCGCAAAAAGTCAGACATTATTTACTGCGATTTGGTGGTAGTAGATAGCGCCGGCGTGGAACACGCACGTTGGCAATATCGCAATTATTACCGCGGTCACGATCTTCTGAACACACTTATATTGGCGGACAGCAACGTAATTCCCGAAACGTTTTTCTGCCGCAGAGAAATCTTCGACCAAGTCTACACGCAAACGTATTCGCGTCGATTCATAAACACCTACTACTTGCCGCAACTGCGCAAACTGAAAATGCAACACTTGCCGAAGGCACTGTACCGCTATGCCGTGCACACCGGCAGTACTTTCAGCAGTGTCAAGGGGCTGTTCGATCGAAGTAAGTCAACTCAGAATTACTGCAACGCGGCGATGTTCATGTATCCTCCGGCACGAGTTATGAACATTACCGAAGACAGACCGGCGACGCAACAAATTGCCGAGGCTTATGCGAGCTTAGCGCAGGTTCTGGCAAACCATGGAAAGAAACGAATCTCAGGCACGATGTATACAGGTGCGGTCTTCGAAGCAAAGGATAATCTACACTGGATATACTTCTACAATGCTTACCACTGGATGAAGATGGCTATCCGTTATGGATTTCCTGAAGACGATTGTCAGGAGATTAAAGCCCGCATCCTGTCGATGATTGACCCTTCCTCATTCTCACCGAGAGTACACGCGAATTTGCCGGACATCTATCGTCGCCTGCCGTGGTTTGCGAATAAGGCATTCAACAATTTATCGCAGTTTGTCGCACTTGATATAGTAACGTTAGGGGCGCCGGATTGGCTTAACAAACCACGCTATACTGTACTTCATGAGGGAAAGGCGCACATTGAGGTCTGTAACCACATTTGCCGAACCAACGATGATCTTGCGACAATTATGGGCAGGACGCCCGTGACAGTCGTTAACTTGTTTGATGCCGGCGCTGTTGAGCCAACAGTCCGTTTCTTGATCGAAAATCAACTTGCAAGCGTTCACGTATTCAATTTCAGCAGAATTCGGATTCCCGAGTTGGAGCTGCTGAGAACAGTCTTTAATGTGGGCCCCCGGTCGCTTGAGAGCTTCGATGAATATCTAAGCTTAGTAACTGAACTGACAACCACGAGTAGTTATGAACATAGCACTGTCGAAACCACTGTTTGATGATGATGAAATAGGGGAACTTCGAAAGGTCCTCGAATCAGGCTGGGTGATGCAAGGTCCGAAGGTTGAAGAATTCGAGCGGGCCTTTGCGCGATATGTCGGCAGCGGTTGGGCGGTCGCAGTCACGTCCTGTTCCACGGCGCTGCACTTGTCAATGAAAGCTATTGGAGTCGGACCCGGCGATGAAGTAATTGTTCCCGCCTTCACCTGGATCGCGACGGCCGCGGCAGTTGAAGAGTGTGGGGCACGGGCAGTATTCTGCGACATCGATCTAAAGACCTTTAACCTGGATGTCGGTCATGTGGGGCAGTTGATCACCCAACGCACGAAGGCTATCATCGCGGTTAATCAGTTTGGATTGGCGGCGGATTTGATTCAGCTGAGACAAGTGGCAGAGAAGCATGATCTCGTTTTGATCGAAGACGCGGCATGTTCTCTGGGCGCGACAATTAACGGTCGCCAAAGCGGGACATTCGGTCGATTGGGTTGTTTCTCATTTCACCCGCGTAAGTCGATTACAACCGGGGAAGGGGGGATGATCGTCGGTAACTCACACGCGGATGAGTTGCTGCTTCGATCGTTGAGATCGCACGGGGTGAAGATGAACGGCGGCACTTTGACATCTCCAGGAATGCCTTTTGATCTTGGCGACTTTGACAAACTGGGTTACAACTATCGCCTCACGGACCTGCAGGCAGCAATCGGTATTGCGCAAATGCGCAAGCTCGAAGCGATAATTCAGAGGAGAAGAGAAATTGCGGCTGTCTACAATTCGACGTTGGCCGAGCTCCAACTCATTTCCCTGCCGAAAGAGCCATGTGGATATCGACACACCTATCAATCTTATGTAATTCTTGTCGGGAGCAACAAATCAGACTGCAGGTATTCAGAAGATCTGCACGAGATGAGAAATCAAATCATGATCGACTTGAAGAAAGCGGGGATAGCCACCAGGCCGGGGACGCATGCTGTCCACACGCTGGAATATTTCCGAGAGAAATACGGGTTATCGGAGTTAGCAGCACCAAACGCGTTCGCGGCAATGAACCGGTCCATCGCTTTGCCACTACATCCCACGCTTACGGAGAGAGAAATTGACACAATTGTTACACAGGTCGTTGAGATTCACGATAGCGTCATAGCCGTCAGGGACACGATAAGTCCAAGGGCAATACGGGATTGTCTGCTCCAGTCGTCAAGTGGAGGTTGAGCTGTTCGAAAAGAGCCTTCCGGCCGTCGAAACCTGTTCCAACGTGGTGCGATCTGCGGAAACTTTAGTCTGCAACAGGGAATAGGTTGTAAGTAGTTGTTTTGTAGCGGTTTAGCATAAACAGGAAACATGAGACATCGCCAAGATTCTCGATTATTCTGGTTAAGTTAAGGCCGCAGGAAGACGAAAAAGAAACTAATGGATTAGGAGAGATCGGAGCTTAAGCAATAAGCGATTGATACCGATAATGTTACAGAACAAAATGGGAAAAGGAATCACCCATTAAGTCGAATCAGAAGGAGGAGAGGCAAGACTCATTTCGTTTACCCCCACTGGCCGGGGGGCGACAAGCGGTTAGAAGGTCGTAGTTGCTCAGACCTTAGCGGACATGGGATGTGGCTGAACAATGCGAGCAGAAGAATATGAGTCGGTAAAGGAAAAGACCGACAGGGACATTCAAGGAGGATTTTGTAATGTCACTACGCATTAACCACAACATTGCTGCACTGGATGCTCAGCGCAACCTTGCGATGACAACAAGTTCCATCAGCCAAGTGATGGAGAAGCTTTCGTCCGGTTATCGCATCAACAAGGCATCCGATGATCCGGCCGGCCTGGTGATTTCGGAACAATTCCGTGCTCAGATTGCCGGTTTGAATCGCGCGATTCAGAACTCAGAAGGATCAATCAACATGATCCAGACTGCAGAAGGATCGCTGAACGAAATTAATTCGCTGCTGGTTTCGATGAGAGAACTCGCGATTCACGCCGCGAACGAAGGTTTCAACGATGCCAACCAGCTTGCTGCTGACCAGGCAGAAATTGAAAACGCCATTCGCACGATCGACCGTATTGCCGCCAACACGCAGTTCGGTACCAAGAAGTTACTTGACGGCAGCAAGGACAACATCGCGACCATTACGACCGCGAATTCCTCCGGCCTCACCGTTCTCAAGAGCTTGCTGGGCTCGGGCAGCCACTCGATCACGGCCACCAAGACCGCTGACTCGACGGCTACAATCAATACGACCTCCTTGGGCGTATCCCTGACCAGCACTGGCTCACCTTCGAATCTTGAAGAGAAGATTCACAATCTTGACGTTCTTCAAGCTTCCGAAGGCGCTGAGAAGATTTCCAACGCGATGGCTATCACGGATGCCTTTGGCAAGGGCCTTGCCATTGGTGCCACAGCTGCCAACGCGACAGTCATGAGCGCGGCCTCCGTGCTTGCGACTGCGACCTCGTCACAGGCTGGTACCTATACAGTCGTCCTTAACTATCAAGAAAACAACGAAGCCGTTTCCGGTGACCAGACCCTTCAGATCAGCATTGCGTCAGGTGACACTCGCGCGAATGTAATCTCGAAGTGGAATACTGCCATCGCTAACAACGCTGCGTTGGCCGGCAAGCTGACTGTCGCGACCACGACCTCCGGTACGGGCAACGGTCTTCAGTTCCGCTCGGTAAATAAGGGCGCTCAATACAGTATGAAGCTGACTTCCGCCAGCACCACTGCAACCGCCAATTACATGGCCATGGGTGCTAGCCGCTCAAGCCGCGGTGTCAGCTTGAATGTGCTGAACTTCAGCGTTACCACAGCGAAGAACAACAACACCACTGCAGCAGTGACGGTAGGTGCTGCGACCTACACCTCAATGTCGACATTGACGACTGCCATTAAGTCAGCCCTGCAGACCGCGTTTGGCACCGTTTCGACTGCTGCCGGCGTAACCTCGACGACAAATGACGTCGATGTTGCTGTGGAAGGCACCAGCCAGTTGAAGTTCTTCACTTACGACGAAGGTTCTGACTATAAGATCCAGCACAATTCCACCGGTACTGAATCCGAGAGGCTCTTCAACGCACTCGGCTTGACCGCAGATACGCTTTCCGTATCGGGTACCGATGCTCTGATTTCATTCGATGGCTACACAACCGCCGTTTCTTCGGTGAAGTACGGTTCCACATCATCCACGACGCTTTACAACAAGGCCTCTGGTGCTTCCGGTCGCGGTAGCATTGCTCTGACTCTTGATAAGGCTTCCAACGGTATCAACGTTGGCAACCTGCTTCTCGATGTCAAAGCGTCCAAGTTTGACGTTCGTCTTGATGGCGGTCCGGCTACATCGGTTACCGCTGGTAAGGAAGCCACCGTTTACACATCAGACCGTTCCCAGTCGCTGAAGATCAGATATTCGCTGACTTCAACGGGTGGATCAGAGAGCATCACCAACACCGATCAGTCCCTGGTTTTCCAGATCGGCAGCAACGTCGGTCAGACAGCCTCGATCGGTTTGAGAAGCATGACGACCTCGTCATTGGGCAAGAATCTGGCAGGCAATAGCTTCAGCAGCCTGGCCGGAATCAACGTTGAAACCGTTCTGGGTGCACAAGATGCCCAGGCCGTAATCGACGCCGCCATTGATGAAGTGTCAAACGCCAGAGGCACGCTCGGATCGTTCCAGAAGAACACTCTGGAATCGAACATGCGCAACCTGCGCGTTGCCGCTCAGAACCTGACTGCTTCCGAATCCGGTATCCGCGACACCGATATGGCGTCAACGATGTCCGAATTCGTGAAGTACCAGATCCTGATGCAGGCCGGTACTTCGATGCTTGCCCAGGGCAACCAGCTGCCTCAGGTAGTGCTGTCGTTGTTCCAATAGTCTTTTAGCGTCCGTACGGGTGTGAGGATATGAATCGTCACACCCGTCGACATGTGAGGTGAAACATGACTTCAAGCGCAGGTCTGACTGATGTCCGAATCGAGGATCCACGGTTAGTGGTTAATCGAACATCGCCGGAAGCTACGCCACCGAACATGGAGGATCGGGTAACGACTCAACCTTCGCCGGAACAAGCCGTCGTGGCACAGGTTTCGGCGCGCAAGGATGAACAAGAGCCCCAAAGGGACGAATTGGAGCAAATGGTCCAGGACATCAATCAGGAATACTCGATGAGAAATATCTCGCTGAGATTCTCGATAGATGATAGGAGTGGATCTTTGATCATTAGGGTCTTGGACACGACAAACGACAAGGTGATCCGGCAGATTCCGCCGGAATCCGTCTTGGCGATTCGCCGCAGAATGCGCGCTCTCCTCGGCGATATTTTCGATGCGGAAGCGTGATCATATTCAGATCGGGCGGTTCGTCCCGCCCGATCTCACATTGAGGTAAGGAGCTTCACATGGCTGGACTTTCGGGTGCCATTTCGGGCATCAATTCAAACCTGGATACCAATGCGATCATCGATGCATTGCTGACTTACGACAAGCAGAATGTGCTTCTTCTTCAATATGACCAAACCGTCAGAACAAATCAGATTACGACCTACCAGGCGATCAATTCAAAGCTGCTTGCGTTTCAAACGCAGGCTGGATTGTTGGCGCGTCCTTCAACATTTTCAGCCACTTCTGTGGAAGTGAGCGGCGAGGAATACTTGACAGCGGTTGCCGGCGATGACGCGGCGATTGGCAGTTATTCTTTACGTGTTGCTGCACTGGCGCAGAACCATCAGATTGCTTCGCAAGGATTCAGCGAACAAGAGGCCGCTGGCCTCGGCACCGGGACCATTTCGATTGCGGTGGGCGATGGCTCAACAAAGACAATTAGTATCGATTCCGCCAACTCCAGTCTCGATGGGATTAAGCGGGCAATCAACAATGCCAAGATCGGTGTTACGGCAACAGTAGTAAACGACGGCAGCAGTTCGAACAATTTCCGATTAATGCTTTCGGCTGACAAGACGGGTGCAAAAAACAAGATCGTGGTCAGCTCAGCTCTTTCGGGAACCAAATCTCTGAACTTCAGCACGTCCTCGTTCGACCAAGTGGAAAAGACATCATTTGCAGCGGGAGCTACCTCAAATCCCACACTCGGAACGACGGCCGCTTACACTGGAAATCAGAACAAAGTGTACACCTTCACGATCGGCGGCAGCGGTTCACAGACAGTTGGTTCAGGCGACATTACACTCAACTGGAGTGACGGGACAAATAACGGATCGGTGCTCGTCAGTTCTGCAGATACTGAAGTTGAACTCACAGGAATGGGTAGCGACGGGCTCAAAGTAAAATTTTCGGCGGGCCAACTCGTCGCCGGTGACACATTCCGTGTTCAAACGTTTGCACCACTCCTGCAAAGAGCCCAAGATTCACAAATCACGATGGGGTCGACTGATGGCGGCGGTTCGCCAATAACGATCAACAGTGAGAGCAACATCGTAAAAGACGTGATTGGCGGCATCACTCTCAATCTCAAGAAGATTTCCGAAGATACCGCAGTCAATATCACGGTGGCGCGCGATTCGAGCAAGATTGAAGACAACATCAATACGTTTATAGACAAGTTCAATGACGTCATGGCATCGATAGATGAGCAGTTCGAGTATAACCCGGACGCCGACGAAGAGACCGGTATACTGTTTGGTGATCGTACACTGCTGATGCTGCAGGATTCGATGCGCAGCAGGATTTCGTCGCGTGTTGCGGGACTGAATTCGGACTACAACATGCTGGCAGCGCTTGGAATAAGGGTTGGCACCAGCGGAAAGCTTTCGGTAGTGGATCGCAGCAAATTGCAGGCGGCAATCAGTGACAATATTGAAGATGTGCAAAAGTTGTTTGCTGCGTCCGGGGATTCAAATAGTGCAAAAATATCATTCGTGTCCATGACGGACAAGACACAGACATCCGCGGATGGTTATTTGGTAAATATCACTCAAGCCGCGAGCAGGGGTTATTTCCGCGGCGCCAACATTGACAACCCGGCCAGCACGCCGATTGTGATATCGGCAGCGAACAAGAACGTAGCTCTTCGCATCGACGGCGTTACTTCCGATACAATCACGCTGACGGAAAGGACGTACTCGTCCTGGGCCGAACTGGTCACGGAATTCCAACAGAAGATCAACGCTGACAAGAAAGTCGGAAAAATGGGCATTGAAGTCGGGTATTTTGACAACGGCGACGATGGTTATTTGATGCTTACATCCAGCACATACGGCAAGAATTCCAAAGTGGAGCTGCAGTCCTCGCTGACCTCCTCGGCATTTGTCACGATCGGGTTGGCAAACGGACAATCATTCGAGGGCAGAGACGTAGCCGGAACGATCAATGGCGAGAAAGCCACCGGCTCAGGGCGCACGCTGACGGGTAACGACGGCAATGCAAAGACTTCCGGGCTAAGGCTGCTTGTCGAATTGGCCGACGCCGATGTACGCTCTGAGAGCGAAGCGACGGTGAAGGTCTTCAGAGGTATAGCCTCTCTGTCTCAGGACTTTGCCGATTCTATTTCAAAGAGCGTGGACGGGACGATAGCGAGACGCACAAAGGCGCTCGAAAATCAGATCAAGGATATTGAGGATCGAGTCACTGACATGAATCAACGGATGGAGTTGAAACGGCAGCGATTGCTCGAGAGATTCCAGGATATGGAGAGCCTGATCGGTCAGTTGAACCAACAATCGGCTTACCTTACTGCGCAATTGGAACAGATTTCACAAAACTTTAGTCAGATAGTGGCGAACAACCGAAAGTAGCGGCATGAACAAACAGCTTGCGACCTATCAAAGAGCCCAAGTCAGTGGCGCGAGTCAGCGCGATCTGATCGTTATGTGTTATAAGGGTGGAATCAAGTACCTGGTTGAATCGAAGCAGAAGCTGGAGGCGGGCGATATCAATGGTTTCAGCGAATTGATAGAAAAGGCGCATCGAGTGATCGTGCACCTCTACACAACGCTGGATATGGAAAAAGGTGGTGAGATCGCGGAGAAGCTCGCGGAATTGTATGCATATTTGATCAACCAGATTTATCTGCTGAATGCGACCAAGAGTATTGAGCTTTTTGACGGCATTATAAAGGTCATGACGACTCTGAAAGAGGGCTGGGAGGGTATCGACTCCCGCACGCTTCAAGGGGCAAATACAGGCAGCGTGGCGCAGGAAACACCGGCGCAGCAGGCGGTTTCAGTCCAAGTATGAGGGTATGATGGAATACAGTGATGTCACCAAGTTGGAGGCCCGCCTCATCGCGGGGTTGAAGGAAGAGTATTCATTCTACCAGTCGTTGTTTATTATCATTGATAAGCAGCGTGACTACATTAAGTATGATAAGGAACAGAAGATTGTCGATCTCTACGGCGAGGTCGAGCGTATTGTGAATCGTATTAATGAGTCGGAAGCTACCATTAGTCAGCTTAAGGCGGAAAACAAAAACCTTTTTAGCCTGGCAGCATCGGCACCCGAGGTTAGGCGCCTCGTGAACTCAATTACTACACTCATTTCCAAGACCCTGAAACTGGTGCAGGAGAATGAGGAAATAGCCGCAGCGAAGTACGATAGTATCAAAGAGCAACTACTTCAACTGCAGCAGGGTAGGAAAGTGGCTGATTATTTAACAGTTCCGCAAAATTCTCCGCTATATGTCGATAAAAAGAACTAGGGGCTATGCATGAAAATCAATGGAATCCGAAGCGGCGATTCGATACCGCGCGGGGAGAGAATGAGCAAGAAACAGGACAAGAGCAGTCCATTGAAAAAAGACTCGCTGGAGCTGTCTCCGGAGGGGCTTGAAAAACAGGGACTTGAGCGAACGGGCAAGGGTGTCCGAACCAAAGCGGCAGGGCGAACTGAAGGGACCGGCACTACTGTGAGCAAGCCGGCTGACACTTATCAACCGGGTCGCGCCGGTGCTGAATTGCCGATTCGAACAGAGAAGGTAGAACACGCAAAGATGATGATTAAGAAGAACGGATATGATGATCCCCAGGTATTGGCGGCAATCATTGACAGGCTGGTATTTGCGCTGAAGGAATAACCAACTAACATGACAACAGATCAACAAACGATTCATCCGGAAGAGAAGCTGCGCCGGAGACTAAGCAGTATTACTAATCTGCCGTCACCGCCGTTGGTTTTCAATCAGATTACTAAGATTATCAACAATCCTCGCACCTCTGTACGCGACGTCGCTGCAATCATGTCGGAAGATGCCGCCATGAGTGCGAAGGTGTTGCGTCTCTCAAACTCAGCCTTCTATGGGGCTCGTAGCGAGATTACCGGTATCCGTCAGGCTGTCCTGGTACTGGGGCTGGAGGCGATCAAGTCCCTGGTGTTGTCGTCTTCGGTATTTGACATGTTCAAGTCGCACAAACTCGACGCTGAATTTCAAGAGGCCTATTGGCGGCACTCACTATCCACAGCTATCGCCGCCAGAATAGTCGCGCAATACCATCGCGTCGCTCGCGGCTTAGACGCCGAGGTGGCCTTTTCTGCCGGATTGCTTCACGACATCGGAAAGTTGATAACGTGTTGTTTTCTTCCGGACGAGCATAAGTTGATCGTTCAGTACCGGAATGAGAATCAAGTTTCTGATTACCAGGCGGAGATGGCTGTTGCGGGTCACCCGCATACGCTGGTTGGTCGCATACTCGCGAACAACTGGAAGCTGCCGGTGAGCATTCAGCGTGCGATTGAATTTCACCACTTCCCGATGCAGGATCAGGAAGACAGCCGAACCTATTCCATAATAATTCATTTTGCCAACTACCTTGCTCGACGCACCTTCAGCAGCAAGATTCTGGATTATCAAGGCTGGTCGCAATTGCTGCCGGAAGTCCATGACGATCTGGAGCTGACTGAAGAGGTGATCGAAGCATTCTGCAGCAAGTTGCGCGAGGAGTACGCTGCCAGCAGTACATTCATGCAGTTGGCAATGGCATCATAGCTCTGAAGGCAGCGAGCAGTCCCGACCAGAATTTTAGCTTTACATCTTTGATGGGCGGTCGTATTCTATCCGGCGCTTTCGTCAATGCGAGAGCGCTGTTGGCTTGAGACTTGAACAGGACCGCACCGAAGTGAAGATATCCTCTGTACCGTTTTATCGGCTCAAAATATCCAAATCGGAGATAGACCGAGTTACCGAGACTCTCCGCAGTGGCTGGTTGACTACCGGAATAGTAACCCACCAGTTCGAATCGGAATTTGCCGAATACGTAGGTGCCAAATATGCCGTTGCGGTGAATTCATGCACAGCTGCATTGCATCTGTCTCTTCTCGCAGCCGGGGTAAAGCCGGGCGACGAAGTCATTACTACGCCATACACCTTCGTGGCAACTACCGAGACGATTATCCAATGCGGGGCGCGAGTCGTGTTTGTCGATACTGAGAGAGACTCGTTTAACATCGATCTGAAGAAGGTTGTGGCGGCAATTACGCCGCGAACTAAAGCGTTGGTGCCCGTGTACATTGCAGGCTATCCGTCGAATTTGAAGGCAATCGAGAAGATCCGTCGGGACCACAAGATCGCGATCATCCACGATGCGGCACACGCGCTGGGCACCATGTCCGGCGGGCAAATGGTTGGAGCAACGCCCGATCTGACCTGTTTTTCGTTCTATTCGACCAAGAACCTCACAACCGGCGAGGGTGGTATGATCACGACAAACAATAAGAGGTTTGTCGACCATCTGCGAGTGATTGCTCTTCATGGAATGTCCAAAGGTGCGTGGAATCGTTATTCCGGAGCCGGGTCGTGGAAATACGAAATCCTGGCTCTTGGCTACAAGTACAACCTCTCCGATCTCGCCAGTTCACTCGGACTGATCCAATTGCGCAACTTCGACAGGATGCAGGCTGCGCGTGCGCGTGCTGCTGCGCTTTATGGCAAGTACCTTGGTGATGTCGGAGAATTAATTTTACCTCAGGAGCCAAGAGATGGCAAGCACGCCTGGCACTTGTACATTGTTAAATTACGATCAGGCGGTGAGAGATTGCGAGATCAAGTCATCGAGGAGTTGAAGGCGCGGGGCATTGGGACATCCGTGCATTTCATTCCACTCTACATGCAGCCGTACTACAAGAAGAACTTCGGACAGACGCGACGCGACCTTCCCAATAGCTATGACCATTACAAGGGAGCGATCACGCTGCCTCTATATGTTGATATCCGGGAAGAAGAAATTGCCTATGTCGCAGACGCTTTGAAATCTATTCTCAGAAAATCCCGCGGGAGCAAGGCGCGTTAGTGATTCAAAATTTTCAAGGTCAGCCGATTAGCCTGACAGTTGTAACCTCGATCGTTTGCGGCGTGTTTGTTGCGGCTCTGATCTTCACTTTGATTCTGGTGCGCACCAGTAAAGTATTAGGACTCATCGACGCACCGGCAGAAGGAAAGGTCCATGCAGTTTCGACACCGAGATCGGGTGGGGTGGCGATTTTCCTGGCTACCTCAATGGGAGTATTGATTCTTGCCTTCTTGACCGGCAATGGTGTTCCGCTAAATCTCTTCGTCAGCTTGGGGCTGGTTGCCGCATTTGTAATCGGGCTCGTCGATGATCGGCGCTCATTGCCGCCCGTGATCAAGTTAATCCTCATCATGATAACCGCGCTGGTTAGTGTAACCCAGTTCGACATAACTTCATTAGCGTTGCAGATCGCGATGATATTACTAACTGTGTTGATCACAAATGCCGTGAACTTGTTGGATGGAGCAGATGGATTGGCAGGGGGCGTGATGCCGCTCATCCTGGTTGCCCTTGGTATTCGACTTGCACTTAGCGGCGAACCCGGCTTGACGTATGTCGCTCTCGTTGCTGCAAGCGCCGTAACGGGGTTTCTCGTGTTCAATCTGCGGGGACGTATTTTTATGGGAGATTGTGGTTCGTTATTTCTTGGATTTTTCGCCTCGATGCTGATTGCCGCTCTGGCCGAGCGAGGGTTACGGGAATTTGCGTTTGGTGTCGTATGCGTGAGCGTACCGCTATTCGATACCGCCTTCGTCGTCTCGAGGCGAGCCTGGCTCAGGCGACCGCTGTTTAAAGGCGACTTGAATCACTCATATAACGTGTTGGAAAGACAGACGGGGAGTAAGCCCGCTGTCTTGTCTATGTTTTACGGGGCGACACTTCTGAGTCTGTTGATTGCTTTCCTGTCATTTGGAGGATAATAGATGAAGCCGAGCAGTTCGATTCCGATCACTCGACCGACATTACCAAGATTTGCATTGATTGAATCCCGCGTGAAAGAGATACTCTCGACCGGACAACTTACCAATGGGAAGTATGTTCGCGAATTTGAAAAGAAATATGCTGCAAAATTCGGGATTAAACACACCGTAGCGCTGTCGAGTTGCACAGATGGCTTGACCTGGGTGATGCGCTTTCTTGCCCCCGGCGAAATTGTCCTGCCCAGTTTTACGTTTTGTGCCACAGGTAATGCAGCACACCTCGCTGGACACAAGTTGGTATTTGCGGATTGCCGAAGAGACACGTTCAATCTTGACCCAACGGACGTCGAGAGTAAGATCACTGATCGAACGCGAGCAATCGTCGCGACCTATATTTACGGAAATCCACCGGATATCGATTCACTGAAGATGATCGCCAAGAAGTACAAGGTCAAATTGATTCTTGATGCCGCCCACGCGACGGGCGCGAAATCCAGCGGTCGGTATGCGGGAACAATTTCCTGGGCAGAAGTGTTCAGTTTGACGCCCACGAAAGCTCTCTGCTGTGCTGAGGGCGGGATGGTCGCGACTGCAGATAGTGATCTGGCGGAATTCGTGCGATTGGCGCGCGAGTACGGCAATCCGGGTGACTACAACACTCGATTCGTGGGCACTAATGCACGGATGACGGAATTCAACGCTATTCTGGGAATCGAGGGGCTAAAACGAATTGAGAAGTTCCTTGCTGCAAGAAATGTAATTGCCGCAAGATATCGCAAGGGCCTTGGCTCCTTGCCGGGTGTGTCCTTTCCGGAAGTGGGCAAAAGTGACTATTGTGGATACAAGGATTTCACGATCTTGATCGATCCGAACGAAGCGAGGTTCAGTCGCAATCAGCTCAGGCAATATTTGGAGGCTAACGGTATCAGTGTACGCTGTTATTTTGACCCTCCGTTGCACCGGCAGAGAGCATTCGTAGATTTGGGATATGCGGTGGGAGTCAGCTTGCCGAACACGGAATATGTTTCACAGAATTGTCTTTCGCTGCCCATGTTCTCACATATGGACTCCAAGTCGCAGACTACGATTGTCGACTGCATTAAGAGTTTTGCATCGGGAGAACGGAAACTGCGCGGGTCAATCAAGTCGAAACCGAAGGCGAGGCGCAAAAAATCTTGACAAATGGGTATGCTATCGATACAATGGACACTCGTTGCTTCGTTTGGGCGATTAGCTCAGCTGGTTAGAGCGCCTGCTCGACACGCAGGAGGTCATTGGTTCGATCCCGATATCGCCCACCATTAATGCCTCATTGTGAGGCTATTTTTGTTCTGAGGAAAACAGGAGTCATGGCACTTGAATTGAAATTTCCTGATGGAGCGGTTAAGACCTTTCCAGAGGGAACGACCGGCTACGAAGTGGCCAATTCTATCTCCCCGCGACTGGCGCAGGAAGCCCTCGCAGTCACTGTCGATGATGTGATCTACGACTTGGCACGCCCCTTGCCCAAGGGAGGCGAGTTTAAAGTGCACACCTTCGATACGCCGCAAGGGAAGTGGGTATTCTGGCATTCGTCGGCCCATGTCATGGCCGAAGCGGTTCAGGATCTGTTTCCGGGGACGAAACTGGCGATTGGTCCGCCAATCGATGAGGGCTTTTACTATGACTTTGACGCGGAAAAACCGTTTACCGATGAAGATCTGATCCGAATAGAAAAACGGATGTCAGAAATCGTTGCTGGCAATTACAAATTCGAGCGGGAAGAGGTTTCGCGTGAAGAGGCGATTCGTCGTGCCGAATCCGAGAATGAGCCATTCAAGATCGAGCTGATCGAGGGTTTGCAGGACGGCACGATTTCATACTACAAACACGACCACTCCATTGATCTCTGCCGCGGCCCGCATTTGCCGTCGACAGACAAGATCAAGGCTTTCAAACTGCTCTCAGTTGCCGGTGCCTATTGGCGCGGAGATGAAAAGAACAAGATGCTTCAACGCATCTACGGCGTCTCGTATCCCAAGAAGGCGATGCTTGACGACTATGTGAAGCGATTGGAGGAGGCCAAGAAACGCGATCATCGCAAACTTGGGAAAGAACTGGGCCTTTTCACTATAGCCGAAGAAACCGGAGGCGGACTGCCGCTGTGGATGCCCAAGGGTGCGCTGATGCGACACCTAATCGAGAACTTTTGGAAAGACACTCATCTGGCAAACGGTTACGATCTTGTTATCTCGCCCCATATTGCGCGACTGCATCTGTGGGAAACTTCCGGGCACACGGATCACTACCGTGAAAACATGTATTCACCGATGGATGTGGACAACGAGAAATACCAGATCAAGCCGATGAATTGCCCGTTCCACATCATGATGTATAAGCAAAACCTGCATTCCTACCGTGAGCTTCCGCTGCGCTGGGCCGAATTGGGCACGGTGTATCGTTATGAACGCGGAGGGGTGTTGCACGGGCTGTTTCGAGTGCGCGGATTCACTCAGGACGATGCACACATTTTTTGTACGCCTGAGCAGCTTGAGGACGAGGTGCTTGGCGTTTTGGACCTTACGGTACATATCCTTGGCTCATTCGGGTTTCATGACTATCACATTTATCTTTCGACCAGACCCGAGAAAGCAATTGGTGATCCTAGTCTTTGGGTGGCAGCGGAAGCCGCTTTGCGCAGGGCATTAGCGATGCGCGATATGAAGTATGATGTCGACGAAGGCGGGGGCGCCTTCTACGGTCCCAAGATCGACATCAAGATTCGCGATGCCATGCAGCGAGAGTGGCAGTGCACGACTGTTCAGTTTGATTTCAATTTGCCGCCAAGATTCGATATGACCTACATTGATTCCAATGGTCAGGCAAAGCAGCCATACATGGTTCACAGGGCCATTCTTGGTTCGCTGGAGCGGTTCTTCGGTGTTCTTATTGAGCACTATGGCGGGTTTTTCCCGCTTTGGATGGCACCGGTACAGGCGAAGGTCATTCCAATCACCGATAAGCAGATGGATTATGCGCTTGCGGTTCAGAAGAAACTGATAGAGGTCGGAATCCGTAGTGAATTGGACGATCGTTCGGAAAAGATCGGGTACAAGATTCGAGAGGCCGAGACCTCAAAAATACCGTACATGCTCGTGGTTGGTGCGAAAGAAGCAGAAAGCAACCAGGTGAGCCTGCGCCACCATGGCGAAGGCGATGTTGGTGTTTTCACGCTCGACGCAATTATCGACCGCCTAAATGCGGAAATACGCTCTCGCGAGCTGCCGCGACAGCTGATGGGATGATTCTTCGGAGAAGATTGGCGCCCAAGAGCTTCAATTTTTTACTTGGCAGTAAGCCAGTGGTGATGTATAATTACAGACTTTCTGCTAAGGCAGAGGAATGTTCAATTTTGCGACGGAGGTAAGCCAATAAGCAAGCGCAAGCCAGAAATCAGAGTAAACGCGATGATTCGCATCCCCGAAGTTAGAGTAATTGACCATGATGGCCAGCAGGTCGGAGTGATGCAGACGAGAGATGCTCTTGAGCTGGCTTTGAGTCGGGGACTCGACTTAGTCGAGATTTCACCGACTGCACGACCGCCGGTCTGCAAAGTGCTCGATTTTGGCAAGTACAAGTACGAACTGCAGAAGAAATCGCGCGTGACTAAGAAGAAACAACACGCGATTACGATGAAAGAGATGCAGTACCGCCCCAAGATCGATGAGCATGATTACCAGTTCAAGACCCGGCATGTGATTGATTTCCTCAAGGACGGTCACAAGGTCAAGGTGCTGGTGCAATTCAGGGGCCGCGAGATGGCGCACAAAGAATTCGGTGAGAGAGTCATGGAGCGCTTGGCTGCCGACTTGGCCGAATATGCCGTTGTAGAAATTGCCGCGAGAATGGAGGGGTCGACGCTCTCGATGGTGGTCAATCCGAAGAATGAGTCTTTGAAGAATAAAGGAACAGACGATGCCGAAGGTGAAGACGAATAGAGCTGCTGCGAAACGTTTCAAGAAGACGGCCAGCGGCAAGATCAAACATAAACAGGGATTTGCGCGACACATCCTGAGCAAGAAATCGGCGAAAAGGAAGAGACAATTGCGCAAATCCGCCTACGTCTCCAGTGCAGATCAGAGGAAGCTGAAATACTTGCTTCCGTACGATTGAGTAAATATCGATAAGGAGTTGAGATAGTATGCCACGCGCAACAAACAATGTCGCCTCACGCGCCCGTCGCAAAAAGGTACTGAAACGGGCGAAGGGCGGGTTCCACGGCCGGAGCAAGTTGCTCAGGACCGCAAAAGAGACGGTTCAAAAAGGTCTAACTTATGCGTACCGCGACCGCCGCAATCGCAAGCGTGATTTTCGCCGTCTGTGGATTACCAGAATCTCCGCCGGTTGCCGTATGGCAGGCGTAAGTTACTCGGTGTTCATGCACGGACTCAAGAAGGCCGGCGTAAACCTTGACCGCAAGGTACTCGCTGACATGGCGGCTCGCGACATCGCTACATTTGTAAAACTGACCGAATTAGCCAAAAGCGCATAAATATGTCCGAATCCTCGGCCGCGGACATGTTGGCTCAGGCCAAGAGTGAACTCGCTGCCTGCCAGGCTCCGGAACAGGTCGAAGCGTTCCGAGTAAAGTACCTTGGCAAAAAAGGGATCGTTACAAGTATGCTCAAGGGGCTGGCAGAACTCGCTCCCGACCAGAGACGGATCGTCGGGCAGCAGGCCAATGATCTTCGCAGTCAGATAGAACAACTCCTGACCGTCAAGCAGTCGCAATTCGGAGACTCGCGCTCCAAGCCAGGATCCTCAATCGACTATACGCTCCCGGGGAAGCGTTATCCTGTCGGCAAGCTTCACCCGATTACGCAGACTCTCAACGAGATTACGGACATTTTCTATGGAATGGGATTTGAAGTAGCGCTCGGTCCGGAGATTGAGACGGAGTACTACAATTTCAGTTCGCTGAATTTCCCGCCAGATCACCCTGCCCGTGACATGCAAGACACGTTTTATGTGGGCAAGGACCTGGTATTGAGGACACACACATCACCGATCCAGGTCAGGGAGTTCGAAAAACGAAAGCCGCCGGTGCGGATCATTGCACCTGGACGGACCTACCGACAGGAAGCAATCAGCGCGCGTTCTTATTGCGTGTTTCACCAGGTAGAGGGCTTCTATGTCGACCATGATGTGACGTTTGCCGATCTCAAGGGCATCATGACAGCATTCGCACAGTCATATTTTGGCAGTGATGTGAAGATGCGCTTTCGTCCCAGCTTCTTTCCGTTTACCGAGCCATCAGCCGAGGTCGATATCTCGTGTCTTCTCTGCGGCGGCAAGGGCTGTCGAATCTGCAAGCACGAAGGCTGGCTGGAAATTCTTGGCTGCGGCATGATTGATCCGAACGTGTTCAAGGCAGTAGATTATGACCCTGAGACCTTTTCGGGGTACGCGTTTGGAATGGGCATCGAGCGAATTGCCATGTTGCGGCATCAAGTCGATGACATTCGTCTGTTTTTCGAAAACGATCTTCGTTTCCTCAATCAGTTCTAACCGGGCAGGCTATGCAGATTTCGTACAATTGGCTGAAGGAACTCGTCGATTTTGAACTGAGTCCCCACGAACTTGCCGAAAAGCTTACCTCAATTGGTACCGCCGTTGAGAGTGTTGAGTCAGTGGCAGCTAAACTCGACAATGTGATAATTGGCAAAGTGGTTGCCTGTGATCCACATCCCCGCAAAGAGAATCTCAAGGTTTGCAAGGTGGAACTGGGGAAGGATTTGCAGACGACCGTTGTGTGCGGAGCACCGAATGTTCGGGTTGGAATGAAGGCGCCGCTGGCCTTGCCCGGTGCCGTGTTGGCGGGAGACATTATCGTGCAGAGCGTCGACAAGTACGGTATTATGTCAGATGGTGTTCTCTGCAGCCAGGCAGACCTCGGGCTGTCGGATGACCACAGCGGCTTGATGGAAATCGATCCTGCGATCAAATCGGGTTCTGATTTGAAGTCAGCACTGAATCTTGAAGATCACATTCTCAGTTTCGACCTGACCCCAAACCGCGCAGACTGCCTGTCGGCAATCGGCATTGCGCGAGAAGTGTCAGCCATCATCGGCTCACCCATCAAGCGCCCGTCGGCGGAAATGAAAGAAGTACCCGAGCAGGCGTCGGCGCAGGTGGAGATAGGCATCGAGGACACAGAAGGCTGCCCCCGATACGCCGCACGCGTTATTCGCGGGATTCGCATTGGACGTTCGCCATGGTGGATCCAACAGCGACTGCTGGCGTCGGGGATTCGCTGCATCAATAATATTGTCGACATTACCAACTACGTGATGCTGGAGTATGGTCAACCGCTGCATGCATTCGATTTTGACAACTTCTCTCAGCCGAGAGTAGTCGTGAAGCGGGCGCAGGTCGGCGAGGTATTTACGACACTTGATGGTGTTGAGCGTAAGCTGAGCGAAGATGTCCTGCTGATCACTGATGGGGCCGGGCCGGTCGCGATCGGAGGCATCATGGGTGGGCAATACTCCGAGGTATCGGAGAAGACCACCAATCTCCTGCTGGAGAGCGCGCACTTCAATGCTTCCAGGATCAGACGTGGGCGCAAACACCTGGAATTGACCTCTGAAGCACAGACGCGGTTTGAGCGCGGAGCTGATCCGAATATCGTGCCATTTGCTTTGGATCGCGCGGCGTCGTTGATTGAAAAGTTCGCCGGCGGCAAGGTGTGTGCAGGTATTGTGGATTGTTATCCGACCAAAATAGAGCCAATCAAACTCGAATTACGGCCCGCACGGGTGAATCAAGTCCTCAAGGCTGAGATGAGTTCGCCCACGATGATTGACATTCTCAAGGGACTTGAATTCAAAGTTACTCCGGGTAAAAATGTGACGGTTGAGGTCCCTACCTTCAGGCCGGATGTAACGCGCGAGATTGATCTCATTGAAGAGATCGCTCGAGTCTACGGCTATGACAAGATTCCGGTTGCCATGCGCGCGGGCGGGAATCTGGTTGTATCGCGTGACCAAGGCGCGGTGTTCACTAACAAATTGAAACAGACACTTCTGGCGCAGGGGTATTTTGAAGCTGTGACAATCAGCATTGGCGATCCCAAGATGATTTCTCAAGTCGAGCCGGGTGTCAAATGCGTCGAAATTCTGAACCCGATATCGGAAGATCTGAAATGGCTTCGTCCCAGCTTGATGCCCGGATTGTTGGGAGTGGTTTACCAAAACGTAAGTCACCAGGTCAGGAACGTGAAGGTGTTTGAGGTGGGAATCGTAATGTCTGGGTCGACAGGAGAAACACCAGCAGAAACGCAAAGACTTGGAATTGCGTTTTCAGGTACCGACATGGGAGAGAACTGGGCGTTTCATCCCAGCGACCTTGGACTGCAGGACCTTCAAGGCATTCTTGAGTCTTTGGCCGGATTGGTGACAGGTGAGCTGGTGATGGTTCCTTCAGCAGAGCCAGTTTTTGATGGAGATTGCTCCTTTCGAGTTGAATTGGACGGAAAGAGGATTGGGAAGTGCGGCAAGGTTTCCGGGCAAACTCTGAAGACCTTTAGCATCAAGTCCGACGTTTTTGCGTTGGAGGTAGACTTCGACGAGCTTGTTGCAAAGCGTCGAGTCACTTCTCAGTACCTGGCTTTGCCGAGGTACCCGAGCATTGAGCGGGACATCGCTGTCGTTGTTGATGAAACTCTGCAGAGTCGTGCCGTTGTTAATGCAATTAGTGAGGCATCCGATGAAAATCTAAGGGAGATAATCGTTTGGGATGTCTACCGCGGCAAGCAAGTGCCGAGTGGAAAGAAGTCGATCGCGTATCGACTAATCTTCCAAAATGAAAGTAAAACTTTAACAGACAATGAAATTGATCACGTATTCAATAAGATAGTTGACTCGCTGAAGCGCGAGTTTGGGGCGGAACTTCGCTCATAGGACGTACCTTATGAATCCATTGGAAAAACTTCAGTCAAAGGTAACCGAGTTGGTTGCAAAGTATGAAGAGATAGAGGCCGAGAAGACCTTAGTTGAAGTAGAATGTCAAGAGCTCAAGAAGAGAATTTCAGGTCTCGAGAGTGAGATCAGGGCTCTCAATACGGAGAATTCCAGGTTATCAAAGTCACTTCAGGCAACAAATGAGGTTGCCTTGAAGAGAATCTCGCGCATTGTTGACAAGATTGATCAGTTTCAGACGGAACTGAAAATCTCTTGACACTTGTTGTAAAACATTTTAATGTGATTGTAACATGAACATAGATTTTGGGTTAGCAATTAGATGTAGCTAAGTTTGGAAATCTTGATTCACTATTATGGAAGATAAAAAACAGACCGTCACGGTTAACATTTACGGCGAGGACTATCCTATCAGGGGGGATGCTGATTCTGAGTATATAATACAGGTTGCATCCTATCTTGATGCGAAAATGCGCGAAGTAGCGCAACGCAACGGAAGTAAATCGGCGTCGAAGGTTGCCATCTTGGCAGCCATGAACATTACCGACGAGTTGTTTAGGGCGCGCCGCGCCTCTTCCGCAGAAGTGAAGACAATTGAGGAAAAGACGCAGACAATCTTGGAATGGCTCGAAACGAAGTTGCCATCTCAGCCGTCGCGTTGATTTTTCGTCCAAATCCTACCCTACGTCCGCTACTCCCAAAATCGTTCTTTTAATATATAACGATTCCGGGGCCGTCCTCTGGCTGCCGGGCAGGAGAGTAACATGTCGGAATACTACCTTCTCATCATTGGGATAATTGGCGCTGCCATAGTGGCTGCCAGCGTCACGTATCTGCTGGCGAGTAAGGCATCCTTCGGCAGAATCAAGCGCGCCGAGAACGAGGCGAAGAAGATTGTCGAGGACGCTCTCAGGGACGCAGAGATAAAGAAGAAGGAGGCGCTGCTCGAAGCCAAAGACGAGTGGTACAAGGCCAAAGTCTCTTTCGAACGCGAACTGCAGAACAAAAAGACCGAATTTCAGAAGCAAGAGAAGAAGCTGTCCGAGCGGGAAATCAACCTTGATCGGAAAGTGGACATTCTCGATAAGAAAGAAAAGGAATTTGTCAACAAGGACAAAGTCCTGCAATACCGCGAAAACGGCATTACCAAACGGGAGAAGGAACTCGAACAGCTCGTTGCCGACCAGAACAAGCAACTGGAGAGAATTGCCCAGATGTCAGCTGAGGAAGCCAAGCGCATGCTGATGGACAATTTGATTGGGCAGGCGAAGATGGAAGCCGCTGCCCTGGTCAAGGAGATCAAGGAGAAGGCGGAGATGCAGGCGGAGAAGGAGGCCAAGGAATTTATTATCCAGGCAATCTACCGGTGTGCCGCCGAGCACACCGTTGAGTCCACAGTTTCTGTAGTTCCGCTGCCAACTGACGAGATGAAGGGTCGGATCATCGGGCGCGAGGGGCGGAACATCCGCTCGTTCGAAACACTCACAGGGGTTGATGTCATAGTTGACGACACGCCGGAGGCCGTGATTCTATCTGCGTATGACCCGGTGCGGCGCGAAATCGCACGAATGGCGCTGGAGAAACTCGTGACCGACGGGCGCATCCATCCAACGCGAATCGAGGAAGTCGTCGAGAAAGCTCAGAAGGAAATGTCAATCATGGTGCGCGAAGCCGGCGAGCAAGCCTGTTTTGAACTGGGTCTGCACGGACTCCATGACGACATAATCAATTTGATGGGCAAGCTTAATTATCGCACCAGCTACGGCCAGAATGTACTTGGGCATGTTAAAGAGGTTGCGATGCTCTGCGCGCTAATGGCGTCCGAGCTTGGCCTTGATCCCGATCTGGCAAAGCGAGCGGGATTCCTGCACGATATCGGCAAGGCGATTGACCGCGAGACGGAAGGCACGCACACGCAGATCGGCATGGCTTTTCTGCGCAAATACAACGAGCACGAGTACGTAATCAATGCCGTTGGTTCGCATCACAACGACATTCCTCACATTTCTCCATATGATGTTCTGGTACAGGCTGCAGACGCTATCTCCGGCGCACGTCCGGGCGCCCGTCGCGAACCTTTGGAAGGCTATATCAAACGGTTGGAGAAACTCGAAGAACTGGCTGACGGATTCAAGGGTGTGGCAAAGGCTTATGCAATTCAAGCCGGCCGCGAGGTTAGAGTGATCGTCGAGAACAATGAAATCGATGACATCGGGGCTTCGGTGTTGGCAAGCGACATCGCCCGTAAAATAGAATCAGAGATGGAGTATCCGGGCCAGATCAAGGTGACGGTTATTCGCGAGTCTCGAGCCATCGAATACGCCAAGTAGGAGATGGGATTGCGGATACTGTTCATCAGTGATGTCATGGGCAAACCCGGGCGCTGGATCATCTCCCAGTTGCTCCGTGATTTCAAGGCCGAGAAGCGAATAGACTATACAATCTGCAACGTGGAAAACGCTGCCGGAGGGTTTGGTGTCACGCGAGAAATGTCCAAGAAAATGTTTACGTATGGCATCGATATGCAGACCTCGGGGAACCACATTTGGGATCGGGAGGAAATTAGAGAGTATCTCAACGGCGGTCCCAAGTTGCTGCGTCCGGCGAATTTTCCGTCAGGAGCACCGGGCAATGGGTTGTACATCGACAAGCTGAGCGATGGGCGTACCGTCGCGACGGTCAATCTTCAGGGGCGCGTTTACATGAAGGATATTGATTGTCCCTTCAAAACTGCTGATGGTGAATTGGCAGTGTTAAACAGGCAGACCAATATTGTGTTTGTGGATATTCACGCCGAGACGACCTCGGAGAAGCAGGCGTTGGCGTACTATCTCGACGGCAGAGTCTCTGCAGTAGTCGGTACTCACACGCATGTCCAAACTGCTGACGAGAAGATTCTGCCCAAGGGCACAGCGTATATCACCGATGCCGGAATGACTGGTCCCCACGATTCGATTATCGGAATGAAACACGATGCTGCAATCAAGAGATTCCTCACGGGGATGCCATACAAGTTCTCGGTAGCCGTTGAAGACGTCAAAATGCAGGGCATAATCCTGGAGGTTGACGACCAAAGCGGCAGGGCGACGAGTATAGAACGCTATTCGCTCGATGCGCCGGATGGTACAAACGCACAGCTCTCAGACGATAAGGAGCCATGAGCGCGCAGATAATCGACGGCAATGAGACGGCCAGGCAAATCAAAGACGAACTGAAACGAGAGGTCGGAGAACTTGCCAAAGAGGGGACAGTGCCGGGACTTGCCGCTGTACTGGTCGGAAACGACCCGGCGTCAGAGATCTATGTCGCTTCAAAGGCGAAGAACTGCAAAAAACTGGGCATCTACTCCGAGGTGATCAGGGTATCCGCGGAGACAACGCCGTCGGATTTGTATGACTTGCTCGAGTCCCTGAACAAGAATCCACAGATCTCCGGAATTTTGCTGCAGTCGCCAATTCCTCCACACCTGGATGAATTTGCTGCATGCTTGAGGATCGATCCACGCAAAGATGTGGATGGATTCCACCCGGAGAATGTCGGAAGGCTGCTGATTGGCGAACCGCGCTACCGTTCGTGCACTCCATACGGCGTGGTCGAATTACTTGAGCGATACCAGATTGCGATGAAGGGCAAGGACGTCGTCATTGTGGGACGATCGAATATCGTCGGCAAGCCGCTCGCCGCAATGTTGATGCAAAAGTGGCCGCAAACCAATGCGACCGTGACAGTCTGTCACTCGGCAACCAGAGATATCTTCGCGCATACGCGACGAGCGGATGTGATCGTTACCGCCCTGGGCAAACCGGAGTTTCTGCGTGGCGAGAATGTCAAGGAAGGCGCGGTTGTGATTGATGTCGGCATAAATCGGGTCGAAGACGTGACAATCGAGAAGGGCTATCGCGTCGTCGGTGATTGTCACTTCGAGTCGTGCGCGGCCAAGGCATCATGGATTACGCCGGTGCCGGGCGGAGTCGGACCGATGACAATAGCCATGCTATTGACAAATACAGTCCAGGCGGCGAAGCTGCTCAGTTCTTGAATTAGATACTTTCCCAATACTTATGAGCTCACTGAAGAGGAGATAAACGATGGTCACCCGCACACATGTCAAATCGAAGTATATTCAGGTCCTAATAGTCTTGGGCGGTTGTTGTCTCGCTGCCGTGATGATGGTTGTTGGCGGATCCGCGCAACAGCGTCCTGAGCGCAAGCCGGCCAACCTCCAGGTTCTTGACAGCACGATTTCTCACGATGAGCTAATTAATCAGATGGGAAAGATCTCTGATGCGCTTGGTGTAGGCTGCGATTATTGCCACTCGCCCGGCAAGGATCCTTCGAGCCGAGAGATGGATTTTGCCTCGGATGCTAAGAAAGAAAAACTTGTCGCCCGCGCCATGATGCGCATGACGCGCGAGATCAACGGCTCCTACCTGGCCAAAATCAATGAATTGGAATCTCCACGGGTGACTGTCGAATGTGTGACTTGCCACCATGGTCAACCAGAGCCTATTCAGCTTGTTGATTTGTTGGCGAAGACCTTGGCTGAAAAGGGAATGGCTGTTGTTGACTCTACGTACCGGGATTTGAGGGCGAATTTCTATGGCAGCGCGGCTTACGATTTCAGCGATCGCGTGCTTATTCACCTGGCCTATGAAATCTCCGAAGAGAACAGCAAGGATGCACTCAGTCTGCTCAAGCTCAATCAGGAGTTTAACCCGCAGTCGTCATTCAACGAATGGGCGATGGGCCAGCTCTATCTTTCCACCGGTGACACTACGCTGGCAATTAACGGGTTCAAGCGCGCCTTGCAGATCGACCCGAACAATCGGCGCGCCAAACGTGGGCTCGATGCTCTGGGAGTGAAGCCGGAGTAGTCTGAGTTGTCGTAGGTCTTGCGAGTTATGCCACGTTCGACAATCTCTTAAGCGTAAATTGGGGCGGCCATTGGCCGCCCTTTCTTGTTTCTGCACCCGGAATGGCAAGTAGCCGTTCATCTCCTCAAGGCCTAGTTCAATAATGCGAACGTGTACTTGCAGTCCAGCTAATTGAACCTATCTTTCCGTTCAATGAACATTCCATCCGCTGTATCGAGGCACCCGCTTGCCGCTGTCCTTCTGGCAGCTATCCTATTGCGCGTTCTTGCCGTGATTTGTGCGCAAGGCTACATGACGCACGACGACCATTTCGAGACAGTTGAGATTGCCTGGAGTTGGCATCAACAGGGGATGTTTCTTGACGATGGGACGCTTCGATGGGAAGGGAAGCCCGATTTCGGTGTCTTGCGCAGTGCCGTCTATAACATGTTTCTGCTCGGATTGATGAAGGTGACGGCAGCCTTTGGAGTCGAGCAACTTGTTACTCATATGTACTTCAATCGATTGGTGCATGCGCTGCTCTCACTGCTGCCAGTCCTGTTTGGCTATCGCTACCTGAAAGAGGAGACAGACGAACGCACCGCCTTGATCGGTGGTCTGCTTCTTGCGAGCCACTTCATAATGCCGTATTTGGCCGTCCGAAATTTGGTTGAGATGGTTGCAGGCAATTTGCTGCTGCCGGGACTCTACTTCGCCCATCGAGCTTCAAAGGCAGGCAGCAAGACACTGAGGGACGCAGTAGTTGCAGGCGTTCTCTGCGGGCTGGCAATTATGATTCGCTATCAGGCAGCCGCGGCGATCGTTGTGGTGCCTCCTGCGATGGCGGTAATAAGTAAACAGTGGAAAGCGGCGTTGGCGTTCACCTTGACGCTTGTCGCGATGGTGTTTTTTCAGGCATCGATCGACTTGTACACGCATGGTCAATTCTGGGGGAGTTTCAGGAACCTAATCGATCATCTCGGTGAACCGACAATTCCGGGCCCGTGGTATCGTTATCTGTTGCTTCTGTTTGCCGTCATGATTCCGCCATTCTCACTTGTGTTCCTCGGGTCGATTTTCCAGCGAGAAATAGTCAGAAGGCACCTCGTGATATTCGGAGCGTTGTTGAGCTTCGTAACGATTCACTCGTTAATTGCCGAAAAACAGGAACGGTTCATGATCACAATCATGCCTATCCTTTTGATCATTGGCGTATGCGGCCTCCACCAACTAATGAAATCGGGTTCATGGTACAGTCGGGCGAGGAGTCTGCGAATCGGGATTTGGAGTTGGTTCATCGGTGTTAATGTGGTCGGATTAGCGGTGTTTACACTTAACTATGGTAAGCGAGGCGCGATCGATCCGCTGGTCTATTTGGCAAGACAGCCGGATGCGACTCAAGTTCTCTTTGATGCTACTGAACGCCGCCTGTTTATTCCTTACAGCTACTGGAAGTACGACCGTTCTGGGGCTGTACCGGTATTTGAAGCAGGTGATCTCGATTCAGCCCTCGTTAGTGGGCGCATTTCAAGAGTCGATCCGCCTCGGTATGCGGTGATTTTCACTGACACCAAACTTGAAGAACACTTAACGAGTCTTCGAGAAAAGGTTGGAGAATATGTGGTGGTACACCACAGCGAGCCGTCGCTGGTAGACGCAGTCGCCAATAAACTGAATCCAAAATACAATCGGCGGAATGAGTCGTGGGTGGCAAAGCTAATGGAGAAGAACGAGGCTAATTAACATTGAATCAATACCCCCATCAGGGATCGAACCTGAATCTCCGGCTCCGGAGGCCGACGCGTTATCCATTACACCATGGGGGCAGTCGTCGTGAATTTACCTGCGTTAGCTCCAGTTGTCAAACCTATTATCTAAAATGCGCGAGTTCGAGCGAGACTCGATATCATGTTTATTGGAGAGAACATTAAAAATGAGGGGTCCGCTCTGGTTGGGTAGAGGGGGCTAGGAAACTACCCAGGGACAACAGAGGAACACCCTCAAGTTGGAGGATACGATTTCCGCAGCTTCGTTGTCAAGAAAAAATTGCCTTTGTCGACCGCTGCACGCGATATCGGCTATCGTTGAAAATGTCCGACCATCGGAATCGTGATTCGATCAGTCTCTTTTCCTGCGAACTCAAATGTAGCCGACGCCATGACGTCGTTTTCATCTTTGAGTGATTCGATCTGTTCTATCATGAACGAGGCTTTGCCGCCTGGCTTGATCTTGGCCGACCTCTTGTCAATCTTGAAATTGGCTTCAGGTAGCTCGATCAAGCTTAGCGTAATCTCGGAGTCATATCTATTCACGATATCTACTTTTCTGATCATTTTACCGTCCTTGGACCCAAACTTTGAGAAGTGCAGGGCATTCGGTTCGGCCTTGACGAAGTCATGCTCTTTATTCACGAGAGCAAAGAATTTGACTGTCATCGATTGTTTGTTAGGATCGTTGGAAAAGATGTCGACATCCTTTACCATCTTGCCGACCATGTTCTTCGAGTCGAAGATGACTTTCAATACGGCCGAGTCACCGGGTGCGATCTTATCGTTGGAAAGGGGAGCCGCGGTGCATCCACAAGAGGGCTTAACCGATACAATCATAAGTGTATCGCCGCCTTTATTCCTGATCCAGTATTTATGCTGTACGATCGCGTTCGTCGGCATGAATCCAAAATAGTAGTAATCGTGCGAAACCTCGATACGGGGTGGATTTCCCTTACCGGTTTGTGACAAGAGGTCAGATGTCATGATCGTAGCGATGCCAACAACCATCAGGAGTACTCGTGATATCAAGTACGGACTAAGCATTGATTTTGATTTCCTCGTCAATATTGAAGTGATTCTGTTTCATCCACTCGTCCGAAAAGACCTTTGTCATGTACCGAATGCCGCCGTCACAGACAAAGAAGACTACGACGTCGTCCTTTGTGAGCTTCGCGGCGATTGCTCTCACTGCCGAGAAAATTGCGCCAGTCGAGCCGCCGACTGATAATCCGAGGACGCGACTCAAGAGCCGTGTCTCGCGGAATGCCTCTGTGTCGTCGACTTGAACGATGGTGTCAACCCAGTTGGGCTGAAAAGCGACAACATTCCGATCGGTGCCGATACCTTCCACCTTGTGTGGCGCAGCCTCCGACAAGGGTCGGTTTTCGTGAATGTTCTTGAACATCGAACCTTTTGGCTCCACCCCATATACCTTTACGGCAGGATTTTGTTCCTTGAGAAAGCGGCCTGTTCCAGAGACGGTGCCGCCTGTGCCGACACCGGCAAACAGGTGAGTAATTGAGCCGTTGGTTTGGCGCCATATCTCAGGACCGGTACTACAGTAATGGGCGTCAGGATTGAGCTGATTGTCAAACTGGTTGAGCCAGTAATAACCATGCTCTCTGGCAAGGCGACTGGCAATCATATAGTGGCTGCGGGGATCTTCTGATGAAACTTCGCACGGAGTAACAATGACCTGCGCGCCGAAGGATTTGATGAGGTTGATTTTCTCGTCGGACGTGGACGTTGGAACGGTAAAGATCGACTTGTATCCCTTAATCGCCGCAA
This sequence comes from uncultured Ignavibacteria bacterium, assembly GCA_964552775.1. GTDB lineage: Bacteria > Zixibacteria > MSB-5A5 > CAIYYT01 > CAIYYT01 > JADJGC01. Next base: position 89,170 of record CAZKIH010000004.1, on the reverse strand, counting down.
CCATAGCAGCTGCGACACCGGTATTACCAGAGGTTGCATCGATGATCGTGTCGCCGGGTTTGAGGACGCCGCGTCGTTCCTCCGAGCAAATCACATACTTCGCCATGCGGTCCTTGACGGAGCCGGTCGGATTAGCGGTCTCGAGTTTTGCAAGAATTGTAGCGCTGCTGCCTGTAATAGACGACGGTATTCTAAAGAGTGGCGTGTTGCCAATCAGGTCGAGTAAGGAATTAGCACATTCAATCATAGCTCTTTCACTACTGAACAAAAATCCTCAGCAATATACAAAAAGCGGAGAACCTCAAATCACATAAAATGAGATTCCCCGCTGAAATTTCGGTTGAAAACCCGCTTAACTACTCGCCAGCCTGCTCGAGGTGCGCTTCAATCTGCGTGATCAACGACTTGGCGTTGGTGACCATGGTCTTCATCGCCGCTTTGCCATCTGCCAGGCGGACAAATTCCTTGTAGGATGCCAAAGCCGCCACGAAGTCCTGATTACCCTGGTAAGCTCCTGCCAAGGCATAGTGCGCCTTTATCATGCCCTTGTCAGCCGCAAGCGCAGACTTGAATGAGCCGATAGCAGCACCAAACTTCTCTTGCGCGAGGTAGAGATTTCCGAGGTTGATATAAGCATCAGCAAGTTTTGGGTCAATCTTGACCGCCTGTTGATACTCGGCCTCGGCGCTGGGGAGATTGCCTTTTTCCTTGTATGCACGAGCCAAGAAGAAGTGGCTCTTGGCATCTACGCTATTCGCGGAATTGTACCGGGTGTAGAATTCAATCGCCTTGTCCCAGTTGTCCTGTTGATAATAGAGCTGCCCCAGGGCCTTCTGCGTCTCGGCGTCCCCACTCTTGATTTGAAGTGCCTTCTGCAGCGAAGCTTCTGCAAGTTGGTATTTTTTAGCCTCCAGCTGGACCAAGCCAAGATTCTTGTATCCATGAAGAGAGTTTGGGTCCTGGCTAACTACTTTCTTGAGTGATTCTTCGGCCGGTCCGAGTTTCTTGAGATTAAACTGTACAGTTCCAAGTTCAAGCCATGCAGAGGTGTAGTTCGGATCCAGCCTGGTGGCTTCCAACAGCTCCTTTTCGGCCTCGGCCATCTTGTTGGCTTGTTTGGCGGTAAGCCCGGCATTGAACTTGGCCTTGGCGTCGTTGCTCTGGGCGAAACCCAGCGTCGACAACGAAATCGCCAGCAGAACACTGATAATTGCTCTCGCTTTCATCAATTCCCATCTCCTCGAATAGTGAATCTTCTTATTTTCATATTACAATCTAAACGTGGAAGCGAAGACTCCCCGTTTCTGCAAATAATACAGTCTGAACTCGCCATTGTTCCGCTAATAAGAGAACTTAAACTTCTTACTGCCGGCCTTGTAGGCTATATCTGTGCGATAATGACGGCCGTCAAAACGGATTCGTTCAACGGTTTCGTAGGCTTTTGCCACAGCATTATCGATATGTTCGTCGACGGCAGTCACTCCCAGGACGCGGCCACCGTTGGTGTAAAACCGGCGGTTTTCGAACTTAGTGCCCGCATGAAAAACGAGTGCATCTTGATCCTTTATATCGCGCAGGCCACTTATTTCCCGACCCTTTTCGTAATCTCCGGGATAGCCGCCGGAGGTCATTACCACGCAAACAGCGTATGCGTCTTCCCACTCGAGAGTCTCACTGTCGAGCGTTCCGTCAACGGCGGAGGACACCAACTGGGCAAAGTCGTTTTTCATCAAGGGGAGTATCACCTGGGTTTCTGGATCGCCAAGACGGCAATTGAATTCGATTACTTTAGGGCCGCGTTCTGTCATCATCAGACCAGCATAGAGGACACCCTTGTACGGGCGGCCTTCCTCAGCCATTCCACGTACCGCCGGTTCGAGCACAAGATCATGAATGTCCCTGAGGATTTTCTCGGACACAAAGGGTACGGGTGCATAGGCGCCCATCCCGCCGGTGTTCGGTCCAGTGTCGCTGTTACCGACACGCTTGTGATCCTGCGATGCGATAGTCGTGAGGATGTTTTTTCCGTCGGTGAACGCAAATACCGAGGCTTCCTCTCCAGTCATAAAGCTTTCAACCACAACCCTGGCACCCGCCTCGCCAAACTGCCGTTTTTGCATCATGTCGCGAATGGTGCGTTCGGCTTCGTCGGACGATCGGGCGATCGTTACGCCTTTGCCGGCTGCGAGGCCGTCCGCCTTAATTACGATTGGCATTCCGGCGCCACGTACGAAAGTGATGGCTTCCTTCATATCTTCGAACACCATGAAACTGGCAGTTGGGATATGATGCTTGCGCATGAACTGTTTGGCATAGGCCTTGGAGTACTCGATTTCGGCGGCGGCTTTGGTTGGGCCGAAGATTCTCATCTTCTCCTGTTCGAAGCGATCGACAATTCCGAGTGAAAGAGGGAGCTCAGGACCGACAATGGTCAGATCGATTTGCTTTTCACGCGCGAAGCGTACCAAGCCATCGATGTCTTCAGCTTTGATATCGACGAGTTCAGCGGCGCGGAAAATTCCCGCATTACCCGGGGCGCAGTAGAGTTTTTCAACCAACGGGCTCTTGGAGAGCTTCCAACACATGGCGTGCTCTCGACCTCCTGAGCCGACAACCAATATTCGCACTTAATCAATACCTTTCGTATCCATTGAAGTCTCAAATATTAAGCGTCGGGAGCGCCTAACGCAATGAGTTTTTCTGCCGATAATGTTGTCACGGGCGTGAACTTTCCCAATTAGTTTTTGTTGACATAATTGGATACTTTGGTATCATGTCCTCTGAATGCTTTTGTGACCGGTCTGCTGGGTCACATGGAATTTTCGGATTATACAAGAAAAAGCCCTAATAACAGGGAAGTCATTAATCACATCGGTATAGTTTTATGAGTCCCACGAACATGGTTATTTGCTGGTCGTGCAAGACGGAAAATCGTCTTGACGGCAAAGCGAACCGCAACGATCACTGCCAGAAATGTGATCAACCGCTTAAGTGCTGCTATAATTGCAGATTCTACGATCGAGATGCACATCACCAATGTCTGGAGAACCAGGCCGAGTGGGTGCGTTACAAAGAGAAGGCTAACTTCTGCGAGTACTTCACGCCCCGCGGACTCGAGGTTCCGGTTAGCAAGAAGGAGCCAGAAGTAAAGGAAGCAGAGGCCTTTTCTCTTTCTCGCCAGGCAAAGGCACGCACTTACACCAACAAGAAGGACCGGGACAAGGCAGCCTGGGATAGTTTGTTCAAGGATTGAACAGGCGCCGGTCAAAAAACCTGAGATGAAAAGAATTATCTTCTTCTTCGAAGACGAGCAGGTGGATGACTTCTATCCGCTGAGTTTGTCGCATACTCCTGCAGAACTACTCTGTGGAATTCTCTCTCTTGGCGACAAGTGGACTGCCCGCATAGAACATGACGAGTTCCGACTTCTGACAAGGAAATACCTTGCAGCGGCGCTTTCAGTGACGCTCAGCCGCCGGGTCAACGAGACAGAGGCGTCAGGCTACGATGAAGTCGTTTTTATCAACCCCAGGTTCTTTCCCGATGACGATTTCATTGAAGAAGTATTGGAGCACCGTTCCGACTGCGCTGTGATGGTCGGCGGGACATTAGCGCTGCTGAGGCTTTCCACACACGGTGATACATATAAGAAAACCGAACGCGAGTTGATCGAATGCAGGCGCGAGACATTTTACAGCGCACTCCTGGCAACAGCGTCGTCGTTGGAGCAGGTGCAAGCAAATCTGCGCTGCGTTCGTTACCTTTGGGACATCGTCCATCACAACGCCGACGAAATCGTTCGCGATTTTGAGCTGCTCATTCCGGACCTGAACCTTAGCGATATTTTCCAGGAGTCAGAAGTTGATGACGATTGCCTGATTTACAATGTTGACGACGTGTACATGGGCAAAGGATGCCGTATCGACGGGCAGGTTGTGATCGATGCGCGCGGCGGCCCGGTTTATCTGGGCGAGAAGGTGATAATTGCACCACACACGCGAATCGAAGGTCCGTGTTATGTCGGCGACAACTCGCAGTTAGTCGGTGGCAAAATACGCAGCGGGTGTTCATTCGGCCCTTATTGTCGCGTTGGCGGAGAAGTGGAAGAAGCGATCTTCCACGGCTATTCCAACAAGTACCATGACGGCTTTATCGGCCACGCCTACGTTGGCGAGTGGGTGAATTTTGGAGCCATGACGACGAATTCCGATTTGAAGAACAACTATGGGGAAATCAAGGTGGAGTTGCCGAGTGGTATGATCAGTACCGGATTAAACAAGGTAGGGAGCTTCATTGGCGACCATACCAAGACCGGAATCGGCACGTTGCTTACCACGGGAATGGTAATGGGGCACTCGGTGAACTTGTTCGGCGGAGGACTGGCCGGCGGGCGCTATATCCCTTCATTCCAATGGGGCGGTAAAGACGGATTTGTCGAGTACGACGTGAACAAAGCAATTTCCACGGCAAAGATCGTGCTGAGTCGTCGCGGCCGGGAGTTGAGTAATGCTGACGAGGAATTGTTCCGATATATCTCACAGGCGACGGCGGCACACCGAACCGGATGGAAAGTGCGCGAATAGCGCAGTATTTCGAGTTTTCTCCCCTGCACGTAAGTGACTCAGAAAACAAAGGCGTTGACCGAGTGTGTCAGTCGCTTTATGTTGCGGACTGTGGATTGGCACCAGAGCAAGGATAGAAATCATGCCTGAATTGCGCAAAGATCCAATCGTCGGACGATGGGTCATCATTTCTACTGAACGGGGAAAACGTCCAAGCGATTTCGCCCCGGCGGTCAAGAGCAAAGAACCGAAGAGCTGCCCGTTTTGTCCCGGGAATGAGTCGATGACTCCACCCGAGATCTTTTCGCTGCGCCACAATAACAGCGCGGCTAACTCGCCGGGTTGGGACTTACGTGTGATATCAAACAAGTACCCAGCGCTGAAGATCGAGGGGGATCTCAATCGCGAGGGCGAAGGGATGTTTGATCGCATGAATGGAATCGGGGCGCACGAAGTTGTTATTGAGACCCCGGACCATCAACTGGACCTGGTCGATCTCCCAGCCGGGCAGGCCCAACAAGTATTTCTTGCGTACAAGTCGCGAATGCTGGACCTCAAGAAGGACATCCGCTTTAAGTATCTCATGGCGTTCAAAAATCAGGGTGAAGCAGCCGGAGCTTCGTTGGAGCATGCGCACTCGCAATTGATTGCCACACCGGTGGTACCGATACGGGTACAATCGGAGCTTGAAGGAAGCGAGCGTTATTTTGACTACAAGGAACGCTGTATCTTCTGTGATATCATCCGGCAGGAAGTGAGCTGGGGAAAACGAGTCGTCTATGAGTCGGATCTATTCATTGCGATCGAGCCGTTCGCGCCGCGTTTCCCGTTTGAAACCTGGATTCTGCCCAAGTCACACGATTCCGATTACAGCAGGATCACCGATAGCATGGCGCTGGACCTCGCTGGGATTGTCAAGATAACACTTTCCAAGTTGCGCGTGGCACTGGCTGACCCGCCGTACAATTATGTTGTGCACACAGATGCTTTCAATAGTTCTGGCAAAGAGTATTTTCACTGGCACATGGAGGTGATTCCCAAGCTCACCAAGATCGCCGGATTTGAATGGGGAACTGGGTTTTATATCAATCCGGTCGCCCCGGAGGATGCGGCACTCTATCTGCGTGAGATTACCGTGCCGTAATAGAACCTGACCAGGGAGGAAGGGTGTCGGAAAATGGCTAAGCTGAATATAGTCTATGTCGCCAGTGAGGCGATGCCGTATTCAAAAACAGGAGGGCTGGCGGATGTGGCTGGAGCTTTACCACAGGAATTGGCGGCTCTCAAGCATCGCGTAGCACTCTTCACGCCGCTTCACCGCAGCATTAATGTAGAGCGATATGATATCTTTCGGATTGGCCGCCTGGCGGATTTGAGTGTCTGGGTAGGCGGACGCGAATGGAAGTTCAGCATCCTGCAGCGTGAAACACCGAAAAAGAGCCAGTTGGAGACTTTCTTCATCGAGTGCAATGAGCTCTTCGACCGGGAGGCGCTCTATGTTGATCAGAAAACCGGCAAGGACTATGCAGACAATCATATACGTTTTGCCTTCTTTGCCCGCGCCGTCCTGCTCGCGCTCGAACGTCTCGAATTCAAACCGGATATTATCAACGTCAATGATTGGCAAACGGCGTTGATTCCGGCATACCTCAAGACTGCAGAACGCGACCATCCGTTTTTCAACGACACCAAAACAGTATTGACGATTCACAACGTTGCCTACCAGGGCTTGTTTGAACCGGAGACATTCAGAGATCTCGGCTTCAATAAATCGTACTTCTATCCGACCTCGCCCTTTGAGTTCTGGGGGAAAGTCAATTTTCTGAAAGCCGGGATAGTATTTGCCGATGCCGTGACTACTGTGAGTGAGACCTACGCCAGGGAAATTCAATCTACCAATGAATTTGGTTATGGTTTGGAAGGTGTGCTTCACGACCGGCGCAATGCGCTATATGGAGTCATTAATGGAGTGGATTACAAAGTTTGGTCGCCAGAGCACGACAAGCTGATTTCGAAGAATTTCGACGCAGACAATCTGGACAACAAGCGATGGAATAAATCCGAGCTTCTCGCGGCGGCCGGCCTTGACCGAGACCGAATCGAAAAACCGTTGATTGGCGTTATCAGCAGACTTGCCGATCAGAAGGGATTCGACTTGATCGCTGAGATCTCGGAAGAACTGTTCGAGTTGGATTTCAGTTTCGTCTTGCTTGGCACTGGGCAGGAAAAGTACCACAAGCTTTTTCAGGCGCTGGCCAAAAAGCATCCTGACCGCGTAAGCATTAATCTGAGATTTGACGAACATCTGGCTCATCTAATCGAGGCGGGCTCAGACATGTTTCTGATGCCATCACGATTTGAACCGTGTGGGTTGAACCAAATGTACAGCCTTCGTTACGGAACAGTGCCGATTGCCCGCAAGACCGGGGGATTGGCCGACACCATCATCGATCACGGCGAGTCCAAAGGGAAGGCCACCGGCTTTTTGTTTGAGGACTATACCGGCGATGCACTGTTGGATTCGATTAGACGTGCGCTGCAATTATTCGAAAAGAAGAAGAGCTGGCAAGCTTTGATGAAGCGCGGCATGAAGAAGGATTTCTCCTGGCGCAAGTCTGCGAAACGTTACGCGGAAATCTATGAGTTAATGCTGGGCCGTTAGTGTTAAGTTCTCAAACCTGGTGCCACTAAAAGTCGTCTCCAACAGAATCGCCGCCATAACAGTCGTTGCTTTTTGGTCCGTTCTCCTTATATTCTGAATTCTAATGGCAAAGAAACGCGAGATACAGGCCAAGGCGTTGCGACCGGCGCACTCGGCAAAGCCAGGATTGATCTGGTCGATCGTACTCATGGCGGCTGCCATCGGGATCTTCATTTATACCTGCCTGTATTTTGACCTGACGCAGGATGATGCCTACATTTCTTTTCGCTATGCCGAGAATTTTCTGAATGGAAACGGACTGGTGTTCAATATCGGTGAGCGAGTCGAGGGATACACAAACTTCCTCTGGGTGATCATACTGGCGTTATTCAAAGGCCTGCTGGGAATCAGTTACTTGACGACTTCAAGAGTCCTGGGTGTCGTGGCCGGTGCTACCATATTCGTGCTGATCTATGTGCTGATTCGTAGGTGTTATGAGAAGGGGATTAGCGCGGTCTATGCAGGTTCGGCGGTGGCGCTTCTTAGCAGCCTGGCTTCAGCCTACTGGTCGATAGCCAGCCTCGAGACAGCGGCGTTTGCATGTATGGTGACCGCTTCCATTGTAGCCGAATACGTGCGACCAAGATTGACACCGGCGCTGCTTGTGATAGCCGGCCTGCTGCGGCCGGAGGGAGTAGTCGTTTTCGGCATTATCTTGATCCATCGAATCATTCGCCAGCGGCGCTTCCCACTCGAGTACTTTCTCGTCTTCTCGCTCCCGCTGGTTCCATTCGCAGTCTTTAAACTGACATATTACGGTTCACTGTTTCCGAACCCCTACTATGCCAAGAGCGGCGTCGGGTTTGAATATATTCTGAGTGGTCTTGAATATCTCTGGTATTTCACAAAGACAGTCGGCCTGTATGGAGTGATATTCCTGGTCCCGCTACTCGCAATCAAAAAGCTGTGGAGTCACTTCTCGCTGCTGTATCTGGTAGTTCTGATCTACATCGCATACATCGTCTGGGTCGGCGGCGATGTGCTGAAGGTCTACCGTTTCTTTGTCCCAATCGTGCCGGTGATGTACTTCCTGTTTGTAGCCTCTGTATTCGTGTTGATCGAACCGTTGCTCAAGGAAAGAAAGCGGATTGCAGCAGCTGCGCTGATCATCTGTGGTCTGTTTTCGTATGGGTCACTGACACTTTCAAGGAATCATGTTGAGACATTCTGGTTCTTCGAGCAGAACATTGTCAGAAAAATGCACTTCATGGGCACAATGCTCAAGAAGCACATGGGCGACGACTTTTCGCTGGCGGCGAGTACGATTGGGATGATCAGTTACCAACTGATGGGACATCGAGTGATTGATCTTCTCGGCTTGACAGATGCTTACATCGCACGCAATCCCGAGAAGATAGAAGGGATAACTTCAACGTGGAAAGAGCGAAGATTCAATAATACCTACTTATTGACCCAGGAGCCTGACTTCATCCTGTTCTCTACGGGTTATAAGCCGTCTGCTCCAGCCGAGCGCGCGTTGATGCTGCACTCCGAATTTCGGCACAACTACGCTCCAACGGGTTTCATGCGCGAACGGCAGTATAAGGTGGTCTGGAGGCGTGTTCGCGATGTTGATATGTCTCGGGATGTCGTGCTTCCTAATGTCGAGTTTGTCCAGAAGCTGAGCGACTCGTTCTATCACTCGAATCGATCGGCACCGGAAGTAGCGCTCAAGTATTTCCGAGAGACACAAGAGCTATTAGGGGAGAATTACCCACTTCTCGACTACTCGATTGGCGACTGTTTCAGCCGGATGAAGGTCATTGACAGCGCCGGTTACTATTTTACCAAGGCAGCCAACGCTGATCCCAATGCCTGGGAACCGCGTATTCGTCTGATGCGAGAGGCCACCTCCAAGGGTGATCAGGCCACAGCGCAGGCAATTATAAATGACCTTACAACCCGGCAACCTTGGCTGTTTGACGAGACCTATCGTTCGCCATTTCCCGAGATCAAGCGGGGCATGCCGGAAGTGGAGTAAGAATGGCAGGATACAATCGCCCAATTGCGCGATGGCCTCGAAAATTCTGTTGACACCGAAGCATTTGCCGATATATTTGACGTCGCAGATGATTGCTACGCGGGAGTAGCTCAGTTGGTAGAGCTCCACCTTGCCAAGGTGGTTGTCGCGGGTTCGAGTCCCGTCTCCCGCTTTTTTTCTTATCCAGCCCAGTCGATTGAATCCGATTATCCGTAGTGCGGGCTGGTGTCTGCAGCGTCAAGATTTCGGCGGCTTAGCCAAGTGGTAAGGCAGAGGTCTGCAAAACCTCCATTCTCCGGTTCGAATCCGGAAGCCGCCTCCAAAATCGAACCCGCAGCTCGCACTTGGGGCGCGGGTTTTTTATTCATCCAACTTTAATTGAGTTTACGACGATGCGAAGGCACTTCACTATTGCCATGGTTGACCGCGTCCAAAAATTGGGTTGACATTTGCGGGATTTCGCATAGAATGAGCGTCTCTTAGTCGGGGTGTAGCTCAGCCTGGTAGAGCACTTGGTTCGGGACTAAGGGGCCGTAGGTTCAAATCCTATCACCCCGACCATAAATCGTTCGGCTTGCTGTACAGCCGGTCACTCGTAATTTTCAGAGCACGAAAATGTACCCTGTCCTAAAACTGAAATCCGGAAAAGAAAATAACGTTATCTATCGGCACCCGTGGGTGTTTTCCGGCGCCGTCGCCTCTTCAATGGAGGATCTTGAAAACGGCGAGTTGGTGCATGTTGCCGATTTTGATGGGAAAGTCATCGGTACGGGGACCTATTCGAGCCGGTCACAAATTGCTGTCAGGGTTTTTGAATTTGGTGAGAGCGCGATTGATCAAGAGTGGATCAACAGCAGAATTGCCGCAGCCCAAAAACAGCGAACGATCCTGGGCTATGGTCCGACCACGCAGACTACCGCTTATCGACTGGTTTTCGCCGAGGCGGATGGAATCCCCGGCTTGATTATTGATCGATACGGAGACGTCATTGTTCTCCAGTCCTCGACCGCGGGTGTTGATCGGATCAAACCGATCGTCGTCGAGGCAATCAGAACTCAATTCCAGCCGCGCGCGATAGTTGAGCGCAGCGATATTCCGGTTCGCAAAGAAGAGGCTATTGATGAAGTGGACGGCCTTCTTTTTGGCTCTGACGTGGAAGAAGTTGAGTTTCGCGAACATGGTGTTCGCTTCATAGCTGACGTCCTTTCCGGACAGAAGACCGGATTCTTTCTTGATCAGAAGGATCTGCGCAAGATCATCGGCACTATGTCGCACGGCAGGCGCGTACTGAATCTGTTTTCAAATTCCGCCAGTTTCTCGATTGCGGCACTGCTTGGTGGAGCGGAATCTGTATTAAATGTAGACAGCTCAGGTCCGGCGCTGGATCTTTGCCCGACCATGGCCGAACTGAACGGTATTCCCATTGACAAGATAAGTTGGGAGTGCACCGACGTATTCCAATGGCTGACTGACGTACCTGAAGAATCCTACGATATGGTCATTGTCGATCCACCGGCACTCGTAAAGTCTCAACACGACGTCGAGTCGGGTCGCAAGGCGTATCACTTCTTGAATCGCGCTGCCATGAGGCTGGTCAGGAGCGATGGAATACTCGTGACATCCAGTTGTTCTTCTTACTTCCGCGAAGAAGATTTCCTGTTCATGCTGAGACGCGCCTCAGTTCAAACCAATCGCAAGCTGGACATCTTGCGCTATGCGACTCAATCGCCCGATCATCCCTGGTCTGTGTATTTCCCCGAATCCCGGTATCTCAAGTCCTTCGTCTGTCGTCTGCGTAACTAATCGTTTGTTGCATGACGACTCAATATTGATTATTGTACGCGTTGATGTCACAGCGTCAATCCATTTATGTTGCCGTTATCGGCGGCTATGAATGTACTTCTGCGGACGCAAAGCGAGCCGAAGAGGTCGGGGAATTATTGGCAAAGCACAGCATAATCCTCGTCACGGGCGGTCGTCTCGGGATCAGCGAGGCCGCCTGCAAAGGAGCCAAACGCGCAGGCGGAATGACAATCGGGATTCTACCTTCGGCAGACTATCGGGAGGCCAACGACTATGTTGATCACGCAATCTGCACAGGAATCGGGGAGGCTCGCAACACCTGCATAGTCATGACGGCGGACGGTGTGATCGCGTTTCCCGGAAAGTATGGAACACTTTCGGAAATGGCATTTGCACTTCTCCAGCAAAAGCCGGTCGTTTCGCTGGGCTCATGGGACGTATCCCCGGCAGTCTTAAAGGTTCAAAATCCGCAGGAAGCGGTTTCAAGGATACTTCAGGAGATCAATCGATGACAGAAATGGCTTGCGCGCGAGCGCTGATTACTGGGCGGGTCCAGGGAGTTGGATTCCGTTTCTTTGTAACCACGAAGGCCGAATCCTATCCGATATTTGGTTTCGTACGCAACCTCGAGACGGGCGCGGTCGAGATCGAAGTAGAGGGTGACAGGCAAACCGTGATGGACTTTCTAAACGACGTACGAAAAGGCCCCCGCCACGCTGAGATATTCGATTTTCAGATGGAGTGGAAGTCTTACAAGATGACATATGACCGATTCTTTGTAAAGTACTAGGTATGAATCTAAAATCCAAAATTCGCAGCATTCCCGACTTTCCCAAGAAGGGAATTATGTTTCGGGACATTACGACCCTGTTGCAGGACCCGATCGCCTATGAGAACGCCATTGACCAGTTCTGCACTCATTTTGCCAAACACAAAATAACCAAAGTCGGAGTTATTGAGTCGCGTGGATTCATTTTCGGCGGACCGATTGCAATGGCTCTCGGCGTGGGTTTGGTGCCAATTCGCAAGAAGGGCAAACTCCCATGGGACACGGTTCGGCAAAGTTACAAACTCGAGTACGGTACTGACAGTCTCGAAGTACACAAGGACGCTGTCGGCAAGAAAGACCGCGTGCTAATCATCGACGACCTTTTGGCGACCGGTGGAACAGCGAAGGCATCGACAAAGTTGATCGAGAAGCTCGGTGGCAAGGTCGCCGGGCTCGGCTTCCTGATTGAGTTGTCGTTCCTCGATGGACGCAAGAAGCTTAAGGAATACGATGTTCTGACGCTCATTGACTACGATTCGGAATAACACCAGACAGCGTCGCGCGCATTGTGCTGAATAGGCTTCGCGAAAGCCATCACCAGATTATCTGCGTTTCTTGCCCTCGTAGCTCAGATGGACAGAGCAGGAGTTTCCTAAACTCTTGGCCGCGTGTTCGAGTCACGCCGAGGGCAGATACTCGATGTAAAAATGAAAAGAGACTTGATTGGGGATGGGGTGATCTACTCGTCGGCGGCGCGAGCTGACGTGTCTGAAAGTGCAGGGCGGCTTGACTCGACTGGAGTCGGTATTGCGATCGAGTCCGGTTCGATGCTTTCATTCTCATCGATCTCAATATTCTTGTCGATGAAGTTCATGCCCGAAAATTCGTTAGCTACGATGATAGCGATTCGACGGTTGCGAGGATCACCCGGATTTGAAGCCACTTTTGGCTCGGTATCGGCGTAACCACGAATTTCCGCCACTTGATTCTGTTGGAGCCCATTTTCTTTCATCCAGCGCCGCGATGAATTGCAGCGATCAACTGACAGTTCCCAGTTTGTGTATGTTGCGCCTTCGGCATACTGAAAGGCGTCCGTATGCCCTTCGATGATGACCTTGTTGGGCAGACGGCTGATCTCCTCAGCCACCATGGCAAGCAACTGCTTAGTGAAGGGCTTGAGCTCTGCTGAGCCGCGCTCGAAAAATGATTCACCAGACGTTTCGAGTAGTTGGATGCGCAGGCCTTCGGCTGTCATCTTGACTTCGATTTGATTTTTCAATCGTTCAAAGCTGGCATTGGCACGCAGCTTCTTCATGATCTCGGCGCCAGCTTCCTTGAGCTTCTTGCGAGCCTCACGCTCCCGCATTTTGCGAAATTGCTCTTCAGTCATCATGGCTTTGCTCTTCATTTCAATGAGGGTCTGTCCCTTATTGGGAAGCACGGATGTGCTGCCGCCTTTCTTGAATCCCGTCGGATTCTGGAAATAACCGGAAACACTTTCCTTCACAGAGTCGGATTGGGCAACGAGCCAAAGTACAAGGAAGAAGGCCATCATAGAGGTCACAAAGTCGGCGTAAGCAACCTTCCACGAGCCACCGTGATGTCCGCCGCCGTGGCCGCCCTTCTTTTTGACGATGATTATCGGTTCTTGAAGATTATCGTCCGGCATATGCGACCGAGTCTACTTCTGCTTGGTTTGGCGACAGGCGTTTTCAACTTCTTCAAATGACGGCCGGCTCGAGGCATAAACGGCGCGACGCGCAAATTCAACTGCGATGGAGGCTGCGAATCCCTTTTGGAAACCAAGCATTCCTTGCTTGAGGCACATGTAATACTTGCCAGCTTCATCATTTAGGGTCTGGATGTTCTTGGCAAACGGCTGGAACATGCCGTAGCAAAGCAGAATTCCGAGGAAGGTCCCAACCAACGCCGCTGCGACTTTGTGGCCGATTTCCTCAGGTGGACCGCCGACAGCTCCCATCGTGATGATGATGCCCAGCACGGCAGCAACGATACCGAAACCCGGTAGCGAATCGCCCGCGGTCTGAATGGACTCCGCCGGTTTGGCAATCTCCTCGTGATGAGTGTCGAGATCAAGATCCATTAGAGTTTCCAAATCCTGTGCGGAAATAGCGCCGGTGATGATGACGCGCATCGTGTCTGAGAAGAAATGTACTGCGTGATGATCTTTCAGGAAAGCGGGGTACTTCTTCAGGATGGCCGACTCGTGCGGTTTTTCGATGTGACTTTCAAGCCCGACCAGGCCGTCCTTACGGGCAACATTGAAGATTTCGTACATCATAACGAGCAGGTCTGTGAATTGCTTTTTGGAGGGGCCGGTTCCGAAGACTTTTGTGATCTGAGGAACCATTTGTTTAATCGTCTTGAGCGGTGTCATAACCAAGAGGGAGCCGATCGCAGCGCCTCCAATGACGACAAATTCTGCGGGCTGAAATAGCACCATAACGGCTCCGCCTTCCATGACGAATCCGCCGATTACTCCCCCGAACACGAGTATTAATCCAATGATTGCAAACATGAAACTGGCTCGTCCTTAAGCTTGGTTTGCGGTAAGACTACACACCACTGCCCATACTTTGACTTATTCGACACATTTTGCAAAAAGTAGAATTGGTTTCTGAACAATTGGCATTCAAATGCAAACTGCATAGAAGGTCAGGGGTTTCGGCGACGGGGCACTGCTTCAGTGTTTCGATGTGAAGCACAATTTGGCATCTCCGATCCGCAGCGGATCGGATGCGACTGCTCATTGAAAGTACAGGTTCAGGGAATTCCTTGATGAGCCGATACTTTCAGGGAATCGGAGACGACATCCGGCTTTGCCGATGTGCTATTGAGAAACGGTGAAGCATTGGAGCGCCACTCCAGTTTGGGAGAATATGGATTTAGCAACCGTAGCCGGCATGATACTCGGTGTCGGCGCGATCATCGTCGCCTATCTGATGGAAGGCGGCTCGTTGGCAGCGATCTTTCAATTGCCGGCTGTTCTGCTGGTGATTTTTGGTACCTTCGGCGCCGGCATGATTACGACCTCAATCGGTACAGTGCGTCTGATCCCCGAATACTTGCGCATCGCATTCCGCGGTCAGACCATTGACGTGCGCGAGACAATCGAACGAATGGTCCATCTGGCTGAACGTGCCAGGCGCGAGGGCATACTGGGACTCGAGGCCTATCTTCCGCAGGCGCCAAACGCCTTCTTTCGCAAATCCCTTCAGTTACTGATTGATGGCACCGAGGTCATCGTATTGCGCGGGATTCTCGAAACTGAATTGTCATACATGGAAGAACGCCACCGGAGAGGAATCGAATTATTCCGTAAGATGGGCGGCTTTGCGCCCACGCTCGGAATCATCGGAACCGTACTGGGGTTGATTCACACGCTGGCGAATACGATGGACACGACACGGATGGCTTCCGGTATCGCCTCCGCATTCATAGCAACCTTGTGGGGCGTCTGTTCGGCGAACCTGTTTTTCCTGCCGGTAAGTGATAAACTTCGACATCGGCATCTGGAGGAAATGGCGAACCACGAGCTGGTGCTTGAGGGTGTCATAGCCATTCAGTCGGGCGACAATCCACGCGTCATCCGTACCAAGCTGCTCTCGTTCTTAAATCCGCACGAGCGCTACGAGGATCAGTATGCGCAGACGCGGTGAGTTTGAAGGGGAGAACTCAGATCGTTGGCTGATGACTTATGCCGATCTGATAACTTTGCTCCTGGCGTTTTTCGTGATTATGTATGCCATGTCAAAAGTCGACGCCAAGAAATTTGAGCAAATGTCAGAAAAGCTCCAGGGTGAATTCAACTCAAGCGCGGAGATCCCACAAGCGGCGACAACTGATCTGGGGGCAGGTGTTTTGAAGATCGGCAAGCTCAAGCTACTGGCGCAGCGTTTAGAAAGTCCGTCTTTCGGACAGCTTAAGCATCGAGTCAGCTTAGGACCAGCCACAAACATACCGCTCTCAAGCGGATTTGATGACACAGTCAGGTCGAGCGATGAACACAACCAGTTTACAGTTGAAATGAACGAGCGCGGTTTGATAATCCACGTGTTGGAATCGGCACTATTCCTCTCGGGACAGGCGGAACTGCAGCCGCAAGCTCAGGTGCTCTTGGATAAGATCGCAACAGAGATTCGAGATCTGCCCAATCAGATTCGTGTCGAGGGCCATACCGACAGCCTGCCGATGCGCAGTTTTCGGTATCCCTCCAATTGGGAACTCTCGGCTGCGCGCGCTACCGCCGTAGTACGCTACTTCGTGGATAGTCATGATTTTGCAGCGGCTCGGATATCTGCACTCGGATACGGTGAATTTCGGCCGTTGGTCTCGAATGACACACCGGAAAGTCGTGCAAAGAATCGCCGCGTCGATATTGTGATCTTGACCGACGCACTTTCACGATACGAACCATCTGCAAGGCTCACTGACACTGGCGAAGCCAATGCCGATCGGAACATTCTTCAAACTGCATTGGAAGATCTTTCCCCGTACTAAACTTCCCTCACGACACTTCGAATTCAGAAGTAGTACCAAGACAATCACTTGCGGCCTGAAGCCCATTTTGGCACAACATTTGAATGTACTGCCATTGGAGAAAGGTCTTTGATGGACAATATTTTGCATAAGTCGCTGTTTGGGAAGGGACTGATTCCCATTTACTCACGCCTTGCCGATTTGGCTTCGACGCAACACAAGGTTGTAGCGGCCAACATTGCCAATGTGAATACGGAAGGCTTCGAGAAACGGCAATTCGACTTTGACAAAGAACTTCGCAAAGCCATCGACAAGCCATCAACTCCGGGAGTAACAACACATCCCAACCACATACCATTGGGGGATTCTCCTGAAGGTGCTCCCAGGATCGAGAAGGTCAAGAAGTCGCCGAACGACACCGGAGTCAATTCAGTAGACATCGACGAGGAGATGGCGAACTTAGCACAAAACCAGATCACGTTTGAGTTTAGCGCCGACATGTTGGCGCGTAAATTCAAGTCGTTAAGATCGGCGATCAGAGGAGGCCAATAGTCAGCCATGAGTGACCTGTTTTCATCCCTCAAAATATCGGGTTCGGGGCTATCCGTATTTCGTCGAAAGATGAACGTGGCCGCGGAGAATCTGGCAAATGCCGAGACCACAAAGACGCCGGAGGGCGGTCCCTATAAGAAGAAAGTACTCAGCATCAGCACTAAGAAAGTGAAAGATGTGTTTGCACGCGAGTTAAACGCTGCGGCAGTCGAGCTGGATCAGACCGATAGAAAACACGTCCCAGGCAAGCCAGTGGCAACCCTGAATACTACCAATATTCTGCATGCCCAGGGTCGGGAGTTCGTTGATCCAACACAAGAAGCGCGGCTGGTTTATGAACCTGAGCACCCTGATGCCAACGAGGAAGGCTTTGTGGCAATGCCAGACGTTGACCCATTAGTTGAGATGGTTGAGATGATGACGGCTGCTCGGGCCTATGAGGCCAACTTATCCGCCATTAAGACGGTCAAAGAGATAACGAAGAAAGCATTAGAGATTTAACGGGAATCAGAAATGAAGATAAACAACGCGAATTTGCAGGTGTACAGTCAGGGTGTAACCCAACGTCCGCCTCTTCCGGCAGCTACTGAGACGAAACCGGCCGAATCAAGCCAACTCGCCCAAGCTCGTTTCGCGGACTTGCTGTCAGCCCAAGAGAAGAAATTCATAGTGCAAAATTTCAAGCCGGAATCTGCTCCGCGTAAGCCGGAGTCGCATCTGGGTAAGGTTGTAGATATTCGCGCATGAATCCGATCACAATAAACACACTGCCGCAAGAGCTGACATTTCCGAAAAGTCAGGTCCTGCCCAAGGCAGATCCAAGTCTCAGCTCATTCAAGGACACCCTGTCGCAGTTTGTGAATTCGGTGAATGATCTCCAGAGTCGCGCAGCGGATACCGAAACGGCCTTTCTAAAGGGCGATGTTTCGGATGTTCATCAAGTTATGATCGCCGTAGAAGAAGCCTCGGTAGCATTTGAGCTGCTGATGGAAATTCGCAATAAATTGCTGGAAGCCTATCAGACGATCCAGCGGATGCCGATCTAATCGGCATAAACCTCGGAGCATGGATGCATGAAGAGGATATTTGATCACTTTTATCAACTAATTGGCCGCATGACACCAAGCCAGGTCGTGATGGCGGCACTGGTGGTAGTTGGCCTTATCGCCGGTACTGTCATCATATTCAACTTGGCAAAGAGCCAGTACTTCGTCCCGCTCTATTCCAATCTTTCGAGTGAAGATGCCGGAAAAGTTATCGAAAAGTTGCGGGAGATGAACATTCAGTTCGAGATCGGCGACGGCGGCGCCTCCATCAGCGTACCGACCGACGACGTGTACGAGACACGCATGAAATTGGCAAGCAACGGCCTGCCAAGCCCACAAAATATCGGCTATGCCCTCTTTGATGAGACAAATCTCGGTATGACCGATTTCGTTCAAAAACTGAATTATCGGCGTGCTCTGGAAGGCGAGTTGGCCCGCACGATCGGTAGTCTGACCGAAGTCTCGGCTGCGCGAGTGCATATGACAATTCCGGAAGACAAACTGTTCAAGGAAGATCAAAATGCTCCCAGCGCGTCTGTTGTTCTCAAGTTGAACGGCGGCACCTCACTGGCCAAGCGCCAACTGCAGGGAATCGCTTACATTGTGGCATCCTCGGTGGAAGGAATGAAGCCGGAGAATGTGACAATCATCGACTACGACGGCAATCTCTTGACCGCACCACAGTCAAATGATCCGTCGGCAATGATGTCGGGGACCCAATTTGAAATGCGCAAGAACGTTGAGAGTTATCTGGAGCAGAAGGCCCAGTCGATGCTCTCTGGGGTCATTGGTGGTGGTCGCGCAGTGGTCCGCGTCAGTGCCGAACTAAATTTTGAGCAGAATAGCACCCAGATCGAAGAATATAATCCCGACATGGTGGCAGTGCGCAGCGAACAGCGAACAGCCAGCAAAGGCAATGAGCAAGAATCCCTACCGGGTGTTCCGCCGGTTACGACCTCGTCGAACAGCAACGATGCGAACGATATCATAACAAACTATGAAGTCTCCAAGACGATCAAGAGCATCATTGGCGAAGTTGGCAGCATCAAACGGCTGACTGTTGCGGTCATGGTCGACGGGAACTATGAAGAAGTTGAATCGCCTGAAGGTGAAGTTCAGCAGAAGTTCATCAATCGCACACCGGAAGAACTCGAGCGGTTCGGATCGATTATCAAGAACGCTGTCGGCTATAGCGAGGCGCGCGCGGACCTATTCACAATCGTGGATCTGCCATTTGACAACAGCATACTCGAAGTTTCGCGCAAACAACTCGATTCCACCGGTCAATGGGAGAACTACACGTTTTACGGCAAGAAAGTAGGACTGGTTCTCCTTGCGATAGTTGGCTTCCTTTACACCAAAAAGAAATTAAAGAAGGTGTTTGTGGCGATTGCCAAATATGTGCCTCCGCCGCCGCCCGCAGCGCCTCCGCAAGAGGAGACGATTCAGCAGAAGCCACAGAAGCCGAAGCTGATAGACACCATGAAGGTGCAGACCAAGGGTAAACCTGACGAGATCGCTAAAGTGATCAGAACAATCATGGCAGAGCCACAGTAGTATGTCGATTACCTACGCCGAACTGACCAATACCCAGAAGGCTGCCATCGCGCTGATCGCGTTTGGAACCGAGGTCTCGGCTGAGGTACTCAAGGCCCTCTCCGACCAGGAGCTGGAACGGATTACGATCGAGATCGCGAATATGCGCGACGTTCCGGGCGAGGTCGAGGAACGCGTCGTTCAGGATTGTTACGAGATTTTTCTGGCGCGGGAATACATATCGACCGGCGGTATCGACTACGCAAGATCGCTCCTGGAGCGAGCTGTTGGGTCGAATCGCGCCGTTGATATCATCAAGCGGCTCGAGTCGTCGTTGGTCACATCCGGATTCAACCTGCTGAAGGGAATCGATCCCAAGCAGCTTGTCAACTACATCCAAAATGAACATCCACAGACTATTGCATTGATACTTACGCAGCTCACACCTCAGCAGGCAGCCGGAATCGTCACGGAACTGGCTCCCGAACTTCAAGCGGAAGTTGCAATGCGGGTTGCGACCATGGAAAAGATCTCGCCGGAGATCCTGAAAGATATCGAACAGACCCTGGATATGCACTTCTCTGGTTCGGTCTTCCGCGAGAGCAAACAATCCGGTGGCGCCAAGGCGCTGGCGGATATTCTGAATCTGGTCGAGACCTCGGCGGAAAAGCATATTCTACAGACTCTGGAAGCCGACAACCCGGATCTTGCCGCTGAAATCAAGAACATGATGTTCGTCTTTGAGGATATCATCCTGCTTGACGACCGCTCGATCCAGCGCATGCTGAAAGAGATTGAGACCAAGGACATTGCCATTGCCCTCAAGGCGGCATCTGACGATGTGAAAAACAAGATTTACACCAATGTCTCCGAGCGCGTGTCGATCATGATCAAGGAAGAAATCGAATTTATGGGTCCGATGCGCCTATCCGACGTCGAAGCAGCACAACAGCGCATAGTGGAAGCGATCCGCAGACTTGAAGAAGAAGGACAGATCGTCATTTCCGGGCGCGGAGGCAAGGAAGATGTCGTCGTCTAAGGTACTTTCGTCTGTGGCGCTGGCCTCGGGCCGAGTCCCGATTGGCAGCGACGAGTTTGTCGAGCGTTACCGACGCGAACTTGAAGAGAATTCGACTGAGGGACAACGGATCAGACTGCTTGAAGAGCGCCACCAGATCGAATTGCAGCAAACATATAAGCGGGGGTTTGCTGACGGAGAGTCGACTGGATTACAGCGCGGGTTGGCAGCTTCTCGGCAGTTGGAAAAGGACTTTCGACAGGTCATCAATGCACTGTCGAGCTACGAGCAGAATATCTACCTTCAGGCCTCGACGCAGTTGTTCGAATTTGCATTTGCGCTAGCTAACAAGATCAGCACGGCGCGCGGGCAGGTTGAGGAAAAGACTGTACTCGACACGATTAATGCCTGCTTACGTGAGGTGCTCGACAAGACAAAGTTAATTGTGCGAGTAAACCCGGGGCAGGCGGAGTTTGTGAAGGCACAGATTCAAGCTCTTGGCGGGCTGAATGACTCGCTCGGACACATCATAGTGGAAGCCGACGTTCGCATCAGCGCAGGAGGATGCATTATCGAGACCGACTCCGGCAACGCTGACGGACGCATCGAAAATCAAATACAGGTACTAAAAGATAAACTGCTCGAGTTGCAGTAGTCATGACCAAGCTCATCGACTTCACCGCTCAACGAGAATTGGTCCAGAGGACGCCAACGATCAAACTGGATGGCAAGGTGCGGCGGGTCATCGGTCTGATAATCGAGTCCCTTGGCCCGCAGGCCTCCCTCGGAGAGTTGTGTCGAATTTACAGGCGAGCCGATAGCGCGCCAGTACTGGCCGAAGTTGTAGGATTTCGGGACAACTTCGTTTTGCTCATGCCTTACGGTGAGATGGAAGGCATCAATCCCGGATCGATAGTCGAAGCTACCGGATCGGTGCTTAAGATTAGCGTTGGTGATCAGCTCAAAGGCAGGATACTCAACGGACTCGGACAGCCGATGGATGACCTCGGGGCCTTAACGGTGACCGGTGAGCGACCGATTACATCACGAGCGCCGCACCCGTTGAAGAGGCAGCGCATTTCCGAGCAGATGCTCACTGGAATCAGGGCCATAGACGTTTTCGCCAGCTGCGGTAAGGGGCAAAGGCTGGGGATCTTCGCGGGTTCCGGAGTCGGCAAGTCGGTGCTCCTGGGAATGATAGCCCGACAATCGAAGGCGACGATCAATGTGATTGGCCTGATTGGCGAGCGCGGACGCGAAGTGCGCGAGTTTATTGAACAAGACTTGGGTGTCGAGGGACTGGCACGTTCGGTCGTGGTGGCAGTAACCTCGGATGAGCCAGCTTTGATGAAATTGAAAGGCGTCATGACTGCGACAGCAATCGCAGAACACTTTCGCGACCAAGGGCACGACGTCATCCTGATGGTTGACTCGGTCACCCGCGTCGCGATGGCACAAAGAGAAATCGGTCTGGCTGTCGGAGAGCCCCCGGCCACGAAGGGTTACACTCCGTCGGTATTCGCAATGCTTCCGAAACTCCTCGAACGAGCCGGTGCCGGCGAGAGAGGTTCAATTACAGGGCTGTATACGATTCTGGTTGAGGGTGACGATTTCAATGAGCCGATTTCGGACCAGGTGCGCTCGATTCTGGATGGTCACGTTACACTCTCCCGTAAGTTGGCGCATCGCAAACATTATCCAGCCGTCGACGTGCTGCAATCGGTGTCTCGCGTGATGGTGAATATTGTGAGTCCGCTTCATCGCGACCTCGCAGGGGAAGCGCGCAAGCTGATGGCAATCTATTCGGAAAACGAAGACTTGATCAACATCGGCGCGTATGTGAAGGGTTCTTCCATCGAGATAGACACCGCGATCAGCAAGGTACCGAAACTAAACGACTTCCTGCAGCAGGATATCGCAGCAGCAAGTCCGGACTTCGAGTCCGATATCGTGCGCTTACAGGGAATAGTAGAGAATGAAAAAGTTCCAGTTCCGGCTGCAGAAGCTTCTGCAAATTAAGACGCATCGCAAGATGGAGAAACAAAAAGAACTGGCCAAGGCCGAACGAGTGCGACGGATGGAAGAGGCGCATCTGGAACTGCTTCACAGTCGGATGGCGCAGGAGATCGCCCAGCTTCAGGCTTACAAGGTTGCCAAGGTCGATTGTCGACGGTTGAGCCAGTCGGCGTTCTATCAGCAGCGATTAATTGGAAACATGATTACTCAACAGCAAGTCATTGTGAATGCGAAGAAGTCAGAAGACGCCAAACGGGAAAAGTTAATCGAGTCCGCGCGCGAGGAAAAGGTGTTTGAGAAGCTCAAAGAGCGCCAACAAGAGAGGTACTGGCTCGAACTGGATTCACTACAACAGAAAGAGACCGACGAAATTGCGCGGAATACCTTTCTCCAAGGGGACCGCAAGGGGACCACAAAGGGATGACAGAAGGCCCCTGCGATAGCGGGGGCCTTTTGCAAAGTCAATTATTCATTAGCGAAACATCGAAGTAAACAGAAAGGCTCTCGTCAAGGACGAGAGCCTTCAGAGGAGCGATGCAACGAGTCTGTTACTTGAGCAACATCATTTTCCTTGTCATCGTGAATTCGTCAGAAGTGAGCCTGTAGAAGTAGACTCCGCTTTCGACAGTTCTTCCGCTCTGGTCAGTTCCGTCCCAGTCAACGCGCTTGTTTCCCGCTGAAAGTGCGGTGTTGACGAGGTCGGTTACTTTCTGGCCAAGTATGTTGTAGATACTAAGGGTCACATATCCGGCTTTCGGAAGATTGAATTCTACAGAAGTCGTCGGATTGAAGGGGTTCGGGAAATTCTGTTCGAGGCTGAAGGCGCTCGGCAGAGTCCCACCAAGATCGTCGACACCTGTCTGGAAGTCGACCAACAAGCTAACATCTACTGTGTCCTGGTCATCTTCAATGCCCGCTGTTACAGCCGTGATCTGCTTGATCACCACCTTGGTTGTATAAGTTCCCGGCAGGAGTCCGGTGACATCTATGTTAAAATCAACAGTCGACGGCGTGGTACCACTTGTAGGATTGAGAGTCAGCCACGGGGCAGTCTCAACCGCGCCCCAGTCAAACTGAATACCTGAAGGACTCGCGTTGGCAATCCCAATCTGCTTCACACCAGGGTTAACTCCGACCATAGTGTTGAAACTCAGGTTATCGGGAGTCAGTTTGATGTCAACGTCATCGTTAATGTCAACCACTACGACAACTGTCTTAGGTGAGTTGGTTGCTTCCGGAGAAGTAACGGAAATCGGAGAAGTGTGCCTTCCGATTGAAAGTGTACTGATATCGACATTTGCCGTAAATCCGCCGGGTGCGGTTCCGGAAGTAGATGTCAAGCTGAGCCAGACGGAGCCCTCGGAAGCGCTCCAATTGAGGGCGCCGTTGCCACCGTTGGTAATGATAATCGGCTGGCCTGCTGGATTTGGACCATGCTGATAACCACTGAAGAAGAGACTGTCGTCGTTCAGAACGATAGAAGCAACGGGCGCTTGCACCGTAAACGTGGCCGCGTCGGAACTGAAGAGTGTTCCCGGATCGGTCGCGCGGAAAGTGATCGTTTCACTTCCCGACCAATCGGCGGACGGTTTGGTAATAGTGGCGACACGACTTGCGTTGATCGCGACGGTTAGTTGCGAATTTCCGGTTGCAGTCCACGTCAACAAATTGTCGGCATGGTCCGCGTCACTTACGAAGTTATCAAGCGTGATAGTTGCGAAGTTCGCGCCATAAGCAACCAGCTGGTCAGGGACATCAGCAACGACCGGCGGGTCATTGACAGCTGTAACGGTAAACGTGGCGTTGTTGCTGGCAAAGAGCGAACCTGGGTCCGTGGCGGTAAACGTGAAGGTAGCGCTGCCGGAGAATTCTCCTCCAGAATAATTGATCGTTGCAATTCGATTGGCGTCGATGTTGACACTGAATCCATTGGGAACAGCTGATGCCGCCGTCCAAGTAATTGTGTTATCGGCGTCTTCAACGTCGCTGACGAAATTGTCGAGAATAATCGTGGAGAAAGCGGCGCCCTCGCCAATTGTCTGATCAGGAATGTCGCTTACAACCGGTGCGGTATTAGCCGGCCCGTTACAGCCACCCATAATCGACAATTCGGCGGTGCCGCAATCAGCATAATCGACATCAACCACGCCACCATCGGACGGAGAGATAACGAAATATCCGGCAGGACCAACGAACGCGGAGTCAAAATCAACACACTGTGCGGGTGTTCCCAACGGAACGCGTACCCAGAGCGTCATTAGCAGAACCTCGGTAGGATTTACCTGAAGCGGAAAATCCGGATCGAAGTTGATCCAACCTGTGAGGACGCGGTTATCAAGCGGTTTAAGCTGGACCTTGAATGACGAAGAGCCTCCGGTGGCGAGAGCGGGGCCTTGTTTCACCGATGTAATCTCGATGTCGTTGGAGTTGTACCCGAAGCCCAGAGAAAATCCTCCCAGGGGTGTGTCGTTCGTGATGTAGACACCAATTCCCACTGAATCGCCATCGACAACTGCCTTTTCGACTGGGCAGCCAAGTCTGATGATATTTGCAGAGAAAAGCGCACTCGGTGCGATGATCGATGAGAGGCTCACGATCATTACTGTTAGCACCATCAACTTGAGCAGTCGTTGCATAGACATGCACCTCCATAAGAATTCCATAACCATTCAGTCAGGGAATACGCAAAAGCTGTGCGAGATGTAGATTTCGTTTGCGAGGACCGAAGTTCCCCAAGGATTCAGTGTAAGGTGTTGTCAATCGCAAGCTTGGAAGATCCTAAAGAAACTGCGATGGTCTGTTCAAAAATCAACCGTGCCTCCCAATCAAGTGAAAAAGCTTGCATCTTCGCTGCAAGGACGCCTGGGAAGCGCTTTTCGCTTGCGGAGCGGAGGCAGATCGGCAATTATTGAGTTTCAGTGACGAACTAACCGTGAACTCTATACAGCGAGGGAAGCCAATGAAATACAACCGCTTGATGATATCCGTTGCCATCGTGATTACACTCTTGCCCATGATGGTTTCCTGCGGGCAGAAGAATGAACCGGCCAAGGCTGAAGTATCCTTGGCAAATGTACCCGAGAATTTTGTCGGCGAAGAACGACCACTTGTGGCGAAGCTCTTTGAAATGTGGGCGCGAAAGGGGCACGTAGCTACAGTCGATCAGGCTGCGGCAGTTCTTGGTGTCACCGTCAGTGACAGTGTCAGGGCAGACCTTCTGGCCAAATTTCAACAGAACATAAATATACACGAACGGCTTGGTCGGTATGGAGCGGCGATTTTCATTCTCACCAACGAAGAAAAACTCATCGGTCAGTACATTACAAGTAAAGAAAAGAAGAATCAGGAGTTTCCCTCCGCCGATGTTATCGCCTCTGATCTGAAGCTCAGTCGTGACCATGTGATCGATCGCTTGCGATTCCTCTCTTCACTGGAGATGTTCTACGATCTTGGGAGTCCGGACGAATACAACAAGCTTGGATTCAGCTACGGACACAAGCTGAGCGATTTCACATTCGATCTGGGTCTTCATCAGCACGTCTTCATTGTGGATGACGGCAAGCCGATAAACATGGGCTGTGCAAAAGAAGCCTTGTTTGTGGCGGCGACTGAATTTCCCAAATCACGTGTCGAATACCGTACTTATGATCCCTTGACAGTTGAACCGATCGTCGTGGTATTTGCCGACGGGGAAATCGTATCTGTGACCCCCGAAGCAACGCGCCTCCTTGAAGGCGGAACTTGCGGCACAAACAACCTCTATGCAAGTGAAGAGAACGCGAAGGCTGCAGCAGCAGTGATGCCGAAGTTCCAGACGACGGAAGCTCCGATTTATGACGTCAAGCAACGGTTTGCGGACGTGAAGAAGCAGGCGGCGGAATCAAAGTAAGCGCAGGCGGAGAATAAGCTGACACTGTCGCACTTTGTTGTTCGGTTGCGCCGATTGCAGTTGACCAACTGGTCTTGTGCCAACTTTCACAATCGCGACCATATTTCGATTGCCTCGTATCGAGACTTTTCTTACCTTGGCTCACGATTATCGTTAGGTCCTGCGTTAGAGCAATCGGATGAATTTTGTTCGCTCTTAGA
This sequence comes from uncultured Ignavibacteria bacterium, assembly GCA_964552775.1. Classification (GTDB taxonomy): domain Bacteria; phylum Zixibacteria; class MSB-5A5; order CAIYYT01; family CAIYYT01; genus JADJGC01. The sequence continues at coordinate 62,597 of CAZKIH010000004.1, read as the reverse complement.
TATATAGGAAAGAGGTTCACATGAGCAATCAACCAGAAGTTGTAATACTCTCTGCCTGTCGAACGGCGATTGGCAAGTTCCAGGGATCGTTGGCCGGTTTCACGGCTCCGCAAATTGGCGCTTTTGCCATTCGAGAAGCCGTGAATCGATCTGGAGTTGATGCCAAAGACATTCAGGAATGCATCATGGGACACGTCGTCCAGGCCGGCGCCGGTCAAGCCCCTGCGCGACAGGCAGCTATTCATGGTGGCTTGCCTCCAGAAGTGGGCTGCATGACCATCAACAAAGTTTGCGGTTCGGGCCTGAAAGCAGTTATGCTGGCATCGCAGGCAATCAAGGCAGGGGACGCGGATCTGATCGTTGCCGGCGGCATGGAGTCGATGTCGAATGCTCCCTATGCACTGCCAAACGCCCGCACGGGATTTAGGCTCGGCAATCAACAGGCCGAGGATCTGATGATCAAGGACGGCCTGTGGGATTCCTTTAACAATTACCACATGGGAAATGCGGCGGAGTACACGCAGCAGAAGAGCGGCGTTTCCCGGGAAGAGCAGGACGAATACGCCTACAACTCTCACCGCAAGGCTTGCGCCGCGGTGGACGCGGGAAAGTTTAAGCGCGAGATATTCGATGTAATGCTTCCGCAACGCAAGGGCGATCCCATAGCCTTCAACACGGACGAGTCGCCCCGGAAGGACATTTCGGTCGATCAACTCTCAAGATTGAAAGCGGCATTTCAGAAAGACGGAACTGTAACAGCCGGAAATGCTCCGGGATTAAATGACGGGGGCTGCGCGTTGGTGGTCAGCTCATCAGGATATGCAGAGACTAATGGTTTGAAACCGTTGGCCCGAGTAACCGGATACGCCGTCGCCGGTACTCCGCCACAGGATCTGTTCTTTGCGCCGATATATGCGGTGCAGAAGCTGATGAAGAAGTTGAACGTAGACATAAATTACTTTGATCTAATAGAGGCCAACGAGGCATTTAGTGTTCAAGCTCTGGCTGATGGCAAGGCGCTTGGCTGGGATTGGAATCGCGTCAATGTCAATGGCGGGGCGGTCGCACTTGGCCATCCGATTGGTGCATCGGGCGCTCGAATCTTGACAACTCTCATTTACGCACTGAAGGACCGGAGTAAGAAGACAGGAATGGCCACCCTCTGCCTTGGTGGTGGCAACGCCGTAGCATTATCAATTGAACTCATGTAAGCGACAGAAAGAGGAATTCATATGGACATCAAGACTGTCGCGGTAGCCGGGGCCGGCACGATGGGCAACGGGATTGCTCATGTGTTTGCACAAAAGGGTTACAATGTCATCCTCATGGATTCATTAGCGGACTCGTTGCAGCGCGGCATGGAAATGATCAAGCTCAATCTTGCCAGACAGGTGAAGCGGGAATTGATCACCAAGGAGAACGCCGATGCAACTTTCGCACGCGTGAGGCCGACTGGACACCTGCGAGAGGCCGCCTCCGCCCAGCTTGTTGTCGAGGCGATCTTTGAGGATTTCGAGGTGAAGCACAAGTTCTGGAACGAAATGGACACAATCTGTGGGCCTGAGACCATTTTTGCCTCTAATACTTCCTCTTTGCCGATTACGCAGTTGGCAGCGGCAACGACCAGGCCGGAGCAGTTCATTGGCATGCATTTCATGAATCCTGTTCCGGTAATGAAGCTCGTGGAGATAATCCGCGGTTTCCCGACCAGCGATGCCACCTGTGCCGTTATTAAGGATCTTGCCCTTAAGCTCGACAAGACGCCGGTTGAAGTAAATGACTACCCAGGCTTCATCGCCAATCGGATTCTTCTGCCAATGATCAACGAATCGATTTTTGCTCTGATGGAAGGTGTTTCCGGAAAGGAAGAGATCGACACGGTCATGAAGTTGGGGATGAACCACCCGATGGGCCCGCTGACACTGGCTGACTTCATCGGGCTGGACGTGTGCCTGGCGATTTTGGAAACCATGCATAACGGCCTGGGGGACCCCAAGTATCGACCCTGCCCGCTATTGAAGAAGATGGTCCAGGCCGGTTGGTTGGGCAGGAAGAGCGGCCGGGGTTTCTACATTTATGGCAGCGGAGCCAATTGATAAGTGGATATTGTTGAGCCAAACCTGTGTCGTGCGCCGATACTGTTATAGAAATCAGCTGGATGAGGAGACTCCGATACTATGGATTTTAACTTAAGCGAAGACCACATCATGATGCGCGACACAGCGCGTGATTTTGCGGAAAAACGACTGAAGCCAATCGCGGAAGAACTCGATGCAAAGGCGGAGATGCCCAAAGAGCTGCTGAAAGAAACGGCAGAATTAGGTTATTTCGGGCTTTTTGCACCTGAGGAATATGGCGGCCTGGGTGTCGATTCGCTCAGCTATGCGTTGACAATCGAAGAGATTTCCAAGGCGTGTGCGGCGCACGCTATTACTCTTTCTGTTCATAATTCCCTCGTGATAAAGGCGATCAAGGGATTTGGGACTGAAGAACAAAAGAATAAGTACCTTCCGAAGCTCGCAGCCGGTGAGTTCATTGGGGCTTATTCGCTTTCCGAACCGGGTGCGGGCACGGACGCCGGATCACTGCAATGCCGGGCCATCCGAAGCGGGGATCACTATGTGCTGAATGGTACCAAGAGCTGGGTGAGTTCAGCAGGATATGCCTCAGTATTCATTGTATTTGCGCTGACCAGTCCGGATCAAGGAAAGCACGGGGTTTCGTGCATAATTGTCGAGAAGGGCGCAGCAGGCATGACTCTCGGCCAGTCGGAGAAGAAAATGGGACTAAGGGCATCGGATACCCGAGAAGTGTCATTCATGGATTGCAAGATTCCTGTGGGTCAGTTGTTGGGAGAGGAGAATCGCGGCCTTCGCGTGGCGTTCTCCCTTCTGGATGCCGGTCGCATCGGGGTTGCCGCGCAGGCGTTAGGAATTGCCCAGGCGGCGTATGATGAAGCCGTTTCTTATGCGCGCGAACGCAAGCAATTCAGCCAGCCTTTGATCAATTTCCAGGCGACTCAATTTAAGATAGCCGAAATGGCTACTCGTATCGATGCCGCGCGGTTGCTGACATATCGTGCCGCCGTGATGTTTGATTCCGGAGTCTCGTGCCTGAAAGAGATTTCGATGGCCAAATTATTCGCCTCGCAGACAGCAAACTTTGTAGCCAACGAAGCTGTACAAATCCATGGTGGCTACGGCTACGTGAAAGAGTATGCCGTTGAGCGGTATTTCCGCGACGCGAGAGTGACAGAAATCTACGAAGGTACAACAGAAGCGCAAAAAATGGTTATTTCGCGCGCCATCATCAACGAAGGAAAGTAATGTTTGCCGATAGTGACTACACTGGTTTTCGCGCCGAGGTTCGAGATTTCTGTGAACGTGAAATAGCTCCGCTTGCAATCACGGCTGACGAGGATCAGACTTTTCCCAAAATCGCAATTGAAAGAATTCACCAGCAGGGCTGGTGGGCGATTCAGATTCCCAAAGAATACGGCGGATTGGCAGCCAACACAGTCCAGTACTCGATTATTGTTGAGGAACTCTGCCGCGTGTGCGGCTCCACAGGTTTGACTGTTGCGGCCCACAATTCCCTGGGTGCTGGGCCCATTTATAGCTTTGGATCGAAGGAACAGCACAAGCGGTACCTGCACTTCGGAGAGAGCGAGCCGTATTTGATAGCCTTCGGCCTGACCGAACCTCAGGCAGGTTCCGACGCCGGAGCGACCAAATCGGTTGCCGAATCGGCGGGAGATCATTATATTCTCAACGGCACGAAATGTTGGATCACCTCGGCGAATCTCTGCAAGTATGCCATCGTGACTGCCCGCACTGACCGCAGCGGCGGTGTGAAGGGTATTTCTTCCTTTGTGCTTGAGAAGGGTCTGGAAGGCTTTTCCGTCGGCAAGAAGGAGAATAAGATGGGATGCAGAGGTTCCGATACGGCGTTCCTGCATTTCGATGACGTCAAGGTGCCAAAAGGCAACTTGATCGGCGGCGAAGGAGAAGGCTTCAAGCAGTTCATGAAGACGCTTGATGGCGGGCGCATTTCGATCGCTGCGATGGCGCTGGGTCTGGCGGTTGGAGCATTTGAAGCGGCCGCGCACTACGCGGCAACTCATTCAATCTATGAAGAGCCGATTGGCGATCAACAATGGGCTCAATTCAAACTTGCGGACATGGCTTGCCGCATTGAAGCGGCACGCGGTCTGATCTATGGCGCCAGCGTCATGAAGGACAAGGGACTGGCGTATTCGCAGCAATCGGCGATGGCAAAGCTTTACGCTTCGGAAGTCTGCAATTTCTGCACTTACGAAGCAATAGGCATTATTGGCGCAGCTGCGACATCGCCCCGATACCCTGTCGAGCGGATGTGGCGCGACATGAAATTGACTGAAATTGGCGAGGGAACCTCGGAGATTCAAAAAATCGTGATCTCCCGCGCCATTCTAAAAGCGATAAAAGCAGATTAATTGGTTCGGAGGAGGACGCATGGCATTTGATGAGAACGGCAAGATTTGGATGAACGGGGAGTTCGTCAACTGGAAAGATGCCACCGTGCACGTCCTGTCCCATGTTGTCCATTACGGCAGCAGCGTCTTCGAGGGCGTACGCTGTTACAAGACCAAGAAAGGCTCGGCGATCTTCCGCCTTAATGATCATACCAAGCGGCTCTTCAACTCCGCGAAGATCTACCGCATGAAGATTCCTTATACCGAAGCCCAGTTAAACGAAGCCCAGCTTGAACTCATTCGCCTCAACAAGAAAGAATCGTGCTACATTCGCCCGGTTGCCTATCGAGGCTACAAACAATTAGGTGTTGACCCGACCGGTTGTCCGATCGACGTGGCCATTGCCGTGTGGGATTGGGGCAGCTATCTCGGCGGCGGCGCACTTGAGGACGGCGTGGACGTCTGCGTATCGTCATGGAGAAGAATGGCCCCCGATACCTTCCCAGCCTTCGCCAAGAGCGGGGCGAATTACATGAATAGCCAACTAATCAAGCTGGAAGCTCTGGAGCATGGCTATGTGGAAGGCATCGCGCTTGATGTGCATGGATTGGTGAGTGAAGGGTCAGGAGAGAATATCTTTGTATACCATGAAGGAAATCTGATCACGCCACCGTACAACGCCTCGATCCTTCCCGGGATTACGCGCCATACAGTTATCCAACTTGCAAAAGAGATGGGCATGAAAGTACTCGAACGCAATTTACCGCGCGAGTTGCTTTATGTGGCCGATGAGGTCTTTTTCACCGGCTCGGCAGCGGAGATTACTCCAATCCGCTCTATCGATAAGATTTCGATCGGCACCGGTAAGGCCGGCCCGATTGCCAAGAAGCTGCAGGCGGCCTTTGCAGATATCATCGAGAACGGTAACGACAAGCGCGGTTGGCTGACGCGCGTATACAAACACGAGACGGTCGGCGTCTGAGCGGTTCACTTGTATCAACTGACTATCGCGGGCGATCCATACAGGTCGCCCGTTTTTGTTGTAGACGCGACGATTCGTGCATGGCATCCGTGCTCTAGGGTCACGGTGCTAAAGCACCCTCGCCCCGTTCCCCTCACCAGCGAGCGGGAGAGGTAGAGGGGCCAGGGGAGAGGGTCGGTGCTCCGAACGATTCGGCACGCCCATTGACATCCCCGCCAATTCAAACTTGCACCGAATTCAATTTCATCGTATAATCTTCACCATGAAAATTGCCATCGGTGCCGACCACAAGGGTTTCCAACTCAAGGAGCACCTCAAGAAATTCCTGCAGGATTTGGGGCACACAGTCACCGACTTCGGTACAGACTCTGAGGAATCGACCGACTATCCCGATTATGGCATGCGCGTCGCCCATACCGTCGCTAATCGGGAGGCAGAGCGCGGCATCACGATCTGTTGGACCGGCAACGGCATGAACATGGTGGTCAACAAACTGCCTGAAATTCGCGGCGCGTATGCATTGACAGAAGAAATGGCGATACTATCTCGACAGCACAATGACGCCAATATTCTGACGCTTGGATCAAAATGGGTGACACCGGATTTGGCCGAGAAGATAGTCAAGGCATGGTTGACGACTGACTTTGAAGCCGGGCGGCACGAGAAGCGGATCAAGAAGTTTTCGATCAAGCGAAGTTAGCTTAGCCTGCAGCATTGCCTTCATCGCGTAAAATATCTATCGTGAATCGTGAATATTAATAAGAAACACCTCCCCGGTTGGATCGCGACGATTCTTCTGACGGTTATCACATCCTTCTGGGTGATGTGGAGCTTTGGCGAGCTGTATTACGAGGCCTGGGGATTGCCTTTTCACATGGCTATCCGCTACTTGATTCCGGCCGCAATCTGTATCACTCTCTCGGTCATCTGCCTGTTCTGGCCACGAATTGGCGGATCGATTCTCATCATTGTCGGTGTTTGGTTCGCAATCTGGTGGACGCAATTGCAGATCTCGCGAGGATTGGACGATCCCTTTCAACTTGCGCTGACCTTATTCCTGAGCGGAGGACTGGCGATAATCGGGCTATTTTTCTGGTACGATTGGCGGTTGCGCTCAAAGGAAGAAGTCAAGATGACCGAGCAGCGCAATTGGTTTCGCCGCAACCTTCGCTGGCTGATTGCGACCGGTATACCTGTAGGCGTCGCGGTGGGAGCTACGATCGGCAATGCACCGATCTTGATCATGCGACAGGATGACGGCATCCGCACCGAACGTCTCATCGAGGGCAACGGCGTCCGCTTGATTTGGGCTCCAGAAGGTCCGGGCTGGGCCAAAGGCGCGGAAGGGGCGGGCTCGAATCTTGCCTGGAATCAAATCGCCCTCTACGGCCTTCCACCTGCCGGGTTTGACCTCAAGGCCAAAGATGCTTACCGCCAGGCCACGAAAGCGGAAATGGACAGCTTCTGTCTTTGCCGTTATTTGTCAGCGGATGGAAAAACGCTGATGGATTCGGCGCAGAATATCTGGAGGATGCCGACTACGCAGGAAGTTGTGCGCTCATTGATCCATCATGGCAAACACGCCGGCTGTACTTGGGATGGCAAATCGTCTTCTGCATTCTGTGAGAAGCTACCGGATAAGGAGTCGCCGCTATGGGCGAGTGATTATTGGCCAATCTACATGTGGACCGGTGAAGAGTTCGATTCGAGCCAGGCATTTTTTGTCGGTTACAACGGACGGGCAGTAACCCATCAGAATAAGTGGTGGGGCAATCCGCGCCATGGATACAGGTGCGTCCGCGAGCCAAAGGACAGTGTCAGTTCGAGCGATACTTCAATGGCGAATACGGGAAACAAGTAGTCATGTCGGAACACTTGACTGCACAAATTGTCCAGACGGCGTCGCTACTGAATGCCAACGGTGAGGCACTGATTCTGCGCACGCCAGAGGGTAAATGGCAATTGCCGGGTGGAAGACTCAACGCCGGAGAAACCTGGGATGAGGGCCTGCGGCGTGAGATCCGCGAGGAGACCGGCATCGAAGACGTGCAGATCCTTTCGATCATGATGGTTGACAACTGGGAGTTTCGAGGCGTGTTGATGTATGGAGTCTACTTTCTCTGCCGGACAGGGCAGACCAAGGTTGTAATCAGCAACGAGCATACGGACTTTCGCTGGGTCAAAAAAGGTGACGACTTGGACGCGATCGACTTCTGGCACGAGAATCTGCGAATTTTGACTGACCGCGCGTTAGCAATGGATCGCGGCCGTGAGATCTAAATACGGGCACCACGAATTCCAGACTACTGCAAAGCAAATGATTGACTCGCTTGTAGAAATCTCTTATATCTCCCCACGCTATGGATGATGCCAAAGGACTAACCGACCAGGAAATCAAGGTTCTCGACCGCGGATTTGTGCGGTTGGTGGACGTGATGGGTTCTGATGACTCCATCGTGGAAGCTGCGCGGGTATCTTATGGTCGTGGTACAAAGAAGCGCCGTGAAGATCGCGGGTTGATTCGCTATCTGATGCGCCATCAGCACACGACGCCTTTTGAGATGGTCGAGTTCAAATTTCATGTCAAGTTGCCGATCTTCATTGCCCGCCAGTGGATCAGGCACCGCACAGCTAATGTAAACGAGTATTCCGGGCGTTACTCGGTGATGGAAGACGAGTTCTATGTCCCGAAGCCTGGGGATGTCAAACCACAGTCGACGACGAACCGGCAGGGTCGGGAAGAGGGTGAGATCGACCCTGCGGTGCGGGAGTCCTTCCTGGCGTTCCTGAAGTCCAGCAATCGGCACCTGTACGATGAGTACCTCAAAGCAATTGATGCCGGTGTCGCGCGTGAACTGGCAAGGATCAACTTGCCATTGTCGCTGTACACTCAGTGGTACTGGAAGATCGACCTCCACAATCTGTTTCATTTTCTTAAGCTACGCCTTGATGACCACGCGCAGTCAGAGATACGCGAATATGCTAAGGCGATGGCGCAATTTGTCAAGCAGGCAGTTCCGGTTGCATGGGAGGCATTCGAGGACTACCAACTCAATGCACAGCAGTTTTCGTCGCTGGAGTTGAAACTGCTATTCAACAATCTCCGTGAGTTCGATCAGAGCGAAGACGCGCTAATTGAGGCAGGGCTCTCCAAAGGCGAGGCGCGCGAATTTCAAGAGAAACTGAACAGGATCAGAGACAAATCGTAGGATCACGGCGCTTTCTGATCGTCGCAGTTAGATCCCTTTCCGTCCCTTGTGAATCGGGCAGTATTCCTCAATACGTTGATTCTGTAGGAAGACCTCATCGCCGATGTGCGGACAACCGGAGGTCGCCTTCTTGCCTGAATCAAGACATATCGTTTCGTGGACAACACCGGCAGGTTCGACAAAGCTTTCGACGGGCAAATTCTCATGAGCGGCGACCATGAAGTCGACCCAGATAGGCAGTGAGTTGGTTGATCCGGCCTGATTATATCCAATTGAAATCTTATCATCATACCCGATCCACGTTCCGGCAGTGATCTGCGGAGTGAAGCCAACGAACCAATTGTCGCAGAAATTGTCAGACGTGCCGGTCTTTCCTCCCGCCGGGCGCTGAAATCCGCGTGAGCGTGCCGACGCTGCGGTACCCTGGTTGTCGTCCATTACAGACTGCATCAAGCTCACAGCAATGTAGGTTTCGGCTGGATCGGCGACGGCTTTGCGCGTTGCCGAATTGTTCTGTTCGAGAATATTGCCGTAACGGTCAACAACCTTTAAGATATAGCGTGGTTCGACGTGTATGCCCAGATTCGCGAAACTGGTGTAGGCGCTCACAAGTTCCAGCAGGGAGACCTCTGACGTGCCAATAGCCAGCGCCGCGTTAGGCGTCAGCGGGCTGGTAATGCCCATCTTCTTGGCATACTCGATGACTTTCTCGGCACCCACTTGCTGTAGAAGCTTGATGGCTATGAGATTTCGTGACATTGCCAGGCCCTTGCGCATTGTCATTGCACCGAGAAATTCGTTGTCGTAATTCTGCGGACTCCAGACTCCCGAGCCCGGTATCGTGAGTGCAATTGGAGTGTCGTACAAGATGTCGCAAGTATGCATTCCTCCCGCTATCGCAGCCATATATACAAAAGGCTTAAAGGTTGATCCCGGCTGCCGCTGCGCCTGAACGGCTCGGTTGAATTTCCATTTACGGAAATCCTTGCCGCCGACTAAGGCCAGGATATCACCGGTGCGATTGTCGATGGCCACGAACGCGCCCTGGACATCCTTATAGCGATAACCAATGAACTTTCCGGCCGAATCGTGTTCCGCGACGCTGTATTCCGGATTTCCGAGTCGTTTGCGGCGTTCCATGCGCTGCTGAAGCGAATCGACCTGGGCGACGAGTGACGCCTCAACGACCTTCTGCAATCCGGCATCGAGAGTTGTATAGACCGCAAGTCCACCTCCGTAGAATTCATCCTCGCCGTACTTTTCTACCAGATGCTGCCTCACCATTTCAGTGAAGTACGGCGCCTCACCCGCGTTGTCGAGCGAAAAGTCCAGAGCGAGAGGTAATCTCTTGAGACTGTCAGTCATCGTCTCGTTGACGTAACCCTCATCTTCCATTCGGGAGAGCACGTAGTTGCGGCGATTGAGAGCGCGATCTGGGTGATTGACCGGTGAATAACGCGCAGGAGCATTGACGATCGCAACCAGCAAAGCAGATTCCTCGATCTTGAGTGTTTCTGCGGATTTATTGAAGTAAGTCCGAGATGCCGTTTCGATGCCGTAGGCACCGTGGCCGTAGTAGTAGGTGTTGAGGTACATCTCGAGTATTTCGTTTTTCGAGTACGTGCGTTCGATCTTGATAGCAGTGAGCGCTTCTTTGATCTTTCGTTCGATTGAAACTTCGCGATTGTAGAAGAGCATTCGCGAGAGTTGTTGTGTTATAGTCGAACCGCCAGCCGCACCAAAACCCGAGAAGACGTTACGGAAAATAGCACGCATAAATCCGCGCCAGTCGACTCCCCAGTGCTTAAAAAAATGGTCGTCTTCGGTGGCTACAAGTGCTTGTATAAGGTGAGGTGGAATCTTGCTGTATGGGACCAGAGTGCGATTCTCGTAATGGAATTTCTGAAGAAGGTCGCCGTGGATATCATAAATCCTCGTGACAACCGGCGGCTCTACGTTGTAAATCTCTTCGATCGAGGGTAATTCATCCTGATAGCTGTAAGCGAGTGACAATCCAATGCTACTTACAAAGACCAGGGCCAAGACAATCGCAACGTAAAACCGATAAAGGCGTTTTTGATTAATGTTGTTCATAATCTTCTGAATTTATACCTCGTCCAACCGAAAGTAACTCAATAAAAATTCTGGCAATCATTCGGCAACTCTTGATGTTACAACGTCTTTAGGCCGGGAGTCACCTTTCGGGTGGCTTTCGAAACCCCTAAACATATTGACAATGTGATCGCAGAGGGCGTAATTGCAGTTGGTATCGCGCACTTTTCCGGTCTAATGATCAAGAATCTGCAAGCAGTTGCCTAGACTTTAGGCATCTGCAAATACTGTCTTCGCGTGAATAGGCAACTTGCGGAGTCTTGTTACATTCATGAGTGAGAGACATTGTTATAATGCGTTGTAGCGAAATCTGTTACGGCCTGTTGCCTAAAGAGATACATTTGCGACCAACGCTATGCATCGATCGCCGTGAAAGCAGCGCGATTCTGGTTGGCGGCACACTTATTGCGAGTATTTGGCTTGAATAGAACACGGAGGGTCGATGAAATACCATAGTATTCTCATCGGGACATTGACAGTATTCAGCTTTCTGGCGACGGCATCTGCTGATAACGGAGTTGCCGATCTACGTTCGCAGCGCTTGAGTCGCTGGCAAGAGCGGTCAGTTGCCCGACAGGTCGTCGTAAAAACGAATTCTGATTTCTCGTTAGACGCACTGGCGCGACCTGCAGGTTCACTCTACAGTGATCTCAAGATAAACTCCGACAATCTCGCAGCAACCTTCGGCCAGCGCTATTGCGATATCGCGCATTTCTCTGATGGTCGCGGTGTAATTGTTTGGGAGGATGAACGAAATGGTCTCTGGCGCATTGCGGCGCAACCGATCAATTCCGTCGGGGCAGCGGTTGGAACAAACAAGTTTCTCGACAATTCTAATCCTCCAGTTTCGTTAAGGCAGCCTCGCGTTGCCGCCAATTCCCTGGGAACGGTATTGGTCATCTATGTTAACGAGAGTGACAACGGCCTCTATGGCCGAAAGTGCGATTTTGGGTTTTCAACGATCGGAGCCGCATTTCGAATTGATGATGCAACTCCGGGAAATCTCGTAAACCAGCCGGAGATCACTCTGCTGTCCGGAAACCGTTTTGTCACAGTGTGGGAAGACTCGCGCAATGGGTCAAACATCTTTGCGCAGATTCTCAATTCTGACGGAAGCAAGTCAGGGAACAATTTCCAGATCAACCAGGCGTTGCCGTCCCCATATCGAATTGCCCCGGCAGTTAAGTCGTCGCTCGTCGGGGATTTTGCTGTTGTCTGGGAAGACGGCCGTTCTGATGATGGCGATGTCTATCTGCGAATCTTCACTGATGTTGGAACCCCCTTGTTTGCTGAGACGCAGATTGATGCTGCTTTTGCTTCTGATTATCAATTCATGCCAAAAGTTGATTTTATTTCGGGTAGTGGCTACCTGGCTGGCTGGATTTCCAATCGAAATGGCGGGCAATCAGTTTATGCTCAAGTGATTTCGACTTCCTCGGTTCCAATTGGTTCATCATTCCGAGTCAACGATGCCGAGAGCGACGTCTGTTGGGACCTGACCATGCAGAACAGTTCCGACTCTGGTGTCGTTTGCTTGTGGGCAGAATACTCTGGCACGGCATCGATAGAATTGCAGAAGATCAGCAAGGCTGCCGCTCTGGTCGGTGGGATTGTCAAACTCGAGGACAATGGCTTGTTGCGGGAGCGCTCGTTCCCGACAATCGCGCGTAACTCCACGGGGTTTACGACATCTTGGATTGACCAGCGAGAGGGAAATCTCGATGTGTTCGCCCAGCGATTGCTAACAGGCTTGGTGAAGGAAAACGTCAATATCAAAATCAATGATGATGTCAGCGGTTCTCAGCAGCTTGTTCCGGACATCGCCGGGGTCAATACAAGCGTGCAGGCGATCATATGGCAGGATCGCAAAGACGACCAGGGCGACGTTACGCTGCAATTTCTCACCAGCGCTGGGACATTCTTTGGCAGTAGCACCCGCGTAAACGATGATGTCAGTACGACGATTCAGAAAAATCCACGCGTTGCGGCGGTGCCCAGCGGCCCTATCTGGACAGTGTGGGAAGATGCTCGCACTGGCGACGACCTGCTTGGACAAAATATTTTCGCACAGCGCTTCGATGGATCCGGAAATCGGCAAGGAACTAACTTTCTTGTAAACGGCGATGCAACTTCCAAACCAAAGAGCAATCCCGACCTTGATGTCAGCGGCAACGGATCGGTTATCATCACCTGGACTGATGAACGCGACAACACAAGGCAGATTTATGCGCAAGGTTACTCTTCGTCCGGCTCTGCCTTGGGGACAAACATCAGAGTGACCGCACTGCCAGTAGGCACACAGAATTTTGAATCACATATCGGAGTGCGAAATGATGGATCCTATGTGATAGCCTGGTTGGCGGTAATCGGCGACAAGCAGGCTGCCTTCTTTCAACGTTACAACAGCAACAATCTGCCGGCAGGAACGACGCAGATGATTGAGATCGATAGTTCGCTGGTACAGGTGCTCGACCTCGACATTTGTGTACACAAAACTACTGGGCGATTTTACCTCGCGACGATTGAGCGAGAGAACAGCAACACGAATATCAAAATGCGCGCATACGATAGCGCCGGCAACCCCGTCAGTGGTGCGGCAATTGTCAGCGACGTGCCTGGTGACTTCTCCGACATCCGTTGCACAGCAGATGTCAGCGACGCCCTGGCTATCGTCTGGACTGCAAATGGTGCCTCCGGCCAACGCGGGCATCTTCAGATAATGCGAAGTGATGGATTTGCGATCGGCAGTAATCAGCTCATCAGCCCAAACGGCGCGAGTCGTACTGAGATCTCACCGGCGGTTCTGCTAACCGGTGGTTTTCATTACTGTGTCTGGGCAGACAGTCGCAACCCCGGTGCGGGATTCGATATCTACTCAAACTCGGCCCAATATACGTCGACCAGCGCGGAAGACGAAGCTGATCTAATTCTTCCGCGCGAGTTTGCTCTTGAGCAAAATTACCCTAATCCGTTCAATCCGGAGACAATCATCAAGTACTCGATTGAACGGCCGTCAAGAGTATCACTCGTGATCTTCAATGTCCTCGGCCAGGCCGTTGATCAATTGGTAAACGAAATCCAGCCCGCGGGAAGCTACGAATTGCGCTGGAATGGAGCGAACAAGGCGATCGCTTCTGGAATCTACCTTTATCGCCTGACGGTGGGGGATCAGTCACTTACAAAGAAAATGACGCTGCTGAAATAGTCATCTTGGAAAAACCACCGACGGACTCGTCGCTCCGAATAAGAAAGTTCGCTTGATCGGTGAACGATTGCCTGTCGGCACTTGCTCACCGTCCTTACAGTCCCTAACACATTGACAGATAATAGATTGAACCCCTCAGTTCTCCAAATTTGCAGGACAATCCTCTCGACGTTATGAAATCGCTGTTTAGCGTGTCGAACATTGAGCACTCAATTCTCACAATTGCGCGAGTTTTGTTGACTTCTGGTGCCGATAGTGTGATCAGGAAGACCATAGGTCGACATACGGGGCCCAAGGCAATGAGGCAAGTGTGAAAAACCATGAAGGCGGCGTAAGTAGTAACCATGTCCAGCAGGACCCAAGGTCGTTCTATCGCAAGGTCCTGCTAATTCAACTCGGAAAGGCTGCCGAGCGGACTCCGCGAAGGCTGCATGACATCGAGAATCGCAAACCCGACCATGGTACTTCGGGAACAGTTCTGTTGGTTGATGATGACCCCTCAACGCTCGAGTTCGGAAGCGTCGTGCTTCAGGCGCATGGTTACAACACGTTCACAGCGCAATCGGCTAAGGAAGCAAGAGAGATACTTCACACCTCTTCAAGTATTTCAGTTATCATTACTGACCTGCGCATGCCAAATGAAGACGGATTTACTGTCCTTCAATATTTGCACGACAATCTTCGCTTCTGCCACATTCCCGCCATAATGCTTACCAGCTACTCAAATGAGGAGATTTTCAGAAGAGCGATGGAGTTGGGGGCCATGGACTTCATTACCAAACCATTCGGTGCCGAGACCTTGATATCCCGCGTTCGCAAGGTCCTTGAGCAAACCAAGTGCACAGCGCTGATCGTAACTGCGGATCCGTTGCATCTGTCCATATTGGGACGCATACTCAATGGCGTCGGCATTCAGACAATCTCGGCTACAACTGGAGATAAGGCCAAAGAAATGCTGAAAGACCGAAGCATTAACCTAACGATCTCTGAATTGGCATTGAGTGACATGACGGGACTTGATTTGATGGTGGCTGCACAGGAAGTGAGACCAACTCTGCCATTCGTATTTCTTGGCGATCCCCTCCTTCGAGTCACGGACGATGATATACGCTCAGCCGGTGGATTTGGTCTGATTCCCCGACCATTTACAAATATAGATATTCTCCACGCGGTGAGGGCAGTGCGGCCCATGTAGTCGCCGGATCTTACAACCCACCATTCTTTAGTCTCACAACGGTAGCCCAATTCTCCGAAAATCACTTTACAAGGCGAGTTTCTCAGCTATATTATTCGTCCTATGTCTTTTTTTGACAGGAGATTACTGTGATTGGCATTGGCATTATCGGCGTGGGTTACTGGGGACCGAACTTAGTCCGCAATTTTTCTTCGTTGGGCGCTGGCTGCAAAGTGGTAGGCGTCTGCGATCAGCGTCCCGAACGTATCAAGTATATTCAGAACAATTATCCAGGCATAAAGGGCTATTCCAGCGACGAGCAGCTGATTGCGGACCCGGAAATCCAAGCTGTGGTAATTGCCACACCGGTCTTCACGCATCACCGCCTGGCATCGGCAGCGCTCAAGGCTGGAAAACATGTAATGCTGGAAAAACCATTGACCCACACAGTGGCAGAGGCAGAAGACCTGCTCAATTTGGCGGCGAAGCATAGCTTGACGCTGATGGTGGATCACACCTTTCTCTATACTGGTGCCGTTCGCAAGATCAAAGAGCTGAAGCTCAGCGGTGAGATTGGCCAGATGCTATATTTTGATTCAGTGCGAGTGAACCTCGGCCTGTTCCAGCATGACATCAACGTCATTTGGGATTTGGCGCCGCACGATATCTCGATCTGTGACTACATCTCGGGCAAGAAAGCCAAAGCCGTAAATGCGGTCGGCTTTGCGCACTATGGCCAGTCGATCGAAAACATCGGCTACCTGACAGTCCAATACGAAGATGATCTCCTTGCTCATTTTCATGTCAACTGGCTCGCACCGGTAAAAGTCCGTACGACCCTGATTGGCGGTTCGAAGCAGATGATTGTGTATGATGATATGGACCCTTCCGAGAAGGTGAAAATCTACGACAAGAAAGTCGTATTCACCGACGCCAGTGGCAAAGAAGACAAGGAGCAAGTATACAAGGCATTGGTCGAGTACCGAACCGGTGATATGCGTGCCCCAAAAGTGGAAAGCACTGAGGCACTAAAGCTCGTTGCCCAGGAGTTCTTGGCATCGATCAACGAAAAGCGTAAGCCACTCACATCAGGTGAGGATGGCCTTCACGTCGTCCGCATTCTCGAGGCGGCCGACAAGTCACTCAAACAGAACGGGGCTCGGGTTACCTTATGAGCAAGAAACAGATTCGTGTATTGATCACCGGCTCAGGGACAGTCACCTGCCAGTCGTTTATCAAAGGTCTGCGTCAACAAAATGAAATAGACGCTTACATTGTCACAACCGATATGAATCCGGAATCGGCCGGCCGCTATTTTTCGAATGCCTTCTACGCCACTCCGGCTGCCAAGGATGAAAAATTCATCCCAACGATCTCCGACATTATCAAAAAAGAGAAGATTCAACTCCTCGTACCGATCGTCGATTACGAATTCGACAAGATCGGCGCCAATATCGAAGAGTTCAAGAAACTCGGCTGTGTGACTGCAATATCTTCACCACAGACTATCGCCATTGCCAACGAAAAGGAAAAAACCTACAAGTTCTTCACTGAAATCGGTATCGACACGCCCAGGACTTGGATGCCGAACGAGTTGCCGAATCCGAAGGATATCAAGTATCCGATCTTTATCAAGCCACGCACGGGGCGAGCATCTCTTGATGTCTACAAGATCAATAACGCTGATGATCTTCAGCGTCATTTGAAAGACGTCGATGATCCGGTCTTGCAGGAATACGTGACTGGAAAGGAGTACACGATCGACGTGCTATCCGATTTCAGCAGCCGAGTGATCGGTGTGGTCCCGCGCCAGCGTGTGGAGACCAAGGTCGGTATCTCCTATAAGGGTCGCACGGTGGATGACAAGGTGATGGTCGAAAAAGCGAAATACATCGCCGAGAAGATGAAGAATATTGGCCACTGCAATATTCAACTATTTGTAACCGCGGAAGGCCGATACTGCTTCTTCGAGATTAATCCCCGCTACGCCGGGACATTGACCTTGACAGTAGCCGCCGGAATGAACTCACCGTATCTGTTGTGCAAGATGGTACTGGGCGACAAGGTCGAGCCGATCATCGGACAATACGAGAAGAACCTGCTCATGCTGAGGTACTGGGAAGAGGTGTACGTGCGGGAAAATGGACAAACATTAAATATACCAAAACTGCAGAATGTCTGAAAGAAGCAACAAATATCACGATTTAGACAAGATTGCCCGTTGGTATGACACCACGGTCGATTTTGATCGGTATCTGATCGTCTTCAAACACAGAGCGATCAAGGCCAACCTGTGCGGGGATCGACTTCTTGAACTGGGCTCGGCCTCCGGAGTCATGACGAGACTCTTCCTCGATCATCTCAAACACATCGACGTTTTGGAGGGAGCCAAGGAGTATATCGATATTCTCAAGCCGGAATTGGGTGGTCGTGTTGACTTCTTTCATTCCTTGTGGGAGGAATTCGAGACCGATCGCCGTTACACCGACATGGTGATGGCGGGCGCTCTTGAACACCTTGAGGATCCAGTCGGTGTTTTACGAAAAATCAAGAATTGGCTCGACCCGAATCTCGAATCCGCGATTCACCTGACGGTACCCAATGCAAATAGTCTGCACCGGAAAATCGGTGTCGCCATGGGATCGATTCCTAGTATTACGAGCTTGTCCGAGCGCGATCACATGATCGGGCACCAGAGGGTGTACACTTCTGCTTTGTTGCGGCAGCACATCGAAGAAGCCGGTCTGAAAGTTGATCTTTTGCAAGGGATCTATCTTAAGCCACTGCCACACTCTGAAATGGAAACTTGGCCTTTGGAGCGCATCAACGCATTTTACGAGGTCGGCAAGGAGTTCTCGGACAACTGTGCCGAGCTTTATGTCAAGTGCAGTGTGAGATAGCCCTTGAAGCGCGTATTCTTTGATCTTGACGGACCAATCATCGACGTGGCTCCCAAGTTTTACCGTATCTATTCAGATATCTTTCTCAAACACGGTCACACCACATTACCTTGCCAGGAGTATTGGGAGCTCAAGCGAAACAAAATACCGGAACCCGAAATCGTGCAGCGCACGGCACCGGTGGAGTTCGTCAAGCCATACATAGCTGAACGACTGTCGGTAATCGAAGACATCGAGTATCTCGCGTTCGACCAGATTCAATGCGGGGCCGTCGAAGTGCTGAAGAGTCTTCAGGTCAGTTTTCCCCTCACATTGGTTACTCTTCGTAATCGCAGGCAGAGCCTGTTGTGGGAGCTTGACCATTTCCGGCTTGGCCAGTATTTTAAGGATATCCTCACCATGGAGGAAAATCATGGGGATCACTCGATTAAGATCAGGCTAATCCGAGACTTCTGCGGCAAAGAGAGAATGGAGGGTGTGTTGATCGGAGATACTGAGGCGGATATTCGGGCGGCACAAGCGCTGGGGTTGAAGGCCTGTGGCGTGTCATTCGGAATACGAACGCACGAGTACCTCGCACGGCTTGAGCCCGATTACGTCGTTGACACGGTTGCGGAAATGGGTGAGACCATCCAGAGGATCATGAAGCAATGAAATCCCTTGTCGTCGTCTTCTGCTACAACGAGGGCTCCAAGCTGCGCAAGGTGTTGGAGAGCATTCCCCAGCAGCGAGACTACGATGTAGTTATTGTCGATGATGGTTCCGATGATGCATCACCCATGGTCATGTCGGAGTTTCCCTTTCCAGTACTACGGCATGCGGCCAATATGGGGGTCGGGAGTTCAATGCGTACTGCCTTCTCGCACGCCAAAGAACATCATTATGACGTAATCGTGATGATTGCCGGGAACGGGAAAATGGATGTTCGTCACATCCCGCGGCTGTTGAAACCGATTCTGGAGGCAGGCGCCGACTATGTTCAAGGATCTCGTTACTTGGAAGGTGGCGGTTCTGCAAACATGCCAACTTACCGTACGATCCTCATAAAGATATTTACTCGCATTGTGAACATCGTTATGAGAGTGAAGGGAACAGATGTAACCTGCGGATTCAGGGCGTACCGAATGGACATTTTCGATCGTGCGCGAATCAACATTGATCAGGATTGGCTGGGGAAGTATGAGATGGAAT
The DNA here is from genome assembly GCA_964552775.1 of uncultured Ignavibacteria bacterium. Taxonomy (GTDB): domain Bacteria; phylum Zixibacteria; class MSB-5A5; order CAIYYT01; family CAIYYT01; genus JADJGC01. The sequence goes on along the minus strand of CAZKIH010000004.1, from coordinate 43,371 downwards.
ATTATATCCACTACAAAGTACTGTCCGCGAAGTTGAATTTTGCGGAAGTACCGATCACGATGATTTATCCGCCAGAACGACAGAACTACTCAAAAATCAAGGCGGGCTCTGGCTGGTGGTCGATGGTTCGCCCCTGGATCTATCTGGTGCTGAAAATCAAGAAGTGACCGCCATTCATATCCACGACTCTTAGCGAGAAGAACGGATCAGTACCAATGGGGGAGCAATGACCAAGGCAACTGCGCGAGTGGCGCTCCAAAGAGCATAGAGTTAATTGTCACGTTTTACTTGACAAGTTGACTGAAAAATCCTATCCTTGGATAGGAAAACTGGGTGGTTTGCTTCCAATTCCAATTCCTATTCCAATAACTACACACCCAGAGCTGGGATTCAATCGTGAAAATCTTGATACAGATAGACAAGCGGGAGGAGTTAATATGATGCGCAGAGTCATGTATCTTGTGGTGATTTCCCTGCTTTTGCAGGATTCGATTAGGGCGACAGTCATAAATGTACCTGGAAATTCTTCGACGATTCAAGGGGCAATTGAATTGGCACAACCTTTTGACAGCGTGATTGTGGCTGATGGCTATTACACAGGAGATGGGAACCGCGACATCAGCTTTCTCGGCAAACCGATAGTTGTTATGTCACTGAACGGCCCAGCCGTGACCACAATCGACTGTGAGGGAACTTCGGTCGAACCTCATCGGGGTTTTCATTTCTTCAATGGTGAATCGGCAAACAGTGTGTTGCAGGGACTCACTATTAAGAATGGATATGCGCCGGCGCATCCGGACTATCCTAACTGGCCCATGGGCGGAGCAATCCGTATTTCGGGATGCTCGCCAACAATCACAGCCTGCAGATTTATCGACAATTCTTCCGCAAACGGAGGAGCCGGAATGGCGGCTGTAAATGGATCGAATCCAATGGTCCAGGATTGTTACTTTGAAGGAAATGACTCCCAGTATGGTGCTGGTATGTATTGCTATCAGGGTTCAGCACCGACACTGTCAAGTTGTGTCTTTGTTGGCAATACAGCCAGTTTTGACGGTGCCGGAATGAACTGTGCCTTTGACTCGTCACCGACTCTGTCCTCTTGTCTGTTCATCGACAATGCAGCTATGGTTGGCGGCGCTCTGCAGTGTTACGGCGGTTCGAATGCTGCGCTTAACGGATGCACACTCTTTCACAACTCAGCGAGCTCCGGTTCAGGGATTAGCAGCAACAATTCCTCTGTTTCAGCTGCAGCCACAATAATTGCCTTCGGCACAGGGGGTTCTGCGGTCAGCTGTGTGATGGGAGGGGACTGCAATCTTTCATGTTCTGATGTTTACGGCAATTCAACGGTAGATTGGACAGGGTGCATTGCCTCGCAGGTTGATCTTTACGGAAACTTCTCCAGCGATCCGCTCTTCTGTGACCCAACCACGAGGGACCTGGGCATAGCCTCAGTCTCACTGTGTGCTCCCGACAACAACTCATGTGGAGTACTCATCGGTGCTGTTCCAGTCAGTTCGAGTTGCGTGCGGCGGGTGTGGCGTGTCAACGCAAGCGGTACTGGAGATGCACCAACTATTCAGGCGGCTATTGACTCCGCAGCCTATAGCGATACAGTTCTTGTAGAGAGTGGAGTATACATCGGCAGCGGGAATCGTGACATTAGCCCAAGAGGCAAGGCCGTGGTGGTGGTATCAGAAATGGGTCCAGACCAGACTGTACTTGACTGCCAGGGATCAACTCCAGAGCCGCATCGGGCGTTCGACATAACGCAGGGGGAAGGATTGGCCACTGTGATTAGCGGATTTACGATTACTGGTGGTGTGGCACCGATGCAAGATCCTTATCCTGCGTGGCCAATGGGCGGCGGAATTAGATGCCTGGGCACATCTCCCACCATTTCCAACTGCAAGTTCGTCAACAATTCATCTGAAAATGGAGGTGGGGGGATGGCCTCAGTCAATTCCTCGTCACCGACTATTTCGGACTGCCTATTCTCCACAAACATTGCCGTGTACGGTGCGGGCCTCTATTTTTACCAATCATCATCAGGTCAGGTCAAGGATTGTATATTCGAGGGAAATGCGGCATCGTCAGATGGTGGTGCGATGAGTGCATCGTTCTTCTGTGCTCCCGTTATCTCGCACTGTCAGTTTATCAAAAACAGTGCGAATATCAGTGGCGGCTTTCACTCCTATTGGCAATCTGATGTCACAATATCAAACTGCACGTTTGTTGGCAATACAGCAAATAATGGATCATCTATTTCAGCAAGCTACTCCCTTGTCGAAGTCAACAATTCAATCTTGTCCTATGGGAGAGCAGGATCAGTCTCCAATTGTGTTAACGCCGGGTTCATTGATATTTCCTGCTCGGATGTGTTCGGAAATGAGGGCGGTGATTGGGTTAATTGCTTTGCGTCTCAAGGTACTGCAAGTGGTAATATTTCAGTTGACCCACAATTCTGCGATACTGCGGCGGGCGATTTCGGTCTCAACACAAATTCGGCTTGTGCCGCGTCAAACAATGAATGCTCAACACTCATGGGGGCGCTGGGGATTGGATGCAGCTATGCATGCGGCGATGTCAATGCGGACGGTATTGTGTCCATCAGTGATTGTCTCTATTTGATTCAATACATATTTGCTGGAGGGACGCCACCAATGGACCCCGCCGGCGGTGATATTAATTGTAATGGAAGGGTCAACATCGGCGATGCCGTCTACCTAATTAACTACATATTTTCCGGAGGTGCTGCGCCCTGCGCCAGCTGTTAACCTCTGACACGGCTTCAACAGCATCCTAAGTCTGGAAGATGAATGAACAACAGGCATTCCTCAGAATCGAACTCAATCTCCGGCGTACCGTGACCGGATATCCTTGAACTTGAATTCGGAGAGAATTCGGGTAATTGGGGAGTCAAAATAGGCCCGGGTGCGCATAAATCCACCGAATCGCGAATTGGATTGGCGTCGCCTCTTAGCGAAGTGCGAATTCCGGATAAATATACGACCCGAGAGAATTAGTTGATCTGTGGAAGTAAGGTGCATCGGGCTCTGCGATTTAGCTCTTGACAGTTTGCTTTGAATCGATTTCATTGGTATGGGTGGTAGGGTACGACTATTTCTTTTCTAAAGAGAACTAATTTCAGTACATAGCTTCATTCTACGACAGGACAAGTCGCAGGGTAGAAAGCGTTTTTATCTGCTTGGAATGATACATCGATACACAACCTTATTGGATGAGGGAGGTTCGTTATGAGACGAGCAAGAGCAGTATCCTCGATTCTACTAGCTCTGATTCTTTTCGCGGGCTCGGCGCTGGCACAGGATGCTTCGACGCCGGACACAGTGCGGGTGGGTAAAGTAACAACCAACGCAGGCCTTGACGTCGGCGTGCCTATTTCCTGTTTCAATGACAACGATATTGCCGGCTACAGTATTGGAGTCAAGTGGAACTCCACTGATATCACTTTTGATTCGGTGTCCTATATCGGCACGCGTCTCCCGGGCACGGCAAATAAACCATTAAACGATGATTATTTAGCGGAGCAGAAGCTTCTAGTCGGATTCGCCGACTTCACCTCGGAAAATCCACTCGCCCCAGGGACTGGCCTCCTTGTAACTATGTGGTTTAGTGTTGCAGGGGCAGCCCCTGATCAATTCATAACGTTTGACACGTCGTTTGTCCCACCGGCAGGTGACTTTCAGTTCGCACCAGTTGTGGGAGACGGCTTTGTTCCGATTTATGTGGCGGGCGAGATTAAGATTGGCAATCCACAGCCACCGCCAATTATCAACTTGAGCCAAGGCACATTCACCTTCAATGGTCTGGTTGGGCAGGGCAATCCGCCTTCGCAACTCCAGACAATTAGTAACGGGGGCGGGCAGACTCTGAATTGGACAGCCACCAAGCAGTCGACGTGGCTCGTGATCACACCGACTCTTGGAACGGCACCGACGCCGATGGTGGTTTCAGTAAACACGGCTTCTCTTGGAGCAGGAACCTACAAGGACACTGTGACGGTTTCGGCAGCGGGTGCGACAAACACCCCTCAGAAATTCGTGGTCACATTGGTGATGACAGTACCACCGCCTACGATTCAAGTGATTCCCGACAGTCTTTATTTCCAGGGCTTGCAAAGCGCAGCCAATCCGCCCGATCAAGGGATAGCAATTAACAATATTGGTCAAGGAACACTGAACTGGACGGCGACAGAAAACGCCGTTTGGCTCTCTCTGTCAGCCTATACCGGGACAGCGCCTTCAAATGTAAGTGTCTCGATCAATACCACAGGCTTGCTTGCCGGAGTCTATCGTGATTCGATTCGTATCTCCGATCCGACTGCAACAAACAGCCCGCGCCGGGTCAAAGTCGTTCTCGAGATATTCTCGGCATTTCCGGTTATCGATCATACTCCTGATACCGTAATGGCGGTCGGCAATGAAACACAGAATCCGTATGATCGAATCCTATACATCGAGAACGACGGTGGTGGTGAGATGAATTGGTCACTCACTAAGAAGAATCCCTGGCTGACACTGAGCAGTACTTCAGGAACTACGGTCCAGGGTTCGCCATCTCCGGTGACTCTTTCCTTCAACCGCAACCTTGTGGACTTTGGGCAGCATTTTGATACGGTGAAGATCACCTCTTCAAACGCAACCAATTCCCCACAGAATGTGAAGGTAATCTTCTGGAAGGCCGAAGTGCCTCAGAACTTGTTGGTGACTACGAATGCGTTGTCATTCACGGAAGTTGAGTGCGGGAGTTACCCCGGAGTGGCTTCGCAGGCATTCAATGTGAGCCGTGCTGAGGTGGCACCGCCGTTGAATTGGTCGCTGACGTACAAAGCGCCTTGGCTTACCGTCACCCCGACCGGATCGGCGAACCCCGCTCTCGTGACTGTGAAGGTAAAAGTGGCAGGTTTGGCGCCTGGCGTCTATAAGGACACGATAGTCATATCTTCCGATGTTGCGATTGATCCGCCGAAGAAAGTTGTGGTGACCTTCAATGTTCTTCCGACTCCGATAAACCCCACATTGGACTTGTCTCGAGACTCTCTGATCTATATTTACAAGTACACTCAGCTGGGAAGCGCGTCACAAACAGTCCAGATCTTTGGCCAGACCGGCGGATGCGTGGACTGGACGGCAACCGCCGATGTCCCGTGGCTTACACCGATACCAGCGACCGGAACGACGCTCGACAGCATCGTCGTTCGAAGCGACCCAGTGGGCCTCAACCTCGGCAGGCATACCGGCAATCTGATTATCAACTCCTCGACCGCCGGCAATACGCCATTCAACTTCCCGGTAGTGGTCTGGATCTATACGTTTGGCGATGCTAACGGCAACGGCATAGTCAATATCTCGGATGTGGTCTATATCATGAATTACATCTTCAGCGGCGGCCCTGCACCGGTACCGCTATTCATAACTGGAGACGTGAACTGCGATCGAGTGATCACAATCTCTGACTGCGTTTATCTGTTAAATTGGATATTCTCAGAAGGTCCTTACCCGTGTTTGTATTAGGGTAATAGGAACTGGCTCTTCAAGGGTCATGGCGCATTGGCGCTGTGACCCTTTTTCTTTGACCGCTCCGGAAATTCCCGTTATTTGGCTTAATGGCAATTGTCGGAAAAAGCCCTTGCAGCCGGCAATAAAATCGCTTGTATTCTGGGTCGACAGAAGGAAGAGGGCGATGTTTATTGGGTTCGTTTTACTTGCTCTTGGCGTCTTGTTTCTGCTGAAGAACCTTGATATCATCTACGGTGATATCTGGGATTACCTTTGGCCGATCGCGCTCATTGCGCTTGGGGTTTCGATTATATTCAAGAAGCGGCGTTAGTCGCTTCAGCTTACTACCGAGTCTGCACCGCCTCAGAGTCGAGACGGTGCCCAACGTCCCTTCGTGGGAGGTCAATAGTGAAATTCGATCTCTATGGGATCTTTATCATGGCTGCCGCGGCAGGGTTGTTGTTTCTGGTGCCACGATTTCGTCAGCGTTTGAAGGGAGTGGCAGATAGCGGCTGGCACAAGATCAGCAGTGGACTACTGGTGTTCTTGTCGGCAGGTGTCATTCAAGTGTTGCTGGGATTGCCGGCATTCGTGAACCTGTTTGTGCCCTCTGTGAGTTTTTGGCTAATTGCGATTTCGCAATTGCTCGTGGCCGCGGGCATTCTTCTGCTGATGTGGGGTGTCGGAAACATAGCGTCATCCATGCACCTGAGCGAAGTGCAGAAGAGCGATGACGAGGAATGGCGCTCACTATACTTGAACATTCAGGATCTTTCACAGCAACCGTTTTCGTTTGTTGAGATACTCAACCTGAGCATCAATCAACTACTGAAGCGTGCTGAGGCAGACGGTGCGGCCGTCGTTTTATTCAAAGAGAATACGCAGGAGTTGATCCTTGCGGCCTTTTCCAACATCTCGCCAGATGTAACCAAGCGGCTTGAACGCATCGTCGTTGGTGGAGATGTGTTTGGCCGCGTTCAAAAACTCGGACGAGTACAAAACGTGGTCAATCTTTCGGACGCCGACCAGGCGACCGCAGCACTTTTTTCGGGATCCGAATTCTTGTCGATTTCGGTATTTCCGCTGCGTGCCCGCGATCGCATCCTGGGATCAGTCGCCCTGCTTTCGACCAAGCCATTTCACTTCAATCAGCGCCGGGTAACTGCCATAACGGTTGCGAGCAATCACCTTGCGGCATTATTGGAGTCGGTTCGCAACGAGAAGGAAATCCTCAGACTGAAAGACCGACTGAAGCCGTCAGAGGAGGCCAAGCGAATCACCGAGGAGTTGTTCTTCCGGCGGGGTATTGGCTCCAATTTGGAATTGCGAGAAGCTGTCGAGTTTGAGCGTGTTCGAAAATTCTTCGACGCCGATTGTATCAAGTTGGTCTTTCGCGATCTTGACGGTGAATACAGAATCAAAGCCTCCTCGGGCGGGGCTGAAACAGGATTGCTGCTTGATAGGCGAAAATCGGACGGGATCAATAGATCCGTAGGTGAGCGCAAGCTCCTCTTATTGACATCACCCAAATCAACGCCTGCGGGCAAGGGTTATGACTCCGTTCCGCGTCAGACACTTTTTATCCCAATACCTTATCCCGATCGCGACGATTTGGTCTTGCTTTTAGAGAGCGAGAACGCCTCGCTGGAGTTTTCTGAGGAGAAACTTTCTGCCGTACGAGTGGCTTCTGTCTATCTTGCAGACTTGCATTTCTTGTTTATGGCCAAAAGGGAAGGCGACAGCTACCGTCATTCAATCCAGCAATTGGAGTCGTGTTTGAGAAAGTTGTTGGAATCATCATCGATCGATCACGTCATTGATGCATTGGCAGAATCGGGCTCGCGGCTGCTGCCAAATCAGAAAGGCAGGCTGGTAGCAATTGAATCCCAATCCCGCGGAGGTGTCGAGATTCGAACTGAGAGCTCAGGTTTTCGGTTTCCGTCTGAGCTGGGCCGCAACAAGCAACAATCGTTGATTTCTGCTCTGGTGGCGAAGTTTCCTTTGAGTAACGAGCCGGAGTCGATAATCTCGCGGTCCCGGTTAGTAGAGCTCGCGCCATCTGAACAACAGGAGTTCTTTGCCAAAGCGGCAACGAGTCTTCCGGAGTCGCTTCAAGAGATTCGCTTCTCGGTCAGCAGCGGCGAGAGGCAGTACGGTTCGGTAGTGCTATTCTTTGGGGAAGAAGACCGGGCTCCGCGTGAAAACATAGAGCTCTACCGCCGTGTTACTGATCTTGCCGCATTGCGGCTGGAAGCTCTTGGTCAGGTCGGTGAGGCAAGAGAGAAGATCGAGCAAATGAATCCCAGCGAGCGTGGAGTCGCAATCCCCGAGTCTCGGAATGTTGGGACCGCTCACAATGGGAATTCGCTGGTTGACTTTATGACCTGGCATCGTATCGAGAGCAATATTGATACCACGCGATTGGGAGTGGAGACGCCGGAGACCATTCGAGCGATCGAATCGCTGGTCGAACACTTGTTTGGCAGTTCGTCCGAAGGCCGCCTGTATCTCTCGGCGTATGAGGAAGAGAACTTTCGGTACTTCCAGGTGACAACAAGTGATGTAGAAATGCACAAGTTTCGAGGAAGATCACTGGAAGTGCCGGAGTGGCAATTGTCGGCCCAAGCCATGGATTTTCCTGAGAGCTTCCGCAGTCTCCGAGGCGAATATTTTGTATCCAGCCCGGGCGGCAGGCTTGAATCAATAATCTGGCGAGTAGCTCACGAACATCGCAAGCGGGAGAAGCAGCGTCGGCTCAGCATCCTTGGAATAGACGACCAGGAAGTCATTCGCGAACTGCTGGCAAACATCATCACGCGTATGGGGCACAAGATCACGACTGTCGAAACTGGGCAAGAGGCGCTGCGTCTGTTTCGACAAGAGCGCTTCGACCTGGTAATTGCCGAGGCGGGACTCCCCGATATCAGCGGTTGGTCGATCTCGGAGCAAGTCAAGAGTCACTCTCCGCAGACACCGGTGATCATTCTCTCTGGGTGGGATAACATAGGCGATCTTGAGAAGGCCGATGCCGGCCATGCAGACTTTGTCCTGACGAAACCATTCAAAATGGAACAGTTGGGCAAGGTCATTGGCGCTGCTTGTCAAATGATCACTGCGTAAGAATTGCACTTTAGTTCACAAACACTCCGCCGATACTTAGAAAAAGCAATTTTCGTAAGCCCAATTCTCCCGGTGGAGTTATGGAAAAAATACGCCTCCTCGATAATGTTGATTCCTCCAAAGACTTACTATCGATTCCAGACACTCTGGTAAAAGTACTCGAAGCCGTTTCGTCTGAGGATACCTCGCCAGACCAGATTGCCGGCATCATTCTCAAGGACCCTTCACTGACAGCAAAAGTGCTGAAGATGGCGAATTCCAGTTATTACTGTCGGACCTCCGCAATTAAGACAGTTCATCAGGGAATTCGAGTGATGGGAGCTAACGCCATTAAGTGCATCGCCCTCTCCGTCTCTGTGTTTACGCCGCCGCGCAAGGGCGACAACTTGAGTGAAGACACACTTCGCCATTTCTATTTTCATTGCATTGGCGTCGGTCTACTTGCCCGCAAGATGGCGCAGGAACTGGGACACCGTAGTCCGGAAGAGGCTTTTGTCGCAGGGTTACTCCACGACCTTGGCAAGCTCTACATCTTGAACGCACATCCAGAGCAGTATGTCAAAGTTGCCCAGTTGGAAGATGCCGGGGATGATATTCTCGTGGCTGAACGTAAGATCTTTGATGTTGATCATGCGGAGCTCGGTAGTGTGATAGCGAGCCGCTGGCGGCTTCCTGAAGATCTCCAGCGGGTCATTCGCAGTCACCATCAACTGCAGCAGGACAACCGCGAGGACTTGATTCTGAGCATTGTGAAACTTGCGAACATACTGACCCGCAATATTCAGGCACCCAACCTCAAGATCATTGAGAGAAACGCCTCTTACGTCCACGAGTTGGCGAACCGCCTTGGTCTGCGCCGGGAATTTTTGGATGGACTGGCGTTTGAGCTGCTGGACGATACGATTGTCGCCGCGGGCCATATCGGCATTGACATTGGCAATCAGAATGAGTTGCTGAGTCGCGCCAATCGCGAACTCTGTCGCTCATATCTGATGATCGAAGGCTTGTTCAAGGAACGACAGGAGTTGTCCGGAAAACTGCTTGCAGAAGAACGACTCGCCGGCATGATTCGCTCCAAGAACATTGCTATTGCGACACTTTCCCACTACTTGAATAATGTTGCCACTGCCATCAGCGGTCGAGTGCAATTGCTGCAAATGGGGATCGAAAGAGGAGACATCGCCGACAAGGGTGGAAAAGTCCCGGCGTCTCTTTCAGTCATCGAAAATTCGATCTTGAAGATACTTGCCGTGCTGGCTGAATTGAAGGCACTATCTCGTTTCGATGATCAAGAATTCTATAATGATTCGGATGCCATAAATATTGATGAGCGCATCAAGGAACGAATGGACGCCTTCGACAGCACCATGGTCGGCAATTAGGACAGACCCCAGAACACAATTGCAGCCGCCGGTGATAATCACACCGACGGCTCTTTTTTGCCCGAACCTCGAGATTAATGTTGCTAAGTTTCTTCAAGACAGATAATATCCATCTATGATTAGAACAACGGTGGTCGGAAATTTTCCCAAACTTCCTTCGGTAAAAGGACAGCTCAATATTCGCAAGACCTTGCACCGTCTTGACAAAAAGGAAATCACTCGCGCCGAGCTGGACTCCGCGTATGACGATGTTACCTCCCGCGTAGTGAGTGAACAGGTGTTGGCTGGAATCAGCCTAATTACCGACGGCCAGATTCGTTGGGATGACATTGTCACGCCGCTTGCGGCCAAATTGGATGGATTCCAAATCGGTGGGTTGTTGCGCTGGTTCGACAATAATGTCTACTATCGCAAACCAAGGGTTATGAATCCAGTCAAGTGGCGCGGAGCGATAACCGTGCGAGATTTTCAGTTTGCGCAGCAGCAGGCAGGTCGACCGATAAAAGCGGTTCTGCCGGCTCCGTTCAGCTTTGCGGAACTATCAGAAGATGTATATTACCGAGATCAGGCAAAGCTCATTAAGGATCTGGTCGTGGTGTTACGCGAAGAAACCAAGGCGCTGATTGCCGCTGGAGCGAGGTTCATCCAATTCGATGATCCGTGCCTGCCCTATCATCCAACCAGAGCGGCAATGGGAATTTCAGCATTAAATGAAGTCATCGATGGCTTGCAGGCTGAATTTTGGACGGCATACTACTTCAGTAGTCTCAAGGCGGTCGCCGGAGATCTGCTGCAGCTTCGGGTGAATGTCGTTGCTGCTGACTGTGTGTCGCATCCGACGAACCTCGAAGTTCTGCTTTCATTGAGCGATAAATTCGTAACTTGTTTCGGCATTGTTGACGCTCGAAACATCAAGATGGAGCGGGAAGATCAATTGCAGGAACTGCTAAAGAAGATCGCCGGCCGCCGAGCTGACGCCTATGTTAGTCCTTCATGTGGCTTGGAATTCCTTCCACATCGTGACGCTCTCGCGAAACTGAAACTGCTGTCCCGTGCCGCTGGCGCATTCAATGGAGTTCACGTCAATGCTTGAAACCACCAGCGTTGGAAGTTTCCCGAAGCCGGATTACCTGCAGAAGGCGCGGACCGCATTTTCGACAGGCAAGATCACGCACGAGCAGCTGGTGGAGCTTGAGCTCAGAGCCACCCGTGAAATCATGGCGCTCCAAGAGGAGATTGGCATTGACATACTCGTCCACGGTGAGATGGAGCGAGGTGATATGACCACGTATTTCGCCGAGAAGCTCCAGGGAATGGGAATCAGCGACCTGGTCCGCTCTTACGGCAATCGGTACTATCGAAAACCGATTGTCGAGGGCAGCTTGAAGCGCCCCACCGCCATGACGGTCGAAATGTACAAATATGCACAATCGCTCACCAAGAAGCCTGTGAAAGGCATGCTGACCGGTCCGTATACAATGTGCGACTGGTCGTTCAATACTTTCTATGAAACCAGACGCGACGTGGTATTGGGTTTTGCCAAATTGCTGCACGATGAAGTGAAAGATTTAGAGGCTGCCGGTGCGCGTTATATCCAGATCGACGAGCCGGCGATTTCGACAAGACCAGAGGAACTGGAAATTGCGATCGAAGCCATGGGCATCGTGACGGCAGGAATAAAGGCGATGACGATTTCGCATATCTGCTATGGCGACTTCAAGACAATCTATCCGCGCATTCTCGATTTGCCGGTTGACCAACTCGATCTTGAGTTTGCCAATTCAGGATATTCGAATCTCGATGTCTTCAGAACTCCGAAATTCACCAAGAAAATCGCCTACGGTGTTCTTGATATTCACAGCCACAGAATTGAGACCGTTGAAGAAATTGTCGCCGGGATCAGGAAGGGATTGGATGTCTTTGACGCCGAGTTGATGATGGTCGACCCGGACTGCGGGCTCAAGACGCGTACGATGGACGAGTCCGTTGCCAAGCTGCGCAACATGGTCGCAGCTGTCAAAATTGTCAAATCCGATCTCGGTTTATAGATTCCATTGATGTCTAACCCGCTTTTGACTCGTCTCAAGCAGGGTGCCATACTCGGCGATGGCGCCATGGGCACCTATTTGTACACAAAGGGCGTTTCATTCAACCACTGCTTCGATCACCTCAATCTGACCGATCCCCAACTCATTGGAAAAGTCCACGAGGAGTACATAAATGCCGGAAGTGAACTGATAGAAACCAATACTTACGGCGCCAATCGACTCAAATTGTCACAACATGGATTGGAAGATCAAGTTCGAGAGATCAACTATCGCGGAGTCAAAATTGCCCGTGATCGCAGGGAAGTGTCAGGCCGAGAGGTATTGGTGGCCGGGTCAATTGGTCCGATTGGGAAGCGGATCAGTCGGTTCGGAGGATTGTCGAGTCAGGACGTCAGAGGACTTTTTGCTGAACAGGCAGAGGCCTTGCTTGAAGGCGGCGTCGACCTCTTTATGGTCGAGACAATTCCCGATGTTGAAGAGCTTCGAATTGCAGTTGAGGAAATTCGTCGCATCTGTGACCTGCCAATTGTTGGACAGGTGAGCATAAATGACGACTTGGCGACAATTCGTGGGAACACGCCGCAGGAAGTGCTTGAGGCTGCTCGGGAGCTTGGCTTGGATGTCGTGGGCGCCAATTGCTCCGTTGGTCCGCAGCGAATATTCGACTTTATCGCATTGTTGCGTACGATGACGGATGTTCCACTCTCAGCGCTTCCAAATGCAGGACTCCCGAAGTACAACGAGGGCCGCTTCTTCTATGTCTCCTCACCAGAGTATTTCGCCGAGTATTGTGGCAAATTCCTCAATTTGGGTGTGTCGATAATTGGCGGCTGTTGTGGAACGACACCGGACCACATCCGCGCCATGAAACGAGTCATCGACACGTTTCAACGTGTCGCGACAGATACTCCGGAGATCGAAGTTGGCGAAGATCGCGAAGCAGCGCAGCAAGTCACTTCGGATGTTCGGGTTTCCGATTTCGCTGCAAAGCTCGGCAAGAAATTCGTTGTTTCGGTTGAAATCGATCCTCCTCGCGGTGCGAACGCCGAGAAAGTGCTGAAGGCGGCCGCAAGGCTCAAGGAAGCCGGTGTTGATGCCGTCAATGTAGCAGATTCGCCAATGGCACGAACGCGGATGAGTTGTCTGGCGGTCTCGGGCCTGATTTGTGCCCAGACAAAGATGCAGGTGATTTTGCATTTCACTTGTCGTGATCGTAACCTGATGGGGCTGCAATCGGATCTCATTGGCGCCCACGCCCTGGGTATTCGAAATATCCTGGCAATTACCGGCGATCCGCCTTCGCTGGGAGACTATCCAAACGCGACCGCGGTTTATGACGTGGATGCTATCGGACTGGTGGATATCATCTCGCGATTGAACAACGGTGCCGATTTGGCAGGAAATCCGATCGGGTCGAATACCGAGTTTTCGATTGGAGTGGCAATCAATCCAACTGAGGAAGGCCTAACGCGGGAACTGGAGCGATTGGAAAAGAAGGTTGCCGCAGGGGCACAATTTGCCATGACGCAACCACTCTACGAACTGGATGTCCTTGAACAATTCCTCGAACGCACCCGCCATGTTCAAATACCGATACTTCTCGGGTTATTGCCGCTGCAATCCTATCGCCATGCCGAGTTTCTGCACAATGAAGTTCCGGGTATAGAAATTCCAGCTGATTTGCGCTCGAGGATGAAGGGCGCTGGAAAAGATGCGGCGAGCGTGGGTATCGACTCGTGCCGCCAACTACTGGCCAAAGCACGAAATCTCGTTCAGGGGGCTTACCTGATGCCATCCTTTGGGCGATACGATACAATTCTAAAAGTCTTGGAATAATGGTGCATTCGAATTATTAATTGTCGCTAACGAAATCGGGGCACGGAGGAACAAAATGCGACTGGTTTGTGATAAATTCGAAGTACGCAGGCTGAAATCGGATCTGCTTTGCATCCTGTTGTTTCAGGACGACTTTGACTCGGCTCATATCATGGCAATCGACAAGATTCTCGGCGGTCAGCTCACCGCACTCAAGAAAAGCAAACACTTTGCGGCTGACCCGCTAGAGCAGCATATGCTGATTCCATTTCCCGCCCGCTCATTCGGCCGATTACTCCTAGTCGGATTAGGATGGCGCAAAGATAGTCATCTTGATCGAATTCGCAAAGCCGGGGGAATTGCAGGCCTTGCAGCGACTGATCAGGCGGTCAAGAATGCGGCGCTCTTAATGCCGGCGAATATTGGTACGGCGATAGAACCAGGTGCCGGCGAACAAGCTTTCATCGAAGGTTTTAATCTCGGAGGGTATTTTAACGACAGTTTGAGAAGCGGAATGCCTAAGCGCAGTCGACCTGAACGAGTGGCACTTCTGTATACTGGGAAGGCACTGCCCGCCGCCAGGCGGGGCGCCGAACGCGGACTAATGATGTCGAATCTGCAGAACCACTGTCGCGACTTGTCGGGCTGTCCTTCAAACATTCTGACACCAGGATTCCTCGTTGCGGAAGCTCGACGACTCGGGAGAAAGCACGGACTGCAAGTACACGTTTATCGGCGGGCCGAAATCGAAAAGATGAAGATGGGAGCATTTCTGGCCGTGGCCAAGGGGTCAAAGGAGGCCCCATATCTCATCAAGATCGACTACAGACCTCAAGCGCGGGCACGTAAGAAGGCAATCTTGGTGGGCAAGGGGATCACCTTTGATACCGGCGGCATTTCTATCAAGCCTGCCGAAAATATGGGCGAGATGAAACAGGATATGACCGGGGCCGCGGTTGTTCTTTGCACAATGGCGGCACTGGCCGAGTTGAAACCGTCGATAGAGTTCACAGCATTCATCCCGACCTGCGAGAATATGGTGAGCAGCACGGCGTACAAACCCGGAGACGTGGTGACGACTTCGATAGGCAAGACCATCGAAATCGTCAACACAGATGCAGAAGGGCGCTTGCTTTTGGCGGACGTTTTGGGCCATGCGACAACGCTTAATCCTGATTACCTCTTTGACGTTGCAACGCTCACTGGAGCTGCAACTGTCGCACTGGGACACGGCGGAGCTGCGATCTTGTCGACCTCCGACGAATTAGTTGGGAGATTCTTCGCCGCTTCCAACCATACCGGCGAGAAGCTCTGGCAACTCCCGCTTTGGGAAGAATACGAGCACCTGTTCAGATCGGGCGTCGCTGATATGACGAATTCCGGCGGTAAACCGGCGGGTACAATAACTGCGGCGTTGATTCTCAAGAAGTTCACCGGTGAAATTCCCTGGCTCCATATGGACATCGCCGGTGTGGATTTTGAATACCGGGGAAATGAGTACACGCCTCGCGGAGCATCCGGGTTTGGTGTAAGAGTTCTCACCGAAGCTCTGTCCAAGCTATAGTTGAATCAACAAAAAGAGGGATAACCGATTGGCTATCCCTCTCATTATCCGATTACTGCGATTCGCTAATTACACCAAGCTGGATTGTAGTCGTTTCCGGGACCGGAAAGACGAACTGGTTCTCCACCAGTAACCGCAATCTTGTAAATCGATCCATTCTGAGTGGCGAACAGAAGGTACTTCGAGTCAGGGGACCAGGACACGGCACCGCCGGCAAAGCCCAACCCCGCGGTCGGTTTCCATAATACCTTCTTGGTGACAAGATCGGGCGTCGTAATTGACAACGCTTGATTAGCCATGTCACTAGACATATAGGCAATCCACTTACCATCCGGCGACCAGGAGGGCCCTGTAGATCCAGCCCACTTCCTGGCACGTTCAAGCATGACTTCATCTTTCAATGGAAATTCTGAGACCAGCGCCGTCGCAATCCCAGCCGAGGTGAACTGCTCTCCCTGCATGCGCATCACTACGAAAGCAACTTGCTTGGCATCAGGGGACATTGTCGGTGCCGAAACTATAAGGTCCGAACTACTGGATAGATCGAGATTTCTCAAGAGAAACGTCTTTGTGTCGTAAAAACAAATCCGATAGTTGGGCTTGACGACATTGGCCATATTGGCGTTCAGGTCGTTAAGGAAGAGGATCTTACTTCCATCGCGGCTAAATTCAGGATACTGTGCACCCATCGTGTTCGTGATGTTTTCCCAGAAGTTGTTACTGGAGTCTGTGTAAGCATAGAACAGGTCGTAGACAGCGTGTTGATGACCGCCCATGTCAGGGTACTGAAGGGTCAGAGCGCCACGACGTGAGAATGCAAGTTTCTTATTGTCGGGGGACCAACTAAGCCGGCCAACTGCATTGGTCAGGCCTGTTACGAATGGTCGCTGGTTGCTGCCGTCGGCATCCATCAGCCAGATTTCGCTATTTCTGAGGAAAGCGATCGTTGCGCCTTTTTTAATTGTAGCCCCGGCAACACAGGCAAAAGCTATCAAGAGCAGTGCACAGAATGTTGCGAAAGTAACGGTTCTGTTCATGTTTCTCCTTTATGGTATCCTCAATTATTAGTCGCGAATTGTTCTGACAAATTATTCTACCCAAAACTACGCTAATGTTTCAGAATATCGGTAAGTTATTGATTTGGCTTGAGATGTCAAGAGAGGCATTGCTGAAAAACCGTCCCCTATGAGAGCAACCCGGGTAGATCGGCGACAGAGTCGATCACCAAATTGGGCCGAATGCTCAGTTGAATGTTTGCATTCTGGCGATACTTGCCGGTCCGGACCTGTATGCCGGCGATCCCACAATTCTGGGAACCTTGAACATCATTCACAAGGTCATCTCCAACCATACACATTTGGCCGGAGTCCAATGACAAATCCTCGATCGCCAGGTTGAAGAAGTCAGGGGAGGGCTTACCGACCAGCAATGCCGATGTCCCTGTGGCATACTCAAGTCCGGTTATGAAGGCGCCGATGTCTAGTTTGAGCCTCCCGCCTGAGAGCCAGTATCTACCTTTGTGAAGGGCGATTATCTTTGCGCCATCCATTACCCAGTCGAAAAGCTGCGACATTAGAGCATAATCCCAGATGTCACCGATATCGCCAATAACGATAAATTCAACATCTGATTCAGAGTGGACAAAATCCATGAAATCGGACTTCACATCAACAGACAAAAGTTTGTAACACGACCGAACGGAACGACTGTGCAAATACGCCACAGCGGCAGCAGGCGCGCTGAATACCTCGTGTGGTTCCACGGCGAAGCCAGACGTTCTCAGCATGCTACTCAAAGTTGACCGGGACATTGTTGTCGTGTTGGTGCAGATACGAATTGCGTATCCTCTGCCTTTGAGCCACTTCAATGTGTCGGCAACACCGGGGATCGGCTTGCCGTCGACGGCCAATGTACCATCGAGGTCAAAGAGAAACGCTCGAACAGATCGAAAATCCAGATTCACTCCTGTGTTTCGGTGATCGCTCATTTGAAGGTCAGCGAATTTAGGGCTCTATTATGTTTGATTTGAAGGCGAATAACAGCTTAATTATCCGGGTTTTTCAGTCCTTGCACCCGATGAACTATGGGAACGTTATCGTTATGAAGTTTACGACGATTCGGTGGGTAGATGATGAGATAGAAATATTGGATCAAACTCTCTTACCTTTGGTGGAGAGATATATTCGGCTCAAGAGCTATCCAGAAGTTGTGAGCGCCATTAAGACGCTCCAAGTTCGCGGAGCACCGCTGATCGGAGTCACCGCGGCCTATGCGATCGCGATGGCGGTACGCGATTGCCGGAACAAGGTGGAATTCGCGGTAGCCGTGAACGACATCAAGTCAGCGCGGCCAACTGCGGTCAATTTGAGCTGGGCCGTCGAGAAAATGTTGATAAGCTATCATGCCTTTTCCGGGTCGCCGGAGTGCCACAAACGGTTGCTTGATTTGGCCATGCAGATTCACGATGAAGACAGTCGTATGTGTGATCGTATTGGCCAAAACGGGATCGACCTCCTTCCGGCCGTTGGAACGGTGATGACCTACTGCAATGCCGGTGCATTGGCGACTGGAGGGAGTGGTACAGCCCTCGGCGTCATATACCAGGCATTTCGATCGGGGAAGAAGCTTGGGGTTTATGCTTGTGAAACACGGCCGATTCTACAGGGTGCCCGTCTTACGGCATGGGAACTGTCACGCGAGGGTTTGGACGTGACCTTGATCACGGACAACATGGCAGGTTCATTGATGGCACAAGGTATGATTGACTGCGTCATCGTCGGAGCAGACAGGATTGCCATCAACTACGACGTAGCCAACAAGATCGGGACTTATTCACTTGCAGTGCTCGCGAAGGAGCACAAAGTACCCTTCTATGTTGCGGCCCCTACTTCGACTTTCGACAATCGCGTGGCATCCGGTGCGGACATAGAAATCGAGCAACGAAACGCTGACGAAATCCGGCAGTGGGGAAATCACCGAACTGCACCTGACAATGTTAGGATTTACAATCCTGCTTTCGACATCACTCCGAGCCAACTAATCAGCGCCATCATTACGGATCGTGAAGTAATCCGCTGCAGGCGTTGGGAGGAATAAAGCCCAAAATAGCAGCACTTTCGGCTCTTGACAGGCCGCCTTAAAACATTGATATTCAACAGCTATAGAGGGAAAGACGGATCATGATTCATGTAGCCATAATAGCCGGCGGTAAGGGAGAGCGCTTCTGGCCCTTCTCCACTCGCGAAAACCCCAAGCAGCTCCTGAAGATAGCCTCAGAAAGAACTATGCTGGAGGAGACCATCGAGCGTGTATCGGAATTTGTTCCGATTGAGCGCACCTTGATCGTCACCGGCGAAAACATCAAACGACAGATTCTCGATCGTCATCCGCAACTCAGTGAGCCAAATATCCTTGCGGAACCATTTGGAAAGAACACTTGTCTGGCCGTCGGATTTGCCGCAATTCATCTCATCAAGAAAGATCCGTCTGCTGTCATGATTGTGCTTTCGGCCGATCATTTCATCAAACCCAAGGACAGGTTGATTGACATCCTGAAATTTGGCGCCGCGATCGCTGCACGCGACGAGGTGCTGATCACCATCGGCATCAACCCAACTCGGCCTGAGACCGGCTATGGTTATATCGAGTTAGGCGAGCAGTATGATTCATTTGATGGCCTCATAAGTTTTCGGGTCAAGCAATTCAAAGAGAAGCCGAACCGTACCCTTGCCCAACAATATTACATTGGCCGTATGCACATGTGGAACTCGGGGATGTTTATCTGGTCTGCCAAGTCGATACTCGAAGCGATTGCGCGCTGTAAACCCGAGATGCACAGGTTACTGACCGAGTACGGTGATAAGATAGGTACTCCTGCTGAGCCCAAGGCGAGGTTCGAGCTTTTTGAGAAGGCGGAAGGAGTCTCTATCGATGTCGGTGTTCTTGAAGAGGCCAATAATGTGGTGGTGATCAAGGCAGATCTGATCTGGGACGACATCGGCTCCTGGCTGGCGCTGGAACGAATCAGCCCGAAAGACAAGGACAACAATGTGTCAATTGGCGAAACGCTTCTGCACGAATCATTTGAGATATCGGCAGTCAATGCCGGCAGCGGCATCCTGGCGACTCTTGGAATTTCGGATCTGGTCGTGGTCAAGACCGACTCGGTCGTCTTGGTTGCCCACAAGACGCGAGTCAATGATATCAAGGCATTGCTTGCGCGCATGAAAGATGACCCACGCTACGACCAGTATTTATAGCCGGTCAAGATCGATTCAAGATGTCGAACAATGTTCAAAGTGTCCATGGTCAGAGAGCGCGCGTTGCAGCCGCGACCACAGATATGAAAACGCGGATTTTTGAATGGAATGATGATGGGGCCGCCGACTTAGTCAACAGCAGTATTGTGCAAGGGGGAATTGCGGTAATCCCTACAGAAACAATTTATGGCCTTACGTGCTCTGCATCTGACGAGGATGCTGTTCGCCGGCTCTACAGGATCAAAGGCCGTGATATGTCGAAGCCATCAGCAGTATTTATTGCGAAGACATCGCGAATTTCGGACTTGGCAGAAATCAATTCTGCCACGTGTTTGCGCGTGATCGAGAAGTTCCTGCCCGGACCGTTAACGGTGATCCTGAAGTCAAAGCGAACCAAGATCCCTGGAGTCGTTGGCAACGATGGCAAGATCGGCATTCGCGTTAGTTCTCATCCATTCGTGACTGAGATCTGCACACGAGTAGACGTGCCACTAATCGCGACCTCGGCCAACCGATCGGGCCAATCTGATTGCCGGACGGCGCAGGAGGTATTGGCAGCATTTTCCGATGTCCTGACCATTATCGTGCTCGACTCGTCAAGTACCGGAGGTCCGGCAACTACAGTTGTTGACCTGAGTACCGAAATGCCGACGTTAGTGCGCCAGGGAACTATCCCATTTTCTGAAGTGTTAAATTGCGCAGAAGGAATATCTTAGAAATGTATAGTATCGTCTATGTATGCACTGGAAATACCTGCCGATCGCCCATGGCCGAAGGGATATTGCGAAAGCTCCTCGATGAGAACAATGTCGAGAATGTCGACGTCTCCTCGGCGGGTATTGGCACACTTGACGGGTACCCGGCAACCCATCACGCGGTGGAAATTTCTGCACGCAATCAGATTGACATCTCAGGTCATCATTCGACACGAATGACTGAGAGATTATTCAGCTCTGCCGATCTGGTTTTTGCCTTGTCGCATAATCACTACGAATTCCTCATGGGCTTGCCAGGGGCGGCAGCAAAGCTTTTTATGGTGAAGGCATTTCCCCAGGGTGACCTTGCGGATCCCGAGCATTCCGTGGAAGACCCGGTTGGAGGTTCGCTGGAGGAGTACAAGGTAACATTTGAGGAAATACAGAAGGAAATCAAACGGGCTCTTCCCGAGATCATCCGGAGGATAGCCAATCATCACGAAGCATCGTAAGAAGGCCTTAGGGGCGGCGATTATTTTTCCAATCATCGCAACCCTGTTCCTTTTCAACATACAGGGCCAATCGGGTGTGGCTGATGTTGCCGCGACACCGGCAGTTCCTGCTGAGAGCCTGTTCCGGCAGATTCCGAACGATTCGTTTGGACCGGGTGAGTACCTCAAATTTAATGTCGGTTATGGCTTCGTCACGGCGGGTACTGCTACGCTTGAAATACGTGATACCAGCCGCGTAAACGGTGCACTCTGTTTTCAGATCTACTCGGAAACGAATTCGAACAAGTTTTTTGACGGGTTCTACAAGGTTCGAGACACAATAGTGTGTCAGATCGATACTGACGGCCTCTTTTCCCACTATTTCTTCAAGGCACTTCACGAAGGCTCATACCACTCTTCACGCGAGATAAATTTTGACTACAATTCACGCCGGGCTGTAACGAAGAAGGGTCAGGACCGTATCGATACTCTGGCAATAAGTGCGTTCTCACAAGATGTCATGACGGCATTCTATTATATCCGAACTCAACAACTTGAGGTAGGGCAGACAATCAAGGTGAATTACGTAGATCACGACTCGGCGACCGTAATGGACGTTCGTGTTCTTAAACGTGAAACTGTGGATGTTCCGGCCGGGCAGTTTAAGTGCATCGTCGTCGAGCCGATGCTGCAAGCCGCGGGCGTCTTCAAACAGGAAGGTGAAGTCAAGGTGTGGCTTACTGACGACCGTTTGAAGATGCCGGTCCTTATGAAGAGCAAGGTGTTGGTCGGGTCAATTCATGCCGAATTGACTGAGTTCAAGCTGGGCAACCTGAACTGGTAACTATGAAGCAGATCGACCTTTCGAAAATCCGCGTTCGTTCAATCGCCGGCAGACGATCGAAAGTGCATCACTCCCAATTCGAAGCAAAGGTCTCCAGCCGGGGACTATCGGACTTTGTTGATTCCCTGCCGCATATTCTCAAAGGCTCTGACCTGAAGCATCTCGTAGGGGCACTCGTGAAAGCAAGAAGAAAGAACAAGCCTATTCTCTGGATGTTCGGGGCACACGTCATAAAGGTCGGGCTTGCGCCGATGCTCACCGAGATGATGCACAGCAAGTGTGTGCAGATGATCTCAACCAATAATGCCGGCCTGATCCACGACCTGGAGTTGGCATTCTTCGGACAGACGTCGGAAGACGTCGAGGCTGCGCTCACCGACGGCGAGTTTGGGATGACCAAAGAAACGATTGCTCATTACGCGGGGATAATAGCGATCGCAAAGTCGAAGCAAATCGGTTTGGGCGAGGCCGCCGGCATGTACATCAATGCCAAGAAAGCGAAGAACAAGGCTCGATCGATCTTTGCTGTTGCTCAGGAACTGGGAATCCCAGCGACAGTTCATGTGGCCATCGGGACTGACATCGTTAACGCGCATCCGTCTTACGATGGTGCTGTGATCGGAGCAGCTTCGCAGACTGATTTCAAGATCCATTGCCACAATGTGACGAGATTGAAGCATGGCGGCGTCGCTCTGAACTGGGGGTCGGCCGTGATCATGCCCGAGATATTCCTCAAGGCCATTGCCATCGCGCGCAATCTCGACCCGAAGTTCAGTCAATTCACTGTGGCTAATTTTGACATGATCGGGCACTATCGCCCGCGCAACAATTTTGTGTCGCGCCCACGACTGTTGGGTGCCACGACTTTCGACTTCGCGGGCCATCACGAGATCATGATGCCCCTGGTGTGGGCTGCAGTTCGCGACCGCTTGTAGTCGTCGGAAATACTGGAGAGAGAATTCTATGTCAAAGATCGTCGAATGTGTTCCGAATTTCTCTGAAGGGCGTCGCCCCGAAGTGCTAAGGGCAATCACTGATGCAATCACGTCAGTGACGGGTGTGGTACTCCTCGACGCAGAGATGGACAAAGACCACAACCGCGCAGTGGTGACCATTGCGGGCGAGCCTGGCGCTGTAAAAAAGGGTGTCTTCGAGGGAATTAAGAAAGCGTCAGAATTGATCGACCTGCGCACGCACCAGGGAGAGCACCCGCGCATGGGCGCGACCGATGTCTGCCCGTTTATCCCGATTAGCGAAATTACGGTCGAAGAATGCGTTGAACTGGCGAAGTCACTTGGTGAACGGGTTGGGCAAGAATTGGGTATACCGGTATTTCTGTACGAGCAGGCCGCGACTCGCCCCGATCGAGTGAGTCTGCCGGACATTCGTAATAAGCATGGTCAATACGAAGGGATCAAGTCCACGATCGCAATCGACGATACCCTCATTCCCGATTTTGGGCCTCGTCGCGTTCACGAGCAGGCCGGAGCCATAGCTATCGGCGTGCGTCTTCCATTAATCGCTTTCAATGCCTACCTCGGTACGAGCGATCTCAAGATCGCTCAGCGTATCGCAAAATCGATCCGGGCAAATTCTGGCGGATTTACACACTGTCGCGCGCTGGGCTTCGAAATCAAGGACCGTAATTGCGTTCAGGTTTCGATGAATTTAGTCAATTATCTGCAAACTCCGATCTATCGCGTCCTCGAAACGATCAAGTCGGAAGCGGCACGCTGGGGCACAACGGTTTCTTCGACCGAAATCGTGGGGCTTGTCCCAGATGAGGCAATCGCCAATACAGCTCGCTGGTACCTCATGCTTGAAAACTTCAGCAAAGAACAGATCCTTGAAGTCAAACTTCAGAACGCGCTTGAAGAGCAGGGAAGCCGGTCGGGATTAGGTTCATTCGTCGAAAGCGTCGCTTCAAATTCACCTGCTCCCGGAGGCGGCTCGGTCTCGGCCGCGGCCGGGTCGCTGGCAGCTGCCTTGGCAGGAATGGTATGCCGGCTTACTCTCGGCAAGAAAAAATACGCGAATGTTCAAGAGAACGTATCGATGATACTGGAGAAGGCTGACAAATTGAAGGACGATCTGCTTGACCTGGTTACCCGCGATGCTGCCTCCTTCGATGCCCTAATGGCTGCGATGAAGCTTCCCAAAGAGTCGGCGGACCAACAGTCCCTGCGAGCCGAAGCCATTCAGGAGGCCACAATCGGTGCAACGCGGACTCCACTGGAGACAATGAAAAAGGCATTGGAAGCCATTGATCTGGCAATCGAGGTCGCGCGAGTCGGCAATGTCAATTCGGTCAGCGACGCCGGGGTCGGCGCCCTGATGGCTCATGCCGCCGTCCAGGGGGCTTACTACAACGTGCAAATCAATCTGCCGGGAATTACAGACCAGTCTGTCAAGTCCGAAATCGACCGGGACGCACGAGAATTGCTGCAGGAAGCTGAAACCAAATCAAAAGTCGGGCGTGAAATAGTTATTGAGAAAATTGGATGCCAGAAAAGCTGATCGATCTTCACATGCACACCATCTATTCGGATGGTCGGTACACTCCCACAGCGACTGTGGAGTATGCCGCCGAGAAGAATCTGACTGCTATTTCAATTACTGACCATGATTCTTTCGACGGTCTTGGCGAAGCGGCGAAGCGCGCAACTGAGCTGGAAATCGAGTTGATCAGCGGCATCGAATTATCGTGTACGCACGAAGAATCGGACATTCATATGCTGGCCTATTTCGTAGACCCGCAACACCATCCTCTTGCGGACAAGGTCAGGTTTTATCAGGAGGAACGCCTGAAGCGCGGGCTGATGATTGTTCAGAAACTAAACGAAATCGGTATTGATCTGAGAATGGACACGGTCAAGGCCATGGCTGGAACGGGAGTGGTCGGAAGAGTGCACGTTGCCGACGCTCTGCTCAAAGAGGAATTTGTTCACACGTTTGACGAAGCATTCAATCGCTATCTCGGCTATCATGCGCCGGCATACGTGCCAAAGACGTTCTTCGACCCGGTTGACGCAATTGCCTTAGTCCATGAGGCCGGAGGGATCGTGGTCATGGCTCACCCCGGCACGGTACGCCGGGACGACGCAATTCCTTACTTGGTAGAAATCGGAATGGACGGAATCGAAGTGTTTCACTCCAAACATACCCCGGCCCAGGTGCGTCATTATAAGGCCATTGCTGAGAAGCACAAATTACTGACTTCCGGAGGATCGGACTGGCATGGACGAAGTGACCCGCGTGCCGACATGGGGAATCAGAAAGTCCCTTATGCTATACTTTCCCGAATGAAAGAGTATCTTACCACTCGCAAATCATCATGACAAAGGAGCCTGCGTGAGAGCGCGTTTTATCTCCATCGTTTTTCTCCCACTCGTACTTTTGATCGCGAATCTTGCGTCCGCAGTTGATTTGTCGGCGTTGAGCCACGAAGAACAAATGGCGGCGATGCTGGCGGCATATGAGCAGAAATTCGGGCTCGCCAAATCAACCAATACAGGTGAATTCGCTGCCGGCGGCGGTATTCTTAGGAAGTGCGGACTGCCGATTGCTCTGCAACTTCGTACCCTGATAGAGGAGCACGGCACTATCGCCGGATTCGAGCAGGTCATGGCTCGTCCGACTAATCTGACTGAAGTATTCGATTCCCCGGGGGGGCATTTCAAGATACATTATTCGACCACCGACTCAAGAGACAAAGTCGACACTCGCTATGGCGATCAGAACAGCAACAGTATACCGGATTATCCTGAGATTGTGGCGCGCATTGCCGATTCCGTATGGGCTCACCATATCGATCTGCTTGGTTACATCCCACCGATCAATGATGCTGAGTATGGCGGCGGCGACTCCCGATATGACATCTTCGTTAAAGATGTGGGCGCCTTCGTTTACGGCAGTACTGTACCAGACGTCGGCGTGCGACCGGGACAGATCGTACAGGCAACATCGTGGATGGAGTTAGACACCAAATACCAGGAGTACTTTGGGTACGAAGACAAACCAATCTCGGCGCTGCAAGTAACAATCGCACACGAGTTCTTCCACGCTCTGCATTTGACTTACGATGGGCAAGAATCGTGTACCGATGTAGCCTGCACAGCAAGCAAGCAGAACCCTTACTGGCTGGAGATGTCAGCGGTGTGGATGGAAGAAGATACGTATGACAATGTCAATGATTACTATAACTATATTCCATTCTATCTCAAGACCATTCATCAGGCACCATACAAGATAAGTCTCGACGGCTTGAATATCTATGGTGCGGGCCTCTTCCCTTTGTTTCTGGCGGAGAAATACGGTAGAGAGATAATTCGACTTGCCTGGGAATATTGTGCCTCCGTGCCTCTTGAGAATTTCTTCAGCGGCGCGATCCAGGCTGCTCTCAATGAACAAACTGGCGGCGAAGTGAATCTTGAGGAAGCTTGGACAGAGTATACGCGTTGGTTGTTTTTCACTGGTGCCCGGACACGGACAGGACGTTACTACAGCGAAGCCGCCGACTACGCTATGGTTCCAGACTCGTTGCTGAGTCCGCAAAGAGCTTATATCCGTTACTATTCAGAGTATCCTATCACCCTGGTGCAAAGTGCCGACAATGGATTCTATCCCTCGGAATTGGGGATTAATTACCTTGTGTTCCGAACAGGATCGCTTGACTCAGGATTCGTCATGGACTTTGTGGGGGTTGCCAGCACCAATCCGACGACCGAGTGGCGAAAGTCAGTGATTGCTTACGACAGATTCAACAGTAATGGCCGCTTCGAAGTGCATGAGAGTCTCTACCCTCTCAATACACCGATTCAAGTTAATGACTTGGACGCAGTTACCGATGTCCTTGTGATTCCCACTATTGTGAACCCGGAGTTGAAGCGGACCAGCAATTCGTATCGATTTTCTGTCGCGGATACCTCCGTCTTCATCAATGAGAACAGAATACTGTTTGCCAACACCAAGTTCATGGTCGCGAACGCGCTGGACCAGCCGTTTGCCGTTATCTTTGATGTAAAGGAAAAAGTGAATGCCGATATCAGCATATTCACGGCTGCTGGAGAACGTATCTTTCAGTCGAAGGTCGAATCGGTTGATCCCGGGGACCCGCGATCGTTTACCTGGGTCGGCCTTAATGACGACAACGAAGAGGTTGCATCCGGAGTCTATATAGTGCAAGCCAGAATTGGCGACGAAGTCCGCCACCAAAAGATTCTTGTGATCAGGTGAGCTCCCGGACCGTCGCAGCCATCGGGATCTTTGCCGCCCTGGCTTATTCAGGCTCCTTTGTCTTAATGGTCCTTCCGAACGCGACGTTGTCACTACTCATCATATTTTTCTCGGGCTATTGCATCGGCGTTGTTCCGGGAGCCGCATCCGGCGCAATTGCAGCGGCTCTGATCTCACTATTCAACCCGTACGGCATTGCTGCACTTCCGCTCCTGCTTTCGCAAATCCTGGGGTATATTCTAATCGGAGGCCTGGGCGGAATTCTTCGCGATCGCCTGAATCTGAAATCTCGTCCCGTCTACTTTGCTCTGCTTGGTCTCCTAGGCATAGTGACAGCGCTGCTCTACCACATCCCGGTCTCGATAGTGGATGCGTGGTTGTACGGGCCTTTTCGAGAGCGACTGATCATGTCTGCTTCATTCGTATTCATCACGGTTGTTTCGAACATTATCTTCTTTGTCATCTTCTTTCCAATCCTTGCCAAACTGCAAAAAGTCACTATTTTTCGCTCCGGCCATTGAGAAAGTCGGTATCATCCGTCCCGCATTGATGGAGTAGATTGACTGTGTCGGAGACAATTTGAATCGCGCACTTCCATTTCTCGTAGTAGCAGTCATGCTTGTCGCGGTGACAGGTCTGGCCCAGGACAATATCGTGGACACGACAAAAGTTGCTCCGGCTCTCGATTCACTGGGCGAAGTGAGCACTCTGGCTCCAGTTCTCCAGGACTCATCGCGCACAGTCACCCGGGCCAAATTCTCGGGTTTGGGTGATAGCCTGCTTGTGTTGATCTTTCGAAACTACATCAACAACCCAGACTACCCGGATCGGCCGCAGTCATCCTCAGACTGGCAGGTCGAGCCCATGCTCTACAGATCAAGCACGAGCATGTGGGGGGATTTCGAATCATTCAACCCGCTTGGGCTCTCTCTGAGCCATTTATCACGAGTGGACAACCTGGTTGGCGAGCAGTCGTTTGCCAACCCGGTGCCATTACCATACTCGGAAGAATTCCTTCGCAACGAACCGGCTGACCGATACTACTTTCTGACACCGGCATTGAGCGGTCTCGTTCTGCCTTTGGGAAGAAGTACGACCATCTATCAACAAACAGATCTGGCTGATTTTGATACAGCTACAAGCAGCATTGATGTCAACCGCGGCCGCGGCGGATTTGCCAACACGGTAGTTGACTTCAAGAGCAAGTTCGGGAATTTTGGCAGCATCCGTGCAGATGGCACATTTCAAAAATTAGATGGTGTTATATTTGCGAGCGACACAAAACTGAATCGAATGCGCTTCATCGTCGAGCCTCGCCTGAGCGCAAGACTACGCGGAAATATACTCTATTCATTTAATAGACTTAAAGGCAACCGTTCTTACTTCCCGGATGACTACAGTCTTTCCGGTTATGTAACGGACAATCTTGCAACGCTCTCTTCCTCAGTTACCTACATGCGCTCAAAAGAATCACAGGTGGATTTGCGGCTGAGTTACAGAAACGATGACCAGAGGTTCAGCGACACCGATTTGAGGACCTCACAGCGTTATCGAATTTTCGAGTCGGCCTTCGAATATCAAAAGCAGGCCGGAACCAGTGTTACTGTACTGAGCGGAACTGCGCGGTTCCTGCAATTCCGCTGCCAGGGCGATGCGCAGTCTGCAATTCACTACACTGCCGGACTTTGGCAATTGCGGACAATGTCTCCAAGACTGAAAGTCTTCGGCACGGCCTCTATAGCCGGCTCAGATGACTTAGCTCCAGGGCCATCAATAACCAGCGGTGCGATTGTCAGAGTGGGGAATAACAACTCGGTCTCCGCAATCGTGAGCAGGCGCGTGATTTTTCCGCAGCCGGAAATGGTGCTTCTCCATCCGATATCTGCGGCATTGACGGATTCGATCATCGACTATTCAATTACCGGCGACGAGGACTTAGGTTCCGGAAAGTCGCACAGTGTTGAATTGCTCCTGGATCATAAAATGGTTGGGCTAAACCTGCAGCTTATGTTGGGAATCATCAGATTCTCTGACATCGCCGAATGGCAAGTCAATGCTGACTCGCTTCTCTATGGTGAGATTCGCCCGGTGGCAAAAGATCAAAGTGTGGCTTATGCGTCGGTGAAAGGCAGCGCACAGCCATTTGAGCGCGTTTACACAACATTTGGTTATGGGATCAGGAGGGTGCAAGACGCAGGCGCGAACCTTACCTCCGGGCCCTTGCACACAGCAAATTGTGCGGTGTGGTATCGTTTTCCCTTTAACCGCTTTAAGGTCTGGTTAAGCGTGGGAGCAGGTGCGAACTTCCGCTCAGCGATCAACCGCAGCCTGTTCGGCGGAGTCGACAATGGAGTCGCAATCGCTGAAACATACTCAAGTTTCGATTTGAAGAGATTTCACTTCTACTTCAATTTTCATAATGTCACCAATGTCAAGTACACGATGAACGGTCTCGAACAACCGGGCCGGTCGGTCTGGTGGGGTTTCAAGTGGAGTTTCATCGATTAAGGCATAACCAATGAATCGCGCAGAAGCTTACCAATTAGTGGTTGCCAAGATAGGCGACGGAAACCTGTTGAAGCACATCATTAGTGTCGAAGCCGTGATGCGCCGTTTGGCCGAGCACTTTGGCGAAGATGTTGAACGCTGGGGGCTGGTTGGGCTTTTGCATGATCTCGATTACGCCGTCACTGCAGATGCACCGGAGCGGCACACCTTTGTCACGAGCGAATGGCTGCGGACTTATCCCGAAATTGATGAGTTTATGCTCTATGCAATCCACTGTCATGCTGACCACAAGCCTTGCCAGTCTCGCTTGGATTGGGCCCTGTATGCCACTGACCCAACAACCGGACTACTGACCGCGGCGGCCTTGATGCATCCATCAAAGAAGTTGGCAGAGGTACAGGTATCGTCTGTATTGAAGCGTTACAAAGACAAACGATTTGCGGCCGGTGCTCGAAGAGAGGCTATCGCCAAATGTTCTGAACTCGGATTGTCTCTGGAGACGTTCCTGGAGATGGGGCTTGACGGAATGCGCCGCATATCGGGTGAATTGGGACTCTAATCCTCCAATGAGAAGTTCGTGACGATAAGCACTGGTTATTCGCGCATGAAGGCTCAAGTCGGTTGGGTGATGTATGACTTTGCCAACACAATCTTCTCAATGAACATCGTCACGTATTATTTCTCTCCTTGGATCATCGAGGATCTCAAAACCAAGGACATCTTCTTCTCTATAAGCTACTCTGCCTCGATGCTGCTTGTTGCGATAACGCTTCCGGCTTTGGGTCGAATGGCCGATCTGGGCGGTACTCGCTTGCGCGACCTGAAGACCTTTACCTATCTGTGCGTGGCATGCACGGTTCTGCTCTCGTTATTTGCGCTGCTTAAACTACCACCGTTGGCTACGGTCGTGATCGCTCTGCTTTGCTTTGCAGGGGCGAATTACTTCTATGAGGGTGGATTGACTTTCTATAATGCATTGCTCTCGGACGTTTCAACTCCCGCGACAGTAGGGAAGATCTCGGGAATCGGTACCGGTATCGGCTACGCAGGCTCAATTACCGGTCTCTTGATAGTCTCCCCACTTCTGGGGATGAACTTCATCGACGGCTTGTCTGGCCGAGTATACACTTTCTTGCCTACCGCGCTGTTGTTCCTGCTTTTTGCCATCCCTTGTTTTGTGTGGGTGGAGGAGAGGCCACATATTTCTCGTGTTGCGGCTCCGTCGGAGACTTTCGTACAGAGCCTCAAAGGCGCGCTGCGAGATACGCGCCGGTACCCCGGACTCCTGCGCTACATGATCGGCAATTTTCTCGTCATTGATGCAGTGAATACTGTCATAATCTTCATGGGAGTTTATTCCAGTACTGTTGTCGGCTTCGAGGAAGCCGATAAATTGGTGCTGTTTATTACATCGACATCATTCGCACTGGTCGGGTCAATTCTGTACGGCTACTTAACTGATAAGATTAAATCAAAGGCGGCGATGCTTCTCTCTGTCGTCGGCTGGATCGTTGCACTTGCGGCGGCTACGGTGGCCTCCGACAAGAAGGTCTTTTATGTGATCGGCGGTTTTTTTGGCGTGTTTCTCGGAGCAGTCTGGACCGCAAGCCGGCCCTTGCTCAATAGCCTCGTCCCGGAGGAAAAGCTCGGACAATTCTATGGAGTCTATTCTCTCTGCAGCAAAGCAGCAGCCACCCTGGGTCCGCTGATATGGGGTGCGGTGGCGTTGCTTGGGGAACGCGATATGCCGCTCGGAAGACTAACGTTGAGCCTGCTGGCTGATTCTGGTGTGGATGTAAGTGAACATTTCGCCACGACAATCCACTATCGACTTGCGCTGGCTTCACAGATTGTAGCCTTGATTGCCGGGCTGCTGGTCTTGCTCAAAGTCCCCAATCGCAAGCAATACGAAGAGTAATTGCAGAGGTCTCAGATCTAAGTTGTTGGGGGATAACCACGTAGGACACAGACAAGTTCACGGTTGCAAAATTCGGCAATCTGGGTATATTATCGTCACATCCAGTCTACTCACCGGAGGTTGTCCGATCCGACTATTACTGCTTCTCCTGGTTCTTCCGCTGCTGTTCGTTACCTCGACACTTTCGGCGGCGATTCCGTGGCCGATCGAACCGCTTGACTCGTCGCACTCTCTGGGCAACTCATATGGCGAGTATCAGGACTACGGCGGAACTCCCTATATGCACCCGGGAATCGACATCTTGCACCCTGCAGGGACGCCTGTCTATGCTGTTAAGGCCGGATGGGTCAAAGCCGTGTTAACCACCTCAGCAGAACTTCACTGGCGAGTTGCCGTAGGAGACTCCGCGGGGGCTGACAGCTGCAATGGGTGGCTGTATGCGCACTTGGATTTGCCAACAATTGCGGTGGCGGTCGGCGAACATGTTGATAGCGGGCAACTACTCGGCAATCTCGTGACTTGGCCGACATCCAACTTCCATCATCTGCACTTCGTCAAAATTCGCAATGCCGGGGTATCATGGTCGGCAAACTGGCTATTCATTGGAAATCCACTTGACGAGCTCGTTAACATAGATGACTTTGTTCCTCCTTATTTTGTGGATATTGATACCGGGACTCCATTCCGATTTTGTCACGATAACTCGGACATCTTCTTCAACACCGGTGCTCCGGTAAGCGGTGACATTGACATTGTAGCCAAGTGCCACGACCGAATAGGCCACCCAACCTGGGTTGTTACCCCAAATGAAATGGGTTACGAGATCTACTCGGACTCAGTACACCTTGGCCCGTTCAGTTCGTTTGAATTCTCAGGGAAACTGCTGTGGGACGAATCTTATCACACAATCTTCAAGAATTCTGGTCCATGCAATTCCGAGGCCAACTACACCCAACGCCAGTTTTACGAGATACTGACGAATCACGATACCAATCCACTGATCGCACCAGTGGATACCTCGGGAAAATGGGCGACCGGCTTGATACCGAACGATACCTACACTGTCAAGGCATGGGCCAAGGATCGATTCGGAAACATGGCGGTTGACAGCATGACGGTCACCACTGCCAATTTCTATTCGATAGGCGGAAAGCTGAGAATGAGCGACGGAAATCCTGCAGCCAGGAACTACACTGTGGAGATTCCATATACGTCATTCTCACAACATCCATTGGACTCGACCTTCAACATTGGAGGACAGCCTGCCGGCAGTTACGAGATTCAAGTATCTCGCCCAGGCTATCAGAATTATTCCGCCATTATCGACGTATTCAGTAATCTCAATTTGACCATTACACTTGATCCATTGCCGTATGTGAACGGCGACGTCAATTCAAACGGCTCTGTGAACATTTCGGATGCAGTCTTTTTGATCAACTTCATTTTCAGCAACGGGCCGTACCCGAATCCCTGGGCCACTGGTGTTCATATTGATGCAAATCCTACCGTTAATATTTCCGACGTAGTCTACTTGATAAACTACATTTTTTCCGGCGGTCCACCTCCCGGTCAATAGTCGTCAAATAAAATCCAAATATCTGAAATCCCACTGACATGATCTGTCAGTACTGGCTTCTATATTTAAGATCAGAACAGACAAGGACCGTCCTGCTCTTACGGGCTGTCTTTGTGCTTTGGGAGCCCGGGGTCCAAGCCGAGCTCCCTTTTGTTTCACAAAATCACCTCGCTTGCTCCTGCAACTTCAGAAAACATAGAATCTTGCGAAACATTTTCGGTCGCTATTCGTATCTTTCCAGCGGGGGAGTCTGAAACCAAGTTGGGAGGAGACATGCCACGGCTGTCGATCATCGCTGCAGTTTGTATTTTATTGTGTTTCGGAATCACGAAACTATCGGCAGAATCGGGACGGATCTATGGGAAGCTATACACAGTCGACAATGACGTTTTTGAAGGTTGGATTCGCTGGGACAAAAACGAGGCATATTGGGATGATATCATTGACGGCACGATAGAGAAAGATCGCCGCGAGGGCGATCGAAAACAAGGAAAGCGGCACTACAAAGACTCCAAGAACTCCGGAGTTCGCATTTTCGGCCTGCAATTAGGCGAAGGTAGCTCGGTCTTTGATTTCGATGTCTCTTCCGAATCCCAGCTTCAGTTCGGTCATATCCGCACATTGTCACGCGATCGCGATGACGGCGCAACGATAACTCTCAAAAACGGTGAAGTAATTGTTTTCAACTCCGGTTCAGATTTGGGCCCCGGCTTGCGGGAAATTTTGATCAACGATACCAAGGAAGGCGAGATCTACTTCGAATGGGATGATATCGATCATATCGACTTTCAAGAAGAGGTGTCCGAACCGACGGACGGCTTGGAACGACTGTACGGTCGCGTCAGTACTCGCCGCGCCGGCGAATTCACCGGCTGGATTGAATGGGATGTTGATGAGGTATTCAACGAAGATGAACTCGACGGTGACGAAGATGGTGGCCGCACGCGCAAGGTCAAAATGGGGCGCATCACCTCGATCGAGCGAAGATCTTCATCATCGGCATCGATTGTTCTCAAGGACGGCAAAGAGCTAATCTTGCGAAATTCCAATGATGTGAATTCCGAGAATCGTGGGATCGTAGTTAAGTCCGCAGAATTTGGCAGGGTCAAGATCAACTGGAGTGATTTCGAAAAAGCGGAATTCTTGCCGCTTCCAAAGGCGGAATTGCCGCATTACAAGGACTTCGACGGGGGATCGCAGATTCGTGGGACAGCGACCACCGAGGATGGCGAGGAATTTGCCGGAGTGATCGCTTGGGACAATGACGAGGAGTATACTTGGGAGCATCTGAACGGCGAGTATAAGGGCATAGAGATTGTCATCCCATTCGCTATAATTTCCTCAATTGAAAAAAGCTCACAACGTAGCGCCACAGTGACGCTGAAAAACGGCAATACCTACATTCTGAGTGGTTCTAACGATGTCAATGAAGAGAATAAGGGCATTTTCGTGATTCGTGACAAGAGCAGTACCGAGCAGATCGATTGGTATGATTTCGCAAAGTTAGTGGTTAAGTAAGTACAAGTAACGAATTCCCCTCACAATGTTTCACCGTCAACCCCGTTCCGCGCAAGCGGGACGGGGTTTCTGTTCGGAGCGGGGGCTTGGCGCAACCTGGTGCCCACCTGATTTTAGCTTGACGCAATCCTCCGTAAACGATTACTTAGAAGCACAACTAAGTTCCTACTCAACATATCCAGAGGCGCGACGGCAGGAGTATTGACGTTGCTCAGTGAGTAACCGTACATGAGCCGCACGCATATTGAGATACCGCCAACCGACCAGTAACGGCCGGTGCTTTCGGGGAGGAGCCTGAGGTGATGTTTTGCAATTTGGCGTCTGTCCTCTTGCTGAGTTTGTCTGCCGCCATCTCTGTGGGTTCGCACCTATGCGCAGCACCGCTGGCGATCGATCGTCCAGCCAACATTGGCGTTCGATTGACTCTGCTGAACCCGCCGTCGGCGGACCACGGCTTTCTGGTGACTTCCGATTCGGTAGCGTCGAACCTGCCAGTACCTGCGCAAGCTGAGAAGAAGTCGCTGCTATACACGCTTCTGCCATTGCCGACTTTGGTGCTCACGGTGCCGGCGCTGATTGCCGGTCCGTCAGCCGGCTACTTCTATGGAGGGCTGAATGGCAGAGCCTGGGCTGGAATTGGAATCCGTACACTTGCCTTGGGTGGGATGTTCAGCGCTTTCGGGATCTGTGGGTGGGATTGCGGGCCGGGAGAGAGCGCATACAACATCGCGTGGGCGGTGTTCATCGGCTCAGGTGCGATCTTGGCAGGATCAGCCATTTATGACATCGCGACCGTTAAGGAAGCCGTGCGCAATCACAATGCGAGAGGTCATCAGAGTCTGATCACGATCTATCCGGGGTACGCTCAGCAACTTGGAGCCTTTACGATTACGTTGAGTAAGAGGTTCTGAGGAGAGGGCTCATGACGTCAGGTGGGCACGAGACGGGTGTGTCAATCAGTATTCCGGAGCAAATGAGACAGCAGCGGCTATCTCATCACCGACTATTCAAAAGGGATAACTTAGTGCGAGCGCCAGTTCCGCCGAGGTGATCGAATCGGGAAAATAGATCGGGCAGTCGTCGCAGTTTACCGCCGGAGCAACCGTTACACGTTCGCGGGCGGAGAGATGAAGATTCAGCGGACTGATTGCCCGGTGAGTGATAGCGAAATCCGCCAATGCGCTGAATGAAAGCCGAAATGACGAATCGCCGCCCCAGTCTCTTCCGGATGTCTTGCCGGTAACACTGTGATCAAATTTGGCCATTCCCAATCCCGGACCGAGTCGGAGTGAGAATTCGGCGTTGTGAACCACGCCCAGCAGTAAGCTCAAATCGATTGCATGTATTTTTGCTTCCCGGTGCCAGAAGTCGCTGACGGAGTCGGGTCCCGGCGCAAAGCCTTCGGCCAAGTCGACAGTTGCGAAGAAATTCTTGGTGTCCTTCCCCCAAGAGTAGCTGATGCGCAGGAGGGTGTGCGTCGAAAGGTCCCTCTGCAGGAACACTCCGAAACCGGTCGGATTGGGCAGCACGTTTTGATTGGTGAAGCCTTGAACCCCGAAGATGCCGATTTGGTCGGCAGCCTGGGCATGGGTAGAAGAGAGGAACGCGGCAAGCAGAATTCCCAAAAGCGCCTTTAGTTGCATGCAACCTCCTAAGATTAGACTATTGACTAGACGTGGCAACGGTGCGAATGTCAACCACAAGAACGGAAAGCTCGCAATCTCCCTCGTGAAATATTTCACATTTTTGCTTGTTTAACATTGACAAAAGCGCCAGTAAAGGCGATAATATTAACCGTAGTTTCGGCTTGACCAGGATATAACCCGGCTGGCCGTTTACTGCTTTCGGGCGCAAAAAACGCCCGCATAACATTGAAAAAATGACACCTATTTGTTAGGCAGGTTATCGATGAGTATCAGCACCCTGGCAAGGGACATCGCCGAATCGCCGACTCTGAAGCTCAACGAAGAAGCTCAGGACTTGCGCGATCGCGGCGAGGCCGTCATCCATCTGGGCGCGGGGGAGCCAAAGAGTAAGGTTCCGTTCGAGGCGCTTCTTAATTGCGCGGCTCAACTGTCGACCGCAGAAGTACGCTACACACCGACGGAGGGCATTTCGCCGCTGCGCAAGGCGATTATCCGCTACACAGAAGAGAACTACGGTCGAGTGATCGGCAAGGACAACGTCCTCGTCTCCGGCGGCGCCAAACAGGCGTTGTCGGTGCTGCTGACAACGCTGATCAATCCCATGGACGAAGTGATCATTCTCGCGCCGTACTGGGTGAGCTACCCGGAAATGGTGAAGATGGTGTATGGCAAGCCGGTCATAGTAACACCCGGAGACGGACGCTTTGAGCCGAGGCTGAAGGATATCGTCGATATGACCAGCTCGTACACCAAGGCGGTCATCATCAACAGCCCCAACAATCCCTCCGGCGTGGTCTACTCCGAGCAATTCATTGCCGAGGTTGTCGAATACTGCGAGAAGAAGGGGATCTACCTGATCATGGACGACATCTACCATAAGCTCGTGTTTTCGGGCAAGAAGTGGACGTCGTGTTACAAGTACGCCAAGGACCAATCCGATAATTCTCGGCTGATCGTCATCAATGGAGTGTCGAAGCTATACGCCATGACAGGGTATCGCATCGGCTGGACGGTTGCCAATTCGCAAATAATCGAAACGATGGTCAACGTGCAGGCGCAGACAACTTCGTGCCCGGCGATGTTGTCCCAGATCGCAGCGGTCGGGGCGCTAACCGGAATTCAAACCGGCGTCGAGAGCCTGCGGCTGATGCTGGAAAACAACCGCAAGGTGATGGTGCAAGAGTTGAAAGCGTTCGAGGGTGTGAAGCTGATTCCGCCGGACGGAACTTTCTACGCGCTGCCCGATTTCCGCGCCTACAGCAACGATTCGGTGGCGCTGTCGAAAAAATTGTTGAAGAAGGCTATGGTGGTAGCGGTCCCGGGCAAGGAGTTCGGTATGGAGGGTCATCTGCGCTTGAGTTTCTGTGG
This sequence comes from uncultured Ignavibacteria bacterium, assembly GCA_964552775.1. Lineage (GTDB taxonomy): Bacteria > Zixibacteria > MSB-5A5 > CAIYYT01 > CAIYYT01 > JADJGC01. Next base: position 5,859 of record CAZKIH010000004.1, on the reverse strand, counting down.
TACAGTCAAGGATATTATGGAGGGCGTTGCGCGCATCAAGTGGGTGCTCGATCCGAATTCTCCGAACGAAATCTACATCGGCGACAGAAAACTTGTGAGGGATTGGCAATGAACAGCAATTATCTAAATATCAAATCACCTGCTCATGAGATTGCCAAAGAGCGTGCCAGCGAATTCGGTCTCAAGCATCACGGTCTGACCAATTTACACATGGCCTATTGGAATCTAGCGGAGCCGGCGCTCTACGAAGAAGCGATGTTCCGCCGCGAAGGCAACATTTCGCACCTCGGACCGCTGGTCGTCAATACCGGCAAGCATACTGCGCGCGCAGCAAATGACAAGTTCGTCGTCCAGGAAGCGACCACCTCGGACAAAATCTGGTGGGGTCAATACAATCGGCCGTTTAGCGCGGATAAGTTCAGCGCGGTTTATTCGCGGCTGCAGGCGTTTCTGCAAGACCGCGACGTTTTTGTACAGGATTGCTACGTCGGCGCTGACCCCAATTATCAACTGCCGATTCGCGTGATAACGGAGTACGCTTGGCATTCACTTTTCGCGCGGAATATGTTTATTCGCATCGATGCGCTCGATCAGTTGAAACGGCACGTGCCGGAGTTTACGATTATTGCAGTACCGTCATTCCAGGGCGTGCCATCGATCGACGGAACGCTAACGGCGACGTTCATCCTGCTCAATTTTGAGCAAAAGCTGGTGATTATCGGCGGATCAGGCTACGGCGGCGAAATCAAGAAGTCTGCTTTTACTATTCTGAATTACTTGCTGCCCTTGCAGGGTGTAATGACAATGCATTGCTCAGCGAATGTCGGCAAGGCGGGTGATGTCGCGCTATTTTTCGGTCTGTCGGGAACCGGCAAGACGACGCTGTCCGCCGATCCGCGGCGGCATCTGATCGGCGACGATGAAGCCGGCTGGAGCGATGAGGGAGTCTTCAATTTCGAAGGCGGCTGCTATGCCAAGGTGATTAATCTCTCCGCGACAGCAGAGCCGGAAATCTACGCCTGCACGCGGAGGTTCGGGACGATTCTGGAAAACGTCATTTATGATCCGATTACACGCCATCTCGACCTTGACGATGACGAACGTACCGAAAATACGCGGGCCTCGTATCCGCTCGACTTCATCGAGAACGCTCTGCCGGAAAAACGCGCCGGGCATCCGAAGAATATCATTATGTTGACCTGCGACGCTTCCGGTGTTCTTCCGCCAATCGCGCGGCTGACGCCGGATCAGGCGCTCTATCATTTCATTTCCGGGTACACGGCAAAAGTGTCTGGCACCGAAATTGATCTCGGCAAGGAGCCGGAAATTACGTTTTCCGCGTGTTTCGGCGCGCCGTTTATGGTGCACCATCCGTACTTCTATGCCGACCTGCTCAAGCGTAAAATCATCCGGCACGACGTCAAGTGCTGGCTGGTGAATACCGGCTGGACTGGCGGGCCCTATGGCGTCGGCAAACGCATCAGCATTCGCTACACGCGCGCCATGTTGGAAGCTGCACTCACGGGACAATTGGACAATGTCGAGTATCGCGAGGACAAACTCTTCGGATTCAAAGTGCCGTTGACTTGTCCGGATGTCCCGGCGGAGGCGCTGTATCCTGAAAGTTCGTGGCCCGATAAGTCTGCTTACGCGAACCGTTACAAACAGCTATCGGCGCTGTACATCGAGAACTTCAAGAAGTACAAAGACGGTTGCCCCGAGGACATCGTCGCAGCCGGGCCGAAGAGGTAATTCTCAAGAACACACCCTCACCCCTTGCCCCTCTCCCTTTCGAGGGAGAGGGGTTGGGGAGAGGGCGCTGGACATCATCGACCCATCTTAGCGCGTTTTATCTTGACTAATATTCGACACTCCCCTTATTGTGGCTAACAAAACAAAACCACTCACAAGACAGGATCAAGAAAGAGGAGTCTCACATGAAGAGAATTCTATTTGTCGCAGTGCTGGCTATGCTGGCCGCGGGCTGCTACCACGCCACAATCGAAACCGGAAGCCCGGCATCATCCACCGTCTACAAGCAGGCCTGGGCCTCATGCTGGGTCTATGGCTTGGTTCCGCCGAAGACGGTCGAAGCTCAGGCCAAGTGCCCGGGTGGAGTGTCGCGCGTCGAGACGCAGCACACATTCTTGAACCAACTGGTGGGTGCGCTGACTTTCGGAATTTATACGCCAATGGAAATCACTGTGACGTGTGCCGGATCAGGGACTTCGGAATTGGAAGAACATCCGATCGATATCGTCTGCAAGACCGGCACGAATGACGCCATTTCCAAGGCGTTTGCCGAAGCCGCCGACAAGTCGGTCGAGCTTGGACGCCCGGTGTACGTGCAGATCGTGGATGAAAACGAGACTTCGGGGCAGTAGATTAGACCCTCACGCCTTGCCCCTCTCCCGTGAACAGGAGAGGGGAAGGGCAACATCGCCTTGCTCCTCATGGGGCTTCCACCTACATTGTAGCCCATGAAGTGGATCTGGGACAAAGACACTGCGAGCAAGATGGCGACTTCGAAGTGGGCGGAGAAGCTCATCAACGCGGGCGCAAAGGTTATCGTTTTCGGGGTCATACTCTCTTTGGCCGGACTCGGTGTGCGGCTAATGATCTTTATCTATCGAGAGATAGTTAAGTAGATTGTCGTCCGGGTGAAGAGGCGATCATCAAGTGTGAGTATCGACACGCGGGTCAGTGTCAGCGTCTTCGACCGTGCGGTTGCCCTTCCGAGACATGAAACGTCAGATAAAGTCCAAGAATGTGATAGGGGTTAATTCCCTTGTACTTCGGCAAGTAAGCACCATTTAGCGTCACACGCCAGACAGTGTAGGAAGCAGCAGGGATTGCCGCCAAAGTTCCGCCCCGTCCCAACGATTTCGTTGTGTACATAGCGCCAATAATGCCGATGCGTAACTGCGACACGGTTTTCAGCATGACGCCTATCCCCAGGTACTTTGCCTGGTTCCTAAACGTATCTTTGAATGTCCCGCCCTCAATGAGAAATGTGCTGCTTTTTCGGGTTCCGAAGCTGGCTCGAGCTCCGATTCCCTTATTAAACTCGTTGAGACGATCCCGCGATTGACCGGCGCGCAGGAAGTGATAGGACATCCCATAGAGGTTGATGCCGAATGAGTTTGCGTTGGCTAAGCACGCGGTCATCACAACGATTGTCAGAGCTGTTAAAAATAGAGATGTTGTTTTGCCCACGCTGCAAGAAAGTCAATTCGCTCATTGATTGCAAGCGAGAAAGATCGTCGCACACATGGTCAAAGCCGCACTTGATTCGGGTAGCTCCAATCGACTATATTTCTCCTGAACTGCACTACACGAGAGGATTGCTCAATTGAACTTCTCCAACGCCTACGAAGACCGCAAAATGGCGGAGGCTTACGCCAAGCTGGAATTTCCGGGGACGTACTATCTGGCCTATCGCGACCTGCCCGAGATATTCGCCAAACACGCGTCGGGGAAACTCGCGCTCGATTTCGGCTGCGGTGCCGGGCGCTCGACACGCTTCATTGAGCGCCTTGGATATCAAGCCGTCGGCGTCGATATCGCCGAGAGCATGCTCGCACTGGCGCGAGGAATCGATCCGGCAGGGGACTATCGATTGATTGGTGATGATGGATTTGCTGCATTCAAGAACGGATCATTCGATCTGATCTTGTCGGCCTTCACGTTCGACAATATCTTTACACGAAATCAGAAGATCGACATTCTCAAGGAACTCCGGAGAATGTTGTCATCGCAGGGGCGGTTTGTCAATCTCGTGTCGGCACCGGAGATCTACTGGCATGAGTGGGCATCTTTTTCGACAAAGGACTTTCCGGAGAATCGCTCCGCCAAGTGTGGAGACATCGTCAAGATCATCAATACCGACATCGCCGACAGCCGTCCCGTCGATGACATCATCTGGCCCGACGAAGACTACCGTAGGCTCTATGCCGAAGTTGGCTTTGAAGTCGAAGCCAAGTACAATCCGCTGGCGCGATCAAACGAGCCATTTGAATGGGTGAATGAGACCCGCATCGCACCTTGGTCCATATACGTCTTGAAAGCTCGATAGCGGCTCCCCGCCGTTTCCCCGTTCCCTTTAAAGATATTGGGTTGTACTTGTCGCAACTTGCCCATTTTGCTATACTCTTCCGCATATGAATACCCGCCTTAATCCGTCCGATAACTTCGAGCGCACCAAGCAGGTGGTCGGCTATGTTCCGCGCCGCGAGGCGACAGAGGAAACGTACCGAGCCCTGGGCTTTAAGTGTGGCCTTGAAGTCCATCAGCAGTTGAAAACCAAGCATAAACTCTTCTGCCGGTGTCCAGCCGGAATCTTCCAGAAGCCTGACGACTACGACGCCGAAATTATCCGCCACATGCGGCCAACCCTGTCCGAACTCGGCGAATACGACGGCACGGCACTGATGGAATTCAAGACACGCAAGAATATTGTGTATCGCATCAAAGACGCAACTGCCTGCACCTATGACATAGATGATACACCGCCTTTTCCGATCAATCAAGAGGCGCTTGACATTGCGATCGAGATTTCGCTAATGCTGAAGACGAATATCGTCGGAGAATTGCACGTTGCGCGCAAACAGTATCTCGATGGATCAATACCGACGGGCTTCCAACGCACTGCGATTGTCGGCATCGAGGGCAGCATCCCACTCAAGCATAAGACCATTCGCATCATTCAGATTTCTATTGAAGAAGACTCCTGTCGCGAAGTATCCGATGTCGGCCACTGGCGAGTCTATCGCACTGACCGCCTCGGAACGCCGTTGATTGAGACCGTAACTTACCCAGACTTGCTGACGCCCGATGAGGCCGCCGAGGCCGCGCACTATATTCGCTTCCTGACACGTTCGTCAGGCAAGGTGCGTATCGGCATTGGCGCCGCCCGTGAGGATGTAAACGTTAGCATTACCGGAGGCACGCGAGTGGAGATCAAGGGCGTGGCGCACATCCAGTGGATTCCAAATTTGGTTCACGTCGAGGCGTTTCGTCAACGTGCATTGCTGCTGATCAAGGACGAGCTGCACAAACGAGGCCTCGATCCCAAGACTTGGACGATCTCACACAAGGAACTCGATGCCGATCTGCTTCCGCGAGAGCAACGCTCAATTAGGCGCGTCAAGGCCAGAGGCTGGAAGTTGCTTGGAATCAACCTGCCGCGGTTCGAGGGGATACTTTCTCATTTCACCCAGCCAAATCAGATGTTCGCGGACGAGATCAGTGATCGCTTGAAAGTGATCGCCTGTCTCGAACGACCCAATATGCTCCACTCGGAGCAGCTTCATCTATTCGGTGATGAGCAGGAGTTGATCGATATTCGTGACTACCTCGATTCCCAGCCGGGCGATGCCCAGATCGTGCTGTGGGGACCGCCGGAGGACATCAAGACCGCACTGGAGGCAATCGAGGAACGCTGTAAGCTCGCAATGCACGGGGTCCCGAATGAGACTCGCAAGTCGATCTATGACGGTACGACGATGTTTGAACGGGTTCTGCCGGGCGCGGACCGCATGTATCCCGACACCGACTCCGCTCCCATCTCCATTGATGATGACGTGATAATTGAAAAGCGCAAACATTTGCCTGTCGGCGTGGCCGAGCGATTCGCCCAACTGCGCAACTGGAACGTTCCGGAAGACTGCTTTGCGTACATCCTCCGCAGCAACTTGATTCCGTTGATCGAGTCAATTGTCGCAGAGTGCGGCCAGACAGCGGCATTTGTCGCAAAGCTGTTCGCGCATACACTCAAAAATCTTGAAGGCAAAAGGAAGACGCCTTCGGATTTCACTTACGAACGAATCCGTCAGCTCTTCATCTTCGTCAAGCAACGCA
>CAZKIH010000003.1:0-210374 GCA_964552775.1 uncultured Ignavibacteria bacterium | reverse complement strand
ACTGTTAATCAGCGGGTCGCTGGTTCGAGCCCGGCCCGGGGAGCAATTATCTCGCGAGTTGGTCGCGAAGTGGTTGTCGGCGAAGAATGCCCGCTACCGCTGCACCAAAATCCATTGTTCCCCTGCGTTATTGTGAACGGCACATCCTGATTTCGAAATCATTCGGAAGACGTCCTACCTATCTCAACGAGTACTCGTGGCCTGATCTATTTTGGGGAACAACGAGCGTGAAGCCTCACACAACCACGAGGAAGTACGCACACAGACTAAGTGACAATCCAATTCGTCCACTTGGGGATGAGCGGAATTGACTTGAGTTTAGCTTACCAAGTTATATATTAGTCGAGTTGAACCATCCATAATAAGCACTCGTCCGATTAGAAGGCACAAAGAGGCATGCTGCAGGAGCCATGGCCGTCGTTTTTGAATTATTTGGACGCTGATCCGATGCGCGCGGGGAGAGAGTTTTGCGAATTTGCCCTGAAGTTTTTCACGGCAATCAATCCTCGCTTTCTGCATTCATTCAATTCCTCTGAGAGAAGCGATGCGAAACAGGAGATTTGCCTTCATTGCATTTCCGATGATTTTCGGGTTTTGCGCCAATATCGATTGATTAATAGGGGCTTCGGGTCGTGGTTCTATGTCATCGCGCACAACAAAGCGATGGATCTCCTGAGGAAGAGTGGACGCACAGTTAAGGTACTTGAAAGCTCTTCGAAATCGGCAGGCCAGAGCGCGGCAACCACTGAGCCTGCTCTAAATCCTCATGGGGCCTTAGTGAGCATGGATCGCCTGCGAGTTGTCGTTAGTGTTATTAGGAAGATGGACGAGTACTGCCAACTGCTGTTAAGAATGGGAGCAGACGAGTTGACACCCATTGAGATGACACGCATTCTCCGATGGCGACTTGATAAAGCAAAGAAGATATCTGATGATCTTCGCTATTGTCGTGAGAAGCTTCGTGGGTTGTTAAGACAAGTGGGAGTGGACTTAGCCAAGTCGACCTAAGACAATGAATATCAAACACTTGCCGAGAGTCAGAGCTGAGTGTCCGAATAGCCCCCCTAGTGTGCGTTCTTCAATTGAGTTGGGCAAGGGTGCATTCCGCCCTCAAGGATCAAGCAGATCGGTCAGGAAGATTGGTCGAAGAAGGAAAGTCAATGTCTGATTCCCTGAAGGACCCTCAATCCGACGACGACCGCGCTTTAAATGATCTCATACGTGCGGCTACCGACGCCGCCCCGAACGAATTCATACGCCCCGACGAGGCCGTGATCCAGGCCTATGTTCTCGGTCGAGCTAACAGGTCTCAGAAGAGAGAGATACGATCAGCGTTGTTGCTGTCGGAGGCTTTTCGCCGAGAAATTGCAGCATTATCGGAAGAGTTGGAGTTGATCGAGTCACCGGCGGCAAAGGTAGACTTTGAGGCGGCCACACCCGGGCACATTCCCGTCTTTGCCCACTTGGTTCGCCAAGCTCCTTACGAGTCGCCCTCTCCATTCAAGTTTGCACAATTTCTCAAGAAGCTCTTCAGAACTGTCTATCTACCCCGACTGGCAGCTGCCACCGCTGCAGTCGTTCTCATAACGGTCGTTGCCATCTTATATTTCAATAGAGATCTCGAATTCCCGAGTGCATCCCTGCAGCTCGTCTCAGCACACATTGAAACGGAGTTGCTTATACCAACTCAAGGCCGTGGTTCGACCGCGACAGGGACACCTGAAATCTATGCATCCGCACAAGAGGCTGCCCTGGCGGCATTCAGGCGAAGGCTCGAATTCAGAGATGGTCGATTCCTGATAACGCCCAGCGAGCAGACTCTGAGCCAGACGCGACTTGGAAGACGGCTTCAGCTTATGGTGGAACAAGCCGGCGACAACTCGGTCGAGGTCAATGCCGATGTTGACACGGAAGAGAGCAACCAAATCATTGGCTGGATACTTGCACTACCAAGCCAATCCTTGCGCACATTTGCCATCAGCGCTGATCAAGCGCAAATCGAATGGCGCAAAGAGTTCGGCGAAAGCGGGTTGATAGCGTTCACATGGACTGCACGGGGCGGTCACCGCTCTTCGGCTGCAGTTTCGTTTTGATCCATCACTTCGGAGAGAAAAATGTTCTCAAGAATCCTGGCAATCGCGTTAGCCACAGCTGTATTGACCGCCTGGAGTGCTCCACAGACAGTTGCTGCCGAAGCAAGCCCTGAGCGGTGGAGTCTCTTGCTCCAGCAAGCCGATTCTCTGTTCAAGGAGAGGCAACCCGACTCTGCGATGACTGTCATTCAAGCTGCACTTATCGAAGCGCGCGCCAGACACGGAGAAGTGGACTCGAGTGTCGCGATGGTGATGCATCGGCTGGTTGCATTCTACCAGCAACTTTCCAGACCTGAGACCGACTCGCTATATGTTGTCACACTCGCGCTCTGGGGCAAAGTCCCGGATGCCAACCAACTCGAGATGTCAAAGACGCTTTCGAACTACGGTGAATTTCTTTACCGGCACAATCGCTATTCTGAATCAGTAGCAACTCTGCAAAAGTGTGCCGCAATTCGAGAGAATCTTCTCCCTCAAGGCCACCGCGACATTGGTCGCGTCGAGCTGAAATTAGCATTGGCCTATTTTTACTCCGGCAATCCCGCGGTCGCTCGCGAGCATTTCCTGAAAGCCATCGACAATCTCATTCCGAGTATGCCGGCAGCGGCGGTCCAGCTGGCGGACGCCTACCACGGATTGGGGATGGCCTGCTACACAATGAATCAATACGATGCGGCGGCGGCTTATTATCGGCAGTCAATGGCAATTCCAGTGCCGTTGAAGACAAGCTCGGTGAACCTCTTTGCCATGATCCACCTGGCAGCGGTACTTGCTGACACAAAGCAACATGCTGTGGCAGATTCGGTGCTCGAAGGAGCCCTCGAATTCTTGAATTTCCCAACCGTGAGTCCCACAAGTGTCGACGAATGGGCAGCCCTCGCGGAAATCCTCAATGTGCGCGGACAGGTTATGCAACAAACCGGCAGGCCTGCCGATGCCGAGTCGTTATTTGTCCAGAGTCTCAGGATCAAAGAGGAGAAGGGCGTCTTAGATGAGAATGAGACGATGCGGGTGCGATACAATCTTGCGGCGCTCTATAGCGACAAAGGTGACTATCCTGCCGCCGAGTCGCTCTATTTGAGGATCTTGAGCTTCAGGCGCGAGAACCTTGGCGAGGTACACAGAGACATTGCCTATACACTGGAATCGCTGGCTCAATCCTATTTGAGACACGGCGACTACCTGGCCGCTTTTGATTCCGCCAATACCGCCTGCAATGTGCGCGCTGCTTTAGTGAATCAGCCGGTGGCGCTGTTATCAGAGGAGGAGCTTCTAAATTTCTCCAAGCTACTGCGGACGACGTCGAGTTTTTGCGTCGCAGTTGGTATGGTGTCGAATCTGGCCAGCACAACCCGCCGTGGCGAGACGGCCGAGGTGATTCTCAACACAAAGGGCTTTGTGTCAGACGCGGTATTCAAGCGCGAACTCGGCTCAGCCACCGACGGCGAAAACGATGGCCGGAGCCGTCTTGTCGAGGCTGTCGGCAACTCCCTTCCCCAAAATGCTGCGCTTGTCGAATATTACCTGCATACCATTTACGACAAAGCTCGCGAAGTTACCGATTCGGCGTTTGCCGCGCTGGTGATCTCACGAGATCGGCCGCTGCAAATCTTTTCACTTGGAAAAGCAGCGCCCATTGAAAATTTGGTTAGTCGATACTTGGAGCATTTCCAGAAAGTTGCAGAACAAGGCTACATGCCAACTTCCAAGCAGAAGGATGAATTTGTTCTGACCGCCAAGTCGCTCTACCAAGCGCTGGTCGCGCCATTCGCGTCACGGCTAACTAATGACCAGACTCTGATCATTGCGCCCGATGGCCGTCTTAACCTAATCTCGTTTGCGACTCTCGTTGGCGAAGACGGCCATTATCTGGTAGAATCTCACACTATTCACTATTTGTCAGCCGGACGTGACCTCTTGCGGATGAAGCAGCCGTCCGGCAGCGGTAGCGGTCTGCTTGCCCTTGGTGACCCCGACTATGACGCCAGCCCGGTAGCCCGCCTGGCGCAGGCATCGGCTGCAAATCTGGGCACTGTTATCATCAAGGATGGGGTTACAACTCGGAGCATTCCTTCCGACTGTCTCGATCCGGATAAGCTGATGGTATCACGCCTTCCGCGTACGCGCGACGAGATCACGGCAGTTACAAAGACTTGGCGAACTCTGAGCCTCGGAGCGGAAGATGTTGCACTAGGTGCCGCGGCGAGCGAGGATTTCTTCAAACGGAAGGGCCCCTCTGAACGAGTGTTGTACCTGGCGACTCATGGATTCTTTCTCGACTCTCTCTGCGCGCTGGGTCCGGCATCTGATTCGGCAACCGCGATTCGAATGCAGCACGCCACCAATCCCTTGCTCAACTCGGGACTCTTGTTGGCAGGATCGAATCTCTGCGGCAGGGGAGCCTCTGATGCAGCCATTGAAGACGGCATCCTCACGGCAGCAGAAATATCTGACATGAACCTGCGCAACACTGAATTGGTAGTACTTTCCGCGTGTGAATCCGGCCTTGGAAAGGTTCAGGAGGGTGAAGGTGTTTACGGCTTGCGTCGAGCATTCCTTCTGGCTGGGGCAAGAACTGTCATTAGTGCCCTATGGAAGATTGACGACAAGGCTACGGCGCAGATGATGGGGCAGCTCTTTGCCGACCGTCAACAGGGCGTCGCCGAGAGAATTCGTTCACTGCAACTAGCGCAAATCGAGAAACTCCGTTCCGAAAAACGCCCCGATCATCCTTATAGTTGGGGTGCATTCATAGCTACCGGCGATTGGCGTTAGGTCACCGCCGCTCCAATGAAGGAGTGACTATGATGCCATCTCACGATTTAGACTTTGTCGTGTGACCTGTGCTTCTCTGATCGACCCGAAACACAAATCCAGAGTCATCCTCAGAATTTCATTACCGACATTCCGAAATCACTTCAGCATCGGCGTTTGAACTCTCAGGGGGAAGAAGCAAGAACTGATCCTTTCAGAGTGGAAGGGGAGGGCGGGCGTCGCCTCGTAAGAGGCAACGGCCAAAACCCGGCGGTTGCACGAGTGCTGGCGCCGCCGGGTGAATTTATCAAGCTTCCGGGTTTTCCCTTGACATAATGGTCTATATGGAGTAATTTACTCTGTCTGTAATTCAGCACTCCAGACATCAAGAAAACAGATTACACAGGGAATGGGCCCAGAGCAGAATCGTTGCAGACTTGCTGTGATTTGTGCTCTCATCATTGTTTTCTCCTCCCCGGGGTTCTTCCGCCTACGATTTTGTCATTTAGTTAGCCGAGTTTTCCGAAATCGTCCGCGCTAATCGTTCGGATTGAATAATGGCTTGGCAGGTCTTTGCCCTGTCCTCGCAATCGAATCAAGCGGCACTGCATCCGATCGGATGTGGTGTTGAAGATACATGCAGCAACAGAGCACTGACTCTGGCTGTCTGGATAATCCACACTTCTCAAACGAGGAAATCATGTTGAATCGCGTCTTGGTACTCTCAGCGACTCTAATTCTGAGCAGTCAATTAATGGCGGGGCAGGCTGCCCCCCCCTCGCCCGGGGTCTCATTCTTGACGGCACCATTGGCGTTCACCATCAATGAGGGCCAATGGAACGAATCCGCAAGGTTTTCAGCTTGCTCGGGGGGTGCGGCCTTCTGGTTTATGTCTGACCGCGTCGTCTACCAGTTTGTGCGGGGATACAGCGAAGCCGCTGCTTCGAGCGTCACTTCTGCTCTCCCAGATTCGGTAGTTCAACAAATTTTGACAGCTTCGTTTCCCGGATCAAATCCCGACGCAGAACTAATAGGTGATGGAAAGACGACTCACATCAGCAATTACTTTCTCGGTAACGATCCTTCCAATTGGCACACAGATGTGCCGAACTACTCCGCCATTGTCTATAGAGAGATATATCCGGGAATCGACCTAAGGTATTTTGGAAATGGAAGGATGCTCGAATACGACTTCATCATTTCTCCCGGGGCCGACCCAAGTCAAATCGCTGTCCGCTATGATGGCGCCACTGATCTTTGTGTCAATGAGAATGGTGAGCTTGAGGTCGAGACTACCTGGGGACGGGTGGTGGAGCACAGGCCGCAGGTTTACCAGCTTGAAGGTGAATCAAAAATTGCCGTCGCTTGCAAGTACCAGTTGATTGATTCCAACACTTTCACGTTTGAATTGTTGGACTCTTATAATCCGCAGCTGGCCTTGGTGATCGATCCGGTGTTGTACTACAGTACTTATCTCGGTGGGAGTGGTTTTGAATACGGATTCGATATTGCGGTGGACGGTAGTGGCAGCGCTTACATAGTGGGATGGACTACTTCAGGCAACTTCCCGATTCTAAATCAGTTCCAAACGGATCCCGACTTTGTCAACGCTGATATCTTTGTCACCAAGCTGGGCGTGGGGGGAAATGCCCTGACATACAGCACCTACCTTGGTGGAAGTGATATCGATCTGGGATATGCAATCGCCGTGGACGGTTTGGGAAGCGCCTTCATAACGGGATACAGCCAATCTACGAATTATCCGACCCAGACTCCGTACCAGACCAGCCAGGGTAGTTCCGATGCAATTGTAACTAAATTGGGACCTGCGGGAAACACACTGGCCTACAGCACTTACATCGGTGGCAGTGCGTCTGACCAGGCATCAGACATTGCCATCGACAATCTAGGGAATGCCTACATCGGAGGGTCGACCACCTCATCCAACTACCCGACCCTAAATCCTTATCAGACCGACCAAGTTAACACTGACGGTTTTGTCACGAAGCTAAGCGCAGCAGGCAACGCATTACTGTACAGTACGTATTTGGGTGGAAGTGCAATCGATGCCGTCTCTGGAATTGCGTTGGATGTCACCAATAACGCCTATGTTGCTGGTACCACAGGGTCAGTCAATTTTCCGACCGTGGGTGCATTCCAAACAGACCAAGGAGGTCAGGATGCTTTTGTCACCAAGCTGAGTTCTGCCGGTAACACTCTCATCTACAGCACTTACCTTGGTGGAACCGCAAGTGATGGTGCAGCCGCAATAGCCATCAATGGCAGCGGTAATGCCTTTGTCCTTGGCTCCACAGGATCAACCGACTTTCCACTCCAGAATCCCATGCTACCTTATCTCGGTAATACGGATGCTTTCGTTACTAAGATCACTCCCGCAGGAAGTGCTCTGGTCTTTAGCACATTTCTCGGTGGGAGTAACTACGAGCAGCCCAGTCGCATCGCAGTAGATGGCTCCGGCAACGTACTTGTTGCAGGTCACACCCTGTCGGCAAACTTCCCGCTTGAGGCTCCATATCAAACCTATCAAGGCGCCGAAGATGCCTTTGTCACCAAGTTGAATTTTGACGGGCTTTCATTGATCTACAGCACCTACCTCGGTGGAAGCGGTAATGATCGAGCCTTAGGAATTACTGCCGATGGCAGCGGCAACGAGTACATCACTGGCTATACGGCGTCAGCTAATTTTCCGACCAAGAGTCCCTATCAGTCCAGTCAAGGTGGCGCAGATGTCTTTATTGCAAAACTTGTCGACCTAAGCATACAAGTCTGGTCATTTCCCAATAGCGCAAACAACATGTGGCCTCAGAGTTGGTGGTCACAGAACGACTATTGTCAAACACCTACTCCTTGTCAGCGCAATTGCGCGCTTTGCGATGAATCAAAATTTCCAGATTGGACAGCATATAAGGCAGCAGTCGGAGACAGTCAGACCTATTTCGATCCTCTGACGAAAAATCACATGCGCCCGTCTGCGATCACCAAGTGGCGCGCGATCCAAAGACCATGGGAAGGTTCTTGTTTTGGATTTGCCGCTTCGAATCTCCTTTTTATCAACAATAGTCTGAGTGTTTCCAGCCAGTTTCCCGGAAATTCTTTTCTCAGTACTGTGCCCATCAGTAGTTCGAGCCGTTCCTTAATCAACAAATTCGCGCTGTACCAATATGGTGCCCAGCAACAGCGAGTGATTAAGCAGCAGTATACCAGTGATTTGTTTGCGACAGCTTTATCAATCCGGGATTCTTTGGCAGCCCGTTCTCCAGCACAAGTGCTGATGATGTTTAACGAGAATGGCCCGGGCGCGCACGCAGTCGTACCCTTCCGATATGAAGACTTTAACTCGAGTCCAGACACGGTGCATGTTCACGTCTACGACAGCAATCAGCCAGGCAATGTAGGAATTCTAAAACTCAGCATAGATCCGTCGACATCCCCTCCCGATTTCTGGGAGTATCAGGGTATCCCCGGCTGGGGCGGCTACCAGGGAATCGTATTGATGGACCAATCAAGTAACTACCTCAAACGGCTTGTCATCGCCGATACGCTCAATGGTGGCATCAATAACTACGTTCAGTTGTTTGTAGGCGACAACGACTCTACAAATATCGATGGTGTCCTCGGCACCATTGGGCACAACTCTGACTCACTTTACAACACTGTTACTGGCGCGGTTCCGATGACGCCTGCCACTGGAACTGCCGTCTTGCCAATCGGCTATTTTCTGCCTGAGGGAGCATGGACGTGCCGTGAGACCGGCCAGAGCGACTTCCCAATCTGGATCGTCGACGGCAACCAGGCCACTTTCCGGTCCGGCGGCGCGAAGTCAGGAATCATCAGCGCACCGGCACAGGTCTACTCTTACAATGCCGTAACAACGACCTTTGGACTAACTGGCGCCAATACGTCTCTGAAGTCGCCGGACGCTGCCGCATCCTATGACGTCCAAGTCATCGCATTGGAAACGGACTCGGAGGTGGTCTACTTGTTCGAGGGGATCGAGGTGGCATTTGGTGATACGGTGTTTTTCCAATTGCAGTCGGACAACAAGCTGAAAGTGTCGAACTGCGGTGATTTGACCAATTACGATCTACAAATCGAGGTCATGAATGCGTTGCGCGACACATCCTTCTACTATTCGACTGTTACTCTGGCAAGCAACAGCGCACACCTCATTTCCGCCAATTGGCGCGAGAACAATGATAGTCTGTTAATACAAGTTGCGACAGGTGGGTGTAACAGCGGAATTTTCAATTCGACGATCAAAGTACCAAATGAGGGTGTGCCACCAGACTTTGTTTGCGGCGACGCGAACGGCAGCGGCGCTGTATCGATCTCCGATGTCGTTTTCCTAATCAACTACATCTTCTCAGGTGGACCGGCGCCGAATCCGCTGGCTGCCGCAGACGCCAACTGCAGCGGCGGTGTCAACATCTCCGATGCAGTGTACTTGATCAACTACATCTTCTCAGGTGGCGCGGCGCCGTGCGCTGCCTGCAAGTAATGTGACTATGAGATTTACGTTTACCATAGTACCGGAGGTAAAGTGAAACCGATATTAGTTGTTCCTGTATTGATGCTGGTGATGATCTCGCCAGCATCTGCGATCGACTCAGTTGCACCGCAACTTGCTGTCCAAAGTATGAACCTGATGCCACTGACTTTCACCAAGAACAATGGCCAGTGGGATAGCCGCGTCTTGTACCGTTCCAATGCCGGCGGTGCTGCGATGTGGTTCACGAAGGAGGGGGTGACCTACCAGTTTCTTAGAGGATTGCATCGAAGTGGCGCGCCAACGGAATTTGATTCTCCGCAATCGCAACAAGACCAAATTCCTGACAGTGTAGAGCAATTGGTTCTCAGGGCGTCATTTGTGGGCTCCAATCCGAATCCGGAAATTGTCGGAGAAGGGCTGCTGGAGTACAAGTGTAATTACTTCATCGGCAACGATCCGGCGCAGTGGCGCACCGATGTGTCAAACTATGGCGCGATCGTCGTAAAGAACATCTACGACGGTATCGATGTGAGATATCACAGTGATGGTGGTGGCAAGATGATGTATGACTTTGTTCTCGCACCGGGAGCAGATCCTACCAAGATCAAAGTTGCGTACGACGGGGTCGACGAAATGTCGATTGATCATAATGGAAGAGTGTTTCTGAAGACGATGTGGGGTGATCTAATCGCCACCATCGAATCCCTCGCAAGTCGTCAGAATTTCAGCTCGGCAGTCTTCACTCAATTATCCAATGAGACAATTGGATTTGAAGATGCTGGATTGCAGCAACAACAACAAACCACTCTTTCACTTGGACTCGTTTTTAGCTCATATCTTCGCGGGATTGGCGGCTTTGATTACGGAGATGGAGTTGCGGTCGACGCCGCAAACAATGTCTATGTTGCCGGCTCCACAGGGTCTGCCAATTTCCCAACTCAAAGTCCATACCAAGCGACTTCAGCCGGGGGCTATTTCGATGCATTCATTACAAAGCTGAGCAGTTCAGGCGGCAGTCTGATTTATAGTACCTATCTGGGTGGAAGCGATATGGACCTCGCATTTGAAATTGCCATCGACGGCAGTGGCAATGCGTACGTCACTGGCGAGACAATGTCTTCCAATTTTCCAACGATGAACCCCTTTCAGACGAATCAAGATACTTCTGATGTCTTCGTGACCAAACTGGGGATCAGTGGGAATACACTGATCTACAGCACCTACTTGGGTGGTAGTGGAAGGGACGCAGGGTATAGCATCGCCGTTGATGGTAGTGACTGTGCTTATGTGACAGGCGAGACTATTTCCTCCAATTTTCCGACTCAAAGCCCTTTTCAGACAGCTCAAGGGAATTACGATGCCTTCGTTACGAAACTGAGCAGTGCCGGCAATGACTTAGTCTACAGTACTAATCTGGGCAAAGGTGACTACGACGGGGGCACAGGGATTGCAGTCGACGCGGGCGGTAATACTTATGTGACGGGCTATACTCATTCTTCGAATTTTCCGACGCTAAATCCGTTCCAAACGTATCAGGGCGGATATGATGCATTTGTAACCAAACTCTCGAGCTTCGGAAACACTCTGATCTACAGCACCTACTTGGGTGGAAGCAGTGATGATTGGAGCTACGCCATCGGAATCGACGCAACAGGCAGTACGTACGTGACAGGTGAGACTTTTTCTTCAAGTTTTCCGATTCACAATTCGTATCAGGCAACATGGGGACCCTGGCTTACGGCTTTTGTAACTAAACTAAACAGCTCTGGCAGCAGCCTCTCCTATAGCACGTTCCTTGGCGGCGGGGGAAGCCCCGATGGAGGACACGGTATTGCAGTAGATAATCGTGGTAACGCCTATGTGACTGGGGTTACCCATTCTCCCGGCTTTCCAACACAGAATCCATATCAGACATGGCAAGGATTGGGAGATGCGTTTGTGACTATGCTCACTGGTTCCGGAGGTGACCTCATTTACAGTACATTCCTTGGAGGCAGCGATAGTGATCGGGGCGAAGGCATTGCAGTTGACGGCAGCGGAAATATCTATGTAACCGGGCAGACATATTCTCCGAACTTCCCTACTCAAGATCCCTACCAGACTTATCAGGGCCCGACCGGTTTTACAGATGCGTTTGTTACGAAGCTGACGGGATGTGGCGGCCCCGATGACGACGGTGATGAGTACCCTAGTTCTTGCGACAACTGCCCACTTACTTCAAATACAGATCAGATGGATACAAACGCCGACGGTGTCGGTGACGCGTGTCAAGATAACTCTTCTTATACTCAGACCGGAAGTGTCGTCGTCGTATCACCGGTTCCTGGGGTCACATTGACATTCAACAATGTAGCTTCCCCTGGTGTAACCCAAGTAACGACGAACCCGACAGGGGATCCGCCTCCCACAGGATTCGTGATCTTCCCCGTGAACCCGCCCACTTACTATGAGATCAACTCAAACGCATCGTTCGGAGGCCAGGTCACAGTCTGCCTGACATACAATCCCGGTCAACTTGGCTCATCACCGGAGAGTTCACTGCGATTGTTCCATCTGCCGGTTGGCTCAAGTACCTGGCAAGATGTCACAGTCTCGCAAGACCTGACAAATCACATAGTCTGTGGAAGCGTATCTTCGCTCTCGCCATTCATCATGGCTCGCCCGTTTGTCTGTGGCGACGCCAACGGGAGCGGTGCTGTATCAATCTCCGATGTTGTCACTTTGATCAACTATATCTTCTCAGGTGGACCAGCGCCGAATCCGCTGGCTTCCGGAGACGCCAACTGCAGCGGCGGTGTCAACATCTCCGATGCAGTGTACTTGATCAACTACATCTTTTCAGGTGGAGCGGCGCCTTGCGCGGCATGTCCTTGAGCCTTGTTGCTCCGGCTGAGTTTTTTGCCGGGGGATACACGCGGGGAAACTTATGGTTAGAAAATCACATCGAACTCGCCGCCGCAAGGCAGCGAGAGTAATATGGAGGAGAAGATGAAGTCGTTCCTTTTGATCGTTGCGCTAACTATTGGCATTGTTCTTGTAGCGGGCTTTGGTCGGACCGCTTTCGCTGCGCCCATTTTTACAGCCCTTCCTCCGGGGGATGCAATTGTCCATTCCTATTGCAGTCAATTCAGTTTCGATTTTGAAGCGACCGGCGATGCGCCCATCACGTATTCCTTGATAGCCGGGCCTGGGTCAATAAATTCGAGTTCTGGCTTGTGGATTTGGACACCGACAGAACCAGGCGATCACTCCCTCACTATTCGAGTCTCTGACGCATTCGACTTCTTTATCGAATATACCTGCGCAATCTCTGCAACGAATCAGCCACCGTTCTTTACGTCATCTTGCTGGACGCTCAGCACGGTGGAGGTTGGGTCGCCCTTTCTGTACGTATCGTCGGCAATCGATTCTGACCCGTGTGACATCATTAGTTTTTCGATGACAACAAATCCTTTTCCGGAAGGTGCCGTGTTCGTTGATCCCTTTGGCGTGCTCCAGTTCCAGCCCGGGCTTGGCGACGCCGGTCAGACGTTTGCTTTCGAGATTATCGCAACTGATAACAACTTAAGTACGGCCATTTGTCATCTCGATGTCTTTGTACCCGATCACAGTCCAATCTTCTCGGTTGTCATACCGGGTGATTTCCTGATGGGTCCCTATTGCTTCATGATGTCATTTGATTTTGAAGCGACCGGGGGGGACGCAATAACCTATGGAATTGTGAATGGCCCAGGTCTCATTGACCCCACTACGGGCGTATGGTCTCTCTTTCCTACTTTCATGACCGGTACTCATTCCGTCACGATCAGCGCCGTGAATTCCTTTGGAACCACCTTCTACACTTTCTCGATCCTACTCATCAACACTCCGCCAACACTCACAACTCCCTGCGGAATTGTTCACAGTGCACATGCACTTTTGCCTTTCTCTACAACTTTTACGGCTGTAGACCCTGATCCTTGCGATGTAGAAGTGTTTGTCCTTGATGCCATCATACCAACCCCCACCGGCGACTTTCATTTCTCGCCTTCTGGAACGTTCATCTTCCTTCCGCAAGCCAGCGACATTGGTCTGGGCTTTCTAGTAACGGTCTCGGTTGATGATGGCAACGGCGGATCAGATCAGTGTGAGATGACAATCTTGGTGTCATGTTGTGGCGACGCCAACGGCAGCAGTGCCGTGAGCATCTCAGACGTTGTCTACGAGATCAACTATATCTTTTCGGGTGGCCCGGCGCCGGATCCGCTGGCTTCCGGAGACGCCAACTGCAACGGCAGCGTCAACATCTCCGATGCAGTGTACTTGATCAACTATATCTTTTCAGGCGGTGCGGCGCCGTGCGCGGCCTGTCTATAGGCAAGCAATCACTCATGCGGTTACCGGGAGCCATAGTTGCTCCCGGTTTCTTCTTGGGCGGATTTCTGGGTACGCGAGCACAAATCTGAAAGTTACTTACAAGAAGAAGACAAGTTCGAAAGTTCTGACTTCTGCCCAATGCGAGGAGCTTTTATCCTCTCACTGTCTTCACAATTTCGGTTCCACCTAAAGGTCATCTGGGCGATCACAATCTCAAGTGTTGTGAAGCACGGTCGCAACTGCCAGGTGACGCTGATCATCCTTCATTTGTCCACAACTACCTAAGTTCTCCGACAAGTCGGGACCGTGCGCTACTGAACGATTCGTCCGATATCGGACGACTGGAGTCTCCCCAACTTCAGCTAACTACTTGTTGTACAGTGCAAAATCTGATGGCACACTGTTTGCATAGCAGAATCTCATTATGGACACTACTGATAACATCGACCGCGTGCTTGACCCGCCGATCATCAGGCAACGACGACGCCAGAGACTGCGTCGATGGTCGGCAGTTGTCGGGGTTGCTGTGGTCGCATTCATTTTTCTCCGCGGTTGGATTTCTCCCTCGGTTGATAGAGACGCTCTTCGCACGGCAGTTGCGGAAATTGGCCCGGTGGAAGCGACTATTACGGCTGCCGGAGTCGTTCTGCCCGATGATGAGCGGGTAATCACCGCTCCGTTTGATACCCGTATCGTTTCGATTCTCAAACATGCCGGCGGAAAACTCACCAAGGGAGAGCCGATTCTGGTGCTTGATACCAATGAAGCCCACCTGGCTTTGGAGCGGATCAACGACAATTTGACGGTTAAAGAAAATGAGCTTTCCCAACAGGCACTTGAATTGGGATCGTCACAAAGTGATTTGACAAGCCGACGGAGGATCGAAGAACTTCGGGGAGAATTGTTCGCGACCAAGGCAAGACAGCAGCAGGAGTTATTTGCACTCGGAGGCGCCTCACAAGGACAAGTTGCCCAGGCGGAACTGGAAGAGAGAATTGCCGCAATCGAGCTTGAGCGGCTCGATTCTCTGGCCAGCAGTGCGGAGAGGGTATCACAATCCAAATTAGCCAGTCTCAAGACTGAAATCACTCTTCTGCAAAAGGAACAAAGAGAAATGCGGCGCCTGCTGTCGCTGGCAACGACTCGGGCTGAGCACGATGGTGTCGTCACGTGGGTAGTTGATCAAGTTGGAATCGCCGTCCATAAGTCGGACCCCATCGCCAAGATATCGAATTTGGCTTCCTTCCGCATTGAAGCGACCGTCTCCGAGATCCATGCCGGAAAACTGGCACCCGGACTGCCGATTCACGTTCGGATCAATGACAGCTTGCTGGAAGGAACGGTCACCACCATAAATCCTACGATTCAAAGCGGGGTTATCACTCTGAGCGCTGCCTTGAACAATCCGAATGATCCGCGGCTTCATTCGCACTTGCGAGTTGATGTCTACATTGTCACGGCGCAACGGGCATCTGCAATGCGCATTAAGCGCGGGCAGATAACAGAATCACAGGGTTCGCAACCGATTTTCCTACTGCGCGACGGTCATGCTGTGCGCACCGAAGTGCAGGTTGGGTTGGTTGGATACGACTTTGCGGAGATTCTTGACGGTCTTACCGTCGGCGACTCGGTCATAACCTCAAGCATGAAAGAATATGTTCACCTTTCCAAGATAAGGATTCAATGACGTATGTCAGCACAACTGTTTCAGCAACAAGGTGTGGGCAAGGCTCATGCTGGAGGGATCATGATTCAGCTTGATCAACTCGACAAGGTCTATCAGACTGATGAAATTGAGACACGGGCACTTGCCAATATCAATCTGAGTATCAAGACCGGAGAGTTCATTTCAGTGATGGGGCCTTCCGGTTCGGGCAAGAGCACCTTGCTCAATATTATTGGGTTGCTTGATCTACCTTCCAAAGGACGACTGACTTTAGGGGAGCAGGTGATCGACAGTTACGGAGATCGCGAATTGGCCCGGATGCGAAACGAGCAGATTGGGTTCATTTTTCAATCATATCATCTGGTTTCCGATCTCCGAGTTGTCGACAACGTGGAAATTCCTTTGCTGTACCGCAACCTTTCCGGCTCCAAACGTCGCGCGCTTGCTTTGGAGGCACTCGATCGGGTCGGACTTGGTTCGCGCGTTCGGCATTTCCCGTCACAGCTGTCAGGCGGGCAACAGCAGCGCGTCGCGATTGCCCGCGCCATTGTCGGCAGACCACGAATCTTGCTCGCGGATGAACCAACCGGCAATCTCGACAGCAACATGGGTGATGAAATCATGAACATTCTCCTTGATCTGAACCAGAACGAGAAGACGACGGCTGTCATGGTGACACACGACCAGCGCATGGCTGAGAAGACCGGACGGATCGTGCGCCTCTTCGATGGCCGCCAGGTGAACTGAGGCACTATGCTTAAGAGTTACTTCATACTTGCTTTCAAAGTGCTGCAGCGCCGACGCTTTTTCACGTTTATCTCGCTGTTTGCAGTCAGCTTCACGCTCACCATTCTTATGACAACAACGGCCTTGCTTGACCACATATTTGGTCCACAGCCACCCGAGACAAAATCGGATCGCACCTTAGGTATCTATAGCATGGAAATGACTGGTCCGCAATACCGCACGGGCGGCAGCCCGGGATACAAACTCCTCAACGACATTGCCCGAAGACTCTCCGATGTTGAGTCTGTCTCTATCTACTCTGAACAACGCTCGGTCGCGGCGTATTTGAACGGGGACAAACTCAGTTTGTCGTTGAAGCGAACTGACGGCAATTTCTGGCAGATTCTTGATTTTACATTGCTTGAGGGCGGGACTTTCACCACGGAGGATGACCAAAGCGGTCGAACTGTCGCTGTTATCAATGAATCGATGGCCCGGAAGTTCTTTGGCAACGGTTCGGCGCTGGATCAGGCGATTACAGTTGATGGTCAGACTTTTCGCGTTGTCGGAGTGGTTAAGAATGTTTCATCTCTTCGAGTAACTCCCTACGCCGATATCTGGGTGCCGATTGGAACAGCCTACAATAACGCCTACAAATCACAGCTTTACGGTGGATTTCAATGTATGATCCTTGCTCACAGCTCTGCCGATTTTGACCGAATCAAAGCCGACTTCGCTGAGATGCTCAGCAAGGTTGAATTGCCTGACCCTAAGGTGTATGACCACTTATCGGTTGTTCCTGAATCTTACTTTGAATCAACTGCGCGAGAAGTTTTCGGGTCGCCAGGAGGCGGCAGCAATGCCGGTGCTTTGATCGTCACCATTGGCGGACTGATGATCCTCTTCATGATGTTGCCGACAGTCAATCTGATGAATATCAACATCAGCCGTATTCTGGAGCGCGCGTCTGAGATAGGAGTACGCAAAGCTTTCGGCGCATCGTCTCTTACATTGGTCGGTCAGTTTGTGGTCGAGAATTTGATTCTGACATTGTTAGGCGGGATCATTGCGTTTGTGGTTACGATATTCGGCCTGCAGTTGCTCAGCAGTTTTGATCTCATTCCTTCGGCTGAGTTTCAAATGAACTATCGGGTTTTCTTCTACAGTTTGGCACTCGCTGTTTTCTTCGGTTTGTTATCCGGAGTTTATCCGGCTTGGCGAATGTCCCGACTTCAGCCAGTTGAAGCACTTCGCGGGAGGATTCAGTGATTACTCACCTCATTAGATTACTGTGGCATCGTAAATGGGCCAATAGTCTCCTTATTATGGAAATGTTTGTCTCATTTCTCGTCCTGGTCGCTGTAGTCACGCTCGGAGTGTACTACCTAAACAACTATCGCCGGCCGCTCGGGTTTTCCTACGACAATGTTTGGAATGTAGCCGTTGATATGAAACAAGAAAGCGATGAAGTATGGTCTAAAGAGATGATACAAGCGAACCAGCAGGTGCAGCTCACTTTGAAGTCTTTTCCTGAGATTGAAGCAGTTGGCGGAATTCAAGATCCACCATACAGTCTGGGTAACTCGATTTCCATTTTCGAGAGAGACGGAAAAGAGATTCAGTGGATTTTAGGAGAGGCCACTGACGGCCTGAAAGATGTCTTGGGATTTAGTATAGTCGAAGGGCGTTGGTTTGATCAATCCGATGACGCCTCGACATATCGACCAGTCGTTATTAATCGTAATCTGGCACGGGAATTTTTCGGCGCCGAGGATCCTGTGGGGAAGCTAATGACGAAGGAAGAACCGGGCGGTGATTGGAGAGTTGTTGGAGTGGTCGACGAATTTCGAAAGAACGGTGAATTAATCGGGGCGGAAAGTTATGCTTTCCTCCGCATCAATCCCAACAACACTCTTCACCGACCTTCACGCAATTATCTGGTGAGAGTACAACCAGGTACACCGGTTTCCTTGCAGCAGACGATCACGGAGAAACTTCAGAATACCGTGAAAGCCTGGTCGTTTGAAGTGCAACCCTTGAGTGAAATGCGCCGCACTTACTTCAAGACCCGGCTTGGTGCACTTTTCGCCGGCGGGCTCATTGTGGGAAATTTGATCTTGATGGTTGCTCTCGGCTTAATCGGTGTACTCTGGCAAAATGTCACCCGCCGCCGTTCGGAAATCGGTCTGCGACGTGCCTTGGGTGCGGCGGCCTCAGATATTTACCGTCAAGTATTAGTGGAGCTACTTATTATCGCTTCGTTTGGCATAGCGCTCGCGATGATACTCATAGTTCAATTCCCTTTATTAGGGGTATTTCGTTCAGTGAGTTGGTCGGTCTATATGAGCGCGCTTGTCCTTTCGCTTGTATTCATGTACGGAATCATTCTGCTTGCGGCCCTGTACCCCAGCCGGATAGCAACGCGAATTCAGCCTATTGAAGCGCTTCACTGTGACTGATCCGAATCGTTTCGTCGGGGCGGGAGTTGTGTCCCGCTCTTTTTGTAACTGGACATGCTATGACATGGGAATCAATTGATGATCCTGATTGTTGATGATGACGCTGCCATTATCAGGTCGCTAACGCTTCTTTTGAAGCAATCGGGATATCAGACACGTTCGGCCGGCTCACCCGCCGAGGCGCTCGATTTGATAGCACAGGAGCAATTTGATCTGGTACTTCAGGACATGAATTTCTCTCGTGAGACCAGTGGGCAGGAAGGCCTGCAACTGCTTGCCCGGATAAAGGAAATGTCACCGCGAACCCCAGTCCTGCTAATCACCGCCTGGGGGTCAATTGGGCTCGCGGTGCAGGGTATCAAAGCCGGTGCGACTGACTTCATCACCAAACCGTGGAATAACCAGCAGATGCTGCAATTAATTCAGACAGCGCTCGACATTTCATCGGCCGAGGCCGAGGGTAAGGAAGGCAATCCCACTCGCAAAGATCTCGAGAGTCGCTATGATCTCACCGGACTGATTGGAAGTGATCCGGCGTTCGTAAAGATTATTGGGATGGTGGGGCGGATTGCACCGACTGATGCCTCGGTGCTTATCACCGGCGAGACCGGCACCGGCAAGGAGATGATCGCGGAGGCGATTCATCGCAACAGTCGCCGAAAAGATGCTCCGTTCGTGAAAGTAAACCTGGGTGGTATTTCTTCTTCGATATTTGAAAGTGAAATGTTCGGCCATACCAAGGGAGCATTTACTGATGCCCGGCAGGACCGGCTTGGGCGGTTTGCGTTAGCTGATACGGGAACGATTTTCCTTGATGAAATCGGGGATCTTGATTTCACCTGTCAGGTCAAGCTCCTGCGGGTGCTTCAGGATCGCACTTATGAAATGCTGGGTTCAAGTCAATCGCGCAGGGTTGATGTCCGGGTGATTTCGGCGACCCACCAGAACGTGTTTGAATTAGTCGAGCAGGGGAAAATGCGTGAAGATCTGCTTTACCGGCTCAATTTGATTTCCCTACATCTACCGCCGCTTCGAGAACGCCCCGGCGATTTTGCGCCATTGATCGAGTTCTTCCTCAGTAAACTCAAGAACGCATACGAACGGCCATCCGTGACCATTGCGCCAGCGGCCATACAATGGCTGAGAAATCAACCCTGGCCTGGAAATATCCGTCAACTGCGACAGGTAATTGAACGCAGTGTTTTGCTTTCCAACAAGGACACGCTTGTCCGTTCTGACATTGAGCTTGCCGCGCAAATGCGGACAGTGGAGTTTGCCAAAGAATTGCCTCCTCATTCCACCAATATGACGCTCGAAGCGATGGAGAAAGCGATGATTGTGCGATGCGTCGAGCAGTATAAGGGAAATCTGACAAGAACGGCTGAGGCACTGGGAGTAAGCCGCGCGGCCTTATATCGCCGCCTCGAGAAGTATGGAATTGAGGCATGACGCTACGGCGTGGGGCACTTCTTTACGTTATCCTCATTCATGTCATTTTGGCTGCCTGTGGAGTGTACCTTTTCAGAGAGAATCGACTTTGGTTGTTCCTGGTTGAAGGAGTATTCGTCGCATCGTTGCTTGTTTCTGCACTACTTTATAGACGGATATTTCGTCCCACCGATGTTTGGACCATTGGCAGCGAGTTCATAAAGGAGCAGGACTTCCAAAGTCGCTTCCGCGCCATTGGCCATCCGGAGGTGGATCGCCTCATCCAATTGTACAACACCATCGCGGAAAGTCTCGAACAGGAGAAGATTAAGCTTCAGGAACAGGAATATTTCCTCGCCAGACTATTAGAAGCGTCACCAGCCGGTATTGTAACATTTGATCTGGATCGACGAATTGATCTGGTCAATCCCGCTGCACGGCGAATCCTTGGGATAAAAGAGGAAATGCTCAAAGGGAGGAGCTTACAGGATCTCAACGCGCAGCTTGCCAAGGAAATTGCGAGCCTTGCCATTGGCGACTCGACTGTCATCACCGTAGAGAATCGCAAGAGAATCAAGTGTTGGAAATCACACTTCCTGGATCGCGGGTTTCCGCGCGAATTTATCATGTTTGAAGAACTGACGGAAGAGCTCAGGCGTATTGAAAGAGCGTCGTATGAGAAGTTGATTCGTCTGATGTCGCATGAAGTGAACAATTCAATTGGAGCCGCGAATTCCCTGCTGCATTCCGCTCTTCATTACAAGGATCAAATCCAACCGAATGATCGCGTGGATTTTGAAAGCGCTCTGCAGGTGGCGATTAGTCGCACCGAGCATCTGAGCAATTTCATGAAGGTGTATGCCGACTTAGTGCGACTGCCGCCGCCGCAATTACAGGCGTATGACTTGGTGACATTGCTGCGAGATGTTGTTCGTCTTTTTGAACCGGAGTTGACTCGCTCACGTATCGCGGTCGATTGGTTGCTTGCGTCTCCGTCACTTGTAATTCCAATTGATATCGCGCAAATGGAGCAAGTGATTGTCAATATTCTAAAGAACGCAATAGAAGCGATCGAGGAGGACGGCTGCATTCGGATAGCGGTGAGTGAATCAGGCGGCAGGAGATTCATGTATATTGAAGACTCCGGCCCGGGAATCACGATCGATGTCAAGGCGAAACTATTCACGCCCTTCTACACGACCAAATCATCCGGACAAGGAATCGGGTTGACGCTGGCCTCCGAGGTTCTTCAGCAGCACGGTTTCGCGTTTTCGCTGAACAGTGACTCAGGACACGCGCGATTCTGTATTGACTTCAATTAGGGAACACTCGGAGATTTGCTGCAGGGTTCAGCTCAGTGTTGCAGCGTGCTATGCGGCCGCAGCGAAGCTGAATGTCGAATTACAGTTTGCGCAATTACATGCCTCGATTAGATTGGACATTGTGTCATACCACGTCTATATCCTCAGTTGCCGTGACGGCACTTACTATACCGGGCAGACTACGAACCTCGACAAGCGAGTGCAAGCCCACAACAATGGAACGGGCGCGCGCTATACCCGGGGACGCGGACCAGTTCATCTGGTGTACAACATCGAAGTTGCGACTCTGCGGGAAGCGTTTATCCTGGAGCACCGAATGAAGCGCATGTCCCGCGCACAGAAGGCAAAACTGATAGCTGCGGCTGGTGGCGAGGAATAACTTCTGCGTTTTGAGCCGGAATAGTTCCATCAAAATAGGCCGATCTTTGTCAGCGCCTATTGCGGTTTGAACGCTGACGAGATTAATGGCTTCGTTCTATCGACCTGCCTGATTCTGGCAGTCCGTAGCGGTGTATTAGATACGCTAACCTGTTCTTATATGATGCGGCGTACCAGGCATAAGACAGCGTGCACTGGGTATAACACAATCCGCCGCGTGAGTCTTAATCGAGTAAAGTCTGGTTCACGAAATGGGGGGCCTGATGTCGTTTGTGTAAGTTAGACTTTCGTTGGCACGACAATCGGCGCTGTAGTTGCATGCTGTGCAGAAGGCAACGATACTCTCAGCTTCTTGTCGATTTCGCTTCGTCTGCTGTAATTCTCGAGCCGTGTTCTCAGCGAGAGATTTACTTTATGGCCCTTGGGAGCAAGTAATATTCCAGTCTTGGTGTAGACATCCTGTGCCAAGACCATTGAATCTGTCAAGTCGCGGGTCTGTACTTCCCTTTCCTCCATCTCGATGGAGGCGACATTCATGGATCCGAGGGCTTCGACTATTAGCGGATGATATTCGGTTTCCCGAGCATGGAGTCTGGCAATCGCAAGTCGCGGATTCATGCCGGTAAGCAGCAGAGTATCAAAATCGATGCAGGTCTTGAGTATCTGCGCCCCGAGTACGCCCGGATCCTCGGTGATCTTTTCGGGAGCAATCAAGGTGTCTTGCAGGGGGACCAATTGACCAGCGATCATTCGTCCGACCTCTTCCAAGCGAGGGATATGGGAAACTATCTTACCGCCCAGCACGGGATGAGACGTAAACATTTTTTCTTCATCGGGCGTCAACTCATTTCCAGTATGCACCTTGTGAATGACGTCGGTCGGTAATGCGATCCAGCCAATTTGCGATAGTAAGGCGGCGATTTCAACCTCCCAGGCCTTTGCTACCTTGAGGTGCCTCACCACGTGTGCGACGTATTCCTTCACCCTGGCCGCGCGGCTGAAGGCGAGGGGGCTGGCCAGCGACAGGACTTCCACCAGCATCTGCACGCTTCCCTTAAGCGTTTTTTCAAGCAGTTCCTTCTCAGCAGTGATTAGCTGGAACTGCTGAATGCCGGCCTCGACTGCCCATTCGATTGTTTCCTTTCGACACGGTTTCTGCAGGAAGCGAAAGATGTTCCCCTGGTTGACGGCATGCATTGCGGTGTCGATATCAGCATTACCTGTGAGCATGATGCGGACAGTATCCGGGCTCATTTCTCTGACACGAGTGAGAAATTGAATTCCGTTCATTTCCGGCATGCGCATGTCAGAGATCACTACGGCAAAGGGTCCATCGTTTTGCACGATTTCAAGGCCTTGAGCGCCGCTGGCGGCAGTGTTCAGCGAGAAATGGCCGCGGAACTGCCGCGCAAAGCTCTGTAGCAAGCTTGGATCATCGTCAACAAAGAGGATTTTCACATCTGAAAATGCTGTCATGCCTGTTCTCCTGCGGCAGCGATTCGATCCGGTGCAAGACCGGTGAGTTTGCCGATTTCATCTCCGAGGCTTAATTGTGCGAAATATTCTGTGTCAAGCGACTCAATCGTGTCAGTATTGATATCGTCATTTGCCGTTCTTTGTTGAGCGACATTGGCGGTGTGCACTGCGGTCAGGGCACAGACGACTTTTCGGTAGGTTTTGTTAGGGGAGTGGTGATGGGCAACTGCCTCGACAATGCCGTCACTCTCTCCCCAGAGCGAAAGTAGCGCCGCTCCAATTTCGGAGTGGTTGACCCCGAAGACCTGCTTTTCCGCTTCGCACATGTACAAATTCTTGTCTTTGGCGAGCTTACGCGCCTGGGCTAAGCGCTCAGGGAAATAAAGCATGAGGATTGGCTTGCCAATGTCATGCATGATACCGGCGAGGAGCGCCTCATCGACAATGCGCTTTTCCATTCTGAGCTCGCGAGCATGTTTCTGTGCCAGAGTGCCTACGGCGATTGAATGCGAGTAGATTCCCTCCAATAGGTTCAATTCAACGCCTGATGATTTGAATTGCTCGAACAGACCCACTCCAAGAACGAGCGACTTGATTGTCTCGACGCCGAGCATGCTGACAGCTCGAGATGGATTCTCGATGTGCCGAGGCAAACCAAAGAATGCCGAATTCACCAGTTGCAGGATCTTGGAGGTCATACCAACGTCGATGCTCACGATATCCGCGATCTTGGAAAGCGAGCAATCTTCCTCGCCAAGGGCTGCCACGAGCTGTTGGTAGGTTTGAGGCAATGTTGGAAGCGAAGGAATCTGGGCTATGGTTTTTCGGAGTGATTCGTCGGCTACGAGATTTCGCAGATAGAAGGAATTGCGAATGGTCGCGATCATGTGTTCCGGCTCGCAAGGCTTTACTAAGAACTGGTGAGTACAGCCAACACATTGCATGATCAATTCAGGATCAGAATGACCAGACAAGATGAATCTTACCATGCCTGGATGGAGTCTTTTGACGTGGAACAGCAGTTGGGCACCGTTCATTTCGGGCATCCGCATATCTGAAACGATGGCGTCGAACGGTTCCGAGGCGAGGATTTCAAGTGCTTCTTTGCCGCTCTGTGCAAAGACCATTTCCCATTCCTCGCGCATCTTGTAGAACATTCGCTGGATGCCGTTGAGGATATTCGGATCGTCGTCAACAAACAGAATTCGTTTCATGATATCACCATCTGTTTCTCGCTAACCGGGAGCCTGACGATAAACGTCGTCCCCTTGCCTATCTCTGATTCAACGGTGATTGAACCGCCGTGTTTATCGCATATGACGTTTCGAGCGATTGCAAGTCCCTGGCCAGTACCCTTGCCGACTTCCTTGGTAGTGAAGAACGGATCAAAAATCCGGTGTTTGATTTCCGGCTTAATTCCGGCACCGGTGTCGCTAATTGCGACTATCACGTCACTTTCCGACAGCAGAGTCTTGACAGTAATCAAGCCTCTTCCGCCGCCTGGGCCCACCACCTCACCAATTGCGTGTGCAGCATTGACCAGGATATTGAGGAATACCTGATTGAGCTGTCCAGAATAGCATGGCACGGGCGGTAACTCCGGAGAGAAATCGGTTTTGACGTCCGCTACATATTTGATTTCGTTTCGAGCGACAGTCAAAGTGGTTTGGAGCGCTGAATTGATGTCGATGTTGCTCTTTTCACCTTTATCCGGGTGAGAGAAGTCCTTCATCGCTCGAACGATAGTCGCGACTCTCTCGACACCCTCCAGCGTCTGGCTGATGGCGCGGGGAATTTCTTGTTCCAAGTATGGCAAGTCAATGCGTTTGAGCATCGCCATTGTTTCACCATTTTGTTCAGCTTCCACTTCGCACAGTTTTGATGCGTGAGACAGCAGCGTGAGGATGTCACTGAACGCATCACTTAGGAAGTGGGTATTGTCGCCAACGAACTGAATAGGAGTATTGATTTCGTGGGCGATGCCGGCGGCCAGAGAGCCGACAGCTTCCAGTTTCTGTGCCTGCCGGAGTTGCGCTTCCAGTTCGACAAGGCGCGTGACGTCCCGCTTGACCGCAACATAATTCACGATTCGGCCGGAGGAGTCACGCACCGGAGAGATTGTCGACTCTTCCTCGATCAGGCGGCCGTCTTTTGTCTTGTTCGTGATTCTTCCGACCCAAACCTCACCACGCGTCAGTGTATCCCACAATTGGCTGTAGAAGTCTCGGTCATGCTTGTCACTCTTCAACATGCGTGGATTTCTTCCAATGATCTCGGTGAGTTCATAACCTGTATGTCGTGTAAATGCTGGATTGACATATTCGATCGCACCGTCGGCGGACGTAATGAGGATCGATTCTGCCGCCTGCTCGACTGCTGTCATCAGCCGCTTGCGATTTTCTTCCTGTCGCATTCTGTCGGTGATATCGAGTATGACACCGAATACACACTCCCGATCTTCATCGGTCATCACCTCAATGCTCCCGTGTTCGATGACCCACCGTTCACGCCCGTCAGCGGTGACGATTCGGTAGGTCAGTTGGAATGGCAGTCTTTTCTTCAGCGACGATTCGAGTTGCTCAAGCACGGAGGGCCAATCGGCTGGGTGAATGATGCTTCGAAAACTCAGGATGTTATTCTCAATCAAGTCGAGCGGCGAATAGCCGGTAAGATCGGCACACCCCTTGCTGGCGAACTCTATCGTTCGATCTTTGTCATTTCTGCAACGATAGACCATGCCTGGCAGATTGGACATTAGGGCGGAGAGCAGTCCATTCGAATATTGCAGGGCTCGTTCAGCACGCTTTAATTCAGTAACATCGCGAATGGCTCCAACGAGAAACTTCTGGCCGGTTTCAGGGTTCTTGTAAAGCTTCTTTTTGGTGATAATGATCGAGGTCTCTCCACGGTGATCTGTGAGCAGTTCTTCATTTTCATTTTCTTCTTCAGTCTTGAAAACCACATCGTCCTTTTCCCAGAAGATATCTACCTGTTCTTTCGGGAAATAATCGTAGTCATTACGTCCGAGAATTTGCTCGCGCGGCTTTCCAACCAAGTCGCAGTAAGCTTTGTTGCCAGCAACATAGGTGTGAGCCTGGTCCTTGACGAAAATCGGATCTGCAATGCTGTCGATGATACCTGTAACGAAGTCATGCGCTGCTCTAAGCTCCTTCTGAGCCTTGCTTCTTGCAGTGATGTCTGCGCCTGAGCTGAGGGTACCCAGGACCTGGCCTGCCGGGTCCACTCTCAGGCTGTTATGCCAGGCGACGAGTTTTTCCTCACCCGATGCGGTAATTATCATAGTTTCATCATACTCGAATGGATCGAGTTTTCCCGCTGCGAAATCGTCAAATCTGTTTTTGACTTCAGCTCGATGTAAATCGGGAACGAAGTGATCGAACCAATTCTTGCCAACGATATGATCCTCGGAGGCCCCGATGACCTCGCAGCCTTTTTTGTTTACCAACTCGACAGTGCCATCGACGTCAAGCGCGACTATCATAACGCCAGCGATATCCAGATATTGCCTTGAGCGGGCGGCCTCGACTCCGAGGGCAGTGCTCGTCTTGCGCAGTTGTTCCTCGGCCAGTCTCAATTCTGCAATTTGTCTGTCGCGTTGATTGAGCGCTTCCTCCAATTGAAGGGATTGTTCAACGACTACCTTCTCCTGGACCCTTAGCAGTTCTTCCAGTGCGTCAACTTCCGCCTTAAGTCTCTGGAGTTCCTGTATTCTCAAATCGTTGGTCATATGGCTCTCAGGCTTCAAGCTGAACAGGTTTAGGTTCACTTTCGTCGAAGAGACGGCCGTTATCGAAAGGCAGCAGTGCGAGCTTTGCTGCCAAGGCGAGTGTCTGAAACATGTTAGCGCTCTCTTTCGAAATGTGGCACTTGAGAAACGCGACCACGGCAAAGAGGTGTCCCGATGGAAGTACACTTCCAAACCCCAGCACCGATCTGACGCCGAATTGTTCGACAAATTCCATTTGAGCCGGCACAAAAGGACTTCCGACAGCCTCCTCGACGTGGAAAACGGCAAAGCTCGCCCGCGCCAAGGCCTCCATTTCCGCAGGATCAGCTGAGAGCAGCGCCTCGACTTTCAGACCCAATTGAGTTATCAGTCGCCAGATCATCGGGATTCTTTGAACGAAAGAGACGCTTTCCAATGGGATCACCTTGTGCCCCGCCGATCCCTTCCTGCCATTCCATTCCTCCAATTGTCCGGCGCTGCCAAGAAGGATCATACACTTCATATCCTGCGATTTGGGGCTTGATTTAAGGACATTCTGAACTATTGTCTGCAGTTCCGAATCAAGGTTGCAATAGGGATGAGTTTTGAAAACACGGACCAAGGCGCACGCGTTCGCTCCTGTGCGGCCGTCGATGAGCTGCTCGTACAGATGGCGGGTAATTCTATTGGCTGCGTCTTCCATGGAATTTGCATTGAGCCCCAAGGATCGCAACTTGCCGGCGCAAATTGTCATGTCTTTCAGAGTAAATTTGCTGACGTCATACATCGACTACGCTCCCTTTCTTCCGGACGCTGTACGAAAGTTCGACAACCGAGATCGCGAGGCACAACGAGATAGAAGTGCGAATGGGTTTAAGGTTGACACGCCTCGAGATCGCGTTTGTTACGTTCAGAAAATTCCCACATTAAGTATCGTCAAATGGCGTGCTATTTTTAGTCGGAGATTTGTGCTGCCAACACCCGATTAGCGAGCCTTGCCGAGCTGCGCGCAGCGTTGCTTTTCTGTACAGGTACAGCCCTAACAAGTTCCTAATGTTTGGCTTCGGTACCACCCGGACGACAGAGATTCATCTGGCAAGTGAGTTGATGTCACTTCGTCGCTAAGTGGTTGATAGGTATGCACTATATCCTTGACACCGAAGCTACAAGAGATATCTTGGGATAACTATCGAGTGCCAGCCCGGAGGTTTGTTGAAGCCATTGGACTTTGACGGCGTTTGGGTTTCCCAAAGTGAATAAAGAGACAATTGGGCGCGGCAGACGAGTTTGATCTCGCTCCACCAATGTGGTCTACAATTCAGTCTCTTTGGCTGATTCGACTTGTCTGATACCTGATTAAGAAATTCGCTCGTTAATAAAATAGAAATCCAATTCATTCTGGAGAACATCATGAACCGTGACAACTTATGGGTATGGACTATTCTGGCGGGCGTACTTGCCGCCGTTGCAGCCTCGTCGTTGTTTGCTGAACAGGGTTCATCAGGCCGTGGGTACCGTTTACTGGAAGAGCAAATGGGAGATCTCCGTGCGGAAGCAAAAGACGTTGGGGACTTTTCTGCGTTTGGGGAACTGCAGAAGTTTGCGATGTCACCAACGGATATCAATCCAGTGGTCAGCTACAAATACGTAGGAAGCGGATTTTGGCGGCTGTTTTCGGACATTGAGGTATCCGGCAACTACGCTTACTGTGCCGCGAGTTTTGGCTTGCTGGTGCTGGACATATCGAATCCATCAGTACCGGTGTTGGCTGCGATGGATGATAGTGCCGGCGTTCGCGCCTATTCACTGGAACTTGCCGGAAGTCGTGCATTTTTGGGGACCTACAGCGGCTTGTACATTTACGACATATCCGCGCCCACGTCGCCAGTAGTCGTGGCGCATCTTCCGAAGGCTATACCATTTTGCCAAGCCATGCGCGACACGCTGCTATTCACAATCGAGCTTGAACCATCGAATTCACACCGACTCTTAAGTGTGTATTCCGTTCCGCAACCTGGGTCGCCTTCACTGCTAAGCAGTCTTGATTTAGGCATTAATTATTGGTATGACATCGAGTTGAGTGACACAGTCTTGGTTGGTACCTCGGACTTCACTCTTTGGAGTTTTAACGTCGCTGATCCTCTTAACATGACAAATCTCGGTTCACAGCCATGCCCGTTCTGCGATGAGTTGAGCTACGACAACAACCGGGTCTACGCGGCGAGTTATCCTGACTCAATCTCAGTCTATGACCTCAGCCTGCCGGCAACACCAGTGCTCTTGCGTCGATTTAGCATTGGGTTGCCTCCACGGGATATTGTTGTTAAGAACTCGATTGCATACATCGCCACAGATACGAACTCCGTGTGCGCTTACAACTTTGCGAATATTAACAGTCCGGTGCTACTTGGGAAAGCCGCAGTGTCGAGAGCCCTTCACCCCAGTCTCACGGTAGTGGGGACGAAGGCC
The DNA here is from genome assembly GCA_964552775.1 of uncultured Ignavibacteria bacterium. GTDB lineage: Bacteria > Zixibacteria > MSB-5A5 > CAIYYT01 > CAIYYT01 > JADJGC01. Next base: position 181,010 of record CAZKIH010000003.1, on the reverse strand, counting down.
TACTTGGTAGAGGATGAAGCCGGCGCGGCTATCATCGACTTCGCAAGCCCATCGACGCCTTCTGTAGTCGGCACATACGAGCCAGAGGGAGCCAGTAGTATATCGGTGCAGGGGAATTTGGCATTTATTGGTGGAGCTTTGAATCGAATTCACATTGTTGATGTTTCGAATCGCACCGAACCAGTCCCATTGTCTTATTTCCAGTCGGTTACAGGAGTTACACGCAGCTTTCCATTAGGAAGCAGGCTTTACTTGGCTTCGAGCGACTTCGGTTTGAATATTCTGGATATTTCAAACCCGTCGTTGCCGGTGTCAATTGGGAGTTACGATACACCGGGTAATGCCCAGGATGTATATGTTGTCGGCGACACAGCGTATGTTGCTGACGGGGCCAACGGAGTTATCATTCTCAATGTAGCGAATCCTGGGAGTATTCAACTAATCGGTCAAGTTGATGCACCCAGTGGTGATGCGCGAGACATTCAACCAATTGGAAATCGACTTTACGTCGCCGATGGTGATGCGGGAGTACAGATTATCAGTAAGGCCAATCCAAACTCACCCCTGGTGATCGGCAATTTCAACCCCAGCAGCTATGTTCTTTCCTGCAAGGCATCGGGAACGACTCTCTTTATTACATCACTGGACAGCCTCTATATTGTTGATGCAGCAGTCGCTTCGAGCCTAACGAGGCTGAAATCAATCTCTACCGGGGCAACCGATGACGTCCTCCTCGACGGCAGTTTTGTTCAACTTGCAGCCGGCTATTCAGGTCTGATATTGGCTTATGACGTTGCAGAAGCCAGTTGTCCATCATTGGCCGGCCGGTACATTCAGGGTGGTCTGGGATACAGCAAGGAATTAGCACGTGATGGGAATTTCATCTATCTGGCTGCCGAAGACAACTACATCATACTTGAGAGGGTAATCACTAACCAAGAGGTCGGAATACGACCAGTTGAGGGATGGACATTTCAGAATAGCGAAGCCAACATGTGGCCGCCAAGTGAATGGTCGAGCTCGAACTACTGCGCTTCGACTTCCCCATGCACGCGCAAATGCTGGACTTGTGCAGCTTCCGATTTTCCGAGCTGGAGCATCTTTGTGGAGGCTATTGGAAGCGCAAACGCCTACTTTGATCCGGGCCCGATCGATCCGAAGTTTCGTCCTTCGGCGGTGGCACAGTGGAACGCCATCAAGGGTGAGTGGAGTGGATCGTGCTATGGATTTGTCGCTTCTACGCTGCTATTCTACCGAAATCTCCTTGACGTCGACAGCGTCTTCTCAGGAAGTTCATGTCTGAGCTCGGTGGCATTGAGCAACGCGAGTCGCGACTTCATTAACCGGATGGCTCTCTACCAATTCGATGAGCTGCAACAGCGTTGGATCGATTCTGCGCTGGCAAACACAACTCCTTTCCAGGTCCTTGAACAAGTGAAGCAGCTGGTCGATTCCGGTAACGCTCAGGGTCGTGTTTTGCTGATGTTCAATCAGAATGGTTCAGGAGCGCATGCGGTACTACCTTTTTCTTACAAGTTCCAAGCTCCAGGCAGATACATTGCAGTTCGCGATCCCAATTCACCTCCTGACCTTGGTATCGGGGTTTTTATCGATTCCATCGCCAATACATGGCTTAGCTATCAGTTAAGTGGATGGGGCGGAAGCGGTGGTTTGATTTTGGTGGACCCGGCTAACGGATTTCCTGGCAAGCTTCAGCTGGCAGACACATCTTCAACGCAGAATATTCGTTTCTATCACAACCAAGCTGATTCGGTGTTGATTTCTTCCCCTTCAGGCCAGATCGGCCACAACGGTAATGTTGAATTCAATACTGTTTCCGGGGCACACCCGATCGTGCCTTTCGACGGTAAGACGACTTCACCCTTAGGCTATTTCCTCCCTACCGGCGAGTGGTTCTGGGAAGGCACAGGAATAATAGATGGTGCATTCTATGTGGTCGACGGGAACAAGCGAGTTTTTCGCAGCGGTGGGGCGAAGTCCGGTATTATAAGCGCGTCGTACCATCCCAACGCCGCCACGCTTACGGTATACGGCGGAACCAACAAGCTCCTTGCGCTGGATAGACTCGACCTCGAGGTAATCACTATTGAACCCGATTCCGAGGTAGTTGTCTCGGTTGAGAACATCGAACTTACACCTTCCGATTCACTTCGTCTTTCTCTGACGCCGGGTGCATACGCGAAACTGCAGAATTTCGGAAATGCCGCTGACTACAATGTTCGCGTGCAGTTTGTCAGCGCCACTGCAGATACGGTATTCTACCACGCCGATGTCGATATTAGCGCTAACACGACTCACCTGATTGGCGGAAATTGGCGGGATAGCGACTCACTATTGGTCCTGGTCGATGTGGGTCACACGGGATCATACACTGATTCGCTTTACCTTCTGAACACTGGAGAAGATATCTACATCTGTGGAGATGCCAATGGTAGCGGTGCTATCAGTATCTCTGATGTAGTCTATCTGATCAATTATATATTCGCAGGAGGCTCTGCGCCGAGTCCGCTCGCAGCCGGAGATTCCAATTGCAGCGGCGCCGTGAACATCTCCGATGCTGTTTACTTGGTTAACTACATCTTCTCGGGTGGTGCAGCGCCTTGTTCGACCTGCAATTAGCGGTGTGATCTGCAACTAGAACAAATCGGGAGATCCTCAAGAACTCCCGATTTCTTTCTTCAGTAGACAAGTTCATGGGCCAATCGGATGTGGCGGGAGTGCAACAATCTGTCTGCCAAAGGTCACCACTCGTCATTGGGACAGAACTAACTCATAGTCTGCCTTAGAAATTGACCTCCAATTCAACAAGATGCGTTCAAGTCGAACTTAACGATGAGAACTTTGTCGCTATTTGGCGAGAGTTGAGTCAATAGAATTGGATCCTCGTGTGCATTTTTCCACTAAAACAGTATAGATGCAACATTCGCGACCACCGCGACGTCAATTCTGAAGACACTCGAATAGAGGGTGCGCACTGATCAGCATGCAGCGTAATTCAGATTAGAATTGAGGCCGAGTGAATGATCTCCCGCTATGGATACCAAGTGTGCGCATTATTGATATCTTCGGAATACCTATAGGGATTAGCGGCTATTGACACGGAATATTCACGACATCTGGGCCGGGGTGCTTGATGCAGACCCAAAGGCATGGCGCGAATTGGTTGATCTCTATGCCGGGTTGGTCTATACGGTTGCATGCCGTGCAGGACTATCGAGTGCGGATGCCGAGGACTGTGCCCAACATGTCTGGATCAGCCTGTATCGGCGCCGGCGTTCGGTGCGCGACCCTGTCGCATTGCCAGCCTGGCTGATTCGCGCGACACATCGTCGCGCACTCAGCATGAGAATGCGATTTGTCAGGCAGTCTGAGCTGGCGGAGACCAGCACTCTCGCTTCACCGGTACTTCCAGATGAAGTCGTCAGCGCCATAGAGGAAAGTGCGCTCATCGAAATTGCCATGAATCAGCTTGATGAGCGCTGTCGCAGTGTCTTGCGTGCTCTTTATCTTGATCCAGAAGAAAAGTCCTACAGACAAATTGCACGTGAGCTTAGGATTAGTGCCAACTCACTCGGACCGCTTCGTTCGCGCTGCCTGCAGCGTCTCAAGAAAATTCTTGAGAATCTCGGCTGGCGCGTGGACTAAATCCCCTCGAACCGTGTCCTTTCTATACAAAGGAAAAGTACCATGCCGAAACGTCGCAAAACGAAAACATTGTCCACTTCAGAGACGAAATCCAAGAGAACGCGCAAGCTCCGACTGACCGAAGTTCGGGGCAACGGTCGAGGAGCGAGTGTTCGATCAGTCCGACGCGAATTATTGGCGCCACCGGACCGGGCGCGCAGTCGTTGGCATGCCATACCACTTCTATTCGATGATTCGAGCAAGTCGAGGCAGATTGCCGGTCGGGTTGGATTTGATTCATGGGCTACGGCAGCCGTCGGGCTGCGCGATATCGATGCCGGTCACGTTCGTCACCTGCAATTTGAGGCTGGCCCCATAAAGGTCGAGTTGGTTGCCGAGCGCCGCAGTGATGGTTGGGAGTTTGTAGCGCGCGTCTACGCCAAGAACGCCGTTGCTCACGAATTCGTGTTGGAAGCGGGCCGGCGGCGAATTCTTCCCCATGCCGACGGCTTCTATCTCTGGAATTCAAAGTCACTGCTTCGCAAGTTGCGGTTGATTGCAGTAGATCGCCAAATAAGTTTCGGAGGTATTAAGTGGTAGTTGCACGCGATCCGGAACGGCAGATAGTCGAGAAATTCCTGAGGACAGGATCTGTTTACGGATACACTACCACGGCCCTTGTAGCGTTGTGCGACAAGAAAGTTCGCGCCACTACCCAGATATCGGTTAACGAGTCTGTATCTCTTGGCCGTCGATTCGTCGATCGTTGCCGGAAAATTGACACGGAATCGTTGTTGCTGGCGTTGCGGGCAGCGGGCTGGGCGTATCTGGTTGCCGGCCAGTATCGCCCGGCGCGAAGTTCTTATCTGGCGGCGCGCAAATTGGCGATCAGACAACCTCTGATCCGTGCCCGAATAGACCGGACGCTGATCGACGTCTTCATGTATCTGGGCGATTCGGCGCAAGCTCGCAGCTATGCCACTCGAGCACTCGCAACCTTCCGCCGGATTCACGCCGATGACGATCTCGCGCGGACTCGCGTCAATTATGGCAACGTACTTCATCGTCAAGACCGCCATCGCGAGGCCAATAGTCTGTATCATAAGGCCGCCGAACATTTCAGCAAACGCGGCGACGAGTTGTCGACGGCTCTGTGCTGGTATAATGAAGCCAACACTTTAGTGCAATTATTCGACTTCGAATCAGCCTTCAGATTGTATACAAAAGCCCGGGTGATCTTTCAGCAAAGGAACCATGCATTGCACGCTTGCGGCTGCCTCTACGGCCTGGCCTGGCTACACATGCTCAAAGGCGAATTTCACGTTGCGCTCCGTGATTTGGCAGAATGTGAAGCTTTTTATCGAGCCGGCGGACAACATCGCGAGATGGTTCTCTGCCAGTTGGACCGTTCGGAATCTTATCTCGGCCTGAACTTGTTAGTTGATGCCAGTCGTGCCGCAGAGCAAGCTACGATCGGCGCTCGGAAACTGGGTATCAAGTACGAAGAAGCCAAAGCGGTATTCTTTGCGGCGCGCGCCGCGATGGGTATGAATCAGCGTCGCAGAGCGAACGAACAACTCAGAGTTGCCAGGCGATTGATGGAGCGCGAAGGCAATGGCGGATTTCTGGCAGCAATTCAGGTGACTCAGGCGTTGCTGAACAAGAACTCAATTCGCCGTCAAAAGGACTTCGATGCCGCCCGCGCAAAGTTGCGCTCAATACAATTGCCGCTCTGGGAAGCGATTTGCGATATAGAAATCGCGGTTGTACAGCCTGACAAAACACACGCATTAAAGCGGCTCGCGCATAATCGCGCCGTTAAGACCGTGCCTCATCTGCTTGCCCAGTACGGAGTCTTGCGCGGCGACTATGCCGCCGAGCAAGGCCGCGATAGCGAGGCCACCAAGTGGTGGGAGAAGTCGGCGGATGTGCTGGATTCCGTTCGATCAGTTTTACCACCGATAGAAGTGCGTTCGTCATTTTTTCAAGGCCGGCGCGATCCATTCCAGCGATTGGTTCGAGCAGAAGCTGATCGCGACCCGCGTCGCGCCGCAGTCTGGGTAGAGCGCAGCAAGACAATTGGAATCTGGTCGCCACTCGATCTCTCACTTGCGGACAATCCGTCTCGTGTTCGTGTTCAGCGCAGCATGACCGAGTTGGCACGACATGTGGCGGCTGTCTCTTCGATGACTGCCGCCGGTTCGGGGCGACGCTCAGCGCGCCTCGCCTACCGGCTACCGATATTAGCTCGATTACGTGAAAGCGTGCGTCAGGAGTTACTTACGCTCTATGCCGAAAACGGAATGATTGGGAGCCATCCGGAATTTACACTCGAGCTGTTGGCGTCGGTTACCAATGAATTGCCGATCGTCCAGTTCCATGTTGGCGACCGGGATATTCAGGCCTTCACCAGCTATCGGGGCGAATGCCGTGCCCACACTTATGTCGACGGCGTCCGAAGATTGGATGATCTGGTGGCTCGCTGGCGCTTCTTTGTCGAGAGCGCGCCGACAAGCGTGGCCGAGCACCGCTCGGTAGATCTGGCCGACGAGACCGGTCTAATCCAGCAGATCAGTTTGTGGCTTCTCGACCCACTCGTACTGCCAAAGAGCGTGGAGCGGGTACTTATCATACCCGACAGCAAACTATTCTGTCTACCGTGGCCGGCGCTCAGGTGGCACGGTCAACCGATTTACGAAAATATCGGAGTGATTCAGGCTCCCAGCGTTCGGCACTATCTTCACAGTCGCCGTCCAATTGCGAAATCGCGGCAGGCGAGCATCTTTGTCGGCGATACTGCCGGGCTTCCCTGGCTTCGCGAGGAGATTGACCGAGTGCAACGACGGTTGAAGGGTATGACCATCGATCTCTATGACCCATGCAGGAGGCAGGACTGGCCGGACGCATCAGCAGCAAGAATCTGGCATTTCTCGGGGCACGCATTACTACGGTCAGATAATCCGTTTTACTCGGCGCTACTACTCAAGGACGAGCAAATATTCGCTGCAGATTTTCGGCTAAAGAAGAACGACGTGGAAGTTGTCACTTTAGCGGCCTGCCGCACAGGACAACAAACCGGCCTTCCCGGCGAGGAGACCAGCGGTCTGGTTCGAGCCATGCTGGAAATGGGTGCGCGCTCCGTCGTCGCCGGGGGCTGGGCAGTAGCTGATCGATCCACCACCGTCTGGATGGACGCGTTTTATTCAGCATTGATGCGCGACAATTCGCCCCTTGAAGCAATGGGGCAGGCAATTCGAGCGGTCAAGAAAGACTATCCCTCCGCATACCACTGGGCTGCTTTCGCGGTGTATGGAGCGGGCTAAAGATATGAAGATTGTCACTAACAAATCATGTGCGAGGTGTTCTATGTGTAACGTTGACCTGCGAGAACGGAAGACTCTGTGGTCGTTCTTGCTCCTGATCCTGGCCGTACTCGCAATTGCGAGTAGTATGGCCGCTGCAAGAAACCGTTTACCGGTGGCGGGCGAAATCCCGACTCCGCCTGCCGACACGCGGATAATACAGCAGTATGTATCCCACCAGCTTGTCGTCTGTATGACCTCGACGTCGACGGCCGCATCGTTGTCGGTTCCTGACGAAGTGTACTCCGTGCAAACCATGCTCGGGCATTCGCCAGTGTACCTGCTGACTCTTGAGCCAAACGCCGACGAGGCTGGTTTCGCGGCGATGCTGAACCAGTGGCCGACGGTCATCTGGGCGCATCCCAATTACGTAACGAGCACTTTGCATCCGATTCAGGGGAGCTATCCGTTTCCAGACCAGAATCATGTCGGCAATATGGTGACGCAGTATGCCGCGACGATGTTAGATCTTCCGGCGGCTCAGGCTGCAGCGACCGGTTCTGGCGTGACGATTGGTGTTATTGATGCCGGCATTAGTTTTGCGAATCCGGCATTGGGAGGAAAGGCCGAATCCGGGTTTGACTTTGTCGACAACGACATGGATGCGAGCGACTTGCCGGGTGGAATTGCCAGCGGGCACGGAACATTCGTCGCGGGTGTGGCGCATTTGACGGCACCGGGTGCAGTACTGAGGTCGTATCGAGTGATCGATCAGGACGGCTTTGGTGACGGATTCACATTGGCTCGCGCAATAGAGGCGGCAGTTGATGATGGTTGCGATGTCATTAACATTAGTCTTGCCCTGACAAACCGCCATCTTGCTGTTCGCGATGCAATCGACTATGCGGCTTCGCAGGGCGTTACAGTTGTCGCCGGCGCCGGTAACAACGGGGCGGCCTTGCCGGTTTACCCGGCAGCCGAAGATAACGCCATGTCAGTTGCCTCAGTCGATTCGGCGCTGCATGCCACTCCCTTCACGAATTTCGGGAGTCACGTCGATGTCTGCGCGCCTGGCAGCGACATTTACTCATCTTACTTGGATCCCGATTATGCCTGGTGGAGTGGAACGAGTTTCAGCTCAGCATTCACCTCCGGACTCGCTGCACTTCTCAAGGAAGCACATCCGACGGCGTACGGATTCCAGATTCGTGGCATGATTCTTTCCGGAGCGACGGATATTGACTCCGCCAACCCGCAGCGGTCGGGTGGACTTGGCGCCGGATTAATCAATCCGGTCGCCTCCCTGAATAGCGCGATGAGTGCCGATACTGCAGTCTTTTTCCCGGGGTCGATGCAGTTTGATTATTATGTGTGCTCACAGAATCCAGATGGTCTGCACCAGACCGGTTTTCTGGTGTCCACCAATGCACCGGCGGCTTACACATCGGAAATCATTCCAAGCGGTGGCGTGACTTTCGCGAGCGTCGATGCGCCATCAGGAATGACGGGAGACTCGGTAACAATTCTCGTAGATCCGTCAGGTCTTGCTCCGGGAACGTACCGTAACGGCGTGACATTCTATGTTGAAGGAGTCGCTGAAGCGGTGTGGCTGCCAGTGCAGCTCGATGTGTATGCGTGCGACGATACATTGGGGGGTGCACTTGTAAGCCCCTCGGAGATTTGGATCAACGCCACAACGGGCAGCGAGGTTGTGTATTATCGGACTGCCACGCTTACATCATCCAACGCCCCAGCGCCGTTCCATGCTGAAATCGAATCAACACCCGGGATCTTCACTCAGCTCATCAACTCGGACGGAGTGACAAATGATAGTGTGCGCTTCACGGTGAATCCAGCCTGGATGCTCAGTGCAGGCCAATATACCAACACGATCAACTACTATGTGGAGGGCATTACGACTCCGGCGAGTTTGACTATCCATTTGGCAATAAGTGACTCGGTTGATCCAGGAGAAGATGCCTGGGTTCAACCGGAGTTTCCGAACTACGTGGCTACAGCGGGTACTACGGTCAACCTCTGGGGATCCATTACCGTCGGAGCGTGGGGAGCGCCAAAACCTTTCCATGTTGCGATTCTGGACGATGCCGACTTTGTGGACTTGACCGATTCCTTAGGCATGACCAACGATTCAGCGATCTTCTGGGTGGTTGTGACGCCAGCACTCAGTCCCGGCGTCTATGTAGACACATTGATTGCCTATGTGACCGGCGCCCCGAACAGTCCGGTGATTTCAGTAGTTTCTCTTACGATTGATACATCGACAGCCGGCGGAGATACTGCTGTCGTAATCCCCGCACGCCAGACCTTCTATGCTCCCGGCGGTATCCCGACCCAAACCACCGGTTCCTTCATTGTGCATGCAAGCGGGCCTTCCAAGCACTTCACCGTCAGTTATCTCGATTCGCCAGATTTCACAAGTCTGAATATCTCGTCGGGATCAACCGGAAACGGTGTGTCATTTGACATCGAACCAACAAGCACGCTTCCCGGTGTCTACGTTGATACGCTCGTTGTGACGGTCACCGGTGTCACGAACAACCCGTTGTATGTCATTAATACATTGATCATAGAGTCTGGAACGTCTAATACGGCCGCCGTGACTCCCAATCTCATCATCGTGAATGCTGTCGTCGGATCGCCGGCAGTCATTCGGCAAGCTCTCGTAACTTCCTCTAATGCCCCCACCTGGTTTGTTGCCGATGTCTACGATGATTTTTCGACGTTTGTGACTCTTCCGGACACACTGGGGATGACCAACGACTCGATAACCGTTGTGATTCATCCCGAGGGGCTCGTGGCTGACTATTACGTCGACACTGTCATGATTCATGTTTATGGTGTGGCCGTTCCAGTTCGACTGACCGTGGAGTTGCACCTGGCGGCAGCGGCGGTTGCTGAGTTTGAAGCGGAGCTCGAGTTGTGGAACTACCCCAATCCATTCAATCCAAGCACCGAGATCGGGTTTATCTTGCCCGCGACTACGCAAGTACGGCTTGACATATACAATATTCTCGGCCAGAGAGTGACCACTCTGATCGATGCGCCGATGTCAGCTGGTGAACACTCGGTCAGTTGGGATGGCCGAAATGCTTCGAGCGGGGTATACTATTATCGACTTGTAGCCGGGTCAGCCTCTCAGACCAGGAAGATGCTGTTGGTCAAATAGTCTGACTCCTTTTTGTGATTGAGGCCGGTATTCTCGGAATGCCGGCCTTTTTCATTTGTCCTTTTCGGGGTATCGTCAGGCGACGCCCAATTGGAGGTGAGTTTCCCGAGTCGATTGCGTCAGAAGGTCAGAGTAAAGACAGTCCGCTCATTTGGTGTCGAGCGAACGCCAATCTGGGCGTTGTGAAGGCGCATGATCTGTTGGGACAGCGCCAATCCGATTCCTGTACCGCCCTTCTTGGTCGTGAAAAACGGGATGAAGATCTGATCAATGGCACCGGGAACGATTCCGTAGCCGTTATCTTCAATTTCAATGACGACCTTTCCGTTGCGATTGAGTCGACTGTGAATCGCGAGCTTTGGTTCAGCGACTCCCTGAACCGCGTGAAGGGCATTGTTGATGAGGTTTATCAAGACCTGTTCGATCAGGTCAGGATCGCAGGCGAGCGTCAGGTCAACCGGTTCAATCACTACCTTGAGAACGACACCTTGTCGGCGCAAGTTAGATTCAAGGAGATGTTCAACACGGGCGAGCAGGTCGCGAACTGGAACGACGCGGACATCAGGCTGAGGTATTCGGGTCAGATCACGATACGATTCCACAAAGTGCATTAATCCCTCGCTGCGCCGTTCTATGGTAATGAGAGCCTCGGAGATTTCTTGATCATCCTCGGCAAAGCCACGCTCATTGGCACTGGTTCGGCTGCGGAATCGATCATTGACGGAACCGGCGAGCGACGCAATGGGCGTCATGGAGTTCATGATTTCGTGGGTCAAGACTCGAATCAGGTTTTGCCAAGCGACCATTTCCTGCTCGGCGAGTTCGCTGCCAATATTCTGCAGCGAGACCAGCGTCAATTGCTTCTGCCCCAAGCGAATTCTGGTCGCGTGAATTGACAACTGCAGCGATTCGTAATCAGTTTGCAGTTTAACCAACGCCCGCTGGCCGGGCTGGATAGTCTCCAGAGTCTTCACAAGCTCTTCGGAAAAAGCTCGAAGGCTGCCGATGTCACGCAACTGGGGCCTCTGCAGCAACCGCCGGGCAGCCGGGTTGAGCAATTCAACTTCCCCTGCACTGTTGTAGGCAAGTAACCCAATACCGACGTGCTGGATAATCGTCTGCAGGTACCGGTAGTGTTCTTCTTTTTCAGCGCGCGCCGACTGGAACGCCGATGTAACCTGGTTCATTGCCCGCGACAGGTCTGCAAAGGATCCGCCGAGTTGGCCATGTGTGTTGATTTGCAGGAAATCGCTGTAACGCACCGAGTCAAAAAAACGCGACAGGTCCAAATTCGTTCGATCGACGTAGTTAACCAGCGACCAGATTTGGTAAGCCGCGATTAAGGCCATGAGCAAGCTCGTGGCATAAAGGTTGGTTTCCATTGCGAGGTAAATGAGCGTTGTCAGAGTCAGGAACAACAGCAACACCCTCAAGATTACCTGAGTATGAAAATTCCTAAAAACCATACTTCTGCATCCGCCTGTACAAAGCCGTGCGCGTCAGTCCGAGTTCATTTGCTGCGCGACTGATGTTGCCGTCGTGCTTGATCAGCACGCGTCGAATCACGGCCTTTTCAACATGATGGAGGTCATAATCATTGACAACGATGGAATCGGCTGCGCTTTCCGTTATTTGCGTGAAGAGAAAATTTGCTGGTTCAAGTGTCTCGGTGTCGGTGAGAATGACAGCCCGCTCGACGGCGTGTTGGAGTTCGCGCACATTTCCGGGCCAGCGATACTCCTGTAATTTCTTGATCGTCGCAGCAGGTAGACGTCGGGGAGGCTTCTTGTACCTGTTGCAGTATATGTGAAGGTAGTGCTCAGTTAGCGGGAGAATATCCTCAGGTCTAAGCCGGAGTGGCGGAAGTTCGATCTGGACGGTGTTGATGCGGTATAGCAGGTCTTGGCGAAATTTCTGTTCGGAAACGAGTTGATTCATTGGCAGGTTCGTGGCGCAGATGAGTCGAATATCTATCGGGATTGGTTTGTTGGAGCCCAGTCGCGTCACCTGACGCTGTTCAAGCACAGTGAGGATACGTGCTTGCAGCCGGATCGGCAGATTACCGATTTCATCGAGAAAGAGGGTGCCTCCGGAGGCAATCTCGAAACGCCCGGCCCGGTCTGAGCGCGCATCGGTGAATGCACCCTTGACATGCCCGAAAAGCTCGCTCTCAAAAAGCGAATCACTCACAGCACCCATATCAACGGAGACGAAAACTTGATTTGCTCGAGATGACTGTCGGTGCACCGCTCGCGCAACGACTTCCTTGCCGGTTCCGTTTTCGCCGAGAATGAGGACATTGGCATCTGTCGGGGCCACACGCCTAACTGTGCCAAGAACTTCCTGCATTAATGAACTGTCGGCGATAAAATCCTGGAAAGGCTGGTCGAGGTCATCCGCCAATCGTTGTTGTCGCAGCAACAGAGCGTGAGCTTCCTGGCGCGATTGCCGAAGCCGCAAAGCCGACGATACCGTAGCGACAAGTTTCTCGTTTTGCCAGGGTTTGACGACGAAGTCCGTCGCGCCCTGTCTTATGGCTTTTACGGCCAGTTCGACATCACCGAAAGCAGTGACCATGATCACTACTGCCTCCGGGTCGAACTCAGTGATGCGGCTGAGCCAGTGCAGACCTTCTTCACCGCTTGAAACATCGCGGGAGAAGTTCATGTCAAGCAAGATGACATCATAACTGTCGTTTTGGAGGTTCGGGAGAATCGACTCCGGTTTAGATTCGGTATGTACAGATGCGACGCTTTGTTTCAGCAGGAATTTCGCTGCCGCCAGTACGTCTTCGTCATCATCCACAACCAATATGCGGCCAGCGTTCGGAGTCGCACTCTGATGATATGAATTTGAGTCTGAGACTCGCATACAGAATCCTATGCGGGATATTCAGGGTTTGTCTTGTCGGCACCCATGGGAACCGTACGTTATTGGACAGGTAGTGTACGTTTTCGGACACTCGATGTTACATGAATTGTAGGAATTGCTTGCATTTCCCAGCAAACCAGCGTTGGCACGGCTTTTGATTGTATTTTCCGAAGAGAGCAGGTCGCAAATGAGCATGGATAGAAAGATTGAGAAGAAGAAATGGTCGCTCAAGCGGGTGGTGATTCTTGGCGGAATTGGGGTGTTTGTCCTCGTCGCCGCGTACGCATTGCTCTTTGGGGACACCAGTTCTTCCCTAAATGTCGAAGCACAGAAGATTACAGTATCCGTCGTCGAGCTGGGAGCATTTCAGGAATTAATTCCGGTATCCGGAACAGTGCTTCCCTTGAAGTCTGTTTACATGGACGCTATGGACGGCGGGCGGATCGATCAGATCTTTGTCGAGGAAGGCGCAATGCTGCAACAGGGCGATTCAATTCTCCGTATGACAAATACAAATTTACAGATGGAGCTGATGTTCCGCGAGGCGGACCTCTTCGAACAAATGAATAACCTGCGTGCGGTTCGACTGGCAATGGAGCAGAATCGGCTTCAACTGAGAGAGCAGATGGCCGAGATCGATTACCAGAATGGGCTGCAGTCTCGTAATTACGATCGCGCAAAAATCCTTTTTGATAAGGACGTCATTTCACGGGATGAATTTGAGCGCACTCGCGACGACTACGAATACTGGCGGACTCGAAAGGTCCTTGTAACTGAGAGCCAGCGCCAGGATTCAACCATGCGTGATTTGCAGGTGCAGCAACTGGAACAATCGATACAACGGATGCAGCAAAACTTCAAGATTGTGCGTGAGAATTACGAAAACCTCGTCCAGCGAGCGCCGATCAGCGGGCAGTTGTCGCAACTTAACGCCGAAATCGGCGAGTTGAAGTCGCCGGGCGAGCGCTTAGGACAAATCGATGTTCTCGACGGCTACAAGGTACGCGCCGCAATCGATGAATTCTACATCAACCGAATTGCGCTCGGACAAACCGGCGAAACAGAGATCTCGGGAAAGAAGTCAACGCTCTCGGTCGTGCGGGTGTACCCAGAGGTGCGCGACGGACGCTTCGAGATTGATATGCACTTCACCGGCTCTGCTCCGGCAGGGATTCGTCGGGGGCAGACCATCCAGGTTCGCCTCGCTCTCGGTGATTTGAGTGAAGCTATTATGATTGCCCGAGGTGGATTCTACCAGACCACAGGTGGCAACTGGATTTATGTGGTTAGCGAATCCTCCGACTTTGCCCGGAAGCGCAAAATCCGGCTGGGGCGCCAGAATCCTCGGATGTACGAAGTTTTGGAAGGACTGGAACCGGGGGAACGAGTGATAACCTCAAGCTATGACAACTTTGGCGACTTTGAGAAACTAAATCTGAACTGACCGGAATACACGGGAGTCCGCGAATGATCAAGACAGTCAATCTCCGCAAGATATATGCTACAGAAGAAGTTGAGACTTCGGCCTTAAACGAGGTCTCAGTAGAAATCGAGGCCGGTGAGTTTGTCTCGATTATGGGTCCGTCGGGCTGCGGCAAGTCGACGCTGCTGAATGTGTTGGGCTTGCTTGATAACCCAACGGGAGGGGAATATTACTTCCTGGATCAGGAGGTGTCGGGGTTCAGTGAACGCCAACGGGCGATGCTGAGAAAGCAGAACATCGGCTTCGTATTCCAGAGTTTTAATCTCATTGACGAACTGACCGTGTTTGAGAACGTCGAGTTGCCATTGCTTTATCTTGATGTACCAGCTGCTGAGCGAAAGCGCAGAGTGGATGTGGTATTGGAGCGGATGAACATCATGGCTCGGCGCAATCATTTTCCGCAGCAATTGTCCGGCGGACAGCAACAGCGCGTTGCAGTCTCCCGTGCGATTATCGCCGATCCGAAGCTCATACTCGCAGACGAACCAACCGGAAATCTCGATACGACACACGGAGACGAGGTCATGAAGATGCTCACCGACTTGCATTCGGCAGGCACAACGATCGTCATGGTGACTCACTCGCCGGCCTACTCAGAGTATGGAACGAGGACGATTCATCTGCTCGACGGTAAGGTAGTGACAGAGAACATCCTGCGCGGGCATCAGAGAGTGTAGTCATGAGAGCCGCCGGCGCGCATAGCACAATTCTGAAGAGTCAGGGAGTTACCTGTTAACATGCTGAAAAACTACCTTATAGTTGCACTCAGAAATTTGCGGCGCGAACGTGCTTTCGCCATTATTAACGTCGTTGGTCTGGCGGTCGGACTCACGATCTGTCTTCTGGTAGTTGCCTATATCGCCGATGAGTTTTCATTCGACAGTTTTCATGTTGATGAGGACCGGCTGTATCGCCTGATTCAATATCCTACAGAGGACGAAGAGCGCTACTATGCGGGGACGCCATTCCCTGTAAGGCCAATGTTGCTTGAAAACGTGCCCGCGATAGAGGCAGTCGCGCAATTCACTTCCAACGAGGAAATCATCGTCACCGCCAAAGGCAAGAGTTTTCGCGAAATGGTGAACTTTGCCGACGCTGAGTTTTTTGACTTGTTTTCATTTGGTCTGATCAAGGGTGACGCAGCGGCGGCTCTTTCGAGTCCCAGCTCTATTGTTTTGGATGCATCCGGCGCAGAGCGACTTTTCGGAAGCACTGATGTAATTGGAAATGAGCTGACGATTACTTCGTCCGGAGAGACGTATTCCTACTTTGTCTCTGCGGTTGTCGAAGACACACCAGCCAATTCAAGTATCCGATACAGGTTCATTCTTCCTGTCTCGGAAATTTCCAAGTATCTTCCGTTCAAACTGGGATGGAATCTCACCTGCGCCGAGACCTACATCCGGCTGCGCTCCGACGCCGACCCGAAGCATGTCATTGCGGACATTCAGGCTGCCGCAGATGTAGTACCCAAGAGAGCCGGTTCGGATGCCATCTGGAAGTTCAAGCTCCAGCCACTGTCGGACATTCATTTCAACACATCGGTTCTGGGTGACACCCAGACTTCATCGCCAACATATTCGTATCTGCTTGGCAGCATTGGCGCAATTGTACTTGTGCTCGCCTGCATCAACTTCATGACACTTGCCATTGGGAGATCGCAGCGACGAATTCGGGAGATCGGGGTGCGGAAGGTTATGGGTGCATCTGAGACGCAGCTCTATGGTCAGCTGTTGGCTGAGGCCATCGCCGTTTCAACACTGGCATTGTTACTTGCATTTGCTTTGGCGGAGTTAGCATTGCCGACCTTCAACGAGCTATCGGGAAAACAAATCTCTTCCATAATCATCGCTAATGGGGCGTGGTCTCTGGGTATTGTCGGATTAATAATTCTGACGGCGTTGATTGCCGGCTGGTATCCTGCCTTTGTTCTGACCAAGACCACTACCGTTCAGGCCGTGCGTGGCCGAGTGGCAGCGCTCTCAGGAGGATCGCTGACCCGCGTTCTCGTCACGTTGCAGTTCACACTGTCAGCCGCTCTAATTGTTGTGACTCTGACCATGTCGAGTCAGCTGGAGTATATGCGCACGGCTCCTCTCGGATTTAACAGAGAAGAACTGGTGATGCTGCAATTGCGCGGAGCTTCCGGCGAGGAGAAGATGGCCATAATCGAGCGCCTGCGCAGCAATCTGCACGAAGACGACGGAGTCAGATCAATTTGTGCCTCCGGGACGTCATTCACAGGAGGCGGAATGCGCAACGGCACGCCCGTGGGCCCCGATTCCGTGCAGTTCACGGTATTTCTGAATGCTGTTGACCATGAATATCTCAAGACCATGGGAATAGAGCAGATTCATGGTATTCCATTTCGTCGGGGCGTGAGTGGAGGCCGCGATCAGATGATTGTCAATGAGACATTGGTGAAGACTCTTGGATGGGAGGACCCTATCGGCAAGGCGGTGCCCGGATTGGACAGTTCGGAAGTCATCGGCGTCATCAAGGACTATCATATACAGTCGCTTGCCGAGAAAGTCGAGCCGATTGCGCTTCTCAATGTGCAAAATGGCAGTTCATGGGCGGGAGCTGTTCGCTATGCGTTTCTTCGAATCAGCCCCGACAATATTCCAGCCACAATGAAACGGATTCAACAAGCGTGGCAGGAGGTAGCGCCGAATTTACCGTACAGCTATGAGTTCATGGACGAGCACATCGATGCACAGTATCGGACTTATGAACGCTGGGAGGCCATTATGAACAGGGCATCTTCACTCGCTGTGATTGTAGCCTGTTTCGGCGTTTTTGGCCTGACCACATTGGCGATCACCCGCCGACGCAAGGAGTTAGGAATCCGCAAGGTATTGGGCGCCCGCTCTTCGCAACTGGTGGCATTGCTGAACCGTGAATTCGTGATGCTTGTCGCAATTGGAAGTTTGGTTGCCTGGCCTCTTGCCTATTATGCGGCTGCAAAATGGATGGCGAACTTCGCATATCGCGAATCATTTTCTCTCTGGCCATTTGTCGCCGGCGTTGTTTTGTTACTGAGTATTGTCGTCATCACCGTTTCCTTCCAGGCGATGCGTGCTGCAACCTTGAATCCTACTGACGCTATACGCTGTGAATAGCGAGGAGGAGCGAACATGATGACAGGTCATTATATCCGGCTCTTTAGCCGTCAATTTTCGCGGCAAAAGACCTACCAGCTCATCAGCGTTTGCGGGTTGGCGATCGGTATTGGTACCGTGATTATCACGGCAGCCTGGATACGATTTGAGACCAGTTTTGATACTTTCCATGCGGCCGGTGATCGCATCGCTCGAATCTACGAGACTCAAGAATATCCCAATGGCAACCTGGATGTTGCCGTGACACCGTTTCCGTTGGGTCCGGCCCTGTCACGCGAGTTTCCGGAGGTTGAAGCCGCGTTGAGACTGTGGTATGGTCCGGCACTTGTGATAAGTCGCGAAGATAAACGCTTTTTCGAATCGGGTCCGGTGTATGCTGACAGCAATTTCTTTGAGGTATTTTCATATCATCTGATTTCCGGCGATTCTTCGACAGCTCTCGATAGAAAGAACTCGGCGGTCATCTCTTCAGAACTTGCACAGAAGTACTTCCAAGAACAGGATCCCGTGGGACAGACACTTAGGGTGGACGGCGAACGCGATCTACTGGTTACCGGTGTGATGGCGCCGTTACCGAAGAATAGCCATATTACAGCTTCAGTTGTGATTTCACTTCCCACCGTTAGTGAAGACTGGCCGGCACAGCGCAGAGAAAGCTGGGGGTTGAATGGCTATTCGACATATATCCTCCTGCGCAGAGGCGTTGATCAACGCAGCCTCAGAACTCGGCTTGAGAATGCGCTTACGGAGTTTCGCGGGAAGGAATCCACAACGAGGCTTTATGCTCAGCCGATTGCGGACATCCATCTTGGCATGGCACTGGTAGCGGACAACAGCAATGTGGCCGATCCCAAGCGGCTGTGGATCTTTGCCTCAGCGGCCTTTCTCGTTTTAATGCTTGCTTGCATCAACTACGTAAATCTCGCGACCGCAAGGGCAGGATTGCGTCTACGTGAATTTGGCGTGCGCAGTTGCCTCGGCGCGGGCCTTGGACAGATTCGCCGCCAGGTTGTTGCGGAAGCACTTGCTGCCTCGGCAATCGCGACTCTCCTGGCCATGGCTCTGACCGAAATGGCTTTCCCATTTCTGCGTGAAGTCCTTAGCCCAGATTTTCCGCGAGAAAGTCTGCGAAACGGTTGGACCCTGATTTTTCTCGCAATCACCTGGGCGCTCACAGGGTTTTGCGCCGGGTTTTATCCAGCCATGCTGTTGTCGCAAAAAGCTCCCGCACGGATGCTCCGAGATCAACGCAATCAAGGCAGCAGGCTGCGGCGAGCGCTTGTTGTTGTCCAATTCGCCACATCAATCGTTTTGATCGTGATGACGATGGTTATTCTGCGGCAACAACGATTTGTGCGCTCGACGGCAATCGGTGTCGATGCCGAGAAATTGTTGGTGATCCCGCTTCGCGGCGACGAAGCTCAACGGCACCATGCAACACTGAGTGATCAGTTGCGGCTCATTGCCGGGGTTTCCGATGTCTCCGCAGTTGGACAACTGCCGAACCAAATTGTATGGTCCTCCACTTATAATTGGGAGGGACAGACGCCCGGTGAAGAGGTGCTCTTCAACACCAACCCCGTGGATGATCAATTCGTCAAGACTTTCAAGCTGGAGTTGGCCGAAGGACGCAGTTTCGAGAGCGGTGAGTCGGGAGTCTGCCTATTGAATGAGACTGCAATGAAACAAATTGGCTGGACCAATGCGGTCGGCAGGATGATGTATCTGAATGACAGCCTGCCTGCGATGATCGTCGGGGTTCTCAAGGATTTTCATTTCTCATCCTTGCGTGACGAAATCGCTCCACTGGTGCTTCATCCCCAACCGGACGGTTACTCGAATCTCATTTTACGGATTAGCGGCGACGATACTGGGACAACGATGAAGCAGGTTGAAGAAGCCTCGGTGAGGGTACTTCCAAACACTCCATACCGTTCGTTCTTCTTTGACCAGGCCTTTGACCGCCTTTACGGTGCGGAACTCCGCATGCAGAAGGCTCTGAATCTATTTGCCACGCTCGCAATAGTGCTTGCCTGTCTCGGGCTGTTCGGGTTGGCGACGTTCAGTATCGAACGCCGAACCAAGGAAGTTGGCGTCCGTAAGGTGCTCGGTGCGAGCGTCAGAAGTATTATCGGTCTCCATATCAGAGAGTATGTTGTCTGGTTAATGGTAGCCAATGTACTGGCACTACCTCTGGCCTACTATATCGGGCAGAAGTGGCTGGCAGGCTTCGTCTACCGTGCTGATATGCCATGGTGGATTTTCGTAATCGCCGCAGCCGCCACGCTCGCACTTGCGTTGTTGACGGTGATCATTCAAACAGTCCGAGCTGCCGCGGCAAACCCGGTGAAATCACTGAGATACGAATGAGAGGAGCCCGACCAATTTGATGATCAGACACTATCTGTTTGGAACCTTAAGACAAATTCTCCGACAAAAAGTCTACTCGGCGATAACCATTTTTGGCTTGGCGATCGGATTGGCCAGTTTCCTTGTAACGTCGAGCTGGCTGCGTTTTGAGACAGGTTTTGATTCCGAATGGCCAAATGGCGAACGTATCGCTCGAATCATTGGCAAACAAAGTTTTGCTGCGGGCGAACATTTGCTCGCTCCATTGCCCTTCAATCTGGCGCCGGTGATTGCCGAGGAATTTTCGGAGATCGAACGCGTGGCACGCATCCAGTCTCCAGCATCACTCCTGTTCGCCGTCGGTGAAAGGCGATTCTACGAATCATCGGTATTTTATGCCGACTCCACAATTTTCGACATCTTCATGATTCCGGTGAAGAATGGCAACCGTTCGACGGCACTGTTGGGACCAGATAAGGCGGTGATCAGTTCGACAATTGCGGAGAGATATTTTGGTGATCTGGACCCCGTCGGCAGAACGATACGCCTGGATAATCGCGTCGATCTGACTATTACGGCTGTATTCGACCCATTACCGAAGAACGTCAGTTTTCGACCCGAGATATTAGTCACGATGAGTACTCATGCCGCGACTGCTGCGGGGACTTATCTTCATGATTGGCGAACCAACGCTTATGGGACGTTTGTTCTGATTCGCGGGGGAGTCGACCAAGGAATGCTCGGCGAGAAGCTGCGCGATCTACTCACTCGATTTCGCCCAGACGGCACACCGCCGCAACTACAGATTCAGCCACTTGGTGATATTCATCTAACGCCCTCTCTTCAGTCGGATTTTGCGGCACGCCGGTCGAAAGTGCTGCTTTGGATGTTCGGGGCAACCGCTCTATTCGTTCTTATCATCGCCTGCGTTAATTATGCAAATCTGGCGACCGCGCGGGCTATTAGTCGGGGTCGCGAAATCGGAGTACGGAAAGTACTTGGGGCGAATCGATCGCGACTCCTCTTGCAGTTTTTCGGCGAGTCCCTGGTCACCACCGGTATTTCGACGGTCGTTGCACTGGCATTTTCCGAACTGATTGTCATTGGCGCCAGCCGGTGGTTTGGGGCGCAATTGGATGATGTGTATAACCTCGATCTCTCGACCATCGCGATCATCCTCGGTATCTGGGTAATCACGGCTCTCAGCGCTGGAGCCTATCCGGCGCTTTATCTATCCTCGCTTCGCCCTGCATCTATAATTCGACCAGTTAGTCGCGGCGTCTCGCACCTGGCGCTTCTGCGCAGCGCGCTGGTGGTTCTACAATTCGTCATCTCAATCGCGTTAATCATCGGCTCAATAACCGTCTTTCGTCAATTGAATTACTTCACATCCCACGATCTCGGATTCAATAGAGAGCAGATCGTCAACGTCCCGTTAGCCGGACAGGAACTGAAGGACAAAGTTCCGGCCCTGAAGGCAGCGTTGATGTCGAACCCGGCTGTGAGATCGGTTTCGGCATTGGGAGCCTTGCCGAGTTCAGCTCAGCAGTCTTCGGCGTCGTTCAATTGGGAAGGTGGCCCTCCGGATGAACAGCTGTTGTTCAACCTCAATGTAGTTGATGAGCACTACCTGGAGACATTTGGGTTGACTCTGGCCACCGGAAGAAATTTCTCTGCTGAAGAACCGGCAGTGGAGAATTCAATGCCCTGCATTATCAATGAAACTGCTGCAGAGAAGATGGGCTGGCCTGATGCGGTCGGGAGGAACGTCATTCAACCGCCGGATCTTAAGATCAATGTGATCGGCGTAGTGAAGGATTTCAACTATGCTTCATTACATATGCCGATTCGCCCGTTGATGCTGTACATGGATCCGACGCGCCCGACGAATCTGGCAATCAAGATTGCAACTGATGATATTTGCAAGACACTTGACGAACTTGACGGGCTCTGGAGTTCGGTGGTTCCCGGTAGACCATTCAACTATACTTTTCTTGATGCGACTTTTGCCACAACATACCAAGCCGAGCAGACGGCAGGGCGAGTATTGCTGCTGTACACTATACTGGCAATCGTTATTGCCTGTCTTGGGTTAGTAAGTCTCGCGTCATATCGCATCGCACATCGCACCAAGGAGACCGGAATCCGCAAAGTTCTTGGCGCATCGGTAAACTCGTTGGTAGCTCTGCATCTTCGCGAGTTTGTTTTCTGGGTTGCCATCGCGAACCTGATAGCCTGGCCGCTTGGATACTACACCATGCAAAAGTGGCTTCAGAATTTTGCCTATCGCGTGGACATTGCCTGGTGGTCGATCGTGTTGGCTGGAGCTTGTGCCCTCGTTGTCGCCGTAGGGACGGTCGCGATTCAAACGCTCAAAGCGGCAACAAGTAATCCGGTGAAGTGTCTACGTTACGAATGAGGAGAACAGCAGGACATGAGGATATCAGGAATGAGTAGCCCAGTTCCCAGCGAAGTCCGCGGCCCCGATGCGGAGTCTATTTCTTTGATCGAAATGCGGCACGGCACCAAGTGGTACCCATCGGGAGCCGGTAGAACTTATGTGTTGCAGGATATTTCGGTGACAATTGCCGGCGGCGAATTTGTGTCAATTATGGGGCCCTCGGGAGCAGGAAAGTCAACACTGCTGAATATTCTCGGGCTGCTTGATACTCTATCGGACGGCCAACACTACTTCTTGGGGCAGGACGTATCCGGGCTGAAGGAAAAGCAACGCGCCGAGCTGTACAAGAGGCACATTGGGTTTGTGTTCCAGAGCTACCACTTGATTGATGATCTAACAGTTTATGAAAACCTGGAGATGCCGCTGCTGTATTCGCGGGTTCCAGCAGCCACGCGCAAAGGATTGATCGCTGACACTTTGGACCGATTCAATATCGTCGGAAAGAAAGACCTCTTTCCGTCCCAACTATCAGGGGGTCAACAGCAGTTGGTTGGTATTGCCAGAGCGGTGATCAACCAGCCGAAACTCATTCTTGCCGATGAGCCAACGGGCAATCTCAATTCCGCGCAAGGCGAAGAGATCATGGCGTTATTCACCAAGCTCAACAGCGAGGGCACCACGGTGGTTCAGGTGACGCACTCCGATAAGAATGCCGGCTATGGATCGCGCGTAATTCAACTCCTTGACGGACGCATTGTGAAATCATGATCAGGCACTATTTCGAGATTGCGACTCGCAACCTGCGCAAGCATCCGGGCTATACTATGATTCATCTCGCCGGCCTGTCATGCGGGTTTGCGGTCGCGATATTGATATTCGTTTTCGTCCAGCACGAGCTTTCATTCGATCGTTTCCATACAAAGAGCGACAGGATTGCCAAGCTACTGGCTTATCGCGAATATGGCGACGGGCAGTTGACTCCCATCAATCACATGCCGTTGCCGCTCGGTCCGGCTGTGCTCGAGGACATTCCGTCAGCGAAGGCGTTTATGCGCATCAGCGGAGTTGACCAGGTGCATGTCATTGGCGGAACAGTTCAGGATAATGAATATGTTACTTTCGCCGATCCAGAACTCTTTACCATCTTCGACTTCCCGTTAATTCATGGAAGCAAAGGGGCCCTTTTGGCTACGCCGACAGAGGCCGTAGTCACAGAACAAATCGCAGTCAAGTATTTTGGCGCGGCCGACGTGATCGGACGAACCTTGGAGATGTTCCTGCAGGGCGAGCGACGTTCGTTTAGAATTGTCGGCGTGGCCCGCGATGTTCCTCTTAATTCGACGCTGCAATTCGGCATTGTGGTTCCGATGCAGGCAATTTTCCGCTACGAAGTCGGCTCAACCAGGTGGAACTGGTGGCGCACGCAAACCTATGTCGAGTTTGATCGGCCAGTTGCTGACGTCGATACGTCGCGCATCAGCGGTCTGATTGCACGTCGCTGGAGCGACCGCACCAATGATGAAACGATCCCGCTGACGCTACAGCCGCTAATTGATGTCCATCTCAACCCGGCGACAGGAGGTTCGAATCCGTTGTATTCGTACATTCTCACGGGCATTGCGCTGGTTATCCTGCTGATTGCCGGAATCAACTATGTCTCCCTGGGAATCGCCCGCGGGGCAGGCAGAGGGAGGGAAGTCGCGGTTCGCAAGTTATTCGGGGCAGTGCGCAAGCAGGTCATTTTCCAATTTCTCGCTGAATCGATTGTTCTCGCTTTTCTGGCTGTAGTGATTGGTATCGTGTTTGCGGAGCTGGCTCTTCCTTCGTTCAGCTCATTTGTGGGGCAACATCTGACACTCTCACTGAGATCCAACTATATGCTGAGCGCTTTTGCTCTGGTGATCGCGCTTGTAACCGGCCTATGCGCCGGAATTGTCCCATCCGTTGTGTTGTCGCGCCCACAACCTGCCGAGATTTTCCGGAGAGCCGGCGGGCTCGCGCGGTCCGGCCCAGTTATGCGCGGTATGATCGTCGTGCAGTTCGGTTTATCGGTGTTTCTGTTTATCGCGACCCTCATAATGCACCAGCAAAATCAGCATCTAAAGGACCGACCCTTGGGATTTCGATCGAATGCCATAATGGTTGTGCAGCGCCCGGCTGACAACAGCATCAGCGATGTCGATTTCCTGCAAAGGTTCAAGCAAGAACTGGGAGGCGATCCCCGGATCATCAGCGTCGCGGCAACCTCAGCTTCATTTAATCAGGGATACGACGCCTATGGCTGGAATGCCGACAACCAGCACTACACTGCGTATGTGTATCGTGTCGATCCCGGCTACATTTCAACATTGGGCATGACCATCGTTGACGGCCGCGATTTTGCTGAGGATCCATCGCACGATGCCGCCAATCCAATTATCGTTAACGAGTCACTAATGAAGCAACTGGGTTCGCGTTACTCAGTCGGATCGACAGTTCCGGCACTGGACACCATGTTTGACCAGTTGGGCACACCGACGATCGTCGGTGTCGTCAAGGATTATCACTTTCTTTCATTGCATGAGCAGATCGGCCCGGCACTGTTGTTCACCAGAGAGCTTTATCCGTATTTTCAACTTCTGGTGCGAATCGATGAATCTGATGTTGCGGCCGCAACGGCGGCTGTTGAGCGGGCTTACGAGAGGGTTTCCTCGGGGCTAAAATGCCGTTGGACATTCCTCGACGACGATCTGGCGATGCAGTACGGCAAGGAAGAGCGTTGGTCGAGGATTATCACTTCTTCCGCAATCTTCGCCATGATCATAGCGGCTCTCGGGATTTTCGGACTGGCAGGAATCACGTCCGTCCGGAGAAGCAGGGAAGTCGGCATCCGCAAGGTTCTCGGGGCATCGGTTTTCCAGGTTCTCGGCATCATCAACCGCGAGTTCATTATAATGGTGGTTCTGGCTAACGTACTTGTGTGGCCGATCGCCTGGTACGCGGCGAACAAGTGGCTTCAGAATTTCGCGTATCACATCGAAATCTCTTTGTGGAGCTTCATCATTGCTGCCTTTTGCGCAGGCGCGGTAGCGATGATTGCCGTGAGTGCTCACACCCTGCGAGCGGCTTTTCAAAGCCCAGTCAGGGTTCTTCGACACGAATAGCGACGAGCCAAGTAAGGCCAAGGGCTGCCGTTGTCATTGTCATTCTCGCAGGATTATCCGCCATGATCTGTAGAATCACGTTTGGCGACTGAGCCACGGCATCTGTCGATCAGTCAAACGGATATTCTCCAGAATAATTATTATTGACAAATTCGCCCCATATTAGCTATTTGTGCACAGATAACGACTACATCAACTGAAATCGAACAGATCAATCATGGCACCGGGCAGTGTCAGTTGCGCGAACTGCCTGCTTGAGTTCTATCTACGAATTGGCTTTGGAGGGAAGATGATCATCAGCCGAGGACTATTGCGGGCACCGGGGCTTGCTCTGATGCTTCTGACATTCGCTTACTGTCCACTTGCACTCGCCGGCAACGCCAGCATTGGCGGCTTGGTTTTCCTTGATCGCGACTGCGACGGTATCAAGGCTTCAACGGAGTCAGCGCTGCCAAACTGGAAGGTATATTTGCGAGGAGTCGTTGGAGGTCTTCCCCCGATTCTCGATTCCACGATAACGAGTATTGACGGTTCGTATTCCTTCAGTAGCCTGGATGGAGGAGATTACTCCGTGGCCATTGGTCAGGAATCAAGTTATCTCCAATCGACGCCATCCTCTGTGGATTATCGGCTGACAATCGGCCCTAATGATACGATTGGTGACCGAGATTTTTCGGTCAAGGCTGTTGTCACCTGTGACACGACTCTCACTCATTCCTGCCAAGGTGGGATCGACGACAATTTCAGTGGTGCCAATGGTCCGGAGTCATCATCACCGAGCGTTGGTCTGCGCTCCCAGATGCTCACCTGCGGGACGGCACTGTCATTTTTTGACCAACCTGCCGGTTCTGATGCGTGTTTTGGGCACACTTTCAGCAATTGCTGGGGCACGTGTGGGCCGATGACGGAGACTATTCAGATGCGCATAAGAGCATCCTCGGCAGGAAGCCAGGATGACGAACTTCACTTCGGTGAATGGCCGAGCCCTGGAAGCATCTGGCACATTGGTTTGAGCAATCTCCTGGAAATTCACACGGGCGGGGCTGATGTCAGTTGGGATCCGGGTGACAGCATGACGGTTACTCTTGATCTGGCGAATCTCCCGGTGGCTGATCGCGGACTCACGAATATTATGGCCGCGCTTCAAGACGGTGATCTCGACATCTATGTTCGAAATAACAGCGAGGTTGACTTTGCCCGGGGCGACGGCGGGGGTGGCTGACCGGATCCGCAAGGCGAACTTCACGGTGTGAAGTATGAAGATCTCGATTGTGACGGTGTGCGTGATTCCTCGGAAACGGGTCTGGCTAACTGGGTAATTTGCTCAACTGACTACTACGGAGTGTTTTGTGACACCACAGACGCAACCGGTGCATTTGCACTTTACGGTATGTCGTCGGCCTATTTGCATTTCGTATATGAAATTCAGCAACCCGGATGGATTCAAACGGGTCCACCAACGATTCACTACACGGCCTACCAGCCCTTCTACAATTCCGTTATTAACGGACTCGATTTTGGAAATATTGACACTTCAAAATGTGCCGCGATTGTCAGGGATACTTGCACGGCGGGCAGAGACGACGGATTTACGCCTAACGCACCGGAATTGCCATCGCCTTCGCCGGCATTGCAAACCTTCCTCAATGAATTGTGCCAAGGAGCACCAACTTTAGCATTCGACCAACCGGCCTTCAACCAATGTTTCGGGCATACCTTCAATCAGTGCTTTGATACGGCTTGTTGCGTTGTTTCAGCCAAGCTGTGTATGCGACTGCAAGGTATTAATGCCGGTTGTGAGGACGATGATCTTCAGCTTGGTGACTTCCCCGGCACTGCGAATATTTACCATCTCAGCCTCAGTAATCTCTTGGCAATTCACACTGCCGGCGTCGATTCAATTTGGAATCCTGGTGACACAATGAACGTCTGTCTTGACTTAGCAGACTTGCCGGCGTGGGGCTTTATTACGAGTGTCATGCCGCTGTTGCAAGACGGCAAGATCGACTTTCTGCTTCGTGACGACACGATGATCGATTATCTCGAACTTGTGGTCGGTCGCTGTTGCCCCGGAAGCGCCAATGATTGCAGTATCAGCGGCTTCAAGTGGAATGATTTGGATCGGGACGGCATCCACGACGTCGGCGAGCCGGGTCTGAGTGGTTGGACGATTCAGTTGTACCTCCAGGGTGGCCCGCTCTACGCCAGTACCACGACTCTGGCAAATGGCAGCTATACGTTCAGTAATCTCCCCTGCACCACCTTTACAGTCGTCGAAGTTAATCAGCCGAATTGGGTGCAAACGTATCCATCGCCAAATTTGCACACAATAACACTTGGCTCGGGCGGAAATCAAACCGGCGTAAACTTCGGAAACTTCCGCTGCTCTGATAATCCAGCCGACACCTGCTGCGCAAGGGTGCCATCAAAGATGATCGCCTGGTACTCCTTTGACGAGACTTCGCCGACGACGACATACGACTTGGCAGGTGCCGATAATCCAGGCACGCAACTCGGCAGCTTCACTTACGGTCCGGGCAAGGTGAACGGGGCATATCGTTTTGGCCCGACCCTGGCGAATCAAGACATCGTCCGCGTGTACAATGATCCATTCGTGACTGTTGGGCCGGGGAATTTCAGCGCAGATGTCTGGATCTACCCGACAAGTTTCAGCGCTAACTGCAGTGTGTTCCTGACCAATGCCGGCAACGCCCCGTGCGTTGACCCGATATTTGACAATCGACAGTGGTTCTTTAGCGGCTCAGGGCTTGACGGAGTCTGTTTCTTCGTGAAGGACGATGGTCTCGGCACCAATACCGGAAATCTAGGTGTTGTGATGAGCAGCTTCCCGACACCCCAGACTACGTTTATGACGGCGCCCGGGACTATTGCACTCAATCAGTGGCAACATGTCGCTGTCACGGTATCACGCACGACCGGCGGAGGTACGTTCTACCTAAACGGCAACGCGGTTGGCACCTTCACTCCAATCAATGGACCTCTCTACAGCACCAATGCCGGCCCGATTTTGGATATCGGGCATGGGACGTTCTTGAATACTGGAAGCTGTTATCTTACCAACCGCTACTTTGACGGTTTCATCGACGAGTTGGAGATCTTCAATCGCACGCTCAGTCAGAGCGAGATTCAATCGCTTTACGAGGCGGGAAGATCCGGCAAATGTCGAGTTCGCTGTCAAATTCCGCGGATTCTTCCATTCTGCAAGAGCCAGACGCAACAGACTGTGTCGCTGACAATTTGCAATGTTGGTGCAATTTCTACGACGATCAATTATTCGCTGGCGGGCTTGGCAACCGGCAGCGGCTGCAATTTCTCTGGTGTCGGCTTCACTTTTTCTCCGGCAAATGGTACGACGCCTCTCTTGGGGCCAGGGCAATGCACCAGCATTCCGATCACCGTTACGCGGCCGGCGGGTTTCGTGCCCGGAAGCGTAGCCTGCTATTCGGTCTCACTTCTCGATCCTGTGACAGGTGCAAATTCGACTTGCCATGGACAGTTCTATGCATCCAACAAGTGGTGTGCGATTGCCATAGAGCCAAATTTCCCGAGCCCGCTGCGGCTCGGCCAAGCGCAGGCGGTTCTGGTGAACGTTCTGAATGACGGGGATTCAATGAACACATTACGCTATCGAGTTCGTGCATATATCTCTGACAGCGATGCGGAATCCAGGATCATCAGCCTGAATGGTCTGCCGCCTGGTCAGCCGTATGAGAGCGAAATGAACGTCGGTCCTGGAAGTGTCGGTGTGATTCAATTTGACATGAGTCTCACCGAATTTGAAGCGCTGGAGATGCCGGATATCGTTGTTTCGATCGATGAGGATGGGGATGGTAACTATAGACAAGCAATCGCTGGATCGGTTCGACCGATCTCCGACGTTGACTGTAACAGCAATGGGGTCGATGATCTGGTGGACATCGGTAGCGGTACTTCGTTGGACCTCAATTCAAATGCCGTACCCGACGAGTGCGAAGCCGTTTGCACCGCCGGATATTGCTCACGTTGTTACATCTGCGGCGATGCCAACGGCAGCGGGCTAATCAGCATTTCCGATGCAGTATTTCTGATCAACTACATTTTCGCCGGTGGTCCTGCACCGGTGCCGGTGCCAGCCGGCGATGCCAACTGCAGTGGAGCTGTTTCGATTTCTGACGCTGTCTATCTCATTAACTACATCTTTGGAGGAGGGCTGGCGCCTTGCGCATCCTGCCCTTGAACTGAAAACAGTTGCTCAGATGAATGACCGGGAATCTGCGAAGGTTCCCGGTTAGGGCTGCGAATTCGAAGCGATACAGGGCGTCGAAATTAATAATCGATGCTTGCCTCTTGGATGATTTACCCTATATTCAAGGCGTGTCCAAGAGTAAACCGATTCAGCAACGACCGCACGAACTTCAATTGGGACCTCCTCTAATCACGCTATTGCTTCTTGCTTTTAGCATTCTCCTGGTTAAAAATGCATGGCTTTCCGACGATGCCTACATCACCTTTCGATCAGTAGACAATTTCCTGGCCGGTAACGGTCTGGTCTATAATGTTGGCGAGCGCGTCCAGAGCTATACGCATCCGCTGTGGCTATTGATACTCATACCCCTGAAAGCACTGTTCGGCGAATTGTATTACTCGACCATAGTCGTTTCGATCCTGCTATCGCTTGCCACAGTCTTCATTGTTATCAAGCAGACGACTGGCCGATGGATAGCGGTGTTGGCGGTCTTTGCGTTGGCGACCTCCAAGGCCTTTGTTGATTTCACAACCTCGGGACTGGAGAATCCGCTCACTTTCGCTCTTGTGGCAGGATTTGTCGCGTACGCAGTTCGGGCGAGCAAGAACCACGGCAATTTTACAGTTGCGTGTCTTATCGCCTCCCTTGCCGGTTTGTGCCGACTCGATACCCTGTTGATCACTTTGCCGTTGTTGGCCTACTGCGCGTGGCAACTCAGAGGTGTGCGGTTGATCGGAGCAGTGTGCCTGGGATTCAGTCCTCTGATTGTCTGGACGCTGTTTTCATTGATCTATTACGGCGCTCCCGTGGCTAACACGGTGTATGCAAAACTTAATACCGGAATTTCGCCGACCGTGATGATTGCGCAGGGTGCATCATTTTTCGCCGATTCGTTGCGTCGAGATCAGACTACTTCGATCACGATCCTGGCCGGGCTCGGTTTGGGATTCACCAATAGATCCAAGGCGAGCCTCTGGCTGAGTATCGGCGTAGTGCTGTATCTGATCTACATCGTATATATCGGTGGTGACTTCATGAGCGGGCGATTCTTGACGACTCCATTGCTGGTTGCCGTGGTACTAATCACCCAGCGCGCGGCAAAATGGAGCACTATCAAGCCAGCGGCCGCTTGCGCGGCACTGCTGTTACTTTCCGTGCCATCAGCGCAAGCGAATCTTCTCAGCGGTCCACGGTTTGGAGACGTTCCACTGGTGCCGACAGAGCAATTCGGTCCTCTGCCGCTCTCCTTGATCAACAAAGACGGTATCTGTGACGAGCGAGCGTTCTACTATCAGGCAACAGGGCTGCTTCGACCGAACGCAAGTTCACTTCCCTCTCACCAATGGGCGCGTTGGGGCGTTGAAAAGCAAAGTGGAGACGGTGAAGTCATTGTCGGTTATGCAATCGGTATGCTGGGGTATTACGCCGGACCCAGGGTCCATGTAATCGACCAAAATGCACTCAATGACTTTTTCCTTGCACGCCTGCCGGTTCCACGAAAGCAGATTCCCAGAATCGGACACTTTGAACGCAATCTCCCTCAAGGCTATTACGAAAGCGTAGTTGCCGGAGACAATCTGATCGCCAGTTCGGAACTGGCAAAATTCTATGATGCGGTCAAGCAGGTAATACAGAGTCCTCTTTTTTCCGACGGTCGTCTGACAGCAATTTGGAAGATGAATACCGGTGGATACGACCATTTGGTCAGATCTTATGAAGAAAAAACACGTTGACGCGACAGGCGATCGATTTCTGACGTGGCTGGCGGTGCTCTTCGCAGTCGCTGTCGTTGTCATGCACAACATTTCCAATCATCCGTGGATGCTGGATGACGCGTTTATCTCGTTTCAATATGCAGAGAACTTCGTCTCCGGACACGGATTGGTCTACAACATCGGGGAAAGGGTCGAAGGCTACACGACCTTCTTGTGGGTAATCCTGCTTGCGCTGGGCAAGATTGCCGGAATTGATCTCGTCGTGTTTTCCAAGATCGCCGGCAGTCTGTTTGCAACAGGCACAATCCTGCTTCTGGCACACGCTTTCCGATTTGTCAGTGTCGTGACACGGAAGCAAGCGGCGATGGCTACGATTTTTCTCGGTACTTGTGGAGCTTTCACTCCGTGGGCCTGCAGCGGCATGGAGGTCACGATGTTTACGTTCAACGTGCTGCTGCTCATTCTGAGTTACATCTGCGCGACCGAGCAAGGCAGCAGGGACTGGGCATTAGGAATTGTGGGGGCACTTTGTGCCCTGACCGCAATGACGCGCCCTGAAGGCCTGTTGATATTTGGATTGATCCTCGTTCATCAACTTGTGATAGTTCGCACGAATCCGATCAAGGTGATAAGCTTTCTCGCCAGCGCCTTCGCAATACTCTATGTCCCTTACTTCGTCTGGCGATTCAGTTTTTACGGCTACTTGTTTCCGAACACCTATTATGCAAAGGTTGGCCTTGGTTTTGAGCAAGCACAGCGAGGCCTTCCTTACCTGCTCGGTTTTGTCCAAGCCAGTTTGTTCTTACTTCTTCCCATTGTGGCTGCATTGCTTTCGCTCAGGTGGATCCGCAAGTACTCAACATTGTCAGTCCTTCCGTTACTGTCCCTGTTCTATGTTGTGTACATCGTCGCAGTAGGAGGGGATGTGATGCCGGCATATCGGTTCTTCACACCTATTGTGCCGATTCTCAGCCTGATGGCTGCGTTGTCGATCACGTCGTTCGCTGTCGGCAGAAGGTCACGATTGATTCCGGCGGCTGTTATTTTGGTTGTGGCGTACAATCTCGTGCAGCTTCGAATCGACCCCGAGATGTACGACCATATCAAGTGGGACAAGGTGGCTCTCCAGGGCGAAACGGTTGGGCGTTGGCTGAAAGAACACGCTGCTCCCGGAAGTCTGGTGGCTACGAACACGGCCGGTACGATTCCCTTTTTCTCGAAGCTTCCGACAATTGATATGCTGGGGATGAATGACGAACACATTGCCCACCGCAAGATACCACGAATGGGAACAGGACTCGCCGGCCATGAAAAAGGTGACGGCGCTTATGTGCTTTCGCGAAATCCCGATTACATCATCTTGGCCTCCAGCCTTGGAGCAAATGCCCCAGTTTCGATTTTCCTGAGCGATGTCGAGATATATAAGAGCCCGATTTTCCATAGCCAATATGTTCTCCAATCTCACAAACTCAGTACGGGAGAGCAGTTTCTGGTCTACGAACGAAAGCGATAGTCCTATTTCCGGTGGCGACGTCCTGCGACCCCGGTTATTCCGCTTGTTTCTTTGGTGAATTCTGTGCATAAATAATGTAGAAGATTATCAACGATTCCAACTTGGTATCCAGGGAGATTTCTCCATGAGTATACCCGCTGTTCCTTCGAGTGCTGATCTTGCAGAGTCTGCAGCGAAACTAATTCTCGTTTCATTCGACAACTATCAAAGACGCTTCGCGGAGATTACGCTGCGTGCGCGCCGACGTTTCGAAGAACGCGATTGGCCGGGAATTCGAGCCGATTCCGTGGAGCGAATGGACCTCTACGAGAAAGTTCTTTCTGAGATTGCCGCCGAGATGGGGCAGCTATTGAAGGGAAGACTTCAGGAACGACCAATGTGGTTGGAGATCAAGGCGGCGTTTCCCGCGTTATTGAGCGGTCGCCATGATTTGGAATTGGCGGAGACTTTCTTCAATTCTGTAACTCGCAAAGTATTATCGACCGTAGGACTGGATCGGGAGATCGAGTATTTTCGTCTGGCATCATTGCGACGCAGCAATAGAGATGAATCGGCGATCTGCACGCGACATCCGGCCGGGAGGCCGACCGAGCAGGTTGTTCGCGAGGTCCTGGAGGCGCAAGGGTTCAGCTGCAATTGGGAGAATCTCGCGAGAAATTCCTCTTCGGTAGCACGAGAAATTGACCTTCACTTGTGGCCGATTACGGGCTATGGCGATTTCGAGGCGATCGAAATGATACGGTCGCCGTTCTTTCGCAACAAAGTCGCCTATCTGGTAGGCCGGGTCTGCATTGGCAAGCATAGCTGTCTCCCTTTGGTACTGCCGCTGTATCACGGCGAACAAGGCATTTATGTAGACACAGCCCTGCTCAGAGAGCGTGACGTCAGTGTCGTTTTCAGTTTTGCTTTCTCGTACTTCATGGTCCAGATCGACCGCCACGATGCTCTGATTCAGTTTATTCGCAGCCTTCTGCCGGAGAAGCCGATCGCCGAGCTCTATGTGTCGATCGGCTACAACAAGCATGGAAAGACTGAGTTCTATCGCGATCTTCATCGATTTGTTCATCGGGCACGTGAACAGTTCATGGTAGCTCCCGGACGCGAAGGCTCGGTGATGATTGTGTTCACATTGCCAGACTACGATTTCGTTTTCAAGGTAATCAAGGACTATCCCTGTTATCTTCGTTCGCTCGATCAGACGGCGAAGACCACTGACCGGCAGGAGGTGATGGGCCGATACAATTTGGTGCGTCATCGCGATCGTGTAGGTCGCATGGTTGATACTCAGGAGTTTGAGAACTTACGATTCCGGCGGTGGCGCTTTTCTGACCAACTACTGGCAGAGTTTACGCTTGCGGCAAGACAGGCGATTACGCTTGAAGTTCAGCATGTTGTAATTCATCACTTATATGTTCAGCGACGCGTGACGCCTCTGCTGATGTACCTGACGCAAGAGAAGGATCCCGAGATGATTCGACGGGTTGTTCTCGATTTTGGCTATTTCCTCAAAGATCTGGCGGCCACCGGGATTTTCCCGAGCGATTTATTCAACATCTGGAATTACGGTGTTACCCGCCGTGGTCGTGTCGTGCTCTTTGACTACGATGATGTCTGGCCGCTCGAAAAACCCAATTTTCGTGATAAACCGCAACCGAGGGACGAATTCGAGGAAATGGAGTCGGAACAGGAGTGGATTGTTGCCATGCAGGATGACTACTTCATGGACGAAATTGAGCGTTTCTCCGGAATGCCTGACCGATTGCGGGGAATTTTCCGATCGGTGCACTCTGATCTTTATACCGCGGATTTCTGGCGCGACATGCAGAGACGCGTTCGCGCTGGAGAAGTTGTCGATATCACGCCTTACGACCGCAGTCGGCGATTCCGCCGATAGGCTACTAAAGGTCGATTCGAATCACAATTGTAATCTGCACTGTTGACAGGACGAGGTATTCCGCCTTACTCTAAGGCGTGATAACGCAAATCGTGTTGTTTGACGCCCAGCAGAAGCGCTGGTTGTCTTTTGAAGATCCCCTTGAAATTATCGAGGCGCGGCACTTGAGTGACGTGAAGGTCAAGCTGCGACGAGTTGAACAATGCGTGGCTGACAGACAGTTGTGGGCGGCCGGATTCTTGAGCTATGAAGCAGCTCCCGCTTTCGACGCAACTCTTGTGACTCACGACAGCCATCGCCTCCCGCTGCTGTGGTTTGGTGTTTACGAACAACCACGCGTTCTCGATTGCCTCGATGGTGTTTTGGTCCGCGAGTTCACGCCGTTGGAATGGATACCAACGATTTCAAGAGAAGAGTACGGCGCCGCTATCAAGAGAGTCAAAGAACTGATCGCAGTTGGTGATACGTATCAAGTGAATTTCACGTTTCGCATGCACGCAGACCTTGGAGCGCAATTCCCGGCCTGGGAGTATTTCCGCAATCTGGTGCAAGGACAGGAGGCGCAATACTGTGCTTTCATTGATACCGGGCGGTTCGCTGTTTGTTCGGTGTCGCCCGAGTTGTTCTTCCGACTCGACGGGAGTCGAATTGTTACGCGACCGATGAAAGGTACTGTACGGCGAGGACGGACAAATTCTGAAGATCAGCAGCTTTCCGAGTGGCTGCGCAAGTCGGAGAAGAATCGTGCAGAGAACGTGATGATTGTCGACATGATGCGCAACGACTGTGGGCGAATTGCTGAGATCGGAAGTGTGAGCGTTCCACAATTGTTCAACCTGGAGCGCTACCCGACTGTTTGGCAGATGACTTCGGAAGTGACGGCTTTGACTGGAGCATCAATTTCTGAGATCATGGCAGCGTTGTTTCCTGCAGCTTCTGTGACAGGTGCACCAAAGCCGCGTACGATGAAGATCATTTCAGAGCTTGAATCATCTCCGAGAGGCATCTACACAGGCTGTGTTGGATATTTCGGACCCAGGCGGGTCGCACAATTCAATGTTGCCATCCGAACCGTGCTGATTGATCAGGAAAGACGAGTCGCCGAGTACGGTGTCGGTGGAGGTATCGTGTGGGATTCCACAAGTGCGGAAGAATATGATGAATGCCTGACCAAATCATTAGTGCTGACAAAGCAAATTCGCGATTTCTCGTTGATCGAGACGCTGTTGTGGACCTCCGAGGAGGGATATTTCCTGCTCGATCGTCACCTCACACGAATCGCTGACTCCGCCAAATATTTTGGCTATCGACTTTCGGTTTCTGAGATTGAAAGGGCGCTGCGAAAGTTGGCATCGATCCTGAGTGGTCGACAACGCGTTAGGCTTCTCGTAAACCGAGAAGGCGAGATTACGTTGCAGCACTCCTCAATTGGCGGGGATTCGAATGATAGGCCAGTTCGCTTACGGTTGGCTGCTAATCCGATTGATGCAAGAGACACGTTTCTATTTCACAAAACTTCAATCCGAAAAGTATACAAAGACGCCCGATCCAAGGTTTCCGATTGCGATGACGTGATCTTGTGGAATAGAGATGGCGAAGTGACCGAGACGTGTATTGACAACATAGTTGTCCAGCTGGCGGACAATTCATTTGTCACTCCGCGAATTGAGGCGGGATTGTTAGCCGGAACTTATCGGGCGATGCTGCTTGAGGAGAAGAAAATCAGAGAGGGAATTGTGATGATAGACGATTTGAAGACGGCCCCGGCAATTGCCGTCATCAACTCTGTGCGGGGCTGGCGCGCTGCCGAGGTAATTTTCGAGTAGGCTGGCAGTAATTGGCCGAAAGTCGATGTCAAATGTAGAGTACCAGAGTGTAATTCGATACGAGCATACCGATAGTGGTGTCAGCTGCCGGCTATGAATTCAGAATCTTTTGCAGTGTGTTGAGATTACGGACTGTATTTAGCTCCTTGAATCTGGCTTTAGAGAGAAGCTTCCCGAATTCACTCTTGAGTGTCATCCCCTTTGCGACCTTCCAGTAGACGACATTCTGGCCGGCCTTGATAGACTCAATCTGGGGGTCGAGCTTGACGGACTGAGTCAGCTCCCCGGCAAGATCTTCGGAGAGGAAGACGACATAATACTGCACGTCAGATTTACCGGTTGGGAATGGATAATCATCGACAATTTGAGCGAGGGCGCCAAGACTCTTGACGACGACTTTGGCAGGATAACTAAAGCGATCCTGCAATTTCTTCTCTATCGTCGATGTAATCTTGAGGTCATCGGTAATTGCACATTCGAAGATGACGTTGCCGCTTTGCAGGATGATTATGATGTTCTTGAGGCTCATTGACTCGAAGCAGGATTTCAGATCAGCACTCTTGATGATCCTGTTGCCGCCGACATTTATACCGCGAAGAAAGGCGACATACTTTGCTGCTGAGAAAGCCGTATTACGATTCTGCCGAGGTTTAGTCATTCTGCGTACTTGGCGTGGAAGGTCACAAAAGCTGCTCTTGATACAGGGAGAGCAGTCTATGGCGGAGTGGCAGGGATTCGAACCCTGGAGACCTTTTTGGGGCCTACACACTTTCCAGGCGTGCTCCTTCAGCCAGCTCGGACACCACTCCGTTTGAAGTCCCAATTTATGTCTTGGCTGCTGAAATGCAATCGATTCTTTGGATCGAATCAACGCAACGCTAACGCTCAGAGGTTAAAAAAGCAGTGAAATTGGTGATGTCGACATTTGAAGTGCTGGCGGCCGAGTGCGGAAGAACAAAATGGACTAACTGGAGTACCAGAAAGCCAGAATTACTACAATCACGAGAATTATGAGTACGAAGAAGAGCGGATTAATAGGTCTTTTTTTTTTAGGAGCCGGAGTGACGAACTCCCCTGTTTCGGCCGCGGCGCGATTCTCGACGGGCGCGCCTTCCGAATTCGGGAAGTTCTCTGAAGCGATGCGCGCCAGCTCATTCATTTCGCGATCTTCTCCCCAGTCAAGAGTTATTCGTCGTACTTCGTCGAATTCCGGCGTCTGATCGAGTTCGGTGATGCGGGCAGCACAAACTGTAACATTGTCTGCTCCGCCCGCGGCATTAGCCCGGCTGATGAGATCTGCAACCAGCGCATCCAGATTGCCGCCGTGCTCGATGGAAGCTTTGAGAATATCGCCATCGCTCACCATTCCGGTCAAGCCGTCGGAGCAAATCAGGAAGAGGTCATTCTGGATGAATCGAATTTGGGAGATGTCGACGCGGATTTGTGGCTTGGTGCCAAGCGCCCGAGTGATGACATTTTTGTTCACCTGCATCTCAGCTTCGTCTTCGGTCAGGTTGTGCTTCTCCATCAATTCGCTGACCCAGGAGTGGTCAACGGTTACGCGACGGATGCTCTGCTCGCGAATCAGGTAGGCGCGGCTATCACCGACATGGCAGATACTTACGATACCATCATCAAAGTGACAGGCGACAACTGTTGTGCCCATGCCGGTCTGGCCGGGGACACTGCGGCCATGCTCGATAATGCGGTGGTTGGCAACGGCAATTGCACCGGCGAGCAGTTTGCCCGACGGAGTGATGTTCTCCGGGTAGGGGAAAGAATTAGATTCAAACAACGCAAGGTCATGGGTCGTGAAGAACTTGGTGATAGTTTCGATGCCGATTTGCGAGGCGACTTCACCAGCCGCATGACCGCCCATGCCGTCGCAGACCATCATGAGGTTATGCGCGGGGTCTATCGCATAGGAATCTTCGTTGTGATGGCGCACTTTTCCGACATCAGATGCGCCGGCGAACAAAACTTTCATTGCTGTGTCTAGTCTCCAAGCAACCAGATGGCTGCAACGATAAGCAATGTTATGATGATTGCAAGTCCAATAATAAACGGAAGATACTTACTGCGCCCCTTATCGGGGGCGAAATTTTCGTTTCCGACGAAGCAGAGGCGGAATTTTACCTCACCGGTTGGGACCGGGATTGAGATCACATCTTCCGGTGCGATGGACTCGCGTTGATTTG
Source organism: uncultured Ignavibacteria bacterium (assembly GCA_964552775.1). Lineage (GTDB taxonomy): Bacteria > Zixibacteria > MSB-5A5 > CAIYYT01 > CAIYYT01 > JADJGC01. The sequence continues at coordinate 142,115 of CAZKIH010000003.1, read as the reverse complement.
GCTCCAGTACTTTTCCATTAACATAAGTTCTGAGCCGGCTTTTTTTGTCAGTTAGTGAGAGTCCTTCGTCGGTCGCGATAATCGTAAAATGCTCACGCGACACCGAATTATCGAGGTCGCCACTCTCGGTGCGGTCAACTACCAGGTCACAGGATGCTGAGTCCCTGCCAACCACATACTCGCGCGTATCGATTTCCCGGACCTGTCCTTTGTACTGGCCCGAGAGTCCGACGAGCGAGTAGACCGGCGTAATGCGCGGCTTGCGCGGGGCGGGGGCTGCCTGTCGTTCAACGCTCTGAGGCTCCGGTCGTGACGGCGGCCGGGCACCGGCGTCGTAGGAATCTCTGTGAACCGATGGTTGAGGCGGTGGCGGCGCCGGTCGATTTGCCTGAGCCATCGCGGCCGAATCAATGATTGTAGTTGGTCTCTCGACGCGCTGGGCTGGTCTGGGTGGCTCCGGTCTTGGAGGTTCAGGTTTGGGTGGCGGTGCCGGTGGAACTGCGGGAATGGCCACTGCAGGCGAGGTGTCTTTGGGTCTGGCGGGCTGAATCGGTGGTGGTTCCGGCACTACCTTCTTCTCGGGCTCAGCGGGTTGTGGACCGAGGCTGGGAGGATAGGTGGCCACAATCAGGTAGTCGAGGAATGCGACCTTGTCACCGTCATTAAGCGGTACACGGTTTCCACCCGGTGAGCCGTTAATCGTGAATACGAGACTCTCATTGCGCCGTTCAATCTCGTAGCCTCTGGGACTCTTGGTGAGAAAGAAGATATCGCCCTCAAATCCGGGCGTCTCCAGATTCAGATCCATTGTCTCACCGGAGCCGATTCGCGCAATATTGCCATCGAACTCAAATACCTTGTAACTGGTACCGCCTTTCAGCACCACGAAACGCGCCACGCTATCTCCTCTTTATCTTAATAGTCAACACGTACTGCTCGCCGGCCTTGACTTCTTTTGATTCGTCATTGCTCTTGTATTCCTCGTGCGCGGTGATGAATTTGTACTTGTTCGGATCCAACTTGGCAACCACGCGACCATCAGCGTCAGTGCGACCGACATCGACGATCTGTTTGTCCTTGCCCTTCTTGAATTCCGCCGTAACCAGCACACCTTTGACCGGGCTCTTTTTATCATCGACAACGAAGATCTTCACTTCAGATTTTCCGGCACCATCGCTGCCAGAGGTGGTCTCTTCTCTCACGGGACGATTCGAGTCACGCTTGTGCATTACGACGGTGAACTCGCGAGCCGTGGGAGTGACGATAGTATCGGCATCCTGATAGCCTTCTGCTGATAGGATAAGACGACAGTCTATTCCCGGAAGTCGAACTGACGCCGGCGTAATATCACTCGAACTAAAGCTCCTGCCATCATATACGATTTCCTTGATGCGTGCGTTGACAGTCCGATCGGGGTGGCCGGATTCATAGGCCTGCACATCGACACGGCGGAAGAGGTATTCCTTGTAAGTCTCTTTGCGACTGCCGACAGCCGGTATTTCGAGAATGCGGTCTTCGTACCCTGCCTTGGTAATGGTGAGCATCAGTGCGCCGTCGCCGAGATCCTTCCTGATTGGCGACTGTCCAAGAGCTACTCCGCTCGAGGTAATGGTCACTGTTGCGTCGCGGGGGTAGGTAATGATCGACGTCAGGGGCCGCTCTGTGAAGGAACCGGAAAACTCGATACCACCTCCGGTACGTTTGGCCACATCGATTCCGTTGAGGTTCAAGCTGGTGAATTCAGCGAGGACCACCGGTCCACTGGAGAGAATCTTCTTACCTTGCATCTCAAGGGTAAACTGGATCGTATCGGTGGCAGTAGCGCTAAATTGGTAAGGCGTGGTTTTGCCAATATCCTGCCCATTCAGGGTCAGTTTTGCGCCAACAGGACTTGAGGTTATCTGTACCACGGTTTTCATTTCATAAGGCCCTTCGGAAAGTCGGTCAAAATTCAGCACAATGGCCGAGTCCGGACAGCAGGGGTGCCGCAATGTTAGCAGTTCACCTTCGGGCATCGTCAGGAGCAACGGAGTGTAACCAAGGAGCGAGTCGGCGGAATACACCGCGACACCGTCCGGAGAGGTCGCAATTGAGCCGCTCTTCATTTCCATAATCTGAGGCTCTTCGGACGCCCCGGAGCTTTCCATCATCTTGCGTACAACGAGGAAGCCGACGACGAGGATTAGTAGTGCGGCAAGACTGCCGAGGATGAACACCGTCTTATTTCCGCCAAGTCCGCTGCGTTTCGCGCGCTTAAGTCGTTCTGACACAGGTGTCGTGGAGATGCGAGTTTCCTGGCCAGCCCGTGGCCTTCTCTCGTCGTCGCGATCATTCCGTGACTGATCGGTCATGGTCTGAGTCCCTTCTTCGAAATCCGTTCGCTCAATAGCCCGGGTTCGCACCCGTTCGGTTCTGCCCGCTGGATATGAATGCAATTTAGGTGATTCTGCGAGTTTTTCAACTAATTCTCTAACTCTTTTTTCGGGGTGGGTTCCGGCATCGCGCGAAATAGCCTCGGCCCGGTCGCCGAATTGGGTTGTGGTAACCAAACGGTCATTTCGATTAAGTCGAAGACAGCCCTCGACGAGGCTGGTGATTCGCTGGTCAGCCTTACTCGATTGGAGTTCATCAAGATTGTATTCGCCCTTGAGGACGGCGGCCATGATTTCCGAGACGTTTGTTGATCCGAATAGTCTGGCTCCTGTAAATAGCTCATAGGCAATCAGACCGAGTGCAAAGATATCTGCACGCTGATCAAGTGTGCCGCCCTGAATTTGTTCAGGGGCAAGGTAGGCAACCTGCCGTGGCTCCTTGATTTGAGTGGGTGGAAACTGAAAATTGGCAAGCCGTACAACGCCTTGGTCGTTTATAGAGACCATATCCGGGGTCAGGCACAAGTGGTATAGCTTCAGCGACTGCCCGGTCTTGCGATCGCGAGCCTCGTGAGTTGCAGATAATCCACGGGCAATCTGCGCGATTAGATAGTAAGCCACTTCGACCGGAATATGGACTGATGGACGCGCGTCCAAGAGGCTTCGGAGAGTAATTCCATTTGGATATTCCTGTACGATGTATGGAGTTGCATCCTCGCCCCGTTTGACGCCCAAGACCTGCTGAATATTGGGGTGGCTCAATTGAGAGAGTCCAAACGCCGCCCGAACAAACGCCCTGATTTCCGGCTCTTTGGCGAACACATGGCGATTCACCTCGATGACGGTCAATTGCCTGGCAAGCTCGGTATCGCGGGCCAGGTGCACATTTCCCCAGGGGAGTTCTTGAATCAGTCCGATAAACTCTATGCGATTGTCAATAATCTTCATGATCGCTCTGGATTCTCCACGCAATTTTCGACAGTCTTGACTCCGGATGGCAGAAGATCGCCTGTCGGGTGTCAATCGGCAACAGCTTTTCGAGGTCAAAAAAAAGCCCCGCTCGCTTGAGCGGGGCCGGAACTTTCACGAAAGAGGGGCTTACTTAAGCAAGGTCATCTTGCGGGTCAGTGTAAACTCGTTGGAGGAGAGACGGTAGAAATAAATACCACTCGCCGCCTGCCGACCACTGTTATCGACTCCGTACCAGGTGAATTCATACTGCCCGGCTCCGAGATAACCTGATTGCAGTGTGGAAACCTTGCGGCCGAGAATGTCAAAAACCTCAAGGTAGATATTTCCTGCCTTCTCAAGGTTAAACACAATCTTGGTCTCGGGGTTGAACGGATTTGGGAAATTCTGTCCCAGCGAGAATTGGCCGGGGATTGTATAACCATTGTCAGAAATATCAGTCGACTGATCAACAGTAGTCGTGATTGTCTTGGCAAAATCGGCAGATGGGTCAAAGAGTGACGTTACGGTGATCGTCAGTTCGTCCTGCTGGCCAACTAAGGCAGTTCCCGGGACGTTCACGGTGACTTCAATCTGTGTCGTCTCACCGGGATTCAGATAGAAAGAATTGGATCCTTGATCATGTGAAATACTCCAGCCCAACGAACTGACCAACTCAAGGTTGATCCAGTCGATGCCGTCGCCATTGTTTTCGATGGTGATGAAATATAAGACCGGATCACCCGCCTCGCCGGAGCCTTCGTCCGGACCGGTGATATTGACATCATAGTTCTGGACAGTAGCCAGGTTCAGAAGTTGAATCGGGCCATTGCCCTTCCAACGGCCATTTGACGGCCCGAGTTTGGTAGCCAGGATGCCATTGATTTTGAAGTCAATTCGTTCCCCAACAGCAGTACAGCCCTCATCGGAGGGTGTATACTGATCATCACCATAGACCGGGGTAGCAATATAGATTCCTACCGATTCGGTGATTCGCTGGCCGCACAGGACGCCGGTCGAATCGAACGCCTGAATAATACAGCCAATAGGCATTGGTGTTCCGTTGATCGTGCATTCTGTACCGCCGAAGTCGGTCCAGGTATTCGTCGGCACGACCTGCCCTGATGCCGCCGCAGTCATCCCGACCGCAACCATCAGCGCCAAAATCAATATTCGTGTCACCTTCATAACTTTATATCCCTCGTGAAAGTTTGTATTCAAAATAGTAATCACCTTCGACTCCGCAAACTATTTTACGAGCATCATCTTCCGAGTGTAAGAAAAATCTCCGGCTGTCAGGCGGTAGAAGTAGATTCCGGAAGATGCCGGTTGTCCGGCCAAGTCATCGCCGCCCCAAGTCACGCTGTAGCGACCGGCGGGAAGGTTACGATCGATGAGCACATTCACTTTTTCACCGAGAAGATTATAGACCTCAAGGCGAGCGTGACTGGTCATTGGTATACTGAATTCAATCGAAGTTGTCGGATTGAATGGGTTAGGATAGTTCTGATTTAGTCCGAAACTGCGGGGCATCGCATCGGATAGCTTGGTAACAGAGTTCAGATCGCCGATCTGTAACTGATCACCAAAGCCTCCAAATGCGAAGGTCTCGCGAACCGGCTCGCCATCGATAGAGAGGCTGATTCGGTCGCCTGCTTCGACGCCTTCATCAATCGAGGTAGACTTGTCGTCAAAGTACACCGGCGTAAATTGGAGACGTCCGTCGACCTCAACCAGCGCCTGTCCGCAGAGATTGCCCTCTTCATCAAAGACATCGACCGTGGAGCCTGCCGGTATGATACGGCCGTCCAGGTTGATGCCTTCACCATAGAGATCAACCCACTCGCGGGTCGGGATCAAATTCGTCGACAATAATGCCGTTTTGGGTAATTCGTAAACAAATGGTGTCGACCACTGAGCCGGCAAGATTCCTGGGTATACGAGTGTTGTAGCTTGCGTGGTCTTCAGCCAATAGCCAAAATCACGCCGCATGAACTCCAGAGTTGCCAATTCCGGATTTGTCGGGTCAAAAGACTGGCCGGCGTTGTCATAGCCGAGGGTAACGACCAGACCATCAATCACTGACTGCAAAGCAATCTCAGGGACGTAGTCATCATCCGGAAGATAGCTGACCAAGTTCCAATTGGCTTCAAGGCCGATCGGCATTCCGGGGGCAACTTTCATACCGGTTACGCAGAGGACGGTGTCGCATTCCATGCGGAACCAATAACCGTGCAGGTGATCAAGCGTTTGCAGTGTCGAAAACTGCGGAAAGTCTGGATCATAGGTCGCTGCGCCTATTTCAAAGCCCAAGATGGTGCGTACGCAGCCTTTGATGTCGGCAATGATAGTCTCGATGTCATCAGTCGGGGTATCGATATTCCAGCTAATCAGATTCCAGTCTTCATGGAGGGCTATGCAGCGGGTCTCTTCCGACGGTTCGTCGGTAATTGTCAAGTGGACCTGCGCCCAGGCAGTGCTCGGATCCGCATTAGCGTCATGCACTGCGATTGAATCATTGTAATCACCGGCGGCGAGACCTGTAATATCTACCGCAAGTTCGACAGATGAGGGTGCAGTACCGGAATTCGGTGTGAGTGTCACCCAGTCCGGCTTATGGGTGATGTCCCAGTTCAGAGGTTCATCGCCAAGATTTGTAATACCCATTGATTGAGTCGGAGGATTGACTTCGATAGGAGTATTAAAGAAGAACTCATCGGGATCGAGGCTAATAATCGGCGGCCCCGGTTCAGTGACCACGAGGGTAACATGGGCGTATCTCACCTTTGGCGTTGCGAATTCGTCGCGGACCTCAATTGAGTCATTGTAGCTGCCGATTGCGAGTCCGGTCACATCAGGAGTGAGGTCGACATTGGAAGGTGCCGTGCCTGACATTGCGGAGAGGTCGAGCCAATCCGGTTTGTAGGTAATGCTCCAGTTAAGCGGGTCGATGCCCAGATTGGTAATCTGGAGAGTCTGAGTCGGCGGGTTTACGCCGATGGAAGTTGTGAACAGGAATGACACCGGGTCGAGGCCGATAATCGGACGCTGCGTGTAAACCGTAATGGTACCGCGATCGAACAAGTCCGGAACAGGCGTACCGTCGGTGCCGATGATGCTGTACTGCATTGCCCCGATGGTTGCAGAGTCGACACAGATATTGTGAGCGGGCGCTGACGAGAATATCAGAAAATGCACGGTTGCGATTAATCCGTCTCCCGGAGGAAGCGGCGTGCCTTCATCAGCATCAAATGTCACCCAGAATTTGCGTCCGCCGAGATCGAAGCCCTTGGTGATTGCTCCGAGGCCCAGGAAACGACTTCCCACGACCGAAACGGAATCGATCTTGACGTAGGTACCGGGAACAAAGTCAATGGGCGCAACAACCTGATCAACATCCACGCCATTGCTCAGGTAGACCGGGTAAGCGACCCTCAGTCCATTGGCCGCATAAATCTCCGGCATATGAATGAAATTTAGGGGCGTTGGTGTCTGTGCAAACACAGACGGTGTCGTCAGCGTGCAGAGGACAGTGACAACCATAAGAAACGCTAAACGTCCCGGTAACTTCTTCATGGAAGAATTCCTCCTAAAAAGAGAAGTAATAATCTAAGTTAGGTCCCCGTTGGGGGAACACAATTCCAATTCGTGTGATCGATCCTATATCTGGCGAGTAGTCTCTTAACGAACTACATACAGGGGTAAGTACTTGCAAAGCATTCCTTCTTTGCCCCGATAATATAACGCCCTCCCCAAAAGAGTCAAGCAAAAATGCGCTACAAAGCGGAGCGCAAATGTCTAATTCTTAAACAGTTACGCCGGAGGGTTAAAGTCAAGATTTGTGACCGGCCCTGAACTAAGATTTGACAAAAGCGGTTATGCCGTATTGATTTAGAGTTGCGGATCCGGAATGGGAAATCGGTAAGCTTTCGGACCTGCCTGACGATATCCCATACTATATAAGGAGTAAAGAGTGCAGATTTCGCGATATCTCAGTCCCAAAATGATTAAGCTGGAAATGGAGACCGAATTCGAGCAGCCGGATAATGGCGAGGCCTTGGTTATGACAGCCAAGAGGATGCAGGAGCGAAAGGAATTGCTCCTTGCGGAATGTGTCGAGTTGCTTGACCACTCTGGCAAGGTCGGCAACAAGAACAAGTTGTTGAAGGATCTATTTGATCGCGAAAAAAAGGCCACAACCGCCATTGGAAAAGGGATCGCAATTCCCCATGTTCGGACGATGCAGGCAAAAGAGCTGATTATTGCAATCGCTCGCTCAAGTGCCGGATATGATTTCGACGCGGCTGACGGGCAACCTGTACACGTGTTTGTTGCAATGGCCGCCCCGCCATATGACGACAGCCTGTATCTGCGAGTGTTCCGTACGCTTGCCCAACTTTTTACCTACGATGGATTCTACGAGCGGATCTTGACCGCCGAGCAGCCCTACGATATCATTCGCGCCATTCAGGAAATTGAATAGATGCTGAAGCTAATTCGAAAGTAATGGAGTTTCAGCGTGGAGCTGTCAGGTCGGTTGGCAGTTCCAGGGTCACCGCGGTGCCGCGTCCAACCTCACTCTCGACCCTAATTTCACCCTTGTGCTTCTTGACGATATTGTAGGCTGCAAACAGGCCCAAGCCTGCCTTGATGCGCGAACCTTTGCGGCTGAATGAAGGTTCAAAGAGGTGCTCCAGCTGCTCGGGTGGAATGCCGCTACCGGTATCGGATATAGTGATGCGGACCTGCTGATTCTGTTCTCGGGTGGTTATGCAGATTTTCCCTTGTTCGCGGATTGACTCGACAGCGTTGCGCAGCAAGTTCATGATAACCTGATTCAGCTCTCCGGGAAAATGTGCAATCGGCTTGAGATCGCCAAAGTCCTTTTCGAGCGTAATTCTCCCGATCAGTTCCGGCTCAATCAACTGAAGAGCGCTGTTAATCCCCTCGTGGATGTCTGCGAGTTGGAACGAGGCCTCATCGAGGCGGGAGAAAGTCCTGAGACTGCGCATAAGGAGATTCAGACGAGCAAGAGCACTTTCGAGGGCCTCCTGATTCTCGATCATTGAGCGCAGAAGGACCTTGTTGCGCCCGTCCGATTGTGTGTCGTCTCTTCGGGACTCGACAAGAGCGGATGCGCAGCGTCTGATAACGTCATTGGCGCTGATCATGACACCAAGGGGAGTGTTTATTTCGTGAACGACTCCAGCTACGAGTGAACCGAGCGCAGCCATTTTCTCAGAGTGAATGAGCTGACTCTGAGTGGAACTGAGTTCAGCCAGCAATTGTTCGAGTTGATCGTTTTTCTCCTGCAATTCCTGATTTTTCTCGCGTTCAAGAGCGGCCACCTTCTCTGCGCCGGCTACCTCCAAACTGACTTGAAGGTTCTTAACGCGAGCGTTCGCTTCATTGGAGTATACTTGTTCCTGCAACTCTTGATAGATCTTGAAATGTGCCAGTGCCTTCTGAAAGTCGCCGGTAGATTCGTACGCCTGTGCCAGAAGCTGGTGGGACAGGAAGACTCGCGGCCGGGCCTTGAGCGAAGAAGCAATTTGAAGGGCGCGGTGAAGGAATTCCAGTGCTTTCTCGTGTTTACCGGTTCGAATATGTAGCCGTCCCAATTCCAGCAGGCTGCCGGCGAGCGCCTGGCGCATCTCCAGTTGTTCTCGAATCGCCAAGGCGGCCGTCAAGTATTCAAACGATTTATCGTAGTCGCCCGACTCGAGGCAGGTGATGCCTAAATCATTCAGGGCCCTTGACTCGCCAACTGAGTTATCGAACTGGCGGTAGAGGGGTAATGCCCACTGATGGAACTGCATCGCTCTATCAAATTCGCCCCGGCTCTGGTAGACAATTCCCATTCCTGTCATGGCGCGAGCTTCGCCCACGCGAAATTCAGCGTTATCGGGTTCTTGCTTACTGAGCGCTCTGAACTTCTCAAGCGATTCGGTGTGGTAGCTGAGGGCACGCTCATAGTCGCGCAAGTCATGATGAATATTGCCCAGACTGTTGAGGATCCAGGCGTGCATCAAGTCGTTAGGCATAGTTTCAAATATCTTGAGTGTTTTCAGCGCGCTGGAAAAGGCCTGATCGAAATTGCCCAGACTACGATGGACCATGGCGAGGATGCTGAAGATTCGAGCCTGGCCCTTTAGAGATCCTGCCGAGAGAGCTATTGTTGACGCTTGTTGAAGATGATTGAGTGCGGAATCAAATTCGGCTGCCATATAATCCGTGTAGCCGATCAAGCCAAGACTGTAGGCTTCACCCTCTCTGTATTTGAGCCCTTCTGATATTTCCAGCGCCTCCGAGGCGAGGGCTCTTGATTCGACGGTATTAGAGACGATCTGTTCTTCGGAAAGCTGCAGTAGAACCTCTACCAATTCCGGGGATTTTACTTCGTTCCGGCGAACTTCCTGCAGATCCGACTTAAGCTTGTCAATGGTACTCATTTACGATCCGTACTAAGCGCGTTTTCAAATATACGCGAATCGGCGTTCGTCATTTGAAATCACGAGAGTTGCAAGACTGCCAAGGGGGCTATTGTAGCAATGCCCTCTTTGTCGAGCAGGCAAGTATACAGATGGGGAGAACCAGAGTACTTAGACACTGAATCGCCAGGCACACCAATAGTCGGCATGCTTGGGGTCAGGAGGACAATTCACGCATTCGGTTTTGATCGCAGGATCAATCGTCCTGGCGAACAACGTGTACTCAACGATCCCAACTTCCTGACACGGAAACGGTTTCATGCCTTGACGCTGTCTTGCACTTTGAACGCGACACTCTTTCATGCGAAACACAAAGCTCGTGGGCGACTCGTTAACGATGTCCTGCACATTGACATAAGCGTAAAGTCGATGTTTGAGGGCCTCTTTGAGAGCAGAAAGTCCGCCATTTGCAGGCAGATTGTGCCGCTGCATGATTCGCTTGGCTTCGATGACGGTGAAACGCTCCCAGGCGTTCTTGTCCAATTCAATAGCCTTCTCCAGACCGAAAGCCTTTTCAATTTCCTGAAACCAGAGGCCGTCATGAGCCAGCCAGAGCTTGGCGGCGTCTTCGAGCAGTTCGCGCGAAATATCACTCATTTCAAGACTCCACCGTCACTCTTGGGTTGTTGCCAATGCTCGACGATTCCCCATGTGGAGACTCCCGCGCCGTCCAATTCTATAGTTCCTGTAACGATGGACAGACAATAGCCGGTTGTGTAGAAGATCCGGGGTTCGACGAGATCGAGAGCGAAGTTCAGGCTCAAGTCCGGCACTGAAAGCGACTTCTTGAGGGCGATCATGTCGTATATTTTGTGGTCTCTCAACAATCCATCGGAGGAAATCCGGACCTTGGCCGATCCATCAGCGAACTTCATTGCACCGTTGTCGCGGAGGACTACGAAATTTTTGAGAATCTTGTCGCCCGCGGTTGTTGAATCAGATGACGCTATCAGAGACTTCCCATCGGGAATTAACAGAGCTATCCAATCATAGTTAGTGTACTCGATACCGGTCTCGATTTTTCTGATTGGGTTGTAGTCTTCGACCTCCATCAACTCGTAGAAAACTGTACCTGTCAGCGTGTCGGATCCAAACATCATGACACCAGTTCCAACAGCATGCGATCGCCGATTGTAGCCGGCGTGCCGATTGGCCTGTACGGCCACCAAATCACGAAACTCCAAGCCAACCCGGACTCCGCGCCAATCATAGTGGAAGCGTCCCGATGCGTGCGCGGTGTCCCAGTCGAGGCCGCCGAAAGGAAAATTGTAAGTAATATCCAGCCGGGTCGAGTCGTGCCTGGCTTTGGTGTATGGAAGAGCTTGCCAATACGAGCCGTCAAAGGCGAAGCCAGTGAAGTCTCGTTCGGCGCGGATGAATTCGTTGTCGTTGAGTGATCGCCTAAACGTTATCGTAAGACTGCGGCGAATCGTGTCACGTTCGCCGAGGAAGACAAGGTGCTCGACAATCGTATAATTTCCAAAGTCAGAGTCAAATTTCACTTGCGCCGGCACAATGACGCTTTGATCGACATGATGGCTGGCGGTTGATGATCCTGACGCAGCGTCGAACGGGACATCTGCAGCTCTGCGACTGCAGCCAATAAGAAAAAACGCAGTCAATGCTATCGTGCCAAGGACGTTAAGCAGAAAATTCACTATGTAATGGTAGCAGAAACACAAGCGATGGCAAGGGCAAAGTGAGAATTTGGGGAGATACTTGGATTGGAGAATCAGCGCTTGGTGTGGATTCCGGTCCTTGCAACCGAAACGGCATTCCCTATATTACTCACATGCTGTTAGCAGTTGACATTGGCAATACAAATATCGTCGTCGGGTTCTATGCTGGCGACAAACTGATCAACTCGTTGCGGTTTGCGACAGATCACGGCCGAACGGCCGACGAATCCGCGTTAGTATTGCACCAATACATGCAGATGAAGGGGCTTTCGGGCATTGACGGCATCATCATCGCCACTGTTGTGCCGAGACTTGATCCGATCTTCCGCAAGATGTCGCGGGAGCACTTTAGCCTTGAGCCGATGGTCGTGCATTCGGGAATGAAGTTCAATATCACATTTGAGTACCCCACTCCGACTGAGATAGGCACTGATCGAATCTGTAATTCAGTTGCTGCCTTTAGGCAATTTGGCGGACCGTGTATCGTTGTCGATTTTGGCACTGCGACGACATTTGATGTAATTTCGAAGCACGGTGCGTATCTCGGCGGCGTCATTGCTCCCGGTATTGAGACGGCGCAAAGTGCTCTTGCTCATCGAGCGGCGCAGTTGTTCAAAATCTCTTTCGAGCCGCCGAAGTCACCGATCGGTAAGACAACTGAAGAAGCGATGAAAGCGGGGTTCTATCTTGGCGGTGTCGGACAGGTAGAGTATATTATCGAGAAACTCGCTCAGGAGCTTGGCGCCAAGCCAAAAGTCGTGGCTACAGGAGGGCTGGCATCGCTGATCGCTCCGGCATCGCAGTATATCACCGAAGTACTGCCGGACATTACTCTGGAGGGTCTGCGGCTGATTTACGAGATGAATCGGTAGCTACCTTCTGTTGACAAATCCACACTTTACTATATCTTGAGTTGACGTACCGCTGCCTGCTCGAATCATTTGACTCTGCCATACGTCTTTCTATCTAAATACGAACAATTGATATTGACTTGGAGATAATCATCATGTCACAGTTCCCACGCCAACCGTTTACGATTGCCAGAGTCGCTTTGGTGCTAATGTTAGCGTTCGCGACTTTATTGGCGATCAGTCTTCAAGCAGAGACGCTCGGCAAACGACGGGAGCTCTCAGACGATCCTATTGTGGTGATGCCGGGACGTCAATACGAACTTCATGTAAAATTCCGCGACGATCTCAAAGTGCGAGCTCAATTGGACGGCAGAATAATGTCGCTGCAGAAGGCGAGTATAGTCAGGATATTGCAGGTAACTAACGCATTGAATATCAAATTTCAGCAACTTATACAGCTTCCCGATGCCAAGATTGAAAAGCTCGAAATGCGAGCGGCGCAGACTTCTCGAATTGAGCAACCTGATCTGCGTGGAATACTGATAGCTCGAATTGAAAATGCAAGCGTTGGTCAGTTAGCGGCAGCGGCAGAAGCTTTCCAGGAGTTGCCGGAAGTCGAATTTGCACATCTATCTGAGTTGAACCCGCCGCCACCGGGCGACTATGCGCCGCCGACGCCGAATTATGTCTCGAACCAAGGCTACCGTGGAGCCAATCCGGGATTGAATGTGGATTACCTCTGGGCCCGCGGCGGCAAGGGCCAGGGCGTGCGTTATTCGGACTGCGAATACGGTTGGGATATTGATCATGAAGAGCTGATAGACGTTCCTGTCGTTGTCGAGGCTGGTCAGACCATGAACTCGCCATACGGCAATGATCATGGGACATCAGCGGTGGGAATTACAGCCGGTGGCGACAACGGATATGGAATCAACGGCATAGCTCCTAATATCGAGAGTGCAAATGTGTATCCTGAGATCTCAGTTGAACAGGGATCGCGTCGCGCGACTTGCATTGCCAATGCAATTGCAGATTCGGATCCCGGTGACATTGTGCTTTTGGAAATGCAGACTACCGGCGCGGGCGGAGATTATGCTCCGGCAGAGTACGACCCATCGGTATGGACGATTGTCAAGAATGGCGGTGACCAGGGGGTATTGGTAGTAGCGGCAGCGGGCAATGGCGATCAAGACCTTGACAGTTCACCGTACACGTCATATAGGAATCGCGGAGACAGCAAATCGATTATCATCGGGGCGGGTACAGCGAATACGGGCCACCATAAGCTGGACTTCAGCACTTACGGGGCGCGGGTCAATGTACAGACCTGGGGCGAATCGGTTTTCACAAGCGGCTACGGCGACTTTGCCCAGTTGGGTGGTGACTATCGACAGAGATACACAGCGAGTTTCAACGGAACCAGTTCCGCCTCGGCAGTGGCAGCCGGGTCAATTAGTGCCCTCCAGTCATACGCACTTCAGACACTGGGCCGTCCTCTTACACCTTTGGAGATGCGGCAGTTACTGGTTCAAACCGGTTACGCCCAGGGAGGCGGCGGGCACATCGGGCCGTGTATTAATCTTCGCGACGCCGCAATTTTCATGGATCAGTTCCTGGTTAACCCAACCGATTCAGATGGCGACGGCGTTGCTGATGTCTTTGACAACTGCCCCACCAACTCCAACACGAATCAAGAAGACGTTGATCTTGATGGCCAAGGTGATGTATGCGACGCCGACTCTGACAACGACGGCATTGTGAACGTTGCCGATAATTGCCAGTACACTGTAAATGTCGATCAGATCAATTCCGACACTGACCAATATGGGGATGCGTGCGACAATTGTGATTCAACGCCCAATGAAACCCAGACGGATGAAAACTCCGATGGTGTTGGCGATGCATGCGATGGGGCACTACATATTCAAAACTACTTAATGCCGACGGGATATCTCAATCAGTCGTATTTTGTGCAACTTGAAGCGGTTGGCGGCGTTCCCCCTTACCAGTGGACGCTACTTGGGGGCGATCCGCCGATCGGTGTTGATTTCAATGGGGGCCTGACCGGAACGCTGATGGGTCTGCCGACATTCAGCGCTGACTATTACTTCACATTCATGTGTCGTGATTCTGATATACCTTTTCGTACTGACACGCTCAGTGTGAGCATAACGGTCGTTGACCCGCCGTATGTTTGCGGAGATGCCAATGGATCATCCTTGGTAACAATTTCCGATGCCGTTTACTTGATCAATTACATTTTCAGCGGCGGCCAGGCGCCGGATCCATTGGAATCTGGTGATGCAAATTGCAGTGGGGGTATCTCGATTTCAGACGCGGTCTATTTGATCAATTACATATTTGCGGGTGGGCCGGTGCCTTGTGCGGGGTGTTGAGTTCGCAGCAGATTTATTCAATGTAAACAGTCCGAACCACAGGGGTTGGGACCTCTCACTCCCTTCGACGCATGTTGGTTTCCCTTAATCCCAGTATGCTCAAATCACGAATACTATCTTAAACCTCGCTCTGAACGCTCCGGCGATAAAGCCCTTGTAGCGACCGTTCGTATAGGTCGGCTCGTCTCCCGGCTCGCCATTCTTGCCGATTCCCGCGATTACCTGGAGAGCAATCTCTGCGCCTGAGATCGCGTACTCAGGCGCGAGCACGAAAGTCGTATCCGTCGTGTAAATTGAAGTATCGAGATAAGTCTCGAACGGCGGAAGAGGATTAAACACATCCACGCCCAACAAATACTTTTCCGCGTCAGCCGATTTAATCCACTCAAAATGCACCGGTTGCGCGGCAGGGGCTGTCTCCCCGGGAGGTAAGAGAACCTCGGTTGAGTCAGGTATCTTGACTTGGAAGCTCAGGGTGTCCTGATCAAGAGCAATTCGGATGGGGATGTACTTCATGTAGGCCGATTCGACTTCATCGTGGTATGCAGGAAATCCCGAATCGTCGCGCAGCACTTCACGTTCCAGCCATTTGATCTGGCTGACATCGGGAACAGGGTCACCCACGAACCACGCCTGAAATCCGATGATCGGGTGTGCCTCTCCGATATCGACTGGGCTGTAAGCGGCACTACAATAAAACAGAACGTCAAATTGGTCCCCACACGTCGGACAATCATCATCGCTGCAGCTGGAGATGAAACAACCAGCC
Organism: uncultured Ignavibacteria bacterium; assembly: GCA_964552775.1. GTDB lineage: Bacteria > Zixibacteria > MSB-5A5 > CAIYYT01 > CAIYYT01 > JADJGC01. The sequence continues at coordinate 126,609 of CAZKIH010000003.1, read as the reverse complement.
ACAAGCAAAACCGCAATACGCAAAATCTTGGTTGTCACCCTTTGCGCCTCCTGAAAGAAAATTGTATGAATCTATTCAAAAAACAGGCAAACTCGGGAACGGTTGTCAAGGTTAAATCGATGTTTTTGTCGATTCTCGAAGAGTCGCAGACTCGGGCTTTGGAATGTCTGCGGGTAGTGAGCAGGGTGGCGGATTCTCTTTGTCCCAAGTACAGGTTCTTGAATGCCAGCGACTTCGTACAGACTCGCAGGTCGACCGTAATACGACGAACAACGCCATAGAAAGGGAGGAACAAAAGACAGGGCATTGCCGCCACTTCTCACTGATCTGAATTCGCCCGCAACTGCCTCGGAAGAATAATCAGGGTGTCCCGATGGCATAATCCTTGCCCGCCGTTGCAACCTACGGCCATTTTCTTCGTAAATTCAATATTGACAACATGTACCTATATTAGTTATGATTTCTTGAACACCACTACGTCCAAATTGTCCAGGAGAACCGAAGTGAGACGAATTGTTAATTCCGTGTTCGTCGCTGCAGTCGCTTTCGCCTGCTGCTTGATGAACCCTGCTGTCCACGCTACGAATGCACATCCGGGAGAATCTCAGATTATTGATTTCATGCTACAGTTGCTGAACAACCCTGCACCTGCAAGAATGCCGGTTGAGTCTCGCGTTAACGTCGCTGTCGCGGCGGCGACGGCACAGGCTAAGGCGATGGGAGTTCAAGTCGAAAGAACTGCCTTGGAAGCCGCCGCGATTCGTCCGGAAGCGTTTTTTCCGACGTCTGATACTTCCTTTGCATGGTCCGGTGCGTCATGGCAAATGACGGAGCACGGCACCTATACCTATACCGGTGGCAAAGTGAGCACCTATCTGACGAAGCTCTGGATCGGATCTTGGTTAAACAATGAATTGACGACCTGGAGCTACAATGGATCCGGCACGATCGCCTCGACTCTTTTTCAGACTTGGGATTCTGACTCGTCCGACTGGGTAAACAGCGGACGCAGCCTGATGAGTTATGACGGCAGTGATCGCCTGACGACTATGGAATCACAAACCTGGGATGGGTCGACTTTCGCCAGCTCTGGCCGGGTCCTGTATACTTACGATGGCGCCGATCGAATTGCAACCATGACGACGCAAGAATGGACGGGGGCTTGGAACAACGTTAGTCGTACCACCTACACTTACAATGGAAGCGGGCAGGAAACACAATCGGTTATCGAGAATTACTTTGGAGGAAACTGGTTGACGGCTACGCGCTGGACGTCGACTTACGACGGCAGCAATCGACTGACTCTGCGAGTCAGAGAATTCTACAATACTTTTTGGAACAATGACGCCAAGAGCGAATATGAATACAATGGTTCCGGCGACAACACGCTTCAGCGCGATTTTATTTGGCTGTCATCGGATTGGTCTCTCCTGGATGTCGACACAATGAAATATGATGGTAGTCATCGCGTGATTCAGACAGTCTCCAATCAGGTATTGCCATTTGCACTTGTCACCAGAGTCGATAATACGTACGACGTCTCGGGAAATCTGATCGAGGAAATCTCGGCGACGTTGTCGGGAACATGGATCAATACCGAACGATTTGTTTACGTTTACACCGTTCTGGCTACGAAGGTTGATGATGCGCCGCTCCCGACCGAATTTTCGCTCCTGCAGAATCACCCCAATCCTTTCAACCCGACGACAACCATTCGATACAACCTCGCAAGCAACGCGCATGTTCGCGTTGAGGTGCACAACGTTCTTGGCCAGTTAGTGCGCGTGTTGGAAGATTCCGATCAGGCCAGCGGCGTGTATGAGACGACCTGGGATGGCCGCAATTCTGCGGGCCAGGAGGTTGCCAGCGGAGTGTACTTTTATAGCCTGAGATCGAAAGATTTTGTTCAGACTCGCAAGATGGTCTTATCACGATAAACAACGCGATTGAAAAGGAAGAGCCGGTGACAGATCGTCGCCGGCTCTTTTTCGTGATGAGCATTTGCAGTGCTATTTTCTCGGAAGAATTATCAGAGTGTCCTCGATAGCGTAACCTTCAACCGCAGGTGTATCGGGCGGAAACACGAGGCGAAGCTCCTTCCCCGGTTCCAATACAACATCTTTGACATTTTTCGAGGTGTAATTGACCGAGGACTCTCCCTCGCCTCCGGAACCACCGCGTGAGCGAATTTGATAGGCTCGCTGGAACGTGATTCTGCATTCAGTACGTTCCTTGAGTGCCTTCAGAGCGCCCGGCATTGAGACCATCACGATGTACTTCATTTCGGAAGCATCGGCCCCATTGCTGATTTCGCCAACTCCCGATTGAAATTCCATCGCTTCGGCAAGAAACTTCCTGCCGGCGCTGCCACTTGAAACTTTAACACCATTCCGGAGATAGGAGGATCTTAAGACGACTGCCGACTGGCCACAATCAGCGCAGTCTTCCGGCAATTCACTCCGCAACTCGACCCTGAGATAGATCTGGCGACCATCCGGCAATTTGTGGGAACACACGAGTTCTTCCTGCCCCATTGGCAGGGCTTTCTCTATCGAGGTGCGCTCCGCCCGGCCCGGCTGTTCACTGTCGGCATAGTTGAGCGCACGAGTGGCGCCAGCGAGCCAGGAGCCGCCATCGTTGATCGACAGAAGAAGATTAAACACCAACTCGAACTTGAGATCACTCGACTGGTAGCGCGAGGTTTCAGCGGTGATACCGCAGGAGTTGCCGGCGATATAGTAGACACCGCTGTAGTTCTGCTCCTGAGTAATATCAAACCACAGTGAGCCTTCGCAAACCGGATTGGCTGATCCCTTTTCACCCGAGACGTTCACACGCAGATAGCGAGGCTTGGGCGCGGCCACTGCTGCAACAGACAGGCCAATCAGGCACACCACGATTGTCAGGTAACGCATTAGAGTATCTCCTTGGATTTGTTCACTTTCTCGTCATTCGTTTCGACGCGGACTGCCTGAACAGCAGGCACCCGTACTATCTCGACACTGCGCACCAAGTCTGGAGCATTGGGTCGTTCGAAATTCTGCTCGTTTGGCGAACGCAACGCCATCAGCCATCCGCCAATCGCAACCAGTGCGATCGCAGCCGCCACTGGTAGGGGCATTGAGAGACGACGCTGCCACCATTTTGGCTCAGCCGTCGCCACATGCCCGCTCTCGGGAACTGCGACATCCGGAAGTGACCGCAGCAGTTTTCGCTGTTCTGCTAATGCGGTGCTGAACTCACGACAGGCGGAACAATTGGCAAGATGATTATTCAGTTCCTGCTGCTGTTCGACCGGCAAGTCCTCATCAAGTTGCCTTGACAGGAGTCGCTCGTGGCCTTCACAATTTTTCGTCGTCATCGTTTTCCTAACTCCTGCATTTTACGCCTAACCCGGTAAAGTCGTACACGCACTGCTTCTTCACTCACGCCCAGCAGTGGCGCGATTTCTCCAATCGAATAGCCTTGTTGTTCGCGCAACAGAATCAAGTCCCGTTCCTCCAGCGTCAGTTGGTTGAGAACCTGTTTGATGAAGTGCGCCGTTTCCTGATCGACAATCGTCCCGGCACCAGGCAGACTGCCCTCGAGGCTTTCCTCAACTCGTTCTCGCTTCTTCAAATTGAAGCAGAGATTTCGCGCGCAAATGAATAACCAGTCTGCCAGCGAGGTCCTCACTGTCAACTTACCGCGCTGTTTGATCAGCCGCAGAAAAGTCTCCTGAACAATGTCCTGCGCATGCGCATAACTTCCCGTCGCATAACAGCAGTACTTCAGAAGCACGGTGTGGTGCCGCCGGTGAATTCGGTCGAGGGCGGCGTTGCTACCGCTGACGTAGTCCAGCCAATCTGTCTGATCGCGATCGTTCATTCCGCTACCTAAAGACAATTGAGGTTAGATTATGTTACAGAAGAAATAGCAATGGACACAAACAAGAAAGCCGGAAGCCTGACGACTTCCGGCCTTTGGCTTATCGCAAGTTGCCCGTTCACCGTGCTGCGGCGGTGAGCACCGCCTTGTTCCGCACGAGTTCCATATAACCCTGACGAGCGTAGTCAATCGATTCACCGAGAATACGGGCGGCTTCTTGTGGAGCGTGGAATCCCATCGAATTTTCGGCTGCCACAAAATCGAGGCGCCACTGAGCCTTACGGTGGAAATCTCGCGGCTTGATGAGTGACAGGCTATCAGCGCCATTGACCCGGGCGATTTCGATGGCTTTGATCAGATCCAGCACGGCATCCTCGGCGCGACTCAGCATCGACGCGGTTTTGTCCTGAATTCGCTCGGCGCGCTCAACGATTTCCTCTTCCGGCGAGCGATGACAATTCTGGCAGGCACGCGCAACATTAAGCAACGGACTGCGGACATGGTGGTCACTGATCTTGACGGCGCCTTCGCGATAGTACGGCATGTGACAGTCTGCGCAGGCTACTCCGGAGCGGGCATGAATGCCCTGATTCCACATTTCGAACTCCGGGTGCTGAGCTTTGAGAACCGGCGCTCCACTGGTGGCATGGCTCCAGTCCTTGTGGTTGACCGAATCATAGTAGACTTCGATTTGTTCGACGTTGATACCATCGTGCCACGGGTAGGTTAGTAGTTTACCAGTGCCTTTGAAATAGTATTCCACATGACACTGTCCGCAGACAAATGAGCGCATCTCCTGGCGTGACGCTTCGACATTCGGGTTGTACGGCTTGGCGCGATCTCCTTTTTGCCAGCGATCGATACTCGGCAAATGCGGCAAGGAATAGTCACTTTCAGCAAGACGCTGAATGCCATTCAGAAATCCCGGTCTGGTGACGCGAAGCTGCATCGATTTCGGGTCATGGCAATCGACGCAAGCTACCGGGTGATCGACCAGCTTTCTGGCTTCAGCGTAGCCCATGCCACAAACGATCTCGAATCCCTTCATGATTTGTGCGAGAGTATCAGTATCCGGAACGCCGGCGCTGCGACCTTTGTCCCGATACGCAGGAATGATCGAAGAGTGGCAATGCAGGCACGCACCCGGTTGCTTGAATTGTGTAACTCGTTCAGTCATGTCCTGATCGGACAGCATGTAGGCGTGGCCGCGCTCTTCACGATAGTCGACGCCGAAAGCATAGCCCTTGAACAATTCGCGCCAACGCGGATCTTCATCGAGCTTCTGAAAGGCGTCACTACCGCCGTGCCGCGTGCGGACCGTATCGACGGTGCGCCTGTAGGAATCATACTGGCGAGGAAAGTTCTTTCCCCAAACGCTCGGGTCGATAACTAACTCATCAAGCGTCGTCACCTGGAAGACAACCTGCTTAGCCTCTTCCTTGCGCAGCGAGATGTTCTGCATCAACAGCATGATCGCGAAGGTGGCCGCTGCGATCGCAATGATCGTGACGACGTACACCCAGATTCTTGACTTAACTTGAGTCATGTAGAAATATCCTCCTAATGGGCCGCACCGTGGCCGACCTCGCGGTGGCAACGGACGCAGTTTTGATGATCATCTGCATGTTCAAAGAGTCCGACCGATTCGGCAATCAGCGATCCGTGGCAGCGGAGGCAGTTTTGCTGCAGAACCTCGCGATTGGCGGGGCGAATTTCGATCGGCTCGTGAAAATCCTGGAAAGTGAATTTACGGGAGTGATTGAAGCCGTTCTCGGCTTTGACCATGTACCGGCCCGGAAACGAAGCGGGCAAGTGGCAATCGTTGCAGACCGCCACGCCGTGATGACTTCCCTTCTGCCAACTGTCAAACTGCTCGCGCATGATGTGGCAGTTGACACAGACATTGGGATCGTCTGACAGATACGAGCTGCCTTTGGCATAGTAGAACGTATAGAATCCGATACCGAAGAAGATTCCGGCGAGCACAATAATAGTGAGCGCCCACTTGGAGAGGGCCTGCCGTTTACTCACCTGTCACTTCCGATATTCTCTGGTTTTCGATCCATTGCCAAGCCTAAATTCGATTTCCCGTTAGCTTACGCTAACATCCTTTATCCCTTTTAGCAATTTCGACATCGCCCGATCGGTAGTCCTTGACTTTGGTCAAGCGGCTGACAAATGCCTCATCTTCTCTCGGTCGAGCCGCGATGGCCGAAAGACAGTCAACGCCTGAACTCGGTGCCCCGCCCCTTGGGGAGGATTGAAAAGCCACCAAAGTGCGTGCCCGCCGTCCACGTCGGGCGCGTTTTGGCGCGGTGGGCGTGGACGACCGTCACCCACTCTGCGAGGCCGCACAGGCGCAGTATGTCCGAACTCATTCCGTTCGGACTTGGTCTGCCTAACACATTGTTAATAAGCGACTTACATGAAAACACTTCCCCCTGTGAAAAATTTCCCAAAATTCGATTGACGGTCTGCAACCTGAACCGTAGATTGGCGTATCATTGTTAGCACTCACCGGAGAGGAGTGCTAACAGACATGTTCGCGCTTGGCGCGCGATGTCAGGAGCGCAGGGCTCCTGACCTACAAATAGGATTCCTGCATACGCAGGAATGACATGATAGACAGAAATCAACTTTGCGATACAGCATTAACAATAACCAATAACAACAAATAGGAGTGCAGTAATGAACATCCAACCGTTGCAAGACCGCGTTCTGGTCAAGCCGCTTCAGCAGGATGAAGTCAAGAAGGGCGGAATCATCATCCCAGACACCGCCAAAGAAAAACCTCAGGAAGGTCAAGTTGTCGCAGCCGGCCCGGGCCGCATTTCCGATGAAGGCAAGATGTTGTCGATGTCCGTCAAGGTCGGCGACAAGATCCTTTACGGCAAGTACTCCGGCACCGAAGTCTCCGTAAACGACGGCGAATTCCTGATCATGCGTGAATCCGATATTCTCGCGGTACTTAAGTAATCAAGTCACACCAAGGAGATTAATAGAATGGCTAAGCAAATAGAATTTGATGCGATTGCTCGCGAGAAGCTGAGAAAAGGCGTAGACAAACTCGCGGATGCTGTCAAGGTTACACTCGGCCCCAAAGGCCGCAATGTCATCATCGACAAGAAATTCGGCTCACCGACCGTCACGAAGGACGGCGTCACCGTCGCCAAGGAAGTCGAACTCGAAGATCATTTTGAGAACATGGGCGCCCAGATGGTGCGTGAAGTTGCCAGCAAGACCAGCGATGTCGCCGGCGACGGCACCACCACCGCCACCGTGCTTGCCCAGGCAATCTACAACGAAGGTCTGAAGAACGTCACCGCCGGCGCGAACCCGATGGGTATCAAGCGCGGGATCGAAAAGACCGTTGTCAGAATCATCGAGGAACTCAAGAAGCAGTCGAAGCCGATTGCAGGTAAGACTGAAATCGCCCAGGTCGGCACCATCTCCGCCAACGATGACAAGCTCATCGGCGACCTGATTGCCGAAGCGATGGAAAAAGTCGGCAAAGACGGCGTTATCACCGTTGAGGAAGCCAAGTCAACCGACACCACCCTCGAAGTCGTCGAGGGTATGCAGTTCGACCGCGGATATCTGTCACCGTACTTCATCACCAATCCGGAAAACATGGAAACCGAGATGGAAGATCCGTACATCCTGATCCATGACAAGAAGGTTTCCGCGATGAAGGAACTTCTGCCGATTCTGGAGAAGATTGCCCAGACCGGCCGTCCGCTGTTGATCATTGCTGAAGATGTCGAGTCAGAGGCTTTGGCCACGCTCGTCGTCAACAAACTGCGCGGCACATTGAAGGTTTGCGCGGTCAAGGCTCCGGGCTTCGGCGATCGCCGCAAAGCGATGCTCGAAGATATCGCGGTCCTGACCAGCGCCAAGGTGATCTCGGAAGAACTTGGATTCAAGCTTGAGAACACCGTCCTCTCCGATCTCGGCACCTGCAAGAAGATCGTCATCGACAAGGAAAACACCACGATCGTCGAAGGCGCAGGCAAGGCCGCTGATATCAAGGGCCGCATTGAGCAGCTTAAGCGTCAGATCGACGACACCACCTCCGACTACGACCGCGAGAAACTGCAGGAACGTCTTGCCAAGCTGGCCGGCGGTGTGGCAGTAATCAACGTCGGCGCCGCGACCGAGACCGAAATGAAGGAGAAGAAGGCGCGTGTCGAAGACGCACTTCATGCAACCCGCGCTGCGGTTGAAGAAGGTATCGTCCCGGGCGGCGGCGTGGCATTGCTGCGCACGATCCCGATGATTTCGACGATGAAGTTGGAAGGCGACGAGCTGATCGGTATGCAGATCGTCCGTCGCGCTTTGGAAGCTCCGATTCGCTTTATCGCTGAGAATGCCGGCCACGAAGGTTCGGTGATCGTTGATAAGGTGAAGGGTGAAAAAGGCGCGTTCGGTTTCAACGCCCAGTCCGGTACCTACGAAGACCTGATGAAGGCCGGCGTCATCGACCCGACCAAGGTGACTCGTTCGGCGCTGGAGAATGCAGCTTCGATTGCGTCATTGTTGCTGACCACCGAGGCCATTATCTGCGACAAGCCGGAACCGAAGGGTGCACCGGCTGGTCCGGCGATGCCTCCGGGTGGCGGCTACGGCGACATGTACTAAGACCGGATAGATCGGTTGATATAAGACGCGGCGCTGGAAACGGCGCCGCGTTTAGATTGAGCTATTAAGGGAGGACTGTTTATGAATAAAGAGTTCGTATTGGGAGTTGACCTCGACGGTGTCTGCGCAGACTATTACGAAGGAATAAGACCTATCGTTGCAGAATGGTTGGACGTTCCGATTGACTCGCTGACTACCGCAGTAAGTTATGGCTTAAAAGAGTGGGGGATTTCAGAAGCTCCCGGAGGATACGAAGATTTCCACAGATTTGCTGTTACCCAACGAGGTCTATTTCAACATTTGAAGCCCTTTCACAGGTGTCCTATCGTGATGCGGAAGATATCTAAACTAGGCGTCCGCATTCGCATTATCACCCACCGATTGTATATCAAGCATTTCCACATGATGGCGGCTTTTCAGACTATTCAGTGGCTAGACAAGTACGGCATCCCTTATTGGGACCTGTGCTTCATGAAGGAAAAGGGTCAAGTCGATGCTGATCTCTACATTGAGGATTCACCTGACAATGTTGTTGCCTTGAGAGAACAGAATAGAGCAGTCGTGGTTTTCACTAACTCCACTAATCATGATTGCGGATCCCCAAAGGCGACCAATTGGGATGAAATATACAAGATTGTGGAGGATCAGTTTGCATTATGGAAAAGATCATCCAACTAAGAAGAAGCTTGGCGAAATGTATATCCTTCTGATTCACAATGTTAATGAACCGTTTCTGATTGATGACAGTCTGATGTGTCGGCTGCGGTATTTTAGAAAGTGCACCCTGACATTCGGGGGGTCTGGTCACACCGTCGTTACTTCGAACGGCTCGTATCATACGGTTTCGATACACAACAAGACAACGGCATTCATTCGCCACCTATTTCCCAACAGAATTGTGACTGGGGTTTACTAATGTCAGTCGTAGGTCGGGATGACGGCAAAGCACCCGACGCGACAATAGAACGCGTTTAGTCACGCAACTCCATTCCCGCGAGAAGAACTCGATTGAAACCGGTTGACGTTTCGTCAATGCTTTCACAGCGAAATTTTGTGCTAATAGATTAGTCCTCTAACTACCGTCCGGTAATTGAACCAAGAAGCTATAGGTCCGTTCTTGAATCGTGAATTCAAGTCGTTGGGGATACGGATTTCGCGAGTCGTCAATATGAAGTGTGCCTCGCACCGAACCTCGTTTAGGTAATGCAGCGGAGTCGAAACTATTTCGATCAACATCCTTGATGATCTCAATGTAGTTACTAATGTACCGGGACACTTTCTTCTGCTGGGAGGAGTTATACCCCTGTACATATCCTGACGCAAGGCCATCAGCAAATGAATCCCAGAATCCCTTCGGCTTCTCCTTAATCGTTGCACTCCCTGTTGTTGTATTGCCCAGATTTGTAGCCGAGCCGCTCACCATGTATTCTTTTGCTCTCTCTGGCGTCTGCAGAGGGATGTAGACAGGCGGTTCGCCAAGAATTTCCCGCGCAACTTGGTCTGGATAAAGATAACTCGCGTAGGAATTATCCTGGGACTTAATGACAATGTCACTGATTGGTACCTCGAGCGCCGAGTTGTTAATGACTTCGATGTTTATTGCGAGCATTGTCGAGCGTCGCCTTGCCGTAAATCTAAATACCAGCGAGTCAGCTGAATAGACTTGAGAGTATACAATTCCATACGCCTTGTCCTTCGGCCTGCACTGAATAGTCAACGTGTCGACACCTCTCAAGATCGTGAAGTTGGCCGTTGGTCGGTTACTTGCGGTGAAGAACTTCAACACATCAATACCATTGACGGAAATGAGTTTGTCCTGTGGCTTCAATCCCGCCTTTTCAGCATTCTCACCCGGAGTCACATTTTCGAGGACAATCGGCAGTTGAGCTCCCGACTCGGTTGTGATCGGCAGGCGAACCCAAATTGCTTGTTCGGCAAACAAGCTTGTTGAAACTGAGAGCATGAGTGCTGCAATTAGCACCTTTGACGAGATTTTCATTTCTGCCTCCGCAAATATAGTCGACGCCGAGAATCGGCACTGAATTGGATGTTGGATTACATTTTCGATGTTTTCCTGTTGATTGTCAATTGAGAATTACGCTCGTGCGCCTGTCCGTAGGTCGGGTTCACACCTACGTGCCCGCCAGTCGTCCACGCCTGGCGGGTTTTGGTTTGTGGCGGCGGGGGAATCTAATCGGACACCGATCAAGGGGGCGCGCATACCGCGCCCCTACAGATATGGATGATGATTCGCAGTCCGTAGGTCGGGTTCGCAGCGTAGCGCCGAACCCGACACCCTTTCATACTGTGTGCCCGCCAGTCGTCCACGCCAGGCGGGCATTTCGTTTTCCTAGCCGTAGGGGCGCAGCATGCTGCGCCCAGTGCGGACAAAGTCCGCATCAGTTTCTGCGGCAAAAATGCCGTGTGACACCTAACCACTTCTCTCGCCTTCGGCGAGATCGGGCGCAGCATGCTGCGCCCCTACTACCATCGACGTTCTCGTGCCCGTCAGTCGCCACCTCCGAAAGCAGCCTGTCGAAGATCGCGCAATTGCGGGACTGCGCCCCTACCAAATTGTGATTGACGACCGTCATATCGATCATATCTTTGGTTCATGGAAAAAGGCGCTGTCCACCATCGATGATCAATCCGGCTCCAAGGCTACGACTACACCAAAGAAGGCGCCTACTACATCACAATCTGCACATCGAACAAACGGCTCCTTTTCGGTACCGTGAATCGCGAGACTGTCCTTCTGAACCGACTTGGACTGATTGCCGAACAGTGCTGGCTCGAAATTCCCAACCACTACTCCAATGTAACCACTGACTACTGTGTCGTGATGCCCAACCACTTCCACGGCATACTTTTCATCACCGAACCATCGACCGGTAGCAATGCCCTGCTTTCTTCGAACTTTGTAGGGGCGCAGCATGTCGCAGATCCCGAATTCATCGTGGCTGCGCCCTGCGCGGACGAAGTCCGCGTCCCTCGCGTCATTCCCCGATCGCTTGGCGCGATCGTCAGAAACTTCAAATCCTCCGTTACGCGTCTCGCTCACAGACTGCCGGAATCTAAGACTACGCCGATTTGGCAACGCAACTATTTCGAGCATGTAATCCGCGATGAAGACGACTTGTATGTGAAGCGTAACTACATCCAGAATAATCCGCTGCAATGGGAACTGGATAAGTTCTATTGCACATAAACAGTGGCTCACGCCTTCGGCGTGATTGGGCGCAGCAAGTCGGAGATTCCGCCTTTGCGGGGCTGCGCCCCTAAGAAAAAATGTGATTGACGATCACACTATCGATGTTCAAACTTTCTGGAATGGGCAACAATCGAATACAAAAGCGGCAGGCGATTTCCGAAACAATCGATTTCGACAAAGCGATCCACACAATTCGCGGACAACGTGTCATGCTCGACAGCGATTTGGCGCAACTATTCGGTGTACCGACAAAGCGAGTGAATGAAGCGGTCCGGCGCAATCCCGAGAGATTCCCTTTCCCCTTCATGTTTGTGCTTACGGCCCAAGAAGTTACAAACTTAAGGTCGCAAATTGCGACCTTAAAACTGGGTCACGGCAAGCACACCAAGTATCCACCAAAAGTCTTCACCGAGCACGGCGCCATTATGCTGGCGAGCCTACTAAATTCGCCGCAAGCTATCGAAGCCAGCATCTATGTCGTTAACGCCTTTGTGCGCATGCGGGAGTTGCTGTATTCGCACAAGGAACTGGTCGACAAGTTGACCGCCCTCGAAAATAAGGTGCTTGCACATGACTCCGATATTCGCGCGATAGTTGATGCGATCCGCCAGTTGATGACACCGCCGAGCCCACCGAGGAAGCGAATCGGATTCAACCGCGAATAAGCTTCCTGCTAAAGTTTGTGGGTTGGGTTCGCATCCCGCTTCGGCGGGACGGACCCGACGCGTTTTGTGTGCCCGCCAGTGGTCTACGCGTGGCGGGTGTTGGTTTGTGGCGGCGGGGGCGTGGGGTTTTGATCGGGCATCAATCACCAGGGCGTGTCCCGCAAGGGCGGGATCTTCGACACACCGCGCCCCTACGGTGTGGCGGAGAAACTTTCAAAAGGAGAACCGCGTCGCTAAGAAAGGTGTAAAGAAATGGATTGGGAAGATGAAAAGGCAAAGGCGCAGTTGCAGGTCCACTACGTCATTGACGGCAAACTCTACCCCAGAGTCAGGTATGGCAGCGAGGCAGATGATTGGGGCGCTGATTTTCACAGTTGCCACGACTGTGGCGTTTCAAAAGGGCAATACCATGTGCCGAATTGCGATGTTGAACGATGCCCGAAGTGTTTCGGCCAAGCTCTTAGTTGTGACTGTGAATACGATCAGATGATATCACTGCTGCACCCGGGTCGACGATCCCACTGCAAGGGGGCTGTTGAAAAACCGCCCAAGCACTCTCGGACGAACTTTGATCGCTAGAAACGAAGCTGGATTCCGGCTTTCGCCGGAATGACTTAGCTCAGTGGCACGTTTCAAGAAGTCTGTTTGGAACACTGCAAAGTGACTCTTTCAACAGTCCCCAAGCGGTGGGCGACCTGTCCGAGTCAATCGATCACACCGCAAGCCCGACTAAGGCGGGCCAGGTCGGCGGGCGACCCAAGTCAAAGTCAGCTTGTGGGACTGCCCCTGGGGGATGTGGAACGCACTGACTCTGACGCGCACAAATGACCTTTCCGAGTTTGTTCAAACATTGATCGAGTCAGATCGTATATCGTGTAAATAGGCGAAAATAGGAATCCGCATCAAGGGGGATGACACCTTCATCCAAGGCTTGCTTCGCGCTTCCGTGTCGACCCGCTCGGTTGTGATATGAATTTGTCCCGAAGGAAGAAGATATTTCTGTGGAAAGCGAAAAACCTTAAAGGAGGTCGTTGTGACTTACAGATTGGTAACCGGTGAATTTCATTTATTCTACAAGTCGAAACGCAAGGTCGGATCACAACCAGATGGTGATTCGATATGGTTCAAGCCGAATAATCTCAAATTGCTCCAGAACATTGACGGCAGAAGCGCCAAGCAGAACGCGGGCGGTTTCATCCAGCTCAGGTTTGAGTCGATCGATTCGTTAGAGCTGCATTTCGAAGCGAGCCACCAAGACCTGGATTTAGGCAAAGCTGCACGCGACTTTACGCTTGACGAAGTTGGGTTTCAGACTGTCGAGTACTCGGGGAGCACTGGAATTCATGTCGGCAGCGCCACGCCGCATCCAATTGATGGTTATATCCTGACCAGAGCCATCGATCCCTATGGCCGGCCGGTTTCGTTCGTTTACACAGGGAAGCCCGCCGGGAACCTTGGAAGCAATCCGTTCTTGGACGTCAAGCTGTTGTCGAAAAGCGTCAATGCTCAACTTGCCGCAAGCGGCAATGCCTATCCGGCCTACTATACCGGACTGCCGACTGATTTGCGAAACCATATTAGTTCATTGGCAGACGACGCCAAGAAGCACAAGCGGGGAATATGGAAGTCTGATTCGAGCAAGTCGGCTGCGGCACCAAGCCTGGCTGCACTGGAGAAGCTTGCGATCTGGCCTAAGCTGTTTCGCAGGCTGACCTCATATTTCAAGGACGGCAACACAGGATTGGCAAAGTTCGAGACCTGGCTGAGAGCCAAGAAGGACCGGGATGACGAGATTTGGATTCTCTCCAAGGGAGAACTCGGAAATCTTCATGATGTCATCAAGATAACCGGCAACAAGATCGGAATGCTATATGAGGCCAAGGACCTGATTGTCAAGCCGGGTTAATCGGTATGCGATTTGTTGGCGGACTTGGAAGGGCGTACACTGCGCGCGGGGTTGAATCGCTCAAAAACGATGAGCTCTTGTCTGGCTAACCTGGATTCCCGCTTTCGCGGGAATGACTTAGCCCAGCAGTCGCCAGCTATCAATTAGGGCTGGCGAGTGCAACGTGACTACTTTAACCGTTGCTTTCGCGGGAATGACTTGGCAGCGTGGTGGCCGACTAGGCGCGTCTATGGGCGTCAGGAGAGGACTTCTGATGGCGCAAGCTGCCGACTGACGTCCTTTTCAGCAGATTCTTTTGCCGGAATGAAGGGAGCAGCATTCTGCGTTCATGTGGATCGCTGAGCGGCTGTTATCTGTTTTCTTTGCGGATGACAAGTTTCAGGCCCGACCAGGTTTCATCAATCGCACAGACTTTGGTATCAACGAGGCCCAACGGGAGAGCTAACTCGCGAATCGTGTCCTCAGTGATGTCGGTATCCATTTTGGCGGCCTTTTTGGGCCACGAGACCCAGATCATGCCATTGCCGGCCATTTGATTCAAGAGAGTCGGCAACAGGGCAGTGAGGCGCGTCCTTTGAGTCACAAAACAGTGGACAAAGTCGACCGAGCGAGCGCGTGACTCGACTACCGTGCAGCCGGAGGGCAAGGCGCCCAGCAACTCGGCAAAATTCGCGGGCTCATTGATGAAGCGGACTTTGTTGCCTTGTTTGATACCAAGCTTCTGCAGCAGTGGCGTGCCGGAGTAACCTGCCATATCCTAACCTACTTCCGGTTGGCGCGTTATGAGCTTCAGCCCGATGACGCCGGTAATGATCAACGTGATGCAAATCACTTTAGAGAATTCTCGTGATTCGCCGAGAATCGCCATACCGATGACCGCTGTGCCAGCTGCACCGATTCCGGTCCAGATTGCATATCCCGTACCAACCGGAATCGTTTTGAGGGCCAACGACAACAGGAAGAAGCTTAGGACCATTCCGGCGATGGTGCCGACACTTGGCCAGAGTCGTGAGAACCCTTCAGTGTATTTCAGGCCAATTGCCCAGGCAATTTCCGTGAATCCGGCGGCGATAAGATAGATCCATGACATTATGAATCCTCCTTATCCATGATGTAATTGAAATTCCGTCGGTGAGCAAGTTGAATTTTGGCGGCAATTCCCTTTTAGAACGGCGAGAACCCAGCGCCGGACCAGTAGTCGGTTTTCAGTTCTGTCTGCTGCTTGAGCAGGGCCTGATAGTGGCCCGACTCCCAAGCCGCCAATTCAGTAAACAGCTTTCTGACTTCCGGGTCATGTGCTGCCAGCGCCTGGTGCTGATAGAAGGCCAGGGCGTCTCGTTCGAGTTGGATTCCAACGGCCAGCGCAGTCATCTCGAAATGAGCCTCACGAATTCGCAACTTGATGGCCTCGGTGAAGATTGGTGATGAAGTCCCGAGATCGACTCGACTGCCCAGATGAGCAGTTGCGCTGAGCTTGCCGGTAGTCATTACTGCGTCGTAGTGTTCTTTCAGGAAATGGAGGTGGTCCATTTCTTCGCGAGCGAGCGTTTCGAATATCTGTTTGCCTTTGGGATCCTGGGAGTTTTGTGCGGCCATCATGTAGAAGCTGTGCCCTTCTCGCTCCGCCATAGCTGCTTTCTGCAACGCGTCTGCCAGCAATTTGGTATCATTCTGCATCAAAAGGCTCCTTCCATTTGGCCGAACCAACTGGTCGGCTCCCGTCAATATCGAGCAGAAGCTACAGATTATGCCGCTCGATATCAAGAAGCATTTGCAGGTCCGTTTTACCGTTTACGAACAGATGACTACCATTCGCGCAGTGTCAATGGGCGATTCGTGCAGTTGCCCGTAGTACCACGAAAGATGAATCAAGAGAATGGAGTCTGCGAGATGCACAAGTTTTCGCGAATCGGAGTTATGGCAGTTGTGGTTGGTCTCTGCATCTGCACCCAAAGCGGAATCGCCCAAACGACGTTTACCCGCATCACTGACACGTCCAATCCCGTTGTCGGCGATACCACTTTCAACACGTACACTGGAACGGCATTTATTGACATCGACCAGGATGGCTTACTCGACCTGATTGTAGTTGATCCTGGGCGCACGAAGCTGTACCGCAATACGGGCGCTGGGAACTTTGTTCGTGTGACAGGCACCGCGATCAACCAGGAGAATCTGGCCAGCCTGGGAACAACCTGGGCCGACTACGACAACGATGGCGACTTGGATTGTTTCCTGGCTGGAACGTCCAATGGCGCTCTCTTCCGCAACAACGGGTCTTTCTCTTTCACGCGAATACCCAACAGCCAGATGGGTACGACAGACATGCGAGGCTGGAGCCCGGCATGGGGTGACTTTGACTCAGACGGTGATGTCGATCTTGTGATTTCGTTCCCCAATGGTTTTGTCGGTGGTACTCAACGTGCAAACCGCATGCTTCTCAACGGCGGACCTCCTAACTACAACTTCACTCCGATAGATACTGGAGTTATTGTAACCGGTCTCAAGCCATACACGTCCTGCAATTGGTCGGATTACGACTTAGACGGCGATCTTGACTTATTCATCGGTAGCGGACCGGCTGTCGCGACGCCTGGCGTCGATGATCTTTACAGGAATATGTTGATAGAAACGGGTTTGCCAGGATTTCAAAGGATCACGGAGGCGCCGATCGCAACTGATCTTGGGGACGGCCAAGTTTGGAACTGGGTTGATATCGACAACGACGGAGATCTTGATGCTCACCGCACCAACTGGGGCGGCGTGGCTTTAGCCTACCGGCCCGATGATCTCTACATCAACTCGGGCGGGACCTACGTAGAACAAACCACCGGCGAAATTGTCGAGGATGTCGGTGTTTCGCTCTCTGCCGTCTGGCAAGATTTCGACAATGACAGCGATCTGGACTGCTATGTAGCCAATATTGGTGTTTGTGCATACTACCGCAATAACGGTGACGGCACGTTCGCAGCCGAGGTTAGCGGTGACCATGTATCCACATTGCAGCAGGCCACGGGTGCAACGTCGGGTGACTATGATAACGACGGGGACATCGACATGTTTGTTGTGGCATCGGGAGCGAACAAACGCGTGTTGCTTCGTAACGACTATTCAGGGCCTAATGGTTGGCTAAGAGTGAAGCTTGTCGGCCAAGTCTCGAATCGTGCTGCTATTGGCACCAAAGTAAGAGTACTCGCAACAATAAACTCAGAACCGCTCTGGCAAATCCGCGAGATATCGGCACAGAACACATTTCTCGGGCACAGTGCGCTTGAGGCTTACTTTGGACTCGGTGATGCCGCAGTTATCGATTCGCTGCGAGTCGAATGGCCTTCAGGGATCATCTTTGATACGACCGGTGTTGCTGTCGACCAGATGCTGCAACTGACTGAGCAATGCGATGACGCGGATGGCGACGGCATCACCTGCCTTGACAATTGTCCCGCTGTGATGAATTCTCTGCAGACGGACTCCGATGGGGATTTGACAGGAGACGCTTGTGATAACTGCCCGCTGGTGGCGAATTTTTCCCAGGCGGACACCGATTCGGACAGTATTGGCGATCTCTGCGACAATTGCAGTGCAGTATCGAACCTAAACCAAGCTGATTCTGACAGTGATAACGTTGGTGATCTTTGCGACAATTGTCCCGATCGACCAAATCCCGGTCAGGCTGACGCAGACGACGACGGTATTGGCGATGCGTGTGACTACATCTGCGGAGACGCCAACGGCAGTACAAGTGTGTCGATTTCGGATGTGGTCTTCATTATCAATTACATCTTCTCCGGGGGCCCTGCTCCGGCGCCACTTGTAGCCGCGGACGTCAATTGCAGCGGGCTTGTCACGATTTCCGATGCGGTTTATTTGATCAACTTCGTCTTTTCCGGCGGGGCGGCCCCCTGCTTCAATTGTCCGTGAGACAGTTGGGGCTTCACGATGTTGTTCATGATGCCGGTTGTAATCAACAATCGGCGTCGTCTTCCGAAGGCGGAAGTCTGTTGGGAGAGGATAAAGGTCTTAGTCAAATCGCGACCAACCGTCGTAATACAGATATCATATGATTGAAGATAGAATAGGTCAGCCTGCCAAGTTTGATGCCGATCAGAACGCTGAACAGGCGGTGACTCGTTGTGAGTCGCTGGCGTTGTTCAGGCGTCTTGTACCCTCTACGCCTCTGCGAATCTTTTTCTACTTTGCGTTGTGGACGGTCATTGCTTTGGCATCGGGCTTACATTGGTGGTTTTTCCCGCAGGGTAGCTATCCTTATACCTGGCTCGAGTTAATCGTCGCCAAGTGCAGCGTCTGGTACCTCTGGGGCGCGTTTGTGCCGATCATTTTGACTCTGGCTGCGCGATACCGGCTTGATTCTCCCAAGCATTGGCGCAATCTGGCAATATTGATTACCTGCGGAGTGGTATTAACATCATTGTATATCTGCGGATACACGGCCGTCGTGCTGGCGATTATCGAATCACCCGGCCCCTATCATTTTCGTGCGATGTGGGATTTCATGATTACGATGCACTCGACCTGGTACTTCCTCGCGTTCTGGGTGGTAGTTGGATTCGAGCATAGTGTTGCGTATTATCATCGTTACATCGAACGGGAGCGCCTTGCTGCGGAGCTGCGAGCAAGGCTGACGCAAGCGCAATTCGAGCGGCTCAAGAACCAATTGAACCCGCATTTCCTTTTCAACACGCTCAACACTGTTTCATCTTTGGTGCTGAGTGATCAGAAGAGTGAAGCTTACGATGCACTGGCCGACTTAGCTGAACTGCTTCGAATCAGCCTCGATCGCAACGAGTCCCAATATGTCAGTTTGGCCGATGAACTTGAATTCTCGCGGCTGTATGTTGATCTCATGTTGCGGCGATTCCCTGAGCGCCCCGGACTTGACTGGCGGATCGACCAAAACGCTCTGTCTGCCGAAATACCTAATATGCTGCTGCAGCCGTTAATCGAGAATGCTTTGAAGCACAATATCGAGGCTAGTTCGCATCGACAAGAAGTATCCTTGAGCGCGTTGGTCGATTCCGGAAGGTTGATCATCGAATTGCGTAATCCGATGACTTCATCGACTCGGATTGCTGTCAGGGAGGGATTCGGAATCGGACTCAATCACATCCGTCAACGCCTTCAGCATCACTACGGAAACGACTTTCAGTTTGAAGACTCTGCACAGGCAGGCGAGTTTGTTGTTTTTCTGAGTATCCCGATGAAAGAGAGCCGACCCACGAGTGGCAATGACCAACATAGAGAAGAAATCTCTGCGCGCAGTCATCGTCGATGACGAACAACCAGCGCGACACCTGATTGCACAGCTTCTTGCCGAGCACGATGATATCGCCATCGTCGGCCAGTGCAAAGACGGCCGACAGGCGATTTCGGTCTTGCGGCGAGAAACTCCGGACATTGTTTTTCTCGATATTCAGATTCCCCATTTCGATGGTTTTGAGGTACTGAAACGACTCGGGGCAAGTCGATTTCCGCTGATTATTTTCGTGACGGCACATGAGCAATATGCTGTGAAAGCGTTCGAGTATCATGCAATTGACTACCTTCTCAAACCGTTTCGACGAGAACGCTTCAGAGAGGCTCTCAATCGAGCTCGCGAGACGCTTGCTACTGACGTCCCCAGTCAGCGCTTCAAACGATTTCGTTCGTTACTTGAATACTGGGAACAGCCGCGCCAGGGAGCCAAGGAGGTTGACTCTGAATCTTCGCCTCAGTATCTGCAAAGATTCTTCATTCGTTCGGGGCGAAGCACGTCTTCCATAGAGGTTGAACACGTCGACTGGATAAGATCAGTCGACCACTTCGTAGAACTTCATGGTCGCGGCAATTCTTATCTGGTTTATTCATCGATTGGCGCAGTTGAGAAAAAGCTGGATCCCTCACGTTTTTTGCGCGTGCATCGAACTGTGATCATCAATCTGGCGTCAGTAAAGAGGTTCCACATCGAAGAGGGTGGAACCTGTGTTGTGGCATTGTGCGACGGCAGCCGGCAGCGCGTGAGTCGGAGTCGACAGCGCCTTCTCCAAGAGCGTCTGACGCGAAAGTAAACAACAGAATCGCGTGCGAATGCAAATTGCTATCCTCTTGAGCATTGTGTAGCTTCTTTTCCATGTCAGCCGATAGCATCCGACTGGAGCGCAGAGCGGCAGTCTTTGTTGCTGCCCTCAGTTCATTCATCGGTCCCTTCATGGGATCTTCCGTAAACGTAGCATTGCCGGCGATTGGCTCGGAATTCGAGATGGGAGCTGTGCTGCTCGGTTGGATCAATACAGCGTTCCTGCTGTCGGCCGCGATATTCTTGATTCCCTTTGGGCGTTTAGGCGACATCTACGGTCGGAAGAGAATCTTCTCCGTCGGCACGTTCCTGCTGATCGTCTCTTCGATACTGCTTGGCACGTCGTCATCATCAACCATGATGATTCTGTTTCGTGTATTGCAGGGGTTTGCATCGTCGATGGTATTTGCCACTTCACTCCCGATTCTGATGTCAGTCGTCCCACCGGAGGAAAGGGGTGGAGCTATTGGTTTGACCGTTGCCGCAGTCTACATTGGTCTGTCATTGGGACCGTTCGTTGGCGGGTTTATTACACAACAGCTTGGTTGGCGTTACATCTTCTGGGTCAACGTTCCATTGGGGCTGCTGCTGCTTGCCACGTGCTTGATACTCCTCAAGGGGGATTGGTCAGAAGGCAAACGCAGTCGTTTTGATTATGTCGGCGCAACTATCTTGGGTACCGGATTATTGCTGACGATGTACGGCTTTGCATCGTTGCCATCGACGGCCGCTGCCATATTGATTCTGTCCGGGATTGCCGGACTCGCTGTGTTTGCGAAGTATGAGCAAAAAGTCTCAAGTCCGCTTGTCGACATCAGGCTATTTACGAGCAACACGGTATTCGCATTCTCAAACCTCGCCGCGCTGATAAACTATGCAGCGACGTTCGCGGTCGGGTTTATCCTGAGCCTCTATCTGCAGAAAGTTCGCGGGCTGACACCGCAGTCCGCCGGCATCATTCTGGTTGCGCAGCCGCTGGTACAGGCGATCTTTTCGCCGCTTGCGGGAAAGTTGTCCGATAAAACGGAGCCGCGCACGCTTGCTTCGCTTGGCATGGCGGTCACCTGCGTCGGGTTGGTGATGCTGGCATTTCTTACTGCCACAGTACCTATTGCCTACGTCGTAGGTTGTCTCATTCTGCTAGGGTTTGGGTTTGCTCTGTTTTCGTCACCAAACACCAATGCCATCATGAGTTCCGTGGATCGCCGGATATTCGGACTGGCCGGAGCAACTCTCGGAGCGATGCGCCAAATTGGAATGATGTTTTCGATGGCTGTGGTAACAATGATGATGTCGCTGTTTATCGGATCGGCGGAGATACGATCGATCAACGCCGATCCGTTTTTGGTCAGCTGCAGGTACGCCTTCGCGTTATTTGCGATTCTCTGTTTCGGCGGAATCTTTGCTTCTTTGGCGCGAGGGAGGATGTCGCGGGCCTGACTCATGGCGCTACCTGGTTACGCGAGTCACCAATTGACGAAGTACTCGCGCAAGTCTTTCGGCCGAAGGAGGGTCGTAGTTCGAGAGCACGATGACCGTATAACCACCCTTGAGGTCGGATTCCAATGCGGCATTGATACCGGGTGCACCACCGGCGATACCCAGTCCTCGATAGGCTTCACCCAGCTCACCGAATTTGCCTTCAGCAACTGCATTGACAAATTTGAGCAGATCTTCTGCGGTGGAGTAGCCTCCGCCGGCCGCGCTGCCGCGAGCAGGGCGTGAGTAAATATTGCTCCGCCGTGTACCATCGGGGGATATCTGTTTGGTGTAACCCTGTGCAAGATTGGGAACGCATGCATCAGCTTCGTACCAAGCAGTATTTTCCATTCCAGCAGGGACAAAGATGTTGTCTCGAATGAAATCGTAGTAATCTTGACCGGTCACCTTTTCGATTATTGCGCCGAGAAGAATATATCCACCATTCGAGTATTCGCTGTCTGAACCGGGCTCGAAGTGCAGCTCTTGATTGGCAAACAGCGGAATAAAGTCTCGGTTATGCCGTATTCGGTCTTTGGGAGTATTTTCGAATGCATCGCCAAAGAAGTCACCTATTCCACCCTGCATTTTGACCAGGTGGCCTACAGTAACATTAGCTGCGGCTTCCTGGTTCGGATAGTCCTCCAGATACCTGCCGATTTTGTCGGCGTATGAGAGTTTGCCTCGCTCAACGAGAAGGTCGATAGCAAGCTGCGTGAACTTCTTGTTGATCGATCCGAGATTGAACTTTGTGTCCGGGCGGTTCGGCGCGGCAAGTCCAATGTCGGCAAAGCCACAGGCTCGGTGGAACACCGGCTTTCCGTTAAGTGCAATCAGGACTACGCCTGAAAACTCATCGGAATTGGAACTCTCTTCGGTGACTTCGGCGGCTTCCATGAGCAGCTGAGCATCGGTCAACGGAGCAGGATTGACGTCAGTTGGTCTTTCGGCGTCTTGTATGCCGATTCCGAGCATTTTTGCCGGGCTGCTGCGACCGTGGAACATCGTAAACTCGATCCAGTCTCCGTTTTTGGTTTCGACCAGAGTAGTCAAGGTAGTGTCGGTAATGGCGGTGACGTTCCTTATTGTCATCGATCCCAGTCTGGCAAACAGGTCCTTCATTATTCCGAGGCGTGGTCCAACCGGGCGATCTTTCAGTGCAGCTGGTGCGACATTCCCCTCGAGAAAGGCACGCATGGCAGTCTCTTGCCCAGAATTTAATGCGGCGATGTAGTCTTCGATAAGTCTGCCGGCCGGGCTGTCAGATAATTGCACCGCGGAAAGGATAGTCGCTTGAGCAAATGCGACAATCAATGCTACCCGCATGCAGACTACAAATCGAATTCCCATCTGTCCTCCTAAATTGAGCTTACACTCTTCAAGATTGTATTCTACGTTGATTCGTGTATTCTGGTACGCAACTTGGCGACGTTGTGTTACACAGAGAGATTCAAACATTCGTTAATTAGTGTTAAGAACAGGGCCGTGCAACGCAAGAGTTACTTCGAGAAGTACTTCACGAGCCAATAGTACTGAAGCTCGTGTATCTCGACGCTCGTGCCTCGTGGCACAAGCAAGTCGCGCAATTCCTGGGGGCTGGGGAAGTTTTTGAGAACGCGATGTACTGATCCATCGGCGAGCTTGCGATCCTGGTAGGTATTGCCGGTTTCATCGGTGTCGCAAATTGGAGTGCTGCTACCTTCGACGTAACGATTGTCGAAGAACACAACGAGAGAGCCTGCCGGTATTCGCAGTTGAAGCCCACTGAGGAACTCGACTCGACGCTCCTTCGGTACATGAGACCACCAAAATGCGGCGAGAGCCGAATCGAAGTTACCAGCTACATCAGATGGATGATAAGCGTCAGCTAACAGGAAAGTCGGTGATAGCAGATAAGGCTTCGCCCGGGCAATTTCGATGACTTCCGGCGTGATATCGGTTGCAGTGATTGAGCGCGCAGATGAGGATACAACCTGCGTCCAGTAGCCGGTGCCGCACGCAAGCTCAAGGAGATCACGTCCTGTAAAAAGTTCCTTGACCGTGTTCTTGAGTTGACTCAGATCATGCTGGCGTTCCGGTTTGGAATAGATCTCTTCGTACTCGGCTGCCCGTCGCGCGTAGTAATCTTGCACCGGGTGCGTTCCTCCTGCTTTCGGCGGTGACTGCCTTTGTTGTACGGAGAACTTCGTCACTTGTTGATAAGGAATCTAACGAGCGGCAGATAGTCCTGTGAACGACCTCACTTCATCCTCGGAAATCTGGCGAATCGAGTATTTGTATCCGGCCCAAATAGCAATGCCATAGAAGAACAAATCCATGGGACCGAAGTCGATCTTTAGCATCTCGATCACAATGGTCGGATTCAATTTCGCAATGACATCCATGAACGGCAGGCCGTCCTGCTGGGATAGATAGACACAAACTGCCAGAACATTACCCAACGCCACACCGAGTGCTGCCAGTATTGCTCCGACAATTCCGAATTGCTTGTCGATCCCCTTTCCAAGATAGCGAACACCGAATCCAGTCAAGAAGCCCACAGCAATGGCAATTATGCCGACATTCAGATGCGCAACTGCGGCGACGACGGCCCAGCTTATCGCTCCGAGTATGGCACCGACACAGCCACCGACGATTCCCATGGTAAGGTTTTGATTATCGCGCATGTTTTGGAGAAACCGCTGGAGTTGAATTGGATCAACGCCGCCCTGGTTCGGGGCTGGAGTCGCCGGCTGAGCATTTGGTTCGTTCACAATTGCCTCCTGCCTTTCGTGGATGAAAAGCACTTGTCGCCACTTTGGTGTTTTTGATACTGAATATCTGGACAAAGATCACTGCTTGCCTGGCCAATGTCAAGCCGAAAATTGACACACTTATGCACGTTTGGCTGGCTGCGTATGGGTGATTTAAGGCTACTCAGATACCGAATCCAAAAAGAAAGCGTCCCCGCGATTCGGGGACGCTTTCCAATCTGCAGTGACGGCAAGACTAGAGTCCTGCCGTCAGAATGTGCGAATCTAATTAGTCGTTCAGGCGAACCAGTTCGACGCGGCGGTTTTGGGCGCGACCTTCGGCCGTAGCATTGTCATACTTCGGCTTTGAGGATCCATATCCCTTCGCGGTCAAGCGGGTCGCTTCGATTCCGTTGCTGATCAAATTGTCGCGAACGGCTTCGGCGCGCCGCTGTGCAAGCGTGTCGTTCCATTCCGCTTTGCCGGATGTGTCGGTGTGACCCTGAACTTCGAGTTGAACATGCGGGAACGCCGCCAGTGACTTGGCAACTTCTGCGAGTGCTGTCTTGGCCTTTTCGGTAAGGGTCCAGGTATTGACAACGAATTGGACCTCTCTCAAAATAAGTTCGCGTTCCGGATAAGCGAAGTCCTTTGGACAACCATCGGCATTGACAGCAAGACCAGCCGGCGTGCCTGGGCACTTGTCGCAACCGTCACAGACACCGTCGTTATCTGAATCAAGCGGACAGCCGTTGGCATCTACCTTACAGCAAACCGGAGTATCCGGGCACTTGTCGCGGCAATCCCAAACGCCGTCTTTGTCGCTATCAAGCGGACAACCATCGGCATCGACCTTGCAGTCGGCCGGAGTATCCGGACACTTGTCGCAGCCATCCCAGACTCCGTCTTTATCGGTGTCGATCGGGCAGCCATTCAAGTCAACGGTGGCGCATTTGGGTGTATCGGGGCACTTGTCGCGACCATCGCAAACGCCGTCGCCGTCGGAATCGATCGGGCAACCGAATTCGTCAACTTTGCACTTGGCCGGTGTATCCGGGCACTTGTCGTCTTCGTTGCAGACTCCGTCTTTGTCATCGTCTTTGCATTTACCAAAGTATGCCGTCGCCAAGACGCCACCTTCGAGCAGGCCGCTGTGAATATCCAGCGATTCCTTGTATCCTTCACGATCGGCGTTGTCCTTGAACCCCGAAAGCACATCAGTGAAGATGTGATAACGCAGGGCACCACCGATGGAGAAGTTGTTAATCAGGAAATACTCGACGCCGCCGCCGAACATGAAGGCGAAGCGCTGATCTTTGAGATCGAAGAGATTTCCTTTGCGATCGGCAACCTTGACGACATCGTCGCCTTGCTTCACCGACCAGTATCCAATGCCGGCTCCCGCGGTTAGAAACAGATTCCATTTGTCGTCTGGGGTGGCATTGAAGGTCGGTCCAAGTTCAATAATGTAATTATAGAGTTTTGCGCCAAATTCACCCTCGGCTGGCTCGCGGTAGATCGGCAGGCCACCTTCGAGATCGAGGACCGCTTCGCCCGTGCGTCCATAGGTGCCCGTGAGCCCGACAGCCCAGTTCTTATGAACCACGAATTTGGCTTCACCGCCATGCATCAGCTTCAGGCTCCACGGGTCTTTCATAACCGTGTGGAAACCAAAGCGATAGCCAAGACCCAGTCTTCCGGTCTGATCGTAAGCCATTGCTGGAATTGCGCACCCTATTATTAGAGCGAGCAGTGTGAACAGAACTATTGCTTTTCGCAAGGTGAGTACCTCCCAATTAAGGTTTGATTCAAAAGTCCCGGAAGAGACAGTCTCAACTTATCCCTCCATGGAAAGTCAATTCTCCAACTCCAAAGTGACGGGCATGATACACCCATCCAAAAGTAAGGCGAAAACTAAGACTTCCTCAAATCGAAATCAACTAAAAAGATATCGGAAGCGCTACCCATAAGCACTATCCAAATGGACTAATTAGGTTGACTTTGTGAAATATTTAATTTGTCAAATCTCGGCGAGCGCTTTCTGCGCGTAAGGTTCGACAGTGTAACCGATTATTATACAATATGTTATCGAGTATAACCGGAAAGGCCTCTTTTTTGGTGCTTAATTCACTTGACAAGGGAATCACCACAGATATCTTCGTCGGTAACGAAGATAGAATGTATAAGGTTTAAGATGACCAAGTGAACATCTGGAGGAGGAAAGAAATGACAAGAAAGTTAACCGTGTTGGCAATGATGTTCCTGGCAGCGTTTGCCCTTGTATTGAATGGGGTTATAGCCCAGGAAACACCAAAAGTCGATACTCCAAAAGCGGACACCACAAAGGCCGGTGCCAAGAAGTTTGAATTCGTTGGCGACGCCAAGTGCAAGATGTGCCACAAGGCAGAACACACTTCCTGGCTTACGACCAAGCACGCAAAGGCGTGGGAAGCTCTAAAGCCGGAAGAACAAAAGAAGGAAGAGTGTATTGCGTGCCATTCCACCGGCAAGGGTGCTGACGGCGTTCTGATTACCGGCGTTGGTTGCGAATCGTGCCATGGTCCCGGATCTGAATATAAGGCGCAGAAGGTCATGAAGGACAAGGCGCTTTCACTGGCCGCGGGTTTGATCGAACCGAAGAAGGAAGTGTGCGTGAAGTGCCACAACGAGAAATCTCCGACCTTTAAGGGATTTGACTTCGACAAAGCCGTGAAAGATCCCAAGGGAATTCACGAGAAGGCCCCGAAGAAAGAGACTACTCCGTCCAAGGGTTAATTAGCCAGATATTTTTGTCGCAAGACAACGATTCCGAGTACAGGCAGGTTGCACCAGCGACCTGCCTTTTTTTGGATCACTGACACAAACAAACGATGTTCGATAACGGCGAGGTATTCGCTGACTCGTCGGATACTTTCAGAGCGAAAAAACGCGGTCTGGCATAAGTATCGGAAACCAAAACCGATTCGGGAGTCGAGTAAACGGCCGGGACAGGCTCGCCCTGGACTTGTTGCGCGCCTCCCCAATTCATGAGCGTGTTTGAATCGGAAGCTGAACGAAGATCATAGTAACTTGCTGTTCCGCTCTTGCCATCGTCACCTGAAGCAGTCCACGAAAAGAGAATCTTCCCGCCGGAAATGCCGTCAATCGCCAAATTGGTGATCGCCGACGGCCGCGTCGTGTCAGTCGGTCCGGTTGACTTGTTGTCACAGCTGTTGACAATACTTGAAAGCAAGACGAGCAGTAAAAATGCAGTGCGCCGAATTGGCATAAATACCGATCCCCGCTCAAAAGAACCTAAAAGTTTACGCGACCCTCAAGTGCCTTGGCCAAGGTCTGGCTGTCGGCGAATTGCAGGTCGGTGCCCATCGGGAGTCCGCGGGCAATTCTCGTGACCTTGACTCCAAGCGGGTGGATCAACTTTGCCACGTAAATTGCGGTCGCCTCTCCTTCGGTATTGGGGCTCGTTGCGAGAATTACCTCACCAACTTCCCCCTGCAGGCGTGAAAGCAATTGGCGGATTTTGAGATCATCGGGACCAATGCCATCAAGCGGAGAGAGCACGCCACCGAGAACGTGATAGACGCCTTGATAGGCCCCACCCTTCTCCAAAGCAATCAGGTCGCTGGCCTCCTCGACTACACAAATCTTGCTCTGATCACGTTTCTGATCCGTGCATATCCGGCACGGATCGCAGTCGGTGAGATTGCAGCAGACTGAGCACTCCTTGACCTTGATCTTCACATCCGTGATCAACTGCGCCAGATCATCGGAGTCTTCTTTGGGCAATTTGAGAATATAGAAAGCCAGTCGCTGGGCAGACTTGCGCCCGATGCCAGGCATTCGCGACAAGCGATTCACCAGCTTTTCGAGAGTTTCAGATGATGCGGAAGGTTTCATATCACCTTGCCACCGCCGCCAACAATACGAAGGGCGCGTATTTCGCGCCCTCACTGTCTCATTGTCGATCGGTAGGTTTAGGTTCCCATTTCCCAACTGGCGAGATACTTCTTCTGTTCCTCAGTCAACTTGTCGATCGGAACACCCATCGACTTCAGCTTGAGGGCGGCGACCTGCTGGTCAACCTTCTGCGGGAGAGCGAGGACGTTCTTACCGAGCTTCCTGAAGTTCTTCACGATGTACTCGGCAGCCAGCGCCTGGTTGGCGAATGACATATCCATCACCATCGCAGGGTGTCCTTCGGCGGCGGCAAGATTGATCAATCGACCCTCACCGAGGACATTGACTTTGCGACCTGACTTAAGTGTGAACTCTTCAACAAGGTTGCGAACCATGCGTCGCTTCTTGGACATCTTAGTCAGACCATCGAGATCAAGCTCGACATTGAAGTGTCCACTATTGGCGACGATAGCTCCGGATTTCATTCTGGCAAAGTGTTCAGGGCGGATGACGTGAATATTGCCTGTCAAAGTAATGAAGACATCTCCCAAAGGTACGGCTTTGGCCATTGGCATGACGCGGAAGCCATCCATGACAGCTTCGATCGCCTTAATTTCATCGACTTCCGTCACAATTACATCCCCACCGAGACCCTTGGCGCGCATGGCGACGCCGCGTCCACACCAGCCATAGCCAGCCACTACTACGACCGCACCGGCGATAAGGAAGTTCGTCGCACGGATGATTCCATCCATCGTCGATTGGCCGGTGCCGTAACGATTGTCAAAAAGGTGCTTGGTCAGAGAATCATTGACGGCGATGATCGGGTACTGCAAGACCTTGTTTTGAGCCATCGCGCGCAAGCGAATAACGCCCGTGGTCGTTTCCTCGGTACCACCGATTACGCCGGCAATTAGATTGCGGCGATCAGAGTGTAGTACGCTCACCAGATCGGCGCCATCGTCCATCGTGACGTGCGGGGCGTGATCGAGCGAGGCATTGATATGCTTGTAGTAACCTTTCTTGTCGATTCCACAGATTGCGTAGACGCTTATGCCTTGGTCTTTGACGAGCGCCGCCGCGACGTCATCCTGAGTTGACAAGGGGTTAGAGGCACAGAGGCTAATCTGCGCTCCGCCGGTCTTGAGGACGCGCATTAGATTCGCGGTTTCAGTTGTCACATGAAGACAGGCTGAGAGCCTTGTGCCCTTAAGTGGCTTCTCTTTTTTGAAGCGCTCTTCGATTAGTTTGCAGACGGGCATGAAATTGGACGCCCACTCTATACGTCGACGGCCTTCATCGGCAAGTTTGAGATCCTTGACATCGTATTTCTTCAATTCGTTGCTCCTATATGCACGCAGGCATGGATTTTTGTTTACTATTCATCAATACAGAGTCTCTTATGCTGCAACGGCGGGAGTCTGGTTGTTAGGCATTCTTCTTGAGATCTTCCGCTCTATCGGTTTTCTCCCAAGTAAATTCCGGTTCGGTGCGGCCAAAGTGTCCGTATGCCGCGGTCTTGCGATAGATTGGCCGACGCAATTGCAGCATGTCGATGATCCCCTGCGGAGTCAAGGCAAAGTGCTTACGGATCATCTCGATTAGCCGTTCGTCAGATATTTCGGAAGTCTTGTCTGTAAAGACCATGATCGACACGGGCTCAGCGACACCAATGGCATAAGCAAGTTGCACGGTGCAGCGACGGGCGATTCCAGAGGCGACTATGTTTTTGGCGATGTATCGCGCCATGTATGCGGCTGAACGATCGACCTTGGTCGGATCCTTGCCCGAGAAGGCGCCGCCGCCATGGGAAGCCATACCTCCGTAGGTGTCGACGATAATTTTCCGCCCGGTCATTCCGGTGTCAGACTGCGGACCGCCGATTACGAACTTGCCGGTTGGATTCACGTAAAGTTTGGTCTTGTCGTCAATCATGTTCTTCGGTACGACAGTTCGCACGACGGCATCAATGATCTCGTTACGTGACTTGTCAGTGATCTTCTTGCCCGTGGCGTCGAGAATTGATTCATCATGCTGGGATGAAACGACAATCGCTTCACAGCGCGCCGGTTTGCCGTCGGCATATTCGATCGTGACCTGTGATTTGCCGTCCGGCCCGAGATACGGCAGTGAGTTGTTCTTGCGTACCTCGGTAAGTCTGCGGCTGAGCTTATGGGACAACATGATGGGCAGCGGCATGAGTTCCGGAGTCTCGTCGCAGGCAAAGCCGGTCATCAATCCCTGATCGCCTGCTCCACCGATGTCGACACCTTGCGCGATATCGGGCGATTGTGAACCAATGGCATTGAGGATTGCGCAAGACTCATATGAAAATCCATATTCCGGCTTTGTGTAGCCAATTTCCTTGATGATCTTGCGGACGAGCTTCTGAATATCCACAAATCCGGTTGTGGTGATTTCGCCGCCGACCACCACCAGACCTACGGTCACAAATGTCTCGCAAGCCACTCGGCTCTTGGAATCTTGTGCCAGGAGATCATCGAGCACCCCATCGGATATCTGGTCCGAGAGTTTATCAGGGTGCCCTTCCGTGACTGACTCGGAAGTAAATAGGAATCTGTTTGTTGTCATGGTTCGTTCCTTTATGATAATATCGCCGACGCGACGCACTATTTCGCTGCTTTTGTCTTGCCGATCACGGTCGAAAGATCACCAAGGTTGAAACTTCCAGCCGCGGATCTGACACTGGCTTGATTGCCAATGAGTGAGTCCTCGATTACAGACCATTCGATCTGGACGCCATCGGCAAGAATCGAGTCCTTAATCGTCGCGTCGGAAATCGTGCAGCCTTTACCGATCGAGACATAGGGTCCGATGGTCGACTTGCTGACAGTGGCATCTTCGGCAATGAAGACCGGAGGTACAATCGTACAGCCAGATCTCTCGGCAGTCGCCTTGTGGCGATCAAGAATGAACCGATTGGTTTCGAGCATGGTTTCTTTGCGGCCGCAGTCGTACCAACCCAACGTGGGGAATGTGTGCAATGAGCAGCCTTTTTTCAAGAGCAAATCGAAGGCGTCAGTAAGTTGAATTTCCCCATGGCTGGTGACGCCACGATCGATGATCTCAGTAGTGCATTTGTGAAAGGCTTCGACATCGCGAATATAGTACACACCGACGACGGCCAAGTTGGTCGGCGGGTTCTGAGGTTTCTCGACCAAACGGGTGATGCGATCGCCTTCCGTTTCAACCACGCCAAACGCCCGAGGGTTCGGAACTTCCTTCACCGCCAGTGAATTGCGTGCAGTATTGATCAGCCCCTTCCAGTCGATCTCAACGATCGTGTCGCCAAGAATTACCAGAAGATCTTCGGCAGTGCTCACAATGCCAAGATGAACGGCGTAACCCAAGCCATAGAGCGTACGCTGCTCGACAAACGTGGATTTGATAGTGTAGGTGTCGCGTACAAATCGCTCAATCTTGTGTCCCTGCGGGCCTGTGACGAAGATTATCTCGCTAATATCGAGATCAATAATCTGGTCAATGATGTGTCCAAGAATTGGCTTTCCGGCGATTTGCAGAAGCGCTTTGGGCGTTGTAAACGTGTGCGGACGAAGGCGCGTGCCTTCGCCGGCAACAGGGATAATGACTTTCACTGTTCCTACTCGTCCCTAAGAAACCATTTTGAACCAGTCAATGAAAATGAACTGGACCCGGCCGATCAAAAGACTAATTCGACCCATGACAGTGTAACCAAAATGGGCGCCAAATGCAATCATGATGAACCAAATGCCGAGGCGGGCAGCGGCACCGAGAGCGCCCGTGTGCTCTTTGGAGAAGTAGAAATAGATTAGTGTGACCAATACGCCAACGAAGATGATGATGCTCAGGGGGCTCAGTAGGTTGACAAAAGTTGCGCTCACCTGACCAAGCAGGCGACCGTGCAATTCAGAAGTTAAGTAGATTCCAGCGGTGTTACCCATAACAAATGCCAGCGGATAGCGGGAAACCCAGGACATCTTCGGGAAAAGGCGCGCGAAGATTAGCACACCCAAGATCCCGGCAATAATGAGCATAATGAACGAGAAAGTATGCCCTCCCGAGTTTTCGCCACTGAAGATTCCAGCCCAATGCTGGCTCATCGGATCAGCAAGCTGCTGCAGAACGACCGACTGCCAAATCAGGCCGAGATAATAACCGGCCGAAAGCCCGGCGAAAATGTGCTCCGCCAATCGATAGAATGGATTGTCTTTATAGAGAAACGAGAAAATAGCGAGCGTCAAGAGACCGGCCACCCAAAGTCCGAATGTGCTCATTGGCTGTGAGCCCCTTTCCGTTTGCGTGCTGCGAAGAAGGCGACGTTGCCAAGCACGACAAAACCGATTATTAACAGGTGTACAAGAGACTGAGAATTCATGCCGCTGACGGCCATTGCCGGTTTATCGACCAGCATCTCGTACTCAGCTGCCCCTTTCATACCACCTAACAGTCCGATCATCTGGTTGGCCTGCAAGTAGCTGTAAAATTTGGGCGCCATTACGGCGGTAACGCCGGCGCCCATCGGTTTGCCAAACTGAGCGTTTACGATTGACACCCAGTTGTCAACGATACCATTGTCTGCCACAATGAAGATGAAGGAGATCTCTTCGTAGTTCTTCACCCGCTGCATCAGGGGCAACTGCGACAGTTGCGTTCCGTATTGGTCCGTTGGATAGATTGCCTCGATGGAAGTGCCCATCCCCAAAAGCACTGCAGTGTAATTTGCCTTATATCCCAGGTTTACGTAGTCTACGCCATAGGTCTTGTTGTATTCCTTCGCCATCAATCGAGTTACCTCGCTTGCCATTGAAGGTCCTCCAAGTGGAATTGTCGTCATGGTCACGACCTTGATATTCTTGCGAAAAAGGTGATGCAGTGCAGCGATGGATACAGGTCGAGTTTCAGCCGTTGCCGAGGCGTAATAATCAAATGTCAACATGACGACGCAGTCTTCCGGCAGAGCCTCGATAGCATTATAAAGCTGTCGGGCTTCGGGAGTGACCTTCATCGGCAGATGCAATGGGAAGATGACCGGAAAAATGACGGTTAGCGCAACGGCAAGATAGATCCAGCGGCGATCGGTATTGCCAATCCTCTCCCAGACGTTCATTTACTACTTCCGCCCATGTAGGTACGCTCGATACCAAGCATGATCCGAAGGCCCATGGTGGCGGCTCCCATAGCGGAACCGATGATAATTCCGCGCTGAACTGCGACATTTATGCCACCCATGACATAATTATTGATCGCTTGTGGAAGCTCGGGATGGATGCCGGCGAACAGTGATTCACCCATGGGGACACGCCAGAGCATGACGAGAACGGCAGTTATCAAAAGCAGAGTGGCCTCTGCGTTGCGCGCTCGAAAGGCGCGGAAGGCTGCCGAGGCAATGTAAAATGCGAGCATGGCAAACATCGTCGACATCATGGGGGCGTTCATGTTATTAAAAAGCCAATCATAGAAAGTGTTGTCACCGGTGCCGAAGCTGGACGACCAGCTAACCGGCAACACAGCCGGAATCCCGGTTGCGGCGACGGCAAGGAGCAGAGCGAGCTTATTGTACCAGCCGCGTTCGCGGCGCATGACGGGACGAATATTGACGCGGACGATCGAGATCACACCGAGAAGGAGGGTGAAGCCACCGATGATTGACACCCATTGCAAGAGTGTGCCTTCCACATCGCCGAATTTCCCCGGACTGAGAATGAAGGCCGCAACCATGGCGAGGCCTGAGAGAAACGCTACTATGATCGGAATCGTCGACTTCACTATCTGACCTCGAACAGATGCTTCAACCAATCGGTGTCAGTGGAGAACGTTACGATTAGTGTCCCGGCAATGATGGCAAGGACAATCAAAACCTTCATCCAGTCCTGACCCTTCAAACCACCGAGCATGATCGGTTCATGCGATAGATAGGCAGAAGCAGCGAACAGCTCCTCACCCATTAGGGTGTAATCACAGGCCGCAATGAAGAACGGCAATTGCTCAGGCTGCGCCGTACCCGCTATTTGTATCGATCCGGCGGCATTTCCAGTTTCTGCGAGGAGAAGGGACTCGGCGTAGAAGGCGCCCATGAAGATATTTGCTGCGGGACGTTCGCGCATCATGTAGCCGTTGACTGCGGCTGTAAAGGCCATCTGTTCGCCAGCGACGTATTGAACTGCGTCGCGATCCTGTGCGTCACCCTTGCCCTCGGCGATGTAAGCCTGTTGGACAACTTCTTGCGCTGCAGCCAGCACCATCGGATAGCGAACCGGAACATGAAGCGGTGTTTCGTAACGGGCTGTGATCTTGGCAACGCGACCTAAAATCGAAATACCGGCGATCGTGTCCATCACGTCGATCTCGTTGATGCCGGGAATAAACAAGACCGGTCGACCCATTTCGGTAGCGCGACCGACGGCTTCTTCAACTGCGTCGAGTCCTGCTAATTTACGAATGAATAGTTTATCGCCGCGCTTGGCGCGATTGGTATAGTAGGTGATAGCGGCCGAAAAAATGAGAATGAGAACGATGGCGTTGAAGCGATAACTGCGGAACCAGCCACTATCAACGACAGGTTGACTATCCTGCGCCATTGCACTCGCACAACAGATGAGGATCAAGGGAATGATGAGTACAAGACGCCGAACAAATCTCAAGACATTTTCTCCAGGGACGATTTCAAGCGGTTAATGACATGTACGGGCGAAGGGTCTGTTTTGTTGACTAATGCCAGATAATAACTGGCAAGGTCACCCAGCTGAACCAGCGAAAATATCTCAGACAGCCGATTCGGGCCTTTCGCTTTCAAAGTGAGGCTTCCGGCACCCTTTTCGCGCACAATCTTGTCAACCACTTTGAAGCGATTCGTAACACCCTGAGAGTCTGCAGGACCTGACAAGAACAGGACCAACAGCTTCTTGACAAGCGCCTTTGGATAATCGAATCCAACTAATTCGTTGTGGTTAAATTCAGGGCAAATGTTGGCATAGGACAAGTGCTTGCCGTTTTCGCATATCTGTCCCTTGAAACGAATAGCTGCGACATCGTAGAAGTCAGCGCCTGCATAGACAATTCCGATCTTATCTTTGAGGCGAGCAGCAATCTTCTTGGCTTCATTGCGCGACTCGCCTATTCCGATTGCGAGTTTCTTTCGGCTCTCCTGGAGAAAGGAGCAGGTATCCGCTACAACCTGATCCTGATTGGCGATGAAGCCAACTTTCTGCAATAGCTGCAAGATAGGCCCGAAGGAGTATCCCAAAGCAGCTCGCGGCTCAAAGCCGCCGGGGAGCATCACATGCGGGTAGTTACCGTCGGCTGCTGCTTGACCAATTTTGCCGCCGGTGGTGGCGATGAGGATCTTGCAGCCACGTTTCTTTGCTTCTTCGAAGGCGGCGATCGTCTCTTCAGTGTTGCCGGAGTACGAGGACACGATTACCAACGTACTGGAATCGACATACATAGGCAGGCCGTAATTGCGATTTATGAACAGCGGAACAGTGAGCTGATCGGCCAAATAGGTACGTACGAAATCGCCACCGATTGCAGATCCACCCATTCCGGCGATGACAATGCTCCTGAACTGATCCGCTGAGAACCCGGTGAGATCGCCCTTAATCGGCAGCTCATAACCGGCGCGCAGTTGCTGCGGAAATTCATAGATGCGTTGGTACATATTAGTAGGGTCGTACTTTGCGACAGCAGCCTCAGTCAATTCCATTTAGTCCTCCATGAGTTCTTTATTCACATGAACATCAATCCAATTGTGCAAAACCGCTTCAACTTTTTCGGTAGTGGCGAGTTTCATAATTCGCTCGGCGAGAACTCTGCATTCGGTGTAGTCAAGTGAAGCAATTAGCTTTTTGACACCGGCAACTCTGGGCGGAACTACGGAAAAAGCGGTCAATCCCATGCCGATCAGAAGCGGGATCGCTTCCGCCCGCGAGGCCATCTCACCACACAGACTCACGCTCACCTTGTGTGCATCACCGGCATCGATCGTCATCTTGATCAGGCGCAGAACGGCTGGATGGAGCTCGCGATAGAGTGCAGCCACTTTCTTGTTGCCGCGGTCGGCCGCCAAAGTGTATTGCACCAGATCGTTGGTGCCAATGCTGAAGAAGCAGACATGGCGCGCCAGTTCGTTAGCCATCAGAGCAGCAGACGGGACTTCGATCATGATGCCGATGTCGATGTCTTCGTCGAAAGCATGGCCTTCCGCGTGGAGCTCTTTCATCGCACCGTGGATGATGCGCTTGGCCTTTATTAGTTCCATGGCGGTTGACACCATCGGTAACATGATCTTGATGTTCTTGTTCGTCGAGGCCCTGAGCATCGCACGGACCTGGATTTTGAAGATATCCGGCATATCGAGATCGAGTCGAATTCCGCGCCAGCCCAATGCCGGATTGATTTCTTCGGCTTCGCGGTAGTCTGAAATTACCTTGTCTGAACCCAGGTCATACACGCGCAAAGTAACCTGGTTTGGGAAAAAAGTCCGGGCGATATTGGAATAGATCTCAGCCTGTTCCTCCTCGGTCGGAAACTTCATGCGCGTAAGGTAGAAGAATTCTGTACGGTACAGCCCGACTCCTACTTTGTTGCCTGCCAGAATTTCATCGACCGGTGTTGGAATTTCAAGGTTAGCCATTACGGCAATTTCGCGGCCATCGATGGTGGTCGATGGTATCTTGCCGATGCCACGCAATTGGCGGGCAATGACCGTCCGGCGCCGCTTCTGTTCTTCTTTGTACTCATCCAGGGTGGCTTTTTCGGGGTTGATGATCACCCAACCGTTTTCACCATCAATGATTGTCGTGGCATTGTCGGGGATTTTTTCGAGCAGCTTACTCACACCAACGACACCGGGAATCGAGAGTGATTTGGCGATGAGCGTCATGTGCGAGGTCTGCCCGCCCAGAGAGGTTGCAAAACCGGGAATGTCGTACTTCCCCATCAACACTACTTCCCCGGGTGAGAAATCCTCAGCCAACGCGATTCTGCCCTTGTTGTTGATCAGCTTGTTGACATGGTGACCAATCAGGTAGTTGAAGACCTTGGCAGCGGTGGCATTAATGTCATTTGCCATCTCCTTGAGGTAACTATCCTGCGACTTGCGCAATGAACTAAGAGTCCGCTGCAGGTGGCGATTGTAAACGTACTCAGCATTTAGTCGGGATTTGGCGATGTCGTGGCAAACGGCATCGAAGAAGGCCCGGTCGTCAAGGATGAGAAGCTGAGCCTCGAAAATCTTGGCAAGTTGAGCGCCGATGGAGCTATCGGCCTCAGCATGAATTTGTTCGAGTTCCTTTCGAGCCAAGGCGATAGCACTGTTAAGTCGCTCGATCTCAGCATCTACCTGGTCCACTTCAATGTGCTGTTTGGCGATTGTGTGGGGTGCATTGTCGTGCTTAAAGCAGCGGGCCACGGCGATGCCGGGCGAGGCCACCAGACCACGCAGTCGTATTTCCTTGGCATGCGTAGAATCTACTTGTTTATCTTTGAGAGACATTGTCGGTATTGGGTACCTTGAGTGCTGTTGGTGACAACGGATTGCCGGCGGCGGTTAGTCAAACTTCGAGGCGATCACTTCACACATCGCTTTGACAGCTTCTTCCTCATCTTCACCGGTAGCGGTTACGGTAACTTCGGCGCCCATCTCCGCAGCCAACATCATTACTCCCATAATGGACTTGCCGTTGACTTCGAGCCCCTCTTTCTCCAAGGTGATTTCAGACTTGAATCGGGTCGCCGTCTGCACCACTTTGGCCGAGGGACGCGCATGCAAACCTAACTTATTAACAATCTTAACTGTTTTAGAGGCCAAATCCAATTCCTTTTACACAGTGCGGAGAAAAAGTTTGCCGGGAAGTTGTCTCACCAGACCGGCCATTTCCAAGCTGAGCAAAAGCGATAGAACTTCCCCTACCGGACGATGCACCGAGTTTGACAAACTATCAACCAGTTGTGGCTGAGTCGAGAGGTTATCGTATATGAGCTGTTCGGCCTCAGGAAGGCTGACACGTGGCCGTTCCTTGGCTGCCGCCCGGGTCTGCGGATCAATTCCCAAGGCCAATAATACGTCCGGAGCCTGGGTGACTGGGATTGCGCCTTGCTTCAAGAGTTCGTTTGCGCCATAGGAGGCCACCGATGTGATATTTCCCGGAACGGCAAAGACCTCCCGATTCTGGTCGACGGCATGTTGCGCTGTTACGAGAGCGCCTGAGCCTTTGCGAGCTTCAACCACAATGACACCGCGGGAAAGGCCAGAGATGATTCGATTCCGCGCCGGGAAATTGAACTTCTCGGGCCGAACACCAAATTCAAACTCGGTAATGACGGCGCCGGAATCGGCAACTTGCTGATAGAGTTTCTTGTTCTCGGGCGGGTATGTGATATCAAGGCCACATCCGAGTACGCCAATTGTGCGTCCACCAACCGCAATTGTTGCCAAGTGGGAAATGGAGTCGATACCGCGAGCCAAACCGGACACGATGGTCAGTCCAGACTTGCACAGCTGGCGAGAGAGCATCTCTGCCACTTGACGACCGTATTCGCTACTCATGCGACTACCAATAATCGCCACTGCAAGCCGATCCTCTGGTCGAAAATCGCCTTTCACGATCAAGAACGGAGGAGGATCGTAGATTCTCTTAAGTTGATCGGGATAATCAGTGTCCAGGATCGAAACCAGTCGTGCGTTGTGATGGTCAAGTTTTGCGAGCTGATCCTCTGCGTGCTTTTCATCCACCTGGCCCTTAAGTGCTCGTGCGACCTTTTCGCCGATCTCGGGCATTGTGTTGAGCTCTTTGGGCGTTGCCTCTAAGGCGGCCTGTGGAGAACCAAAGTGTTTCACCAGTGCGACAAAGCGCACAACTCCAATTCCGGGCACCGTGTTTAACGCGAACCACCAGTAACGTGGATCATTCTGAGGGGACATAAGTTTCCTGTTTTGATTCCTGCAATTTGTCCCAGAGACGGGCGACAGCCACGTCGATATTTATCTTCTCAAGCGCGGAAATGGCAATCATATTTTCGTTGACCGCGGCCTCAATCTCAGCATGCTTCTCGTCGTCCAGCGCATCAAGTTTGTTGAAGAGAACCAATTCTGACCGATTTAGCAAAGTTGGATCATAGGCCAGCAATTCCTGCTTGAGCGAAGTGAACTGCACTTCGTAATTCGGATCTGACGCATCGAGAATAAAGCAGAGTACCCGAACTCGCTGGATATGGCGCAGGAACTGCAGCCCCAACCCCTTGCCCATGCTGGCGCCTTCGATGATGCCTGGAATATCGGCAACAGTAAAGGTCTGATAGTTGTCCCGACGCACGACGCCGAGATTGGGTGTGAGCGTGGTAAACGGATACGAAGCGATCTTCGGCTTGGCGTCAGATACGGCTGCAAGGAATGTCGACTTACCTGCATTGGGGTAGCCGACGAGGCCGACATCGGCAACCAGTTTCAGTTCGAGTATCAAGTGACGTTCTTCGCCGGGCATGCCTGAGTCGGCACGACGTGGTGTCTGGTTGGTGGCCGATTTGAAATGATTGTTGCCGCGACCGCCTTTGCCGCCTTTGCAGACGATGTACTCCTCGGCTTCCTTTTCGAGATCGCAGATCAGATCGCCGGTTTCTTTGTCGCGAATGAGTGTGCCGGGCGGAACCTTGATGCGAAGATCCTCACCGCCTTTGCCGCTGCGAAGGCCGGATTCGCCCTGAGCGCCGTCTTCGGCGTGGTACTTGAGCCGGTAGGTAAAATCACGCAGGGTGTTTAGGTTGGTGTCCACCACAAACACGACGTCACCCCCCTTGCCGCCGTCACCGCCGTCGGGGCCACCCTTGGGGATAAACTTTTCCGTCCTGAACCCGATCTTCCCGGGACCACCGTGACCGGCGAGGACGAAGATTTCGCATAAATCGACAAATCGTTGCATATTTAGTTAATTAATATAGGTCAAAGTGGGGGGAAGATCAATGGGAAAGGGAGTACCCACTATCTCATCAATTGAGGAACCATCGATCGGGTCCAGGATCATTGACTGGTGGGATCCAGCAGTCAATATCCTCCATTCTGGGAGGCGTCTAAAGATTGATCTTCATCAAGCATTCAACCTCCAAACCTCGGATTGACGATGTTGTTGTAGATCGAGCCGAAAGTGTAGCTTAATCCAATCGAGGTGTAATAGCTGTAGCCGGTCTCCAACTGGCGCATGCGCAAGAGGATGTCTTCATCGGAAGCGTCACCCTTTGGCAAGGAGATTTGATCACGAATTCTTGAGACGTTGCCATAGAGCTCAATTGAGAAGCCTTCTACGATCCGCAGCGACATTTCGCCCCAGGCTGCCAGTCGATTCCGCTTGATCAGCTTGAGAAAATGCGATCCCTCGACGGCGATTTCGCCACTTCCCCACGGCTGGACGATTTCCAGCGTGGCCTGAAGCGAATGTGAGATTATGTTTTCGGTGGTTTTGCCATAAATCGTTTCATCATGATAGTCCATGTAGTAGTGACGAAGATCGTACATGATGCGCAACTGCTTGTGTGTTGACTGGCCGTAAGGAAAAATGTTGTACTCAAGCGAGACAGACGAAGTGAGCGCAAAATCGCGATTACTGTAGGTGGATGACCAAGGGTTGATTTCAGCGCCCCACGACCAGTGGTCGGTAAGGCTGAAAATGGCGTAGGTGTCGAGCCCCTTGCTGCTTGACGAACTACTGATCGTGCGATCGTCGGTATCGTATTCGTTCTTCTGGTGATTACCATAAATGGACAGACCCAATTTCAGCGATTCAGTGACCCGATTGGCCGAGAGCGTTCCATAGAGCGAACGGCTCGTGTATGATTCTTCGCCCTGAAAATATCCATTCCCAGAGATTTTGAAAACCCAGTTGTTCCATTTATCCACGGGCTTGACCTGATCAGAAGCGTTTTGGATCTCGGGCAGCGAATAGGAAATCGCGATCTGGTCGGAACCGGCAGTGCGCGAGACGTACCGTATCAAACCCATCTTCATCGCCTTGAGTAGTCCATTGCGAATCAGCTCATCGCTGTCGGATTGTTGCGCGATATGTTTGAGTGTATCCGTCAACAATTCGAATCTGCCGCGACCGATGAAAGTTAATGTATATTCCTTGCCGCCGCTCCCGGTGTTTTGCATCGACACGAGAATGTGCACGTCCGATTCGCTGCGGTCGCGCACAAAATTGACGAAGGTTATCTCCGTCCGGAAGAAGTCGAAGTCCGCTGACGCACAGTCACTGCAATCGATGTAGAGATTAATTCTGTCCGTTTGATCAGCCGCCCATAGCATCGAGGTTGCGCAAAGTACCAACAAGAAGCCTTTGGTGAGTGCGAGAAGAGGATTACCCATTTACGAAGCCCTTCTGTGGAGTGATAATCAATAAGTAGCCAAATGGGGATCGGAAACGCAACGATTAAGATACACGCCTTGGATACACGTCAATTCGCGCACGGTGCGGGGCCGCCTGCGAAGATATAATTGATCAGGTAGACTGCATCGGAAATCGTGATCAGTTCGCTTAGGTTAACGTCTCCAGCCGCAAGTGGAGCGGGAGGTGGGCC
The DNA here is from genome assembly GCA_964552775.1 of uncultured Ignavibacteria bacterium. GTDB lineage: Bacteria > Zixibacteria > MSB-5A5 > CAIYYT01 > CAIYYT01 > JADJGC01. Next base: position 84,575 of record CAZKIH010000003.1, on the reverse strand, counting down.
ACCTGAAAAGATGTAATTTATCAGATAGACGGCATCGGAAATGTTAACGATATCATTGACGTCGACATCACCGCAACGATAGTATGAGTCGATGTGAATATACATGTGATTGATCGGTGTCTGCATGGACCAGGAATCGATCATCAGGTAATACGTTCCGGCAGGGAGACTAACTCCGTTAACACCGTATTCCTGGCCAAGGTTGTCCGTTGCTTTGGCCATGCACTCGGAAGTGGGCGGACACGAGTCATGCAAGACGAAACCGCTGCCAGCGGTACCATTCGGGTCAACGCGGAGGTTGACCTTCAGGCTCTCCGGCAAGATAAACTGATAGAACAAATCCTCGCCTTCGTCATAAGCGCCAAGGCAAGTTTCACTGTAATTGTTCTGAGAAGTGAGTGTCGACTGGGGACCGATCGTGAGGGGAAGATCTTCAGGGGCAATGTTGAGTGTCAAAGGCAAGGTACAGTCGATTCCCCACGGATCCGGAAAGAAACGAATAATCTGCAGTTCAAACTCCGGGATGCAGGTTGGCGACGGCCAGGTATCGATCATAATATAATAAGTCCCCGCATCCAGATAGACTTCCTGGATGTAATGAGGAAGGGAACTGCTGCTGGTGCTCTTTGCAAGGCAATCGAAGTCCGGAGGGCAACTATTGTCAATGGCTATGCCGGTCCAGGGGGTTCCTTTCGGATCAAACCGGATATAGGCGTACATGGCCATCTGTACTTCAAGCTGAATTATATAGTCCTCACCACCGTCATAGCTATCCAGGCAGGTAGTGCTATAGTCGTTAAAGTGCTGACAAGTAGACAGACCAGAGAGGGTCAGTTGATCTGCCTCCATCGGAAAGAGAACGTATTGCGGCGCTAGACAATTGACGCCTTCCATCGTGACGATGATCGTGTCGTGAATGGCTGAAGTCTGAGCTATGGTTGTAACTGGAGTGATGAGGATAGCAAGAACGACTATTGGCAGCCAAACTCGGCAAATGGCAAATTGAAGGAACACCATGGAGAGACCCTCCTCTTGGCAGTGAACGCTATTGACAGCAGTCGAATTCGCAGGATATCGTTATGAATAAGATATACTTTTTTGTCACTGTTGTCAAGCAATGACGGTGCAATGTCGTGCCTGCACATGTCGGGTTTGGCGCCCCTGCGGGACTGCAAACCCGACCTACTCGCTAATACTCTTTCAGCTTTTCTTGTCCGTTGATGAAGCGCATTCCGGCTGCCGCCAGGGCTTCCATCTCGAATTCGCCGCCCACGACGATGATTTTGCCAAGAAAGTTAATGTATTTGCTGATCTCTTGAACGAGGCGGTCTGATTTGGCCATGCCGCCGGTCAGCACGATAGCCTCAAACTTGCCGGCAAGCACGACGGCGGCCTGGCCAATCTCCTTGGCGATCTGGTAGGCCATGGCGTTGAAGTAGAGCAGTGCTTTCTGGTCGCCGGAACGGATCATCTTCTCGCATTCGCGCAAATCGGCCGCGCCGACATAAGCCACGAGGCCCGACTTGCGCGAAAGCTTGTCGAGCATCTCTTTCTCGGTGAACTTGCCGGAGTAGCAAAGTTTCACCAGCGGTCCCACCGGAAGCGCTCCCGCCCGGTCGGGCGAGTATGGCCCCATTCCGAGCAGCGCGTCATTGACATCGATGACGCGGCCACCCTCGAGTGCGGCAATCGACACGCCACCACCCATGTGGGCGCAGACATAGTTGACCTCTTCCAGTTTCTTGCCTATTTTCGCGGCCTCGCGGCGGCAGACCTCTTTGATATTGAGCGCATGCACGCGGCATTTGCGCTCGATCTCAGGGATACCGGAAACGCGGGCCAGATCGGTGAAATTGTCGACCGTGATCGGATCGGAGATCAGGCAGGGCACGCCGAGTTTCTTGCCGAAGTGATCGGCGATGATCGCGCCGAGATTCGAGGCGTGATTGGAGTACTTCATCGTGCGCAGGTCGTCGAGCATCTGTGGGCTGATCGCGTATGATCCTCCCGCCAGAGGTTTGACCGGTGCGCCTCGGCCGACGACGGCCTTGACCTGGCCAAGGTCGATCTTCTGCGCGGCAATCCATTCGTTGATACCGACCATGCGATAGTCCAGCGAGTCGGCGACGTTGTCGAATTGCGCGAGGTCGTGCGCATCGTGGCGGATGGCCTCCTCGGCGATTTTGTTTTCCCCGTCGAACAACGCGACCTTGGTCGAGGTCGATCCGGGGTTGATGATGAGAAGGTGGGGCATAGGGTTATATCTCTTTCAGCATAGTTGAGTAGTCGAATACCGGTAGCCCACCCGCAGCGAAGCGCAGGGTGGGAATGTCCGTACTGTCGCGCCTCCGGCGTGACTGGGCGCAGCATGCTGCGCCCCTACGATTTCCAATTCCCCTCTACAGAGGCGTGGCTCGAACGCCCGAAGCATGAAGGCGGTCGAGACGGGGTGTGTTTGCTTAACACGTGTCGCGTACATGTCAAGAGATCCACGTCATCAGCTTATCAACAACCTGCCAATGTCCATTCACGTTCCGCAGAAGAAAGTAGTGACCTGTTCCCGCTGTTCTTCCGAATCCTATTCCGTGCAGCACGAGGGCCACATTTCCATCCTTGCTGAATCCGACGCGCGACAAACTACGCAACCCATCGGCACACGGATAGTCCTCGTAGTAGTGGTCATAAAACCTACCCCCGCGGATTTCATACTCCTCATCCTTTTCCTTACTGAAAAGTCTTGCTTGAAGGTTGACGGGAAACATGGACGAATCCAGAAGACAAGCAACTTCGTTGATTGTGTTGAATGAGTCTATCAGTTCTCCGTCGAGAGTGAACGAATACTCTCTAAACGCCAGCTTCGTCCCTTCATTGATTCTCTCTGTAGTTGTTCGCGCGCCAATCATGCACTCAGATTTCTGGCCCTTGGTTGTGGGATAAGCATCGCAAGCTCTAGTGTGGCTGACCAAAGAGTCGCTGCTGGACGATCCTGTGCCAGAGAGAATGAGCCCAAGCATTCTAAGTGAATCGAAATTGGGATGCGGGTCGCTTCGAAGCAATTCTAGTACTGCTCCGTACACGGCATATTCTTCATTCGTCACTACATTGGGATCCTTGGAGTCGGAACAACCCGGCCCAGCCAGGAACCCGACCAGAAGGCAGATTCCGACAAGACTACAGACAACATCCCTCGGTAACTTCCAACGGCACCAGATGAGCTCGATAACTCGTTCCAAGTACTGTCCTTCGTGTACCACGTTGTATATTCATGATGTCAAGCCCCAAGAGGGCTTGACCTACGAGCCTGGATTCCCGCCTTCGCGGGAATGACAAGATCAATGCGTTCCGACAATCCCCCCTCGCCCTCTCAAGGGAGAGGCGCCCGGGGTGAGGGTTCATCACCGGGCGCGGGAACCGCGCCGCTACAAATCTTAATTCCCCTCTACAGAGGGGTGGCTCGAACGCCCGAAAAATGAGGGCGATCGAGACGGGGTGTGTCTGCAATGTACCCATCGCAAGCGATGGGCGACTAGCCTGGATTCCCGCTTTCGCGGGAATGACAACCAAAACCGCGCCCCTACCTCACCACCGTCTTCGTGCTCAGTTCCCGCCCGCGGGCGAACGCCTGCAGGTTCGCCGGCACGAACTTTTCTTTGACGAGCGACTTGATCGTGTCGGTGAAAAGCTTCTCATCGAACGGCAGCAGCTTCGACAACACGCCGATCAGGATCGTATTCACCAGCCGCGGATTGCCGAGTTCGCCCGCGATCTTGTCGGCCTCGACATCGATGACATTGGGCGCTTTCGCTTTGAGATCGGCAATGGCGTCGTCGGGATAGTGGAACTCCTTCGACGAGGTCACAATCGCCGGCACCAGCGTTGTGTGCGAGACAATCGCCGTACCGCTTTTTTTCATCCAGCCGACAAAGCGCAACGCCTCGGCCTTCTCGAAACCCATCAGGATATCGACCTCACCCTGTTGAATCGTCGGCGAGTAGACTTTCTTGCCGATGCGCACGTGCGAGGTCACCACGCCGCCGCGCTGCGACATGCCGTGGATTTCCGATTTTTTGACATCAAGTCCGGCGTTCATCGCGACCTGCGAGATAATCTCCGAGGCCAGCAACACGCCCTGGCCGCCGACGCCGACGATCAGGATATTATAAAATTGTTCTGACATTTCGTTACTCCTCACGCTTTCGCGAACTGGCTTTTCAGGACAATGGCCTCGGTCGGGCAGATCTGCGCGCAGAGCGTGCAGCCGGTGCAGAGCGTCTCATCGATGATCGCTTTGGCATGCCCGCGCTCGTTGGTTTCGTGCGCGGCGGCGATCGCCGGACACGAGATCCGGAAGCAGGCCGAGCAGCCGTTGCAGAGTTCGAGATCGACCAGATACGGTTCATCCATGATGCGCTTGGGCATCAGCACGCAGGGCCGCGAGGTCAGGATCACGGACGGCCCCGGCGTTTCCATCTGGCGTTTGACGCATTCCAGAGTGGCGTCGAAGTCGTAGGCATCGACCTCCTCGAAATTCTTCACCCCGAGCGCCTTGACCAGTTCGTGAATATCGGTGCGTCCGACCGGCTCGCCCATCAGCGTCTTGCCGGTGCCGGGATGTTCCTGGCCGCCCGTCATCGCCGTCGCGCGATTGTCGAGGATGATCACCGTCACATTCGATTGATTGTAGACGGCATCGAGCAGTCCGGTGATACCCGAATGGAAAAACGTCGAATCGCCGATCACCGCCACGGTGCCCTTGTCGGAGCCTTTGACCTTCTCCATGCCGATTGCATTACCGATCGAGGCTCCCATGCAAATGCAGGTATCGAGCGCGTTGAGCGGCTTGAGTACGCCGAGAGTATAGCAGCCGATATCGCCGGTTACCGCGACGCCGAGTTTCTTCAGAGCCATGAAGGCGCCGCGATGCGGACAGCCGGGACACAACACCGGCGGACGCGGGAAGAGATCCTCCTGCGTGATTTCGGGAACGACCACTTTGTTGATCAGGCCGGCTTCCTTGAGACCCTTGGCGACGCGCGAGGGCGAAAGCTCGCCGAGTGCGCCGAAGTACTTCTTGCCTTCGACCTTGATTCCCGCGGCCTTGATTTGGTCCTCGTAGACCGGTTCGAGCTCTTCGACGACGAGCGTGATCTCATGCGCGTGGACAAACTTGCGGATCCCTTCCAGCGGCAGCGGATATCCGAATCCGATCTTGTAGTAATCGAAATTCGGTGCGACCTCTTTGGCGTATTGGTAGGCAACGCCGCCGGAGATGATGCCGATCTTCGAGCCGTTGGATTCGATCTTGTTGAATGGAGTTTCCTCGGAATAGCGGGCGAGGTCAAGCAGCCTCTGTGCGACGACTACATGACGCACCTTGGCGTTGGAGGGGATCATGACGTACTTCTCGGGGTTCTTGACGAACTTGCGTTCCTGCGGATGCAGCGGCTCGACGATTTCGACGATGCCCATCGTGTGCGAGATGCGTGTCGTCATGCGCAGCATCACCGGCGTATCATAGCGCTCGGAGATCTCGTAGGCCGCGACCAGCATATCCTTCGATTCCTGCGAATCGGCCGGTTCGAGGAAGGGGATATTCGCAAAGCGCGCGAAGATGCGATTGTCCTGCTCGTTTTGCGAGGAGTGCATCTCCGGATCATCCGCCGAGACGAACACGAATCCGCCGTTGACGCCGGTATAGGCAAAGGTCATCAGCGGGTCGGCAGCGACATTGAGGCCGACGTGCTTCATCGTCACCAGCGCGCGGGCACCGCCGATCGACGCGCCGATTCCGACCTCGAAGGCGACCTTTTCGTTGGGCGACCATTGCGAATATACCGAGCGGTGGCGTTCGGCCATCGTCTCGAGGATTTCGGTCGAGGGCGTGCCCGGATAGCCGACCGCCATCTTGACACCGGCCTCGTACGCCCCGCGGGCGACCGCTTCGTTTCCCGACAGAAGTTGTTTCATCATTGACTCACTTTATGTGGAAGAGAAGATATCATCATAGTGTTTATAGCCATCAAAAGCTCGTTCGTTTTTGTGGGTTCGGCTATAAGCCGAACATCGCGCCTTTGGCGCGCTGCCACGATCTACACACCCCGTCTCCGCTCCCCTTACCGGGGATCGAAGCCACCCCTCTCTAAGAGGGGAATTGACCACTCGTCCACGACCTTCCAAAGATCCCGCTTGTCGGGACCGTGGGATCCTCGTTTCTCGGACTGTGGGTTCGGCTTCAGCCGAACCTCGCGCCTTTGGCGCGATCGGGCGCAGCATGCTGCGCCCCTACGATGACCATCACCGTTTTTCCCACCGCCCTTTCGAGGGAGAGGGGCCGGGGGTGAGGGCACCCGATCCGGTATCCACATCAGGTTACCATAACTGATGTGAATCTTTTCACAAATTAAGCGGATAAGAGGATACTTGCAACCCTTTTTTGCATTGGTTTTGTGCAAACAGAGGCTCTGCACAAAATCGAGATTCTGTGAACTACCCCTTCACAATCTTCCGGTATCGATTCCGTCTGTTCTCGAACGGTTTGCCGCCAAGTTCGCGTTTGTGCCAGTCCTCGTACTCGCGGTAGTTGCCCTCGAACCAACGAACCGTTCCTTCGCCCTCGAAGACGAGCAAGTGCGTACAGATGCGGTCGAGAAAGAACCGGTCGTGGCTGATTACCATAGCGCAGCCCTTGAAATTCATGATGGCCTCTTCGAGATTGCGCAGCATGTTGACATCGAGATCGTTGGTCGGTTCGTCGAGCAGAAGCACGTTGCCGCCGACCTTGAGCACCTTGGACAGGTGAGCGCGGTTGCGTTCGCCGCCGGACAATTCGTGAACCATTTTCTGCTGGTCGGAGCCTTTGAACCCGAACCGCGCGAGATACTGACGGATCGGGACCTCGAGCTTGCCGAGCATGACATTGTCGGCGCCGCCGCCGATCTCCTCGATCAGGCTGACCTGGCCCTCGAACGAGTCACGCTCCTGGTCGACGTAGGCTAGTTGCACGGTCGAGCCGATGACGACTTCACCGGCAGTCGGTTTCTCCTGGCCGACAATCATCCTGAACAGCGTCGTCTTGCCGGTGCCGTTAGGGCCGACGAGTCCAACGATCGCTGACTTGGGCACAATGAAGCTGGCATCTTTGAAGATCACCCGCTCGCCATATTGCTTGGCGACGTTCTTGAACTCGATCACTGACTCGCCAAGTTCCTCGCCGGGAGCGATGACGATATTCGCCCCGCCTTCTTTGGCAGCGGCCTCTTCACGAGCGACTAACTGCTCATACTCGATGATGCGCGAACGCGTCAACTGCTGGCGGTCACGGTTGGACATTTTGATCCAGGCCAGCTCGCGGTTGAGCATACGCGAGCGTGGGGTCTCTTTCTTTTCGTCGCCGGTCAGCTTGGCGAGTTTTTGTTCGAGCCACGAAGTGTAATTACCGGAATACGGAATCCCATACCCGCCGTCAAGTTCGAGGATCCACTTAGTGATATTGTCGAGGAAGTAGCGGTCGTGCGTCACGATGATCACTGTGCCGGGATAGTCCTTGAGTTGCTCTTCCAGCCAATCGATAGTCTCGGCGTCGAGATGGTTGGTTGGTTCATCGAGAAGCAGCAGGTCGGGACGTTCGAGCAGCGCTTTGCAAAGAGCGACGCGACGTTTCTCACCGCCTGACAGTGTATCGACGATGCGATCGTCATCGGGAAGACATAGCGCATCTGCGGCCTGGCGGATCGCGACATCGAGATTCCAGGCGTCGGCGGCATCAAGTTGTTCTTGGAGCTCGCCGAGCCGATCCATGAGCTTCTGCATGTCGTCATCCGACATTGACTCACCCATCTTGGCGGTTATCTCGTTGTATTCGTTGAGCATGGTTGTGACCTTGCCGAAGGCCTGTTCGACAACCGTGCGGACCGTAGCTTTCTCATCAAGCAGCGGTTCCTGCATCACTATACCGGAGCGGAAGTTGCCGATCAACTTAGCAGTGCCTTGATAGGCATCATCCATACCCGCCATGATCTTGAGTACTGTGGACTTTCCCGCGCCGTTTTCGCCCACAATGCCAATTTTAGCCCCGGGGAAGAAACTTAGATTGATGTTCCTGAGGACCTGCTTCTGGCCATAGAATTTGTTCAGGCCAAGCATTGTGAAGATGTATTGTTCAGCCATTTATTTCATCTTTCTGATCATGGATGTTATCGGGAGGATCGCCCACCGCAACCGCTGGTGCGCCCTGCCCTTAGGTTGGAGAAAGAATCGAAAAGGCACCATTAAGTCAAGGAGAATGCAGAGGTCGGATCCTGTCGACGCAACAGCAACGGTGGTGATTCTGCTGGAAAACCGCCTGTGAAGACTTCGATCTGCGAAAATGCTCTGTTGAATCTCTATATAGCCTCTGCAGGGGCAAACTCCTATCGGAGCCGTGTTAGTTGTCTCTGACGCCCAGCGTTTTCATCGTGAATCTGGAGCACCGCACAGTGATTTTGGGGCGAACTTGACGCTTCGACAGTCCAAAGCTGCAAACTGGAGAAAAACAATCCACGCATATGATTTTCTCCGAGATTCTGTGTACGGAGAGAGAATGGTACTGCTCTGTCATTTGTGATGTCTGTCGCAGCTGTCGGCCGGAATCCGTTTCGTCAGAAAATCTCAGGAGGGAAATGTGAACGAAAAGTCGAAGAACAAAATCGGGCTGCTGTTGATCGCCATGGCGATGCAGGTAGTATTTATTGGCTGTTCAAGCCAGTCGCCAATGGCTCCAGAAATCGACGCGCGAATAGCAGCTGCGACTGCCGAGGGTCGGGCAATAACGGGTGCAACGAATAGCCCTGTCTTGAGTACCCAGGGTATACAGGGTGGTCAGGATGCCCGAGCAGCTTCAGATTTCAATGAGAGATACACTCGTGAAGATGTTAGTAAAGATATTGAATTCACCGGATTGATCGTTGGGTTTGATGCCGAGGCTCAGACGATCCGATTGATGGAAATGTCGGGCAGTTTCAAGACCTGGACCGGTCATGTTGACGAGAACTCGGAGTTGTTTGGCCTAAATGACGAGACTGTCACTTTGGCAGATTTCGGTGTCTGTTCTCAGGCAATAGTCCGTGGTGTCCAGATTTCTGAGACCGAATTGACGATTAACTACTTGAAAATGAAGAACTAACGAAGAACTTCTGGGATCTGGTGGTGCTCTGTTGACGGCGGCAAAATTGAAAGCCGGCAGCGACGTTAGCAGTGTTCCCATGCGGGCGCAGAGTCATCTGCGCCCGTTTTTGATTTTAGGACGATTTTAATAAGATATTCTCAAGATATAATAAAAACTTGTTGACAGTAACCATAACACACCATTTATTCGCCCCTTGTTTGAGGAGGGATTGTGAAAGGAAGCGCAAGCGTAATGGAAGTGATGCGGTTCCTTCGCCATCTGACGGATAGTACCGGATTGAGAAATCCGGGGGAAAAGAAAACAATAAGCTAACTAAACAAAACAACCTCGTCGGGATGGGTGTGAGCTTAAGTCAGCTTTCGCGTGTCCTTTTTTTTTAACCCACGCCTGTCGAGGCAAGAAAGGAAGTACCAAAATGAGAAAGGTATTGTTAGCAGTTATCGCTATTGCGTTAGTAGTGATGGCTGGCTGTAGCAAGCCACCGGAAGCCGAAATGGCTGCCGCCCAGAGTGCAATTAACAACGCGAAGGCCGCTGAAGCCGAGCAGTATGCTCCGCAGGCATTCCGGATGTTGTCGGATTCGCTTAATGCCGCCAACGCCATGAAGACCGAGCAGGATGGCAAGTTTGCCCTGTTCCGCAGCTATGGCGATTCAAAGGCTATGTTTGAGCGCGTTGCCGGCATGTCAGGCGATGTGATCAACCAGGCGAATGCCGAGAAGGAAAGAGTCAAGCAAGAAGTTACGGCGATGATGGGTGAGATTAAGGGTATGCTTGATTCCGCAATGGTATTGCTTGACAAGGCACCCAAGGGCAAGGACAACAAGGCCGAACTTGAGCTGATCAAGAACGACTTGGTCAATCTTGGTTCTGAATACACGGTAGCCGAGGGTGATTTCACCGGCGGCAAGTACCTTGTAGCCCGCACGAAATTCGAATCGATCAAGTCGCGTATTGCAAACATCACGGCTGAGATCTGCAAGGCGTACGAAGCCAAGGGCAAAAAGTGCATGTAGCACTCTGCCGATACTAATTTAGGCACGTACACGTATAATGGTGGGGGGACAACGGCGACGCTGTCCCCCCAATTGATTTTCTATTGGAACGGTACATCCGTTGATTTGCGGGGATCAACAGTGCGCTACTTCAAACAGGCATCTTTACTTCTCACTGCTCTGACCACATTGGTGTTCGTATTCGCCGGGTGTGAGGATCCACCAATACTCAATCTTGAGAATGCGCGTCAAGCATTGCGTCTGGCCGAAGACGCCGGCGCCTTACGCTATGCACAATTCGTCTATCGCGACGCTGAACAGCTGGTAAATAACGGGTGGATGGCGATGGCGCGAGAAAACGGCAAGCTTGCTCCATTCCGAAATTACGACAGCGCGGACTCCATTCTTGCCATGGCGCTACGAAGGGCGATTGAGGCACGCGAAAAGGCGATCGACAGCATTACTACAGTAAAGAGTGCCTCGGCAACAGACTTCACGGAACTCAGCGCCGAATTAGTCGAGTGGAATGAGGCATTGAACGGTTCGCTGGCGAACTTCAACATCCGCGATGACTGGCAAAGAGCACGGCTCAACCTCGACATCGCAGAGAAGCTCATGGCAACCGGAGAGTTTGACGAGGCGAGGATTTCGATGCTCAAGGCTCGCAATCTGCTCAAGCAAGTCGGCGCTGCATTAGAATCGCACCAACAGGATGAGTCGCGCCAGATAAGGGTCTGGCGGCGGTGGGTAGCCGAAACGCTGGAACATTCGCGTTCCGCCAATAGTTATGCTGTTATCGTCGATAAGGTGGCTCACAAGACATACCTGGTCAAGGGGGGACGGTTGGTCCGAACCTATGACTCGGAACTCGGTTATAATTCGGCGAGACAGAAGTTGTTCTCGGGCGATGCAGCGACTCCCGAGGGTAAGTACCGGGTTGTCAAAGAAAATAATAGAAGTAAGTTCTATCGAGCATTATTATTGGATTACCCAAATGATTATGACAAGAGGCGATTTGCCGAGAACAAGCGGAAGGGCGTCATTTCGGGTCGCGCCCGCATCGGAGGCTGGATTGAGATTCACGGCGATGGCGGCAAGAACCGTGACTGGACAGAAGGTTGTGTAGCCTTGACGAATAAGGACATGGATCACATCATGCAGTATGTGTCGGTCGGGACTCCAGTCACAATCGTGCGTAAATCGGATCAGTGGCCATGAAGAAATTAATCGTATACGTAGTACTGCCGGTATTTGCGGTTGCGGCAATTTTCTTCTTCGTGCTTGCCATTAATCGTGAACAACCAGAGGTGATTGCCGAGGGATACGCACTTGACACTTTGGCGACAGAGCTTCCCAAGGACGAGGCGAAAGCGCAGAAGCAGTTGCTGGCTGCCCGCAAGACTCTTGAGAAATTGACACCGGCCAAGCCGTACATTGTCATCGATACACACGCCAACCGCATCTATTTTCGCACCAAAGACAAGATAATGCTGGACGCCCGATGTTCGACGGGATCCGGGGGCGAACTGATAGATTCGATTACCGGGCGCAAGTGGATTTTCAATACGCCACACGGGATATTCAAGATCCGTCGCAAAGTCACTGAGCCGTGGTGGCGTAAACCGGACTGGGCGTTTATCGAGGAAGGTGAAGAGGTCCCCAAAAAGGAATCGGAGCGCCTCGACCCGAATGTCATGGGAGATTATGCTCTTGATTTTGGCGATGGTTTCTTTATCCACGGAACAATCTATGAGCGGCTCCTCGGGGTCAACGTGACACATGGCTGCGTGAGACTTGGCAGCGAAGATCTCGATTCGCTATACAAGCAGACTCCCATTGGAACTTATGTTTACATCTTCTAATCTGCGACAACATAGAAATTGGCTCCTGTTGAGCGCTGTACCGGTAATCGTAACGATGTTATTCGTGGCATCGTGCGGGAACAAGGGTTCGGCGTCTGGCGATTCGCCAAACACGGCCGCCAAGCCATGGAATCAAGCGGATGCGGAATCGGAATACCGGCTGATCAAAGCTGAATTGACGCTGGCAGACGCCAAGAAGCCTTACCTGGTGTTGAATTTCCCTCGCAAATTCGTGGAAATTCATTTGAACGGTGTTCTCGTGTGGGAACATCCGATGGAGCTGTTCGATACAGACGCAAGCGAGTTGAAAGATTTCTCAGATGATTTTCTGGGGCCTAAGGGAACGCTGGTACGGCCGATACTCGAAAAGCACCTGTTCGGTTCCCAGGGATTAACACCGGACTCAGTTCTGGCCATTATCAGTGAAGCGACCAGGGTAGATGCGGACCTGATGCAGCGTGAACTACCGTCGAGATTTCAGCTGCACTGGGCTGGCGGTCTGACAATGGACATTCGGACAGATGTCGAGGGGAAGCCGAAGTCCAAATTCCAGAACACCATTGCCGACCTCAAACAGGCAATCGCCCGACCATTGGGCCGGGAGATTATCATCCTCAAGATGCCCCAGGAAAGTGCGCTGACTTTGTACAGAGCCACCCTGCCGGGACTCCCGACCATGATCATTCCTGCCGCTTGATCTGAAGTCTATATTATTTATTCTTCAAGCGTGACAAATTGCTTCGAGAATTTATCAACACGCGTATAATAGCATAACATGACACAGCGATCGTTAACTGATAATCAAGAGATATATGCAATCGGACGAAGACAGTAGTAGCGCAAACATAGTGGCGGAGTTGCAGCCGGTCAACTCCGTATCTCACGGTCATCGCGGTCGCCGGTTCTTGGCCAAATTGCGCGACGAATCCTGCATCGTGAATCTCTCCGGAAATTATAACTACCTGGAATTGGGCTATTATGCTTCGCTCGATCTGGAAGCCGACGGAGTCGATATCCATCCCACGTGCAAGGAAGCACTTGATGCTTATGTGACGCCGTTGATGCTCGAAAAAGCGAGGTTGAATGATGTACCGGTACCGGAGTGGTATATTACTAACGGCTACTTTGAGCCTCCAGTTATCATCGATACAATAAATCCATTCATGACGCGCCACAGTGTTGTGGAGCGGCAGGGACATGTTGATCGCGTTGCCAAGTCGATGACAAGAAATTTCAAATACGCTATGTGCTGTCAGGAAATTCCGCATGAAGCGAAGATTGGCACATTTCGTGCGATTCTGGGCTGGAGTGTCGTGCCGGCATATCGGCCCCTGGCCGAAGCACTGTGGAAGGTCTTCCGTATTCCATTGGCTGTTGTGCGAATCATCCAGTTGAGCGATGATCAAGTTCTGCTTAGTGATGTCAATCCCCTGCCATTTGAAAAACTAAACGACCGGGAGCGGTTCTATCTGCAAAGACGAGTGGAGCATTGGCTAACATAGGTGTATTCGTCGAGCGTTACACAATGAGCAGCTCGGAACAAATGGGGTCATTGATGAAGTTAGGTCAGGTCGCCCACATGCTGGGCCATCGGCTTGATTTTCTGTTTCGACCTGACATGTATAAGATCCCCGGCTATGACGCAATCTTCATCCGGGCACTGACCGACCCGCTGAACTCGTCTTATGTTGCTGCGCGTTTGGCACAGATGAACGGGTTGCGCGTCCTTGACGATCCGGACTCGATCTACATCTGCTGCGACAAGGTTAACATGTACCGGCACCTTCAGGACAAGCAAGTTCCGATGCCGGAGACGACCTTTCTCATTGAGGCGGATTTGACCCGCGAAACGGGTGAACGGCTGCTGGAGTCGATGGGCGCACCGCTGGTGCTGAAGGCTCCTAACTCGAGTTTTTCGATGTACGTTGAGAAGGTATCGACACCCGAAGAGTTTGTCGCAGTTGGCACGCGTTACTTACGTCGTGCCGATCGGGTCGTGGCGCAGAAATTCGTGCGCTCGCAGTTTGACTGGCGCGTGTGCGTACTGGCCGGCCAGCCATTATTCGTGTGTCAATATATGATTCCGAAAAAACGCTGGAAGATCATGACCTACACGGAGGCAGGTCGCGCCATATATGGACAGGTAAAAGGAATACCAGTCAAGGAAGCGGATCCGAATTTGATTCGGGTTGCCCTTGCTGCAGCCGCGGCCATTGGTACCGGTTTGTATGGGGTTGACCTCAAGCAAACGGACGACGGGTATGTCGTGATCGAGGTGAACGATAATCCGACGATTAACGAGGATGAAGAGGATCAAGAAGCACCGGACCTCTACGAACGTCTGATTACCTATCTCGCCGGTGAATGGGGTTGATGAGAGAGAGCATCACGGTACGCAAAGCCCGCAAGAACGATCTCGGCGGAATGGTAGCGCTCGAGAATCGCAGTTTTGATTTTGATCTGTTCACTCGCAAACAGTATCGGTATCTAATCGCCAAAGCGAATTCGACCGCGTTCGTTCTGCTGGTCGGCAAGCTCATTGTCGGTTCAGCAATCATCCTGTGGCGCAAGAACTCAACAAAGGCGCATCTTTACACCATTGCCGTCGATCCGAAGTTTCAGGGTCGCGGCTTGGGCCGAAAGTTGCTGGACAGGTGCCTGAAGGAAGCTCGCAGCCAAGGTTGTGATCGATTCTCATTGGAAGTCCGAGCCGACAACCATCCCGCAATCACCCTCTACAGGAATTCCGGCTACAAGATCATCGGTCGGATTACAAGATATTACGAAGACGGCTGCGATGCATTGCAGATGCAGAAGTGGTTGTAGGTTGTCATCGACCTTTGGTCGGAGATTGGCAACATACCACGTCACACCTCGAACGAACGTTTACAAAAGTACGATCGCACCGAGCCGTCGGACTGCTTTTGCGACCACACTTCAAAGCCTCGCTTATTCACTGCATCAAGCAAGGGTGCCGGGACAAAGGGCGTAATCAGCTCGTAAATCTGCCCAGGCTGAAGCTTTTGCAGGTCCGTCATTACGCGGTTGAGTGGGTGTTCACCGGCTTCGAGAATTGGTGCAGCATCGAGCAACGCGGCGATCTTCGTTTGGGCAAACCAATCAGGGACTGAATCGGTTCCAGTGTCATTCTTTGAGATTGCACCTGACTGCCACTGCTCTTCGATACCGAGTTCCTTTCGCAGCGTATTGATCAGGGTGCCGATCGCAACCTCGCCGATCTTGGCGACTTGTTGAAGGGTTGCCACCTTGGCGATGGTTTTGCGAAGAAGCGGATTGCGCAGCTTCGCGTATGCCGGAGACAGCTTCATTAGCGGAGCTTCGAGTTGCGGATAGCGGTCAAGCAGCGGCCCGATTCTGGTATCGGGCGTAATCGTGAGGATTTCAGTTTGTGTCATTATCTATCCTTTGAGATTTGATTTCTGTCAAGTCTTCGAGTCAGAAGCATATTCCAGCAGTCTCTGATCTCCAGTTAGTGCGCGCTTCTCAGTCAGGTCCTGGCTGACTTCAAGAGTTCCGAGGTATGCGCCGGTCTTATCCCGCAGGGCAAAGTACTCGATGTGAATGAAGCGACCCTTCATGTTGATCCAAAATGGCGCTCGCGATTGTTTGCCGGAGCGGAAATCTTCGATAATCCTTTGCACGATGTGAACGCTGTGAGGCGGATGACAAAGTTGCACCTTGCGGCCAAGGATGGCACGGTTGCGATCAAAAATCCGCTCCCGGCCCTGCGTGAAATAACGGACTGTATCATCCTTGTCGACGAAGGTCAAGTCGAATGGGATGGTATTGAGAATGGCATTGAGTTCGGTTGGCGTCATACTCCCAGAGGGAAGCTGGATTCGGCCTTCATCCGAAACAGATTCGCTGGCTGCAGCTGACTCGCCACTGGGTGCCCATTCGTCTTTGGGATCGAAAAGACAGAAGCCGATTTCGAGACTTTGATTATATACCTGCCACCATTCGTGTTCGGTCAGAGTATCCATACACATTGGAAAGAGAATCTGTTCTTCCTTGAAAATCATGTCCTCAATTCCGTCGGATGCGGGTTTGAGGACGAGCTCGACCAGCGTGCGCGCATCTTCGAGAGTGATATTTTCGGCGTGCTCAAAGCTCTCCACTGCCGCTTTCAGGAGCTCGCGAATTTGATCGTGCTTTCCCCACATCACGGTTGGCGGGCCGGTGATCCCGTGGTTCTCCAGAAATGGAAAGATGAGATTCTCTTTGCGGCGATAGTGCTTGTCGACATCGCAGAGATTGTGGAAATTGACGCGAAGCTGCGCTATTTCATCGTTGACGGCATCGCCAGATTTCTTGGTATTCAAAGCGAGATAGGCACGCTGGAGACCGCTCAATTCCCACTCGATTGCGCGATTTTCTTTGAGAAAAGTGTCGACCGGATGGCCGGCAGGCGCAGTCTTGGCAGACGTCGTATCGATACTGCCCTTGAGAGCTGCACTGTGAATGTCACACATCTTAAGAACTTCAGTCAGAGGGAGTCCCTCATCGATCAGTTCCTTCTCGACGGCCATGACTTCGTCATACGGAACCTGACCAAGGATACGCTGCAGTTGCGCCCGCACTTCGTTGGGCGCTTCGCCCTTGTGGAGCTGAAGGATCAGATGCTTCAGCAGTTCGCGGCGCTTGTCAGCATTGTTGATTAATTCACTCATCTCGTTAACCTCTATGACTCTTCAGCGCTGTGGCGCGGATTGATTCAACTCTCGCAATCCCTCGGTGTCGGTGGGATGGCCATAACCTTGAAGATGTTGTTGGTGATATATGTATTCTTGCGAAGTAACATTATTGTTCCAGTATCCGGTGATCATGCCGAGACCGGTGATGACGACGAAGATTCCGATTGTCGCGATGGCTACCCAGCGCTTATGCACCGGCTTGCGCGTAATCAGTGACTTGACTTCGAGCGTGTCGGCGACGGGACAGATGTCGACACAGACCATGCAAGAAGTGCATTCATCGGAGATGACTGTCTTCACTTTATCTACTTTGATAAATGACGGGCATTTCAGAGCGCATTTGCCGCAGTCAATGCAGGAACTCGTATTACGCCGGATTTTTTGCGGTGAGACCAGCGAAATCACTCCGAGCAACGCACCGTAAGGACAGAGATTACGACACCAAAAACCGCGCAACGGGATCGACAGCAGGACCAATGTTCCGATGACAAACAACGAGAACTGCGAGACCTGGGCGAAGAAGTAGTACATCTTGACATCGGCGACGATATTGTAATCGCTGTCGAGAAAGGCGCGCAGAGCGGTCTTTCCCATCGTGAAGAAAATGGCGTAAACGAAGAATGCCAAAAGGAGATACTTCAGACTGCGCAGAGGATAGTCAAGCGAGCGTGGAGCTGTGATGCGGCGGCGGAAAATCTTTTCGCCTAAGTCGCCAAGAGCCTCGGAGATGAATCCAACTGGACAGAGCCATGAGCAAAATGCCTTTCCGAAAACCAGCGACAGTGTAATGATCGCCACGAGAATGACCAGACCGGCCGGATGGGCAGGATGAATCTCGCCTGACAGCACGAAGTAGTACAGGCTCATTAGCGAACTGATAGGCAGGAAACCCTCCACACCTGGGGGCCTCTGAATAAACGCGGAGCTTCCGCCTGATTCGAGATATTTGACGAAGATGTGCATCTCGATGCCAATCCAGACGCAGAGTAGGGCGAAAGTGATTTGAACGGCAAGACGCCATTTCTGGATCTGGGTCTGGCGATTGCGAACCGGCTTTGGCTTGGAAACAGTTGAAGGCACTAGATCGCCACCATTGCAGTCACTGTCAAGGGATCTATTCATCACCATAATCTCAATCCTCAGAAGGGCTGTCATTCCTTCATTGTCAGGATCGGAAAATGGGCTAATGGAGTCCTTGATTTAAGTCAAAGTGGTCAGATTTTTTCGCCGGCAGCAATCGACTCGAGGTGTTCCGCATCGAGAATTGTGATGCGTCTGCCGTCGACGGCGATTACCCCCAAGTCCTTAAGTTTCTTGAGGCTACGCGAGAGGGTCTCACTGATTGTTGCCAATTCACTGGCTAATTCACCTTTGGTGATGTCAAGATCGAAGCTGTCACGCTTGATGCTCTGCCGGTAGCGCAACAGATATGTGGCCAGCCGGGCTGGGACTTCCTTGAGAGATAAATCTTCGAGTTTGGCAGCGAATTCCCGTAACCAGCGGGAAAGGCTGCCGATGATCTTGAGCGAGATGTTGGGATACTTTGTGATCAGCCGAATAAACTGATCCTTGGGGATGAAAGCGACGTCAGAGTCCTCCATTGCCATGCAGTTGGCCGGATAGGTATTGCCGCGAAAGATCGCAGCCTCTGCGAATACCTGCCCCGGCGTAATTTGGTGGAGAGTGAATTCCTTACCATCAGCAGCGGCTTTGTATATGCGGACTCTTCCAGACAGCAACACGAAAAAACCGTTGGCAGGGTCGCCTTCGAAGAACAGTGTCGCGTCCTCAGCAATATGCCGCAGCTGAGTAATTTCTTCGAGCGCGGTGAACTCCTGGGCATCGAGTTCACGAAAGAGAACTGCGTTTTGAAGTAGTTTCTGCATTGCGATAGATGGATACGACATGCGGAGTGGTGCGGCAAGATGAAAGTAAGCGCGGAATCGGCGATCGATGCGAAAAGGAGTTTCATCTACCAGACTTAACCACTCGGCACTTGCGGAACCACTGATTCAGTTGATGGGCTCAGACAGCACAAACACGTCAGATTTTATCCCATTTCGGCTTGTGATCAACCGAAATATTCCCGCACGCAGCACGAGAAATGCTTAGATTGGGTAGTAATCTCAGGCGACAATGTCGCCTTTGCCAGAGAGGTATTTGCGTGCCGCCACAATCCGACTCGTCGTTCTCCCAGGAAGTGATCGATCATTTCCTTCATCCGCGCAATGTGGGCGTAGCCGAAAACGCGACCGCAACGGTAGAGATCGAAAATGAGGTTTGCGGCGACCGCCTGGAAATGTCGGCAGCAGTGGTTGACGGCAAAATCGCGACGATCATGTTTCGGTCGCAAGGTTGCGCAGTAGCGATAGCCTCAGCGTCTAAATTGACCGTGTCGGTCAAGGGGCAGAGAATCTCTGATGCGGACTCGCGCGCTCGAGCCGCGGTCGCCGACATTGGCAAAGGCACACACAATGAGAAGCTGCATTGCCAAGAAATTGTTCTTCGAGCCTGGCAGCAATTACTGGAAAAGCTTGGTTAGCACTTTAGAATTTACCCATAGAGGAGTCTCAATATGGCGGACGTGAACAAGCAGATCGAAGATATCATCAAGATCGGGATCAAGACCGAGATCGAAGGGCAGCATTTCTACTCGACATTAGCACAGCAGGTGAAAAATCCGGATTCGCGCAAGAAGATCGAATCACTGGCGATGGACGAAGTTAATCACGAACGTACCCTGCGCGCCTTGTACAAGAAATTCGTTGGTAAAGACGTATCAGAATTGCCGGCCGAAGGGCTGGCAATATTCAAGAACGCTTTCGGAGACAGACCTCTTGCGGAAGCAGATAAATTTCGTATGATTGAGTTGGCGATGGAGGCTGAACGCCTCACAGCCAAGCACTACAAGGACGGTGAGGCAAAAGCTACTGATCCTCAAACTCGCAAGGTATTCGCCGAGTTGACCGCGGAAGAAGATGGCCATTATGATATGCTCGCCGCCGAGCGTGAAGCTCTGCGCGGGAACATAAATTGGTTCTCTTACGAGGGCTCGGGGATGATGGAAGAGTAACTACAGCCTTCGTCAGATCCTGCGCGCGACCAATGCCTGATAGAAGGTTGGGAGACTTGAAGTAGATAGAGATTTTTTGGAGGAATACGACTATGTCTGCAGAAGTATACGACATCACGATAATCGGTGGCGGCCCAGCCGGGTTGTTTGCCTCGTTTTATGCCGGTCTGCGCGACGCCAAGACGAAGATCATCGAATCAACCGGTGAACTGGGCGGCGCCCTTGTTCATGAGTACCCCAATGAAGTGCTCCGTGATGTAGCTGGGTTTGTTCTAATTACAGCCAAGAAGCTGGCTGAGAATTTTATCGAGCAAGCGACAATGTATGAGCATGCGATCTGCAAGAACGAAACGGTAAGCGCTCTCGAGTTTGACAAAGCGACGAGGGTTTGGACCGTAACCACCAATAAAAGTGCACACAAGTCGAAAGCTGTGGTGTTGGCACTTGGTACGATGGAGAAAGTGCATACCAAGAGCAAGCTGTTGGTCGATTCCCTGAAGAAAAACGGGGTCAAGATCAACGATCAGGGCATTGCTGTTGACGCAACCATGAACGCCGGATTGCCGGGTCTGTATGCCTGCGGAGATGTCATTAGCAAGGCCAAGGAGTTGAATTTCATCTCGATGGCCACCGCTGAAGCCGCAATGGCCGTAAATAATGCCAAAAAGTATGTCAATCCGGAAGCTGACACCTTCCCGGGCTATTCGACCGACTTGCGTAAGGACAAACCGAACTACCATACTAACCCGCTCGCGGATTAGCGCCGGCGGAGTGACAATTGTAGGCAACGTCTCCTCGGCGGAGCTCATCCCATCCAAAGAGCAACCGTGAGTAGACGTTGCCTTTTTGCGCTTGCGCCCTTGCCCCCACTCGCTCGGGATATCTCCTCCTTTTTTCGTTGACAGAACACACGGAATTTCTATCTTGACCAAACCAGTCAGGATTGTGGAACTGATGGATAGACATAGTCGTTATTTCAGAGGAGGCCATTGGTGTTTGTCATGATGAATCGGATGTCAGTACCGGAGGAATACCGCGACAAGTTTGAACAGATGTTTGCCAGCCGCGCCAAAGCTGTGGACCGGCGACCGGGATTCATTAAGGCAGAAATTCTAAAGCCCACGCAGGGCAATGAATACATCGTCATGACGCACTGGGAGTCAGAGTCTGATTTCGAGGGCTGGACAAAGAGTTCAGAGTATATCGAGGGGCATCGCCGGGTCGGCGAATTCAAGGGGCCGGACGGCAAAATTGTCTTGACCTCGAAAGTCGAGAGATATGAAGTCTTCGCAACTTAAGGATTCGGCCACAAAGGCCACCGTCATCGAAGAGACGACTGGCGCCAAACTATCGCTTTGGATGCGATTCAGGGCATTCATGACGCAGTTCAAACGTGACTTGCGGGAGCCGATTCCGGGCGCGGAAACTCTTGATCGCTGGGGTCGAGTGAAAGCGAGGGTGAAACATTTGTTTCGGCGCTATGGATGGAAGCTGTTGGTTGCGATCTGCGTGTACTACCTCATTCGGGATGGCATTCTCTATATCCTGATCCCCTACTTGGTGGCAAGGAAGCTGCTGATTGACTAATGGGGCAAATATGATATATTCCCTCGCACGGGCACAGTAAATTGCGCCGAATTGACTATTCCGAGGAGCTATGACGGACTGGGTGACATCAAACGGCAACGGCGGTATCGCGGCTGGGACAGCGGGACGACACAAGAGCGTCTTTGTTGAGACCTACGGTTGCCAGATGAATGAGTACGATTCGGAAATCGTACGTGAGATCCTACGCCGCAATGACTTCACCCTGACGGAGAGCATCGACAGGGCCGGCGTAATCCTGCTGAACACCTGTGCAATCCGAGAGAATGCCCACGACAAAATTCGTTCGCGCATTGGTGAACTGAGGCAACTCAAAAAGCGGAACAAGGGGATGATTCTCGGTGTCCTCGGCTGCATGGCCCAGAATCTCAAGAAGGAACTGCTCGAAGGCAACACCGGCGTTGATCTGATTGCCGGGCCCGATTCCTACAAAGCGCTTCCTGTGATGATAGATCGCGTTCACAATACCGGAGAACGCGAGTTCAAACTGACACTTTCCGAGTATGAGACCTATGCCGACGTTTTCCCGACGAATCGCCACGGAACCAACGCCTGGATAGCGGTGATGCGGGGTTGCGACAACTACTGCACGTTCTGTGTCGTACCGATGACTCGCGGCCGTGAACGCAGCCGCGATCCGTTCAACATAATCGAAGAAGTGAGACAACTTGCGGCGCACGGTTTCAAGCAGGTGACACTCTTAGGGCAAAACGTGAATTCCTACAAGTTCAAAGGATTTGATTTCGCCAAGCTTATCGCTGCGGTAAGCCGGATCGAAGGAATCGAGCGAATCAGGTTTACCTCCCCACATCCCAAAGACTTTCCGGAAGCGCTGCTGGAAGTTGTGGCAACGAATCCAAAGGCGTGCAAACATATCCATCTTCCACTGCAGGCGGGTTCGAATCGGGTTCTCGAAGCAATGAACCGCACGTACACGCGCGAGCACTTCGTCGAATTAGCTCAGAGAATGCGTAAGTTGATTCCGGGACTCGTGCTGACGACCGACGTGATTGTTGGGTTCCCGACAGAGACTGAAGCTGAGTTTCAGGAGACTCTTGATGTCATGCTGGAAGTGCAATTTGATTCGGCATTTATGTTCAAATATTCCGAACGCAAGGAGACAATGGCCTCACGCACGATGCCGGATGACATCTCGGATGAAATCAAGACGGACCGCATAGTGCGACTTGTGGATCAGCAGCGACATATCTCCTATCGCCGAAATCAACTTCATCTTGGCGAGACATTCAGAATCATGGTTGAAGGTTACGGGAAGAAGCCGAAACAGCTTCTCGGACGAAATGACGGCAACAAGATAGTGGTTTTCCCAGAAAATGGCGCCAAGCCGGGTGACTTTGTCGACGTGAAGGTTGAGGAGGCGACGCCAAACACGCTGATCGGCGTGGCGTTGCAGACAGCCTCCGAACTCGCAATTTCACATTCTTGATACTGGGGACACCAACTGCTCCGCCTGTTCCATAACAATTCCGCCAAAATGTGATTTCAGCCCGGCATACCACGAATATCTTCCATGAGACACCGTATCGAATCAGGAGGAATATCTTGACACATTTAGAAAGGATCAACGACCAGTTGAAACGGGCAATTCATGGTGACGCCTGGCACGGACCATCTGTATTGGAAGCCATCGATGGTCTCGACGCCAAGCAAGCCTTGACGAGGCCGATCAAGTCGGCTCACAGTCCTTGGGAGATCACGCTGCATATTACCGCCTGGCTAAAGATCATGGTGCGGCGATTTGAGGGTGAAGATCCGGAAATTACGCGCGAGCTTGACTGGCCGGGAATCCCCGACACTTCCGAGCGCGCCTGGTCACAGGCTATAAAGGACCTCAAGCGAGCGCACCGGGAATTTCAGCGGGTGATCGACAACACCGCCGAATCGGAGTTGTTTGTCAAACTGCCCGGACAAGAGTCCGATCTGTACTTTTTCTTCCACGGGCTGATTCAGCACTGCATCTACCATGCCGGGCAGATTGCAATCCTCAAGAAGTCGTTTGCGTAGCGCACTTCGTTGTGCCCGAAAGTCGGGGAGACGGTCCCCTCTAGACACTGGTACTGGACTGCAGCGGTATCTCCAACGAGGTGGGCACCCCGCCGGACTCAAGGTTTAGCAAGTGCTGTTTGCGCCAAAGCCCCCCGCCGTAGCCGCGCAGCTTGCCGTTGGCCTCGATTACGCGATGACACGGAATAACAATCGACAAGTAGTTGGCACCGTTCGCTCGCCCGACAGCGCGAGAAGCATTTGCATTTCCGAGTCTCCGAGCCAGTTCACCGTATGATATTGTCTGGCCGAAAGGGATTCTTAGTAGTTCATCCCAATCGCGCATTTCGAAGGGCGTACCGTTGACGGCGATCGGTACCTTGAACTGCTTGAGTTTGCCGGCAAAGTAGAGTTGGATCTCATGGTCAAGCTGATCGAGATGCTTGTGGTTGCCGGCCTCCAGAGGTAAACGATAGCGTTTGATCACGCGCTCTTTGATGCGCTCAACGCCACCACGATCGTGCCACTCAAGGAAACAGACGCCGGCGTCTGTCGTGCCCGCTATCATATCACCTAATGGACTTGGTAGATCTCGATAAATGATCTTAGTTTCTGTCATAGAATGCTCCTGGCGGTTTGCCAAATTGTTTAGTGAAGGCCTCGCGAAAACCCGATGCCGATTCGTAGCCGCAATCATAACAGGCCGAAAGATAGTCCTGGCCTTTTTCAATCATTTCGCGTGCAGAATTGAGCCGGATGCGGCGGTGAAAGCTGAGGGGTGTCTCCCCAAGATGCTGCTTGAAGTAACGCCTGATCGTTGAGATATCAACCCCGCTGAGTCGGATCAGAGCGATTTCATTCAGCCGATCCTGTTTGTGTTCGCGCATGTAATGGAGTACCTTGTGCAGCCAAGTCGGAAGATAGTCAGGGTAGCGTTCGGCGGCACAGCGCCGGCAACTGCGAAGACCGGCAGCAATCGCCTCTTCCCGAGTATGATAGAACACCACATTTTTCAACAGTGGCTTGCGCGCCTTGCACGACGGGAGGCAGTATATTCCAGTGGAATGGACACCGACGTAGAACCTTCCGTCAAAGTCCGCATCTTTGCCCATCATGGCTTCGACCATTCGGCGATAAGGTGGCAGCATCATGTCAGCAAGTTAATCTGCTCCAATGTCCTCGTCTACCGATTTTCGATCAAGGAACTCGGAATTGGACGATTGGGATCTATCCTCCGATTCGACTCCACAGGCACCACTGCGCAGCGATCACAGTAGTGGCAAGATTCAATCAGTTGGCAGGCTGAGTAAGGTTTTGACAGACGTGGGCGGCGTCTGGGTCTTGCTTTCGTGCCCGTAATTGAGGATTAACACGAAGGCCGTCAGTGAGGCAATAGAGAGTAAGTGATAGGGGCGTAACAGTGTTCGCAGGGTAAACATTTTCGGGCTCCGAGAGAGTAGTCGCGTTACGTGGATCTTGAAATACCATGACTAAACTATGCAGAATCTGTGCCCAGGGAGGGGAAATCAGCGGCTTCCTAACCCGCTTAACGAAAAGCGATACCGGCTCTCGTGCCAAGAGCAGGTAATTGCATCTTTATCATCTTGTGTTCAAAAGCTGAGTTTTGCTCAGAAACTGAGATGGCGAGACTAATCAGCCAATCCCATCTTCAATTCATCAGCTTCGAAAGAAACGCGTGAATCGAATGTGTACATCTTGATCTTGCCCGATTTCCCGACAATGACGACCAGCGGATAATCGGAAACGTCATAGCTCTTCAAGAATGCCATTGCCGTATCGGCGTAAATCGGAAACGTCAGGCCGTGTTTTTGAGCGTACTTAGTCACATGCTGTGGCGGTTCAATCGTAATTCCGAGAACCTGATCGCGCTCGATTTCACCATTGTTGATGAGGGTTTGCCACTTTGCAGTCATTGATTCGCATGGTGGACAATCGGTCTGCATGAAGATGAACACCGAGCCATCGTTCGCTACGAAATCTGAGGTCCGCACGCGGCCCGAGTCGGAAGCCATGAGCTCAAGATCAGGGAAAACCATGCCAACCTGAAGCTTCGAGGTAGGGCCCTGGGTTGTTAAGAACTCTCCATTCTGAGAAGCCTGCATGCTGCGAAACGACATGCCCAAGTACACCCCAACGGCGGCCACTATGAGTACCAAAAAGCCGATACCAATGTTCTTAAGTAGCTTGCTCATAAATTCCGATCTGACCAAGGCGCCAAATTTGAGGTTCCCAGATAAATCCCACGGAAGCTCAATATCCAATGAAGCTCCCGTGGGGCGTTTTGCATTCACCGACCCTCTATCAGGTCAGGAAATTGCAGTTAGCAGGTGATAATCGCCGGGCAATAGAAGCCGATGGCGCGCTTGCAGGTCTCCACTCCATTGTTGATACAGCACTTCAGCGGCGAACCTGTGCAGCTACACTTGTAGTAACAATTGGCGGCATCAGCTGCCGGGCTGGTTGTTCCGAAAATGAATGCTGCAACGAAAACTACAAGCAGGACTCCAATGACTTTACGCATTTTCTCACCTCCCTCCACGTAAAGATAGACGATGAAAGTTAATATCGATCCATGTAATCCGTCAAGTAAATTATTCCGGAGCGCTCCTGGGGCGCCAAATGTCCTTGCAATTTCGGCCGATATCAGTAGCGTAGGGTATTTGACGACTTGGACTTGGATCGACCATCAACGATAAAATAGTCAGAAGGAACGCCGTTTGAAGAAAGTCAAGTTTTGCTTTGGGATACATAATCACCAGCCGGTAGGCAACTTCGGGTGGGTTATCGAGGAGGCCTACCAGAAATCGTATTTTGCGTTCTTGAAGTTGTTGGACAAGTATCCTTCCATTCGTATTTCACTTCACTTCACAGGAATCCTGTATGATTGGATAAAGCAAAATCACCCGGAGTGCATGGGGCTGATTCGGGGCATGATCGAGCGGGGACAAATCGAACTGCTGACCGGTGGATTTGATGAACCGATCCTGCCGGCGATTCCGGATCGCGATAAAGTGGGTCAAATCATCATGCAGTCGAATTTCATTGAGCGCGAATTTGGAGTTCGCCCGACCGGCATGTGGCTGGCCGAGCGTGTTTGGGAGCCTGGTCTCCCGAAACACCTCTGCGAAGCCGGAGTCAAGTACACTATCCTCGATGATATCCATTTCCGTTATTCGGGACTCGGGGAATCTGAGCTTAACGGATACTACTTGACTGAGGATCAGGGCTATCAGGTCGCGCTGTTCCCAATCGCCAAGAAATTGCGATATACGATTCCGTTTGCCGATCCGGAAGACACAATCGCTTATCTCCGCAGTCTCGC
The DNA here is from genome assembly GCA_964552775.1 of uncultured Ignavibacteria bacterium. Taxonomy (GTDB): domain Bacteria; phylum Zixibacteria; class MSB-5A5; order CAIYYT01; family CAIYYT01; genus JADJGC01. The sequence goes on along the minus strand of CAZKIH010000003.1, from coordinate 57,816 downwards.
CTCTGAAGACGGTACCAGCCTTGGGGTGTATGCCGACGATGGGGAAAAATTCGGAGTCTGGCCCAAGACTTATGAACACTGTTTTGTAGACGGTTGGCTGGAGCGATTCCTCAAGATGCTTGTCGACAATCTCGACTGGATCGAAATGGTGACATTTGGTGAAGCATTGAGCCAAGTGCCGGCCCTTGGGCGTGTTTACCTGCCGACAGCATCCTACTCTGAGATGAACGAGTGGGCGATGCCGGTAAAGGCGATTGAAAAATACGATAGCTTTGTGCACAGACTCAAGGATGCTGGGATATTTGAATCATTCGAGGCATTTGTAAAGGGCGGGTTTTGGCGCAATTTTCAGACAAAATACCCTGAGAGTAATAATCTGCACAAACGGATGATCTATGTCAGCGACTTGCTTGAACAAAACAAGCAGTCGTTGCCATCCAACAAGTACGAGCGGGCCCGTCAGTTGCTCTACGCCGGCCAATGCAATTGCCCGTATTGGCACGGCGTCTTCGGTGGCTTGTATCTGCCGCATCTGCGTGGTGCCTTGTTCCAGGAATTGGTTGCGGCTGAAGCTGTGATTCGGTCAGCGACACAGGGCAGCCATCCTGAGGTCGAAATCGAACAACGCGACTATGACTGCGACGGGCGCGAAGAAATCATTGTGACGACTCAACGAATCAAGGCAATTGTGAATCCGGCAGCCGGAGGAGTCATCAGCGAGCTGGATCATTTTGAAATCGCCAAGAATCTCGTTGACGTCGTCGGACGTCGCAAAGAAGGCTATCACAACAAACTGCTGCACAGACATGAATCGAAAGGCACGGAGACTAAGTCGATTCATGATCTCGTGCTTGTCAAGGAAGAGGGGCTCGAAGTTCTTCTTGTTGAAGACCTGTACCAGCGGGGCTGGTTCATTGACCATTTCTTTGCTGATTCTGCAAGTCTCAAAGAATTCGAGTGCGGATCGGCGCATCTGGAGCCTGGCATCAGCCTTTTTCCGTGTACGGCACGGGTGTCCAAGGTGCTCGACGCCACAGTAGTTGACCTATCACGAGAAGGAGAGATTGCGACATCTCGAGGTAACGCGCCTCTATGGATTGGCAAATCAATTCGATTTACACCGAATAACGATGCATTCGATGTTACCTACCAGGTTATAAACAAAGGCAAGTTGCCTATAACGCTCAACTTTGGCTGTGAGATTGGAATTGGCAGTTTTCCGTTTCCAAGCACAGAGGCCTTTCTGCTTGACGGCACTAGCCGGCTCCGGCTTGATACCAGCCACGAATTGGCCGGAAGGGAATCACTTGCGATGCTCAGTAGATTATACAAGTTCCTTCTTTCGATAAACTTCTCCCAACCTGCCAGTGTTTGGACCCATCCCCTGTGGACCGTATCGCTATCTGAGGGCGGATTCGAAAAGGTGTTGCAAGGGACGATTATAGTACCGCGCTGGAAACTCTCGCTTGGTCCGGAAGAGACCTGGGTGGCCAAAGTGGACGTGTTGTTTCGAACATCCTTGGACGCCAGTTCCATCTTGGTGCCCTAAATGACAAAAATGGTGGGCACCGGCCCTGGAACGGACATCCTGAAAACGATTGCCTTCCCGCCCGAAAAAAAATCATTGTTCCGTTTGGTCGTTTGCGCGTTATAAGAAGACATGCAATTGACTGACATGAGCAATGAAATCGCAGGATTAGCCGATTGAGTCAGAAGCCAGCCCATTCGGGGCAGAATACGCTAAAGAAGTACTACCGCAAGTATCGCTGGTATTTTGTCGGGGGTACTATAGTGTTGGCGGGCTCCAACATATTTCTTGCGATGTCTCCTTGGCTTCTGCGCGAGGCGATAGACTCCCTGGAAAATCCAAGTCTGACCTCGTGGTACCCTTTCAGTGCCTTCTGGGGTTTGCAACAGGGCATGTCGATTGCTGCCCTGGACATCCTGCCATGGTTTGCCCTCGCAATAGTTGGAGTCGTGTTGATCGGCGGCATATTTCGCTTTTTCGCGCGCCGCACGATCATTTGGGCATCACGCGACATCGAATTCGAATTGCGCAATGAGATCTTCGATCATCTCCTAAGGCTCCCGTCATCGTTCTATCAGCGCACTCCGACTGGCGACATCATTGCTCGCCTTTCGAACGACATTGAATCAGTGCGCATGATGATTGGCCCCGCGGTGATGCAGTTGATCAACACGGTCATGGTGAGTATTGTGGCATTCTTCTACATGATCAAGATTTCTCCCAAGCTAACTCTCTATTCGCTGATTCCCCTGCCACTATTGTCGATCGCAATGTGGCAGATCGGCCAGCAAACACACAAACGGTTCATGAAGATTCAGGATCACTTTTCGGCTTTGTCATCATTTGTGCAAGAAGCAATGGCGGGCATCAGAGTAATCAAGGCCTACCGCCGCGAGGGGTATCAGAACCGACGTTTTGAGGGCGTCAATCGCGAGTACGTTCGCCTCAACCTCGATTTGGTTAAGGTGCGTGCGCTGTTGATGCCGACAATTGTGTTCCTGGTTCGGGTCGTCGTGTTGATTGTGATCCTGATTGGTGGTGCGGATGTTATCAAGGGCTCGATTACCAAGGGAGAGTATGTTGCCTTCATGGCGTACCTGCTGATGTTAGTGTGGCCCATGCTTGCGATAGGCTGGGTAATATCACTCTATCAGCGGGGAACGGCATCTTTGGAGCGAATTGACAATCTGCTCCGCGAAGTCCCCGATATTACCTCGCCAACGGAGCCCATTCGAATTGGGCATGTCGCCGGTGCAATACGGTTCAATGCGCTTTCATTTACATACCCGGGCAGCAAGGTGCCGGTTTTGCATGATATTGATTTTGAGGTCAAGCCTGGCGAGACGCTCGCGATCGTGGGTGCAACGGGTTCAGGGAAATCAACGTTGATCTCATTGTTGTTGCGCACTTACCCAATTCCTGACAAGACGATCTACATTGACGACATAGATATCAATAGTATGACGCTGGATGACTTGCGCAGCATAATTGGTTATGTGAGGCAGGATTCATATCTTTTCTCCGATACGATCGCCGCCAATATTGCGCTGTCGCAGCCAACTGTTGATATGGAAGCTGTCAGCGCCGCTGCACAGATTGCGGCTTTTGAGAATGAGGTTGAGGCATTTCCGCACAAGTATGAGACTGTTCTTGGCGAGCGGGGTATCACGCTTTCGGGCGGGCAAAAACAGCGCGCTGCGATTGCGCGCGCCATTTTGAAGCATCCCCAAATTCTGATTCTCGATGACGCTTTCTCGTCAGTCGATACGCAGACCGAGGAACTCATCCTCGAACGACTCAAGGCATCTCGCGGAGATATTACTACACTACTAATCAGTCATCGCCCATCGACGATCCGCCGCGCCGACAGAATCGTCGTGCTCGATAAGGGGACGATCGTCGAAAGCGGCACTCACGACGAACTCAGCGCGCGCCAGGGGCGCTACTATGAGATTATTCGTCGCGAACTTCTCTCTTCGGAACTGGAGTTGCTGGACTAGCTATGCAAGACTATCGCGACGAAGACAAACTCGGCAAGGGATATGACGCGCAACTGATGCGACGACTGCTGGCCTATCTACGACCGTATCGCGTTTATGTGGGCTTGGCCTTGCTGCTGCTACTCGTAGCTGCAGCGGCCCAGTTGGCGACTCCTTATCTGATTAAAGTCGCGTTTGATGAACACATTGCCATCGGCGACCAAGCCGGCCTGATTATCATCGCCTTTCAGCTTTTGGTCATTATGAGCATCGAGTTCCTCACCGGCTACGGGCAAATTCGCATCATGGAGTGGATCGGTCAGAGTGCGATGTACGATCTCCGCCAGAAGTTGTTCAGCCACATTCAGTCAATGCATCTGGGGTTCTACGACAAGAATCCTTCAGGCCGGTTGTTAACGCGGGTGACCTCTGACGTGAATGCGTTGAATGAAATGTTCGCCTCGGGTGTGGTCGATATTCTCGGCAACATCGTAACCTTGCTGGGGATTGTCGTTGTCATGTTCCTGCTCTCTCCGAAGCTGTCCTTGGTAACCTTCGTAATACTGCCGCTCATTGTCGGAGCCACTTTCGTTTTTCGCAAGCGTGTCCGGGATTCCTACCGTGAGATTCGCGTGATGATTGCGAAACTCAATGCCTTTGTACAGGAGCACCTGGCTGGGATGAACGAAGTACAGAATTTCGTGCAGGAGCGCAGAACGATGGAACGCTTTACAACCGTGAATGCCGAATTGATGGGACAGCACAAGCGTTCGATCATGTATTATGCAGTTTTCTTCCCAGTCGTCGAACTAATCGGCGCGATCAGCCTGGCATTGATTGTGTGGTACGGGGGTGGCCAGGTAGTACAGGAGGCGATCAGTTTCGGCACTTTGGTGGCGTTTATTCAATATGTTGAGATGTTCTATCGCCCGATTCGCGATCTGGCTGAGAAGTACAACGTGCTGCAATCGGCCATGGCGGCAGCGGAACGCGTGTTCAATCTCCTGGATACAAAGCCCGCAATCGAGGTTCCGGCCAACCCGAGGACACTGGAGAAATTCGACGGTGCAATTTCATATGAGCATGTCGATTTTTCCTATAATAAGGATCACCCGGTACTCCATGACATTAGCTTTGACATCAAGCCAGGTGAGAAAGTTGCGCTAGTTGGAGCTACCGGTTCGGGAAAGACAACCTCGGTTAGTCTGATCTGCCGTTTCTATGATATAGCCGGCGGTTCAATCAAATTTGACTCGGTCGATATTCGCGAACTTGACCCCGACGTCGTTCGCGGGCAGATCGGCTTGGTGCTTCAAGATGTCTTTCTTTTCTCCGGTTCGATTCGTGATAATATTACGCTGGGAAATGAAGACATATCCGAGGAACAAATGATTGCGGCAGCCGAGGGTGTAGGACTTCTGCCGTTCGTTAATCGGCTGGATAAGAACTTTGACCACAAAGTTGGAGAGCGCGGCGGCTCGTTGTCTGTGGGGCAACGTCAATTGGTAAGCTTTGCCAGAGCTTTGGCCTATGATCCGCGTGTGCTGATTCTTGACGAGGCCACGTCTTCGGTGGACAATGAGACAGAGACGATCATCCAGAAGGCGATCCAGAGGCTATTTGAGGGGCGAACCTCCGTGATCGTTGCTCACCGGTTGTCCACAATTAAGGAAGCTGACAAAATATTGGTTTACCATAAGGGCCGCATCGTCGAAAGAGGCAAGCACGACGAGCTACTGCAACAACGCGGAGTCTACTGGCGATTGTATCAATTGCAGTATCAGGACCAGGAGGCAGAGCGCAGTTCATGAAGATCAGTTCAGCTACGACACGACAACTTCTGGAGACAGTGTCGGACACTGCACGGGCGGCGGGCAGGCTCTTGTTCGATAATGTGCAGAAGAACCGCAGGGTACAGTTCAAGGGCCGCATTGACATCGTCACTGAGATGGATCTCCGCAGCGAGAAACTAATTGTATCGCGGCTGCGCAAAGCACTGCCCGAATCATCATTTCTGACAGAAGAAGGCAGTGTGCGCGAGCAAACCTCCGAGTTCAAGTGGATTATCGATCCACTTGACGGCACAACAAACTACGCACACACTTTTCCGGTTTGGTGCGTATCGATAGCCCTGGAATACCGTGGTGAACTGGTTGTGGGGTGCGTGTACGATCCGACCCGCGATGAAATCTTCACGGCAACGAAGCATGACAGAGCGCGGCTAAACGGACAGCTCGTAACAGTCAGCGACCGAAGACGTCTCGACCAGTCTCTGCTGGCAACGGGGTTTCCATATGATATTCGAACGAGCCGCATCAATAACCTTGTAAATTTCACGAATTTCGTTAAGACAGCGCGTGCGGTACGCCGTGCCGGTTCAGCGGCGATTGATTTGTGTTATCTTGCCAGCGGACGATTTGATGGTTATTGGGAACTGAAACTCCACCCCTGGGATATGGCGGCCGGTGTTTTGATTGTCAAACAGGCTGGCGGAAGAATTACAGATTTTGAAGGAAACGACTTCTCAATCTATCGCGACCGACTACTCGGTTCCAACGGCAGGATTCACAAGGAAATGATGCGGGTGCTGGCTGCCGGCGGTTGATCGATTCCTGAAGCTCCGCGATAAGTGGACAGTCAATCCTTGATGATGACGCACGATTTGACCACGTCATCAAGCTTGCCAAAATCAAGCGGTTTGGGCAAGAATTTGTGTACGCCAGCCTTCCGAATCCGCTCTATTAAATCGTCTGTGGCATAGGCGCTTACCATTACCACCGGCAAATTCGGAAATCGGTCGTGCAGCTGGTCGACCAGGCTCAGTCCGTCGCCATCAGGCATCTTGAGATCAGTTATGATCAAATCGACAGAATTGTAGCTGAGAAACTCGCTCGAGTCCTTCACGTTTGAAAAGGCGTGCACTTCGTTATCGCGTTCTTCGAGACGTTGGCAGAGACTCGAAAGGAACTCCTCATTGTCATCGATGACAACGATTCGACGGCGACGAAGGCTCTGCAACATCTTGCCGATTTCCGACTCCATCGTTCCAATGCGAAACGGTTTGGCAAGAAATCCGTCAGCGCCTTTTGAGTAAGCCTGGTCACGAATGCCGTCACTCCCTATGCCGGTAATGAGCATGACAGGAAGTCGACGGTTGAGCTTCTTGATCTCTTGCAGCAGTTCGATACCCGACATTTCAGGCATATTGATATCTGAAATGACAAGGTCGATATGCATGCTGCTGAGTATTCGCAATGCCTCTTGAGCTGAGCCAGCAGAATGCGGCTCATATCCGATTGCAGAAAGTGTGTCCACCAAAAGGTCAGTGAGGTTGGGATCGTCGTCAACGACCAATACTCTTGAGGTCTCTGATGCCATGGTCCAGAAGCTCCGTTCGCTGCCCCCTGCGACTTTTCATGCTTGAATTAGCCCACTTTTTGTATCGGCACAATGTCGCGAATTCTCTATTTTTGTTGGTAAGGACCACTCCAAAAAATAGATTCCCCTTATGAGCAAAATCGAGTTTCGCGATATTATCAAGAACTTCGATGGCAATGAAGTGATTCCGCGTCTCAATCTGGAAATCCCGTCAGGTAGGCTTACGGTGCTGTTGGGGCCATCCGGATGCGGAAAATCCACAATTCTTCGCCTGATTGCCGGACTGGAAACACCTGACGAAGGCGCCATATTTCTGGATGGAATCGACATTACTGCGCAAGAACCTCGCTTTCGCAATATGGCAATGGTCTTTCAGAATTACGCGCTATATCCCCACTTGACTATCAGAGAGAATCTGGCCTTCCCTTTGAAGGTTGCGAAGACCGCCAAAGAGACCGCTGTGACAAAGGTTGCCGAAACCGCGCAATTGCTCGGCCTTACGTCCATGCTCGATCGCTATCCGCGTACATTGTCAGGTGGAGAACGACAGCGTACAGCAGTTGGAAGAGCGATAATACGCGAACCCGCAGTGTTTCTCTTCGACGAGCCACTCTCAAATCTCGATTTTCAGCTTCGCAATCAGATGCGCGGTGAGTTGAAAGCTCTGCAGCAGAGACTGGCAAAGACAGCCGTCTATGTCACGCACGATCAAACCGAAGCGATGACCATGGCAGACAAGTTAGTCGTACTCAACAAGGGGCGTGTTATGCAGATTGGTACGCCGAGTGAAGTGTTCCTGAAACCGGCAAGCCTCTTCGTGGCGCGCTTCATAGGCTCACCACCGATGAATATCATCAATGTTGAGGTGGACGGCGGTAATGTCTACGCCACTTACTCACGCACCGCTATAGCCAGCCTGGACGCTTCTAACGGCAAGTATCTGCTTGGGATCAGGCCTGACCAGATTTCAGCGATTGGGGAGCCCGGAAGCAACCATATGACCGTCGATCAAGCTGAATTTCACGGGACAGCGACATATCTGATCGGAAAAGTAGGTGAGAATCAGGTCATGGTACTGAACTCACTGGGCAGGATTCCGGAACCTGGTGAGCAAGTCACCTTACTGTATAAGTCCTCCAGCCTTCATCTTTTCGACCCCGATTCCGGCCTGCGCGTCCTGATATGAACTAAGCCATCAAGTCCCCTCTTGTTTCCGAGAAAGCCTTGACATCAGCAACCCACTCTCTATATTTGGAGTAAATGGTATCTTTTTTGTGAGGTATTGAAATGTCAGTCAGCCCAGAAGCTCTTAGTTACCTTACCGCGGGAATTCAGGCCGAAATCGCAGCTTACGTCTTTTATCGTCTCGGTGCAGAAAAGGTCGGAGAACAAGACGTAAAGGCCACCATGCTGCATTTTGCCGGTGAAGAGCGAAAACACTTTCTAACGCTTGAACACCAGTATGATTTGCATGTCCGTTCCGAAAAGTGGGTCACATATCGTGACGTAATGAATCGGGATGACCTGCCGATTATTGATGAATCGATGGGTGATAAGCATGTACAGCGAATCGCCCAGGTGAAGGCTGCCAAATCAAAGAACGAGATTCTTGGGATAGCTCTCCAGTTGGAGAAGGAAGCCTACGAATTGTACTCCGCCGCTGCCAAAGTGGCTACCGAACCCGAGGTTCGGAAAACATTCGAATACTTGAGTCAGTTCGAGATGGGCCATATCAAGAATGTCGAAGGAATGTTAGCGGCCAAGTAGAACTCAGTCAGTTCACCGTTGAACTGACTGAGCTGTCAGTATGTGATTACTCGTCGGCTTGACGTATATGATCTTTCCCGCTCTGCTTGACTGAGTACATTAACGAGTCAGCTTTGGTGATCATCTCGTCGACCGATTCTGGCGAGCGGGAGAATGTAACGGCGCCCGCGCTGTAGGTAATCGGCCAGCCCTGTTCCTGCGCCATTTCCGTGAGATCACTTCGTAACCTTTCCATGACCACGGTAGCACCATTCGCGTCGGTATCTGAAAGCAACAGAACGAACTCATCGCCCCCCAATCGAGCAATCTGGTCGATCTCTCGGACGTTCTTCCGCATTATTTCGGCCGTACGGTGCAACAGGCGATCACCTGCAAGGTGCCCAAAACGATCATTTATATACTTGAAGTTGTCAATGTCGGTAAAGACCAACGTGATTGGTTTCAGATTGCGACTGATGCGGGCGATCGCCAGTTGTGCCGCTTCGTAAAACGCGCGGCGATTGGCAATGCCAGTCAATTCATCAATTCTTGCGGCGGTCTTGTACTCTTCAATCACCTTCTTGAGATACGATAAGACCCAGGCTGCCGACACGAATAGACATGTCCGCAGGACTTCGTTGACAGCCAAGAAAATCGGATTCCTGGTGGGCACGCTGCCAAGTATGTCGGAGATCAACAAAGTTAGTATACTCAGGAACGAGAATACAATACCCATCCCCAAACCGCAGGTCCAGGCAACGAAGGAGATAGGAATGAGGAAAAAAATTGAAATGGAGAGTTGGGCCCCGGTTGCTTCATTGACGAGCCCAATAACGATGACGGACAACAGTGGTACACCGATCTTCACCAGGCGAGGAGCCTTCTCGAGAATTGTCAGAGCCCGCATCATCATAGCGATACCGTTGTCATAAATCGCGCTCGCCAAATTGCCCCTTAAATGGCCTTGTCAGTCCCTTTATTCTTGTACAGGCATGGTCGACAAAATTCGGAAGTTCTTTACCTGCAGCCTGAGCGCCATTGTTTCCAAGAAATCAGTGGATTTGTCCGTATTGTTATCCAAGCACAGAGAGAAGCGCTCTATATTCTCCATGCTTTGTTGCAGAGATAGTTAGGTGTACTAATGTTATACAATTTGGAGGTAACAAAATGGCGTTCGAACTTCCCCAATTAGGCTATTCCTACGATTCGTTGGATCCATTCATTGACAAGGAAACGATGACAATTCATCATACCAAGCATCATCAGACCTATATCACAAAATTAAACGAAGCGCTGGCGAACTCGCCGGACCTTCAGAAAAAGGCCGTCGAGGAACTGGTAGCCAGTTTGAATAGCGTGCCCGAGGCAATTCGCGCTGCCGTACGAAATCACGGTGGTGGCCATGCCAATCATTCGTTTTTCTGGAAAATTCTCAAGAAGGACACGAAGTACAGCGGTGCCGTCGCAGAGGCGATCAACAGTACCTTTGGCGGGCATGATCAATTCAAGGAGAAATTCACAGCCGCCGCGACTGGCGTATTCGGTTCAGGCTGGGCCTGGTTGGCTGCTTCGGGTGGCAAGCTGGAAATAGTCACAACTCCAAATCAGGATTCACCCCTAACTCAGGGCAAGAAGCCGATAATCGGAATCGACGTTTGGGAGCATGCGTACTATCTGAAGTATCAGAATCGCCGGTCCGAATACATTGCCGCGTTCATGAACATCATCAATTGGGATGAAGTGAACAGGATTTTTGCTCAATCGAAATAGCGTCTTCAAAATTGCTTGTCGGCTTCACTGACTGCAAGTAACGAGTCTCAGAAGGGCGAACTACACTCGCCCTTTTTGCTGTTCAGTAATCATTGCCGGTTCGATAGAAATGCACCAAGACAAGTCGGGCCGACACGCGCGGCACCCGAATCAAACCAATTTCTTCTTTAGAGATAGCTTGAACCGAGGATCAAAGCGATTGGGGGAGCACTTGCCGCAGGAAGCTGATATCAAACGTTTGCGCCGTGGATATTCAGTCTTGCACGCCTTGCACTGATACACATAACGCGACGGAAGGCGTAATTTGCTGTGTGCCTTGGCCTTGACAGAGGCGCCGATGCGTTCGGCCTCACGCCGGAAGTCGGCATTGTGGTTGAAATGAAGGATATGAATCATCTCATGCTTAAGAGTGTCATCGACATCTTCAGGAAAAAGCTCGTGATATTTGCTGGAAAGCACAATTTCGACCCTGCTGCGAATATACTGCCCCGCGCACAACATGCGTGATGAATAGCGGATGCGCGGTGTCGGGAGCTTGCCCGCAAAATATTTGACGTTGAAACTGTGGAAGCGAGAGTAGAGCTCGTCAACTGACGGCAATAGTCCGCTACTCTGTTGCTCTGATTGAGGTGGCTGAACTAAGAACTCTTGCTCAAACAAGCTAAGATTAGTGGGCAGCGTCGCCGAGCTGCTTTTTTTCCTGTTCATGAGCGGCAAACTTATATAGTTTAAATGGTTCTCGCAAGTGGAGGTCTCATGCGATTTCTCATCCCGATTCTGGTACTGAGTGCCATCTTAATACTATCCTGCGCTCCGCAGTATCAGCCCGAATTCGATACGATATTCGTCAGCGCTGGCGCCATTGCCGGAGGAGACGGAACTTACCGCTCGCCATTCGTAAGCCTCCAAACCGCAATCGATTCCGCAAAATCTGGGGATCAGATCATCATCCTGGAGGGAATTTATCAAGCTTCTCCCAGCAAGTACAGGGAGGATCTCTGTGGCAACTGCATTGAGCCACGTACCTCGGTTGATGCCACTTATGGATTTGTGATCAAGGACAAATCGCTATCTATCTCCGCCAAGGACGGCGATTCCGTCACTCTCGTGACGAATGCCGGGTATGGTGTGCTTTATATCAATAGTTGGGGTTCGATGATCGCGAATGTCCGAATCACCGGCGGAGTTCGCGACACCGATGGAAATGCGACTGATGCCGCCATCGTCGCAAAGTTCTCGCGTCTTACGGTCCGAGGCTGTGAGATCATCGACAACAACAATCGCGATACGACAGTTGTAGTCGGAATCGGGGGAATCTTCGTCCGCGAAGGCTCCGAGGTGTTCATAGAAGGAAATCGCATCATCAACGGCGGCTGGGATGGTATCGCGCTCTATAGGGGCGCCAAGGCGTTTATCGCCGACAACGTCATCAGCAAAGGTCGAGGCGCAGGCATTGGGATCACCTGGGATGCCCAAGCGACAGTGCTGCGCAATCGCGTCAGCGAATTTTGGAAAGGAATCGGTTCGTTCGGGACCTCGCGCGTTGTCGCGCGGAATAATATCGTGCAGGATTGTCTCGGCTGGGGGATGATCGCGACCGGCGAATCGTTCATGGAAGCCACGAACAACTTAATCTATCGCAACGGCAATTGCGGGTTCGCCAACTGGGGCGATCGCGCACAAAAGCTCGGCCCGCGCGGGGTGTTTGTCAATAATATCGTGTATAACAACGGCTGGCGGGTGAAATGGGTCTGTCCGTGTGTCGGAATTTGGATGTTGGGCAACCCAAATGACTTCGTAGTCGCACACAATAATGTTTTTGTGGACCCGGAAATCATCGCTGCCGAGCGCCCTAATCCAACCACCGCGAAGGGCGAGGATCTCAAGTGGGCTGCGAATTACGAGGAGATCGCCGACCTGACCGGCAAGTTCGGCAATATCTCAATCAACCCGATGTTTGCAGACACACTGACGTTCAGACTCTTGTCGTCGTCGACGCTGATTGATGCCGGTGATACGGTACTGACTGATTTGGATGGAAGCCGCTCAGATATCGGCATCTGGGGAGGCAATTCGGCGGGGAAGTAGGGCATGTCCAGACCAAGCGGTGTGCAGTACTGCCTACTCATTCCTCAACGACTCAACCGGATCGAGGCGCGCCGCGCGACGTGCAGGATAATAGCCCGCCAGGAGACTGACGACGATTCCAAAAGTCAGGGCAATTGCCATCAGCCAGAGCGGCAAAGCGAATAGATCGATTACTTGCACTCCTTCGTGCCTCATCACCGCCTGCGCAACTGCTGACGCTACCCGCGAAATCGCCCAGCCAAGGAGGATCCCGAGTATCGCGCCGAGTGTGCCTATGGCAGCAGCTTCGAACAGGAAAATCCGCCGGATATCAGAATCATCCGCGCCAAGCGCCTTGAGCACGCCGATCTCGCGACGGCGCTCCAGTATCGACATGATCATCGTGTTAGTTATTCCCAGCGAAGCCGTCACCAGGGCAATCAGGCCGATCAGGCCAAGCGCCATGTCGAAGTAGATCAAGGCATTTTGGATCTCCTCGAATTGTTCAGCAAAGCTGAAGGACCGAAAACCAAGCGCTTTGACCGAGTCGCGGACCGACTGGTAAGGCTGATGCGGATCGAGGTCGAGTGTGACCTTGGAATACTGCTTGCCGGACTCTTCACTGAACATTTCCGGCAGTGTTCCGTTGCTAAACATGGTCATCAGCGACGCCGGTGTCAGCGAAAAGTCGCCTGAATTGAGGCGCTTCGCAGTCACTGCCGGCAGGATTACCTGCTCAACACGCATCGGGTTTTCGCGACGATCGGCAAGAATTCCGGATACTGTCAGAGTCTCGGTGACAACCTCGCGGGCGCTCGTGAAGCCGATGAGAAAGCGTCGAATCGCTTCCTTGACTTCGCGGCGAATTGCGCGCTCGGCATAGTCGCCCTTGAAAAGAGAGTCCAGCTCGAGTGCGCGCAGTCTCTTCTTGATCGAGTCATCATTGTCACTGACTACTCTCATCATCGCACTGTCCAGCCGAATCAGTCGAGCAGTAATCTCAATCGGTCTTCCTACCATCGAGTCCGGATTTGTGACGCCCAACTTTGCGATTACGTCCCGGGCAAGCACGACCTGGGAGGCGCTGTCGCTCGCAAAACGGCCTCCAGCGACGTATTGCGACAGTGCCTTGATCTGCGAAACCTCTGAAGACACCGCCTGCGCATTGACCGTGACAGTACTGTCACCATGCTTGATCTGAACTTCAAATGCTTCAAATGGATAGACCAGCCGCACTCCCGGGATCCCTGCGAGTCTCGTAATTACCGAGTCATTTAGAACTGCAACTGCACCACTATCCTTGGAGTCTTTGGCATCACGAGGAAAGACATGCATCGTCGACAGCACACCGAATTTCTCGAACTGCTTGTTAACATATCTTTGGTTCCCGGCACCAAAGGACATCATCGAGACAAACGCCGCAATCGCGATTACCACCCCGGCGATCGTCAGGATCGAGCGCAGTCGCATGCGCCACAAGTTGTCTGCCGCAGCGGCGATTAGATCATACGTGGTCATTGGCGGACACTCAAATCTTCGACAATTCGCCCATAGTGCATGCGGACGATGCGATGACAAATGCTGCGGGCAAGTTCGAGATCGTGCGAGACCATCACGATCGTGAGACCGTCATTATTCAATTGTGTCAATAGTTCCGCAATTTGACCGGCGTTTTCATAATCAAGGTTACCGGTAGGTTCATCGGCGAAAATGACCTCGGGCCGCTTCACGAGAGCACGGGCTATGGCGACCCGCTGCTGCTCGCCACCCGAGAGAGCGGCTGGCCGATGTTCAAGCCGGTCGCCCATTCCAAGCTGTCCCAGAATGTCTGCAGCCCGCCTGTGCCGCTCGGCACGAGGAGTGTCATTGAAATAGAGTGCAACTTCGACGTTGCGAAGCGCAGTGTGGTGTGAAAGCAGATTGAAGGTCTGGAAAATCATACCGACGCGCCGGGCTCGATAGACAGAGAGCTCACTCCGGCTGAGTAAATGCAACTCGGTATTTCCAACCTTGATCGTGCCAGCGGTTGGCGTGTCGAGTCCTGCCAATAGATTCAATATCGTTGATTTTCCCGATCCGGATGACCCGACAATGCCAACAAATTCACCCCTGCCAATACTCAGGGTTACGGAATCGACAGCTCGAATTTCTTGAGGTCCGCGTTGATAGTAGCGGCAAAGTTCTTTGGTGACAATCCAGGGTTCGGCCATACTCACTTGATAAATCTTTACGGCATCTGCCGCAAGGAGTTGCTAATAACAATATGCAGGCACTCTGAAGAAGGGTAAAGATCGTTGACAACGAAGGTGAAATTAATATTATAGACGCGGAAAATTGCTACCTGTCCGCGTACTCGGGCCTCTCTCGGATACGTTCAACTCACAGCCAGAGAGAGGAGTCTGTAATGGCCACAGCACAAAACGGCGATACTGTCCGCGTTCACTATACAGGAAAACTTCTGGATGGAACCATCTTTGATAGTTCCGTCGGTAACGACCCATTGGAATTCACTCTCGGCACCCAGCAGGTAATCTCAGGTTTCGATCGCGCAGTTCTCGGACTGACCATCGGCGACAAGACCTCGGTTACGGTACCTGTGACGGACGCCTATGGCCCCCGCAAGCCGGGCCTGGTCATTGAAGTTGATCGCACGGAATTTCCACCCGAGATCAATCCCGTAGTCGGTTTGAACCTACGCATGGAGCAGCCCGATGGCTCAAAGGTCAATGTCGCGGTAACCAAGGTCGAAAACGAAATGGTTACACTCGATGCCAATCATCCGTTGGCTGGAGAGGACCTGGTTTTCGATATCGAACTCGTCGAGATCGTCGCGGCGTAGTTTCCTATTTCCGAAATTCCTGCCAAATGCAAAGCGCGACAGATGGTGACATCTGCCGCGCTTGTTGTCTCTGCCGACTGTCAGTGATCTACAGCTCAGCCCAGTGGAAAGTAAAGGTACCACTTGCCTGTGTATCTGGGTCGTAGTAGCTCACGATTTCGACCTTATATGTCTTGCCGCCGACTTGAACCAGGTAAGAGTTCATCTTTGAAGTCAGAACGTGCGTGCTGAAATTGTAATCATACCAATCAGTCGCCGTAAAAGCCGACTGCATCTCGTCAGCGACCCAACGCGGTGGTCCAAATTGATTCACATTTGTCACAGCATCGAAGTCGGTGCGATCACTTAGCCCATCATATACCGGAAATGCTGCCGCTAATCCCGGTCCAAAGACGGAACCATTCAGGAAGACATCATACGAGTAAATTCGAATATCCCATTCCTTTGTGCTGGTCGGATCGGCGGGCGTAACGACTCGACCCGATGAAAAGTCATAGTAGAATCCGCCCGGCGCGTCAATCGTGTCAACTTCTGCAGCGCCATCAAGCGCCGTAGACGTTGCGTTTGACTGATAGAAGTACTTAAGTACCATTGCACCTTGCTGCGGAGGTTGTCCACCACCAATCACATTTAGCAACTGGAACTTGACCATGTTCCCCATTGCGTCAGATAGTATGTAGACGTACTGCTTGGTCGAAAGTTGATGGGTTGCCTGGTTATAATTCCAAAGGCTGTCCAGCGCAAAATCATAAACATCTGTTTTCCATTGACCGGTTTGGACTGCCATCGCATCTGACGAATCGACTTCTGCAAATGCATCGGCGCCGACAATCCCATTGACAGTGAGGTCAACAGCTTTTGCGCCACCGTTGCCGGATACTCCGCCATTCGTCTTGATATAGCTCTTCTTGAAAGCAATGTCCCAATCGGTTGATGATTTGGCCTGTGCGTCAGTGAGCGCCACAGCATTTCTATCCGCAAAGCTATAGTATGAGTATGAGCCGAGCGCTCCATCGGCTTGCAGCGTAGTGACCCAAACGGAATCAGCGTCGTCCCATACCGTTTCATGCTTGGGCAGATTCTGCGTCGGCCCCGTCCCCTTGTCGTCGTTCGAGCAGCCGACCAACGTCGCTGCCAGGATTGCAACTGCTGCAATTAATTTGAAGTACTTCATAAGTGCTTCCTTTCTATAAATGATTCTCTCGTTAACTTTCACTTCCATCTTGTCTCCTACCTTCCGTTCCAGCGCACGCCGCCGAAAAACGTTCTGCCCGGCCAGTAACCGAATGCGACCTCGACGTCATCGGTTAGATTCTCACCGCGTGCGAATACTTCGAGATTCTTCCATAAACTCTTCGAGACGCTCAAGTTGATATCGCGACGAGTGGGCGCCCAGATGTCCGACTCGAAATCGTTCTGCGCTCCCAGCGGCACCCAGAGCTTACCCGAGTACCAGCTTCCCCAGGCGGTGATGACGACCCCGGGTTTGTCGAAGTGCAGCGAATAGCGCAGCTTGAGCGAGTGCTCGGGGCGATTCAGCAGCCAGTGGCCGTTCTCGCGATTTTTCGCAGTCAACCATGTGTATGACAGGGCGAGATCCATGCTGTGATTGACTTTGATCTCACTCTGCCATTCGATACCACGGGTGTAGGCCTTGAAGACATTCTGATACTTGTAAATTCCGCGCCAGTAGGTTGGCGAGAATCCGGTGAGATTGAATTCAATCATGTCGTTGATGTCGTTGTAGAAATAGGTCAGACGGTGCAGGCCGATGCCTTCGTAGCTGTATTCCAGTGTGAGCGAGCTATTGCGCGACTTTTCCGGATTGAGATCCTCGCCGCCGCCAATCACGATGTAACCAGCCGCGGAATGATCGAATTGAAAGTACAGCTCTTTGATCGAAGGCGCCCGAAATCCGCCACCGTGGAATCCGCGAATGCGAAAGCGCGGATGCGGGTTGTACATGACGTTGATCGAGGCATTAAGATGCTCGCCAAAAGTGGAGTGCTGTTCGAGGCGGATTCCCGGCAATACGGTCAGCGCTTCGAGTGGCTTCCATTCGTATTGAAGGTATGCATCGCCGCTTGAGACCTCTTGCTTGCCGCTCTCGATTTCTTCCGACTTCAGCGACTGAGCGACATAATCGCCGCCCATGGTGACAATGTGACCTTCCTTGTAGCTGTGAGTGCCATTGACTGAAACTTCGGCGAGGAAATCCTCGGTGCGTGACTTGTCCGAAAGGGCGCCGGCGGCAGTGAATTTCTCCCACAGGTGATCGTAATACGTTCCGTAAGCATTCAAATCGACAATCGTGCGTGGATTAGGCTGGAAACTGAGTTTGCTGCCGGCTGAATAACGGTAGTTGTTTTCTTCATCATCGAAGGTGAATGTGACCGGGTCAATGTACTCTGACTCGACCCAGTCTTTGCGCTCGCGGAAGAAATTTCCGTTGAGAGTCAGCTCGAACGCCCTGGAAAGTTTCCGCATAACCTTGGTGTCGAGATTGAAGCGCTTAATTCGCTCCTGGCCGTTTGTATGTGGCGTCGATTTGTCAAGGTCAAATCCATCGGTGCGGTCAAATCGTCCGGCAAGCAACAGACCCCACTTGCCGCGCTGTGATTCCAACGCCAGATTCTGCGCATAAGCATTGAATGTGCCATACTCGCTGGACCCATAGAGATTCAGACCAGAGGCGGGCTTGCGCGTGATGATGTTGACAACACCGCCGATCGCATCGCTCCCGTAAAGAGTTGAACCGACGCCCTTGACGACCTCGATCTTCTCGACGTTCGCCAACGATATCTGTGCCAGGTCAATCGCACCACGGACGCGACCAACCATTTTTTCTCCATCAATGAGGACGAGCACGCGAGCGGGGTCCAGTCCGCGCAACGAGGCACCGCTGCCGGAAAAATTGTCGTCGATATTTACACCCACGGCCGCATTGAGTGCCTGGTCGACGGTGGTAGCGCCGGTCTGAATGGCATCCTCTGTACGAATCACCTCTGTCGTGACCGGAACGTCTTTGAGCAGATACGGTGTGCGCGTGCCGGTGACAACTACCTCATCGTAGATATAAGTACGCGGCAACAAGGTGAAGTTTACTGTTGTGTCACTATTACCGAGTGTGATATCAAGCGTTCGCGTTTCGAAGCTGACGTGTGAGACGTGCAAACGGTAGGTACCGGGCTTCTCAATAACAATCTGGTACCGTCCGTCGAGTTCGGAACGAGTTCTCAAGGTAAGCTCTTCGATAAGTAGATTGGCTTCGGCAACGGGCTCACCGGTGCCGCTTGCCGTGATGGTCCCACTGATTCTAACAGCCACCGTAGAGAAGCCTGCCGATGAATGTACGAGCAGTATCAGAATTAGAATCACGGTCAATCGCAATAGCGGAAACTCATTTCTTTGAAAGGGGGTTGTCTTCTATCCAGTTGTCGTCGCATAACAACGGAAATCTTAGCACATGATCGTGTTGGAATGTCAAAGCAGTGTCAAATCGACTATAATTATCCACTTATTTGTCATTACTTCAGGACGTGACACAACGGTGACAAGCAGCTTGCCCAAAAGGCGAAGTCACCCGAGTGTGGGGCGACTTCGCATACTTGAATACAAGATCGAGATTAAAGTACGGAGAGATTTGACTACAGACCGAGAAACACCCCGGTCCGATAGATTGCGAAGGCTGCAATCCAAGGGATGACCAATTGAAGCGTCATTCCGAACCACATCCACTTGGCGCCAATCTCCCTCTTCATAGCCGCCATCACGGTGAGGCACGGGGTATACAGGAGCACGAAAACCAAGAAAGCATAGGCCACCAGCGGCGTTACTCCTCCTGCTGTGTCGCTAATGATGCTCATGAGCGAAGTGGAATTTTCATCGACGTCATCGCCGAGTTGATAAAGCACTCCCAATGTCGAGACAACGACTTCTTTTGCAACGAAGCCGGTGATCAGGGCAATTCCCATCTGCCAGTTGAATCCCAGCGGTTGAATTATCGGCTGAATCAGATTTCCCAGGCGACCGATGTAAGAGTGCTGGATTTCTTCGGATTGCATCTGGCTCTGGAGATGAACGATCTGTTCATCGGCTTCCGGAGTGGCCAGTTGTCGAAGCTCGCTGATTTGCGATTCGAAATCCTGCGAGTAGCTGTCGATGCGCGGAAAAGCACCGAGGAACCATATGACAATTGACGCGGCGAGTATCACGCCACCGATCTTCCCGAGATAGATTTTGGCTCGCTCCCACATCATCAGCAGACCTGACTTGAAAGTTGGGCGGCGATATGGGGGAAATTCCATGAAGAAGGGAGCCGTATCCTCCCGGAAAAGAGTGCTTTTCAAGGCGCGCCCCAGAATTACGGCAACCGCTATTCCCAATAGATACAGGCTAAATATTACGTTACCGGCATTGCCGGCGAAGAAGGCTCCGCAAAAGAGCACATAGACTGAAAGCCGGGCTGAACAGGACATGAATGGAATCAAGAGCACCGCAAGAATGCGGTCCTTGTGTGACTCCAGCGTTCTGGTGGCCATGATCGCCGGGACATTGCAACCGAACCCCATCAAGAGCGGAATGAAGGCTTTGCCGTTTAGGCCGAGCACGCGCATGAAGCGATCCATCATAAAAGCGGCCCGCGACATGTATCCGGAGTCCTCCATTACCGCAATGCCGAGGTAGAGAATTACGATGTTGGGGAGGAACACGAGCACCGCGCCCATTCCTCCGATCATGCCATTCGTGATCAGATCACTAATAACACCGGCGGGCAACAGGGCGGAAGCCAATCCTTGCAGGGCTACGACTCCCCGGTCGATCCAATCGGCAGGGTATTGACCGATGACATAAGTTGCCTGGAATATTAACCACATGAAGAATAAGAAGATCGGATAGCCGAGATACTTGTGTGTCAGGATCGAATCGAGTTTGTTGGAGAAGTGCATTCGATTGTCCCGGCCACGGTCCACGGTCGTATCGAGGAGATCGCCGATGTAACGATACCGCGCATCTGTAATTGCGGAATCGGACTCGTGCCCAATATGGCTCTTTATCCGGTTCTTCGATTCTGCTACCTTGCTGTAAATCAGGTCGCGCTCTTGCGGAGTAGGCTTGGCAAAATCATCAATATTGACGGTATCTTCGAGCAAATTCACAGCGTACCAGCGCGGCGGGAGTGTGTTGCAGTTAGTTGATTGAACAGTCCGCGTCAGGGCTTCAATTTGACGGTCGAGTTCGCCGCCATATTTGATTCGCGGAGCAGTTTTGAGAAGATTGGCGCTATCCTGCAGAAATCTCTCAGTCAGTTCCAACAGCTCCTTGATACCCTCACCTTTGTAGGCCACAGTCTTTACAATGGGACCACCCAGCATTCGCGAGAGCGTAGTTTCGTCGATCGTGATGCCTTGCTTCTGCGCCTCGTCCCACATATTAAGATTGAAAATCATTGGCACGCTCATCTCCATCACCTGGGCGGTCAAATAGAGATTGCGCTCGAGATTTCCGGCATCGATCACATTGATTACGACGTCTGGTTTGTTGCGAAGAATGAACTTGCGGGCGATCCGTTCATCCAGAGTTGCGGCTGAGAGCGAGTAAACGCCGGGAAGATCAACGAATTCAAGTTCCAGGCCATTGCGATTCAGCTTCGCACTGCGCTTTTCGACAGTCACGCCCGGATAGTTGCCGACATGGGCACGGGCCCCAACAAGCCCGTTGAAGATTGATGTCTTGCCGCAATTGGGGTTGCCTACCAATGCGACCGTGAAGCATTTCTTGTTGACGTCAATAGTTGTCATACCGCTTCGTCCACCTCTATCTGGACCGCCTCCGTCTTTCGAAGACTTACGTGGGCACCGCGCAACTTGAACGAAATCGGATCTGACAAAGGAGCCTTGCGCACCATAGTTACCTGTTCGCCACAACGGAAACCGAAGTCCATCAAGCGGTGACGTGACAAGCCGACAGCATGAACTGCGATAATTCGGGCGCTCTCGCCGGGCTTGAGATCTGCAAGTGTTAACTTCTTGGTATCCATGAAATCTCCTGAGATAATCGAGAATTGGCGGTGGCGGCTGTAACAATGTCGTCACGAATCATGACTATTTAGACCCTATTGATTGTCGAAATCTTCCCAAGCAACCGGGATTGCCTCCGCCGCAACCGTTGACCGCGTCCAGAAACAGCGTCAGACGCTTAAGCGTTGCTCGCGATAGCCCATGCTCCATTCGACACGCCTCTTCATCGGCTTGGTCGGCATCAAGGAGAAGGACATCTGCGAGAAACCGTCGCAGAGTGCGATGGACGGAATAAAGCTGCTCACCGAGTTTTTCTCCCTCAGAATTGAGCAATATCTTCCCGTAATGTTGTTGGCGCACAAGGCCATAGCGAATGAGTCGGCCAACTGCATTGCGTGCCGTGGGTACAGTGACTCCGCGGGCGCGGGCGATATCTGTAACGCCAACAGTGTCAGAATCACGAGAAATCCGATATACTGTCTCGAGATAATCCTCATCTTTGGTCGTCAAAGTAATCATGTGCTTACAATGTAAGAATCGTCTTACTTTGTCAAGTAATTTAATATTGTTTTGTGAATTTTTTCTCAAATAACGTGGGGGAACAGGTCCGAATTTCGGGATTCGGACCTGCGGGGAAATTTAGAGTTACCTAGGCTTTTCCTTGTGAATTTGTGAGTCTTCGCCGTGCCATCGACTGAGGTAAGCTATTGACTAAATTGTAATTAGCTGCCTTGGAAGAATATTCCTGCGCTTGCGCAGCGTCTCCCATGTCGCCGTAGGTGGCAGACAGGAGCCAGAGATTGTAGGGGTTCTGGAGATTCGTCTGCTTAAACTCGATAATAGCATCTTCCCAGCGCTTCTCCTGCCTCGCGATTAGACCGGCAAGTTGATGCGCCTGCCAGACTTGGAAACGATTCTGATTCGCTTCGGCCTTCGAACGATAGGAATCGAGAAATGACTTGGCCTGTGTCAGATCTCCCGTCCAGGCTGCGATACGACCGGCGTCATACTCATAATTGAGACGTGCCTGCTCGGAGAGCGATTCGGAGTTGTTCTCTGCTCTGGCTTGAAGATCAACAGTCTCCTTGAATTTGTTCAGTGCATCTTCGTAGCGCCCCATCTCGATAAAGACGTTACCGACCAAGTTAGCATCACCTGACATTGCCGCAAAGTCGTTTGCCGCTGCCGCGATGTCTGTCATTTTTTGCAGCATTTCCAGCGCGAGTTCAAAATTGCCCTCATCGACGGCCGAGATCGCCATACCCGCGAAGCAGGCTCGACGCTGACCATCATTCTCAGCAATGCCAAAGAACTGCTGAATACGATCGCGCGCTTCTTGGTGGCGACCAAGATAATTCAGATTAGAGGCAATGCCAAAATACGAAGGCTGGAACGTCGATTGCACTTTCAGAGCTTGCTCATACTGTGCGATCGATTCCTCGTAACGACCCAGCTTCAAGAGCAACTCAGCGTAGGAGTCGTAGGGATTCGGATCGTACGGCACAAGCTGGATATACTTCTTGAATGCGACCTCGGCCTCGGCATTCCGGTCATTGAATCGATAGCTGTATCCGAGTTGATTGTACACCGGTGAGAAGGTAGAATCGATCGCGACAGCCTTCTGGTAAGCTGAAATCGCCTCTGGCCACCGCTGTTGCCCGAAGTAAAAATTGCCCATGAGCATCTGTACTCTCTCGTCAAGCGGCCGGGCAATTAGAAGTTCATTCAGAGTCTGTTCCTGCACCGGAGTGTTGCCTATTACGCCTGCATCAGTTGCCTTTACCATCAACTTCTCAGCTTCGGAGACGAACCCAGCCGAGCGCCGGGCGTTGTCAAGGCTGGCAAAAAACACAGCCGCGCTTGGCGCAGCCTGCATCATCAGCAAATGCGCCTGCGCAAAGTTAGTGTCAAGCGAGATTGCTTCTTCCAGTATCGTTTGGGCTTCCGTTATACGAAGCCCCTCGACCAGCCCACGCGCCTGGACGAACAACTCGCGGGCTTTCTCAGAGTTGGTGGTGATCGGCACCTTGCCGTCGTCGACAGGCTTGCTGCTGCAAGCCAGCAAAGTAATTGTCAGAGTTGTGAGCAACAATGTCGCCGCGGATCTTGCCATACCAATTTTCATCATTCGTTCCTCCGAAACATGACGCGAGGAGCCCCGCGCCGAATTCACGTAACTACTTACTAATATTCGTAGGACGAATGAGAGAAGTTGCCTGTTCAATCAAATTTCAATAGCTGAATGGCAAGCGAGTGGGGAAAATCAATCAATTGCCGGCACGTTTGCTTCCCGGCTCTGTTATTATTTATCTTAGGTGAATCGCCGGGAGACTCAATCGGCAGAAGGGCACTTAGATCATGAAAACACTCGGACTTATCGGAGGTACCACTTGGGTATCGACCGTCGACTACTATCGACTTATCAATCAAATGGTCAATCAGCGATTGGGCGGATTGAACTCGGCCAAGATGCTGCTCTACTCGGTCAATTTCGAAGAGTTTCGGCCGCCTGAAACCCCCGAGGGATGGGAAAGTATCACACAAAGAGTGATTGGAATCGCCCGCACGCTCGAACAAGGTGGCGCCGAGGGACTTGTGCTATGCGCCAATACACTGCACAAAGTGTTCGACCGCGTTCAGGAGAAGATCGGAATTCCGATCATTCACATCGCTGAGGCGACCGCAGCAGAGATTAGTAAGAAGAAGCTCCACAAGGTCGCCCTGCTCGGTACCAAGTTCACCATGCAGGAGCCGTTCTATCACGAGAAGCTACGCGCCCATGGAATCGAAACCCTGATTCCAGAACAGAGCGACCGCCTCTATATTCACGACGCGATTCTCGACGAAATGGCGCTGGAGATCTTCAAGCCGGAGACGAAGACGCGTTTCCTCGAAATCATTACGCAACTGCAGCAGCGCGGCGCACAGGCGATCGTGCTGGGCTGTACCGAAATCCCGATCCTCGTCAAATCCGCCGACACCAGCGCCCCGCTTTTCGACACGACGCATATCCATGCGCAGGCGGCTGTGGACTTTGCGCTACAGTAGCTGAATCGGCGGTTTCGCGATGCCACAGGCTGCGAACCGGAGCTACAACTTCACGACACGCGTTCCTGCCACCATGTCGCCCACACGGGTTCGCTCGCTGGTGACAAGAATGAGTACGACGCCAAGGATATTAAAAGCCGGCAGTCCGTCCACCAACCGCAAGAGATTTCTTACAAGGGACTTATGAAATCCGGGAACGTTGCCATCTCTGAGAACCACCTTTATGCCCATTATCAATTTGCCCACTGTGCGTCCAAAATAGCTCTCGAGCACGACGTAGT
The DNA here is from genome assembly GCA_964552775.1 of uncultured Ignavibacteria bacterium. Classification (GTDB taxonomy): domain Bacteria; phylum Zixibacteria; class MSB-5A5; order CAIYYT01; family CAIYYT01; genus JADJGC01. The sequence goes on along the minus strand of CAZKIH010000003.1, from coordinate 33,160 downwards.
AGGCCAGAATGACAAGCAGAAAGATGACGCACAGAGGATCACTGATTAACCATCCGAGTTGCCACAAATGATCCGAGGTCGCCATCAGCCAGACTCCTTTTGCCATCTTGGTAATCGGGAAAAAGACGATGCAGAAAACAGCGAGGTCGATCAATAGCGCAAAGAAGCGATCGCGCAGGGTGGCGTAATTGGCTTCTCTCATTTCCATGTTCTCCTCCTCATGGAATAATCGGAGTCATCGAGGATTACTCCTGTCAATGCGATGATGGGGTCGCCGTCGTCTGCAAAGGAACATTCTTCACAGAACAGCGGAAATTCAGTCGCCTTCATGTTGTCAAATTCATATATCGATCCGACCTGGATCACAGAACTCGTAGGTCGGGTTCCCAGCGAAGCGTGGAACCCGACAATGGTGTATCACAATTGTCGGGTTCGGCGCCCTTCGGGCTGCGAACCCGACCTACATACCACCCCCTACAGCCGCCCCTTCACCCACTCCTCGAGACCGCCGGAGAGAATCAACTCCTGCGCAGCCACACCAACGGGTCCGATCGGATATTCCTTGCCTGCCGCTTGAATTCTCGAATGCGCGAAATCGACCTTGGCCACAATACCGGTCTTGAATGTGAGCTTGTCGACGCCGAATTGCTTCTTGAGATCATTGACTAGTTCCGGCGCTTCGATCGCCAGAAAGCCGTTGTTCAGCGCGTTGCGTTTGTAAGTCTCGGAAAACGATCCCGCCACAACCAGCGCGATGCCGCGATATTTCAGCGCCGTCGCCGCCTGTTCGCGCGAAGAGCCGGTGCCGAAATTAAACCCACCGACCAGCACGTCACCCTTCTTGACGATCTTGCCGAATTCCTGATCGTAGTTTTCCATCACGACCGCGGCCTGCTGTTCGGGCGTGAAGTCGTCGATGTAGGTGTACTTGCCAGGATAAATGCCGTCGGTGTTGAGATTGTCCTGATGGCAGAAGATCAATCCGCCTTCGATCTGCGCCGGAAATCCAGAGATGATTTTCACCGCAGCCGGAGCGGGCGCCGCAGCGCCCAAAGAGACGATGCCTCCGACCGGTTTGCTGTCACCGTCGATTCCGGGAAGATCGATGTGTCCGGCAATCGCCGAGGCCGCCACCACTGCCGGCGAGGCCAGATAGGCCTGTGCCTCACGTGATCCCATGCGACCTTTGAAATTGCGGTTCGTGGCGCTGATACCGACCTCGCCATCCTCGAGCGTGCCGGCGCCGAGCCCGATACACGCCCCACAGCCAGCCGGAAGCACAATCGCGCCCGCGTCGACGAGCACTTTCCAGTCGCCGCGCCGCTGCGATTCCTGCTGTACTTCGCTCGAGGCCGCCGCCAGGTAGAACTTGACGCCTGAGGCGAATTTCTTGCCGCGCGTCACAGACGCCGCTTGCGCGATATCCTCGACGCGGCCGTTGACGCACGACATGAGATAGGCCTTGTTGATGCGCACGCCCCTATCGCGCATTGCGGCGACCGAGTTCATCACTTTAACTGTGTTGGGGCCCGAAACATACGGTTGCACGGAGTCAAGATCGATGTAGAGCACCTTGGCGTAAACGGCATCGCGGTCTGCGCTCGGGATGTTCTTTTCAAGCTCGTCGATGCGAATGTGGTTCATGCGAGGATGTGTGCCGTTGCCGTCGACATCGGAGGGGACCTTTTGCGCTCCGCGTTTGGCGATGAAATCTGCGCGCGCGCGCAGCCAGGCGATCGTGACTTCGTCAATCGGGAACAGGCCGACCAGCGTGCCCCATTCTGTTGTCATATTGGCAATCGTCAGGCGCTCGTCGATCGACAATGCTTTGACGCCATCGCCACCGAATTCGACCGCGTGATTGAGCACCTCGTCCTTGTTGAAGAGCCCGCACAGCGAAACGATGACGTCCTTGCCCGTGACGCCCGGACGCATCTTGCCGCGAAGTTCGACCTTGGCTACGGGCGGCACCTGCCACCAGGTTCGCCCCGTCGCCCAGATTGCGGCAGCGTCGGTGCGCACGATCGGTGTGCCGAGACAACCGAGACCGCCGTACATGTTGGAGTGGCTGTCGGAGGCAACCGCCATCGCGCCGGGGAAGGCATAGCCCTCTTCGCACATGATCTGGTGCCCGATGCCGCGGCCTGCCGGATAGAAATCGATGCCGTGCTCTTTGGCGAAGGCCTCGATTTTGCCGTACTTCTTCAGATTGTCCTCGCCCGTGTCCTGCACGTTGTGGTCGAGCGTGAACACGACCTGTCGCGGGTTGAACACTTTCTTGGCGCCGATCGATTTGAATTTGGGAATGACGGCCCCGGTATTGTCGTGAGTCATGACGTAGCCGGGGCGGATCGAGATGTAATCTCCGGCGCGGACAGCTTGACCGGCCTCGAGGCCGAAGGCGAATTTCTGGGCTATCTTTTCAACGAGTGTTTGTGGCATAGTAATCCTACTCCAATGCGATAAAGCAATTCATGGAGAAAAGATACCGTGCCAGCAGTGACATGTCAACGGTGGTGATGTTGGCTCGTGACAGCGAGTAGACCTCTACTGTCCGCGCGGATGTTTCATATTTTCGATGGCGATTACGGCATCGGTTGACGGCAAGATGATGCGAGCCATCGAATGCTCGAGGGCGTCATCGATGGTCTCGATCGGCACAAATTCGAGACTGCCGCGGACCTCCTCGGGAATTTCAATCAGGTCTTTAAGATTTCCTGCAGGGAACAGCACCTTCTTGATGCCGGCGCGATACGCCGCCAGCGACTTCTCTTTTAGCCCGCCGATCGGCAACACCTTGCCCTGAAGGCTGACCTCGCCGGTCATGGCCACGGTATGATAAACGGGCTGCTCGGTGAACAGGGAGATGAGGGCTACCGTCACCGCCACGCCTGCAGAAGGTCCGTCTTTCGGGATGGCGCCTTCCGGAAAATGGATATGGACATCGGTCTGCTCAAATATCACCGGATCAAGTCCCAACTCAGTGGCCCGCGAACGCACGAATGAATAGGCAGCCTCCACCGACTCCTGCATCACATCGCCAAGTTGGCCCGTGACCATCACAGTGCCTTTGCCGCGCATGCGAATAGTCTCGATGAAGAGGATATCGCCACCGACGGGCGTCCAGGCCAGCCCCGTAACGACACCAACCTCAGGCTGGCGATTGGCGACGTCGTGAGTCACCCGGGGCGGCCCCAAGAGTGTCTCTGTGATCTCCTCGTTGACTAGCATACTCGAGACTGATCCTTCGAGAATTCGGACGACACTCTTGCGACAGAGGCTACCGATGTTGCGCTCGAGGTTCCGCACGCCGGCCTCATAGGTATAGCCGGTGATGATCAACTTGAGTGCTTCGTCGGTGATTTTGAATTCGCCTTCCTTGAGTCCGGTAGAATCCATTTGACGTTTGATGAGGTACTTCTTGGCGATCTGCACCTTCTCCATTAGCGTATAGCCGGAAATCTCAATGACTTCCATGCGATCGCGAAGTGGTTGCGGAATTGTCTCAAGGAGATTTGCCGTGGTGATGAAGAACACCTTGCTCAGATCGAATGGCAGGTCGAGGTAGAGATCACGGAACGTATCGTTCTGCTCCGGGTCGAGCACTTCGAGCATGGCCGAGGAGGGATCACCGCGGAAGTCGTTGCCCATCTTGTCGATCTCGTCGATCATGAAGAGCGGATTGTTGACGCCGCAATTGCGCATCTCCTGCACGATCTTGCCCGGCAAGGCTCCGATATAAGTGCGGCGGTGACCGCGGATCTCAGCCTCGTCTCGCATCCCGCCCACTGAGATGCGTACGAACTTTCGACTCAGGGCACGAGCAATGGACTTGCCCAGTGATGTCTTTCCGACCCCTGGCGGACCGGCAAGGCAAAGAATCGGTCCATGCGGGTTCTCGCGACGATGACGCGTGGCGAGGAACTCGAGGATGCGTTCCTTGACCTTTTCCAAACCGTAATGATCTTCTTCGAGAATTGCGCGCGCTTCCTTGATATTAAGATTGTCAGTCGAGGCTTTCGACCAGGGCAGTTCTGTAATCCAGTCGAGGTAAGTGTGGATGACATTGTACTCCGGTGACATCGCCGAGACCTCTGATAAGCGCTTCAATTCGCGATCTGCGACGATACGTGCTTTATCCGGCAAACCCGCTGCTTCGATCTTTTTGCGAATTTCGATCACCTGCGTGTCAGTGTCGCCATCCTCGCCGAGGGCTTTCTTGATGGCACTGAGTTGCTGGCGTAGATAGTATTCTCGCTGTGTTCGATCGACATCCACCTTGACCTGCTTCTCGACCTCAGTGGCTACCTCAATCTTCTGCAGTTCGGCAGTCATGAGTCGAATCAGGCGATCATAGCGTTCATGAAGATCCACTGCAGCGACAAGATACTGCTTCTCGCCCAATCCAAAGGCCAGGTAACTTGAGAGCAGGTCGGCAAACCGTCCGGGTTCTTCGGCATTGACCCGCATGATCTGGACCATCTCACGCGGATAGCGGTTATCGAGCATGGTCAGCTGCTGGAACAGCTCAAGGGCAGCTTCCTGCTTCTTTAGCAGCTTCTCGTCAGTCGTCTGTGCGTCGGCCGGAAAACAACTGACTTCCGCCCTTATGAAAGGATCCACCTGCAGGAGTTTGGTGATCTTGATGCGACGCAGCCCCTGGATGACGAGCTGGTAGGTGTTATTGGGGATCTTGACTTTGGAGATGATCCTGACGGCAACGCCGACTTCGTGGATATCAGCCAGTTTCTCTGCGACAGTAACACCCTTCTTGGTGATTGCCGTAGCGATGATCTGATTCTCCTCGACATTATGATCGAGCAAAGCCAGCGAGCGCTCGATACGCACCTGGATCGAAACAACCGCGGATGGAAAGACGGCCGCCGAAATCAGCGGCAGTAACGGCAGTTCCTTGGGAATCTCGGTCCCAACAATATCGTGGTATTCTTTCATTCGATATCACTTTCTCGGTTTATCCCTGGGAATCATAACCATTATACAGTCGAGGACGCAAGCAGAAAGGCGGATTCGCTGCCAGACAGTACAAATATCAAAACGCCCCGGTCGAATCAACGACCGAGGCGTTTGATCTATGATCTCCTAATCGCTAGATTAGAAGGCAATCGACAGCGAGATACGGTGATTTTCGCCCAGGAAGCTCTGGGTTTCGGTCACGTATGCGTAGTCAATTGAGTATCTCTTCATCACGGTCAAGCCCGCACCGATCGAGAAGTCGCCATCAGCCACACCGCCGCGAATCGCGCCGAAGTAGTTCTCAGCAAACTCATAATCGTATTCGGAACCGAGATAAAGAGTAACGTTATCACGATGCTGAACCTTTTGGATGTCGCCGGCGAAGGTGAAACCACCAAACGCCATGGCAGCGACGCCAACGCGCCAGGTGACCGGAACAGAGTTGCGGCCAACCTTGGTGCCAAGGTCACGAGCGGTAACGCCGAGGTGGACGTTTTCGCTCACAACGTACTTAAGACCTGCGTCAAAGCCGACACCGCTGTTGGAATAGGTGTCGATCTTCTGGTAAGCCACCTTAAGGGTAGCGCCCACATGCAGGTTATTCAGCTTGTTACCATAGCTAAAGAAGAAGCCATGTTCATCTGCGCTGAATGTTTGACCAGTCGGCCCACCCACGGTCGCGCCGGGAATCTCATCGACTCCAGCATTGACCCAGGAGAAGGCGCCCCAACCAGCTGTACCGAAGTTGTACGCAAGAGCGGCATACATATACTGCCGATCATAGCGCATGTTGTCGGACAACATGGTGGTGAGGCTGAACTTTTCTACGCCAGTCAACCCGGCCGGATTCCAATATCCGGCGGAAGCGTCATCGGCAACTGCGGTATACGCGTTGCCCATCGCCAAAGCACGAGCACTCACGCCCGTCCGAAAGATCGGGAAGGCATGATTGTCGTCGGCTATGGCGGATCCGCTCACTCCTAACAGGAGAGTCGAAAGTAAACCGGCGAAGATCACAATTTTCTTCAGGTGATTTCTCATGTCGAGATCTCCCCTCCTATAACTAAACATTAGTTTCAAGTTATCCAAAGGAGTCCCGCTTAATGCGGGACCCCTCTGTGTGTCTTCCTTCTTACTTCTCAACAACTGCGATCCAAACCACAGCCGAAGCAGCGCTTCCAGTTGATCCGGAAGCTTCAATACGCGCCATGTAAGCACCGTCAGCAACCACAGTACCGTCGTCGGTTCTACCGTCCCACGCTATTGCAGTTTCACCGGCGCCGAGGCTACCAGCGTTAATGGTCTTAACCAATTCGCCAGCGTAGTTGTAGATACGAATCACAACATCCGCTGATTGTTCAAGACCGACGTTGATATTGAACGCGTCGTCGGTAGCCGGGTCGAACGGATTCGGACCGGCCCAACCAGTGACTGAACCGTCAGAGAGGTTGCCACCCTTCGTTCCGTTGTAGGAACTGGTGCCGCCCATATTGTCAGTCACAGTGATGACGTAGCTGGAGCCGTTGCTCGGGCAATAATACAAGGTGCCGCCGGAACCGGAAGCGCCGAAGTACCATTCACCTTCTTCATCGACTGCACCAGCAGAAGTCTCGGCCGCATCGACCAGGACGCCGTTTTCACGAATTTCGATATTGTCGACGCCGGAACCGTCATCTTCGATCTCGAAGGTTAACGGACAGGCATTCGGACTCGAGGTCATCGAAATCGTGGCTCCATCGTAATCGACGGTGAAGTACTGAACGTGCGGATCGGTATGGTTACCGACGCAGTCTTCAACACCGTGTCCGTAACTGTAATAACGATCGAAGTTATCCCACGCCGACGGATCACCGCAATCACCGTAGTAACAGTAATTGTAGTCATCGTTGTAGTCGGTTCTGTAATCGCCGTCATAGATGACTGCGATCAAGCCGCGCTCGTCGTCGAGGTCATAATGAGTCGGAATGATGACCGTTCTGCCGTCCTCCTGGAGGTAATCCTCGATTTGGGCCGGGAAGAAGGTCTGCATAAACACGGCTCTTTCCTTCGGATTGCCGCCGTCGTCGCCGCCGGCAGTGGTGTCACCCTTCGTCACGAAGAAGACATCCACATGGACGCTACCCCAGTCCACACCGGCATCAGCATCATCAATCGTGAAGGTTAGAGTCGGGTTCTTCGAAACATACGAGTTAGCGAAGTCAACATCCGGCGCTGCGCAATCGACCGTGAAGTTGTCACGCACCGACTGCGGACGATGCTGGGTGTCTTCGATGCGAATGTAGAGCTCGTGAGCGCCACACGGCAGCGGAGAGTAGGAATAGTACTCATCATCGTCGTAGTAGTAGTACTCGTAGAAGGCTACGTGAATCTGGGCTGACACATCGTCATACCAAATGTCAACGTTGTTCGCTTCATCGAGAGCGGTCTTGCCGGCACTGCCATGCTTGACATTGGCCTGCATATCCGGGGCCGAATATCCATCGCGGTCCTCGATACGGATGCCATCAAGATAGACTTCAAGAGTGCCCCAATCGATCGTCGACTGGAACGGTTCAACCGCCTGATATCTGAAGTACGGATATCCGCCGGTGTAAACGTCGCAGTACGGATACAGCTCGAGTCTGCGGATAGCAGTCGTGCCATTGTACTCGGTACGCTTAACAACTGAATACCAAGCGTCTTCGACGTAGTCGTACTCGCCGTCATTATGGCCGATGCAGGTTACAGCAAACTGAACCCAGTTCTGACCGCCTTCTCTGTAGAAGCCGCGGACAGTCGACGGGAAGTACACACCGTACATATTCCAGTTGCCTTCGCCGTCCCACCAGGCCACCATAAGTGACTCAGCCGGGATATTGACGTCGTTGTCATACTGCATGGTAACGACAGCGTACTGTTCGTCGTCACAGAAGTAATCACCGCATGACGGGTCGGACAAGTAGGTCATCATGCCATTGTTATCACCGACGGGGGTGAGCAACCAATCCTGCCAAACGCTAGCGCGGGCAAGTTTGGATTTCCAGATGGCAAGAGCCGGGCCGTCGGTTCCGTCGTAGTCGACGAATTCCGCCGGGATGTCAACAGTGACATCTTCAAAGGTAACCGGACCGCCGGTACCAAAGTCGCGGCTGACCCAGAAGGTTGAGTAGTCGCTATTGATTGACCACGCGGCAAGACCGGCATAGTCAACGAAGAAGACATGGCCCTCACCGAATCCATCGTCGACGAGTGCGTCGAAGTAGAAGGAACCGGAGTATCTGTCGATTCCACCCTGCTGATTAAGCGCGGTGAAAGCGATGATATCAAAGCTGTAGTCTTCGGTAGCAACGTTATAAGCGACCGAGAGACCCCACGGCATGCCATACTCAGAATTGATAGTGGCAAGACCTTCGAGGTTATCGCAACCGTTTTCAAGATTGCGCTCGATCGAACCCGGACCATAGTTGGCTGGAGCGCCAGTCACCGCACAACCTTCATCACTCACGACGATCGTGGTGATCGGCGACAATGCTTCGTCGTAGCCATAGCTATTTTCGGACAACAACCGAACTTCGTAGGTGCCATTCGGAGGTGACCACGGAGTGCTGTAGACAGCCCAACGTTCCGCCGTGTAGCTCCAGTCATCTTCAAGCAGCCAGGAATCGTCGACAGCTTCAGTACCACCGACGGCGACCCATTCGCCACCATTCTGACGTTGTTGGAACATCGTGTTGGCACCGTATTCAGCGATACCGAAGAGGTAACCTCTCCAGCAACCTGCAACGAGAGCAAGAGTCGGCTCGCCAGCTTCGATATTGAAGTTGACCATGAACTGCGTTGAGTTACAACCGACCGCGTCGTATACCGTGAAAGACCAATGGTATTCACCGGCTGGAATACCGCTCATATCCCAATCGACTGTGAAGTAACCGTTCGCGTCAGCAACGATATCGGTGCAGACGTTCTCGGCGCAGATCGAACTGAGACCAGAGTTGTAGATCGGCGACGGGCCCCATGGGGACTGGTTGTCCTGCGCGCGGAAGGTCCACGTAATCTTCGGGGTACCTTGCGCGAATGTCGGGGTCGGGTCGTTCTCGTTTTCAATATCCCAAACAGTAGCGCCATCAGTCACGCTCACGCCACGCGCAAGCGGGGCGGTGTCGTCGTAGAACAGCGTTACGATATTGCTATAGGAATACCGTTCACACTCGCTCACGACAAGGGCACGGAACTGATAGAATCCTTCTTCGACACCGTCGTCGAAGTTTCCATCTTCAAACGTAGCGCACCATGGTGATTCATGGTCCGGTCCATTTTCGAAATCCTGCCACTCGCCGTTGTCGTCGAGGGCATTCTTCCACTGGAACTGGACAAAATCAATCGGGGCGCCGCCGTTGACGTTAACATCGGCACAGAAGTACTCGCCGCCGCAGAAGAATCCGCCAGTCGGCTCGGTGATTGTCACGGTCGGAATTGCATTCCGCACGTGCACCATAACCCGCGTCTCTTCCATGTCAGTCGAGTTGCCGGCTTCATCAACGAGTGATGCGCCGATATAGTAGTCACCATCCGGAACTGCGTTCAGCGTATGCCAAGTCGCGGCCCAGTTACAGAAACCACTAAGCTTGCTTTCTTCATCATTCGCGAAGACTTCGGCAATCATCGTAGCCGGTCCGCCAGCCGTGGGCCAGTAGTACCAGACAACCTTTGCCAGGTCTTCGTCGTGTATCGCTGCAAGACTGAGCGACACATCACCGCAAACATACTCGCCATCGCCCGGACTCAGAATCAAGGCACTCGGCGGAATGTCATCGAGGAAGAACACTGTTATATAGTCTGAAGACGATTGCCCGAGATTATCATAGGCACGCGCTTCAAGAGTACATGATTCGTAACCGTCGGCAATGTCTTCAACCGAAATAAGTCCGGCTGCCAACGGATCGAATGAGACGCTCCAGTTGTTCGGCATGCTGTTTGAGGTACCGACAAAGGTCTCGCACAAGTAGTAATCTACTCTGGAGACTTCGCAGGAGTCGTCGGACGGATTCGTTCCGACTTCGAAGGTCAGCATGTCGCCCAGCTTGGCAAAAACGACTCCGGAACCATTAAGAATGGTTGACGGATTCTGCCAGGACAGGTCTTCCGCACCGGCGGTCTCAAACAAGGTAAACACAGGTTGCGGAGCTTCACAGTCATAAGTCAACAGGAAGCCGGCGCCATTCGCTTCGGCATCGTCGTATGTGTAATCATCGAACATGCCGTCGCCGTCCATATCAAGCATCCAATTGCCTGCCTGATCCTGGACCGCAACACGAATGCGATAGGTACGTCCACAGTCAAGGTCTTCGTCGAAATCCCATTCGTAGGTCCAGATGGAATTGTTGTTCGCCGGTACACCCTGACCGATTTGATTCCAGAAGTAGAATACATCAATGACTTCCGGACTATTCGCATCCTGGTAGTAGAAGTAAACACTAGCAATGTCAATGCCCGTGAGGTTCACAAGCTCGGCTGACAAGGTAACATTCTCACCGGACTCGTCGCTAATTCTCCAGTACGGCTCAGCGGCACAACCGGCATAATAGGCGCCCTTATCCATCGAGAGGGTCATCTCCGGCAGAGTGCCGTCAAGACATACTCTGACGAACGGGGTTGTGTAGGCGTTGTTGACATCGTCATAAACGACGGCATACAACCACACATAACCTTCTTCAAGTCCGGCATTGAACCAGTCAATACTGGTGTAGGGATCGCCGTCAAATGCGGCAACTCCGATTGACGTGCCCGGAAGCGTACCGTCAAGCGAGTAGAAGAACTCGGCGCGAACAGCATCAGCTCCGTCGTAGGCATTTTCATCAATATTGAGTTCGATTTCCACGGAGTTCAACGAACTCTGGGCGATCGGAACGCACTGATATTCGTTCGGATAGGTGATCCAGGCCTTCGGCGCAATCTGATCCGGCACGCAAACCGTGACTACATCAGTGCAGCTATTGCCATTACGAGTATCCGTGATTCGGACCCACAATTGCGTCGGCAGCGCACCAGTGGTGGTCGCCGGCCAGTCGGAAGTCGAAAATTCGAAGCTGTACGGCAGCGACGCATTGTCGGCGAAATCGATGCGGGTTTCGGAATCATTGTAGATTACGCGCGCATCAATTGTATAGAATTCGCCGGCATCAGCTCCGCCAACAGTCACACTCGCCGTGTTCAACTGGTCTCTGTAGACCTCGAACCCGCAAGCGGTCTGCGGCGAAAATGCGCCGTTGATCGTCAAAATGTCGCAATCCGGAGCGACTGGATTCCAGATGAACGTGAAATAACCGCAGGCATTTTCTGCTTCGGCTAGAGTCAGTTCATTGCCAACCTCATCGAATCCAATAATCAGGGCCTCATAGAGTCCGGCAGTTGCCGGATCCGAACCAAGATCGACGGTCTCAAAAAACGTCTGACCATCTTGAGTCATCGCATCCGAGAATGCCGGATAGACGTTCGGACCAACCCAAGGACCCGGAGTGCCGTCACCCCTATCGCGCAGGCGATAGATCAGATAGGCAGCATCAACATCGCTAAATGTCGTCGTCGCCGTGACGTTAAGTACGTTGGCCGGGCCAAAATTGATGCCCGAAGCCGGGAAGACGACGCAGGCAGAAGGAGCCTGGGCATCCGCGATACCTTCATAAAGATTGGTATTGAATTCGAAGTTGCCGCAGTCGTCCTCAGTCCGGATCGCAAAACGATAGTTTTGTCCATCCGTGAGTTCTTCGGACGTCCAGCGGTTGATGGTAGCGCTAACTTCGTTATCAAACGTTGTTCCGAAAACGCTGTTGTAATCGAATCCTTCGCCGGTTGAGTCAACATAAATATAGAAATTCGTTGCATCACCAGCTTGGCCATCCTGATCCCACTCAAGTCTCAACTTGCCGTCTGGCAATTGAATGATATGAACGGAATCTTGCACGATCGCCGTCGGGCGGCGAGTGTCGAGAGTCGCATTCGCGGTTCCCGTGGTATTCAGGATAACATTGGACAGCGTGCTGTCGACGTTTCCAGCATCGTCTTCAAAGAAGAGCATGACACTGTAGATACCGTCGGCCGGAAGACTATTGGCATCCTTTGCCGTCAGCGTGGCCGGGTCATACGTCGGGTCATCGGCTACGCCGACCTTCCAACGGATTTCCCAAATATCCGAGCCTTCGTCGGTCAACGACTCATTCGAAACACCGCCAAGACCGCCATTAAAGAAGTCGGCCCAAACGGTGACGAGGTCGTCATTGCCGGCAACGTCAACCGTAACCCGGAGCGAATCTCCAAGGTTGGTGCAACCGGAAGCATCAGCGTCGAGAACCGTACGATAGGTAATATCGCCGGCAGCAACGGACGGAGGCGCCATATCAAGCGCGTCGTCGAAGTTCGTCGAATCGCTGATTGAGTTGCAGGCATTATCAGTGATTGTCAAATAAATGTGCTTAAGCACATCATCTCCCGACGGCAAATCGTTTCCGTTCGCGTCCTCGAGAGTGAATACATATCTCCAGACTCCGTTTCCATTGGTCACGTCGTCAAGAGAGACTGTACCGGCAGATGAGAAGTTCGAGATGTCTGCATAAACAGCATCGATCTCAAAAAATCCGTTGGAGCCGGTGTAAACAAACAGAGACAATTCGTCGCCCAAAGCAGCATTGTCATCCGGGCCGACATTGTTCTGGGAAATAAAGAACTTAACTGAATCGATAACCGGTTCAATGTTGTCAATACCGGTCGTGTTGAACACTACGGTATCCTGATCCAGGTTACCATAGACGTCTTCCATCTCCGCAGTGAGTCCAAACGGTGGGACGACTTCAACTGCACCTGCTTCAATTTCAATGGTGTCGCGCCAGTCAAAGGTCGCCGCGACATATGGCAACGGGTGACTTGCAGAAAGACCAAACGCGCTAAGGTCAACCCTCACGCTATTGGAATCGACGTCCTCACCCGGACCGAAGACTCTCAAGATCAACAGGTCGCCAACGTTGAAATTCTCTTCGGCGCCGCAATCGTAAGTGTCAATGTGCGTCGCGGTGAAGTTGAAATCGATCAACAAATCAAAATAAGCGGCAAAAGTGCCGGTACAATTGATTGGATCCATGGCCAAATTATGTCCGTATCCCGAAATACCGAGCGCGCCGGTACTCCGCAGGTTCGACATACTTGACAAGCTGTCATCATTTCTAACATCAATACCATCAGGCAAAATCGCCAGATCCAAGCCGGTGCCGTCATAATCGGCGGCATTAGCCAGGGCTTGCGTGGTATTGATATTGACTTGGAAGATCAGCGAATCATCTTCAGCAAGCGGCACCAACAGTCCGGAGAGATAGAGTAAACTATCCTCTTCGAACGAGCTGGAGATCGGCACGGTGGTGACCGTGGTCGCTGTTGCTCCCGTCTTCTTTATGACGGTGAAGCTGTTGACAGCAAATTCTGACTGTATGCAACTCTTCAACCGTACGGCGACAAGAGTGTCGTTGGTGCCCACGCTGTCGACGACTCCGCGCAGGAGGGTGACATTGGTTGAAGTAGAGCCTACCGTTGTCGGGACCGCATCTACTACTCTGAATGTGCGTAGCGCAAATGCAGACGAGGCAACCATAGACAGCGCCATAGTCAGAACAACTGTCAGCACAAATAGACTTCGAATAGACTTCATTCGACAATCCCTTGTTACTCGTTGTTTATCTGTTTTCCGTTTCAGTTCGTTTTCGGCATTGATTCTCATTAGATCCAATACCCTCCTTTCCAATCTGCTCCACATAGGCTCAGATCTTCCATGAATACACTCCTTACTTTAAAAAACTCACAGTTTATCTTGATTTCTAATCTCACCATTATCCGATCACGCAATATGACCCTGCCCCTTTCTGCCCACATTCTTCAGATTCCAATTCATAATTAAGATCGCTTTCTTCCATGTCAGCCGGGAATAGAAAAAAAACCCAACAGTCTCTTATTCCCTGAGGCTTGGTGTTGGTGATTCGTTTGTGTCGATAGACCTTGCTTAGGGCTTACTGCCTTTCTCAACCGTGCGCTCTCGTGGGCGTACAGGGACACCCCTTCCCAGCCCAAAACATAAGACCGCCAATTAAGCAAATTTCCGAACGCCTGCAAGTGAAATTTTGCACGTTCGGAATAATCGCCGAAAATTTTGCGGTCAATATTCTCTCTTCCGCTGTTTCTGTCAAGAAAAAACTTTGCTTCACTTCCACTTAACTCGATTTCCACGCCGCGCAAACAGCGTGAATTGTCGGTCAAAGTTTGCTCACCAATTCGACTGTTAACTTCGCCGGAATTGTACTTGTTTCTATCGGCAAACTGTTTCAGAATTTCACAAGCTGCGAACAAAATTTGCGCAGGATTGATCAATTGAAACACAGCAGTGAACCGAAAACGATCACATGATTCGGAGTCAGCCACACTGACAACCGGTTCCGAGTATTGCTTTTGTCCTCTGCGCGTAGCAGCCACAGTGGTCTTGACGACGACAGGACTTGCCAGCAGCGGTGCAAGGTCCTGACACTGAGGGCGTGCCAACGCTTCAGTCCGGCTGTAATCACAATTATCGATTGCGGCATCCCGATAATTTGGCAGTGAACGCAAATCGGCCGTCAAGGGATGGGATCCCCGGCCTAGCCGAATTCGGCTAACTTGATATGAGATTTTCACTTTCCTCCGCAATAGTCCAAAAGCATTAGCCCGCTCCAACGGACTGCAATCAGTTTGAAAGCCGAGGCAAATTGAATCAACAAAAACTTTAGAAAAGTTTTGGAAATTTATATCTGCTTTGCGCTTAATGAATTATTTCAGTGTCTTCTCACTGATTAGAGTGTAGTGTAAATCTTCTCATAGCTTGAAAAACGCTCTTGAAAAATGCTTCCTTCGTTAACTGCCTGTCGCACTGCACACTGTGGTTCATGCAGGTGAGTGCACCGACTAAATCGGCATTGTCCGCGAAAATCCTCGAATTCAGGAAATAAATAGGACAATTCATCGCGCTCAATATCCCAGAGTCCGAGAATTTTCAATCCGGGTGTATCCGCAACGAATCCTCCGCCATCCAATGGATGTACCTCAACAGCCGTTGTCGTGTGCGTACCCTTGTCGGTTGCGAGAGACACATCACCTGTTCGCAATTTGAGTCCCGGCTGCAGCATGTTCACCAGTGACGACTTGCCTGTGCCCGAGTGGCCGACGAAGATAGATTCATGATTCGACAGCAGACTACGAAGTTCTTCAAGGCCGACCTTGTTGGCGCACGACGTCGCTACCAGTGGCACGCCGATCGAATCGTAGATGGTTTTCATACGGAAAAGATCCACCTTGTGTTTCAAATCGAGCTTATTGATCACGACGACCGGTTGCAGGCCACCTTTGTATGCCGAGACTGTAAAGCGATCGATAAGGTGTTGCTTAAAGGCCGGTTGCGCGACGCTAACGACAATGACCATCTGGTCGACGTTTGCAACAATTACTTGCTCGATTGAGTCATCGCCGACCTTTGGACGCGAAAATCTGGTCTTGCGTGGATGAACGTACTCAATGAAACCCTGCCCGTCGCCGGCAGAGTTGAATTCCACAACGTCACCGACAGCAACCGGCGTCTCGCGCTGAACCTGCTTGGCTTTCGACATCACCGCACAGGAGTATTCCTGACCATCAGCCAGCACGACAAAGGACTTGCCGTAAGCACGAATTACTCGACCTGTCATTGCCGGCCGCCTCGTGTGAGGCGGTCGGTATAATAGGCATTGGAATGTCGATTATTCATCACGGCCCTCCAACTCAAGCTCGTCTTCAACAATCTCCTCAATCTGTTGATGTCTCGACTTGTGCCGTTCTCCTTTAACTTTCTTGGACTGCGCCGCCCGCTCGCGTCGCTTTTGTTTTCGTCGCTCTTTTTCGGCGAGATAGTCGTGGCCCAATGTCTTCTTTATCCCTGTTAATTGGTGTTTTGATAAATCGCCTGGCATCGCTAAATTCTCCCTAAAACAAAAAACCGCAGACACCTAAATGCCTGCGGAAAGAAATCTGCGTGATATTCTCCGCGCCTACAAGCGCATTTAGGCTACACTTCGCCCCTGACCCTCTCTTTCACGACAATGTCCCTCATCACACAATCTCCTTTCCACAGGCTCCGGTTGAGAGCCAAGCTTACTGAGAATCTACAATCGAGTTTACGGCAAGTCAACGAAAAAGTTTAGGTATCAAGCCAAGAATGCTGCTTGTTCTTCTTGAATGTCGCGCTACATTGACCGAATGAATGTTCGTGAGGTAAACTTGTTTGATAGTATCCTTGCCATCCTCGGTGGTTATGGCGCGATGTTTATTGTCAGCAAGACTTTCCTCACAATTGTGACCGTTGCAGCACCTATTGCCGCAGAAGGCGCAAGCAAGCTCCCAGACACTAATTATCTTCTTGTCATTCTATGTATTACATGGATAGCTGCCGTTGTCGGCGGGATCGTTTCCTGTTTGATTGCAAAGAGAGACCCGATTAAGCACACTGTTGCGCTCTCAGCAGTTGCGATGATACTTGGAATCATAACCACAGCGACGAATCCTATCGCGCAGCCACTGTGGTACTCGTTTGCCTTGGTTGGGCTCAGTGTATTGGGAATTGTGTTGGTCGGACTCTTCTTGCAGTTGCGCAATCGCTCTAAAGAGTCGCTCCCTTGAGCTTGGCCGAAAGCATCTTTGCCATTGATTGAAGGTAACGGACCGGAGTCCCACGCTTAGCGGAGGCAATCATCCTGCTGCGATAGATGAGCGCCGGAGTCGTCTGTGTCAGCGAGACAGGATGCAGACCTTTCCGAACTGCGTCGATCAATTTTTCCTTCTCCGCAATCTCGATTTCAGTAACCACCAGCCCCAATTCCTCGCGCAGGTGTGCATCAGCACCAAAAAATGTCGGTTTCTTCAACATTGCGGCAAGCTCGAAAGCCAGCCGATTCAACTGCTCGGCGATTCGGGCGTTGAAGACCTCTATACCGTCGAACGAATGCAGGAACTCGTCGGTAAGATGGTGCGAACGATAAGGATGCGGAAGTATCGCCAATCCACCCTGGGCCTGAATCTCGTGAATAATCTCAGAGGCTTTGCGCGAATAAGCATCATCCTGAAGAAACAGCCCGATGATGTCTCCATGATCGGAACTATATTCAGCACCGATAATGGTTTCAATTCCATGCTCGGCAGCAAGCTCTTTGATATCGCGCGATCCCCTGATCGTGCTGTGATCGGTTGGAGCGAGAATGTCGATACGGTTTTGAACAGCGTATTCGACAATCTCCTGCGGCATCAGGTTCGAATCAACCGAATAGTGAGTGTGAAAGTGAAACAGTATACGTTTGCGCATCTTGTGTTTGTTTAACCCCGCTTCATTCATTCACTCTTATCGGCAACAATTTTGTCTATCCAATCCATTCTTTGATTCTGCTCGATTGTTCTACAAAACAGGACAGTCTCCGACTACTCGATATCAACTACTATCGCACAATTCGGGGCGAATCAGAGATTGCCACGCGCGACCATTTATCATAGATTCGCTTCATGGTCAAGAACTACGAAGAAATCTACGGTCGAGACGAACTTTATTGGGGAGCAAATCCATCAGATCTTGTGAAACGCTTCGCCGAGCTGGCCCCATCCGGACCTGCGCTTGATCTGGGCATGGGCGAAGGTCGTGACGTGCTCTACCTTGCGGGACTGGGACACTCGGTGACCGGCGTCGAATCTGCGCGTTCGGGTGTCGCAAAGTGCTTGGATTTGGCGGACAAGAAGGGCTTCAACGTCAAAGCGGTCTCGACGGATGTTCGACAATTCAAGATTCCCAAGAACCGCCTCGCAGTAATTGTCGCAATCAATTTGTTTCAGTTTCTCGCCAAACAAGAGGCTCAGAGAATCATAGAGGAAGCCATCAATGGCCTGAAACGAGGCGGGCTCTTCATCTGCGAGACATTCTCAATCGATGATCCACACTATAGGGCTCACAAGAAGTCATCGAAAGAAATTGCGCCGGGTACATTCCGTGACGGAGCAGGGAACATCTATTCTCTCTATGATCACGGTGAGATTCTGCGGATGAGTTGCGCACACTTGGCATCAACAAAACTGACGCCGAAACTACGGGTAATCCACTATGCGGAATTTGATTTCTATGACACGACTCATGGCCCTGCTCACTGGCACGGGTTGGTGAATCTTGTCGGGAAGAAGATGTAGTGACGGGCGGGCGACAAAATCCTTCGATTATTTTCTGATCTCACAAAGATATAGTTCATTGCCATCCGGGTCATCGATAAAGGCAATCCTGACCGCCTCATCCTCGTGAATCGGACCTTTTGGCTCACCACCGCGATTGACAATCCCCTCGATCTCTCTTTCCAAACCTTCCGCTACCAACAAACCAACCTGGATCGACCCATGTGTGCCGGGAGCCGCCGCGCTGCCACCTTTCGGATGCAGTCCGATATTGAACCCATCACCAGCATCAATTTGTGCCCAGTGGTCACCGGCTCGATAGGCAAGCTTCAATCCCAAGACCTCCACATAAAATCGAACAGCTTGATCCATGTTTGAAACAAAGATTGTTGCATTGCCGCCTCTGATCATTCCTGCACTCCTTAGTCTGAGAGCTGCGGTCAGCCCAGTTGGATGATTATCTGACGAATCATTCCGAGGTGGTGGTCATCGTGTTCGGCTACGAAGCAAAACATGTCGACCATGCGCATCGATATCTTCAGGCGCGGATGCAGTGCCACTCGCTCCCAATCAGTGTTTGTTAACGCTTCAGCACGCCGCACAAACGCTGAGCGACGTTTCTGCAACTCGGAAATCAGGTCTCCAAGTGCCCAGTCATTAAAACCGGCCCCGGCGACGTGGGCATTGGTGATATCCGCCGGTCGCAGCTCCGACTTTCCGGAGAGGAAGTCATCAATTCGCCGATCGCAAAGTTCGTCGAGATCGAACAAGTGCCCGATCTGCTCCTGGATCGACCACTTCCCGTCGATCTTGCTGGTGAGTTGCTCGTGATTCAGTCTGGTGGTCATGTCCTTGATGTGAGGAACGAGCCCACGCAGCCGCTCGAGTATCACTGGGGCCATGCCGACCGGAAAGTCGAAACTGAATCTGCGCTCAATCCATTTGGTTTGTTCTATCATATTCTGGGATACGAAGCGGACGGAGAAATTGTTGATCGCTTTAAGCGATCTTCATCGACAGATCGAGCCAATGCGCCGAGTGGGTTAGTGCGCCGACGGAGATGAGATCAACCCCCGTTTCTGCAAAGGCGGCGACGGTTTCCAACGTCATATTGCCCGAAGCCTCAATTTCCAGATCGGGGTTGATTGCGCGAACGATCTTGACCGCTTCGCGGGCCGTTTCGACATCAAAGTTGTCGAGCATTAACCGCTGAATCTCTAACTTGGCGGCCTCGCGGACCTCGTCGAGACTCCGGGTTTCAACTTCGATTGCCACGCGCTGGATCGCCGTGGTTTGGTTGTACTCAGCTGCCCTCGCGACGGCCTTGGTAATTGAGCCGGCCGCAGTGATGTGATTTTCTTTGATCAGAATCATGTCAAACAGCCCCATTCGATGATTTTTGCCGCCGCCGGAAGATACCGCACGCTTTTCCAGAACGCGCAGGCCTGGCGTCGTCTTGCGCGTGTCGATGATCTTGCACGTTGTATGCTTTACTTCAGCGACGAATTTTGCTGTCAGGGTTGCGATTCCCGACAAGTGCATCAGAAAATTCAGTGCCGTGCGTTCACCGGTCAGCAGAGCGGCCAGCTTGCTCTGCAACATGATCAGTTCCTGACCATTCTTAATGCTGGATCCTTCCACCAGATCGGTCAGAAACTCCGACTCCTGGTCAAGCTGATAGAACACCAGCGCAGCCACATCAAGGCCCGAAACAATTCCGTCAGCTTTGGCGCGAATAATCGCACGTCCTGACGCATTTGGACCTACAGCTGCCTGCGTGGTTATGTCGCCTGTCTCAACATCCTCTTGCAGTGCCCGGTCGGCTATATCAATCAAGTACTCGGGGGAGATGTCCATGTCGGGAGGGTATCGAATTGAATAGATCGTGTCAACCAAAAGCGGGATACGCAAACAGTGTTCGCCCGCCCTTTATTGTTGACTTCGCCATCGCCCCTTGGTACCATTTTTGCGATGAACGCTTCCGCACTAAGTTGGATTGAGATCGACGCCAAAGCCCTCGAAGAGAATATTTCTGCGATTCAGAGCAATCTCGCCAAGGGCTGCGGCCTGGTGCCGGTCATCAAAGCCAACGCTTACGGTCACGGCTATCTCGAAATCGCCGGACTACTCGACCCCAAGGGCTTCAATTTTCTCGCCGTTCACAATCTCGAGGAAGCTTTGCTCTTGCGTGATGGCGGAATCAAATCCAGCATTCTGATCCTTGGCTATATCCCGCTATCCGATTTGCTGACTGCTATCGAAGCCGGATTTGACTTCGTGATTTCCAACGTCGACACCCTCAAGAGACTTGCGGGTATCGTCTCTGCGAGGTTTCCCGCCAAGTGTCATGTCAAACTCGAGACCGGCACGAATCGCCAGGGCATCAATCGCGAGGAACTCTCCGCCGTGATCGAGAGCTTCAAATCCAATCCGCATCTCAAGCTCGCCGGCGTCTCGACACACTTCGCGAATATCGAAGATACCACCGACCACAGCTATGCCGAGATGCAGATCGCGCGCTATAAGGAACTCAAGGCGATGATTGAAGAGGCCGGCTTCGTGATCAAGTTCGCCCATCTCGCATCCTCTGCCGCCTCACTTCTTTTTCCGCACACGCATTTCAATCTGGCTCGTGTCGGTATTGCGCTCTATGGACACTGGCCCTCCAAGGAAACGTACTTGTCCTACCGACTCTCTGGAAAAGAAGATAACATGCTCAAGCCCGTGTTGTCCTGGAAGACGATGATTGGACAACTGAAGGACGTCCGCAAGGGCGAGTACATCGGTTACGGCACAACATATCGAGCGACCGCGAATCTGAAGATAGCCGTGTTGCCGATCGGGTACTTTGACGGCTATGACCGCCAGATTTCTAATACAGGCTATGTGCTGGTCAACGGAATGCGCGCTCCGGTCCGCGGCAGAATTTGTATGGACATGTTCATGGTCGATGTGACCGACATTCCAAACGTGGGCCTGGAGTCCGAGGTCGTGCTGATCGGCCGCTCTGGTGATGAGGTAATTCGGGCTGAGGATGTTGCCGGCTGGACTAACACAATCAACTATGAAGTGCTCGCCCGTTTAGGAATGCATCTCAAGAGAAGAGTTATCACTTGAAGGAACTGACCTATGCCGTTTCTTGAAAAAGCTGATCGCAAGCTATTTTACAACATCATAGGTCAGGGAGACCTGGTCGTGCTCGTTCACGGCATTGGCCTCGATTGTCGTTCCTGGATGGACATTCCGCTATTTCTTTCGGCGAAATACACTGTGTTGACATATGACTTGCGGGGCCATGGGCAGAGTTTCGCTCCGTCCACAGGCTATTCGTATCGAGATCATGTGAACGATCTCAACCAACTCATCACTGAATTGGGTTATCCAAAGGCAACACTAATCGGTCATTCGCTGGGTGGCGCAATCGTTGTCAAGTATGCCCTTCAGCATCCCGAACATATCAAGTCACTGGTCTTGGCGGCGCCCCACGTGGTTGGCTACAAGGACTACACTGACTGGCCCAATGTCTATCGCACCGCCAGGCAAATCGATATTGACCAAGCCAAGATCCAATGGGAGACATTTCGTCTGTTCCAAAGACTTGATAAGAACTCGCCGGATTGGGAAGTATTCAAGAGCTGCCTGAGTGATTTTCCTGGAAAAGTCTGGACGGACCCCGAGGCCGGAAAGTACATGGACGAGAGTGATATGAAGTTGTTGGACAACCTCACAATGCCGGTTCTGATGCTCTGTGGCCGTGAAGATTTGGATTTTCTGCCATTGGCGAAGCTTGTCAACGCGAGATTGAGTAACGGTACCCTCTTCGAGATTCCTGATTGTGGTCATCTGATCCACATGGAGAAACCGGTGATCTTCAAACGGGAACTGTCGGTTTTTCTGAAAATATAGAGATGTACTTAACCGACAAGTCGATGTCGATGTTGCTAACTCAGAAGCGCTTCCCGGCAATAACATCTCACGATGGCTTGCCACAACAAAATCTCGCCGCCCAAACATCGCAATTCGTTATAATCGGTTCATGACAGAAGACATCACCCAGATTCAGATCGACATTCTTGACTACTTGCGCCGACATCCTCGTTCGTATTATTTGAAGAATGAACTTGGCAAGAAGTTCGCACTGTCGCCGCAAATGACCGACCGGGCAGTTGCCGAACTGGAGAACTGGGGGTATCAGATTCTGCGCAATGATGCTGGAGCAATTCGCTACGGAGCTTCCCCCGATGTCTTGTTCCCGCATGAAATCGCCTTTGGTCTGGAAGCCAGAATCCTCGGTGTCAACGTCTACAGCTTCGATCGAGTCGGGTCAACCAACGTGATTGCCCACAAGTATGCCGAGCGAGAGGAACCGGAGGGAACAATCGTCCTCGCTGAACGTCAGACTGCCGGCAAAGGCAGACTCGGCCGCAGTTGGCATTCACCCTCCAAACGCGGCATCTACATGTCGCTGATCCTCCGCCCACAGATTGCTCCTTCTCAGGCGCCCGGTCTGTCTCTGGTTGCTGCGCTCAGCATCGCAAGGACAATGCGCGAGTATCCGGGGATCAAGGCAACCATCAAGTGGCCCAACGATGTTATCTATGAAGGGCAGAAGCTGGCGGGAGTTCTCACTGAGCTTGCAGCTGAAATTGATCGCGTGAGATACGTGATCATGGGAATCGGCATCAATGTCAATCACGACGAAGGTGACTTTCCTCCCGACCTGCGGCAGAAGGCGTCATCGCTCATGATCGTTTCACATGCGCAGATTGACCGCATCAAACTGACAAGACTATTACTGACCTTTCTTGAAGAGCATTATCTCGAATATCTATCCCGTGGATTCAAACGCCTCATCAAGCCGATCAAGAGCTACTCATCAGTGCTGGGCAAGTCAGTCAGCTTTCGATCAGATGAGGAACTCTGTACCGGTACTGCAATCGATATCGATGCACAGGGACTTCTGGTCGTGAAAATCGGTGCTAAAACGATCTCTTTGAGTTCCGGTGAGATTACCTTGACGGAGAGCTATTGACGTGTCGCCGACAGCCAAACGCAATCTCACATATGGTATCGTTGCGACCATCGCCTCATTCGTCATCCTTGAGCTGGTGCTGCGTGTCGCAGTCAATCTTTCTGTAGACTATCTCTCGCGCCGCGAAGACATCAACCACGAGTATCGCCTCTGGCAAATGCACTTGTTCAATTCGTTTCTGGGGATGAACGAACCTGACCCCGATCTGTTCTGGCGGCTCAAATCGGGCTACCAGGATGACTTCATTTCCTTAAACAGCGAAGGCCTTGAGGGGCCGGAAATCGCGGCGAAGCAGCCGGGCGAGTATCGGATTCTCTTTCTGGGAGACTCGACGCCCCTGGGACTCGGACTGAACAAGTCGTCAGAGAGCTTCGTGCACCAGTTGGAATCTCTGCTCAAAACGCGACAGCCCGGCCGGACGACCACTGTGATCAACGCCTCAGTCGCCGGCTACACCAGTTGGCAGTGCCGTAAACAACTTGAACTCGTTGGCGAGAAACTGCAGCCGAACCTCGTCATCACCTACTTTGGCAACAATGATCCGTCAATCAATGGCTATCTGAGTGATCGACAACTGTACCAACAGACGCGCTACTCCAGTGGCCTGAATCGGGTGTTGGCACACTCCTACATCTATCAACTTCTCAAAGGTTTGGTGCTGGGCGTCAAGTCGAAGGTCCATGAAGACTCCGAGCTGCTTCCGCGAGTCAATGTTGCCGAAGCCGCCGAGAATCTGACAGCTATTCACGATTGGTGCGTTCAGCACGACAACGAGTTGATCGTCTGCACAGTCGCAACGCCCGATCTCTGGCCGCCCGGGATTCAATTCCGAGTGTTCGCCCGAGGTAAGGACTCAGAAAACCGTCTGGTGATGTCCGAACAGCTTCAGAAAAGCCTTCTCGACCAATGGGCACTTTGTCTTGACACTACTCTGCTGCCAGGCCAGGCGGATCAGTGGTCACAGCATGTCTATCAGTCGAGTTTCCAAGATGGAAGATCTCCGCAGGAGTCCGCTGCTGAGTATCGCAGCTTGCTTGAACGCGCTCCGAACAGTGCCCGACTGTGGAATAATCTCGGTGTCGCTCTTTGGCAGCAGGGCATCGAAACCGATACGGTTTTTGCGCGGGTTATTGCACTCGATTCGACCAGTGCAATTGCCTTCTATAATGCCGGAATCGCCATATACAGATACGACCTCACGCGAGCCGAGGCCTATCTCAAGCATGCAAAGGAACTCGACAACTATTCTTTGAGGATCAAGCCCCCTTATAATGAAACGTATCGACGACTCTGCCACGCGTGGAATATTCCGATAGTTGACGTCGAGCAGTTACTTGTCGGCCTGCCGGAAAACGAGTATTTCGTCGACCACTGCCATCCCACCTTGAAGGGCCATGAGTTGATCGCCGGTGCGCTCCTTGAGCGCATTCTCGCCGAATTGAAATAGCTATCATTTTATCCTCGATTCAGGCGTTCGGAGCATTAGTGAACTTCTTGACTACAAAGAGGATGTCTTTCACGTTCCATCCCTGGCTGTCAATCGAGGTGCAGACCGCGTTTCGAAAATTTCTGTTGACATCACCGGGTGATTATGTTAGCGTGGCGCTTCAGATTTTGGCAATATCGGATGGGAATATCTCGATTCGATCATCAATTCGCGCAATGCGATTCTTGGCTGTGGATAATGGGAGTTTTTGACAAACAAGGAGAAGCTATGAAAAGAATCTGCCAATGGCTGCTTGCAGTGACCTTCCTTCTTTTCGTCCATGGAGCACAGGTTGTTGCGGGAGAAACCACTGTCGGGGCAGAGGTTCATGCTCACTGGATGCTTCATCTCAATGATCAGGGTTTGGGAAAGAATTTCAACTATTTCAATGTTCAACGTGGCTGGCTAACTGTCGAACACGCTTTCAGCGAAAAATACTCCGCCAACTTGATCCTCGAAGCATATACCGACGGCAATTCAACCAGTGATGGCTGGAAAAACAGGGTGCGTTCTGCCTACCTCCAAGCCAACACTGTTCTTCCGTACACCGATATTCGATTCGGCATGCAGGGTCTCCTCTGGCTCGACAAGGCTGAGTCTGTTTGGGGACTTCGCTATGTTGACGCCGTATCGCTGAACAAGCTCGGCTACCTGTCCAGAGCCGATCTCGGTGTCAGCCTGATCGGCAACTGCCCGGGCGGCTTCGGTGTTCTTGCTCTGCAAATTCTCAACGGCGGCGGCTACACCGAATCTGATGCCAACAAGTATAAGAATTTCGTTCTCTACGGCGAGTTTAAGCCGTTCCCGAAGAACGCTGACTGGAGTGAGTCAGCGGTGCTTGCCCAGTATTACGCGGGTTATCCCAATATTACGGACAACTCGGGCGGTGCAAGTTTCTCTGAGAACACGATGATGGACCGCATGCAGGCTGCCGCGATCGTCAAGTATCGTAAGTGGCTTACCACATATGCTGAATATTTCGTCACGAGAGACGACGGCAACTGGTTCAATAACACGGATGACGAATTTGTCGACGAGGCCAACGGCTTCACTGTCTTCGGCCGTCTCTACGTCGCGACCTCTGAAAAGTGGTTGTCGAAAGTATCGGTATTTGGCAAGTACGAACGCATCGACAAGAACAAGAATGCCGAGAATCCGCTGGCTCAGGATGATGGCGATGCCCGTTTCTTAATCTGTGGCGTGTCCTACGAACCGGTTGAGAACTATGAACTGGCAATCGTGGTTCGTCGTGACACCATCAGCGAGCTTGTCAACAACGTCCGCATCGAAGAGGAAGAGAGTAACTCTCTCATGTTCACGATGAAGGCGCTGATCAAGTAAGTCGAATTCGAGAAAGTCAACAAACTGAAAACCCGGTTCGCAGGAATCGGGTTTTTCTTTTTGCTTTGGGGATAGAGCGATGAGGATCGGCGATATTTCGAATTGGGAGATTCTATTCGCTCCAGCTATCTGCTAAACGCCTGGGCGTGCCAGCTCTGTGACAATGAGACTTCCCACCTGCCGGCGCGCAAATCGTCGATCGTGCCGATTGCATTGTTGAAGACTTTCGTTTCGGATGTCACCGCGCCTGTATCAAAGAGCTGCTGGAAATCGGCACGCGTGGTCGTCTTGATTACATCGCCATCTCGGTAGTACACGAGGCCGCGATCGAGGGCGTCGAGGTTGTGCTGTGCCTTCAGCCACTTGAATACCGCGACACTCGAATCGATCGAGCAGCCGGAGATGCCATTGTCGCTCTCGGCGGCAATCAGCACGAACTGATCGTGGACGATCTCGAACGCGCCGCGGACATCGTGCTGGTGTGATTTCCATTCGTCGACGAATTCACGCAAGAAGCTGTAGACCAGCGTCAATTCGCCGGCATCCAACCGGCGCGAAAACGCATAAATCCAGAGCCGGGTGTCGGGTCGGAAATTGGACAGTAGATTCATCTTGCCGTTCGTACGGGCGACATTCAGTCACCCTCTCACTTTCCTACAGATTAGCGTCGAACGCCTTGGTCAAATTCGCTGCGATTTCTTGCGGGTGGTGCCCCTCGATCTGGTGGCGTTCCATCATGTAGACCAACTTACCGTCCTTGAACAGCGCTGCCGAGGGTGATGACGGTGGATATCCAGTGGTAAATGCCCGCGCCTTGGCGACGGCCTCGGTATCTTGTCCGGCAAACACAGTTGCCAATTTTTGGGGGAGCTTCTTGTGCTTGAGGGCCATTTTGATTCCGGGCCGCGCATTGCCGGCGGCACAACCGCAGACTGAATTGAACACGACGAGGACGCTGCCTTTTTTCTCGCTCAGCGCTTTTTCGACATCAGCCGCGGAGCGCCATTCCTCGAATCCCACCGAGGTGAGTTCTTTGCGCATCGGGGTGACTAATTCTTCTGGGTACATATAAGTCGATTCCTTTACTCTACAATTACTTGTTTGTTAAGGTATTACGCCGCCCAACCGCCATTTGCTTGACGGCGATTTTCAGGAAGTAATAACGCCGAAAGTGGCCATCCGTTCCCGCTGACGAGAAACGAGAGCGCAGGGGCGCGCTCTGTCGAAAACTGGTGACGCATCGCGTAGGGGCGCATGGCCGCGTCCCGATCTGTAGACGCGGATTTATTAGCGTAATTGTCTGCTCTCAACAGCTTTGTAGGTCAAGCCCTCTCGGGGCTTGACGTTCCTTCTACCGATCCGTAGGTCGGCGTTCACAGTGAAGTCCCGACGAAGGCGGGACGCAACGCGGAACCCGACACCCTCGATGGACACTACGATGAACACTGTTTGACGCGGGACCGGAGCCACCCCTCTCTTAGAGGGGAATCAACCCTAACCGTTGCGAAAGGCCTTGCCCCGGCCGAGCGCAAGCGAGTGCGGGCGTGTGACATGGCGCGCCGGATGTAGACGCGAATTTATTCGCGTATTCCACTGCTCTTAGCAGCTTAGGTGGGACAGACATTCTTGTCTGTCATCGCGGCGCAGCCGCGAGCCGAGCAAGGGCGATCAATCGGACATGTCACCCGGACGAAAGGAGATGTTGAATGCGTCCCCAATCCACAGCCTGCGCCGTCAGAAGTCCTCTCCTGGCGGCTAAGTATGTGGCAGGGATGGATTCCTGCCGCCGCAGCTTTGGTTCTTCAACACGCCCGAAAGGCGGAATCCGGGTGTGTGTCATTCTATCACGTCGAACCTGGATACCGGCCTTCCCGCTGAAGCGCGGGACAGGTCGCCGGTATGACTCGTCCGTTGCGACAGGTCTTGCGCCCGGCCGAGCGCCAGCGAGGACGGGCGCGTGACCTGGCGCCACCGTTGTAGACGCGAATTTATTCGCGTGATCAGACAAAGCTGAAGGAGAGCTGATCCGGCGTTACCTGGCACACGAGGGCATCAGCCACGCACGAGAATTCAAGTGGAAAACGAGTGCGGCGATGGTATTGAAGAATGCAACCGGAGTTGTGGCTTGTTCCCAAGTGACGTCCGCAAGTTGGTCTTTGAGATTCACAGCAGTCCAGTTGCCGCCGAAGTGGACCTCGCGGAGGTTTTTGGCGATTTGAGCTGGTATGTTCATATTTTGTGTCATAGTGCGATTGCCTTACGCCCTCACCTTCGATCCCTCTCCCAACAGTAGAGGGAGAAAGTCAGCTTCGGGGTTCCTGGCAGCTCGGGGAGCTTGTTGGGAGAGCACGGCAAGTGACTTACTTGCCGGGCGGCGATACCGAGTCATTTTGGTGAAGAAAGTGATTTGTCGCGAACGCTACTCCAATAGACCACTCGGAGAAAAATGACTCATGATCTTTGCTGTCACGTAGCTTGACAAATCCGTCGGTTGTGATTGACTCTTTGAAAACAAATTCAACTTCTGGACTTACTAGAACATCATCCGGTTTTCCGTCAAAGTTGTGATCTCGCATTGTAATTGTGTATTCGACTTCAGTCGGGTCATTCGGGTTGGCTGTCTTGATGGCACCCGATGGAAGTTGAAGGATAAGAATGAGTGATTTCTCACTTCCGCGTAGCAGAGAAATGACTATCGAATCGGCACCTGCCGGTCCAGTTCTGAATGAACACACCAATTTTCCATTGGCGCTATCTACTGCGCTGCCCAAAGCCTCGTATTCAGCCTTCCACCATGTAGTCTCCAGCGTAGACGAGTCAAGACTCCGACTTCCAAAATTGTTATCATCTTGAACTTCACTAACATTCGATTCGGCGATCAGATAGTGGTTCACGAGATAATAAGGCCAAATACTGGCTTTCAACGTTGGGATGAGTTCTCCCAATAGGATCCACTTGAGAAATCCGTTCTCTTTGGCGAATTGCCAATTGAAGTAGACACCCGATAGTATCGCCCCAATGACATATACATATAGAAGTAAATGTCCGACGATTCTAAGTACTCTCATGACCCATCCTTTCTAAGTAGTACCATAAATTGAATTCCACGTAGCGCCTGGAAGTCAACTCGGGAATACCTTACCCCGCCCCCCCACTCGCCCCTACCCGCGGAGGTCTGCGAAGGGCACGGACATACTCGCGGTTCATCATCGCGATGAACTTGACTGAAATATTCTTCGGGCAGACAGCCTCGCACTCGTAGTAATTCGTGCAATTGCCGAAACCCGCCTCGTCCATGGCATCGACCATCGCCAGCACGCGGCGTTCGCGTTCGGCCTGGCCTTGCGGCAGCGAGGCAAACTGCCCCACCTTCGCCGAAACGAATAGCATTGCCGAGGCATTCTTGCAGGCCGCCACGCAGGCGCCGCAACCGATACAGGCCGCCGCGTCCATCGCGGTCTCGGCCGCATCCTTGGGAATCGGCAGAGCATTCGAATCGGGCGCTCCGCCGGTATTGATCGAAACAAATCCGCCCGCCTGCATGATCTTGTCGAAGGCTGACCGGTCGACGATCAAATCGCGGATCACCGGAAACGCCGCGGCGCGCCACGGCTCGATATAGATCGTGTCACCATCTTTGAAATGGCGCATGTGCAACTGGCATGAGGTTGTCCCGCGCTCGGGACCGTGCGGAATGCCGTTGATCGTCAACGAGCAGGTCCCGCAAATGCCTTCGCGGCAATCGTGATCGAAGGCGATCGGATCGGTGCCGGCCTTGATCAGGCCCTCGTTGACAACATCCAGCATCTCGAGAAACGACATGTCGGGACTGATATCGTTAGCCGGATAGGTTTCGATCCGACCCTGGTCATTTCGACTCTTCTGCCGCCAAACTTTCAGTGTGAGATTCATTACTTGTAACTCCTCTGTCCCGGCTGGACAAATTCGAAGTTCAACGGTTCTTTGTGCAGGTTGGGCGCACTGCCCACGCCGGTATATTCCCACGCCGAGACATAGGTGAATTTCTCGTCGTCGCGCTTGGCTTCACCATCAGGAGTCTGGCTCTCGCTGCGGAAATGTCCGCCGCAAGATTCGCTGCGCGTCAATGCATCGGTGCACAGCAGTTCGCCAAATTCCAGGAAATCCGCCACGCGACCAGCGCGTTCGAGCGATTGATTCAGCTCTTCACCGCCGCCGAGCACACTGACGTTCTTCCAGAATTCCTCGCGGATCACCGGAATTTCTGCAAGCGCCTTCTTCAATCCGGCCTCGTTGCGCGACATACCGCAATACTCCCAGATCACCTTGCCGAGCTGGCGGTGCATCTCGAGCACGGTTTTCTTGCCTTTGATCGAGAGAAGTTTCTTGGTCTTCTCTGCAATTTCGGCTTCGACCTTCTTAAACTCCGGTCCGTCAGTTGGAATTTTCTTCGCGCCGGTTCTGGCAAAGTAGTCGCCGATTGTGTACGGCAGTATGAAGTACCCATCCGCCAGACCCTGCATCAGCGCCGAGGCGCCCAAGCGATTGGCGCCGTGGTCGGAGAAATTGGCCTCGCCGATCACGAACAGTCCGGGAATGTTACTCATGAGATTGTAGTCTACCCAGAGTCCGCCCATCGTATAGTGCGGCGCCGGGAAAATTCGCATCGGAGCCTTGTAAGGGTTCTCGCCGGTGATGCGTTCGTACATATCGAAGAGATTGCCGTAACGTTCGGCAATGGTGGATTCACCTAGTCGTGCGATCGATTCGGAGAAATCCAGATAAACGCCGAGACCGGTCTCACCCACGCCTCGACCTTCATCGCAGACTTCCTTGGCAGCGCGCGAGGCAATGTCGCGCGGCGCCAGATTGCCATAGCTCGGATATTTGCGTTCGAGATAATAGTCCCGCTCATTTTCCGGAATTGCCCCCGGTGCGCGCTTGTCGCCTTTGTTCTTCGGCACCCAAATGCGGCCATCATTACGAAGCGACTCCGACATCAGGGTGAGCTTCGATTGATGCTCACCCGCAACCGGAATACAAGTCGGATGAATCTGCGTGAAGCAGGGGTTCGCGAAGAGTGCACCACGCTTGTAGGCGCGATAGGTGGCAGTGACATTACATCCCGTTGCATTCGTCGACAAGAAGAACACATTGGCGTATCCGCCTGTCGCCAGAACGACAGCATCAGCGGAATACGAACTCACCTTGCCGGTCACCAAATCACGAACAACGATGCCTTTGGCGTGGCCGTCGACAATTACGACGTCGAGCATTTCCGTCCGCGGGAACATCTTGACCGTGCCCAATCCGATCTGTCGCGAAAGTGCTGAGTAGCAGCCCAGCAACAACTGCTGGCCGGTCTGTCCGCGGGCGTAAAAAGTTCTCGATACCTGTGCACCACCGAATGAGCGATTCGCAAGGTGTCCGCCATATTCTCGAGCAAAGGGGACGCCCTGTGCCACACATTGATCGATGATATTCGAGGAGACTTCTGCGAGGCGATAGACGTTGGCCTCTCGCGAGCGGAAGTCGCCGCCCTTGACAGTGTCATAGAACAAACGGAAAACTGAATCACCGTCATTTTGGTAGTTCTTGGCAGCGTTAATGCCACCTTGTGCCGAAATGCTGTGTGCGCGGCGCGGGCTGTCCTGATAACAGAATGCCAGAACATTGTAGCCGAGTTCCGCCAGCGAGGCCGCCGCGGAACCGCCTGCCAAACCGGTACCGACCATGATGACGGTAAACTTGCGCTTATTCGCTGGGTTGACCAGCTTGAGATCGAATTTGTGCTTGCTCCACTTCTGTTCAAGTGGTCCGGAGGGACATTTTGCATCGAGAGTCATCATATAACCATCCCTTCCGGAAGTCTGAGCAGTCCTGTCAAAACGGCAACCGGGATCGAGATGTAACCCAGGAAGACAATTGTCGCGATTGCGATCGCGACCTTGTTGAGCTTTGGCTCGAAACGCTCATTATTCCAACCCAGTGTTTGAAACATGCTCTTGATGCCATGACTAAGATGATAGGCCAGCAGAAACATCATCATGATGTAAAGGCCGGAGATCAGCGGCTGCTTAAATCCGTAGATAATCATTGAGTAAACATCATGAACTTCCTTGCCGTCCAACATTGCCGAGAGCGCTTTGTATTCCGGATGAATTGACATGATTGTGAAGTGCAGCAGGTGGTAAGTGATGAAGCTGAAGACCAACAATCCGCTCCAGATCATCGTTCGCGAGGCCAGACCTGCTTGAACGGTGTCATTGTAGGCGTACTTGACCGGTCGAGCTCGCCAGTTCTCAAGTTTGAGCTGAACGGCAAACCAGATGTGCAGAATCGCCATCAAGATCAGTCCGATTCTGATGATCCAAAGCGCGGCACCAAGGCCCTGAAGTGCATGAGCATATTTATTGATTTGATCTTGTCCGATAAAGACTTGCAGATTCCCGATCATGTGTCCAAAGGCAAAGAGCACTAACGCGGCGCCCGAGATGGCGACAAACAACTTCTTGCCAATTGAGCTCGTGATCAACTCTGTTCCTAAGCCTGGGGATTTTTGAGCTGTACCTGTTGAAGGCATCAAACAAACCTCTCTTTCCGAAGCAGTTGGAAAATAGACAATATTCCCGCTGAAAGTCAACCACCAAAAGCGACACTTTCTGCTCTGATTCTGAATCGTCCTGTGAGCACTAAGGTGTCGTCGCGATGAACACTCGTGTTCGAAGTCAATCACCAACATAGGCTGTTGCTAAAGATGGACGCGATCACTATATTAATGCCAGAGGGTTTGATCCCCGAGCAGATTGGAACTGGACCTCCAGTCGGCTCGCGTATTCCCCGTAGCGATTCAACCCTCTGCGGATTTCGGCTGTCGGATTCACCAGGAAGAAGCTGACGGCACAGAAGTTCAATCAACCAAACCTCACAATTTGGTGCCCCACACTTGGAGCTCGGTGACTCACACCCGGGCTTCTTTTTTTGCGTGCTCACTCATGGCAAGGCTCACCCAGATTCTGCTTGGATATTCCCAATATTTACCTATATTGTCGATTAATAATGCCACGACATTGGGGTGTAGCTCAGCCGGCAGAGCGGCTCCCTGTTAAGGAGATGGTCGCAGGTTCGAC
>CAZKIH010000002.1:185930-229727 GCA_964552775.1 uncultured Ignavibacteria bacterium | reverse complement strand
GACGATCGCAACGGTGAGTGCGCCCATCTCGTGCGCGATTTCCGCCGCGGTCGGGGCCGCGCCGGTGCCGGTGCCGCCGCCCATGCCGGCGGTCACGAAGACCAGGTCGGCGCCCTCGAGCATGCGAGCAACCGTCTCGCGATCTTCCTCGATCGCCTGCTTGCCGACCTCGGGACGCGCTCCGGCGCCAAGGCCGCGGGTGATATTCTTGCCGATTTGCATTTTGTGTTCGGCCTTGGAAAATTCGAGTGCCTGTGAATCGGTGTTGACCGAAATGAACTCGACGCCGTTGAGCTTCTGGTCGATCATTCGATTGACCGCGTTGCCGCCGGCACCGCCGACGCCAACTACCTTGATCTTCGCATAAGCCGCGAATTCTGCTGCAAAATCAAAAGTCATATTCCTACCTCGTCCTTGAGTTTTCCTACCTAAAAGTTAAACAACGAATTGAAAACTTTTTCCAACCGGTTGAAGGCGCGATTCCAAACACCGGTTTCCCGGCTCCCTTTATCGGGATGATCGATACCGTAGCGCACCAGGCCGAAGGCTGTCGAGTACATTGGATTGGTCACGATGTGCGACATACCGCCGAAGCCACGCGGAGTTCCGACGCGCACCGGCAGATCAAAGACCTGTTCCGCCAACACATCGATTCCGCGCAGCAGTGAACCGCCGCCGGTGAGAACAATGCCGCCAGCGACTGATTGGTAGCAATTGGTGCGCTTCAATTCCATCAAGATCAACTTGAAGATTTCCTCTACACGCGGTTGGATGATGCTGGAGACCACACCGAGCGAGACGTCACGCGGCGGGCGTTCGCCAACGCTGGGGATCGAAATCATTTCATCGGTGTTCACAAGGCTCATCATGGCGGCGCCGAAATCGATCTTGATTTGCTCGGCCGTATCAATTGGGGTGCGCAGGCCGATCGCGAGATCGTTGGTGATGTTGCGACCGCCCAGACCGATTACTGCCGTGTGACGGATGGCTGAGTCGGTGAATAGCGCGATATCTGAAGTGCCGCCGCCCAGATCGATTAACACCGTACCGAGGTCCTTTTCATCTTCGTGCAAGACGCACATCGACGATGCCAGCGGCTGCAGCACGAGGTCGCGGACTTCGTAGCCCGCCCGTTTAATTGACTTGTAGATGTTCTGCGCGGAGGTCGTGGCGCCGGTAACGATGTGGACTTCAGCCTCTAATCGTACGCCCGACATGCCGGTGGGATCCTTGATACCGCCCTGGTCATCGACGATGTATTCCTGCGGCAGGACATGGATGACCTCACGGTCGCCAGGAATGGCAAATGATTTTGCGGCCTCGATAACACGATGCACATCGTATTCCGAAATCTCGTTGTCTGAACGGCTCACAGCGATCACGCCGCGCGAGTTGATGCTCTTGATGTGGTCGCCGGCTATGCCTGCATAAACTGTCTTGACCTCAATACCGGCCATCTCCTCCGCCGAGCTGATTGCTCGCTGGATCGAGCCGATGGTCTTCTCAAGATTGACGACGACACCCTTCTTCAATCCTTCCGACGGCGCCGTGCCGACACCGATGATCTCATCTTCGGCCTCATGCGATCGCCGGCAGATGAGCGCACAGATCTTGGTTGTGCCTATGTCCAGCCCACAGACAACTCTTTCAGATCCCATTGTTCACCTCTCTATCCTTAGAAACTCTAGATTTCAGTATGGCGAGGTCAACAAGACGCAGGTCGATATCGAGGCCCGGGTTCTTGTTGCTCTCCAGTATTTGCTCAATTTTCTGAATTTTCTTGTCATAATCGCCCCAGCCGAGATGCACAACGATCGAGCCCGGTTCGAAGATCAGCTTCAGATCGTTACCGTCGAGCAGAATCTCCGACAGCGTATCGTAGGAGCGGGGGTATCGTGATTTCATGACTTCGATCAATCTGACGGCGGCACGCAAGGCGGCGTTATCAATCACGCTGAAGCAGACCGCGTTCTTCACGGTGATGCCGCGAATAATGGGCAAATGGAGTCCCTGATCGTTGAGGTCAGATGGCAACAATTCGCAATGGCCGCTAACGCCATAGAGCCGGTTCAGGTACAGGTAGCTCACCGGACTCTTCTCCGTGACAGACACCGTCACCTTGCCGTATTGGTCGGCACGTGCAGCGGCCGAGGCAATGAAGTTGTTTCTCATCATGCTTCCGACAATGGCGCTCATATCCACATTGAGCAGGTTTTCACCGACGGTGACAGGCACATCGGATGCGGAGATTTTGTCAGATCCGAGTACCTCGACATAGCTGACGGTAACCACCGGGTACCTCTTCAGGGCAAAACCGGCGCCGAGCACGAGCAGCGAGAAGAAGAACAGATAGGTGGCGATTCGTTTACTCATGAACCAAGCGCCTCCAGAATTTTCGGAGCCGTTTTGTAGATGTCACCCGCACCGACAGTGAAGACGACATCACCGGGTTGCGCGAACTTGGCAACCACACCGGGGATCTGGCTAACGTCATCGACATACTGGACGTTCTTATGTCCGAAGCGCGAGGAGGCGTCGCTGATCATTCGCGAGGTCACGCCCTCGATTGGTTTTTCGCGGGCCGGATAGATTTTTGCAATGATCAGCATGTCGGAGGTCAAGAGCGCCTTGGCGAACTCTTCATAGAAGTCCTTTGTGCGGCTAAACAAGTGCGGCTGGAACACAACGATGATGCGGTGCTTGAACGCGATCCGTGCGGCCTGCAGTGTGACGTCGACCTCGGTGGGATGGTGACCGTAGTCGTCGTAGACCTTGATACCGTTCTTCTCTCCGATCAGGTCGAAGCGACGGTTA
Source organism: uncultured Ignavibacteria bacterium (assembly GCA_964552775.1). Lineage (GTDB taxonomy): Bacteria > Zixibacteria > MSB-5A5 > CAIYYT01 > CAIYYT01 > JADJGC01. The sequence goes on along the minus strand of CAZKIH010000002.1, from coordinate 226,913 downwards.
ACGCCTTTGAAACACTCCAGCGCTTTCTTGATTATCGCAAAGGGAATGTCGGTTTCGAGCGCGACTGAGACAGCGGCAAGAGCGTTCTTGACGTTGAATACGCCCGGTTTCGGAAGGAGAATGTCGCCGAGAAGGGTGCCGTGATGATAGACGTCGAATTTCGTGGTGGTGCCGCTCTGGTGTACATTGTCGGCTCGCGTGTCTGCCTGACCCTTAAGGCCGAAGGTGCGAATAGGGCGGATCAAATTGGGGATCAGGCTCACGAGATTCGATTCATCGAGATTGAGGTGGATAGTCCCGTAGAATGGCACCTTGTTGGCGAACTGTGTGAAGGCGACCTTGATTTCGTCGAGGTCTTTGTAATAGTCAAGATGATCGGCTTCGAGAGTCGTCAGTACCGCAATTGACGGAGTCAATGTCAAGAATGAGCGATCGTATTCGTCCGCTTCGGCAATGAGAAGCTCGCCCTTGCCCAACTTCACGGTGGTTTCGAATGAGATTACGCGGCCACCGACCATCACGGTCGGATCGAGGCCGGCCTCGACGAAGATGTGACCGAGCATCGAGGTAGTTGTCGTCTTGCCGTGTGTGCCGGCGATGCCGATGCCGAATTTCAGTCGCATCAGTTCGCCAAGCATTTCCGCGCGCCGGATAATCGGAATCTTGCGGCGACGCGCCTCGATGATCTCAGGATTGTCTTCATGCACCGCCGATGAGATGACGACACAATCGGCGCTGTTCACATTGCCGGTGGCGTGACCTTCGTAGACTATGATGCCGATTCTCTCGAGGTGATCGGTGACCTCGGTCTTGTTGAGATCGCTGCCGGTCACGATGTAGTCCTGGTTGTGGAGCACCTCGGCGAGGCCGCACATGCCGATGCCACCGATGCCCACAAAATGCAATTTCTTTATTTTCCCGAACTTCATCTCCACCCCATGTATTCAAAGATGCGCTGAACAATTGCTTCGGCGGCGCCACGGCGACCGAGTGAACCGGAGGCCATTCCCATCGCCAGCAATTTTGAGTCATCGTTTATAAGCTGTGTTATCAAACTCACAAGATTTAAGTCGCTCAATTGTGAATCTTTTATCAAGATTGCCCCACCGGCTTCGACAAGAGTCTCGGCGTTTTTGGTTTGATGATCATCGGTCGCTTTCGGAAACGGCACGACGATGGCGGGCTTACCTGCCGCCGTGACTTCGGCGAGAGTCAGAGCGCCGCCACGGCAGATGATCAGGTCGGCTGTGGCATAGGCCGCGGGCATGTCCTGTATGAATTGGGTCGCCAACCCGGCATTTCCCGAGGATTGGAACGCGGCGATCGAGGCCGGATGATTTCCGCATTGCCAGAAGAGTTGAAGATTCTGAACGCGCGCCAGTTCGCTCAGCGATTGCGTGATCTTGGCGTTTATCGACGCCGCACCCTGGCTGCCGCCGAGCACGAGCACTGTCTTCTTGTTGAGATCCAGATTGAAGTTGGCTATAGCTTCTTCGCGATCGATCTCGCCGATGCGCGTGTTCACGGGGTTGCCGCTCAGGATGCATTTCTCGCGGAATCCGATCCGCGCGGCGGCCTGATCATAGGCCAGGAATATCAGATCGGCGAAACGCGCCAATTTCAAAGTTGCGACTCCGGCAAAGGAATTTTGTTCCTGGATGAACGCCGAGCGATTTGTTATCTTTGCTCCCAGTACCGCCGGGAAGGATAGATATCCACCGGTTCCGACGACGAGGTCGGGATTGAATTTTATGATTTTCGCTATCGCTTGCACGACTCCGACCGCCAGAACCGGCAGAAACATCAGATTGCCCAAAATGCTGCCGCGCTGTAAACCTCGGACGTTGATTTTGCTCATGGCATAGCCGCGCGAACCGATCAGTTTAACTTCCAGTTCGCGCCCTGTGACAAAGAATCGAACCTCGCATTCGCTTCCGAGGCGACGCTGGAATTCCTGCGCGATTGCAAACGCTGGAAACAAATGCCCTCCTGTACCGCCGCCTGCAAACATAACTCGTCTCAACTCACCCTCGATCTGAACAGCTGCGGGGTTTCCACCGAATAGCGGCTGATGTTGAGCAATATCCCGATCGCGGCGCAAGTGATCAGCATTGACGATCCGCCGTAGCTCAGGAGCGGCAACGGCAGGCCGGTAGCCGGAATCATCGCGGTTGCGACCATCAGGTTGGTCATGGCCTGACAGAAGACAACAAGTGTGATGCCGAGCGCCAGATAGAAGCCCGGCAAGTCGGGTGAATGGATGGCGATCCTGATTCCGCGCCAAACGAGAATTCCGACCAGAATGAGCACCAGAGTCGCTACGACGAATCCGCCTTCTTCGGCAAGTGTGGCAAAGATGAAATCCGTATGCGGCGCGGGCAGGTAGAACAATTTCGCGCTCCCTTGTCCAAGTCCCTTGCCAAACAGACCGCCGGAGCCAATTGCCAGGATTGATTGTTTGACCTGATAGCTGGCGAGCAGCGGGTCTGAAACCGACTCCAGGAAGGTATCCACGCGGGCGCGTTTGTAGCCGATGACATAGACCATCAGGAAGGCCACTGAAGCCATACTGCCGACAAGGACACCGAGCAACCGTTTGCTAACACCGGCGATGAACAGAAGAATGAATGTTGCCGAAGCCAAGACCAGGACGGTACCCAAGTTGGGTTGGAGCAGAATCAGGCCGAAGCCAATGACAATGACCGGCAACAAAGGGAGCATCACAGAGGTGAACTGCGTGATTTTTTCGCGCTTGGCGGCAAGCATCGCTGCAAGAAAGACGATGAGCGTGAATTTGAAAACTTCCGAGGGCTGGAAGCCGAAGAAACCGAAACTAATCCAGCGCTTGGCGCCGTTGACTTCGCGGGTAAAGAGTACAACAATCAACAGAACAAGCGAGCCAATGAGCAACGGCCAGGCGAGGTTGCAGAGAGCGCGATAGTTGACTTTCATCGCGATGAACAGCGTGGCCAGACTCAGCCCCAACCAGATTAACTGGCGCTGGAAGAAGAAGGTGTCGCTGCCATAGCGCGAACCGGCAAACATCGCAGAGGCTGAATAGACCATCACGGTTCCCAGCAACAAGAGTAACCCGACGACGATGAGCAGAATTTTGTCGACATCACGCGGGCGGGTGAGCATCACTTGCCTCCCGCCAATCCAAGGACAGCTTCCTTAAACTTGTCACCGCGATCTTCAAAATCGCGGAATTGATCGAAGGAGGCGCACCCCGGGGACAACATAACGGCATCGCCAGCCTTGGCCCGGTGCGAAGCAAGTTTGACAGCGGCGAAGATGTCGGTGGCACGTTCGAGCTGTGTCACTCCGGTCAATTGGCCGGCGATAATGTCGGTCGCCTCGCCGATGAGGATAATCTCCTTCACGCGCCCGGTCATCAACGGAGCGAGCCTGGTGAAGTCTCCGCCCTTGTCGCGCCCGCCCATGATCAGGATCATGGGACGATCGAGTGACTGCAGGGCGACATAGACCGAATCGACGTTGGTTGCCTTGGAATCGTTGATGTAACGCACTCCGCCGATTTCAGCGACGAATTCGATGCGGTGCACAATTCCCTTGAACGACTTCAATCCGCGGGCGATGTCTTCGGCTTCGATTCCAAGAGCGAGCACCATTGCTGCAGCGGCGGCACAATTGGAGACATTATGCGGTCCCGGCACGCCCAATTCATTGGTGCGGCAGATCGTCCCTGATCTGCCTTCCAATGCGTAAACAAGCTCGCCATCCTTGACGAACACGCCTTGTGACACTGTAGTCCTGGTCGAGAAGTGAATGATTTTCGGCGTACCCCAGAACTTGGCGGTACGGAGAATTTCGTCATCTGAATTGAGGACGAGGTAGTCGCCGGCGTCCTGGGAATCGGCGATGCGGTACTTCGCCTCAGCATAGATTTCGAACTCTTTGTAACGATCGAGATGGTCAGGGGTGATATTTAGAATCGTTGCAACTTTCGGTTTGAACGTCTCGATACGCTCCAGTTGAAAGCTCGACACCTCGACAACAGCGTAATCGCGGTCAGACAAGCTCACTACATCATGGGCAAAAGGAGAGCCGATATTGCCGGTCGCGATCGCTTTCTTGCCTGCAGTGTTAAGAAGATGCGCAGTCAGGGCGGTTGTTGTTGACTTGCCGTTAGTGCCGGTAATCGCGACGATGCCGGCAGGACACAGCCAGGACGTGACTTCGATTTCCGAAAAGACGGGCAGATGCCGTCTTTCGATTTCCTGCAGGAATGGCGCCGTCGCCGGTATGCCGGGCGACACGATGAAGAAGTCGACCTCGCGCATGGCTCGTTCGGTATGACCGCCGACCTCGAAGGAGATTCCCATCTCCTCGAGTACGCGCACTTCATTTGTGACCCGCTCGGCGGGTTTCATTTCGCTGACGAACGGGATCCCACCGTACTTGCGCACAAGCTGGGCGACGGCCGTTCCTGACCGCGCCATACCGAGTATGGAGATCCGTTTGTCTTTCACCAAGTCGATCCTCATCGTCACCTTATCTTGAAGGTTGACAGCGTCAAGAGCGCCAGCAGAATGCCGACGATCCAAAATCTGACGACGACTTTGCTTTCGTGCCAGCCGCTTAATTCGAAGTGATGATGGAGGGGAGCCATTTTAAATATCCGCTTTCCCCGCAATTTGAAAGAGGATACCTGCAATATGACTGATAAAGCTTCAGCCACAAAGACTCCCCCGACTATCACCAACAGGATTTCTTTTTTGAGTAAGATCGCCAGCGCACCCAGGATTCCGCCGAGAGCGAGCGCACCGGTGTCGCCCATGAATACCTGGGCCGGATGCGTGTTGTACCACAGGAAGCCAAGTCCGGCACCGATCGCTGCCGAGCAGTAGATCGTCAGCTCGCCGGCACCGGGCAAGTAGGCGATGTCGAGATAACCAGAGAAATCGGTACGGCCAGTGATGTAGGCCATGCCGGCGAAGGCGACGAAGCAGATCGACATCAGACCGGTCGCGAGTCCATCAAGACCATCCGTCAAGTTCACTGCATTGGAAGCTCCGGTGACAATGACGACCACAAATGGAATGAAGAGCCAAACCGGAAAATCGAGATAGTAGTTCTTGAAGAACGGAATATCGGTGGTCAGATTGAACATCGGCGTGGGCGGAAACTGATAGAGCAGCCAGCCGAATACGATTCCCAGCGCGACTTGTCCGATAAGTTTCTTGCGGCCAACCAATCCCTTCTTCTGATGCTTGATGGCTTTAAGATAATCGTCCATGAAGCCGATCGCCCCCAGCCAGACCGTGACGATCAGCATGTAGAGCACGAAGCGGTTGGTCAGGTCGGCCCAGAGCAAGGTCGGGATAATGATCGCTGCAAGGATGATCAGGCCGCCCATCGTTGGAGTGCCTTCCTTGGCGAGATGTGACTTCGGTCCATCGGTTCGGATGCTCTCTTTGACCTGGTGATTCTTGAGCATGCGGATCAGGACGGGTCCCAGGATCAGGCTGATGAAAAGCGCCGTGACGGTTGCGGCGGCGCTGCGAAACGTGATATAGCGAAACAGATTGAAAAAGCTGATATGGTCAACGAGCGGGTAGAGCAACAGATACAGCATCAGTTTCTCCTCCCGAGAGTCGCTTTGAGCCCCTGCTCAACGGTTTCAAGCTTAATTCCGCGCGATGCCTTGAGCAGGAGGAGGTCGCCTGCTTTGAGGTAGGCACTCAATAATTCGACCGCTGCACTGTGGCCCGAGGCGATCTTTATGCGAGAAGCATCGAGGCCGGCTTTGATTGCAGCATCCCTGACGACCGACGCAAATTCGCCCAACAGGATTAGCAGGGCGATTCCAGAAACGGCGATCTTGCGGCCGAGTTCGGCGTGGTACTCCTCCGCCTTCTCACCGAGTTCAAGCATGTCTCCGAAGACAACGACCTTTCGTCCGGCAGTCTTCATCGATGCCACAGTGTCGAGCGCGCCCTTGGCCGAAACCGGATTCGAATTGTAAGCGTCGTTGATGATCGTTACGCCCTGGTAGTCCTCGGCTGTCATGCGATTGCCGGCGGGAACGAATGACTCGATTCTCGTCTTGACCTCGGCAAACGGAATCTCCATTAGCTTAGCAACAGAAATCACCGCGAGGCAGTTCGAAACGTGGTGCAGTCCCAGAACCGGCATGGTGATGTCCTCGCCGTGGTAGATCAGGTGAGCCCGGCCGGCACCGTTCATGCGGACATCATCGGGATGGATGTCGTATTCCGGCGATGTGCCGTAGGTCAGCTTTTTGATCTTGTAGCGATAGGAACGCGAGCGGATCTGCGGATCATCCATGTTGAGCACGACCCAGTCCTCGCTGCGACAATCCTGCAGCATTTCGAACTTCGCCTCAGCTACGGCTTCGATAGTCTTGAGGGTCTCGAGGTGAGCGGGACCGATATTGAGGATCACGCGAACGTCGGGAGTATAGAGCTCCACGAGCCGTTTGATCTCGCCGGGGGTGGACATTGCGAATTCGAAGACGGCAACTTCGCAGTTGCGGTCGAATTCGAAGATCGACAGCGGCACACCGAACTGATTGTTGAGATTTCCGCGCGTCGAGCAGGTGCGATACTTGCCTGCGATGACCGATGCGAGCATTGTCTTGGTTGTTGTCTTGCCGTTGGTGCCGGTGATAGCAACTCGGCGCGGCGCGATGAGATCCAGATAAAATTTCGCGAGTTCCTGCATTGACGTCAGTGTATCGTCGACCGCGACGACCACAGCGCCCTGCAGATTTTGAAATTCGGGATAGCGCGACTTGGCGACCACAATGACCGCGCTGCCACTCTGGACAGCACTGAGAGCGAAGTCGTGACCGTCGTGCTTGTCGCCCTTGACGCAGACAAAGATGCTGCCTGGCATCTTCGTGCGGCTGTCAATCGACACGCCGCTAAATGTGGTTTGCAGTTTGTCCGGCGAGCTGATGAGGAAATCACCGAATGCAGGCGCAAACTGTGCGAGCGTGCCTGAAATCATGACACTGCTCCTTTGAGCGCTTGCTCGATAACTTCGCGGTCATCAAAGTGTATTTTCGTGGTGCCCAGGATTTGGTAATTTTCGTGGCCCTTGCCGGCGACGACGAGCAAATCATTCTCGCGACAGAGCGAGACAGCCATCTCGATTGCCTTGCGGCGATCCGGCTCGATAACGGTGAACTTCCCGCCAACGAGTCCGGGCTTGATGTCCTCGATGATTTTGAGCGGGTCTTCGGTGCGCGGATTATCCGAGGTGACGATCACGAGATCCGCCGCCGTTGATGCCGCCTGCCCCATCAGGGGGCGCTTGCCGCGATCGCGATCGCCGCCGCAACCGAACAGGACAAGCAACCGGCCTTTGCAGATTTGCCGCGCCGTTTCAAGTATCTTCGTCAGTGCATCCGGCGTATGAGCGTAGTCAATAAGTACTGTGAACGGCTGCCCGACTGAGACCTTCTGCGCCCGTCCGTGAACATGGCTTCTGGAACTGAGTCCTTCGGCAATCAATGAAGGCTCGATTCCGCTTGCGACCGCACAGGCAGCCGCGCAGAGCGCATTTTCGAGATTGAATCGGCCGAGGAGCTGGAGATGCACATGCTCGGAGCCGAGCGGAGTTATCAAAGTGAAGCTCGATCCCTCTGTTGACATCACGACGTCGTCGAGACGCACATCGGCTCTGGGATCGGTCATCGAGAAGGAGAGATGAGAAGACTTGACTCTTGGCAAGAGATAGTCAAAGCTGGCATCGTCGCGATTGAGCACGGCCCACTTCCCTTTGCCTTCGACAAGATCGAGGATGTGTGCCTTGGCTTCACGGTAACTCTCGAGCGTCTTGTGGTAATCAAAGTGGTCCTGGGTGATATTATTGATGGCCACCACCTGAAATTCAAGTTCATCGACGCGGTGCATCGAGAGCGCATGTGAGGAGACTTCTGCAACGACGTAGCGGACGCCTTCGTTGACCATGATTGTCAGAAGGCGTTCAAGCTCGAGCGGTCCGGGAGTCGTGTTGAGGGCTTCAAAGGTATGGTTGGCGGTGTAGTAACCCAGGGTGCCGATCACGCCGGTCGGGCTGTTGCGGTGTTCAAAGATCGACTTGAGGAGCCAGGTGATTGTGGTTTTGCCATTGGTGCCGGTAATTCCGATGAGTTTGAGGCGGCGACTGGGATGGTCATAGTAGCGCGCGGCGATTTTGGCAACGGCGCGACGAATGTTACGAACTTTAGCAGAGCATCTGGTTCCTGCAGGCACTTCGCCGGGTGAGACAACGGCAATTGCGCCGCGACTGACGGCGTCGGTGATATACTTGAGTCCATCGTCAGCAAAGCCGGGGATGGCAACGAAGACGTCATTGGCAGTAATCAATCTGCTGTCCACTTCCACCTTACCGATTTCAACGTTTGGATCACCACTGATCACGGCATCATCAAGTTCGTGAATCAATTCTCCGAAGGTCACTGCAACACCCATTTCCTAATCCACACTGCAGATCAGCCGCAGACTGCGGGTTGAGGCCAGACTATCGGGAGAGATATCGATAACTTGCTTTACAAAACCAGAACCTTCGACATCGAATTCGTAGCCCCACTGGCGCACTTGAGCCACGGCACTGCGCACCGACATGCCGATAAGAGTTCCATAACGACCCAGGCTGTCGGGCTCGGCGCTGGTGAGTTGCACGATGAGACGTTCACCCTCAAGCAAGACGCTTCCTGGCTTGGGAACTTGCTTGGAGATGATGTCACCGCTGTTGAGGAATGTGACGTCGAGCGCAATTGTATCCAACAACTCCTGGACTGTTGAGAGTGTGTGCCCTTCGAGTTCGGGAACACGGATCTCGCGCGGCGCAGACTTGGCTTTTTGTGCGGCCAGCAGCTCTGGCTCCGAGAGTTTCTCCTTGGTGGAGATTCGCTCGGCGATTCGGCGGAAAATGCGCGCGGAAGTCATACCGGCATAGTGCAGCGGCTGAGCGTTGTCAAGCACGATGACTCCGACGGCAACGGGGTTGTCGGCTGGAAAGTGTCCGGCAAATGATGAGATATAGGCATTCTGATAGTAGCCGCCGTCTTCGAGATTGACTTTCTGCGCAGTGCCCGTCTTGCCGGCAAAGGTAACCACTTTGGATTTACTGTACTTTGCAGTACCGGTGTCGACGGCAGCTTTCATGAACTGCTTGAGCACTTCACAGGTTTCTGCGGAGAGCAGCGTGCGCACTTTCGTCGGTGTGTGCTTTTGGACGATCTCGCCGGCCGGTGTTGATATCTGCCGGATGATATAGGGCTGATAGAGTGCGCCTTCGGAAGACACGACGCTGAATGCCGAGGCCAATTGCAAAGCCGTAACACCGACGCCATGCCCCATTGCCAATTGCGACGTGAAGAAATCCGACCACTTGTTGGGTTCGCGCAGCATACCGGGCATTTCGCCGGGCATGTCTATTCCTAATCTCATCCCGAAGCCAAAGTACTTGGCGTACTTGAAGAGCGTCTTGTTCCCCAGCTTACAGGCTACTCTTGCCGTGCCGATGTTGGACGAAAAAGCGAAAATGTTGCGCACCGACATACTGCCGTGCTTCTTGTCATCGTGAATCCACTTGCCGGAAAATTGCGCCTTGCCGTTGCCGCAATCGAACAAGTCCGTTGGCCGCGAAGATCCCTCTTCCAATGCGCCGGCGATGGCAACGAGCTTGAAAACGGAACCGGGCTCGAAGACATCGGCGATAGCTTCGTTCTTCTGCGACGCCGCGCTCTTGGAATAAGGATAGTATGAGGCCATCGCCAGGATGGCGCCATCGTTGGGTTTGAGAAACACGGCAATGCCGGATTGCGCTGAAAATGTGTCGACACCGTCCTTCAACTCTTGTTCGACAATTGCCTGCCAGTCGAGATCAATCGTGAGTTGGACATCATTGCCATTCCGAGGATCCACCAAATCCTTGCTGGCGACGCGGTAGATATTTCCGACGGCATCGCGTTCGACGCGAGTTTTTCCCGGGGCGCCATTGAGAACAGTGTTGAGCGCATATTCGAGTCCGGAGATTCCCTGGTTTTCGGTATCGACTGTGCCGAGCAAATCGCGGCCAAGAGTTTCACGCGGATAAGTTCTTTCCATCTCGCGCTGGGGGAACAACCCGGGCAGCTTGCGGGACTCGAGGGCTTCCGCCTTTTCTGCATCCAGGCGACGGCACATCCAAGTGAATGTTTCGACCCTGTTCTTCAACTTATTGCGCAGTTCGTTGCGCGAGACATTGAGGTATGGGGCTACGACGTTGGCGATTTCGAGGGCGGCTGCCTCAGTCGGGGGATAGGCAAAAAACGAAGTCGTCGCGGAGTTGCCGGCAAGGGTCCTGCCCTGAGCATCGAGGATTCGGCCCCGCTCATACGGTACCTCGACCTCGCCCCGGCTTTGGCCATCAGAGATGGCGCGGTATTGTTCGCCGCGCACGAGCTGGATGTTGATTAGCCTGGCCACGACAGCCAGCCAGACCAGGCAGGCAACGATAATGAGGGCATAGACGCGGCTGCGCGATATGAAGAATCCCTGGGAATTCATGCTCCGGTCTTGCCCGCCCCTTTATTCTTAGCGATCGATTTCTTCACCGTTGGTTTCCTGGTTTTTGTGTCAATTCGCGGCTTATTTGCAGAAGAGCTTTTCTTCTTGACCGTCGCCTTCGGCAAAGGTTCTGGCGGCGATGCAACTGCGGTGAGATTGGTGTCCGCCTGATTTTTCATGGTGGGAGGAACGATAGCTTTGGCGAATTGCGCCTCCCGCAGCGGCATCATGGCGAGAGACTCGCGGGCAATGGCCTCGATATTCTCCAGCGATGACAAATATTCGACCTCGAATTTGAGGGCCTGGCACTTTTCCTTGAGCAGCCGAACATTCTGTTTGCGATGGGAGTACTCTTCGGCAAGCTGCAGAGTGTAGACACGCTGCCAGACAAACATGTAAGCGAAGAGCAGGATGAGTGCGGTAAGGCCGGAAAATCCGATCACAACACGCCGACGGTGTCGTTTCTTCTGTTCTTTTTGTTCAGTCCAGCTTGTCTTCTGCATCGTTTCTTGTGTGAGGCGGTCAGCCATTCCCTGGCCGACCACCTCACGTCCTCAAGAGGTTCCCAGCTTCGCAGCCGCACGCAACCTTGCGCTCCGAGAGCGCGGATTTTTCTCGATCTCCGCTTCACTCGCCTTGATCGCTTTGCGCGTCAGGCGCCTGAGCAGAGGCTTTCTGCCACAAACACATACCGGAACATTTCTGGGACACACGCACGGATTTTCCTGATTGACCAGGAATTGCTTCACGATGCGGTCTTCCAGCGAATGAAAACTGATAAAGGCCGCCACGCCGCCAACGCGGAGATGATCCACGACCTTCGGCAAGACGGTCTGCAATTGTTCAAGTTCATCATTGACCCAGATGCGCAGCGCCTGCCAGATTTGCGACAGCGCTTGCCTGCTCTTCTCGCGTTTGATGAACGGCGACACGGCCGTGACCAAGTCAGCCACTGTTGCCAGCCGACCTGCATCGCTTGCCGCGATGATGGCCTCGGCGATGCGACGCGGGCGGTCAAGTTCGCCGTATTGGCGCAGAACTGTCGTCAGATCTTCTACTGAAGTCTTTTTCAGCCGCTGCCAGAGGGCTTCCCCTGAAGATTGATCAAAACGCAAATCGAGCGCATCCTGTGACGCTTGATGCGCAAAGCCCCGGTTTGATTGTTCCAACTGGAGTGATGACAACCCCAGATCAAAGAGTGCGAAGTCGATCTTCCCCTTCTCGGCGTCGCCCAGGTGCAGATCAAAGTTCGCATACGAGTCGTGCACCAGGCGCAGTTGATTATTATACACGCTGAGGCGTTGACGGGTTCTCTCCAATGCGTCAACATCCCTGTCGAAGCCGATCACTTGCGCTGCCTCTCCCAAAAGTCTTAAAATTGCTTCAGTGTGTCCGCCACCACCCACGGTGAAATCCACAATCAGGCGGGCGTTTACCGGTACTAAGGACAGTACTTCGTCTACGAGAACCGGAGCATGGGTCGCGTTATTCGTCTTTTCCGAACAGATTTTCGACTACCTCTTCCACAGTCATCGGGAATGACTTCTGATAATCTCTGTAATGCTGTTCGTTCCAGAGCTCGATCTTCTCTCTGACCCCCATGACCAGAACTTCCTTGTCGATCCCGGCATACTCCAGCATATGCTTCGGTATCGTGATTCGTCCCTGTGAGTCCGGTACGCCTTCCGTCGAGTTGGAGTAGTGAAATCGCTTCAGGAATCGTGCCTGCTTGGAATCCATGGCTTTTTGCGGTGCCAGTTTGTCCGTGACTTTACGATATTCGGCTTCCGGATAAACATCCAGACAACCGTCTACATTGAGGGACACAAAAAACTTGTCAGAACCCTGCGCCGCCGCAATGGCGCGAAACTTCGCGGGAATGGCAATACGGCCTTTCCCGTCGATCGCGACGGTGTGTTGTCCTGTGAATTCCTGCACGACGACCCTCCGAAACCGGGAATTCCCCTGTAATCCCCTCGACTCACCAATATTATTGTCATTTTCCCCACATGTCAAGCAAAAAACCCCGCTGAAACCCCTTATTTTCTAACCAATCGCGGGGTTCCCACAGGTATCGGGCGACTACCCCTTTCGTTGGCTCCGGCCAGTGATTCAGACCGGCACGAATTGACGGTGTTTGCACCTGAAACACGGTAAAGTGTTGACTAATATTGCCTTCCCATGTTGGGCGCAGAGAAAGAGATCGGGCACACTGTTTGCGAATTAAGGGGAAGGCAGAAATAAATAACTTGGACAGAAAAGATGAAAAGAATCGTAATTGTCATAGTAACCATTTGCATGCTAATGCTTTGCACCGTTTGGAACGGCAGCGCGGCATTGAGGCAGCAGGTTGGTTTTGATCCAAGCTTGTTTCGGCTCACCGGCATGGGGTCGTCGGAGGGCATAAGCGTAGAATACCTTGATAATCAATCGGTTACGTATGTCAATGGGTTGCCGTGCTTGGTTCGGCACTTCGTGGTGACGAATGGGGAATTGGATTCTGTCTCGAATGACAGAATTGGGAGAACCATTCTGGCGCAGGATATATCGATACGGATTGAAGAACCGGTTGCAACATTCGCCGGCGATGCTGTACGCGATGCGGAGTTCTACGGCCGTAAATTGGCACTGGTCGAACCGTCTTCTCGAGCATCGCTGGTAGTTGATCGTGGCCGGATGAATGATCTCGAAGTCGTGACGATTCTTTTGCGGCCACTCTCGTACGACGAGCAGTTGCGCGAACTTTCATCGTGTGCTGCCATGCAGCTCGATTTTCATGGTTCATCAGATCTGCGCATCGGAGCCCTGAGCAATTCTGAGGAATTGGGATTATCCAAAGCACAAGGCGCGGGCATGAGCCTTCGCTCAGTCTCTGCGGCAGCGGAATATCTCATCGTCACAGGAGCTGAATTCGGTGCAGCGTTTGATGACCTCATCGAGTGGAAAACCGCCAAGGGGCTGACTGTTGAAATCGCATTTATTGAAGATATCATAGCGTCTTCTACAGGAAATGACGATGCCGAGCGGCTGCGGAATTTTCTGATTACGAAACATTCGCAGGGGACAAAGTACGTGCTGCTTGGCGGAGATGAGGAAGTCATTCCGATTCGATATGCTTATCACGCGAATACATCAACGCAGCCGGAAATCGATCTGATGAATATCTGCGATCTGTATTACGGCGATGTCAACGGGAACTGGGATGCGGACGGAGACGGCGTGTTTGGTGAGCCTTCGCAGGACCAGCCTGATCTTTACGCTGAGTTATTGGTTGGTCGTTTGCCATTTCACCATTTGGGCCAATTCGAGGCATACATAGAGAAGTTGGTGAACTACGAGCAGAATCCGGGGGCCGGGAATTACGAATATCTCAATCGAGCGTTGTTCATTTCCGCGGACCAGATGCGCGATTATCAGACGGTGGGGCAGCACGCGCTCTTGGCGGCCTCATATCCAAGCTATGTTACAAGTGATGTAAGCGAAGTAGTGGAAGCGCCGACGGGCGATGCGGAGAATCCGCAGTCGCCACTTGCGGCCGGTGCGATTCAGACGATGTCATCCGGCTGGGGAATGATGACGCTGTTGATTCACGGTGTCAGCGACGGCTGGGTGCTGCGCTCCAATCAATACAATCAATGGCCCAAGTCATTCCTGTTCACGGCTTCCGGAAGCGACGGCGATCACGGTTTTCTTCCGAACATCGAGTCAAACGGCAAGCCGGGTGTGATCTACTCGATCGGCTGCGATAATGCGGCATTTGACATGGATACGGCGCCGTTCCCGTCGACCAATCCATGTGTAGCCGAATCGTTTTTGGCGAAGCCTGACGGCGGGGCTGTCTGTTTCGTCGGCTACTCGCGCTGGGGATGGGTTGCGAGCTCATGGCGACTTGAGCAGGCATTTATCGACTACCTCTACAATCAGAACAACAATGCAGCAGAGGCTGTCCGCCAATCAAAGGCAGAGTTTTCGTACTATCGCGATCTTTGCTACGGACTGAATTATCTCGGCGATCCGGATTTGAGTGTATGGACAGATGTCCCGCAGGAATCCCAGATCACAGTGGAGAAGATTACTCAGACCGGCGTGGTTAATATCACTGCGGTGTTGACTGACGGATCTTCTCCAGTGGCGGGCGCGCTTGCGTCGGTTCGGCAGAACGGGCAGGTCGTTGCGCAGGCCGTTACGGGCGCCGATGGCAGCGTCGTGATGACAATTGACTACAACGTCAATGACGATTTCTCGATCATGGCCTATGCGGCGGGGCATGCTGTCGCAGCGGCGCCGTTGGTACCCGAAATCGTGCTCGATGCTGATGACGAAACGGGCAGTGGGCTGCCGGAGTCATTTGCACTGTATCAGAATTTCCCAAATCCCTTTAATCCGGTGACCACTATCAGTTTTGATCTGCCAACGACTGCCGAGGTCGTGGTTGAAATTTACAATGTGCTGGGGCAGTTGATCACTACGAAACTCAACACATTTGTTTCTGCCGGATCACATGAATTAGCCTGGGATGGAACTGATGATACGGGTCGCCCGGTGAGTTCGGGAGTTTACTTTGCCAGGCTAAGCACGGCCAATTATTCCAGTTCGATCAAAATGTCACTACTTAAATGAGCCGCCATGAAGATTACGAAAGATGATTCTCAAGACGCCGCCGATGCTCAACATCGTGAATGCCGCCGGTCGAAATATCGCAGCGAAGCCTCGCATTTCATGCTTAGTGAGGTAGCGGTAGAGTCCGCGATGGGAATCCCGGATCAGCCAAGTTCCCTCCTGACGGGTAGACGCTCCAACTACATGACTGGCCCGAGCGTCGGGAACGAACAGGATTCCCATGCCGCTGTCATGAATTCGCTTGCAATAATCTACATCCGAGAAAAAAACAAAGAACTGCTCATCCATCCGACCGAGTCGCCGCCAGATTTCTCGCTTTAGCAGAAGCGCCGACGCCATCGGCTGCTGAACCAGCGAGCGCGTGGCGTGATCGAAGTAGCGATTGCGCCAGGCCCCGAATATTCTGCTGTTCGGCAGGAGTTTCGACAATCCGAAAACTTCGCAGAGCAGAGTGGAATAATTCGGGAAATTGCGGACGCTCGATTGAATAGTCCCATCGGGGTTTAGCAATTGAGGCGCCGCTGCGGCCAGTGAGTCATCGCTCGCAAGCGCATCCAGCAACGTAATCGTGCAATCATCACGCAACGTTATATCGGGGTTGAGCCAGAAAAGGTAGTCGCCGTTTGCAGATTCGATGGCTTGATTCATCCCTTTGGTGTACCCGGTATTGGATTGGTTGAGGAGATACTTGACTTGGGGATACTGCTCGACAAGATCGGCACAGTTTTCGGCGGGGCTGTTGTCGACGATGATGGTTTCACGGTCGAAATTTCCAGCTTGATTGTGAATCGAGTCAAGCAAGGCGGCTATCGAGTTTCGCGAACGATAAGCCACGATTATGAATGAAACCTTCGTCACCCTCTCAACTCCTTTAGTTTGGCCGACAATCTCAAGAACAGGTTTTGCCATTCGAATTCGCGACAGACCTCAGTGGTTCGGAGAGCACGGTATTTCTCAGGCTCGTCGAGTACTGATTTCAGTATCTCATCGAGTTGCTCGCCGCTATCGACAACCCAGACACCGGCAAATTTCCTTTCAGAGAGAAGGTCGCGCGCTGCATTCCCCGGCGGGAGCAACGCAATCAGGGGCGGCTCGGCACGAAGCAACTCCCAGAGTTTCGAAGGCACGATATACGATGTGTCGGACAAATCACTCAGTGCGACGATGTTCACAACACTGCGACGGATTGATGATAACGCCTCGGGATGCGGCAGATAACCGGCACTACTGAATTTGTCATCAAGACCCTCTTTTGCGAGAATTGCTTTGAGTTCAGGCAGATCGACGTAGCCGACGTGTGAAAGCTTGGCGTTCTTGTGTAGTTGAAGCTGATCCGACTTACCGAGCCAGATTGCGAGCTTTTCGAATCCGACCAGGTCGTTGAGCGTTCCGTACAGTCCAATCGCGGTCGAATCGAGAGCCGCCGGTACTTGAAAATCCGATTCGCAAAACCCGTTCGGCAGAAACAGCAACTTGCTCGCCTGATCATAATTGGCCGCAAAGGTCTGTGCTGTTTTTGGCGACGTGGCAGTTATCAGTGTGGCGTTGCCGATGATCTTTCTGAGAAGCGAGTCTGCCCTTTCCTTGCGCGCGTCGCCTGAGTCTGGGAGAGGCAATGAGGACCAGATATCGCGGAAGTCAGCGACCCATTGGATTTTTGCGTAACCGGCAGATTCGAGCCCGACCAAATGCGACGATACCGGTGGCGAAGTAGTGATCAGCAGCGTCCCGTTGCCAGACTGCAGCAGTTTCTTCACGGCACGAACCGCGCCCGGAACGAAACCGATTTTTGAATCAGGGAACATGGTGGCTGCTGACGCGGACTTTGCCGATCTGCCGAGTAGCTTCTTGAACGGGACGATGGGAAGAAATCGCTGGATACGGGCAGGGTCAGTCGAACCAACCCGGACGACGGTCACGCGCTTGTCGAGTTGGGCCTCCATCGACACATCGAAAGCCGGATAAGCGATCGGCTTGACTGAGACAACGTGAACTTCGTCGCCCTGTGCGGCAAAGTAGTTGGCCAACGCCAATGGCCGCGCGGTGCCCGCCAACCCGAGCGGCGGGAAATAATAACTAACGATTATGACGCGCATGTTCTACCGCATAGTCGTCGATTAGCCGCTTAAACGTATAGTCAGCGAGCTTCATCTGCTCTTCACGGATTCCCTTGGCTGCCAGAGTCGGCATAAATGTTTTCTGCGCTGTGTCCCTGATTTCCAAAGACTGCGCAGGCTTGATTCTTTCCGCAAGTGACATGGCGTCACCAACTGGGAAGAAGTGCCCATCGGCACTCAGCCATTCGCGGTTTCCGGGGATGTCGGTAACGACCGGAAAGAGCTTCTGCGACATGGCCTCCAACAACGACACTGAAGACGAATCCGACTTTGCCGTTGAGACATAAACATCATGCGTGCGATACAAGTTGAAGAGTTGTTCGTCGTTTTGATAGCCTGTGAAGCGAGCGACGTCGTCGAGTCCCAGCGTATTGGCTTGCGCGCGGAGTGATTGCTCGAGTGATCCGGTTCCGGCAATGGTCAGTGTGAAGGCGAAGTCTTGTTCTTTCAAAGTTCGAGCGGCAAGAAGGAGTGTGCCGATATCGTAGAGTGGTTCGTGCCGGCGTGTGCTGAGAATTCTGAGTGGGCGCGATTCGGTCAGTTCGCGAGACAGCCCACTCTCATACCATGATTTCCGCACGCCAAAGCTGACAACCAGGTGCCTCTGGATAGGAAAGATCTTTTTCGTTTCAGCTACCATCATCTGTGAGTCCATTACGACGAGGTCTGCGCGTTTGAGAACATACTGACTGCGCTTTCGCCGCAGAAAGCCGCGACTACCGGTCTGCAGAACATCGGATCCCCAGAGCGTCACAACCAGCGGGTGCGCATTAACTGCAGCGGCGGTGAGACCGTAGGTTGGCAGGAAGTGGGCGTTGACGATGTTCGGCTGGAACTCGGCGATCAGCTCCTCGACTTGATCGGCAAGAGTAAGATATCGAAGCGGCCCAGAACGCCAGCGGGGATTAAGTCTAACATCGCTGAAAGTATCAGTGAAATCACAAGAGGCAGTTCGGACATCCCAGCCCATCTTCTCGAATGAGCTGTGCCAACGCATCAGGTGGGGCGCAATTGCTTCACCCAAGAACAGGATTCTCAACGCACCCTCGTCATGAAGTCGATCATGCGCTTCAATTGCGATCGTCGCGAGTATTCGATGTAGTCGAACGAACGGGCGCCCCAGCCTTCTTTGAAGCGCCGCAGTCCCTTATCGAGTGGCGGTGTAGCGCCCAGGTTAAGTCGCGCGATTCCTGAAGACCGAAAGTCGGCAATCATGTTGTCAAGGAGGAGAAAGTTAGCTCCGGCGTCAAGGCCAACTTGCGAAGAGAAGCCGTCGAAATAGAAGGCATCGCTACTACTCACAAAGTAGATATGGACGCACTGGATGCCGTCGGCATTGGATGCGGCCCAGATGCTGATGCCGCGATCGCGTTGTTGTGAGATAGACAAGAGGTATTCGTAGCAGCCTTGAGGCAGCCTGCGGACCTCGCCGGTGCGCTTTTGGTGCGCAGTCAGGAGAGCAATAAACGCATTTTTTTGTGTCAGATCGACGCGCGCTACTTTGAGGCCGTATCCTTGCGCCTTTTTGAGGTTGCGTTTGGTGTTCTCTGAATATTCTTCCGATGCTTGCGACAAATCAACGATGTGCGTCGTTAGCTTGTTACGGTAGTAGTCATGTGGGAACTCCACGGGCCCTTGCGGGTCGAACTGGACGATGTTCTCTTGCAGGAATCTGTTGCTCTTGAGCCATGACAGGAGATCCTGAGGCGGGCAGTTCGTCGCAGTTCCCAAGAGACCGCCATATCCGCCAAACGGCATCGAGAAGAACATTTTCCCCACAGTGGTCGATTTCACGAAGCCGACCATTGCCAGATTACCGGATTCGACGAAGACGCCTGTCCAGCCGAGCACTTCGCGCCACATTGTCAGCAGAGTCGGAAGCAAGAAGACACTCCCGGGTCCGACCGGAGTTGGGATTTTCAGATCGTGTTGCGGATTGATCAGTTGACGAACAACAACTGACATTGATTCTATCGCCTGATTACAAAGACTTTGCCGGAATGATGAGAGTTGTCTTCAGCCTTGAGTGTCCAGATGTACACGCCGGAGGCAACAAATTCGCCCGAATCATTGCGGCCATCCCAGCCTTCATTGACTGTCGTCTCGCGAACCAAGTCGCCGGCAACGTTGAGGATTTTTACGTCGGCGCGCAGATCAATGTGGAACTGCAGCAAATCGTCGCTGGTTGATCCGATGCGAAACGGATTAGGGTAGGCGTAGACACTCTCGCCGTTATCCGGACCGGCCGTGGTGTAATCGAGGATGCTGAGGCCGCCACGGGTGAAGACCAGGAGTTTCTTCTTGAGATCGTCATAGACCAAGCCCTCGATTTCGTTGGAAACCAAGTCGGAATTGGACGAAGTGAAGGCAATCGGCTCGCCAGTTGCGGCGGGCAGAAAGCCGAGTCCAGACGAAGTCCCGACCCAGAGATTATTGCGGGTGTCTGTGGCGATTGCCGTGATTTCGGAGCCGATGCCTTCCGGCAATGCAGTTGGGAAGAAGAAGTCAATTCCCGCGTCGAAGTAGGCTAGTCCCTGGTTGGTACCAACCCAGAGGACATTGTCGCGATCATAGGCCAGGGCGGTGACTATATCCGAGGGTAGGCGCCGGCTGCGTCCAAAAAAGTCGAGTTGATCATCGTTGTGGTTGGACGGGTTGTTTCCATAGCGCAGGAAAGCCACGCCCTGGTCGTCAATACCGATTGCAGCGGTGCCGGAACCGGCGGCTATGACCTGATTGTTGTCGCTGACTAATCCGTCGGCGGCATCAAACCAGGTCCAGAGTGAATCAGGAGGATCGAACATGACGATCGGCCTGATGGGGTTTGCCCGGAAAAGTGAGAACCAGATTCGTCCATCAGGATCTTCGTCGACACTGTTTACGACTGAGAAGGAAGCATCCTGCTCAACGCCAACGAGTGGTGAGTTACCGTTTGTGAATTGCTGCACAGCACCGTCGCCAGAGACTCGAAACGCTCCGCTGCCAAAGGTGGCTATCCAGGTATCTCCGCTCTTGCTGACCAGCGCCGATAGTTTCTCACTCGGCGATACTGTCTGCTGTTGCCATACGCCGCCTGTAAGGATTGAAAGATCGTTGTCACGCGCGACGACCAGAAGTTGTCCCTCGGCACCGTAGCCACCACCGATCAGGTTGTTGCTGGCAGGACCCGGGACGCCGAGTTTCACGAGATTGGTGGGGCTGACGACTTTGTAGAGACCTTTGCCATCGCTTCCGAGATACCAGTTCTGAGCGAAGGCTATGGAATTCAGGGAAGTTGACAATTCTGATGGATACTGAAGTTGGAGCCATTCAAGAGGCGCTACCTGAAATATCTGGCGCCCACCCTCGGTCACTACCAGAGCGTAGAGTCTTGGCGGTTGTTCGCCACCTTGTTTGAGATCGAGCACGGCGGCTGCCGCCAAGCCCTCGACCGGAATGATCTGGTCCTCACTGCC
Source organism: uncultured Ignavibacteria bacterium (assembly GCA_964552775.1). Lineage (GTDB taxonomy): Bacteria > Zixibacteria > MSB-5A5 > CAIYYT01 > CAIYYT01 > JADJGC01. Next base: position 206,174 of record CAZKIH010000002.1, on the reverse strand, counting down.
CAGGCTGTAGAGGCGCTGGTCGGTGCCGAAATACAGAACGCCGTCCTGGATTCCAAAGCAGGTGACCCTGATATCGGGAACGCCGACGGTGCCCAAGGCAATTGTTGTCCACTCGCCCGGATCGAGGAGAAACTGATTGTCAAGATCGGCAATTGCCAATCCCTCGTCCGTGCCGGCGATTATTCGGCCATCGAGAACGATCACATCGTTGACTGGGGATTCGCTCGCAAAATTCCCGAGATTTCGGTATGTTTCTTTGACCTCTCCGCCATTTCGAAGCCGGTCGTACTTGATCAGACCAACACCGCTGGCGATCCAGAGGAAGTCGCCGCTGGTGTCCGCGGCATTAAGCTCCAATGAGCCGCCGTCGCGACCATGCAGTTGGATTGAATTGAACGACTCCGATTCGAGGTTCATCTTGCTGAGAAAGCCATCAGCAGAGCCGAAATAGATCTCACTTCCATCGGCAATCGCTGCGAAATTGATTTTGATGCTTCCCAATCCATCGCTGTTGATGTAGCTCTTAATTTCGTTAGTCGCGGGATTGATACGAACCACACCGCCCGTCGTCGCCGCCCAGATGAAACCGGCGAACGACTCCAAAGAGACGATCTCGTCTTTGTTGGTGTAGTTTTCCCACTTGAATTCCTGCGCGAATGTCGTTGCAGCAAAAAGGGCAATTATTAAGAAGATGCAGTGTACTTGTTTAATCATGTCGTCTCTTTGTAACAGCAAGAATTATACCCCCAAGGAGGGCAGTCGCAAGGCAAATCTTCCCGAGTACGGCACCGTAGCGCCGGAAGAGTGTCTCATTGAGGCGAGGTCCGATTTCGCCGGAGAGGAATGTGCGTCCGCCGAGCTGGGTCTTTTTGACGACGCGTCCGAAGGGATCGAAGATACCGCAGATCCCGGTGTTAGCCGCTCTCACGATCCAGACGCGATTCTCAACTGCACGGAAGATCGGGATATAGAAGTGCTGGTAAGGGCCGGCTGTCTCGCCGAACCAGTCATCGTTGGTGATCACGGCGAGGAACTCGGCGCCTTTGTTGACCATTTCGCGGACAAACTCGGGATAGACGACCTCGAAACAGATCAGCGTACCGAATTTTCGTCCCTGTGATTCAAAGGTCACAATGCTGTCGCCCGGTTGAAAGTCGGAGATATCGAGCGCCAGTCGTTCTTTGACAAACTCGCGGAATTTTGCGATCGGCTTAATGACCTCGGCGTAGGGCATGTGCTCACCGAAAGGAACGAGATAGAGCTTGTTGTGCGGAGTTGGCAACATTCCCTGGGGAGAAAAGAAATAGGCTGAATTGTAGTACTTGCGCACTCCTTCCGGCGTTCGGATCATATAGAGGCCGCCGGTCATAATGTCGACATTCTCGCGCCGCGCGATTGATTCGATCCAGGAAATATAGGGACGTTCGAGATTGAGATACATCGGCGCGGCGCTTTCCGGCCAGATGAGCAATTTGGCGGAATCAGCGGCCTGGGTGCTAAGTTCATCATAGGCGACAAAGTTGTGGTCGGCCTTGCCGTTCTGCCATTTATCGTTTACCGGAATGTTGCCCTGCAGTGCGGCTACGGTGAAGTCAGGCTGGAGCGGCTGAAAACGCGTTACTCCCCAAATGTAAACTGCACTGTACAGCGTGATGGCGGCTACGAACAGCGCGCTTGAAAGAATTATGCGCCGCAAATTGGCGTATGCGAAATAGAGAATCAGTCCTACCACAAAGACGAAGAAAGTCACAAGGGCATCGCCGCTGATTTCCGCGAGTTGGATAATCACGATGTTGGCGGCCTGGGTATAGGATACATTTTGCCACGGAAATGAGACCTGACTGAGCGAGCGCAGGTACTCCATCGCCACCCACAAGATCGGCAATGACCAGAGACCGGCTCGGCCGTAGCGTTTGGAGCATTCGCCTGCTATTCCCCCGATGAGTGCGTAGTAAAATGAGTGCAGTATAACAAGCAAAATGACCCCGACGACATTGACATATACAACCCAGTAGAGAGTCAGGATAGCGGTGATAACGCCAAAGACGTAACCGCTGCGGAAGCCCTCGCGGAATCCTAACCCACGAATGGCGGCGGCGAAAATTGGAACGAAGAAATAGGCCAGGATCCAAAACGGCGATGGTTCAAATGACAGGCTGAAAAATACTGCTGAGATTATTAGAACGATGGTTCTCTGGGGGAGTTTGAAGCGCATTCAGACTCTTATACGAGTGGCGGCGGCGAAATGGGTCGGCCATTTGTCATTTCAACACCACTTCCCGTCTTCCTTTGACAATTTCTCCGACAACAAACGCTTTGGTCCGCTTGGCATTCAAAGTCCGCAGAGCAGAGTCAGCTTCCCTTTTGCCGACCACGATCATCAAGCCAATACCCATGTTGAATGCGGAGAACATGTCCTCTTCGTCCACCCCACCATCATGCTGCATGAAGGTGAACAGCGGAGGGATCTGCCAACAGGAGAGGTCGATCTGTGCGCGGCAGTTCTTGGGAAGGATACGCACGAGATTCCCGGGGATACCGCCTCCGGTAATGTGAGCCATGCCATGGACGGCTACTTCCGACCGCAGTCTGGTCACCGGTTTCAGATAGCTGCGATGGACGGCCATCAGGGCTTCGGCGACGGAACAATTAAGTGCGGGAATCTGATCGTCAGGCTGCATTGACAATGATTCGAAGAATATCTTGCGCGCCAACGAATAGCCGTTGGTATGCAAACCACTCGATTCCAATCCAAGGATGAGATCGCCCGGTTTGATTGCACTGCCATCGACGATTAGCTTGCGATCAACTACGCCGACGATGAATCCTGCCAGGTCATATTCGTTTTCGCGGTAGAAACCCGGCATTTCGGCAGTTTCGCCGCCGATTAGCGAGCAGCCGTTCTGCTTACAGGCAATAGCCATTCCCGAGACGACTTCGGCGACCACTCCGGGGCTGAGTTTGCCGGTAGCGAAGTAATCCAGGAAGTACAGTGGTCGTGCGCCCATCACAAGGATATCGTTGACGCAGTGATTGACCAGGTCCTGCCCGACTGTATCGTGCTTGCCGGTCATGAAAGCGAGCTTGAGTTTTGTGCCGACGCCATCGGCTGACGAAACCAACACCGGGCTCTTTAGTCCCTTGAAGCGACCGTCAAATAGTCCGCCGAAACCGCCGATTCCGTTCAGCACCGCAGGGGTGTAGGTTTTCCGCACCAGCTTCTTGATGCGCGCCGTCGCGTCATCACCAGAGGCGATATCGACGCCGGCTTCTTTGTATGACGATCCTGATGAACTCACTGCAATCTGTATCCGTTAATATCCAGTTCAAATTTCATTTTCAGATGAATCGCAGCATTGCGACACATCACCATACGACTCAGGAATATCTCGAAGTAGTCCATGACGGAGGCGATCGAGTCGTCGATGGTTATTTCCAGCGTGATGGTCTCGCGCTCGGGGTCGACGCGCAGAAACGAGGATTTTGCGGCGTAGTTTACCCGATCGTGAATATCGGAACTGAGCTGTTCGAGGTTTCGCACACGCGATGAATGCACATCCGATTTGTCTGCGAGTATAACGGCAGCGGCAATATCGGATATTGGCAGGGTCTCCATGTCGTCATGATTGCCGATAGCGGCCGCGACATCAAGGGCTTCCTCAGCCGCCATTCCCATGTTGTGCAAGAGCGTGTAGGCGGCCATTGCTCCAGTCTGAGCATGGAACATGCGATTGATCGCGTTGCCGGTATCGTGCAAATAGGCTGCGATTGCGCCCAGATGACAGACTCGCTCCGGGCGGCCAAGGCGTTCGAGCACGTTGTAAGCGATTTTCGAAACGAGCTTGCAGTGTCGCAGTCCGTGTTCAGTATAGCCTTGCCGGCCCAGGTAGTAGTCAGCCTTGACGATCCAGGCGGTGACCTCTTCGTTGTGCATTACCTTGTCTATTGTGACCAGCCGATCATTGGCCGATACTTTGTCCATTTTCGTTTCCTTCATCTGCAAGTGTTGGAAGTTAGTGACAACAAGGAAGTTGTCAAGTCCGATTCTCCTTACATCATATCGACCGGATCGACATCGACGATTACGTGGACTTTCTTGTTAGCCTGTAGTTCCTTCGAATTCACAATCTCATCGAGGATCGGTGTCACTCGACGCACGTTTCGGGCCTTGAGGAGCAGGTGAAAGCGGAACAGCTCGCGACGTTTCTGGATCGGTGCCGGAATTGGGCCTTGAATCGTGCAGAGTCTGCCAAGTGATTGTGCCAATTTCTCGCCGAGTTCGATCGCAATATTTTGAGCCTGGCTGGCGTCCTTCGACTCAACTGCGACAAGCACGAGATGTGTGAACGGCGGGAAGCGCAAGTCCTCGCGTTCAGTGATTTCGGAATCAAAGAACCCTTTGAAATTGTGCGTTGAGGCCAACAGAATCGTAGGGTCGGTCGGGTGAAGGGTCTGGAGTATTACTTTGCCCGGGAAGTTCAATCGACCGGCGCGACCGGATACTTGCGTCAAGAGCTGAAACGCACGTTCCCGCGCCCGGAAGTCCGGTAGCTCCAATGTAGTGTCGGCAGTGATGATTCCGACCAGGGCAACGTCCGGAAAATCGAAGCCCTTCGAGATCATTTGCGTTCCCAACAGCATCTTGGCGGCTCCAGACCTGAATTTCATGTAGATTTCGCGAAAGGCTCCCTGGCGTCGGGTTGAGTCGAGGTCCATTCGCAAGACGGCGATTTCCGACAGGCGACGGCGCAGTTCTTCCTCCATTTTTTCGGTGCCAATGCCGCGGTACAAGAACAGGTTGCTCCGACAGCTCGGGCATTTGTCGGGATAGGCCTCCTGATGTCCGCAGAGGTGGCAGAGCATTCGATGGCGGCCCTTGTGGTAGACGAGTGCAACTGCGCAGTTCTTGCAGGACGATTTTTCGCCACAACTGTAGCAATGGACTGAAGGCGCGAAACCGCGGCGGTTGAGCAACAACATGACTTGTCCCTGTTGATCAAGCGCGCTATGGATACCTTCAATCAATGTGTCGCTCAGATATCCTGAGCCCTTCTTCTCGAAGCTCGCTTTCAAGTCGACGATCTCGACCGCAGGGAGTTCCCGTCCGTCAACCCGCTCCGGTAGTTCAAGGAGGGTGTATTTCTTTGTCTTCGCGTTGTGGTAGCTCTCCACCGATGGGGTGGCAGACCCGAGTACAACGACAGCATCCAATTTCTGGGTCCGATAGACGGCCAGATCACGAGCGTTGTAACGAGGTGATGGCGAAGCTTGCTTATAGGCGGCGTCATGTTCTTCATCGACGACAATCAATCCCAGGTTGGGAAACGGGGTGAAGACTGCAGAGCGGGGACCAAGCACGATCTGCAGTTTTCCCGACCTGGCCTTGTTCCAGATTTCGTAGCGCGAACGCGCGGTCAGACGCGAGTGGATCAAGCCAAGTTGCGAACCGAAGATTGCTTCCAAACGGAGGTAGATTGCCTGCGCCAACCCGATTTCCGGCACCAACACGATGGCCTGCTTGCCGCTGTCGACAGCGTGCTGGATTGCCGCGACATACACTTCGGTTTTTCCGGAGCCGGTTACACCGTGAAGCAAAAACGGATGGTACTTCTGTGAAGTGATGGCCTCTGTTAAGACACTTATGGCCTTGGCCTGGGCTGTGGTCGGCACAAATGCACGCGCGGCTACCGGTTTGAGCGGTTCGATAAACGGCGGTTTCTCGGCGATCTTGATGGCGCCCATAGAAGCCAGGTCTTCAATTTGTTTGCGATTCAAGCGGTGAGCTTTGCGCCATTCGACAAGATCGGCAACGCCCCATTCGTTAAGGTACTCGACGGCGCTTTGCTCACGCGCGGTTAGTTCCAACTCTGGCGGAGACGCGCCGCAACGCTCGACCTGATAGTCCTCTTCCTTGAGGCGAATTGTCTGGACATTCCAATCGACGTCGATAGCGCCGGCTGCGATCAATTGATCGATCTGGGCACGTTTGTACGATTGCAGGTGATGAGCGGCGAGCATTGCCCGTCCACCGGCTTTGGCCAGGATGAACTGTGCCAGATTGTGTTTGTCGGCGGCCAGTTCAGCGAGCTTCGTGCGAGAGACAATCTGGACCCGTTGCGAGAGTTGTGAAGTCAGCGGTTGTGGAAGGAGGGCACGGATGGTATCGCCAAGTGAGGCTACGTAGTATTCCGAAACGAACCGGCACATGGCAAGATCGGCTGGGGATACGACCGGTTGCAAGTCAGGCAGAGAGTCGAGTGCACGGGTGGCGCCGTCAAAGTTGACATCGACGGCTGTCACCACGCCGAGTTGTTTGCGCTTGGCCAGCGGCACGATCACGCGACGTCCGATCAACTCAGTGTCGAGCAAGTCGTCGGGGACATGATAGGTGAGCGGCTTGCGTAGAGATCCAAAGAGACAGACCTCCACGAGCATCCTTGCCTTTTGCATAGCGGTCAATATACAGAATCGTGGCCAGCGATTCCATCACAAGTGTGATTGTCGCGCTATTGAATTCTTGTCTCGGAAAGTAAACCGGCTAACAAAGAAAACGGGAGCGCTTCACGCTCCCGTCGGATTTCTCCAAACTTCAGTGAGCTATTTATCCTTGCATTTCGAGGCCGCCTGCTCGGATTCGGCTTTCATGGCCTTTCGTGCATAGACAACGCTGAGCTGACACCAGCAATCGCTGAATTTGTCATCGGCGGCTACACATTTCTTGTAGGCCTCAAGTGATTCGTCCTGCAGTTCGAGGAAGAAAGCAGTATTGCCGTACCAGTACCAATAAAGTGGTTCCTTTTCGTTGGCTGCGGCAGCCATCTTGAAGTCCGTCAGTGCTTTTTCGTTGAAGGACTGACGGTACTTGATCAAGTCGTCCTTGGCTTTCTTGAGCCCGGCGTCACCCGGTTTAGACTGCAGGAGACTGTCAATTCGATCCGCCGAGTCGCGCAGTTCAGGAGCTGAGGCGTTGCGAACCTGCATGACGCCGCGTTGATACCGGATCTCGGCATTGTTCGGATTCACGACAAGAATCTTGTCCAGAGTCTTCTCGAGCGCGGCATTGTCGCCGAGGGCCTGGTAGGCCATCGCCTGATTGATGAACGCAGCCTCTGCATTGACTGTGTCGAGATCGCCAAATTCGCCGTAGAATCGCGCTGCGTTTGCGAAGTCCTTCTTGTCGAAATACACCGACGCAAGGTCATAGACCATCGGCGCATCCTTGGGGTTCAGTTGATAGCTGCGCTGGTAGTGCTCGATCGCCTTGTCAACGTTGCCGAGTTTCTTCTCGATCAAGGCGAGATTAGTCCAGACGCCTGAGACGGTGTCATCAATGATGATGCAGTCGTTGAACAATCCCTCGGCCTTTGCCAGCAATTGCTTGATGATATCTTCCTGATGGGCAGATGTTGAATCGCCGGTTGCCGAACCCTTTGCATTCGTCACTGAGTCGGCATGTCGAATTTGCGTAACGCCCTGTTTGAAGCTCTTGAGAAATTCGGCGTCTTTGTTGTCCTTGATTTGCTTGGGCATGTCATCCTTCTCGCACCGTTTGGCGAGTTTCTTGTCGGCCTGGGTGGCATCCTTGGAGCAAATCGACTCGAATTTGCGGAAGTGATCCATCATCTTCGTGTATTCAGCGTGTTGTGCGGCGATGACTCCCATATAGAAATGGGCTTCGAGGGCATCCGGATAGTTGTCAATGGCTGTCTTCAGCAACTCCTCGACATGAGCGTAATCTTTCTCCTTTTGGCCGAGGTAGATTTTGGCCGATCGGATCAGTGCATCATAAGGCAGAACTTCTTTGGCCTGCTGGGCAAATCCCGATGCGGCGAGTGCGAGCACCACAATCCCAACAATTATCTTCTTCATCCGGATCTCCTCCTCCAAGTGAACTTAGTCACAAACTCTTGAACGAAGCTAATCATTCGTGCAAATCAAGTCAAAGATTTTGTTAGCCGTTGTAGCGGATCCGGAACTTGAGCACCGTCTCTTGATCGGCTTCTGCCGGCACCGTAAATTCAAGTTGCTGTGCCGTCTTCTTGAGATATTCGAAATTTGACTCGAGCACCTGCCAGTCGCCATAGAGCCGATAGCGCACATTGATCGTCACGTCTTCGGTCTTGCGATTGCGAAGCTTCACTTCGACCGTTTCTTCGCGAACCCGATCGGAGATTCGGCGCGAATCGACAATTGCCATTTCGGCGACAATGTCGAATGCATTTCCGACCCGCAGTTCGACCTCTTCATTGCGCGGCGTATGATTGACGGCATCCTCGCCCACGAATTCTTCAGAGCCGTCGCTATCCAGTTTCGTGATACGCATCTTGCCGGCGGGTAAGGGCATTCCCAAACCAGCCGCCTCGGAATTCTTGAACGTCACGACTACATTGACGTCGGTCGAGCCCGGCATTGCTTCATAGCGATAGAGCTTCTTGACCGCCGTTGAAGCGGGTTCGAAGAGACTCACTTGCTTGGTTTCGCTGTCGGCGATTGTGGTCGGGCGCTGGAGAGTATAGAGATGGTACTCGAAGAAGGACTTCTCCTCGAAGCCTTGCCCGCTCGCATCGGCCGCCATCGCCTCGTACATCACTCCTTTGGCTCGCGCCGGCGGCATGACGCGGTTGACCTCGCCGGCTACCAATTTCAGTTTGGCATCACGGTAGGTCTTGCCAGATTGGTTATCCAGCGAAACCCAGCCGGACAGCCGCAAATTTTTGTCGTCTTTGTCCAACTGCGCGATGTACTCGGCGTGCCAACTGATGTTGCCCGTCAAGTAGCTGATTTCCGCTTCGCGCTTCCCCGAAATGTCGCTGGCGAGCGTCCACTCGAGCGTCGGTGTAACGATCAAACCCTCGGGCAATTTTGGCGCCGACACTGAGAGCATTTCGAGCGAATTGATCAGGCGGACTGCGCCATCGGTCAATTGAAGGACCAGGTATCCGGAAGACAATGACAGGAACTTGCCGCTAACGAGATCGCCGTTCTTGAGGGTGATTTCTACGGTATTGCCAAGATACTTCTGGAGTATCTTTTCCGATGAAACCAAATCGTACTGATAGTTCTGCTCCAACAACTCGACTTTGTCCGAACCACGCAGCTTGAAGTGAACTGAGGTCGGATCGATGGCTGCCGCGACGTCGGTCAGGCGGAGTCGATTGGTACCTCTCTGCAAGTCAAGAGACCGGCCTTCTTTCACCAAGGCTAGATTTTGATTGTACACGGTCAGGGCAATATCGTCGGCGAGTACGACCGAAGCCCAAAGTGTGAATAACAGGCAGAATGCTATAGTTTTCATTTCAGTCCTCCATTTGTACCATTGCTCCAGGTCTTCGTATCCAGGTAGTTTTCAGACACTTTCGATACGTGACGAATCGGACAATCCCACTGTTCTAATTCCGATTCATAGCACTTACAAATGGGATGGGCAAGATATTCCGTAACCTGTCTTAGTTCTTTTGCGGGAAGGGCTTGCGGAGGAGCGATCGGACGGGACCGAAGGATCAGGTTTGGCGGACTTTGGTTCGCAGATCGAGGGCCGAGCGGACCTTCATCAGGAAAGTTCTCATCTGGAAGGGCTTGTGTATGAACCCGACTATGCCTTCGGTGAGATCTCCCTGCACGTCGCGATCGCTAAATCCCGACATCAAGAGCACCTTCACATCCGGATTAAATTGCTTCATGGCGGCGAAGGTATCGTGACCATTCATCTTGGGCATCATCATGTCGAGAACTACGAGGTCGATTGCGCCGATTGCGGTTCGGTAGAGGCGCAAGGCCTCTTCGCCATTTTCACAAGATACGACCTGGTAGCCGGCCTTGATGAGCATGCGCTCTGCCAAATTTCTGACTATTTCCTCGTCATCAACGACGAGAATGCGTTCGCTGCCCGTCAGCGGGAGATCCCTTGAGATTTGTGGAATGGTGTGATCCACGTTCGCGAGCGCCGGCAGATAGAGCGTGAACGCGGTTCCTTTGCCGACTTCGCTTGCGACTTCGACGCTACCGTGGTGGTTTCGGACACAACCATAGACACCTGCCAATCCAAGTCCGGTTCCCTGGCCCTGTTCCTTGGTGGTGAAAAACGGATCGAAGATGTGAGAGAGGATTGATTCTTCAATACCAGAACCGCTGTCGGCCACCGTGACGGCAAGGTAGGTGCCGGATCCCTGGTCCAAAGAGTGTTCCTGACAATAGTCGGCGTCAAGATTGAGGTTGCGTGTGGTGAAGGTCATGCGACCACCTTCAGGCATGGCGTCGCGGGCATTCACACTCAGATTGAGAATAGCACTCTGAATCTGTGAGGGATCGCCTTTGACAATCGACTGAGTTGCCAGCAACTCAGTGCGGATTTCAATGCGGCGGTCTATTGTGTGTTTGAGAATGTTGGTGACTTCTCCAATTGTGTCATGGAGATTGACCGGTACGGAAAGATAGTTGCCTTTGCGGGCAAAGGCGAGCAGTTGGCTGGTCAGGTCGGCGGCACGTGATGCCGCTTTGATGATCTCCTGAGCGTGGTTGCAGAGTTTTGGGGCTTCCTGTGCTTCCTGGAAGATTAACTCGGCGAAGCCGCGGATACCGGCTAAGAGATTGTTGAAGTCGTGCGCGATACCGCTTGCCAAACGACCAACTGCTTCCAGTTTCTGTGCCTGGCGCAACCGGTCTTCCAACTCGACTTCCTTGGTGATGTCGCGTTTGACGGCGACAAAGTTGATTACTTTGCCTGTACCATCCTTGATTGGTGAGATGGTGCACTCTTCTTCATACAGAGTTCCGTTTTTCCGGCGGTTCTTAAATCTGCCCGCCCAGGGTTCGCCACTGTGCAGTGTCGCCCACATTTCGCGATAATAATCCGCTGAATGCTCGCCGCTCTTGAGCATACGCGCATTCTGACCGGCAACTTCCGCAAGCAGATAGCCGGAAATCTTTTCAAAAGCTGAATTTACGTAGATAATTCTACCATCGAAATCAGTGATGACGATCGATTCTGTGGCCTGCTCGACGGCCGTCGCCAATTGAGATCGTTCGTTTTCGATATTGCGCCGCTCGGTGATATCGCGCGAGTTGACAACGATGGCTCCGACATGCGGGTCGTCGAGCAAGTTGCGGCCGATCATTTCCAGGATTCGCCAACTTCCGTTCTTGTGCCTGATGCGCATTTCGGACGAGATGTCGGAGCCACCTCGAATGATAGCACGCAATGAGATTTCGCGCGCCCGCCGGCGATCGCCACGGTGGATCCACTTGAAAATACTGGTTCCCTGCAGCTCGTTCGCTTTGTATCCGAGAACTCGCTCGACAGACGGACTGAGATAGAGCAACCGTCCTTCCGAACTGATCAGAGTAATGATGTCTGACGAATTATCGATGAGTGCGCGGAAATGTTCCTCGCGCGACTTCAATGTCGCTTCTGCGCGTATTCGTTCACTGATGTCGCCAATGAATCCCTCGAGGGCAACAAACTCGCCGTGTCCATCGAATATTGCATTGCCCTGTTCCCAGACGATTTTGACTTCGCCAGATCTTGTCACCAACCGATATGAAAGGCGGAAGGTTCGATGTTCTCGGACAGCGCGTTGGACTTCCTCCCAGACAAGAGACGTGTCATCGGGGTGGATCAAGTCATTGTAGGTTCGTATTCCGCCAATTTGTAGTTCCTGCGGCGAGTATCCGGTCAGTTCGATGCAGCCATCGCTTATGTACTCCATTGACCAGTCTTTGTCGTTGCGACAGCGATAGGCCATTCCCGGCAGATTGCTGAGCAGATTCGTGATTGCGCGCTGCTGTTCCTGTAGTTCTGTCTCGGCACGCTTACGCGCAGTGATATCCTCAAATACCGTTACAAAGTATCCCACCTTGGGGCTGTAAGCAGAGATTGCAAACCAACGTTTTAGGTCCGCAGCTTCGCGTTCGAACTTGATTGTTTCGCCATTGAGAGCCACGCGAGCGTAGGTACCAATCCAATCCTCTGTAGATTGATTGATTCCGGGAATTGCTTCAGTAACCGGGCGACCAATGAGGATTTCCCGCTTGAGACCGGTCATCTGCTCGAAGGCATCATTTACTTCAAGAAAGATGTAGTCTACGGCATTGCCGTTTTGGTCTGTGACGACTTTGTGAAGTGCAAAACCATCTATGAGGTTTTCGAATAAAGCACGGTATTTCCCTTCGCTTTCACGCAGAGCATCGCGGGCAAATTTCTCTTCCTTGATTGACTCGGTGAAAGCGATGATTCCGCCGATTTGATCATCGCCGGTGCGCCAAGGACTGACAACGCAGCGAATCCAGTCGAAAGTGCCGTCCGCGTGGCCAACTTGCTGTTCGTGTCTTTCGACCGATTCCCCTGCCAAGGCACGCTCGAAAATTCTTTTCCAGTTCCCATCTGTATCGTGGAAGGTATCAGAATAGAACTGGCCGACGACACTGCGACCACCAAGCCGATACTCCTCAATCCACGCTTCAGTCGCGAAGAGGTAGCGCAGTTCGTTGTCAAATATCGCAATTGCCGTCGGGCAGTGCTTGAACACCAGACGAATGCGCTCATCACTTTCGCGGAGTGCCGCTGCGATCCGAAGTTTGTCGGTGACATCGAAAATGGTTGAATACAGCAGCTTGCGTCCCTCGAAGACAAGTGGGCACGAGTGAACTTCGACCTGCCGGATAACACCGGATGCCATCCGATGGTGGAAGAAGAAGCGGTTACGTCGCTGGTCTGCTGCATTGGGCAAGGGCTTGTGTGCTTCCGGTTGCTCAATCGTATTGATCTGTTCAATGCGCATCCGACAGAGTTGATCGAGAGAATAGCCGTAGTAGCTTGCGGCAGCCGCATTGGCGGCGACGATAGAGCCATCTTCAGGGTCGATCACCAATTTGATGGCTTCATTTTCCTCGAATAGCTGGCGAAAACGCAGTTCGCTGTCTGCGAAGTTCCTGAGCAGGCGCGTACGTTGCAGATACTGAGCGAAGAGCTTGCCGATGGCGTCAGCGGTCTGAAGAATCCCTGTGTCGATGCCGTACAACTCGCGACTGTAAAGCGAAACCACTCCAAAATTGGAGCTGCCAACCTCGACTGGGAATGACAATGCCGTCTTGAGACCCAATTCGGCGGCGGCAGCTTGCCGTTGAATCGGCTCCGACTCGACTACACCTGTCGTCCAGAGCGGAGAGCCGCCCTTCCACGCCTTGCCTTGCGGCATTTGGCTGCTGTCGAGCATGATAGATCGCGAGGTGGCGATGAATTGTTCGGTATTTCCAAGTGCCGGGCTGCACCAAATGGCAGAAAGGCAAAGGTGCGCCTTGTCATCCGACGGAGTCCAGAATTCACAAATCTGCCAGCCGAGGCAGGTTCCGAGGATTTCCAGTGACTGAGATATCGCAAGTTCGGCATCGTCTACTTCGGCGAGCACCTGCGCAATCGATTGTTGTGCCTTGAGGTTTTGGAAATGCGCAATACCTTCGGTTATGCCATCAGCCTGAATTGTGGTGAGAAGAAGACGATCGCTGTCGGATGCTCCCACTACCTGAGTATGCTCCACAACCCAGATGACGGTGTCGTCCGGTTTGCAGAGGCGATATTCGGTCCTAAACGGAATCTTTGTTTCCGCGGTCTGTGAGACTTGTTGACGAACCGCAGCGCGATCCTCGGAGTGGATTCGTGCATACCGTAGTTCCGGATTTGCTTGCATTTCCTCGGGAGCAATTCCGAAGACTCTCAGTACCGCGTCATTAACAAAACGGATCGAGGAACCATCGATGCTGGACAGGATTTGAACATCCCGTAAGTTATTGAGGACTGCCTTGATACTATCTCCATTCACCCTGTGGTGCTAGCCCTTTTGGTCGGAGTCGGAGTTGAAGGCGGCTGAGCGCTATCGCGAAAGATTTGTCGGTTCCGACAGGCAACCAACTGATTTTATCCACTTCTCATTTGATTGTATCGGAAGCGAACGCCGGGACGTTAGTTTAACCGGACAATTAGACTTAAGATTCACTTTGATTCCGCGATTCTTAGGAATGCTAAGCCTGCCATTGGCGAGGATGCTGTTTCAGACTGATACAAGCAGGAGTTGACTACAAAGTACTGTGTTTCGCTCGTTGCCACTCCTCTTCCATCTGCTCCAAAGTCGCTTCCTTAAGTGTCAGACCGCGCGACAGCAATGCTCGCTCCATCAAGTCAAAGCGAGTCGAAAATTTCCGGATTGTGCCGTTCAGGCATGTCTCCGGTTCGGCATTGATATGTCTGGCGAAATTGACTAATGAAAAGAGCAAATCTCCAAATTCATCTTGAATGGCAGCACGGTTATTCTGTGCGAGTGCCTGTTTGAATTCTGCGAGTTCTTCGTCGATTTTAGCAAAAATGTCCTCTGCCCTTTCCCAGTCAAAACCGAATTGCGCGGCCTTTTCCTGGACTCGATAAGCCTTCAGCAACGACGGCATCGTCTTGGGCACGCCTGACAGCACGGTAAGTTGACTGGCATCCATCCGTCGATTCTTGGCTTTGAGGACTTCCCAGTTTTGCCGGACCTGATCGGGAGAAAGATCCCTGCGGTCGCCGAAAACGTGTGGATGCCGTTCGATCATTTTCTGGGTGACAGTTTCGATGACATCGCGGATATCGAATTTGCCTGCTTCTGCAGCTATTTCAGCCTGAAAGACGATGTGAAGCAGGATATCCCCCAACTCCTCTTTCAATTTGTCGTAGTCTGCAGCCTCCCCTGCTTCAACCGCTTCATAGGTTTCCTCGATCATGTAGGGGAGCAACGACTGCGTCGTTTGCGCGCGATCCCAATTGCAGCCGCCTGGCGCCCGCAGTGCCAGCATGATCTCTACCAACTTCTGAAATGAACTGCCCGACTCTCTCACTGAATATTCGCGCCTTTCTGACGATTAGAGAAGCGTCAATATAGATACCGGTTGCGTATGCGCCAACACGTTTTAATATCGCCTTGACTTCACTTGGGCAACGGCTATACTCATAGACTATCGTGGGAAGAGAGCAATATGAGCGAACAGGAAATTCCTAAGCAATATAGTCCCATTGGGGTCGAAGACCGGATTTATGCCGATTGGCTTGCCAAGGGCTATTTCCATGGTGATGTCAACTCCAAGCGCCCGACGTACAGCATCGTCATCCCGCCGCCCAATGCGACAGATGTTTTGCATCTGGGCCACGGACTCAACAATACTCTTCAGGACATCATGATCCGCTGGCAGCGGATGCAGGGCCACGAGGTCTGTTGGCTGCCCGGGAGCGACCACGCCGGCATCGCCACACAAGTTGTGGTTGAGAAGTTGCTGGTCAAAGAAGGAACTTCACGGCGCGAGATCGGCCGTGAGGAATTCGTCAAGCGTGTTTGGGAATACGTTATCTCCAAGAAGGCGCGAATCATGGTTCAATTGCAGAGTTTGGGCTGTGCCTGTGATTGGCAGCGCGAACGCTTCACGCTGGATGAGCAACTTTCGGAAGCCGTGAAGGAAGTATTTATTCGCCTTCACGAAAAGAATTTAGTCTATAAGGGCAAGTACATAGTCAATTGGTGTCCGCGGTGTCAGACCTCGTTATCTGATGATGAGGTCGAGTATCAAACTCGAGTCTCCAAGCTGTACCATATCAAGTACAAGCTCAAAGGACAGGATATCTTCATGATCGCGGCGACCACACGACCCGAGACGATGCTTGGCGATACGGCGCTGGCCGTGAACCCAAAGGACGAGCGATATCAGAAGTACATTGGCAAGACAGCAATCCTGCCAATTCTCGACCGGGAGCTGGCTATCGTCGCCGATGACTATGTCGATATCGAATTCGGCACCGGTGTCGTAAAGATTACTCCGGCTCACGATCCCAATGATTTCGAGGTCAGTCAGCGTCACGATCTGGAGAAGATTAACATTCTCAATCCTGACGGCACACTCAACGAGAATGCCGGCAAGTTCAAAGGGCTGGACATCAAGACCGCGCGCAAGCTGGTTTTGGATGAACTTGAAAAGAAGGGACTGCTCGACAAGATCGAAGACTACGAGCATTCGGTCGGGACCTGTTATCGGTGCTCGACGGTCGTCGAGCCTTATTTGTCGGAGCAGTGGTTTGTACGGATGAAGCCACTCGCGAAGCCAGCCATTGAGGCGCTGAAGAGTGGGAAGTTGCGCTTCCATCCTGAGCACTGGTCGAAAACTTATCTCTATTGGATGGAGAACATTCGCGATTGGTGTATCTCGCGTCAGCTCTGGTGGGGACATCGGATTCCGGTTTACTACTGCCGTGAATGCAGCGAAGAGATGGTGCTGAAAGAGGCTCCAACCAAGTGTCGCAAATGCGGGAGCGGCGATATCTACCAGGAAGAAGATGTTCTGGACACGTGGTTTTCCTCGTGGCTGTGGCCGTTTTCGACATTCGGGTGGCCGCAAAATACGGCCGAGCTACAGAAATTTTACCCGACTAACTCACTGTTTACCGCCAGTGAGATCATCTTTCTCTGGGTAGCGAGGATGGTGATGGCCGGATATGAGTTCACAGGCAAGCTGGTTTTCAACGATGTTTACATTCACGGCACGGTCCGTGATGCCCATGGACAGAAGATGTCCAAGTCAAAGGGCAATGGTATTGACCCGATTGAAGTGATCGGCCAGTATGGTGCTGACAGTCTGCGCCTGTCGTTGATCCTCGCGACGCCCGAAGGGCAGGATCCGAACATCACGATGAACACCTTCGAACTTGGGCGCAATTTCGGCAACAAACTCTGGAATGCTTCCCGCTTCATTTTGATGAATCTGGAAGACGACGTTTCGGAAGGTGATCTTGAGAAGATGCCAACGTCTGACAAATGGCCTTTGATGGACCGCTGGATTTTGTCGCGGCTCAATGAGACGATCAAGCTGACCAACCAGTCGCTCGCCGATTTTCGTTTCAATGCCGCCGGAAAGCAGATTTATGATTTCGTCTGGCACGACTACTGCGATTGGTATATCGAACTTGTCAAGGCGCGTCTGTACAGCGAGAGCGATCCGGCTGACAGGCTGTTAGCTCGACGGGTCACAGGATACTGCCTTAACAACATTCTGAAATTGTTGCATCCCTTCGTTCCGTTCATTACCGAAGAGATTTGGCATTTGCTGCATAAACTGCCGCAGGGTGAGAAATCAATCTTACTCGAAAGCTATCCGGCTGTTGATGAGAAACTGATCGATCTTCAACTCGAAGAGATGATGAACAAGCTGCAGCGGGTCGTCAATGCGATCCGCAATATTCGCCACGAAATGAATGTGCCGCCGTCTAAGCGCGCAGAGGTTCATCTCAAGATATCCGATCCCGCTCTGCGCGCGACGCTTGAAGCCAACCAGAACTATATTGTAAATTTGGGCAAGATCGAGAAGCTCGTCATTGGTGAAGATGTCAAGAAGCCGCCGCTTGCGGCATCGGCGGTTATTCCGTCGGTGGAGATCTATATTCCACTGGCCGGTCTGATCGATATTGACATGGAGCGGTCCCGGCTTCAGAAGGAACTTGAAAACATCACCGGCTTGCTTGATCGGACGCGCAAGAAGTTGGCGAACCGGGAGTTTGTCGAGCAGGCGCCGAAGCAAGTTGTCGATCAGCAACAGGCGAAGAAGAAAGAGTACGAAGACATCGTCGAGAAGATCAATACCAATCTCGAGCAGTTGCTGGGGTGGTAGGCTCCGAGCCAGTCCTCAGATTTCCACAAATACCACTCCATCCACTACATCGACAGCATATGTCTTGAGTGTTGCCCAGCTTTCGGTGAGGCATTCGCCGGTCGTGATGTTGTATCTCCAGCCATGCGCCGGGCAAGTGATGATCGTTCCGTCGATCTTCCCTTGAGCGATTGAAGCGCGCATATGCTTGCAGTCAGCTTCGAGTCCGAACAACTCGCCGCGCAAGCGAAAGACAGCGACGGTGCGCGCGAGTATTTTGAGGGTTCTAACCCCGCCTTCTTTGATCTGGTCTTCAGTACAGACTTTAAATCTCATACTCCGGTCAATCCGTTACGAATATGTGATCACTCAATAGCAGATGCCACCGGAAATCGGTCATATGACAAAGATGGCCGCTTCTCACTATATTGTAAGTTGTAACATGCTGTACACCAACGAGTTGCTTGTTGTGCGTATTTGCGATTCGCAGTTCCTACCAGCTTTCAGGGTGGCTGTATGGCCAAATAGGGGGAAATCGCCACTACTCTAAGTCTGTATCTTCATGTTAGCGTTTCGATTAAAGACGACAAGAAATGAACCTCAACGTCAAAAAAGCCTTGACAATAGTGGACGAATTGACTTCCTTATCAGTGAAATTACCGGTACTTCACAAGTACTTCAAAACTTAGACAGACTATTTATTTTCGTGGCGTTGATGTGAAAGTCGACAGGCACCAGGGTTACGCTGCAAGCATATGCTCAGACGAATTTTGCATGCGCGTTTGCACTTGTGTCAGAAGATTCGATCAGTAGACTCTAAGCCGTTAGGAGGAAGATTCGGGAATTCAGGTAAGGCGTAGCAAGTCGATACACGATTTTTGAATTAAGTCTCTCCATCATTGCACGTTTGTCCTGCGCCGATACGGCAGTCCCTTATCTCCCCGGAAGTAAAATCGAAATGAAATGTGTCACTCATAAAGAACTTTTGCGTCCTCTGCTGAACCTTTCAAAACATTGGAGTCACCATGTGTAAACAGTTAGTTAAGCTCTTGACTGTTTCTGTAATTGGCCTGTGTTGTTTGGTGCTGATACCATCAACACTTTTCGCGGCTGGGAGCGATCCAGTACTGCCGGACTCAGTACTGCAATTGATCAACAAGACCGCTCTCGCCGGGGGCGAGCCTTCGCTCCAGCACATCTTCGACAGCCTCGGTTACAACATTAATGTTGCCACTGACGAAACTGGTATCGAGACATTCTGCACCACTCCCGGGCAGAATCTGGCTACGATCGTCATCGAAGTTGCCGGTTCGGCAGCGACGGCGCGTTCGGGCTGGTACGTTGCCAACGATACGACACCGCTCTATCAGCTATTCAGCGGCGGAGATGATCCGGGTGATTCCGTGACGTTCTCCGTATCCGGCGGCGACTCGATCGGGTTCTTCATGAAGCCGAGAATCGCGCCCGACACGAATAGAGTTTGGTACACGCAAAATTATCTCAATTATGATGCCTTCAACCACGCCAAGGTCTTCCGCACCGGGAATCCGCACGAGTTCATCGTGGCATTTGAGGACTTGCCAAACGGTGGCGATATGGATTGGAACGATTTGGTATTCAAAGTTCGCTTTTCCAATCAGGCGCCGGTAATTACGCTTCCGAGTGACATCAATGTGCTTCAGTGTTCGTTGTCGCAGATCTGTTTTGCGGTAAACGCTTCCGACCCCGATTGTCAGGGCGACACGATCACCGTCACCAAGCAGTCCGGCCCGGGCACATTCACGCAAATCAAGCAGAAGGGTCCGATCAGCACGAATTTCTGCTGGACGCCAGCTTCTGCCGGGACATTTCAGTTCGTATTTAAGGTTCGCGATGAGCTTAACGCGACCGATTATGACACGATCCAGGTTACTGTCACACTTAATCAGGCACCGGTAGCCAACGCAGGGCGTGACTCCACCCTGTTCCAATGCACGCCGGCCCAGATTTGTATCACCGCGTCCTGTACGGATCCAAACGGCAACTTGTCCACCTGCCAATTGGTTTCGGGACCCGGTACCTACAATGGTTCGCAGATTTGTTTCACTCCAGCCGTCTCGGGAACGAGCACGTTCATTCTCAAGGCCACTGACGCCTGCGGCGCGATCGATTATGACACTTCGGTTGTCAACGTGACGCTAAACCAAGCGCCGGATGCCAACGCCGGACGCGACACGACGCTAATGCAGTGCTCTCCTGCGCAGATTTGTATCGCCGCGGCCTGCACCGACCCAAATAGCAATTTGTCGACCTGTCAACTTGTCTCGGGTCCCGGGACGTACAACGGCACGAATATCTGCTTTACCCCGGCCTCTTCGGGAACGTACACCTTCGTGCTCAAAGCCACGGATGCTTGCGGTCTTACCGACTACGATACATCGAAGGCCTTCGTGACCATCAACTCGGCTCCGGTGGCTGATGCCGGCCGTGACTCGACTCTTGCCCAGTGTACACCGGCTCCGATTTGTATCACTGCTGCTTGCAGTGATCCGAATGGCAATCTGTCGACCTGTCAACTGGTCTCCGGACCGGGAACTTACAATGGTTCACAGATTT
>CAZKIH010000002.1:0-185830 GCA_964552775.1 uncultured Ignavibacteria bacterium | reverse complement strand
CTGTTGCTGATGCTGGTCGTGATTCGACTCTTGCTCAGTGCACACCGGCTCCGATCTGTATCACTGCTGCCTGCAGTGATCCGAACGGCAATCTGTCGACCTGTCAATTGGTCTCAGGGCCGGGAACTTACAACGGTTCACAGATCTGCTTCACGCCGGCGTCCTCAGGAACGTACACACTCGTTCTCAAGGCGACAGATGCATGTGGATTGACGGATTATGATACTTCAGTAGTCAACGTGACGCTGAATCAGGCTCCGGTGGCTGATGCTGGTCGTGACTCGACTCTTGCCCAGTGCACACCGGCTCCGATTTGCATAACCGCTGCTTGCAGTGATCCGAATGGCAATCTGTCGACCTGTCAACTGGTCTCAGGGCCGGGCACTTACAACGGTTCGCAGATTTGCTTCACACCGGCGGCTTCAGGAACGTACACACTCGTTCTCAAGGCGACGGATGCATGCGGATTGACAGACTATGATACTTCGGTTGTTAATGTAACGCTGAATCAGGCTCCGGTGGCTGATGCTGGTCGTGACTCGACACTGGCTCAGTGCACACCGGCTCCGATTTGCATAACTGCGGCTTGCAGTGATCCGAATGGCAATCTATCGACCTGTCAACTGGTCTCAGGGCCAGGGACATATAATGGCTCGCAGATATGCTTCACACCGGCGGCATCGGGAACGTATACGCTCGTTCTAAAGGCGACGGACGCATGCGGATTGACAGACTATGATACTTCAGTAGTCAACGTCACCCTCAATCAGGCTCCAGTGGCGACGCTCGGTAACGACTCCACGGTGTTCCAGTGCGGCCCAGCACAGATCTGTATCCCGGGTAGTTGTTCCGATCCAAACGGAAACTTGTCGACCTGTCAGTTGGTCACCGGACCCGGCACCTATAATGGTTCGACAGTATGCTTCACTCCGGCAGGCGCGGGTGTGTACACATTCGTGCTGGAGGCCACTGATGCTTGCGGAGCGACCGACTATGACACAGCGGTCGTGACGGTCGCGGTCAATCAGCCGCCAGTTGCAAATGCGGGACGCGATTCGACGCTGTTCCAGTGCACCGCAGCGCAGATTTGTATCGCGGCAGGATGCACGGATCCCAACTCGAACCTGACCAATTGTGAACTGACTTCCGGCCCCGGAGTTCTCAATGGCGGAGGCATCTGCTTCACGCCAGCTGCATCCGGAAGCTATACCTTTATTGTAAAAGCTACCGATGCTTGCGGTGCGATTGACTATGATACTTCCGTTGTGAACGTCACCCTCAATCAGGCACCGGTTGCTGACGCCGGGCGCGACTCGACACTGTTCCAATGCGCTCCGAGCCCGATTTGCATTAACGCTTCGTGCACCGATCCGAATGCTAACTTGTCTACTTGTCAGTTAGTCGCCGGGCCCGGAACCTATAACGGCACACAAATCTGCTTCACGCCAGCGGGTTCAGGAATCTACACCCTTGTGATCAAGGCCACTGATGCCTGCGGTGCGACGGATTTTGACACCTCGATAGTTAACGTAACGATAAACACTGCGCCGGTTGCGAATGCCGGTCGCGATTCGACACTCTTCCAGTGCGCTCCGGCTCAGATTTGTATCGCGGCAGGCTGCAGTGATATTAACAACAACCTGAGCAATTGCCAGTTGATCTCCGGACCGGGCACGCTCAATGGCGGAGGAATTTGCTTCACGCCGGCGGGAGCGGGAGTCTATACTTTCGTTGTCCAGGCGACCGACGCCTGCGGAGCGACAGACCTTGATACTTCAGTTGTCACGGTGAGTCTCAACAGCGCTCCGGTTGCGAACTGTCACGGCGACACAACGGTCTTCGCATGTACTCTTGCGCAGATCTGTATTCCGGGATACAGCACCTCAGATCCGAACGGTAATATTGCAACGACGACAGTGACCGGCGGCACCCTGAATGCCGGGCAGGTTTGCGTGACGCCGGTAGCGGGTGCTAATGTGATCCGTCTGATTGTCACCGATGCCTGCGGATTGGCGGACACTTGTCAGACGGTGGTCACTGTGGTACTCAATGCGCCGCCTGTAGCGAATGCGGGCGCCGATCAGAATTTGAATTGTCAGACAGCTGGACAGCAGATTTGCTGGGCTGCGAGTTGTACCGATCCGAACAGCAATCTCACGAACTGCACGCTGGTATCAGGTCCGGGCACTTATAATGGCTCGCAGATCTGTTTCACGCCGGCGTCCTCCGGTTCGTATAGCTTTGTTCTCAAGGCTACCGATGCCTGTAACTCCATAGACTATGATACCGCGGTCGTAAATGTTCGCATTAACGACGGACCAGTGGTAAATGTCGACCAGACTGACACCACGATCTTTTGCCAGCAGTCGGGACCGATGCAGATTTGCGTACCGTTTACCTATTCTGACCCGAACAACAACGTGCAATCGGTTAGTGTAAGTCCTGTGCCGACGACTTTGAATTTCTCTAACGGTTCAGGTTTGTTCTGCTTCACACCGCCGAACGCTTCGGACAACACTTATGGCTATACTATCACGGTAACCGATTCCTGCGGCCGCAGTGTGCAATCGACTCACACGCGCTGGGTACGTTTCATCGATTGCGATACAGCTACGTGCTTCATTGTCAAGGCCGAGAAGACGCATAACACGCTTCAGGGTCACTATGAGTATGTTTCTGTGACGATCGAAGGCGCGGGCCAGGAGTTCGGTGGTTTCGATTTCCTGATGAGTTATGACAACTCAGGATTGAACTTCGTGGAAGCGCAGCCGGGATCGATGTTGACCACGTGCGGCTGGGAGTATTTCACCTATCGCTTTGGCGCCCAAGGCAACTGCAACGGGCCGTGTCCGTCGGGCATGGTAAGAGTCGTAGCGGTTGCGGACGCCAACAACGGCCCAAATCACCCGACCTGTTATGGTCCGGCGATTCCTTCGCCGCAGGAGTTGTTCAGGCTGAAATTCCTGGTTACCAATGACCGCACTTTTGAATGCCAATATCTGCCGGTTCGCTTCTTCTGGCTCGATTGCGGCGATAACGCTATCTCGACAGTGACCGGCGACACGCTGTACATCGAGAAGCGCATTTTCTCATTTGAAGGTAATCCGGTTTGGGATGAGTTCAACGATGCGCTCTTCCCAGATCATGACCGTCCATTCGGAACCGGTGCGCGTGATTTCTGCATGCTGGGAGACAAGTACGAACCGATTCGCTGCATCGAGTTCTGGGAAGGCGGCGTTGATATCGTCTGTGCAGACTCCATCGATGCTCCGGGCGATCTGAACCTCAATGATATCGCTTTTGAGATCGCGGACGCGGTCTTGTATACTAATTACTTCCTGTACGGGTCAGCCGCACTTGATCCGAATCCAATTCGTCGCGAGGCGCAGATTGCGGCCTCGGATGTGAATCGTGACGGATCGAGCCTTTCGGTCGGTGATTTGGTTTACTTGATCAGAGTTGTCGTCGGAGATGCCTTGCCAATCAGCAAGCTGATGCCGTTCGCCAATACGGTCATCGTACACCATGATGGTGAAGTTATCTCTACCGAATCCAGCGTATCGCTCGGCGCCGTGCTGCTCACATTCAACGTCGGCGCAGACTATCGCATTTCCGGGTTGGTGGATATGTCGGTTGAGCAGAGCGAAAGCAACGGGCAGGTTCGCGTCCTGATCTACGATTTCTCCAGCAAGTCCATTGCAGCGGGATCAACGGCATTGCTGCAGGTCACCGGCGATGTCGAGTTGGTTAGTTCGGAAATTGCCGATTTCAACGGAAGTGTCATGACTTCGCGGCTTGAGAAAAATGTTCTGCCGACGAGCTTCGCTCTCAGCCAGAACTATCCGAACCCGTTCAATCCGGAGACGGTTATTGAGTTCGCATTACCGAGAGCTGCGAATGTAACACTTACGATCATTAACGCCGCCGGCCAGAAGGTATCCACAGTGGTCAGCAGTGTGATGAGTGCGGGCCGCCATCAGGTCAGGTGGAGCGGCAAGGACAATAATGGGAATGAAGTTTCTTCGGGCGTATACTTCTACAAGTTTGAGTCCGAGGGATTCAGCGAGACCAGAAAGATGTTGCTGGTCAAGTAGTCAGGTTGCTGGATCTGCGCGCAATTGACCAATTGCCACAGATCACAAGAGAAAAGCCCCGATCGCAAGACCGGGGCTTTTTGTTGGTCTGCAGTGTGAACGAATCTATTTCACCGGCACTAACCAGTCAGCGTACTTCTTGATTCGCAAGTGAGTCACATCATCAAAGACCCCGGCAACTTGAAGAGCGATCTGGTCTTTTCGGTTGAGGTCGAATTTGCGTTTTTCGAGCTGCTTGACGAAGTTGACTCCGGAACCAGTGCCGGTAAAGAAGATTTCGTCCGCCTTGAGGAGTTGAGCGCGCGTATATTTTCCCTCGGTCACCTTCAGGCCGAGTTGCCCTTTCGCAAGCTGCATGACTGACAGTCGCGTAATACCTCCGAGTGGACCACATTCAATTGAGGGCGTAAACAGCTTGCCACCTTTGGCGAAGAACATGTTCATAATGGAGGCTTCCGATACGTGTCCCTCGGTCGAAGAGAGGATGCCAACATCGTAACCTTTTTTCTTGGCTTCGATGGCACTGAAGAATGACAGCAGGTAGTTTCCGGTCAGCTTGCCAGCGAAAGTCCCGTCGGTCGGGCGCTTCTGCGAAACGAAGCAGCAGCGATATTGATTGGCTGAGCTGAAGGGAATAGACTGGATGAAGATGGATACTCCATAGCCGGATGGCCGCATCAGTCCGACACCTTTTTCGCTGCGGAAGACTACCGGGCGGATATAGGTGTCCACCTTGACATTGTTTTTCCTAATGAGTGTGGCGACGGCACTGATGAATTCGTCCTGCGACATCTTAAAGTCGATGTCGATCATTTTCGTTGAACGCAGCAGGCGCTGGTAATACTTCTCAGGACGATAGAGGAACCAATTCTTCTTGTCTTCGAGATAATAGGCCTTCATCCCTTCAAATGCCGCCGTACCGTAATTTACGGACTGCATCATCGAGGACATGTTGTTTTGTTCGGGCGAATGGAACTTGCCATTCGTGTACATGAATTTCATAACCTATCCTTTAAGCTATATTGGCGATATACTGGATGGCAAGTTTGTAGCCTTCGATTCCCAGTCCGCTCACGAGTCCGACGCAACCGCGCGCCGTGAGTGATTTTTGCCGGAAGTCTTCCCGCTTGTGAATGTTCGAAATATGCACCTCCACCACCGGCACTTCGACGGAGTAGAGCGAGTCGAGGATCACTACAGAGGTGTGGCTGTAGCCGGCGGGGTTCATCACGATTCCAGTTACTCCCTTGCGGTTCTTCTGCAGGCAATTGATGATCTCGCCCTCGGAATTGAATTGGAAGCATGTAACCTGGAAGCCGAGTTCTTTTCCGAATTTCTTGAGCTGGCTTTCCAATTGGTGCAGGGTCGTCGTGCCATAGATCTCAGGCTGACGCTCGCCCAGCAAATTCAGATTGGGACCGTTGATAACTACTATCTTCTTCATGACTTCAGCATTTCCATCACCGCTTCAAGCGAGCGCACGAATTGTGGGTAGTTTACGCTTTTGACGACGTGCTCGCCACACTTTTTTAGCAGGACAAAATTCACAATCGAACCCGATTTCTTCTTGTCGCGCTGGATACGTTCCCACAGATCTCTTCCACCGATGCCTGTTGCCGCGAAGCTGCGGTACAATGACAGCGTCGCGGAACGAATCGAGTCGGCATCTCCCCTGCTCAACCCGACAAGTCGTTGCGAGAGGTCTAATGCGACCAACATCCCGAAGGCCACCGACTTGCCGTGTGAGTGTCCGGTCAGTGCTTCGTAGGCATGCCCGGCTGTGTGCCCGAGGTTCAGCACTCGCCGCAGATCCTTTTCGAAGGGATCGCGATTAACGACCTCTGATTTGAGTCGAACGGCGTCGGCGATAAGCTTGTTCAGGTTGTCACCGCTGAGGTACCCAGGCAAACGTGCGGCGTGGCGCTGAAACGCAAGCCGGTCGCGCGCTGCGAAGATTTTGACGGCCTCAACCAGACCGTCCCGAACTTGACGAGGTTCAAGCGTCGACAGGAATCCGGAATCACAGACAATCTTGCGTGGCGGAAAGAATGTGCCGATAATGTTTTTCGTTCCTGCCAAGTTGATTGCAGTCTTGCCGCCTATTGCCGCATCCAGCTGAGCGACCAGGGTTGTTGGAACCGAGATGTAGTCGATGCCTCGCATATAGGTGGATGCCACAAATCCGCAGAGGTCAGTCGTGACACCGCCGCCGATCGCGATCAGAAGTGACTTGCGATCGGTATGTTGGTCGTGCAGCCACTTCAGCAGTTTTGCGGCGCTACGAAGGCTCTTTTGTTTCTCACCAGACGGCAGCAGATAAAGTTGTCGGTCACCGAGGAATGACTTAAGGATTCCCGCCGCGTGCAAGCGCATTACGTTGGCGTCGATGACGATGAAGACAGAGCGGCCGGACTTGAGTATTGGGTCATCCGTGTGCTTGCGAATCAACTCCGAGCCGAGAATGATCGGCGTCCTGGATTGGGGGTAGTTGATTGACGTGGCAAAAGTGGTCATGATTCCAACCACTCTCGATATAGATTTGCGACCTGCGTGGACACGGTGAGTGGTGACGCGCCGGAGGTATCGACACGATGCTCGATACGCTCGAAGATTTCCCTGCGTTCACTTTCGAGTTGGGCAAGACGTTCTTCCGGATTGGCAGTTGCCAGAAGCGGGCGGTCATTGCGATATCGCAGTCTGTGCGCCAATTCATCGGGCGGAGCGATGAGCAAGACAACCATTCCGCTGTTCTGCGCCAATTCCAGATTTTTCGGATGGGCAAGCAGGCCGCCGCCGGTTGCGATCACCTGTCGTTCTTGTGCGCAGAGCTCAGCGAGGATGTCCCGCTCGCGCGCGCGGAAGTACTCCTCGCCGTGTGAGCGGAAGATTTCGGTGATCGTCATACCTTCACGCAACTCGATCAGCTTGTCAGTATCTGCAAACAAGTATCTCAACTCCGTTGCAACGAGGCGGCCGGTGCTGGTTTTGCCGGTGCCCATCATGCCGGTCAAAAACAGGTTTGTTCTCTTAGCGTTTTCTGACATGCTTTACGAAGGCATTGAAGTTTTCCAACGCTTCTCGCAGCGAATCGCCACCGAACTTTTCGGACATCATGTCCGCCACGGCGAGTGCTACTACCGCCTCACAGACAACTCCACCCGCCGGTACAACGCAGATATCGGAGCGTACATAGGGCGCATCGACGGACTTTTTTGATTCGAGGTTAGTTGACTTGAGAGGTTTTCCCAAAGTCGAGATCGGCTTGAAGAACGCCCGGACGACGATTTCTTCGCCGGTTGAGATGCCGCCGGCAATGCCGCCGGAGTTGTTGGAGATGAGATGGTATCCGCGTTTCGTGCTGTACTTGATCGGGTCGTGAACTTGTGAGCCGGGTAATTCTGCGGACCTCACCCCTTCGCCGATTTCAACGGCCTTCACCGACTGCACGCTCATGATGGCAGCAGCGAGCCGTGTGTCGCAACGACGATCCCATTGTGCATAGCTTCCGAGCCCGACAGGGGCACCGACCACTATTATCTCGGATACGCCGCCCAGAGTGTCTGACTGTGCCACGGCGTCGTCGATGGCGCGAATCATTTTGCGTTCGATGTCCTTGTCGGCACAGCGGACGGGCGATTTTTCGATTTCTCTGAATTTTGTCGCACTGAATTTGACCGGCTTCTCATTGACAACCGCTCCAATCCGTTTCGTGTGCGAGTAGACCTCTACGCCAAAGGCTGCCAAGTACTGTTTTGCAATGTTTCCAGCCGCTGTTCGTGCCGCTGTTTCACGGGCAGATGAGCGCTCGATGGCTTTTTGGATATCGTCGAAATCGTATTTAAGAACGGCGGGGAGGTCTGCATGGCCTGGGCGCGGGACGACTTTCTTCTCGCGCGTTTGGTCTTTCCAATTTTTCCAATCCTTGTTTTGAATAAAGACGCTGATCGGACTGCCAATCGTTTCTCCCTCCCAAAGTCCCGCCGTCACGAGTGCGGTGTCTTGTTCGATGCGCATTCGCGCTCCGCGCCCGTAGCCCATCTGGCGTCGGCGCAAATCGACTGTAATGGCGTTGGTGTCAAGCCGCAGTCCGGCCGGAATACCTTCGACGATTGTTGTCAGCCCAGGCCCGTGCGACTCTCCTGCTGTTAGGAATCTGATCATCGTTCTGCCTTCTCAATTATTTTCATGATAGACTCGAGCGATACAGAAATCCCCGTCATAATCCGGAAATTTTCGGCAGCCTGCACGGATAACATGTATTCACCCATAAGGTGTCCGGGCCGCGAGTGTTGGCCAGAATTGTAGCGTAGTTCGAAGACTCCATTCATGCCTTTCACCCGGCTCTTGTCAAATAGACTTTCGAGTGACGCGGGTGTGCAGTTGATGCACAACGCCGCGGACGACGGTGCAGAAGTTGAAGTGAGCATGGCGGAAAGATACGGTGTCTTGTCCGCAACGCGCTTCGCCCAAGCGGAGAATTTGCGCTCCCGCTTCCTGGAGTGATGCAGAACCGTAATACCTCCCGCTCGTTTCCTGACCAAGTAATAAAACGCCGTTCGGGCGACACCGCCAGATCCGATCATCAGCACATCTTTGCCTCTCACATTGCAATCTAATCTATCTTCAATGCTCGCCGCAATTCCTGCGTAGTCGGTATTGTAGCCGCACAGTCTACCGCTGCGATTGATAACGAGGTTTGCCGACGAGGTGGCCGAACAAATAGCATCCTTGCGATCAAGATATTGAATCACTTCTTCTTTGTATGGGATCGTCACATTGAATCCAGCAAGCGGCAAAATTCGAACTGTCTTCACGAAGGCAGGCAGCGTTCCGACGGCGAGATCGAAGCAGTTGTAGATCGCGTCGATTTGGTGCCTAGTAAACAATGTCTGATAGATTGCCGGCGACATTGTGTAGCTGATATTCTCGCCGACAATGCCATAGATGGCCGTCCCTGCTTTCATCGTCGCAGCAATCCTCTGAGCAGCTCATAGAATTCCGGTGCAGAGACTCCAATTGTATCCGCGAAACCGCCATCGACTTTGCCAGACAGTGTAAGGTCGATTATCTCTCTCATCATGGCGAGTCGATGATCGCCAAGGTGATCGGCTGTGTCGGATTGTTTCGCATAGCCGCTGCCGATGCTGAGGGTTTCGCCGTCGAGAATCGCGTGACCGCCAGAGGCCTTGATGATGTTGACGATTCCGAGCGCGCGGTCAGATTCTTTGACGCGCAGCTCGGCGATGTTGCGAAACAGTGTAACGCCCTCGGCAAACATCGCGGCGACTGCCAGTGCCGGCACCTCATCGATGAAGCGGGCAGCGGCGACGCCGCCGGTGTCGCAGCCTTTAAGCTGGGACGACTTAACGACCAGGTCACCTACGCGCTCTCCCTGCAAATTGCGCACACTGGCTTCCTCGATATTTGCTCCCATTGCGCGCAGAATGTCAAGTGCACCGGTTCTGGTCGGATTGAGCAACACGTCGCGAACGACCAACTCGCTGCCGGCGTTGACGAGGGCAGCGACAATAAAGAACATCGCCGTGGAAACGTCACCGGGAACGACATACTCAAAGGCATCGAGTTTCTTTGCGGGACTCAAGATTGCCGTCTTTCCCTCAACGTCGATGTTGCAGCCAAGATGTCGGAGCATGATCTCGGTGTGATCGCGTGATTTGTCCGGCTCGGTTACGGAGGTTACGCCCTCGGCATGCAGGCCGGCCAGGAGAATCGCCGACTTAACCTGAGCTGAGGCTATTGCTGTACTGATGTTAATCCCGTGAAGTCTGCGACCCCGCACGAGTACCGGTGGTCTGTCCTCAGATTCGGTCGAGGACAAATCGCCGCCCATTCGTGTCAGCGGTTCGATGACGCGTCTGACCGGACGCCGATTGAGCGAGTCGTCACCGGCAAGGCGGCATTGTACTTGTGTTCCGGCGAGTATTCCAAGGCTGAGACGGAGCGTGGTGCCGGAATTTCCGCAATACAGCATTTCCTCGTTAGTATGGAGTGATTCAAAGCCATGACCCATGAGTTGAACGGAGCCATTATCTGTGGAGATGTTCATGCCGAGCTGTTGATATACGCGCAGGGTGGAATTGACATCATGGCCATTGGACAGGTTTGTGATTCGGGAAGTCCCGCGCGCCAATGCGGCAAGCATCACAGCCCGATGCGAGACTGACTTGTCGCCCCCAACTCGAATTTCACCGCGGAGTACTGTAGCCATCGTTCATTCCGTTCATCTATCCCCGAAGATTCGACGAAATTCCATTTCATCGCCGGAGTCAAGTGCTTTCTGTGCCTGTTGCAGTCCGTCGAGCAACTCCGACAAGCTTGCCCTGAGGTTATTGCGATTCCCCCAGAGCATTTGAAACACCATTTCAGCATCCGAGCGAGCTACACGCGTTGCGCCGCGATAGCTGGGGCAGGCAAAGGCCTCGAGTTGTAACGATGACTCATGCAGGTGCTCGAACTGACGCTTCAAGAGATAGGCGAAGAGATGCGGGAGATTGCTGGACACTGAGAATATTCGGTCGTGCGTTTCAGGGTTGATGTCAATACGCTCCGCCCCAAGAGCAGAAATCAAGGCGTCTGCAGTCTTAACGGCACGCGGATCAGCAGCGGCACTGGTCGCCGTGAAGAAACTTGCTGTGACAAAAAGCTCGCTATTCCAGGCCTGCTCGCCCTGTAATTCCGTTCCGGCGAGCGGATGCCCACCTACGAAATTATTCAAATCATACCTGCCTGCCGTTGCCATTATTTCCGATTTCAATGATCCGGTATCGACCACCAGTATCTTTTCTCTCAATGACTCTCGATACTTGCGCAGAACATCGGCGATTGCCAGCACGGGAAGGGCGATGATCACGACCTCAGTCTGATCGACGACGTCTTCGGAGTCGACGGCGATGACATCTATCAACCCGCGCTCACGTGCACGCCGGCAGAGAGAATCGTTGAGATCGGCAGCCGTGATTTGAATGGCCGGATAGGCGCATCTCAATGCTGACGCAATCGATCCGCCGATCTGGCCAAGTCCGATAATGCCGACTTTGAATTCGTCCAGAGCCATCAGACAGTCTTGCCTACCGCCGTTGTGATATTCTTAACTTGCTTCATCAGGCCGGCAAATTGATCGAGATTGAGAGACTGGTAACCATCACACATGGCCTTGTCGGGATTGGGGTGGATTTCAATAATCAAGCCGTCGGCTCCGGCGGCCACCGCAGCAAGAGAGACAGGCAGGATCAAGTGTCGTTCGCCGGTTGCGTGCGAAGGGTCGAGGATGATCGGCAGATGCGTCAGCGATTTGAGGGCTGGGACAGCGGCGATGTCGCAGGTATTGCGCGTGAACTTTTCAAAGGTACGAATTCCGCGTTCACAAAGGATGACGTTGTAGTTGCCGTTCGCCAGCAGGTATTCGGCGGACATCAGGAGTTCCTCGATCGTCGACATCATGCCGCGTTTTAGGAGCACCGGGCGCGACTGCTTGCCGACGCGTTCGAGCATGGCGAAGTTCTGCATGTTACGGGCACCGATCTGAATGATGTCTGCGTAGTCTGAAATCAGATCGACATCATCCTGCGACAGGCACTCCGTCACGATGGGAATGCCGACCTCGTCGCGCACGCGGGCCAGGATTTCGAGACCTTTACGGCCGAGTCCCTGAAACGAATATGGCGAGGTGCGCGGCTTGAACGCGCCGCCGCGCAGGATGCGGGCGCCGGCTTCCTTGGCGGCAATGGCAGCTTCGAGGACCTGCTCGTAGCTTTCCACAGCACAAGGTCCAGCCATTACAGTGACCGTACCGTTGCCGATTTTCGTTCCGTTGAGGCTGACGATTGTCGGTTCCGGCTTGAATTCAAGCGAGGCCAGCTTATATGGTTTCAGAATCGGGATGACGGTTTCGACGCCTTCCAACTGCAGTAGCAGTTCCTTTTCGATGCTGCGTTCATCTCCAACAGCACCGATAATGGTCTTTTCTTCGCCCTGTGAGATATGTGGCTTCAAGCCCAGCTCTTCAATGTGCCGGATGACTCCTGCCGTTTCCTTCACCGAAGCTTGTTTCTTCATGACAACGATCATCATAGTGATTCTCCCGGCAAGTCGGGACGCAGGCGCGCCGCATCTCCGACATAAAGGTGCTTGATCTGTTCTTGTGATCTATCTGTATTAACCATGATTAGAATGCGAATCACCCGCTGCAGTGCGCCGGGCACGTCAATCTCCGTCGCGCACATGAGCGGGACCATCCTAAGTCCCATTTCGCGCAGGACATACGCGGGGTAGTCGGCATTGAGGTCCTTGGTTGCGGTGATAAAGATCGCGCCGATATCTTCAATTTCGATGTCGTTCTTTGCGAACATGTGCAATAGCAGCTTGCGCGTTGCGTCGAAGATGGCTTCGCGCGAATTGGCTGATGCACAGATCGCGCCGCGCACGCCCCGCATCATGATTTGACCCCTGATCTCATGCGTGCCTCCGTTAAGAATGTTGCGAGTGATGTATATTCTTTGTCCGGTCCGGCTTCGTCAATAAGCTGCAGGACCTTGCTGCCGATGATAACGCCGTCGCTGAATGAAGCAACCTCTGCGACCATGTCGGGTGTCGAGATTCCAAAGCCAACGGCGACCGGCAGGGTTGTTCGTCGACGCGTTTGCCTCACCTGAGAGCGTAATTGACGGTGCAGGCTTAAGCGGGCGCCAGTTGTTCCGACTACGCTGACGAAATAGATGAACCCAGCCGCAGTCGCCGCGATCTGGGCCGCGCGCTGTGGTTGAGTTGTCGGCGTTACCAGCGGGATCAAGGCGAGTCCGTGCTTGTCACAGGACCGGCGCACCAGAGCGCTTTCTTCCATTATCAGGTCCGGAACAATCAGGCCCGCGACGCGGCTGGCGGCGCAACGCCTGACAAACTTGTCGACACCGTTGCGAATGACCAGATTTGCGTAACACATTACGACAATCGGAATTTCGATCTGAATTGCCGCCAGAGCTGCCAGCCCGCTTTCCACAGTAAATCCGCGCTCAAGCGCAAGGTGCGATGCACGCTGAATTACCGGACCATCGGCCAAGGGGTCTGAATGCGGAAAACCGACTTCGATCAGGTCAGCTCCATTTCGAGCGAGACAATTGATGATCGGACCGAATTCCGTGAGGCTGGGATACCCGCAAGTGACGAAAGGCATCAGGGCCGCCCGCCTTTGCGACCCGCACCTGGCGAAAGCTTCATTAATTCTTGTGTTCATATTCATCAATACTCGCCATGTCTTTGTCGCCGCGCCCGGACAGATTCACAATAATGATTTGTCTCTTGCCGACCTTTCTTGCGAGCTTGCGCGCAAAGGCAAGTGCGAAGCTCGACTCGAGCGCCGGGATGATTCCTTCGCATTTACACAGCTCCTTGAACGCATCCACGGCTTCACGGTCAAGAGCCGTTACATACTCAACGCGACCGCTGTCCTTGAGGTATGCATGTTCGGGTCCGACTCCGGGGTAGTCGAGACCGGCGCTGATTGTTTCTGTTAATGCGATCTGGCCATCGCTGTCTTGAAGCAAGTAGCTTAATGCGCCATGCAGCACGCCCGGTGATCCTTTCGCCAGTGGTGCGGCGTGCATTCCGACTTTGAGCGCTTTGCCTGCCGATTCCACTCCGACCAGGTTGACCTTCTTGTCTTTGAGGAATGCCGAGAAAATGCCCATCGCATTCGATCCGCCACCAATGCAGGCAACGACGTGATCCGGCAGTCTTTTCGCAATTCGAAGCGATTGCGCGCGGGTCTCTTTGCCAATCACTGATTGGAATTCGCGAACGATCATCGGGTACGGATGCGGCCCGACTGTCGAGCCGATAATGTAGTGAGTGTGTCGGACGTTCGTTACCCAATCGCGAATCGCTTCTGAGGTGGCTTCTTTCAAAGTAGCGAGCCCAGCAGAGACCTCGCGTACTTCGGCGCCAAGCAATCGCATACGCTGAACATTGGGACTTTGGCGATGAATGTCGTGACTGCCCATGTAGACAACACATTCGAGCCCAAGCATGGCGCAGGCCGCGGCTGTCGCCGTACC
The DNA here is from genome assembly GCA_964552775.1 of uncultured Ignavibacteria bacterium. GTDB lineage: Bacteria > Zixibacteria > MSB-5A5 > CAIYYT01 > CAIYYT01 > JADJGC01. The sequence continues at coordinate 171,666 of CAZKIH010000002.1, read as the reverse complement.
GTGCTGGCCGGCGCCGGTCTCGGCAACGATTCGCTTCTTGCCAATTCGCTTTGCGAGCAATGCCTGACCGAGGCAATTGTTGATCTTGTGTGCACCGGTGTGGTTGAGGTCTTCGCGCTTAAGATAGATTCGCGCGCCTTTCCAATTCGTGGAGAGGTTTTCAGCGGCGTACAATGGAGTTGGGCGGCCGCCGAAATCGCGCAAGAGTCTTGCGAGTTCCTGACGAAATCTGCGGTCACGGCGGGCTTGATGGAATGCGCTCTCGACTTCATCGAGTGCGGTAACCAGAGTTTCAGGCACGAACCGTCCACCGTAACGACCGTAATATCCTTTTCGCAATTCAATGGGCATAATGCACGCTCTTCATAAATTGGGCGATCAACGCATGATCCTTCTTCCCGGGGATACTCTCCGTACCGCGCGCGACATCGACGCCCCATGGCTTCAACGTACGCACCACGCCGCCGACATTGTCGGGTGTCAAATTGCCGGCGAGAATGATCGAGCTATCGATGATTTCCCTGTGGGGCTCGATCAGCGTATGCATGTGCTCGAACGTGCTATGTTTGAAATCAAGCAATGCGGGAGTGGTCAACAGCGCCTGAGCAGGCAGATTCGCACCGTTCATCAAGTGCGCCCGAATCCATCCAAGGCGTGGAGGTCTGTCCGACAATACCGGAGGATCGAAGTAGACCTGGTAATAGTCCAGTTCAACCGTGCAGGTGAGAGCATATCGCAACAAGTCGTCTTCGGTCGCGAATACTCCGACGCAATAACAAGTCCCGTTTAATGCCCCAACGAGGTGTTCAAGTTGGTCGAGATCAACTCGCCGCGGTGATGGAGAGAGCACAAAACCGATGAAGTCCGCCCCGGCTCTGACGCAAACGCGAACATCGTCACTGTTCGTTAATCCGCAGATCTTCACTTTAGTCATAAGCCACGCAGTTCCTGAATCTTCTTGGCGGTGTTCTCTGCCGTCATCACGGCGCTCCCGACGAGAAAGGCCTGAGCTCCGGCCCTCTGGAGACGCAGAACATCTTCCCGGATCCTGATTCCACTCTCGGCGACACGCACAATCTCCCCGGGAATCAGAGGCAGTAGCTTCTCGCCGGTCGCGAGGTCGATGCGCATCGTCTTGAGATTTCGATTGTTAACTCCGATAATTCTTGCACCGGCGGCCAGTGCGCGTGAGAGTTCGAATTCATCGTGGACCTCAACCAGGGCTTCAAGATGAAGATTTTCGGCGAGACGAATGAAATCTCGCAATTCCTGGTGGCTCAGAATGGCAACGATCAGGAGAAGTGCCGACGCGCCGTTGGCGGCGGTTTCATGTATTTGCAGGGGGTCGACAATGAAGTCCTTCCTCAGACACGGAATGGCTACGGCTTCATGCACCTGATGAAGGTCGTGCAGGCATCCGCCGAAGAACTCGCTTTCGGTAAGGACGGAAATTGCGGCAGCGCCATGTCGCTCGTACAATTTTGCCGTCGCAGGAACATCGATTTTGGCGGCCAGTTCGCCGGTGCTCGGCGCCTTACGCTTGATTTCGAAGATGAATTGGCCGCCCGGTTGTGACAGCGCTGCGGCAAATCGTCGTCCGTTGTTGGGACGCCCTTCGCGCGCGGCAATCTCTTTCTCCCACTCTTTGCGCGAGCGCTGTGCAACCTCGTTGCGGACTTTGGCGACGATAACTTCAAGCATCTACGACTTCTCCTGCGAGGCCGCGACGTAATCGCTCAGCAGTCGTTTGGCTCTGCCAGCATGAATGGATTCCAGAGAGAGGTCAATCCCTTCGACGAGATCGCGGGCTTTCTCTGCAATCACCAGCGCGAAACCGGCATTGAGCACAGTGGCCGTTCTGTAGGCAGACGCCTTTCCGTCCAGCACCTGGTGGAGGATTGCGAGATTCGTCTCTCGATCACCACCTTTTAGGTCAGATGGCATGTAACCATTTTGCACCGACAAGGGCAGCTCGATTGGATCGGAGAAGAGGTCGGCATCGAGCCACTGGTAACGGTGATTTGTGCCGGTCGGCAAGATTTCGTCGAAACCGTGTGAGTTGTGTACCGTGACGATTTTCGTCTCGGGCAGATGTTGGCCGGTCGAGGCCAACAATTCCGCGGTCTGGCGCGTTGCCGCGCCTATCAATTGGTGGGTAGCCCGAGCCGGATTGAGCAACGGTCCCAGCATATTGAACACAGTTCGGAATCCCAGTTCCTTGCGCAGAGCTGCGACAATTCCAAATGCCGGATGATAGCGCGGCGCAAAGAGGAAGCAGTAGCCGATTTCGTCGAGGAGGCGGGCCGCCCGTTGTGGAGCCAAATCGAGATTTACGCCGGCGGCTTCGAGAATGTCCGCTGAGCCGCAGGATGAGCTCATCGCGCGATTGCCGTGTTTCGCCACTGCGACACCGCAAGCGGCGACGACCAGAGAGGCGGCAGTCGAGATATTGAAGGAGTGCGAATTGTCTCCACCTGTACCGCAACAATCGAAGACCACTTTGCGATGGTGAGGCACGGGCACGGCTTGCTTGCGAAGCGATTGTGCGCAGCCGGCAATTTCGCTGACGCTTTCTCCCCGCACTCGAATAGCTGTAATAAAGGCCGCGGTCTGCGCCGTGGTTACATTGCCGGCGGCAACGGCGTCCATGAAGCTCTCGGCTTCCTCGAAAAGGAGGGTTTCTCCGTGCGACAATTTGTGCAGGGTCTCTCTTACCATGTCCGCAAGTCCACAAAGTTGTTGATGATCTTCATCCCTTCGGTGGTCAGAATCGACTCGGGATGAAATTGCACTCCGAAGAGGGGCGCTGTTTTGTGCCGCAGACCCATGACCTCACCGTCGGAGGTATAGGCAGCGACCTCGATTTCAGGAGGGAGAGTTTCTTCGCTGACGACGAGGGAATGATACCGCGTCGCTTTGAAGGGGTTTGGCAGTCCGACCATTACGCCCTTGCCGCGGTGATAGATATCGGATGTCTTGCCATGCAAGAGGCGGTCGGCCGAGCGCACTTCAGCGCCGAAAACCTGACCGATGCACTGGTGTCCGAGACAGACGCCGAGAATTGGCGTGGTCGCGTGCATACGTTTGATTATTTCCAATGAGAGTTCAGCTTCGCGTGGATGCCCCGGGCCTGGCGAGATGACGATTTTCTGCGGGTTCAGATCGATGATCTTTTCAATGGTCGTTTCGTTGGGACGCAAGACAGTCAGATTCTTCTCACGCTCGCCGAAGTACTGGACGAGATTGTAAATAAACGAATCGTAATTATCGATAAACAAAATCACAGTATTCCCTCCTCGGCGACACGAACGGCTTCCTTAAGCGCTGCGATTTTGTTGCCGGTCTCAAGGTACTCTTGCGCCGGAATTGAATCGGCAACAATGCCGGCTCCGGCTTGTAGGTAGAGACGATCCTGGCGCTTGACGATAGTCCGGATTGTGATACACATATCCAATTCGCCTGAGAGAGAAAAATATCCGACCGCTCCGGCGTAGGGTCCGCGCGAGGTTCTTTCCAAATCTGCGATGATCTCCATAGCGCGTAGTTTCGGGGCGCCGGATACGGTTCCGGCCGGAAACGCCGCCCGGAACAAGTCAAACTGCGAACAGCCCTCGCGGAGCCTGCCGACAACATTCGAGGTCATGTGCATCACGTGGGAGTAGTATTCCATCTGCATCATGGAAGACACTTTCACGCTGCCATAATTGCAGACGCGGCCAAGATCGTTGCGGCCAAGATCGACCAGCATCACGTGTTCCGCCCGTTCCTTGTCATTGCGCAGCAGTTCATCGGCCAGACGGCGATCGTCCTCGACGGTGCGGCCGCGCCGGCGCGTTCCAGCGATGGGCCGTATTGTGGCTTCCCGACCCTGCAGGCGCACCATCGCTTCGGGCGACGAGCCGATCAATTCGACATCGTCAAATCTGAGGTAGAACATGTAAGGGGAAGGATTCAGCATCCTCAGCGCTCGATAGACATTGAAGCCGTCAACGCCGGATTGTCGTTCTTCGCGCTGCGACAATACGGTCTGGAAGATATCGCCCTTGAAGATGTGTTTTTGCGCGGTAACGACGATGTTCTCGAAGGCACCCTGGTCAAAGTTCGAAACGTAACCGTTTCCCCCGCTCACCCTGGTGTGTGCGGAGACGATAGATTGGCTCCCCAGCGCTTCCTTAATCTGCTCCATTGTCACATGGCCGCGCCCGGAGCTGAGCGGCTCATTGCCATGCCGAAGCCTCAACAACTTCAGCCTGCGCATGTAGTGATCAAATACCAAAAGTGTGTCTACAAAATAGTAAAGCCCCAGCGGATGCTCGGTCTCGGGCAACACCCCCGCAAGCTTGGACTCGAAACAGCGAATAATCTCGTATGAGGTGTAACCCACGAGCCCGCCCAGCAGTGGAATTTCAGCGCGCGACGACTCGACTGCAAAGGATTCTAATAGCTTCTGAACGGTGGAGAAAGGCTGTTGTGCCGATTCGTGCTCGACGACCAACTCGCTGTCGTCGGATTTCAAGATCGTTCGGTTGTTCTCAATCCGGACCTGCAGCAGCGGATCAATACCGATGAAAGTATAGCGCCCGATCGAGGTTGGGTCTTCCGCCGATTCGAGCAGGAAACGCGCGCCCAGAGTCCGCAGTTTCAGGAATGCCGATACCGGTGTTTCGAGATCACCCGGCAGATCGAGTTCGTCATACTGCAGCGCGATTTTTTCGGATCCGCTTCGCTGTGACAGGATTTCGAGTATATTCACGCAAACTCCATAAAAAAACCCACCATCCTCGCGGATAGTGGGTTTCCAGTTATCTTATTCCGAATGATTCGGTTACACCGGCACCGTACCACTATCCATGGCGGACGTATACCACCACCAATAGTAGCCCATCGTGAAAACACTGAACAGTGCGCTGATGATTGTTGCCGTAACCATTGGGTGCAATATAAGGTACTTTGTGTCTCTGTCAAGTCCCTTTTTTGAATGGTGGATGCGCGATCCCTCGGCCAGAAGGGCGAGATGAGCGCCGCGCGGTCTTGCGCCTGCTGTTTCTGACTGAATTTCCCCGAGAGTGAGCAAAAAAAAGCAGGTCTCGTGGGAGACCTGCTTTGAGAATGCTCAAATGATTAGGCTACTGACCGCCACCAGCGGGAGGAGTTGTCGTGGGCTGTTGTGCCGGAGGTGTTGTGGTAGGTGCAGGCGCCTGCTGTTGCTCTTGATTGATGACGCGCTGGACAGCGGACTCACCGCCGGTCGTGTCGACCCGTCCACGAGACGCCAGGGTCAGACTGATGCACGAGATCATAAATAAAACGGCAAGAATCGTGGTTGCTTTTGACAGGAATGTGGCAGCGCCACGGCCGCCAAACACTGCGCCTGAAAACGCGCCGCCGCCAAATGCGCTGGCAAGGCCATCGCCCTTGGACGACTGCATCAAGACCACGATGATCAGACCCGCACAGACAATCACATGAATGATAATCAAGAATGTAAACACTGAACTTGCCTCCTGCTCTTATCGAGCCGCATCTATTATCTTGTTGAATGACTCCGCCTTCAGGCTTGCACCGCCAACCAGTCCACCGTCAATATTCGGCTGGCTGAACAATTCGCGTGCGTTGTCAGGCTTCACGGACCCGCCGTAGAGGATTCGCATTCCGTCGGCAACGGCACCGAACTGCTTGCGAAGCAGGTCGCGGATGAATCCATGAACTTGCTCAGCCTGGGCCGGCGTTGCCGTTCTACCGGTACCGATTGCCCAGACCGGCTCGTAGGCCACAACTATTGAAGCCGCCTGCTGAGCCGAAATCGCGTCGAAACATCCGGCAACTTGAGTGCGCACGACCTCGTTGGTCAGATTCGCTTCCCGTTGGTCGAGTGTTTCGCCGACGCACACGATTGGAGTCAATCCGAGCGCCAAGGCCTTCTTAATTTTGGAATTTACAGTGAAATCCGTCTCGAAGAAGTACTGTCGTCGCTCAGAGTGTCCCAAGATAACGTGAGAACAGCCCAGAGTCAATAGCATTTTGCCGGAGACCTCTCCGGTGAAAGCGCCCTCGTCTTCCCAATACATATTCTGGCCGCCCACTTTGACAGTGGTGGTTCTCACAGCTTCCAGAGCAGCATCAAGTGATGTAAATGGAGGACAGACAACGACTTCCGGAGACTGAGAATGACCTACGAAGTTGGCCACTTCTCGCGCGAGAACAGCTGCTTCTTTCGGAAGCGTGTACAACTTCCAGTTTCCTGCGACTATCTTGATTCGTGCCATCGTGCGCCGCCTAATCCGTCAGGGCCGCGACGCCCGGGAGGAGCTTGCCCTCGAGAAATTCGAGAGAGGCACCTCCGCCGGTCGAGATATGTGAGAACTTTTTCTCCAATCCACTCTTGGCGACAGCGGCTGCCGAATCGCCACCGCCGACTATTGTCACGGCGCCTGCTGCGGTTTGGTCGGCGAGCACTTTTGCCATTTCCATGGTTCCCAGCGCGAATTTCGCGGTTTCAAAGACGCCCATTGGCCCATTCCAGACTACGGTCTTGCTGCCGTTCAATTCTGATTGGAAGAGCCTGACGGAGTCCGGACCGATGTCCAGCCCCTTGAGGTTGGCCGGAATCGAGCCGGCACTGTGGTAGGTGACAATTGCCGTGTCGGAAATTTCGGCTGCACAGGCAAAGTCCACGGGGAGAATCAGCTTGACGTTCTTTGCGGCAGCCTGTTTTAGCAAGTCCGCAGCCAAATCGACCTTGTCCGCTTCCAGCAGCGAACCGCCGATTTCCTTTCCTTGGGCCTTCAAGAAGGTAAAAGCCATGCCGCCGCCGATCAGGATCTTGTCGACCTTGCCGAGCAAGTTCGTAATGACGTCGATCTTTCCGGAGATTTTCGCTCCACCCAGCAACGCCACAAACGGCCGTTTAGGGTTGGCTAATGCGCCACCCAGGAAGTCGAGTTCTTTCTTCATCAGGTAGCCTGCGGCCGACTGCTCGAAGAAATGTGTCACTCCTTCAGTTGAGGCATGCGCGCGATGCGCTGATCCGAAAGCATCGTTGACATAAACATCGCCAAGGAATGCCAACTTCTCAGCGAAGACCGCGTCATTGGCTTCCTCTTCCTTGTGAAAGCGGAGATTCTCCAGGAGTAGAACCTCGCCGTTTTTGAGATCGGAAACGGCTTCCTCGGCAACTGCACCGACGCAGTCGGAGGCGAAGCGTACCTTCTTTCCTGTGAGCTTTTCGAGTACGGCGACTACCGGCTTGAGGCTAAACTCTGGAGCGGGACCGCCTTTCGGACGACCCAGATGCGACATGAGTATGAGTTTGCCACCGGAGTTCACGACTTTCAAAATTGAAGGCAACGACTCGCGGATGCGCAGGTCATCTTTAACGACGCCTTCTTTGAGCGGCACGTTGAAATCAACGCGCATGAGGACGCGCCGACCGGCCAACTGCAGGTCGTCGATTGATAATTTTTTCATATTACATCATCCGCTCTAAAGCATCGATCATGCGGCAGGAGAAACCCCATTCGTTGTCGTACCACGAGAAGACTTTGACAAAGGTTCCTTTGGCCTGGGTCATGCGCGAGTCGAATACTGACGAGTGGCTATTGCCGACGACATCGATTGAGACGATTTCTTCCGTGCAGTATTCCAGAATGCCTTTCATTTTGCCATTGGCGGCGTCTTTAACTGCGCCATTTAGTTCGTCGACAGTCACTTCTTTGGCAAGGATCGCACAAAGATCGACAAGCGATCCATCGGAGGTTGGAACGCGCACGGCCAAGCCGTCGAGTTTGCCTTTCATTGCGGGGATGACCTCGGCGATGGCCTTGGCGGCGCCGGTCGTGGTCGGGATCATTGAAAGGGCTGCTGCGCGGGCCCGGCGCAAATCCTTGTGCGGCAGATCGAGGATTTTCTGATCGTTGGTGTAGGCATGAATCGTAGTCATCAGACCCTTTTCGATTCCAAACTTGTCATTGAGTACCTTGACTACCGGTGCGAGGCAGTTAGTGGTGCAGGAACCAATAGAAATGACATTGTGCTTGCTCTTATCGTAGTCATCCCAGTTCACACCGAAGACAAATGTTCCGTCATGGCCTTTGGCCGGTGCGGAAATTAGGACTTTCTTGGCGCCCGCGGTGATATGTTTCGAAGCGCCTTCTTTATCGGTGAACTTTCCGGTCGATTCGACAACGACCTGAACGCCCTGAGCGGAGTGCGGCAACTTGGCCGGATCGAGTTCTTTGGTGACCTTGATCTTCTTGCCGTTAACAATGATATTGTCGCCTTCGACACTGACCTCGCCGTCAAACTTGCGATGAACCGAGTCATACTTGAACAGATGCGCCAAGGTGGCGGCATCGGTGACGTCGTTGATCGTTACGATCTCCAGCTTGTTTTCTTTCACGGCCTTGCGTAGAATCAGTCGTCCGATGCGTCCAAATCCATTGATAGCAACTTTGATCGCCATAGTCTCCTCAACTTCCCTGCTACTTACTGAGAGTTAGATACATTATCCCCAGCGAGAATTGCACACCTGAGTAATTGCTAATTCCCGCAATGTCACCTGAGAATTTCGTGTCCATATACTTTACCATTAGGTCGAACTGCAATGATTCCGAGAGTGGGATTTCCACGCCACCGCCGCCCCACCAAGTCCAGTCGGTTTCGCTGGAAAGCGAGCCGTCGGTATAGCGCGCCCAATAAGAATCGTATGGTCCCAACGTTGCAGTTTCCCTGCCGACAACGAATGCGCCGCCGCCTTCGATATAGGGCTTTGCTCGGCCCGGCAATTGAAGTGCAAATGGAGTTAGCTTGATGCCGGCCTGGATCGGATAGATCGATGCCTGCCCGACGAAACGACCGTCAAAGACATCGTTGATATAGATTTCAAAAGTGATATCACCTTTTGAGTATGAGCCGAAATTCAGGACTCCGGCCAGGAAGTCAGTGAAGTAGTAGTTGAACATTCCTTCGACATAGAAGTTGGTCTTGTTGCCAAAGAGCCTAACCTCATCATTTGGTTTTCTTAACTCATTCTCGCTATTTGAAATCAGGCCGAGGCGGACGCCCAAGGCGGTCGTACCGGCCGGTTGTGCAGCAAGAAGAGGCAGCTGGAGTGCGAGAATCATGACTGCTGCTGCGAGAAATCTTTTAGCCAATATACTCCTCCGCCATCTCGATGAACTTCTCGTCGACGCGCTTAAGAGAATATACAGCTTCGTTCAGTTCGACACCAATAATTTCGTTGCCGCGCAGTGCCACCATCATGCCGAACTTGCCATCACGGATGAAGTCGACCGCCGCTGAGCCATAACGAGTTGCGAGCACGCGATCGTATGCCGTCGGAGCTCCACCTCGCTGGATATGACCCAAAATCACGGCGCGTGCTTCAAATTTGGTTCGCTTTTCGATTTCGTCCGCCAGTAATGCGCCAATGCCTCCCAGCCTGACATGTCCGAACTGGTCGACGCCCATATCTTTGACGATCAGAGAACCGTCCTTATCAATTTCTTGATTGAACGAGACTTTTGCGCCTTCAGATACCACGACGATGGAGAAGTCTTTACCCCGCTTATGACGTTTGCGAATCAACTCGCAGACTTTCTCGATGAGCACCGGTCGTTCCGGAATGAGAATGACGTCGGCGCCGCCGGCGACCCCGGCGTAGAGGGCGATCCAGCCTGTATGTCGGCCCATTACTTCGACTACGAGAACGCGATTGTGGGATTCAGCTGTTGTGTGAAGGCGGTCGATAGCCTCCATGGCAATATTAACGGAAGTATCAAATCCAAACGTCTGGTCGGTTCCTGAGAGGTCGTTATCGATGGTTTTGGGAATGCCAATCGCTTTGACGCCGAGCGACCCCAATTTCTGCGCGACACCGAGGGTATCCTCGCCGCCAATAGCGACCAGGCAGTCCAATTCCAAGTCACGAAGATTGCGCAACAGCTCGTCGGGGTTGTCTCCGTTCTTGAAGGGATTCGTTCGCGAAGTTTTGAGGATCGTGCCGCCGCGGTGAAGAATCCCTGACACGTCGTTTATGCCGAGCGGTTGAATATTCGTGTCGCCGAGGAGACCCTTCCAGCCTTCCCGGATGCCAATGATCTCCCAGCCGTTTTTGTTGATCCCTTTTCGAACCACTGCCCTGATAACAGCGTTAAGTCCCGGACAGTCGCCACCCCCGGTGAGAATCCCTACTCGCAATTTATTACCTCCATGAATTCACTCAGTCCTTATATCGGCAGCCGGCCAGAATTTAGTACAAACTGTCCAGCATTAGCTCTACGCTCAATTCCTCGTTAGCGCGAACGATATTGACGGCCACGCGCGAATTTCTTGCGCCAATCAGTTGTTGATTTGCCTCGCGAGCGGTCATGCCAATCGTCGACTTTCCGGCAATTGCCAGAACACGATCGCCCGGCTTCACGAACTCGGCGCTGGAGTGCTCCGCGAGCACGCCATGGATCAGCAGAGTATCACCTGCCTGCCGAAGTTGGATCCCAGCCATGTTACGGATGCTGTTAAGTTGAACGAAATTCGATACGGGCTTGAAATAGACTGTTTCATTGGGATAATCGAATGTCACAATGAATCGTTTCAGAACGCCTGCTCCGATGTTTCCGGCTGTTTGTGCGCCTGAGAAGATACCGGTCTCCGAGGTTGAGTAATTCACCAGGAACGAGTCGATGCGATAGTCACACAGTTCCAGCGCGGACAACTCCCCAATCAATCCAGAAGATCCTCCACCGATCCCGACGGCGGTGACCGGATGATATGTACTTCGATCCGCAGAAATCAGCCTGTAGCGCTCGACGAAGGGAGAATTGAAATCAATCGTAGAGCCCGATCCTGTATCTAATCTGAACCGTCCGATCGCGGAATCGTTCACTCGTGCATCGATATAGGGTAACCGGAAGTCGAGGCTGAGGCGGCATTCGCTACCCCAGTCGGCATTTGAGGGTTGTTTGCCGCGATGGATAATCAGAATTCGATGTTCGTAGTCGACAGTGATCGCATACTTACTGAGCAATTCGTAGCCAATGATGCCGTCAATCCGTTTAGTTCCGGCTGCCTCAAGTGGCGAGAGGTCCATTGCATAGGCGGGAACGTCGTTGATCCTTAGTTCGGCAATGGTAAGGCTGTCGAGTTGGTACACCTGGCTCACATCCGCTCCGCCGACGCCGCGGGCTTCAATTTCCCCAAGTCGTTTCAGTCCCAATCTCTCGACCAGGTCCTTGTTAAGTCCAACGCCACCGGCACCCGAATCGAAGATGAACCGAAGCGGCATCTGACCCGGTATTGTTGCATCGAAGTAAATGTGGTTGCGATACAATTCGAAAGGGACGGTCACTGAATTTTCGCCTGCTGCCTCGATGTTATTTTCGCTAAGTGCGAAAAGCGTATCTGGGAGTTCGAGGCCAAATTGTACCTTCTGAATCTTAGTCACTCCTGCACTGATACCGGCGTCTGTCTTTTCGGTCGACATGAACGGCATCGTCACTCCTTCGACGATGCGGTAGTCTGACGGAAACGAGAACACGGTGGCCATGTCGGTCACTAATCTGATTCTCCTGATCAGGAAGCTCGAATCGTCGATGGCTATCTCAGCCGTGGTACCACCCACGGGAGTAATTTCTATCCGATAGCACTTTTTGCCTTCGATTTCGATGGTCTCGTCGAGTAGTCTCAACTTGCCACTGAATCCTTTCGGATCGACGTAGACTGCGCGGTCCAGAGCCAGCTGGGTGATAGCCAATCCCTTCAGATCGCCGCTGAGGGTATGCGTCAAGCCTTGCTGATCTCGCAGCCAGCAGTTGGTACCGTCGCAGGCCTGGGAGTACTTCATGATCGGCAGATCAAGATCTATCCGGAGCTTATCGGGGGCTTTGTAATAGGTAGTCGCGGAGCCCTTCATACCACCGATTTCCGTTTCGGCGGTGATCAGAACCGAGCGAACACTGGAGAGATTTTTCCAGCCACCCATCGCTTCAGTGTGTCTGCGCAAGATCTCCTCGAGCGATTCAGCCCGTACGGAGGTTCCGAGGATTGTCAATAACAGGGCGACTATTGATTTAGTAATCATCGTTTGGTATCCGTTTGAAAACATGGTTGGCCTGATTCGGATCGCAGGTCTCGTAGAATAAATTTACTTCGAGGGACCACGCCGCAGAACCCAAATCCCGCCCGATTGCTTACGCCACCGGGCTGTGCTTCTTCTTCGACAAATGAATCATTTTCTCCGGGATGTTCGTGATTACGCCGTCTACTCCGGAGGCGAACAACCTTTGCGCAGTCAGTTCATTGTCGACTGTCCAGACGGCTACTTTGATTCCGACGTCAGTCAGACGTTTGACCACACCCGGTTTGGCAAGCAAGCGGGAGAGATGAACAGCGTGGCAGCGTAAACTCTGTAAACGCTCGATTAGGTTTGTCGAGAAATCGAGCTTCATTTTGACATTTCGTATTGGACCGACGATAAGTGCGGTATGAGTGCGCGGAGCCAAGGTCTTGATCCTGCCGATGATTTTGGCGTTGAAACTCGAAAAGATCAGGGCTGGATCGTTCGCGCGCCGGCCCAATGCCGCAATCAACTCGGGTTCGATCCCGGGAGACTTGATATCGAGGACAATGTCGATTCTGCCGGCGAATTCGTGCAAGAAGCGGTCGAAGCGCAACAAGTGTTGGCGCGAGTCGAGGTGCAATTTATCGATTGTCCGCGAGTCAGTTCGACTCAAGTAACCTGAGAATCCGGTCATGCGCGAGAGGTGATAGTCATGAAAACAATAGACGACTCCGTCGCGCGAACAACGCAAATCGACCTCCAAAGCATCGGCGCCCGACTCGATAGCATAACGAAAGGACGCCAGGCTGTTTTCCGGGAACAGCTTGGAGGAGCCCCGATGTGCGATTATTCGTGTCATGAAGTGCGATGATAGCAGTTTGAGGTTGTCATTTCAACTAAAGACTTTTAGCTTTATACACTCAACCCCATGGGCTGGAGGCATGCAAAACCTGTGAAAGGCGTCGTTCTTGCCGGCGGATTGGGCACTCGACTTCATCCGCTAACGAAAATCACCAATAAGCACCTATTGCCGGTGTATGATCGGCCGATGATCTACTATCCCATCCAGACGTTGGTTGAGGCTGGGATCACCGACATCATGGTAGTCACCGGCGGCAACCATGCGGGTGAGTTTCTGCAGTTGCTTGGCAACGGCAAGGATTTCGGCCTTAATGGCCTGCGCTTTGCGTATCAGGAGGGTGAAGACGGGATCGCCAGCGCGCTATCGCTGGCCAAACACTTCATCGGCAGCGACCGTTTCTGTACTATTTTGGGGGACAACATCATAGAGGACAGCATCTGCCCTCAGGTTCAGCGATTTGCAGAAAGCGAATACGGAGCATTCCTATTCCTTAAGAAGGTCGAAGATGCGCACCGGTTCGGAGTGGCTGAACTGGGTCCTGATAACAGATTAATCGCTATTGAAGAGAAACCCAAATATCCGAAGTCTAATCTTGCTGTAATTGGCGTTTATCTATATGATCACACGGTCTTTGAAGTGATCTCCCGGCTCAAGCCCTCGGCACGCGGCGAATATGAGATCACTGACGTGTCGAATTTCTATGTTCGGAATGGTTCCTGCGGTCATCATGTTCTCACCGGTTGGTGGAGCGACGCGGGTACGTTTGAATCGTTGCACCGTGCCCAGGGACTCGTACGAGACTTGCGAATCAAATCTTCAGAAAAAGGTGAATTCAATGATTGATGGAGTAAAGGTTAAACATCTTAAGGTTAATTGCGATGAACGCGGCAATCTCTTCGAAATCTTGCGCGCAGATGACGATTTATACCTGAAATTCGGGCAGGCCTATATAACTACATCATATCCCGGCGTTGTCAAGGCCTGGCACATGCATAAACTTCAATCGGATCATATGTGCGTGATTACCGGCAGGGTGAAATTCGTTCTGTACGATGCGCGCGAGAGTTCTCCCACCTATGGTGAAATCAACGAGCTGTTCTTTGGTGATCAGAATCGCATGCTCGTCCAGATTCCGCCGGGGATCTACCACGGTTTCAAAAATATCGGCGTAGACGAATGCCATGTGCTGAATCTGCCGACCGAGGTCTACAAGCACGCCAACCCCGACGAATACCGGCTCGATCCGCTTGACAAGAAGATCCCCTACAATTGGGCGCGTCAAGATGGCTGATTCGTCGATACTGGTCTGCGGCGGCTGCGGATTTATCGGCTCGAATTTTGTCCGCCTGCTGGATCAGGTCTCTCCGAATTGTCGAATTACGGTGGCTGACGCGCTCTCGTATGCCGGACACACAGATAATCTTGGGGAGTTGCTCGACAATCGCCGGGTGGTATTTTATCTGCGCAATATTGCCGAGTACGAGGGCATGCGTGAGGTTTTTCACAACAGCTTCGACCTGGTGATCAATTTCGCGGCTGAAACGCATGTTGATCGTTCACTTTATAATACTTCGAGTTTCGTCCGGGCCAATATTGTCGGTGTGGATGTGCTGCTCGCGTTATGCCGCGAGTTTAACGTGCCATTCTTGCAGATTTCAACCGATGAGGTTTACGGCGCCGCCTCTGCCGACGACTGCTTCACCGAAGAGGCCCAGCTTAAGCCCTCAAGTCCCTATGCAGCGAGCAAGGCTGCGGCTGACTTGCTGGTGCAAGCGGCGATCAGAACTTTCGGTCAGGATGCGGTTATTGTTCGTACGACAAACAACTATGGGCCACGGCAGTTTCCGGAAAAGTTGATTCCGTATTTCGTGCATTTGTTGCGCCAGGGCCAGCCGTTACCGGTTTACGGCGACGGATTGCAGAGGCGATGCTGGTTGCACGTGGACGATTTTTGTGCGGCCCTGATGAAATTGGTTGCCGACTTTCCATCAGGTGAGATAGTCAACATTGGCGCGACCCTTGAATACACGAATCTGGAGATTGTTCAAGCGCTGATTCGGCTCACGGGGAGTCGCTCGACTATCAAGCACGTGACGGACCGGCCGGCGCACGATCGCAGATATTGGATTGACTCGAGCAAATTTATCGCTCGCTATGGTGCGCTGTCGCAGCGTGAGCTGCACTCGGGTCTCGAATCTACCGTGCAATGGTATTTGGACAATTCCCGCATTTTTGAACGGCTCAGCGCCGATGAGGCAAGATCTTTCCAGCAGAGCCACTACCGCGAACATCCATGAGCCAGCGCGTGCTTGTTACCGGCGGTTCCGGGCTGCTGGGTTCGGCATTGGTGCGCCAACTCTGCCGCTCGCACGATGTCGTGGCGACTTACCAGACCAACGAGAAGAATCTTCCGTTTGGCTGTGGCCGCGCAGTCAAGATCGATCTCACGCAACGTGACCTGGTCGTTCAATTATTCAAGGATCAGAGATTTGATGTAGTGATCAATACTGCCGGAGCGACCGGTGTTGATCGTTGCGATATCGACCACGATTATGCCCAGGAAGGCAACGTCGATATTGTTTACAGCCTGATCGATGCCAGCGCCGGCGCCAATTTCCAGATCTTTCAGATTTCAACCGACTATGTTTTTGATGGGCATGATGGCCCGCCGTCGGAGCGCTGGAAACCGAATCCGATCAGTGTTTACGGCACGAGCAAGTTGGTCGCGGAAGAGGAACTGATCGATGCCAACGTGCCATGCACGATTCTTCGCGTGTGCGCACTGTATTCGATAAATCCAGCCGCCAAAAACAACATCGCCAGTACCATCCTGACCACGCTCAAAGCAGGACAGATGTATACTGCGGCTTCTGACCTCTATTCCAACCCGACCGAAGTTTCCGACCTTGCCGAGGCAATTGTCAGCCTTTTACCGAAGAAAGATCTGCCGCCGGTACTGCATCTTGCGCCGGAAGAGTATCTCTCACGCTACGAGTTTGCCGTCAAGATTGCCGAACGCATTGGCGTCGATTCGACGCTTGTTCGTGCGGTAGAGGTTGATGATCTGAATCTTGATGCGCCACGCCCGAAATTCGCCGGGCTGCGGTCCGAGTTTGCACAGGCAATTCTTGGGCGCAGTCTCAAGTCTGCGACTGAAATCTTGCAGTCGCTTTCCAAAATGTCGTAGACCAGTCCCCGGTCTCTTCAGTTGCGCAGGGTAGTTTTCCAATTGCCTGCTCCTAACATCAGTTCGCTTTCGGTAAGGAGACGTGGCCTACGAACCTAAGTCGGCCCACAGAACTCTCTCCAGGCAGCGGCGGATGTGGACATCCGCCGCGCACGGAAGCGCGGACGGCTGGTGGGCACGAACGCGAATCAATTCGCGTCTACAGGAGGATCACGCCTTCGGCGTGATTGTCAAAACCATAAAGGTTTTGACCTACTGCAACTGCCTGCGGGGGATGGTATATAATGTCGTCAGGAATGGGTTCCTGACGGCTCTGCTCAATCGGCGGCCTCTCAGGAATACGCGAGGGAACATCGCGTCTACGCAAAGGGCACAGGTTGGCATTCGGTTCCGCCAAGGCGGAAGACAATTCCCGAAGCGATTCAACCGCCATTATCGCTGTCTTCATAATCTTCTTAAGAACAACAACTTAACGGACTGTTTCATTCCGGCATCATCCTTGCTTAGCAAGTCAGCATGACGGTTCATGGATGAACCGCAAGGAGAGAGAGAATGAAAACGATTACCACCGCCGTCCTTTGCATCATCTTGACGGCATCAGCTTTTGCACAGAATTATCCCAAGCGTGAGGGCGTCAACTACGACGACCTGATTCGCAAGTATCCGGCGCCATCCACCACGGAGCTGGATCGATATCAAACCCCCTATCTGCTGCCTGACACCACAGCCCGGCTTGAGCAGGAGCAATCCAAGCTTCAAGCCCGGGCAGCCCATCCTGACAGTGCTCAGGTTGAGCTGTTTGGCTACAACTTGTTCGAGCGCGGCGGCAGTACCAATGAAATTCCGCAAAATCTGGCTTTGCCCGATGATTACAAACTTGGACCCGGCGACAATTTGATTGTCAATCTCTGGGGACGCGTCGAACAGGAATACAATCTCACTGTCGACCGCCAGGGCGCGGTGTTTATTCCCAAGATCGGCGAAGTTGCTGTCTGGGGATTGACGCTGCAACAAGCCGAACGCCGTTTGCGCGAGAAGCTGGGCACCGGCTTCAGCGATTTCCAAATGACCCTCAGTCTGGGCAAACTCAAATCGATTCAAGTCTTCGTCTTCGGCGAGGTCAAATTTCCCGGCTCTTACAGTGTGAACTCGCTCTCGACGATGTTCTCGGCGCTTTATCTCGCCGGCGGACCTTCGGAGCGCGGCAGTTTGCGGAGGATTAAGCTGATACGCTCGGGTGTCGAAACGGCCTCGATTGATCTTTATCAATTCCTACTCTTCGGTAAGAACGTCGCGGGTGTTTCGCTGCAGTCGGGAGACGTTGTATTTGTCGAAGTCGTCGGCAAGCGAGTCAAGGTCGAGGGCGCCATCAAACGTCCGGCGGTCTATGAAATTCTCGGTACTGAAACGATTGCCGAGATCGTCGAGCTGGCGGGTGGTACGCTTCCCAGTGCATACATCGAGAAGATACGCGTTGATCGCGTCGCCACCAATGACGCCTACAAAGTCATTGACCTCAATCTCAGGGATTCGGCCTCGGTAGACCGGGCTTTCGTCATGGAAGACGGCGACGAGGTCAGTATCGAGTCAATCTACGACCACAAGCAAGATGTTGTATATCTCGAAGGGTACTTTCGTCATCCGGGTTTATATCAATATCAAGACGGCCTAACCTTGGCACAGCTCTTCAAGAGCGGCTGCGATCTGGAGGCAGAAGCTTTTCGCGGCCGCATTGACATTCTCCGCTGTGAGAATGGCAAAGACACTTCGCTGATTACCGTCAATCCGGAGGAGATTCTCTCCGGCACGAATGAAGTGCTGTTGCGAGCGGGTGACAAGCTGATCGCATACTCTCGAGAAGACGTCGAGTCGGCGCGCACCGTGTCGATCTTTGGGCTGGTGACACGTCCAGGCGATTATTCGTTCTACGAGGGCATGCGTGTGTCGGATCTGGTATTCAGAGCCGGAAACATGATGCAGTCTGCCTATCCGCTGCGGATTGAGCTTGCCCGTACGATGACGGACGGCAAGCGTGAAGTCTACTATGCTTCCCTTGATGAACCTGCCAGCGACATACCACTGTCGGAGAATGACAAGATATTCGTTCGTCAGATTCCCGGCTGGGAAGAGCGTGACATCGTCACCATTGAAGGTGAAGTCCAGTTCCCCGGGAAGTATGTCATTACGGAAGAAACCAACTCCCTCTACTCCTTGATACAACGTGCCGGTGGTCTGACTGATGATGCATTCGCCACCGGTACGGTGTTTACGCGCGGGTCAATTATTACCGACCTGAAACGTCGCGGTGTGGACGAGTTGATCAATCGCTCGGCAGAAAAGATTGAAGACGATTCGGGTCACATACGAATCGACTCGTCTTCGGTTCTGCGAGACAACAGCATGTCAAATCGAATCGTGGTTCATGTAAATGAGTTGTTTAAGGATGGCGAAGACCGCTTTGACGTCAAACTCAAGGACGGCGATCACATCTATATACCTTCAAAGCCGGCAGGCATCCAGGTGCTTGGCGCGGTGCCGTCGATCAGCACGATTGCATTTCAAGACGGTAAGAAGGCGGAGTTTTATCTAAAGCGCGCCGGCGGCTTTCTGCCGAACGCAGACAAAAAGCATGTCCAGCTGGTGCGGGCTGATGGCACGATTATTTCCGGAAGGGGTTCGCTCTCGAAGGAGGTTCAGCTCGGTGATGCGATCTTTGTCCCGACCCGAGTCAACAAAGAGCGTGACTGGTTGAAATTCATTTCTGCCACGGCTTCCGTCGCGGCAAGTATTGCAACCACCATTTTCGTCGTTGATCGGCTGTAAAAGAGCAGGTAGAGAATGAAGCAGATATCCAAAGACAGACTTCCAATCGTCTGTCTTTCAACACAAGACTACAACGACCTCTGGACGCGCAAGCAAAGATTCATGAATATGTTCGCAGAGGACGGGCACAGTGTCATCTACGTCGAGTCGCAGTGGCATTGGCTGACCTATTTCAAGCGGATTTCTTCACAGTGGTCCAGGCCGTTGCGTTTCCTGCGCAAGCCGCGCCGCACCAAAGGCCGTCTCTTTGTGGCCACGCCGCCGATACTGCTGCCGTTTCACCAGATGCTGCAACCGATTGCGGTCCTGAATAACCTTTTTCTTGGACTCTGGCTGCGCTGGACAACTCATCGTCTGGGAATCAACGATCCTTTGGTTTATTCGTATGTTCCCTATTCTCATCTGGCAATTCGCATTCTTGGTAGCAAGAAAGTCCTGTATGAGAAGGTTGACGACCTTGGTGCGGCCAAGGGGTTAGTGCGTCGTGCCACTGTTGAGGCGCTGGAGAAGCGGCTTCTCAAGATGTCGCAACTGGTCATTGTCACTGCGACGCGGCTAAAGTCACTTCTGGCTAACCAGCATGACAGCATTCACGTGATTCCCAATGCTTGCGAGATTGAGCATTTCAATGGTTCGAGTACACTGCCTTCTGAGCCGCAGCGTCTGCGCTCCATCCCGCATCCGCGCATTGGTTTTGTCGGCATGCTCGCCTACTGGATCGATCTTGAGCTAATCGCGCAGATAGCTTCCGCGCGGCCGGACTGGCAAATTGTGTTCATCGGGCCGGTATCGGTCGATATTTCAATTTTGGAAGAACACGAAAACGTCCACTTCGTTGGTCGTGTCCCTTACGACTACCTGCCTTCGTATATGGCAGCCATAGATGTATTCATCAATCCGTATCGTCACGACGACATCGCAAAATCATGTTCACCCCTGAAGGTTTTCGAGTATCTGGCCGCCGGCAAGCCGGCGGTGAGTGTCCCGATGCCGGAAGTGATGCGCTTTGCACCTTTCGTAAAATTGGCCGAGAGCTCCGAGCAATTTGTGGCACGAATTGACGAGCTGCTCCATTTGAAAGACATGGAACGTCGCAAACTCTCGACGCAATTGCGCGCGCTCGTGAAGCACGACAACTGGCAAGATCGGTACGAGCGCACTCGCAAGCTGCTGCAGGAGACTTACGATCTATGAAAATCTGTATCAATTGCCTGCTCGTCGAGCCGGATCAGACCGGAGGCGGTGAAACGTTCCTTGTCAATCTGGTCGAGCGCCTGGCGCGCCTCGATACGGCGAATGAGTATCTGTTGCTGGTGACCGAGGCCAATGCGGCTTTATTCGCGACAGACAATCCGCGTTTTTCACAACGAGTTATCATGGCATCAGCGCAATCGCGACTTCGCCGGATCTGGTTTGAGTATCAGTCGCTGCCGCATTTACTGAAGCGCGAGAACATCGACTTGTACTACTCGCCCTTTGGCACTCTTCCTCCGGGATTGCCCTGCAAATCGGCGGTAACATTTCAGAACCTGCTCTATATCGATTTTGCTCATAATACACAATACCGCGGCCGGACCATCGCGGCCTGGCTGTCAATCAACTTTCAGGCCCTCTATTATCGACTCACAACCCGCTCGACAATGCGTCGCGCCGATAAAATCTGGGCAGTCTCGCGGACGACCGCCCGCGCTCTGGCCGACTACTACGAAGTTCCTGAGGACAAGATCGAAGTCATCTACGAGGGCGTCAGCTATGAGCAATTTCACCCAGAACGCAGGCTAACGGCGACGGCTCGCCCGGTGGACGAACGTTACGTTCTGATGGTGGCTTCGCTATACCCGAATAAGAATATCGACAAGGCGATTGGCGCGTTCCGGAAGGTTGTTGACCGCGGATTGCCACATCAGCTCATCATCGTCGGCAACGACTGGTATCACTACCACGACCGACTTACGCAAATTGTCAAAAAGCTGGGTCTTGTCGACCGCGTGCGCTTTGTCGGCGGCGTGAAGCACGAAGCAATTCCAGCTTACTTTCAGCACGCCGATCTGTTTCTGATGATTTCCAATGTCGAGTCCTTCGGTCTGCCGGTTCTGGAAGCGATGGCTTCGGGTGTTCCGGTGCTGATATCGCAGCTCTCATCATTGCCGGAGATCGCGGGCGGCGCGGCGTTGACCACTGATATTCAGAACATCAATCATATCGCGGATCAGATGATCCGAATACTGACCGACCGCTCACTTGCTCATGATCTGCGTGAGCGCGGGTGGAGTCGTGCCCGTAGTTTCGATTGGAATGAAACCGCGGCGCGGGCCATTGACCTTTTCAACAGCATCGCAGGATCGCCAGCAAAGGCACAGACCATCCATATAAGGGAATCTATCGATGACAATCAGCACAACCGCATCTCGTCAGCCACTCACTAAGGCGGCTGCATGAAGCAAGTACTGCAATATCCGCGCAAGGAAGGCTTGCTGCTCGAAGAGTGCCCGCTGCCGGCCTGCAAACCGAACGGCATAATCGTTGCCAATAGGTATTCGCTGATCTCCCCGGGAACTGAACGGGCAATTATCGATCTGGCGTCGCAGAGCCTTGCCGGCAAGGCGCGCTCGCGCCCTGATTTGGTTAAGCAAGTGCTGGACAAGGTGCGCACCGAGGGATTGATCAATACCCTAAACAAAGTCAGAGCCCGGCTGAATTCCCCGATCCCGCTTGGTTACAGTGCCAGCGGTGTGGTTATCGAGACAGCCGCAGGTGTCAGCGAGTTTGCCGTCGGCGATCGCGTTGCCTGCGCTGGATTTGGGTACGCGTGCCACGCCGAACAGATCTATGTACCCAAAAATCTCGCGGTGACGCTCCCGGCAGGGTTGAGCCACCAGGAGGGCGCCTTTGTCACTCTCGGTGCGATTGCTCTGTGGGGAGTACGCCAGGCGGCAGTGACACTCGGCGAGCGAGTTGCTGTAATTGGACTCGGGTTGCTCGGTCAGATCACCGTGCAGTTGCTCAAAGCGAGCGGCTGCCAAGTCATCGGCATCGACATCGATGAACAAAGGCTTACCGAGGCCGCGCGATTTGGAACGGAACTCCTGGTAAACTCTGGCGATGAGAGGGCTTCGAAGGCTATCCAGCAGTTCACCGGAGGCGTCGGCGTTGATGCAGTGGTCATTACCGCGGCTACAAAGTCCAACCAGCCGGTTGAATTCGCTGCGGAGATCTGCCGAGACCGCGGGCGCGTGACGATCGTCGGAGACGTCGCGATGAATATCCCGCGCAAGCCGTTTTATGATAAGGAACTCTCGCTCAATCTTTCACGGTCATACGGTCCGGGACGTTACGACACGAGCTACGAAGAACAAGGCATTGATTATCCGATCGGGTACGTGCGCTGGGCGGAGAATCGCAATATGCGCGCATTTCTCGATTTGGTCGCCGCAGGAAAGGTTGACGTCAAGTCGTTGATAACCGACACCTACGACATCATGCTTGCCGACCAGGCATTCCAGCGCATTGAAGCTGAGAAGGTTCTTGGCCTGTTGCTGAAGTATTCCGAATCAGGTTTGGACCGCAAAATTGCACCAGAACAGACCAGTGCTCCGCTTAAGGGCGACAAGATAAACATCGGGTTTCTTGGCGCCGGTAATTTCTCGACCGGTGTCCTCCTGCCTGCGCTTCAGGGCAACAAGAAATTCCAACTGCAGTCGTTGTATTCTGCGACGCCGCATAAGGCACTCTCCGTTGCCAATCAATACCGCTTTGCCGGCATTGCCGAAAGCGAGGACGCTCTGTTCGACGATCCGTCATTGACAGCTATTTTCATTGCAACGCCACACAATCTTCACGGTGCACAAGTCGTGCGCGCGCTTGAAGCAGAAAGGCATGTGTTTGTCGAGAAACCACTCTGCCTCAATACGCGCGAGCTTGAGAGCGTTCGCGCTGTGCACGGTAAATCAGGCGCGGCACTGATGGTGGGGTTCAATCGGCGGTATGCGTTGTGCACTGTCAAGATACGGGAGCAATTGGCAGAACGTCAGAATCCAGTCGTTTTCACTTACACCGTCAATGCCGGCTTCATCCCTAAGAAAAGTTGGATACAAGACGATACAATAGGTGGCGGCCGCATTCTTGGCGAAGTCTGCCACTTCATTGACTTGATGACATGCGTGCTCGCAGCACGCGTTGCATCGATCAGTACGAGATCGATTGCCGGATCAAGGGGCCATTATCAGACGGATGATAACATTGTGATCCACCTGACGATGAGCGACGGATCAACCGGAGTTATCATCTATACCGCGATGGGTGATCGCGCTTATCCGAAGGAAACCCTGGAGGTCTTCACGGACGGCCGGGTGCTGGCCATGACCGATTTTCGCGAGTTATCACTCTTCGCCAATGGGAATTCGCGAATTCTTTATCGAGGCGCAATGAACAAGGGATTCGACAAGGAACTATCAGAGTTCGTGCGGATGATAACCTCGGGTCAGACTTCGACAGAAGCCGAGACATTTTTCCACTCGACAGAGGCCACATTGGCGGCACTGACATCGCTAAGAACCGGTGAGAAACTAATTCTGAAGTAAGAGGAGTTTATGGCACGGAATAAGCCGCTTCGCATTCTTTACATCAGCCATTACTTCCCTCCCGAGGTCAACGCCCCGGCGGTTCGAGTCTCGCAATTCTGTCGCCTCTGGCGGCAACTTGGGCAATATGTCACGGTCGTTACAGGCTTCCCAAATCACCCACACGGAATAATCCCCGCGCCCTACCGTGGAAAGTTTTTTGCTCGTGAATCCCATGAAGGTGTTGAAGTGTTGCGCAGTTACGTTTATGCCGCGCCAAACAAGGGATTCGCCAGAAGGATACTGAACTATCTATCGTTCATGTTTTCCGCGATGGTATCGGCAATTTTCAGGTCAGGCCCGCAGGATATTGTCATTGCGACCTCGCCACAGTTCTTTGTTGCCATTGCCGGTTATGTCGTGAGTCTTTTCAAACGCGCACCGTTCGTTTTTGAAGTTCGTGATGTCTGGCCCGAAGAGATTGTTGCCGTGGGCGCAATGAAACGGGGCGTCGTGATCAAAGTACTCGAGCGAATTGAGATGTTTCTCTATCGTCGCGCAACGATGATAGTCGCGGTCGCTCAAGGAACAATCGATATCCTCACGCGGCGTGGAATACCGACTGACAAGATAATTCTAATTCCCAACGGTGTCGATTTTGACTGCTTCAGTAAGGCGGTCGACGATCACACGGTACGTGACCAGCACGATCTCAACGGTCACTTCCTGGTCTCTTACATCGGCACCCACGGTATGGCGCATAACCTTGGCACCGTTCTCAACGCCGCCAAGCGGTTGCGGGATCGACATGATATCCGTTTTCTCTTTGTTGGTGACGGCGCTGACAAGGCTAATCTCGTCGCTGCCAGTTCAGATCTTAAGCTTGACAATGTGACATTCGCTCCCCAACAGGACCGCAATCGCATTGCGCAGTATTATGCAGCTTCTGATCTGTGCCTTGTGCCACTTCGACAGGCCGAGTTGTTTACAAAGAACATTCCTTCGAAAATCTACGAGGTCATGGCCAGCGGCAAGCCAATTCTGCTTGGGGCAAAGGGCGAATCACAACAACTGGTTGAATCGGCGCAGGCAGGGATAGCTGTTGAACCGGATGACGACTTAGATCTAAGTGAAAAGATTGTACTTCTCGCCGACGATCGGAAACTCGCGCAACGATTGGGCGCCAATGGCCGCGATTTCGCTCGTCGCTACTGCAGCCATGATGATCTGGCCAAGGCGTATCTGCTGCAACTGCATAACTGTCTTCCTGCGGAGTAACTCGAGGATTGTATGTTGCGCCAGAATGTGTCACACTTCCGCAAACTGAATTTCCTGCTGGACAACATTCTGACCCTCTCTGTTTTGGCGCTGTCAGCCCTGGGCGACAGAATCTGGAGGGGAGAGGCGCTTTGGGTGCCGCTGCATGAACTGGTGGACTACCGCGATGCCGCCCTGCTGCTGCTGATTTTGAGTGCAATAATATACCTTCGAGGGGATCGCTATACTTACCGCCTGAAAGGTATTCGAGATTTTACCCGTGAAGCTCTAACCATGGTCTTCTACTCCGGTTCGCTGTTTGTAGCGGGCACCTACATGTTAAAGCTCCCGCCCATGCCCCGGATGCAGTTCGGTCTATTCATCATCCTGCAGTTTTCGGCATTATTCCTCCTTCGATTCGTTTTGCTGAAGACCCTGCACTATCTGCGAGCCCGCGGTTACAATCTCCAGCGAACGCTCGTTGTCGGAACAGGAGAGCGGGCCCGCGAAGTGGTCGACAGCATGATCGCGCAGAGACAGTGGGGGTTTAAGGTCGCCGGAATCATTTCACTCGATACGGTTGAGCTGAAAAATGCTCTCTTTCGATATCGGGATATACCGTTGATCGGCTCGATTGACAAACTCCCCGACTTGATCAAGAGCAATCACATCGATTACGTATTCTTCACAGTACCCAGTTCACGTCTTGAGGATGTTCGCGAGCCGATGCAGCTTTGCGAAGAGATGGGCGTCATGATTTGCATGCAGGCCGATTTTATCGAGCTGACGGCCTCGCGGTACCTTGCGTCAGAGTTCGCAGGTAAACCGGCAGTGGTGTATTCACGCAGACCGGAACGCTCTGCCGCAATCGTACTGAAGGAGATGCTGGACAGGCTCGCGGCGGTTGTGGGTGTGGTGATGCTGTCGCCGTTGTTGTTGGCGATCGCGGTCAGTGTGAGGCTCTCCTCACCTGGTCCGGTTTTCTTTAAGCAGGAGCGGTGTGGTCTCAACGGAAGGCGATTCAAGTTACTCAAGTTTCGTACCATGGTGAGCAATGCAGAGCAACTCAAGGGGAGACTCAGTCATCTTAACGAGATGGACGGTCCGGCCTTTAAGATCAAGAATGACCCGCGGACCACGCGTCTCGGACGATTTCTGCGCAAGCTCTCGCTTGACGAGTTGCCGCAATTGATTAATGTCGCGCGCGGCGACATGTCACTGGTGGGACCGCGGCCGCCGCTCCCTGAGGAAGTCCGCCGCTATGATCTATGGCAACGCCGCAAACTCTCGATGAAGCCAGGAATTACCTGTCTGTGGCAGGTTGGAGACCGGAATGACTCGACCTTTGAGCAGTGGATGCGCCAGGATCTTGAGTATATTGACAATTGGTCGTTGATGCTCGACGCAAAAATTCTACTGCGGACAATTCCAGCCGTCATAAACGCCACCGGGCGATAGTCTGCACAGATCTTCACAGTTTTCGCACTAAGCAGAGGATTCTTGGTAACGCAGTCTGGTTGCTAAGTTTTGCGGCTTATGCTGACCAATCACCATCAATGATCGTGTAAGACATCCGCCCCCGCGACTCGCAGAAGTCCTTGAGACCTAAAATGTAAGCGTGCCACCCTTGTGTGAAGCCCTTAGTGTCTTCTTCCGGCGGAAATCCCGAGTGCTTGACAGTCACGCGCGTCTTTTCGCCGATGCGGAGTAACTCCCAACTGACCAGGTCTCCGGATGGACCGCCGGAGTAACGCCAGTCGTACGAGACCTTCTTATTTTCAACCAGTTCGACGATCTTTTGCGGACCGTCAGGGTTCCCGTGGGCATCCTTCCATCCGGTCAGATACTTTCCACCGACCACCGGCTCAATTTCAGCGTCAGTAGAGAACCAGACTCGCAGATCACGTTGGTCGGTCAGTGCTTTGTAGATTGCCGGCGGCAGGGACTCGACGAACAACTCCCGCCGGATCGTGCCTTTGTCCAAGCGATTGTAGTCGAGCCTGTACGATGGACGGTTGACATGCAGTAGTGACTGCAGGTTGTAGAGATAGATGAGCCAGGCGTCCATCATCATGGCTTTTTCAGGAATCTTGTCATGAGTGACCAGAAAGTCGCAGAAGCCGCGCTTTTCATCGATCTGAAAGGTGACCTCTGACTGCGAGCCATTGATGGGCCAAGTAAATTTGATCAAGCGATTCGGGTCAAGTTCGGTTATGGTGCCGTTGATTTCCTTTTCGCGGAATGTCGTGGCCGCGCAGTTTTCTCCGGAGAGACGAACAACACCGCGCAGCTTGAGGTTGACCTCACCTCGGTTGCAGAACCAGATCGACATTTTGAGCGGATTGGTGATCGCATCAAAGATCTTGGTCGGTTCGGCCTCGATGCGGATTTTCATCCGCAGTCGTTTCTTCATTACACCCATAGCCTAAGAATATATCCTATTGGTGGACTATAGCAACAGCCATTTGTGGGACAGGATGCCTATGAAATCTCGTGAAGTTTGAGCATGTTTGTGTCACCATGGATGTTCACCGGAGCCGAGGCCACAATTACCACCTTATCGCCCGTCTTAACGATTCGTTCCTGCTTGAGCGTACGCTCCACATAGCTGATCATCTGGTCAACCGACCGAAAGTGAGGTACGTAGCTTGGAATCACGCCACGAAAAAGCGCCAAGCGGTTGACAATCGCCCGGTGCGGTGTAAAGGCAATAATCGGTACTGACCCGCTCTGTTTTGACACCAGCCGAGCGGAGAGCCCTGACTGGGTGAAACAAGCGATGAACTTGGCATCAATCTCTCTGGCCATCGAGATCGAAGCTTCAGCGATAGCCACTGGGAATTCGCAGGCGGGCCTCCCGACGAAGTTGAAGATCGGTTCGAAACGGGATTTCATTCGCTCTTCAGTAGTGTGAATAATCCGCGCCATTTGAGCGACGACTTCGACCGGGTAAAGGCCGGAGGCAGTCTCGCCTGACAGCATGACACAGTCAGTACCATCAAGAATGGCATTGGCGACATCAGACACCTCCGCCCGCGTCGGTGTGATGTTTTGTGTCATCGACTCGAGCATCTGCGTGGCCGTGATGACCGGCTTGTGCAGCTCATTTGCTGTGGCAATGATATTTTTCTGGATAATTGGTACTTCGTCCAACGGCATTTCAACGCCAAGGTCGCCGCGCGCCACCATGATGGCATCTGCTGCCTGGACGATTTCCGTGAGTTTTTTGATCGCCTGCGGCTTCTCGAGTTTTGCGATTACCGGTGTGTCCTTGCCCCGTTTGGTGATTTCCTTTCTGAGGCGCAGGACATCTTCTGCTGAGCGAACGAATGACAACGCCACCCAATCGACGCGGTGTTTGAGTCCGAAGTCGAGATCCTCGATATCCTTTTTGGTCAACGATGGGAGTGACAAGGTAGCTTGCGGCAGGTTGATCCCCTTGTGCTCTTTGAGAAGGCCGCCCTTTATGATCCGCGCCTCTATCTCATGGTGGCCTGACTTGAGTACTTCCAGTCGAATGAGGCCGTCATCTACAAAGACGAGGTCGCCCGGCTGGAGATCGGGAATCAGGTTTGCCGGCGAAGCAGAGATTATCTGGGCATTACCCATGACATCGTGGCCAACGACCTTCTGGGTGGCGCCGGTCTCGATTCTGACGGCACCATCCGTGATTCGGCCAACCCGAATTTTCGGTCCGGACAGGTCCTGTAGGATTGCTATCGGGTGGTCCAGTTTTCGGGATACTTTCCGCACCCGCGCGATCAGTTGGCGGTGGAAGTCATGAGTGCCATGCGAGAAATTCAGACGGGCAACGGACATGCCATTTCGCGCCAGTTGCTCGATGATCCGTTCGTCGGCACTGGCCGGGCCGAGCGTACAGATGATCTTGGTTGAGTCAAATCCACTGAGTTTCATGGAGGATAAGGGAGCGATTTCTTGGTGCGCTGTCAAGGTTTAACAGTCTCGTAAGAATCCAGGTATGCAGGGCGTCGAAGATCGGAAGAAGCTAATTCGACTACTCGATTGACAGTCATCCTCAACTATCGTAGATTCTCGTTTAATGAAGAAGACGGAAGCCCGCAAGCGCATCGACGATCTTGTCGAGCAGATCAACTACCATAATCATCGCTATCACGTTCTGGATGACCCAGAGATAACCGATGCCGATTATGACCGTCTGTTCGATGAATTGGTCAGGATTGAGGCCGAATTCCCTGACTTGAGGCGTCCCGATACACCGACACAGCGCGTCGGCGCGACGCCGGCGACCGCATTTCGATCGGTGCGTCGGTCGATACCGATGCTTTCATTGAATAAGGCAATTACGCCGGATGAATTTCTTGATTTTGAGCGCAGGGTCAACGAAATCCTGTTGGGTGATTCGGAGACGATAGAATACCTAACCGAGCCAAAGCTTGACGGCCTGGCGGTTGAGCTGATCTATGAAAAGGGCATCCCCAATCTGGGCTTGACCCGTGGCGACGGCACCACCGGCGAGGATATCACAGCCAACCTCAAGACCGTGAAGAATATCCCTTTGCGGTTGGCGGACAAGAAAGTCACGCTCCTTGAAGTTCGCGGCGAAATAATCATCACTAAGCCGGACTTTGCTCGATTAAATCGCGAGCGCGAAGAGCGCGGCGAGGAGCTTTATGCCAATCCACGCAATACCGCCGCGGGCTCGGTACGCCAGCTCGATCCAACAATCTCGGCCTCGCGGCCATTGCGTTTTTATGCGCATGGGGTTGGAAAGATCGAGGGCATTGCGCTTGCAACCCAATGGGAGCTGCTGCGGCTTCTAACGCAGATTGGATTCGAGGTCAGCCCTGAGGCCAAGGTTTGCTTCTTTGCCGAAGAGGTCATCAAGCGTTACGATTATCTCAATAGCAGGCGATCAGCGCTGGACTACGACATCGATGGCATGGTCGTCAAGGTCAACTCTTTCCGCCAACAGCAGAAACTCGGCGAATTGTCCCGCTCTCCGCGTTGGGCGATTGCTATGAAGTTCCCGCCTCAGCAGGAGGAGACGATTGTCGAGGAAATCGTGGTCCAGGTGGGCCGCACGGGCGCACTTACTCCGGTCGCATATTTGAAACCTGTCAGGGTCGGCGGAGTTGAGGTCAAGCGAGCTACGCTGCACAATTATGACGAGGTCATGCGGAAGGACATACGCATAGGCGACCACGTAATTATCCAGCGCGCCGGAGATGTTATCCCGGAGGTTGTGAAACCACTCGCCACCAAGCGCACCGGAAAAGAGAAGAAATTCGTAATGCCGTCAAGCTGCCCTGTCTGCGGCAGCGAAGTCGATCGAGTCGAGGGCGAGGCTGTCCATCGCTGCCCGAATCTCTCGTGTCCGGCGCAGGTGGCGGAGCGAATCATCCATTTCGCGTCCAAGGGCGGAGTTGATGTTGATGGACTCGGGCCAAAACTGATAGAGCAGATGCTTGAAAATAAGCTCATTCACGATTTCGCAGATCTCTATAGCCTGGACCTGGAGAGACTCACGGCCCTTGAACGCATGGGTGAGAAATCCGCCAAGAACATCCTCGCCTCTATTGAGAAGAGCAAGTCAACGGACCTGCCTCATTTTATTTCGGCACTCGGCATAAATAATGTCGGCGAGCATGTCGCTCGCGTGTTGGCGGTCAGTTTCGGATCGCTCGACAAGATCGCGGCAGCAACGCCGGATCAACTCAGCAGTGTTGAGGGTATCGGGCCGATTGTTGCGGCCAGCATTGCCGACTTCTTCGCGAACAAGAAGAACGATGCGGTCATTTCCAAACTCAGACAATCATGGAAACGACTTCCGGAGTACGAAGCCAGCGCCGGCCCGAAGCCGTTGGCCGGAAAGACTCTAGTGATTACGGGAGGCTTGGACAAATATTCACGTGATCAGGCCAAGAAGAAACTGCTCGATCTTGGGGCGAAAGTCGCGTCGAGCGTATCGAAAAAAACAGACTATGTTGTAGTTGGCGTTGATCCAGGTTCGAAACTCGAGGATGCTCAGCGGCTCAAAGTGCCAATTTTATCGGAAACCGATTTTCTGAAGTTGATCGGGGAAGGATGATATGAGTAGAGAAAGTGGATTATCGCTCAATGAAATAGCAATTCCGATCCTCGCATTGTCGGCCTTTACTGCTCTTTGCTATTTCGCAGCCGTGGTGTTCGTACCTACGACCATGGCAATCACGCTAGCATATGTTCTCTGGCCGGCCATAGCCCGGCTCAAGCGCTGGAAAGTCCCGCACCTGGTGGCCGTGCTGGTGGTGGTGGTTTTTGCCATCTTGCTGCTCTCACTGGTGGGATTGCTTATTTATGGTCAGGCCTCCGATTTCGTGTCGAGCGTCCCGCAGTACTGGGATCAGTTTCAACAACTTCGCATCGAAAAGCTCCCCAATATGCCTTCATTTCTCGACACATTGGTTAACACGAGGGTCGAGGAGCTGTTGAGGAAGATCGATATCACAAGCCTGTCGTCTGTGCCAAAGTATTTCTTCAAAGGCGTCGGCTCGGTGCTGAGCTTTCTCGGACAGGCCGTTCTCGTGTTCTTGCTTACCATATTCGTTCTGATTGAGCAGCCTTCCTACCACCGTCGTCTCAAGAATATCTTCGGCGAGGGAAGAGCCTCGACCACCGCCGATATTGTCGATCAAATCTCCAATCGACTTGCTGGTTACATTTGGGTCCGGTTCATCACCATGGTGGGGCTGGCGATTGTCTTTTCGATTGGTTTGATGATTGGCGGCGTCAAGTATGCCTACATCTGGGGTCCATTGGCGGCAGTTCTCAATCTTGTGCCCTATCTTGGAGCTTATGTTGGTGCGATACCGCCGATGATCATGGCGCTGGTTCAATTCAACTCATTGACTGCCGTATTGCTGGTGCTCGCTTTCTTCATGGTCGTCCAATTCATCGAATCCAATATTATCATGCCTCGAATGCTGCAGGGATCGCTTAACATCAGTCTGTTAGCACAGCTGGTCTCTACCATCTATTGGGGCTGGCTCTGGGGTGCGGTAGGGATTATTCTTGCCGTTCCGATCACGGCGGCGCTCAAGGTCTTCTGCGACAACATTGAATCGCTCAAGCCGCTGGGTGTGCTATTGTCAGGAGACGAGAGTTGATTCGAAGCAGTTGGCGCTTCGCCGCCCTGATCGTTCGCCGCACTTTTTCACTTGATCGCACATCCTCGATGGCTGCTTCGATCTCGTTTTTTGCGATACTGTCTTTTCTTCCCTTCATGCTCCTCGCGGCTTCAATCCTCGGGCATGTTCTTGCCTCCAGCGAAAGCGCTCTCAATGACATGATTCGATTCATTGCACAGAATTTCCCTGGGTCCGCAGCGTCTTCATTGGAGGCATTCAAGAGCACAGCCCGTAATGAAACGGTCTATAGTATTATTGCAATTTTAGGTTTACTGTGGGCTGGTTCGAAAGTCTTTGATGTCACAGAATATGCGTTGAACAAGATTTGGCGTTGCCGACGGGGCAGGTCATTTTGGATTTCGAAATTGGTCGCGTTTATTTGTATCCCCACCATGATGGTCTTCGTGCTGGTCTCAATTCTGCTAACCACAATTATGCAGGCACTGCAGCATGGTCAGATACCATTTCTTCAAATGTCTATCATTGATGTGCCGATCCTTGGTTCACTGATCACGTTTCTTGCGCCCCTACTGATTTCTACACTGCTTTTCACGTGGCTCTTTTACCTACTCCCGAATCGCTGGGGCCACTTACGCAGTGCTTTTTACGGTGCATTGCTGGCTGCTTTGTTGTGGGAAATCGCCAAGCTTCTGTTTGACTATTATGTTCGACACTTCGGTCAGACTCTAACGATCTACGGATCGTTCACCTCTGCAATTCTGCTATTTCTCTGGGTCTACTATTCCGCCTTTGTAGTGCTCCTTGGAGCTGAGTTTGGATCACTTCTGCAGGCGATCAGGGAACGCCAGACGACGGCGGAGATGGTAAAATAAAACGAGCAGGTGTTTCCACCCGCTCGCTTAAATCGCAACTGACTCTTGATGTCTAAAGCTTGGCGGCAACGGCGCCGGCCATGTCCATGGTTGTGGACTTGCCTCCCATATCGTAGGTTCGCACTTTGCCTTCCTTGATCACCTCGGCAATGGCAGATTCCAACCGATCGGCCTGCTTAGTTTCGCCCAACCATTCCAGCATCAGCTTGGCCGCGAGGAAAGTAGCCATGGGATTGACCTTGTATTGGCCCGCATATTTTGGAGCCGAGCCGTGTGTAGGTTCGAACACGGCGTATTTGTCGCCGATATTGCCAGACGAGGCAAACCCCAAGCCACCAACCAATTGTGCGCAAAGGTCAGAAATGATATCTCCGAACATATTGCTGGTCACAATGACTGAATAGTCATTCGGATTCTTAATCAGCCACATGCACATGGCATCGATGTTCGTCTCCCAAAGCTCAATGCCGGGATAGTCTTTGTGCAGCTTGCGGCCTTCACGAACGAATACACCCGAGGTCTCGCGCAACACGTTGGGCTTCTCTACGATCGTCACCGCTTTCTTGCCGGTCTTTTTTGCCTCCTCAAATGCGTCTTTAATGATGTTTCTTGAAGCAGTCTTGGAGATTAGTCTGCACGAAAGGGCAACTTCGCCTTCCGGCATTTCGGCAAAACGTTTCATCTTTTTGTTGTGCGTCGTCATCAGCGCGGACAGATCTTTCGGAATCGGGTAGTATTCGACGCCGGTGTAAAGGTCTTCGGTGTTTTCGCGAAAGACGGTGATGTCGATACCTTCCTTGAAATTAAGCGGATTCCCCGGATACGCCTTGCACGGGCGCTTGTTCGTGCGCAGGTCGAACTCCTGCCGCAACCGGACAATAGGTGAGGAGTAAACGAGGTTCTTGCTTTTCAGTTCTCCGACCAGTTCCTCTTGCGCCTCGTCTCTGGGTTTGGAGGTAATTGCTCCGAACAGGGCGCAGTCAGTTTCCTTCAATATCTTGATGGTACGATCCGGCAGAGGATTGCCTTCTTTGCACCAGAAATCCCAGCCAATATCGCCATGGACGTAGTCGGCATCGACTTTCATCTTGTCGAGAACGACTCGCGTCGCTTCCATAACATCAACACCAACCCCATCCCCCGGAAGCCATGCTATTTTGTACTTTGCCATAGTTGATCCTTAAAATTACTTGAGATTCACAGTCAAGGCAAAACGGTGAGCCGTACCCAGACCCGATTTATACGGAACAAATGCGTAGTCAATTTCCCAGATCGATTTTTTGAAGCCGATGCCGGCCGCGAAGTTCTCTTCGTCATAGCCAATCTTGTATCCGCCGCGCAGGGCAATCATCTCGGCAAAAGTCTTCTCGGCACCGAAGTTGACGCGCAGGTCCGATTCCTTTGGCGCCGTGATTTCAACAGCCGCGATCAGGTCGTTGACATCAACGCTGCCACCGAGTGAGACGGTCAAAGGCAACTCAACTTCGTCGTCGCCGAATTTCGGTTTCGATCCCAAGTGCCGGACAGCAAGACCAATCGTGGTCTTCTCCATTGGAACAAATTGCATCCCGGCGTCGAACAAGACGGCATCCGCCGTGCGCGATTCGATTTTTTCAGCCGCATACTTTGCGGTAAATCCGGCTCGCAGCTTAGGTGAGAATTCGCGCGCATATCCGGCGAAAACCAACATATCCTGAGCGTCGAACAAACCGACGGGCTCTTCTGTCGGGCCGGTCCGCTCCTCGAGTGAACCGACCTTAAAATAGTCGAATCCAGCGGACACAACTCCACCGAAAAGGGTGTAGGAGCCGCCGAGGAATTCGCGCCGCGTGTCAAAGATACCCTCGTGGTGCATGAACCCGATCGTCGAACCAGCGGTTCCGGCTGTTGCCGACGGGTTGAAGTAGATTCCGTACAATCTGCTGCTGATAGAAGTGCCGACATCTCCCATTCCGGCATTGCGAGCGCCCGGCGAGACTTTGAGGAAATTGAATCCGACGCTTCCCGGATCGCCTGCCGACAACGGCAGACAAAGAGCCACTGACAGCAGCAGCGTTGTTATCAGGTGGTTCCTAATCTTCATACTCTGGCCAATTATTTAGAATCCCAACGAGAATCCGGCGATGGTCTCCCAGCCGCCAAGGTTTGTGGCCTGCTCGACTGCGATGTCCAGGCGCACATCGAGATCATTGACCGGCACATTGAAGCCGACGCCAAAGGTCGGTTCGCCCGCTGAATACCCGCCGCGAAGTGCAAATTGCGGTACGATGTAGAATTCCCCGCCGGCATGAAACTTCACAGACTTGTGCTCATCTTTCGCACCCTCGATCGAGAGGAGTGCACGCGATTTAAGAAACAGTACCGAGGCACCAGCTCGAATCGAGAGCGGGACTTCATCAGTGACATCCGTTCCCAGTTGGCCCTGGGCGGCCCAGTAATCGCCGGTATTCCAGGGATATTTGGCTGCGATATTGCGAACGACTGCGCCGAAACGGAGCAAGTCAATCGGACCATCGAGCGACAATCGTTCGCGGTCGAAGTGGATCATGCCGCCGAGATCAAAACCGGCCGAGTATGCGGATGTCGACTCGAGCTTCTTATAGAAGTACCGGACATCTCCTCCCAACGTCATGACCTTGGAGAAGCGGCGCGAGAAAGTTATCGCCAGCACCGCGTCCATATTATCTAATTCGCCGGTTGCCAATCCGCGCTCGTCGCGCCCCATGATGCCGGTCATTGAGGCTATCTCGCCTGAGAAGCCAATTGCGGCCTCGCCACGCACCGGAAACAAGACTGCCACTTGTTGCAGCGAACGCTCATGTGACAGGTCGCGATAGGCGCCGCCGATGCTGATCCGCTGCAGTTGCGCTACAGCGCCGGGATTGAAAAATACACCTGAAATATCGTCGGCAACGGCCGTAAACGCGTTTCCCATACCAGTGGCACGTGGATGCACCGACAACTGCAGAAAAGCACCTGCATATCCACCGTAGTCCTCGCCATAGGATGTTGAACCAAGCAGCAGTGCGGCCAGAACCACGACTGCAATTCGCAAAGTCTTCCTCATGGAATCACCATAATCTTTCCCCACAGCTCTTCGCCGCCGGTGGATTCGAGAAGATACAGGTACACTCCGGCTGCGACAACGTCGCCCTTGCTGTTTGTACCGTTCCAGGTGTCGATATCGTCATACTGCACGTTCCCCTGCCGTGGGACGCCGTCGAGGACTTTCTTGACGATGTTATTGGCGAAGTCGTAGATTGTGATTGTGACTTTGCCGGGATTCTTCAGTTTGTAATGAAACTTCATTTCGCTTCCGCCTAAGTACGGCGAAAACGGATTCGGCGTCGCCCAGGTCTCTTCAGGCGGCACATCGAGGAATGTCCGAATTATTGTCCAGTCCTCAAGGTCAGAGGTTACTGCAATGCCGTCGTCGGTACCCACCCAGTAGTCGCCATCGATCAGCTCAATATCATAGACTGCGACGGAATCGGAAATCGATCGGCCGGTCTCGGGATCTCTAATGGAAAGCTGGTCCCATGATTCACCGAAGTCGGTCGACATGTAAAGACCCTGATCAGATGCTGCGAAGGCAGTATCACCGGTAAACTGGAAATTCCAAACCAGGGTATTGTCCAGCGTGAAACGCCAAGTCGTTCCTCGATCTGTCGTGATTGACACACCGTTGCGGCCTCCTGATTCCAATGCCGGGCGAACTGATGCCCAAATCAATGAGCTGTCTCCACTTCGCTGCAGCCCCATCGCAACGACGAAATTCCCTGCCAAGGCGCTGTCGCCCGGTGTAGCTCCGGTAGCAGTGTAAGATCGTCCGACTAAATCGAATTGGTTCGGATCAAAGGTCGGTTTGTAAACGCGGAAGTTCGGAAACAGATTGCCATCGCTTTCTGCGAGGTATAATTGGGCAAGTCCATTTCCATTTGCGCCCATATGAGTTTCCGATCCGCTCATCTCGACAGTCCCGTAAGCCGCGGTAAAATAAATCGTGTCGCCGCTAAATGCATCACGCACCAGGTAAGAGTCCCAGCGCTGTCCGAAATCGGTGGTTGCCCGCAGACCTTGATCCGTTGCGGCCCAGACCATGGTGTCGCCGAACATTTCGCCTATCTTCACGTCATTCGTGATGACGGCCGGCGTTCCGACCAGATGGAAACTCCAAGTCGCACCGTTGTTGGTGCTGTTTATCACAGCCGGGCGGGAGCCGACATCCGGCTTGAGGGGCTTGACAGCCGCCCAGTATTCATCACTTCTTTCTGTCACGAAAGTCGCGACGGACAGCACCTTCTGACCGTAGAGCGCATTGTCGGCGATTGCAGTGTGAACGACTGAATCCCTGTCGCCGTCGTTGTCAAAATAGAAAGCGACAATGCCCGAGTCAGTTCCGACAGTCACGCGACTGAAGTCATCACGCTCGGCAACGTCGATGGCATGGATATTGTAGACCGGTGATGGAATCTCCGGACCTGCGATCAGATCTGACGGATAATACACTTCCCAATTGACGCCATTGTCGACAGAGCGCAGCAGGCCTCCCTGATCACACGCTGCCCAGATTGATGTTCCGTGAAATTCCAGTGCTTGTATCATCTTGCCGGACCCGAGAGCCGTTGCCGGGGTTCTACTTGTCCAGTTCACGCCTGAATTTGTGCTTACGGCGAATCCGAGGGAAATGTTTAGGAGAGTGTCGTACAAACCAGCAATCACCAGATTGCCCTTCACAGCAATAGCGCTGACATAGTTGGCTGGAAGCCCGTTGTCTTCACTCCAGCTATTGAACGTAAGCAGTGTGTCATTGAACCTACTGACACCTTTGTCAGTAGCGTACCACCAGGTGCTACCTTCATTCGCAATATCGTTAATGCGGCGGCTTGCGAGTTTCTTACTCTTGCCAATATAGTAGAGGCGCTGAACGCCTTCTGCAGAACCAGCCCAGACGATGGTAGTGTCATCATGGTAAGGATCGATAACCGCCGAAAAGTAGCGACCTCGCACAAATTCGGTTGGCGCAAAGGCACTGTCAGCTTCGAAGAGGCTGTCAAGTTTCGCGTCGATGAAGATGTTTTCCCAACTGATTCCGCCGTCGAGACTTCGTAGTAGTCCTGCATAGTAATTGGCTGAGTAGACGACGCTGTCAAACACGGCAAAATCGTAAGATATTCGACCTGCACCTTTGAAGAGGGGGTGCTCGGCGTTCGTAAAGTTTCCGCCGTGATCATCTGTATAAAAAAGTCCGCCGCCGCCTCCGTCGGTCTCGGTATTGACGGTCGAAACAAGGAGCCGGTCCTGCAATAGACCTAACGCCGACACACCTGTCGACGTAAACGCGTTGTCTTTGCTGAAGGTTATCCAAGTTATGCCTCCGTCAGATGTCCCGGCAAGACCGCCGCCATCTGTAGCCGCCCAGACAAATTGACCATCGAAGACAATCTGAATTACGCTGTTGCTGAGCAGGCCCCGAATCGGGTCTTCAAGTTGGAAGGTCATCAATGCGGAGGCGTGAGCGGTCGCCAGTAACAGTATGGCAAGCGTAGTTACAATGAGTTTTCGCATCCCGTTTTCTTTACCTCATTTCCAGAAACAAAAAAAGCCGAAATCGCGCGAGCGCGCAAGTAGTCCGGCATTCCTGCTGCATTGTATCAAATTCGTTCCTGAGTTCTAATCTCAAATCCTTGCCAAGCAGTCGATATCGATTCCTCCTGCGCCAAATTAAGCCTTGGGGTGCTTTAGTCAAGCAGTTTTATAGACGTTACTTCACTGACTATTGTGCAATTTCCACCCGCTGCAGTTGCGGAAAAGTGTCGAGAATCAACCCCCACCTTAGTCCGCAATTTGAGACTGTGAGGCTCGTTGCAGCCAGCTTTTCCATTAAGAAATCGATAATTGTGGCGCCACCCACTATTATCTCAGCGCGATCCGGGTCGAACGGTATCAGTTCTCTTCGTTCTGCGGCTTCGATTTTGCCGAGTTCCGCAAGTTGTCTCTGAATTGACTGCCTGTTCATTCTTACACCGTGAATCGCGTTCGGACCAAAGATTTTCTGCCCAAGGCTGATGGCGGCCAGGGTTGTGGATGTTCCACCAACGGCTACGAGCTCCGGATAGTCGTCAGGACCAGCCGACTCGTTGTTCACAGCGGTTTGAAGCACTGCGCTGAGATCGGAGAAGATCCGCTCGAGAAACGCTCTCGCGTCTGATAGCTTTGCCGGGGTGATTTGTCGATTCAATCCGAATCTCTCTGTCAGACTGACCGCGCCCACCGGAAAGCTGTGAGACCAAACGATGTTATCTGCCACGCCAGAGACTACCTCGCTCGAACCGCCGCCTACATCGAGGATTATCCTCCGATTGCGAACATCCGTTAGTCCTGATGTCGCTGCTTTAAATGATAACTGGGCTTCCCGTTCGCCGCTGATGATCTCGAATCGCCAATCATAGCGACGGGCGATTTCTTCGGCGATCTTGGCTGCATTGCTTGCCACTCGGAAGACCTGTGTTCCACAGGCGATTGTCGTTTCGACATGGTTCTCTCTCAGCAACTGGGCAAACTTGTCCAGTGCGGAGAACTGCCTGCGCAGTGCATCTTCACCGATTGCGTCACCGTACTGTGTCCCGGCCGACAGCCGCGTCGAAGTCTTGGTGTCAATGACCACACGAACTATATTGTCGCCACCCAGTTCCAGGATCAGCAAAAGAGATGAGTTAGAGCCGATGTCGATGGCAGCGAATCTACTACTCACTTAGTATTCTCCGAGAACAAGCCCTTGAGGCGGGATGAATATGCTCAGTAACCGGCACAGGCCAGAACGTTTCAAGGGAACTATTTCAGTTCCTTTGCGAATTTCGCAGTGAGCGCCGGTACGATTTCGAACAAGTCGCCTACGATGCCATACGTGGCTACGTTGAAGATCGGAGCGTCTGCATCGCGGTTGACGGCAACGATTGTGCCCGACGATTGCATGCCCACGAGATGCTGTATGGCACCGGAAATTCCGAGGGCGAAGTAGAGCTTCGGGTTTACGGTGCGGCCAGTTTGTCCAACCTGGTATTTATATTGGATCCAACCGGCATCGACAACCGCTCGTGATGCTCCAACGGCTCCGCCGACGGCGTCCGCGAGATCTTTCACTAACTTGAAATTGGCCGGTTCCTTAAGTCCCCGACCGCCCGAGACGATAATGTCCGCTTCCGCGAGCGTGATTTCGCCTCCACCCCCAGCTGCACCGGTTTCGACCTTGAGCTGACTGACAGCAGTGGTTGCAATTGGTTCAACTGTGCCGGTGCGCGCGGCATCGGCCTTGGCCTCGGCAAACACCTTGGGGCGCAGCGTGGCAATTTGTGGTGTCGAT
This sequence comes from uncultured Ignavibacteria bacterium, assembly GCA_964552775.1. Lineage (GTDB taxonomy): Bacteria > Zixibacteria > MSB-5A5 > CAIYYT01 > CAIYYT01 > JADJGC01. The sequence goes on along the minus strand of CAZKIH010000002.1, from coordinate 131,579 downwards.
TTGAATTGGACGGTAAGATAGACCTTTCCGCCATATGCGGGACGGGTTACAGAAAGCCTGCCTTCGCTATCAACATCAACAGAATTGCAGTCGGCCGCTATTGAGACACCGAGAAGACCGCAAACGCGACCGAACAGAGATTTGCCGTAGACGTTGGCCGTGCCCAGCACGATTTGTGGGGACTTGTTCTTGACGACTTCTGCGATGATCTGTGCATAGGCATCATCCTGAAACTGGTCGAGCTCCGCATTTTCGACGGTGAAACAAACGTCTGCTCCACAGCCGATCGCCTGCTTTGCCGCTGCTTCGGTACCACTGCCAACGACAAGGGCTCCCAACTTTCCACCAAGTTTGTCGGCCAACTGGCGGCCGGCCGTCAAAGCTTCCAGCGAGGCTCCAAGCAGGGTTGGACCCTTCTTCTGCGCAAATACCAACACCTTCAAATCGCTCACATCAATTCTCCTTTAATCGATTCGCCGCCATCACAGCCGCGTTGTAGACTTTTACAAACGGTGCTTTCGCACTCATGGCAGCGCTTACGACATCTTCATACTCGGGGCTGAATTTACGAATATCGCCCCCGAAGTAGAACTTAATTCTTACGTCACCATATTCAGTTTCCACCGTTTTGAACTCATATTGAAGCTTCCAGCGCGACTCAGTGCGAATTCGCACGCCGGCTGTTGACGATTCTCGCAACAGCACTCTCGCAAGCGCTTCGGTTGTCGACTGTTGCGCGATTACGGTCAGTTTGTGGGCCGGGCGGCTCTTTTTCATCAGGATGGAGCCGACGAACACATCCAGCGCTCCAGTCTCGAACAGCCGTTGCTGCAGATGCCCCATCTGCTCCGGCGTAGCGTCGTCAATATTAGTCTCGATAATCGTCACAAGGTCGCTATCGAAGCCTGATGGAGACTCGCCGACGATCATTCTCAGTAGGTTGGGGCGATCCTCAAGATCGATCGTACCTGCGCCGTATCCGATCCTGTCAACGACCATCTCGTAGCCTGCGACGTACTCTGCCAACTCCGCGATCAGAGCGGCTCCGGTTGGCGTCGTCATTTCTTTACCATTGTCGATCCGTTTCACCGGAAACCCTCGGGAAATTTCCAGAGTTGCCGGCGCCGGCAACGGGATCATGCCATGTGCGGACTTGATGATACCGCTTCCCAACAAGATGGCTGAAGAGTACAGCTTTTCGATCCCCAGGTTCTTTAGGCCAGTTATCACGCAAACAATATCACAAATCGCATCGACGGCACCAACTTCGTGGAAGTGGACTTTCTCGATTGACAGAGCATGCATCCGCGCTTCTGCCTCGCCGATACGCCTGAACACGGCGATTGCTGTTTCGGTTGCGGTAGATTCCAACTTGGAGGTGTGCAGTATCTTTTCAATTTCAGACAAATGCCGGTGCGGGGGGCTCGTTTCTTCCGAGACAAACTGCACGGCGATCCCGTGCAGGCCCTGTTTTTTCACCGATTGCGCGACCAACTTCAGTCCCGGGATTCCGAGCAAATCAATTTGCGATTGCAGAAAATGGGGATCACAGCCGGCATTAATAATCGCCCCGACCAGCATGTCGCCGGCGGCACCCGAGAAGCAATCGAGGTACGCGATCTTCATCGTGACGCGACTATCCTTAGTGCGGCCGCAGCGGCCCCATAGCCATTGTCGATATTCACTACCGTCACTCCCGACGCACACGAATTTAGCATTGCCAGGAGTGCGGCAATACCGCCAAATGAGGATCCATATCCAACCGACGTCGGCACTGCGACCACCGGCACATCGACCAGTCCGCCTACTACAGAAGGCAACGCGCCCTCCATCCCGGCGACGACGATGACCACTTTCGCGCTCGTGAGTTTCTCCGAACCCGCGACCAGTCGATGAAGGCCGGCCACGCCGACATCGTAGAATCGCTCCGGGACATATCCAAGCGCTTCGCAGCTAACGGCGGCTTCCTCCGCGATAGGAATATCCGAAGTACCGGCAGTCAAGATCAATATTCCGGAATTGGGTTTTGGCTTGGTCTTTCTTACATAAGCGACTTGGCCGGTAACGGAATAGCTCAACTTTTTGAGCGATCTCTTTACCGTCGAGAATTTCTTTTCATCCAATCGAGTAATGAGCAGTTCGCCTTCTCGTTCGATTATCTTCCTGCCAATCGCGATGACCTGTTCCGGTGTCTTTCCCTGCGCAAAGATGACTTCGGGAAAGCCGCAGCGCGATTTGCGCCCGTGATCCACCTTTGCGAACCCCAGTTCTTCGTATTGCGCACTGTTCAACTTAGCCAGAAGGTCGCTGATGCCGGTCTTGCCGGCTTTGAAATCACTCAGGAGTCTCTCCAACTCGCGCCTGCTGATCATGCAGCTTTTTCCCCGAACCGTGTCAGTGCCTCGGTCAGATAGTGTTCAACCTCGGCATATGTGTCAACGTGGAATAGCTGCTGGTCAATGCGCTTGCGACCGCTCATGTATTGGTAATACCAACCGATTAGCTTTCTCGCTCGGCGTATCCCGGCGGGTTCGCCGAAGAGCTCCACCATTTTGCGGACATGTTCAAGGCACACCAGCACCCGCTCCGCATTTGTCGCCGGAGCCGCTTGTTCACCGGTCTCCAGTAATGATTTGATCTCACGGAAGATGAAGGGATTTCCAAGTGATCCGGAGGCAATCATGACGCCATCACATCCGGTTTCTTTGATCATCCGGACCGCATCCTCGGCCTTCCAGATTGCGCCATTGCCGATAACTGGAATCTTGATGGCCTGCTTGAGCTCTGCGATGTGTTCCCAGTGTGCTTCCGGTGCAAAGTACTCGGATTGGGTGCGCGCGTGAAGACACACGTAAGCAGCTCCGCTTTGTTCGGCAATCTTGCCGATCTCCACGAAATTGAGCGACTTCTTATCCCAACCAGAGCGAATCTTGATTGAGAATGGAATTGAAATCCGCTTAACAGACTCTTCAATGATTTTGCCAAGCAGGACGGGAGTCTTGAGCAGCGCCGCTCCGCCGTTCTTATCGACGACTTTGTGCACGGGACACCCGCAGTTTAGATCGGCAGAATTAAACCCTTGTTGCTCCACGACTTGTGCGGCGTGGGCTACGGCCTCGGGGCGAGTACCAAAGAGCTGGCAGCCAACATCATTCTCGCCTTCATAACGTCGCATCATGTCCATTGTCCTGCCGTTATCGCGGATAAGTCCTTCAGAGGCAATCATTTCCGGAAAAGTATAATCAGCACCCAAGCGTTTGGCTATGGACCGATAGGCGATATCCGACACTCCAGCCAAGGGTGCCGCGAAAACTGCGGGTCTTTGTCTCAAGTTTAGCGGTAGCATGACGAAAATATAATTGAATACGCGAGGAGCGGCAAGTCATTTGCAGAGAAGCAGAAAGCTCCGTTAGACCCGGATGAGCCGGCCAGCGCGTTATCACTATCGACAAAATCTTGCAGAGAGGGATGACTCCAATGGCGGAAATCATCGTCAAGTTTGCCGACAAGGTCATCGAGCGTGTCGTCACCGAGAAGGATACAATCAGTATCGGGCGCACGGCGGACAATGATATCGTACTTGATAATCGCGGTGTATCGCGGCGGCACGCCCGCATAGAGATGAGCGACGCGGGTCATCAAGTTATCGACCTTGACAGCCTTAACGGTACTTTTGTCAATCAGATGAAAGTCATTCGTGCTTTTTTGCAAGATAATGACATGATCACGGTTGGCAAATTCGATCTCATCTACTATCGCGATTCGCAGTCTGTCGCCAAGATGTCGGACAGCGAAAAGACGATGGTTCTCGATACCAAGCGTCAAAGAGAATTAACGCAAGCAGAGAAACACAATCCGCTGGAAAGTCTGATGGAGACTCGACCGATTCCGGTTTCTCTGAATAGCGAGGTCAAGACTGATAGAAAGGAGCATCGCTAACATGCCGGAAATCATCGTCAAGTATGCCGATAAGGTCATCGAGCGAGTCGTGACCGAAAAGGAACGCATCTCCATCGGCCGAACCTCAGAAAATGACATTATCCTCGACAATCGCGGCGTCTCGCGCAAGCATGCACAAATCGAGTTTTCTGACAAAGGTGCCCTGATTATTGATAATGACAGCCTCAACGGGACGTTTGTGAATCATCGCAAGGTCAACGAGTCATTTCTTCAGGATAGCGACACAATCACGATCGGCAAATTTGACCTGGTGTTTTTTCAGGAATCTCAGCCGGTGAAGAAGATATCCGACATGGATGGGACGATGGTCCTGAATACGCGTAAGCAGAAGGAACTGGTCCATCAGGATAATGAGGACAAAGAAGTGGCGGCAGCTGCCGGTGGAACGGTGCTCCTTGCACTTGACGGGACCGAGAAGAAAAAGGTACGTGTTTCCAACGATATCACGACACTTGGAAAGTCCAGCTTTGCCAACGTCCAGGTCAAAGGATTCTGGGTATCGAAACTTCAAGCTAAGATAATACGCGAGGGCGAATCGTATACGATCTTGAACATCGGCCATAGCGGCAAGACCAAGATCAACGGCGAAATCGTTAAGAGTGCGACTTTGAAGAACGGTGACATCATCGAGGTCGGTAAGTCGGTCTTCCGATTTATCGAAGGCTGATCATGATCTATGCGCTAATTTCGGATGTACATGGCAACTTGGAAGCGCTGATCGCTACGATGAAAGATATCAAGGACCATACGGCGGCTGAGAGTATCGCCTTTCTGGGCGACGCCGTCGGCTACGGCGCGAACCCGAATGAGGTATTGGCTATCATCAATGCGGAGTGCGAAATCAAGCTGATGGGTAACCACGATTATTCGGCTCTCGGCCTTCTGGATTCGGCCGACTTTAATCCCTATGCTCAGCAAGCCATCGCATTTACGACAGCTGTTCTCGATTCGGAAGCCATCAGTGCACTGGCATCGTTCAAGATGGTGGCTGAGGTCGAGAACATGCAACTTGTCCACGCTACTCCAGAAGAACCGGCAGCATGGAAATACTGCTTGTCCATTCATGACGCGGAACGGCAATTCAATCACTTTACAAAGCGCATTTGTTGCCTCGGTCACTCACACAAACCGATAGTCTACGGCCACACGTTTGCCGGCGAGACTTATGCGATCAGACCGGAGCAGGTCCAACTCGAAAAGGAATCACGGTATATCGTGAACACCGGCTCGGTCGGGCAACCTCGCGATGGCGATCCCCGGTCCTGTTATGTGCTCTATGATTCTGCGGCTGATACACTCAATTATCGCCGCGTTTCCTATGACGTCGCGACGGCGCAAGCCAAGATGCAAGCAGCGAAACTGCCGGAATTTCTAATTGAAAGGCTATCGAGCGGGAAATAAACTATGCAGCACTACGTGTCAAAATGGGACAACATGTCCGCGCGATTCAAGAGTGGCATCCTCTACTGGCTGCTGACGCTCCTGGTCATCATCATTTACGCCCAGAACTTGCCGCCACTCCAGAGGCTCGAGTACGCCATCGAGGATCAGATCCGGTCTTCTAAACATCTTGAACCGGATCCCACGAAGGTCTCGGTCGTCGCCATCGACGCCCGGTCGGTTGACAAAGTCGGCAAGTGGCCGTGGGACCACGGTCGCATCAGCGATTTGCTGATTACGATTTGCGACTACAAGCCCAGGGCCGTTATGCTCGACTTCCCTCTTGCTGAACGTGTCGAGGAATTCGTTTCCGGAAATTCGGGCACTCTTGGCGAATCAATGCGCGACTGTGGCAATGTCGTACTGCCGTTTGACATTGTTGTTTCCGATGAAGGACGCTCCTCCCGCCCGGTACCGGACTATTTCCAATCTTCGTCGATTCTTCCATCTCAGGATGTGGCGATCGAGGAACTCCCCAGGGTCATCGCTGCGTTCGTGCCCCCGAAGGTGTTCGCGGCCAACGTCGGTGCAGTAGGCTTTCGCTTCTTTGAGTCAGATTTTGATGACATGGTTCGTTCGGCCAATGTGCTGGTCAATTTTGAGGACAAGGTCTTTGTCAGCGCTCCTGTCCAACTTGCAAATATTTATCTTGGCGGCTCGAGTTCCGGAATCAATTTTTCGGGTGGTGGTCGCGTCATCGTCGGCGGCCGGGAATTACCCACTGATGACCGCGGCCAAATGCTGGTCGACCTGCCGGCGGAAGGCCGGACTTACCCATTAGTCTCGGCAATAGATATTCTGACCGGTGATGCCGATCCGAACTCCATCGCCGGAAAGGCGGTTGTAGTCGCCGCCACCGGAGTCGGCGATTTCGAATTCATCGAGACTGCGACTGCAGGCAGTATCCCTTCTTATCAATTCTCCGCAGCAGTTGCGCAGAATCTGATCAATGGCAATACTTCGCACCGCTTTGAATTTCCGATTCCGATTGATCTGCTTCTGATTTTGGCCATCGGAGCATTCGGTGGACTTGTTCTGCCCAAGATGCCGCAGATGTATCGACTGATTGCACTTTTCATCATTGGTTTCATTTTATTCAACGTGAACTTCGTATTGTTTAGCTCGCTCAACATGGTGATGAACGTGCTCTATCCGACCGCCACGGTCGTGCTTTTCATAATTGCATCCGTCGCTGTCAAACCGAACCGCGAATACGCGGTTGCGAGTACGATCACTCGGAGCTTAGATCTCAAGAAACTTCTCAATGGAGAACCGATAGCTACTCGTCGTGACGACGGCAAAGAACTTTCATTCGACGAGATCATCCCGGGCCGCTTTATCGAGGATGAACGGCCTTCTCCGGAAATGCTCAGCGAGACTATCAGACTCGACTTTGAGGCACTTAAAACCGGCGGTAGTCTCATCCCCGAATCCGAGATGCGCAAACACGACAAGACCGGTAAGTATGCGCCGAAGCCACCGGTTAGCGAGAATTTGCGAGAGGTACAGGAAGACGTTGCTGCCACAGAGGCCAATGACACCAAGACTTTCATACCGGATCTGCTCGATGTAGACATGTCCGGAATAGCTCGTAATGACCAGACGCCGCCGCCGAAGCCTGCGCCCAAACCGGTTCCGGTCGAGGACGAACTCATTCTGACGGAAGAAGAGAAACGGATCTATGGTGTTCGGTTCACGACCGAGGGCCAGCCGGTGTCATTCGGCCGTTATCAAGTGCTTGAGCCGCTTGGCAAGGGCGCCATGGGTACGGTCTACAAGGGCAAAGACCCGGCTATTGACCGTCTTGTTGCACTCAAGACAATTCGTCTTGATACGATCGCCGATCCATCCGAGCTGAATGAGTTGAAGGAACGCCTGACACGTGAGGCCAAGGCTGCCGGCAACTTGTCGCACCCGAATATCGTGACCATCTACGACGTTGGTCTGCAAGGCAACTTGCAGTACATAGCGATGGAATACATTGAGGGTTACACTCTCGAGGCTGTGCTGAAGCGCAATCTTCAATTGAACTACCGAATCCTTGCGTCAGTGGTTGTTCAGACCTGCTCGGCGCTCGAATACGCACACAAGATGGGTATTGTCCATCGCGATATCAAGCCGGCGAACATCATGGTCATGGATGGCTTCAAGGTCAAGGTGATGGATTTCGGTATCGCCCACTTTGAGTCGTCTTCGATGACTCAGACCGGCGTGGCCATGGGTACGCCCAATTACATTTCACCGGAACAGCTCAAGGGGAAGGAAGTAAGCCCCAGTTCCGACATCTTCTCGCTCGGCGTTGTGCTGTACGAGATGCTGACCCATCGTCGTCCCTTCACGGGCGAGAACATCTCTGCACTGGTATACAAGATTCTCAACGAGGAGCCGACACCGGCGTCGACAATCGATCCGAAGGTTCCGCCATTGTTCGACATGATCCTGCGCAAGGCGTTGGCCAAGGAGCCGCAAGAGCGTTATCGCTCAGCCAAGGATTTCGCGGCTGCGCTGGAGGATTTCACGGTTTCATTCTCACGGAAGCCGGCGATGGCGTAGGAGTATTTAATTCCTCTGACTTCAAGAAGGGCGCGATGATCGCGCCCTTTTTTTCAGTCATCTCTGTGCATGCACATGCCCATTCTCGAATAGGCATATTTGCAGCACGATTTGCCCATTGGCCATTGAACCCACCTGTCGCTTCGCTCAGGTGGGGTACAAGTTCTATAGTCCACTATCCGAGGCACGTTTGACTTACTGCCGATACCGAAAGACGACAGCAAATCAGTCTTGGGAGATTAGTGAGAAAACTCGTTGGGAAAGACCAGGCGAAGCGTGGTTGAGCGACGGAGCCAGAAGTAGATCGCGGTCAGAACAAGCAACGGCAATACCACAAAGAACAAGACAACCTCAAATCGAAATCCCCAGAGTCCGCCTGCAGGCACGACCAAGACGGACTGCAATAGCCAATAGAAGAGACTCGCTGACAAGAAGACGAGAATCGAACGAACAGCGCCATCTTGAAGCATGAGCAGTCGAAAGCCCGCGTAGGCCGAGTGTCCGGTCCAGACTATCGTGACAATCGCAGCAAAGAGAACCTGGGCACCCGCGAAGTAGTTGTCGGTTCCGTACCAATAGGGCGATTCGAAGAGCTCAACCTGCGCAAAGACAAGTTCCAGGAATACAAGAGCCAGCAAGCCAATCGGCACCAAGAATAGCATGGAGATCCCGGCAAAGAGCAATGAACCTGGTCGAAATCGGGCCCGTGATTTCTCTCTCGATGCGGCTAACTCAAATGGCAGGTTGACGATTGTGTTGCAGTAAGTACATTTTGTTGTTTGCGTATTGATTTCCACAGGAACGGAAACTCTTGCACTGCACTTTGGACACTCAAGTTCCGAGTTCGCACCTGCGTTCACTTCAACCTCCCATCAAAATCAAAATCGAGCATTCTCTTCGGGAGTGAAATACACAAGGATATCAGGATCGAGAAAGACCGGCGCTAATTCTTGCCGTCAAATAGATCTTCGGCCAGTGAGAGGGCTACGCCGGAGAGCATGACTTCGACACCAAAGCGCGAGAAGTCGGATGAGATCAGATCGCGATTGATGTCGGAATAGAGCGAGCAGGCGGCTTCACGCTCGACTACCAGGCCGGAGATGCGGTCCTTGGTCTCGGCAACGAAGGTCACCTCGCCAAGTTCTTCGCTGGCCACGAAACCGGAGCAGTTGTGCAACTGCAGATGAGCACCGCCGGTATAGACCACAATCAACGCACCGCGATTCTTGCCCAGCTCGGTATCGGGGTAGATTTCCAGAACCAAAGTACGCTTCTCTTCGGTCTGAATTACCTTAAGTCTGTGATGGTCGCCCTCCCACACCGATTCGGTTGCCCCGAGGGTCAGTTGAATTTTCTGGACATCCTCTTTGCTGAACATCTATTCCTTTTTGTCACCGCTTTCAGTGGGTTTGGCGGCAGGTTGTTCTGGTGTGGCTGACTTTTGAATTTCGTCACCGGTGTCTTTCATGGCGCGCTTGAAGTCGCGAATACCGCGGCCCAGCCCGGCGGCAATGTCGGGAATCTTCTTAGCGCCGAATAGAAGCAGCACGATTAAGAAGATAACGATAAGTTCCTGAAAACCAATATTTGGCATCTTTCACTCCTCCGACAACTAAATATACCACCAGCGAAAATAGATGATAACCATCACCATGAATAATACGCTGACAAAATTAATGTTGAACATCAATCCCAGCGTGAAATTGATCGAAAACAGATCGAGTGTCGAGGGGCTGAAGCCGATCGACAGGTGTTTCTGAAACAGAGTCTTGGCAGCGCCATCGGGCAGAAACTCGCCAATGATATCTCCGAGCAGTCCGCCGACAATTGCAGCCATCAGCAAGGAAAAAACCAGAAAGACGATCTCGCTCTTTTTCAAACAGCGACTCCGGCCTTGGCAAAGGCTACGATTGATTGGAATACACGCAATCCATCCGCCGATCCGAGAAGTTCTTCCGACGCACGTTCAGGATGCGGCATCATTCCAAAGACGTTACGGGTCTTGTTACAAATTCCGGCGATGTTGTTGATGCTACCATTAGGATTGGATTCATCCGTGATCTTACCCTCGGTTGTGCAATAACGGAAAATCACCTGTTTGTTCTCCTCAAGTCCGCGGACACCATCGGGATTCCAATAATAGTTGCCGTCAGTATGGGCGATAGGAATCTTTAATACGTCGCCGACGCGCATCTGGTTGCTGAACGGGGAATCGCTGTTTTCGCAGCGAAGATAAACATGTTTGCAGATGAAGCGCAATTTGTGGTTGCGCAACATCGCGCCGGGGAGCAATCCAGCTTCGAGAAGCACCTGGAATCCATTGCAGATGCCGATCACCAATCCGCCTTCATTGGCGTATTTGATCACCGATTTCATGACCGGAGAATAGCGGGCGATCGCGCCGGTGCGAAGATAGTCTCCGTAGGAGAAGCCACCGGGCAGAATCACGCAGTCGACCGCCGTCAGATTCGGATCCTTATGCCAGACAAATTCTGCAACATGATGTAGTTGGTCGCGCACAACCATTAGTGCGTCATAGTCACAGTTGGAACCCGGAAATGTCACGACACCGAAACGCATCTATTCTTCTTTCACCTCGAACTCTTCGATTACCGGATTTGCCAGCACCTTGCGGCAGATTTCTTCGGTCTTGACCCGCAGGTCGCCATTCACGCCCTCGCGAAATGTCAGTTCGAAGATCTTGCCGGAGCGGACATCAATTACATCACTAAATCCAAGCTGCTCCAGAGCGTGACGAATGGTGACACCCTGCGGATCGAGAACTCCGTCTTTGAGCCGCACTCTGCACACGATCTTCTTCTTATTCGACATGGTTTTTGTCCCTTGAGTTTCGCCGAGTATTGTTCATAATTCTAACTCCTTCCCGTACAACGCCATACAGGACGTACGAAGCGAGGAACGGGAAAAGCATCAGTCGCGGTTTAATCAAGACCGCGATCAAGAATACGAAAATAAAAGCCATCCGCCAACGGTTTTCTCGACGGTCGAAGCGTTCCGGAATCGAGTCATAGATCACATTCGAGACCATCAGGGCGGAGCAGGCGATCACCATAGAGACCACGAATTCGGGGTACATGATTTCCTTGAAGTAGCTGAGGCTCATGATGATATATGAGCAGATTGTGATCGCCGCCACCGGTATCGGCAGTCCAACGAAATGGGCCTTGATATGCGGGTCGGAGACGACGTTATAACGTGCCAGGCGAAAGGCGCCTGCCATAAGATAGACGCCGCCAATCATGAATCCCCAGCGGTCGAATTCCCCGAGGACCGATGACCAGACAAGAAATGCGGGTGCAACTCCAAAACTGACGATATCGGCGAGCGAGTCCAGCTCTTTACCGAACTGGCTTGTGCCCTTGGAGAGGCGCGCGACTTTGCCGTCGAGGCCATCAAGAAAGCCGGCGAGGATTACGAACCAGGCAGCACGTGCCGGTTCGTTGTTATGTGCTGAGAGAATCGAAAAGAATCCGCACAGCATGTTCCCCATCGTGAAGGCGCCAGGGAAAATGCCCCGGAAGCTGGCCATTTTACGGGAATCGTCCAATGACGCTCTCTCCTCCGACGACCCTGTCGCCGAGTTTAACATCTATTGTGACAGACAGCGGCAGGAAGATATCAATGCGCGAGCCGAAGCGGATCAGTCCCATGCGTTGTCCGCGAATGACATCATCACCCTCTTTGATACGGCAGACTATTCGCCGGGCAAGGATTCCCGCCACCTGGCTGAAGCTGACATCACCGAACTTGGAAGCGATGGTAATCTCCGTTCGTTCATTTTCGGTCACGGCCTCCGGCTGGAATGCCTTGTGAAATTTGCCGGGCACGTGTTGAACGTGTGTGACCTTTCCGCTGATAGGTATACGATTGACGTGGACATCGAAGACTGAGAGGAAGATCGAGACCAGGAAATATGGCTTGCCATCGGAGCCCGTACGCTGCTCCGCAATAATGATCTTGCCATCGCCCGGTGATAGAATGAGATTCTCTCCGGCAGGGGGTGTGCGCTGCGGATCCCGGAAAAAGTAGACCACAAACAACGCTACTATAGTGATCAGTACGGCGCCTACTCCGTACGGCCAGCACTTGCAGCGCGCGAACAGCACCCAAAGAGACACTGCGACGATTGCAGCCGGCAAGATGAAGCGATAGCCATCACGTTCGATCATAGACACTTCTTGTATATCTTTTCGACGTTGCGAAAATAGTAGGAAAGGTCAAAGCAGGCGGCGATGTCTCGCGGTTTGAGATATTTCGCGATTTCCGAGTCGGCTTTCACCAGGTCGATGAACTTTCCCTTGCCGGCCCAGCCGGCCATCGCATTGCGCTGCACCAGGCGATAGGCGATTTCCCGCGAGCCGCAAGCCTCGGAGAGCTTCAACAACAAGCGACCGCTGAAAACCAGGCCGCCGGTTAATTCAAGGTTCTTTCTGAGATTCTGCGGATACACCTGCAGGTTCTGCATGACCTGATTGAAGAGTTTAAGCATGTAGACTATCAGAATTGTTGAATCGGGCAGGATTACGCGCTCGACTGATGAGTGGGTGATATCGCGCTCGTGCCAGAGGGCGACATTCTCGAAACCTGCGACCATATTCCCACGCAATACTCGCGCCAGCCCGGCGATTCGCTCGCAGGTGATTGGATTGCGCTTATGCGGCATCGCGGAAGATCCCTTCTGGCCTTTCGAGAATCCTTCCTCCAATTCAAGCACTTCAGTTCTTTGCAGTGCTCTTATTTCCGTCGCAAACTTTTCGAGCGATGCACCGAGCAGTGCGATCGCCGCCAAGAACTGCGCGTGGCGATCCCGCTGGATTACCTGTGTGGAGATTGGTGCTGCTGAGATGTCAAGGTGTTTACAGACAGCAGCCTCAATCTTAGGATCAAGATTTGCGTAGTTGCCGACGGCTCCGGAGATCTTGCCGACTGCTACCTGCTTCACGGCATACTCCATTCGCTCGCGCTGACGCAGCAACTCCTGATACCATAGCAGGAATTTCAATCCGAGAATTGTCGGTTCGGCGTGCACACCGTGCGTGCGGCCGATGGCGGGAGTCTTGCGGTAGCGAATAGCTTTCTTGCGGGCTTCTTTGATCGCCTCATTCAGCTTTTTTAGGATTAGCTTTCCTGCTTCACCCAGTGTCACGCCCTGCGCCGTGTCGACCAAGTCCGATGAAGTCATGCCAAAATGCAGGAACTTGGCAGCTTCGCCGACGTTTTCTGAAACCGATGTGAGGAATGCAATGACGTCGTGTTTGACCTCAGCTTCGATCTTGTCGATTCGCTTCACCGAGAACCTGGCATTAGCGCGTAGTTTCAAGAATGCCGAGCGCGGGATGATCCCCATCTGCGCCTGAACCTCGGCAACGGCCAACTCGACCTTGAGCCAGGTAGCGAACTTATGCTCGTCGGTCCAGAGTGCACCGATTTCCGGTGTCGTGTAGCGCGAGATCATCTGCCCTTGACCTTTTCCCAGTCTTCGAGAAATTTCTTGAGCCCGAGATCGGTCAACGGGTGTTGGATTAGTTTTTCAATTACATTGAACGGCATGGTGCAGATATCCGCTCCCAGCATGGCAGCTTCCACTACGTGCATGGGATGGCGCACGGAAGCGACCAACACCTCGGTGGCGAAATCGTAGTTGTCGTAGATTTGCACGATTTGTTCAATCAATTCCATGCCGTCGGTCGAGATGTCATCCAGCCGGCCGATAAACGGCGACACAAAGCGTGCTCCGGCTTTGGCCGCAAAGATTGCCTGGGTTGGCGAGAAAACCAGGGTCATGTTGACCGGGATGCCTTCATCGAAGAAAGTCTTGGTGGCCTGGAGTCCGGAAAGAATGCACGGGCACTTGACCACGATGTTCTTGTGGATCTTAGCGAGCGTGCGCCCTTCACGCAACATTCCTTCGTAGTCTGTGGCCGTGACTTCCGCCGAGATCGGCCCGTCAACAACATCACAGATTTGTTTGAGAATCTCTTCGAACTTCCCTTTTTCGCGCGCGACTAATGACGGATTGGTGGTTACACCGTCCAGGACGCCCAAAGAGGCTGCCTTCCTAATCTCGTCAATGTTCGCCGTGTCGATGAAAAACTTCATCAGTTCCTCCAACTATCGGAATTTCACTTTTTCCAAATACAGCCCCTCCGGGGGCGCCGGGAATGTTGCTCGGTAACGGCCCGGACTTTCGATGATGTGCCGGAAGTCATCAAGGCTTTTCCTCCGGCATGCCACTTCCATCTGTGTGCCAACCAGGAACCGCACCATGTGGTGCAGGAATCGGTCGCCGGTAATCTTAAAATATAGTCTTTTGCCGGCCCGCCTCCAAGTTGCTTGTTTGATAGTGCAATGGTTGTCGGATTTCAACGAGCGAGTCACGCAGAATCCCGAGAAGTCGTGGGTGCCGGCAATCAAGCGACAACACTGCTTCAGCAAGGCATCATCCGCGTCCTGATCGGTCTGCCACCAGAAGCCATTGAAAAACGGCGAACGCGAACGTGCTATCTGATACCGATAAGTTTTCTCGTGACTATTTCGACGGGCGTTGAAATCGACTCTGATCTCGCGGGAACTAACGACCATGATATCGCGAGGCAACCGTGATTGCAGCGCGGGTGCGAAGCGATCGGGAGGAATACCCGAGTGAGTATGAAAGTTAACGACGAAGTCCTCAGCATGCACGCCGGCATCAGTCCGGCTGCAGCCAGTAGCCTTGATGGGTTCCTGGGTGGTTTCCACCAGTGCCTCTTCAATGATCTGCTGGATACTGATAGCGTTCTTCTGGCGCTGCCAGCCGGCATAGCGCGTTCCGACAAACTGCAATCTCAGGATGATGTTTTTCACTGTAACAGCTCCAGTGTCGCGATCACCAGTAGAGAGAGAAGCAACAAAATTACTAGATCAAGCACGCCAAACCGGCTCCGATGATAAAATGTTCTGGTGGGGTGCACGCCCCAGGCACGGGCAGTAAGCGCGTCGGCGGTGATGTCGATGCGCCGGAGAGCTGATGCAACCGTCGGCACAAGAAGCGGAATGAATCGCCTGGCCGCGGTCAGGCCAAAACCACCGCGGGGCGCCCCGCGTGAGCGTTGCGCCATTTCGATACGTTGATGTTCGGCGAATATTTGGGGAATAAATCTGACGGCGATTGTCAGTGCCATGCCTATACCAAGCGCAGGAATTCCAAGTTTTCCCAGGAAAGATACGGCGCGCCAGACGATCTCAACAAATTCCTCCTGCGCAATCCAGCGCACAAAGCATAGTGCGAGCAAGCCAAACAGGAGAATTCTCCAGCAATAGAGCAAACCAGTTGTCAGCGCGGCTTGGTTTATCCGCAGCAGACCAAACTCGAAAACTGTACGGTCAGAAGCCCGGGAAAAGAGCAGGTGCATCACGAGAGTGATCGTGCAAAAGAGAATAAGCGGCAAAGCGGCGCGCCTGAGGTCTTTGATTGTGACGCCGGCGGCTATCGTCAGGGCCAAAGTCGCGATCGTCAGCAAACCGAAGATTGGAGGATTTAGGGTTAAACCGACCAACAGGACGGGCACAATTACAGCGGCAAGACGAGTTCTGGTGTCGAGTATGCTGGAATGAGAGGTTTGGCTGGATATCATTTGATCAGATGTGTTGAATCTGTAGCGGACATCTGCACAGATTCATTCCTGCGCAATGATATACGAATCAGATCGATGTGTCAATTGCGATGAGCGACAATTTTGGTCAGACAAGAAGGTTATTTGGAGAGCACCATCTTCTTCGTTTGCGAATCGTTGCCAACCTGCAGACGGTAGAGATAGATGCCCGAGGGCAGATTGGAGGCGTCGAATTCAAAGGATTGGGTTCCGGCGTGAGCGGTTTCGTCGCGCAACCTGACGATACGTTGCCCGAGCACATTGATGACGTCTAATGTCAATGGTGCACCATTTGCGCGGGGCTCAATTGTGAAGCTGATTCGGGTGGTCGGATTGAAAGGGTTAGGGTAGTTCTGATCAAGCTGGAAAGTCAGCGGCAGAGGATCAGAATTATGATCGTTATCGATATCGGTTGACACATTGCCCGCAAGGTACGCGAGCACGTGTTGGACAAGGTCAAAGCGAGTGTCGTAACCTTGTGAAACATGATTAGTGGTCACAGCTTCAAGGCCGAAACTAATGAAGACTGTGCGCGAACCATTGGGCCTTGAGACAACACTACCCCCGGGGCCTGCGAGCGATTGAAAAGAGCCAAAAAGGTCGAAAATGCGGCTGGCACCCGGCAATATCTGCAGGATGTCGCAGTCACTCTGGTTGCTGGCCCCATTGGTTCCGTGCAGGCGCAGTTTCAGACCCTGGCTCAAGGAATTTCCCGGGACGCCAAGCGCATCAAGAGGCCGAAAATCAGATAAATAGCGGGCACCGAGATAATTCTTAAGAAAGGTCGAATCAACACTCGCCGCAAGATCTTCAGCGATGTCTTGTCCCGACAGAAACAGCTTTCCACCTCGATCGAGATAAGTGCGCAGGAAGCCGACTTCATCAGGATTGAGGATATCTTCGGTGCCGGCCCGCGCATTGCCAGTGTACCAGATGATGTAGTCGTAGCCGTATTGATCAGGTCCGGGGGTGCCAAGAGCTGCAACGTCCCAATGGATATATGGTCGGGCAAGCGAGTCCAACGCCATCTTCACCAGGGACGATTGGTCTGTCAAATTCGGGCTGCCGTCGTCATCAACCAACAAGATGTCGATGCCTCCTACAAACTTGAGAAATAGAGTGCTGAAGGTATCGGGCGGATCCGAACTGATTAGTTCAAGCATGAAACGCGCAGTGGTTGGCGTTATGTCGGAGTCAACCATGAAACTGAGCGGGGTGATGAAATTGACAGTTTCGCCGGTACCGACCGATTGAATAATCTGAGTGCCATTCAGGATTGTGATCCCGGGTGTCGAGCTCGTTAACGCAACTGAAACACCCGAAGCTGTCTTCCACAAGTTCTTGAAGCTGTAGGTAACCTCAACTGTTTCGCCTCGTTCAAATATCGAATTCCCGTTGCCAGAGAAGAGATCGGAGAAATTGCAGGATTGCAGCAGGAGGTTGGTGCGGCTGTACGAGGCATCGAGGTTACAGGTGATGGTACCGCCGTTTGTGTCGCGCCTGATGTTCCAAACAGAAAGCTGGTTCGGGGTTCCGTACCAGGATTCGGTGTTTGGAATTGTAAGATTGGTCCACTCTACATAACTGCCTGAGACTCCGGGAAACAGATCGTCAGTATCGCCGTTGTTTGTATCGTTTTCCAGATCAAAGGCCCCGTCGGCTTGCTCGAGCGAAATCCGCAAGTGAGGGTATTGCGTTGTATTGTTTGAGCCGCCAAGGTTGTTGTCGCAGTGAAGGATCATGAGGCCAGCGCCCGGAAGGAATTTGTCAAATCCGACCAGTTGGCGATTTTCCACAAGGAAGTACTCTCGCCCAGCCGGACTCGGAATACTTAGGCGGTAGCGAATCGAGTCATTGACTGAAGCACGGAGGACAACATCCGTCAGATTGCCGGTAACGTCAATAGTCCTTCCAAACGCACCATACAACGAATCGAGCATATGCTTGCACCAACCGTCGAGTTGTGCCGGTGTACGCTGATTGTTGTTCCACGAACCGCCCGCCATCAACGACCAATCGCCAAGGCCGGGTTTCGATGGCTTGGGACCTACGTCGTAAAGGTCGGGTAATCCGAGAATGTGGCCAAATTCATGGGCATAGACGCCGACACGCAGCGGTCCACCAAGAACTTCTTCCGGAGCGGTGAGATAGTTGAATATTCGTTTTCCATCACCGGTGGTGATCTGGCCGCCTGTGTTCCAGCGATGCGACCAGATTTCGCCATCGCTCCCGGATTCTTCGGCGCCGGTCCCAGCATGAATCACAATGACGGCCTCCACAAACCCGTCGGAGTTATTGTCATAAGGAGAGAAATTCACGGTTGGATCGGCAGCTGCAATTGCATCCTTGACCATCGTCCGGGAATTCGGTTCGGCCGCCTGAAGACCGTGGTCTGAGCCGACATATTGGGAATAGGCTTTCGGCAGGCGGAACCAGCCAAAAACATCCCCGTCAACGAGGAATTGGCCGTACGAACATTCGAGGTAGAAGTCTGTCATGCTTCCATATTGTGTAGTCCCCTGAGAAAACAGGATATTGTCTACTACGGTGGGAGTGACAGTGGACTGGAAGCCGGAGGCGGCAGTTTTGTCTGAGAAATCTACGAGGAGAACACAGACCCTAATTGTCACCTGCCCGCTACCGCCAGCGGATTTGGCGAGAACGTGTCTGATATCGAAGGCAGGTTGCTGGTCCGCGAGTTGTTCTTGCCAGCGTGCGAACTTGCGATTGAACTGGTCCAGAACGCCATAGGATTCGAGCCTGACGCGAAGTTCAGGAGAGATCGTCAGGGCAGCAAGCGGCGTCCCGCAAAACAGAACGACGACGAACACTGCAACTCTGATTACTGTATTCTTCATGTATTGTTTCGTATTGTCAGGAGTACTCCACATGCGCACCAAATCAGCCTCACTTGGTAGTTACGCACCAGCCTCCCATTTTGATTAGTCTTACTTCATCAGGACCATTTTTCGAGACTGCGACACTCCGTTGTGAGTCAGCTTGTAGAAATATACGCCGGTGGCAACGCTCATACCCTCGCCATTTCTGCCATCCCAAACGATGTGCTGCGGTCCGGCTGAAGCGTCGGGGACCTCGATTGTCTTGACCTTCTGCCCCAGCGAATTGAAGATTTCGAAGCGATAGCTCCCAGTCTTTGCAAGGGCGAAGTCGATGCGGGTTTCGGGGTTAAAAGGATTTGGGAAATTCTGTTCGAGTGTAAAACCAGTCGGCAAAACAGAGCCAGAATTATCATCAACGTCAGTTGCCTGATCGTAGGCACTTTGACCGGCCTGCAACGCGACGCGGATTTCTTCAAGGCTATTGCCGCTGGCCAAGATGAAACCGATCTTCAACGGCTCAATAGAGCTTGTGCCGCTCAGATTCACTCCGACAACGATTGCATTGTCACCGTTGTCAGGCTCGACCACTGTCTGGCCAGTAGTCATAAGAGCGTACTTGTCAGCAGTAGATACCGAGCCGGCCTTGATTGATGAGCCATCGATGGCTGTTCCGAAGATGTTGCCTTCCGGAAGAACTCTGATACCAATGTAGTGGTCGAAGGAACTGCTTCTGAAGAGAAAGTCATCGCCGTCTCTGATGACAGATTCGCCACCGCCGAAATCGAAGTCGCAGGCCAGGGCGAGCGCGGAAGCTGAGACGCTGGAAGAACCCTGGTGATTGATCTGATACTCCAAGAGCACGAAGTTGTTTTGCGTGATCTCATCAAAGGTGGAGACAGTTTGCTCGATTTCAAAGGAGTTGTCAGCCGTCGCAAAACCGGTTGCGATCTCGGTAGTGGAGCCGTATTCGATTCGAAGGAGGCTGTCTTGAGCGCGGAAATCAATACCGTCCGGAAGCGCATCGTACACATTTCCATTGTTATCAGCGATCATCAGACTCAGAATGCTGAGGGGATCGGCGGAGGCGGCAACGTCGTAGAGTCTGCGGCTGACGCCATAATTCGTAACCTCGGCGCTCAGACGGTCTGTTCCTATCGTCGCAGAACCCGCCAATAACGGCTGGCCGAGAACGATCTTGAAGTCGGCGCTGTTAAGGTAGCCGAATTGCTGGTTATAGAAATCAACCGTGAATTCCGCTGTACTGCCGGCTTCGGCGCTGTGGTCAATCTTGATTTGATACGGATTTGCAGTATTGTCAATCAAGGCCGCGGTCGGCGCGCTGCCAAAGTCCGCTTCGTTGGTGAGAATAAACACGTGTTGATTACTTGAGCGCAGGACACCGCGGAGATTACTGGTGGCTATACTGGCATTGGACAAAGTGAGATTAAGTGCTGTGGTATTGCCCACCTCTAGGATCGATGAGGCGCTGTTGGCCAGACGCATGCTTTCGACGTGAATGCGCGGCTTCAACGGAACAGGCAGGAGTTCGATAGCTCTTTTCAGATTAATAAATCCGTAACCGTAGTCATTGTCCTGACCGGCAAGGCCAAGATCGGAGGCGGATGATATCAGCGCGTCCTTTATCTCGGAGACTGTCGCATCCGGATTGTATTCACGCATTAGCGCGATACAGCCCGCGACTACCGGAGCAGCCATCGAAGTACCCGACATCTGGCGATAGCTGCCGCCCTTGTAGGATGATCGTAAGGCGACTCCCGGTGCTACAAGTTCCGGCTTGATCTTTGTATTGTCGCAATTGGCGGGGCCGCGACTGGAAAATGTAGCGATTAGGAGGTCCGAACGGTTCTGATCGACTGCTCCGATCGAAAAGGAGTTTGTGGGACCGGCAGCGCGGTCGGCGGGATTGCGTATCGTGCCGGCGTTTGGCCCCTCGTTACCACAGGCGAAAATCACGACGACACCAAGTGCCTCAAGATTGTCGATCGCCTGCCAGAACGTCTGATCACACGGTGCCATCAGTCCCTTGGGGATGCCCCAGGAGTTGCAGACGACATCAGGCAGGTCATCGACGGTCTGCGCATTGCCATCGGGATCAGCGGCCCACTGGAAGGCGGCGATAATATCAGAGACAGTCTTGTTCAGTGATTGTCCGCGATCGATTACGGAGGCTGACATCCAGCGCGCGTTGAATGCGACTCCGATGGTATCAGCACCGTCGCGGCCAACCATCAACCCCATGGTGTGCGTGCCATGACCATTGAGATCAACGGGAATGGATGTCCCATAGGGGTCAAACCAGCTTTGGGATGAGACGCCGTTGTTTCCATTCCAGTTCGATGAGAGTGCCGGATGGGTGCCCTCGACACCGGTGTCAAAACTGCAAACCAGCCGCCCGTGCCCGGTGTATCCCATTTGCCAGAGGTCGCGTACGCCGATTTGGGACATGTAGCTGCTGCTACCGGCATACCCTGATTCTGCTGCCGATTTGGATACCGGCTCCACCAATTGGAGCGGTTGATCGTCGAGCAGGTATTCGAGCTCTGGCGAGGCGGTCAAATCATCCAGCTGGGAAACTTCGACAGAGAACGAGACCGCATTTGCGATCCAGTAGGTGGTTATGTTCTTTGCCAATCCAGAATTTTCCAGGCTGCGTAGACGATTGACAAAATCGCAATTGGCAACGTCATTTCTCTTGAGCATCGCGATGAGCGCAGCGTGTACCCCGGCATGGCGCGCGTCCTTCATCATGAGGGAGGAGATCGCCAGTGCCTGACTCTGAGTTTGGTTGATGATGGCGACGACATTGACCCATGTACCGGCAGTGTGTGGTTTCTCCGCCAGTGAAGGCGATACCTTGTCGAGGTTCATAGCTGTGAGACTGGCGAGATTTACGATTAGAACGGAGACAGTGCAGGCTAAGAGTCGTCGCATCATGACCTGCTATTGAGCAAGCGACGTGCCGTTGTGCGACAATGCATTTCAGTGCATAATGGATTTCGAGCGACCACATTGACCAGGGGTGCATGATTTGTAATATTAAGACAATTAAGCGGTTACGGGAGCAGTTGTGTCGGGTGTACTTTCGAGAGTACTCTGTTCAAGCCGAGAGAATCAGAAATCCTGAAGGCCCGTGCACACATTAGTATGCAAAGCATTGCATTCCCATTCCATTTGCGGCACATTCATTAATGAAGTACTTTTGTTACCATGCTCGATAGTCGTGACAAGAAGACGATAGCCCTACTCTGCGCGGTCGGTTTGATTGTACGCTTGGTCTATTTTCTTGAATATCGATCATTGCTTGAGTTCCTCCATCCGACTGTTGATGCGTTATATCATCACATTACGGCAAAGGCGATTGCGGACGGAGCGCTGATTTCCAGTGAACCCTTCTTTCGCGCCCCGCTGTACAATTACTTCCTCGGTCTGATCTATTTCTTCACCAATGACAGCTTAGCGGCAGCACGATTGATTCAATTGCTGATCGGCACATTCACAGCGCCATTAGTATACTTACTTGGCCGAGAGGTATTTGATCGCAGGACAGGGCTGCTCGCTGCAGTTTTCGTCCTGTTGACAAGCGACATTGTGTACTTCGAGGGTGAATTAGTACTGGAAGCCACGGCGATGTGGCTGATCATGCTCAGCCTCCTGCTGCTTGCAGGATATGCCAAGAATCCCAGGAGCTCTACCCTCTGCCTGTTGGCGCTTTCAAGTGGTTTGGCGGTCGTAGACCGCCCGAATGCCGCCCTGCTCATACCCATAGTGGGCTTGGTGCTGTGGTCGATTCGAAGGCAGGAGCCAAGCTCTGTTCTGCTGAAGAGAGTAGTCCTTTTTGCGGTTGTGTCCATGGTGCCTGTTGGTCTTGTCCTTGTCCACAACGTAACAAGAACCCAGCCAGCTCTAACTATAGCGACGCAGGGAGGCGTGAATTTTTACATCGGCAACAATTCCTCCGCCGATGGCATGAGCGCAGTTATGCCTGGAAAGCTCGGCTATAATTGGCAATATAGCGATATCAAGTACGCTGCCGAGGAAAAGGCAAATCGCAGCTTATCCCCTTCCGAAGTATCTTCATTCTATCTTGGCGAAGGAATTCACTTCATCAAGTCACACCCATTTGAGTGGTTGGGACTGACTATCAAGAAGGCCTATCTGATTTTTTCTGGCGAGGATATCTCCAATAATCGCAACCTCTTATCGTTCAAGTCAGAGTTCGCCATATTGAAATTGCTGGTTATCGGCATGGGATTGCTTGCACCATTGGGATTGATTGGAATGGTGCTGACATGGCGGAGATCACTGGCGACAAGAGCCCTTGGATGGTTTGTTGTTCTCTACGCGGCGTCGTTCGTGTTGTATTTTGTGAATTCACGATTCAGGCTGCCGCTGTTACCGGTGTTGGCCATATTCGCTGCATACTTCATTATCAGTGCCGTTGAACAAATCCGCAGACGCGAGTTGACAACCCTAATCGTGCCGGTTCTGGGAGCAATTGTTCTGGCGGTGATGCTGAACGTCAATCTCTACAGGATTCAATTCAACAACGAACAGCAGGCTTACTTCAGCAAGGGAAACCTCTATCTCGAAAACGGTGACCAAAAGGCTGCGATCGAAAAATATTACCAGGCTCTCTCCTATCCAACGTTGCTGCAGCAGGTCCATCTCAACCTTGGGATCGCGTTTTTGAAGTCGGGGCAACTTGACTCTGCTTGGCATCACTTCCTTGCTGAAGACTCACTTTTTTCCGGCAGCGCCGAGGCGTTGAACAACCTCGCGTACCTTTATCGTCAGACTGGACAAAAGTCAGAAGCTTTGATTGCTGCTGAGGCTGCTATGACCGAGAAACCGTATCTGCCAGAAGCACGCCTGAACTACTGGTATGCATTGAGAGAAGCCGGCCTCGCGGACTCTGCTTACGCGTCTATTAAGCAAATCGAGTCCGCCGAATCCCTCGGCCGCAGCGAGAAGTTCATTTTGGCGGTTGCGGCGATTGACTTGGGTCGATTTGAAGAGGCTGACACATTATTGAGGACAATCCTGGATGACTTGAAGCAAAAGAGGATGCCTTCGTATTCTGAGGCCTCGAATTCAGCCTCGGGAACCGGTCGCCTCGCTCCAGTGCTCTTCGAAAGTCGCGTATATTACAATCTTGGGCTTGCAAAAGCTAACCTTGGATTAATCGACACGGCGATCGTCTACTTGAGACAATCAGTCGAAAACGATCCGGGCCTGGCGGAAGGTTGGACCAACCTCGGCTCTGCATACTTTGCTCAGAAGGACTATTCGAGCGCGATCGCAGCTTTTGAGCAGGCTCGACGGTTGACTCCAGAATCCGAGATCGTCCTTTTCAATTTGGCTATCTCTTATTCTGCTTTAGGAAACTTGACTGCGGCAAGGAGTGTCGCTGAGGAGTGTGCACGTTTGCATCCTGAATTCGGCCCGGCTCAGCAATTGATCAAGACAATAGATGAATCTGAAAGATAAACGCGCCGAAAGATTGTCTTCCGGCGCGTCTTGTTGAATCTGCTCTTATTAGCGGTAAGTGATTATTCGAGGAACCACGCTGTCATCTTCTCAACTAAAGTCACCGCCTGGTCCTCGTAGATGCACCAAGGTGAAAACGCGAATACGGCGGTCTTGAAGGTCGTATTGGAATGTCTCACGGCTAACACAGTGCCGTGCAGGTCGGCAAGCCAAGGCTTCAAACTGTCAGGAGTATTTCCTTCAAACGTTGCCCGATACAGGAAGAGTGGTTGAGCAAGCACATCACGTACAAGGTAGTTCGTATTAGGTGCTCCACGGAACGTCACAAGTTCGTTGAATTTTGTGCCGTTACGAATGAAATTGTACGTCATCTGAACCTTTGGCAGATCCACAGAGAAGTCCTCAAAGCCACTGCCATTGAGTGCCAGGCCACCGATGAATTGATCCGAATTTTCCGGCATGGTTTCCAGAGGGCCGCTCCATCTTGCTCGAGTCTGATAGCGGAGGCGCCAGCCTTCGCGGTACTCACCCAAGACACGGAAGTAGCGATACGGGAACGAATTTGCATCGTAGCCCTTGAGACCCTCGTCGTTGCCTTTGGTCCACCCATAGAACGGGGCAAGAGCCCAGACCCAGACGTTTCCTCCGAAGTTTAAGTACTCCGGTAGGTTAGCGTAGTCGTCTTGAGCGGCCGCGTGAACAAATGTCGGATTGTCGCCATCGCCCATCATCACAATCAATTTGTACTTCGCGGTAGTGAGCTTGTCAGGTGCCGTTGATATCACGTCAATATCATTGTAGCCCGCGGTCACAAAGATGCGTCGATAGTAATCCAGAACATCGTCAATTGAGTAAATCTCGATCCCATCTGTTCTCTTGCCGCAGGAAATCTCACCGGATCTGGTCAGGCAGTTGCGTGGCGTGAATAAGAGAATCGGCTTCTCGAATTTCGGATAGATCACGCGAAAAGCACGGAATTCCGGAGTCGGATCTGGAGCGGACGCGTCGTCACGCGCCGAGACCTTGATCACAAAATAGTTTTCGCGGGTCGTATCGGAATCCGGGGCGTTGCGCCACAGGTTGAACACTTTGGTAGTCGTGCCCAATACCCATACACCACCTCGAGTTGTATCACGCGAGGTCAGCACCAGTTTGGAAATGTCGGTTGTATCGATGCTTGAACCTTCCAAAAGTTCGCCCGTTTCGGTGTCTACATTAAGGGACGAAATCGGATAAGGACCAAACACCTGGTAATAAAAATCGAATACCGGTTGGTCGGTATCGTTTGGAAAGTCGATCTTGTCGGAACCCTTCCATTCAAATGCGATTCCTTTGTAGGCAACACCGGTATCAGGAAGGTCGAAGTAGCGGTTCTTCTCGTACTTAGTCAGGATATCCGTATCGGGAGGATTGTTGTTTCTCGAATAGATGCTGTATTCGATCTCCGAGGTTACGGAGTCGTTATCGACAGCACGAACAAAGAAGAACTGCACGACTGTATCGGCAGGACTGGTTCCCGCGATCAGGCGAATCTCCTGGCGGGTCGGACTGTCGCTCTTTTCGACGTCGACAATTGTCCAGCAGGCCGGATTGCAATTGGCAGTCGGGCCGGGCCTTTCGATATTAGCCTCGGCATAGGATCTGATCTCGGCGTCGTCGGTTGTGTCAATCGCCGCGGCCACGACACTCGCAGCAATCACAGCGTATTCGTAAGCAATGATATAACCGTCAACATCAGTCCCGTACCAGTTGATCGTCGGGCTGTTGGTAAAGTGCGAGCCCGAGGCCGGGATATTCACAATCTTGACGACTGGTTTCTTGAGTTCCGGAATTGGACCATTGGTCTCCGGAGCGCATGAAGAAATCATCAGACCGAGCAATATCAGGCCGAGCGCCATCACCGCAATTTTTTTCAGCAAAAACATCTATTCCTCCTCAAGCACACGTAATTTCAATACTAAAACTTCAGTCCAAGCGTGAAGCGATGGGCTTCATTGAGCAACCCCAGATCCTGGTAACCATAGTCCAGACGCAGCTCCATCTTGTTGAATGGGACCCGCAGGCCGCCGCCCACACTGAAAGCTCCTTCATCGTAATTGAACTTCTCGCCGACCCGGACAAAGTATCGATCATTGTACTGATACTCAAAGCCCGCATTGTATTTCTCCAGATTGTCCGATGGATGGGATCCTTCCAAGGCAAAGATTCCCTTGTGATGCTCACCATCCAGGACATTGATCGCGCCGCCAAAACGGAAGTTGATCGGTAACGGATAACTCTCCGTGATGAAGGTCATGTCCGGTCCGAAATTTGATATCACCATCGATATCTTGAAGTTGCGGAAGCCCGTATCGTAGTTCGTCCCAACATCCGCCGCCCATCCACTCGAACGCTCATCCTCCAGCAACTCATCAATGAATTTCAACGTCAAACCCACACTGAAACGATCCGTCAATGCCCGTCCGTAACTCACCGTCGCCGCATAACTGCGAGCGCCAAAGGTCCGGCCCGTGCCATTGTAGTACTCATACGTCGTCTCGTTCATCTCGCCGGCATCCAAAGCGTAAAAACCCAAGCCGACCACGCCGCCAAAACGGTACAGCGGATACGCGATTCCCGCAAAATCATAAGTGATCTCCGCCGGGTAATCAACATGCGTCAAGATAACCTCGCGATCATAGAGATGCGTCAGGCCCGCCGGATTGTAATACATCGCCGAAGCGTCATTCGAAACCGCCACAAAGGCCTCACCCATCCCGATTGCGCGCGCGCTCACCCCTATCTCCAAAAACTGCGCGCCGGCCGTGCCGACTTTCGCCTGACCGTACAGCGCTGCCGGTAATACTAAAATCACCAGCACAAGCCATACAATGCTCTTCCTCACTATCATCGCAGCTCCTCTATCGAAACCGTATATATTCCCAACTCAATCCGGCCGGAAGACGTCTTCTTCCGCCCTACTTAATAATCACAAACTTGCCGACCTGGTTGCCCAGTTCAGACTCGACTGAATACAGATAAATGCCCGAGACCGCAGCCTGAGTGTTGCGGGTAATCAAATCCCACGACATCATGCTTTCTCCCTCTTGCAGCGGAGCACCGCTCGGATGCTGCAATTCACGAACCAAATCACCATCGAGCGTGTAGATGCGTATTGTTGCTTTCCTGGGAAGATTAGCAAAGTGTATCCGTCGGGCATATTGTTCGGAGATGACGGAACCCTCCAACCGCTCGTAGCCCGCATCAAAGTAGCCGCCGTCGGTCCTGTAAGGATTCGGGAAGACAACGACATCGAGTTTTTCCGCTACAACACGGTCAGCAGAATTGACTGGGTAGATTTGAATCGCATTTGCCAGTGGCGAGCTTTCGAGGGGCGCCAAACTCGTTGAAGGATTGCCGAAATCGAATGCTGTTACTGACATGTAAACCGGTTGGGAAGCCAACAAACCGTCAATCGAGTACTCGTACTCGTAGTATTTGTCGACTGAGTCGTTAATCTCGGGGATCCAAACCATCTCACCGCGATTGGCATCGGGGAATCGTTTGCTGATTCCACCGACTTCGTTGAGCGTGGTGCGATTGTAATCTTGTGGTGTAAAGTAATATGCTGTTACCACACCATCGGGATCGGTCCAAGCCAAAGAGTCGCGTCGAGACGAATGCCGGGATGGATCGAAAGTTTCGCCGTAAATGGCTTTGAGAGAATCGAGTGTAAAGGGATTCTCGGTCATTTCCCAGCGCGGCGGATCGTAAGCGGTGTTCAGCCGAACACGATTGAAATTCGTGAAATCAAATGAAGTTAAGAGTGCGAACTCACTCAATACAAGTTTCGAGCCCATATAGACACGATAGCCTTCAAAATCCCGAAGGAAAGAAAAGGGATCGAGACCTTCTTCAGTGTCTTTACCATTCCAGCGAATCACAACCTTCCCCGGTGATGCAGTGAAGCGCACCTGAGGCGGATTCGGCGGGGGCGGGCCGGAGAAGTCCGGAACGCCGTCGCCTTCACGGTAGAGTTCTTTGTTGGTGCAGGGATTTAGGATCGGATCGTCATCAAGTATCGACTTCTTGCCGTCGCCATCGGTATCAATTCCGGGGTTGTCATAGACCCAACCGGCCCATTGGGCATTGGTAGCCAAGTCCACGAAACTCAGGGCATTATTGAATGCGTCAGGGTTTTGTGGCGAATAGTGCTTGTCAAAATCATCCGGACGGACGTGGAAGCCGCCGCCCGCAACATAGGCCATGGTGACCGGTAAAGAGTCTCCGGGAGCGATATCAAACGGCCCAAAAGAGAGGAAGTAGCGGGTGTCATATCCGTCGGCCAAGTCCTCGGCAAGGGCGGCGTCTGGCGGCGGGGGCAGCCATCCGTTATTCGAGAAACTGATAGTCGAATAGAGCTGATCGTAATCAAACTCGCCGTTTCTCATGAAGAAGTACTTGTTTTCATCCCCGGCCGGAGTTCCCAGACCACCGGTGCCCAGTCCACGCGCATTGTCTTGTCTTACCGGTCCCCAATCAAGAGTGGCATCACTCTGAGATACCCACCAATTGAAGCTAGTCTTGAGTTCCGGGTTAGGAGTTCGGACCACTCGCGTACCGGTCACAGCTGTAGGGCTCTTCGCATCGAAGACACCCGCATCATTGGGATCGCCATCGTTGTCAGCAATCCACGCAACGTTAATGACATCTTCAAGCTGGTTGCATGATGGTGAAACTACAGTGTTCTTGAATCCGCAAATGTCATCTTGAAAGAAGTTATTGGTATTTGGGTGTCCCACATCGGCATCAACGTAGATGCCCATGTACGCTTTGCGAATCTCGCTGACACCGATATTTCTAACCAAGAAGTCGAGCAAAATGAAATCCTCGGCATAGGAATAGGACCATGAGTAGCTCTTCTGCACGACTTGAATATGAATTGGCGTATGGGGTCGTCCCTCTTCCGGGTTCTGCGACACAAAAGACACGTCTCTCAGAGTATCAGAATAGACCGCGATGTAATCGGCTTCCGAGACAGCATCAGGTGAGTATTCCGGTTCTGTCTTCCGAATTGTCCTCTTAATCATGTCGCCCTTGGGAGGAGCGTCGGCCCACATTTCGAAAACGTTCATCCAGCCATCGGCGCCATGCGAAACCAGGGTGTCTTCATTTACAATTGCTCCGATCCAAAGTGCGCCCTGGAAAAGGTACTCGATGCCTGAGCCGGCGGGGTAGACACAGGACGGTGCAGGGAGATCGGTTTCAGGGTCTTTGATGCTGTTATCAGCCTGGTTTCCGAAAATGCCGTAGTTGGTGACACACAGATGAATATTGCCGACCTTGTGAACACGAACTTCTTGCGACGGATTTCCGGCTGTAGGCTTGCTTAGGCCCTGCAAACGGCGCAAATGCTCAGAGAGCGTCTCTTTGGTTGCGAGCGCTGCCTGGGCTAAATTATAACCCGACAACAATAAGGCCAGCACGAGAATGCACTGACACAGCCGGACATTTCTGTACCGAGAAACGTTCATCAATTTGCCTCCAACTCTATTCAAATCGCAATATCTCAAAACGATAGCCTTATTCTCCCGATCATATCCTCACGTTAAAACTTCAGTCCAAGCGTGAAGCGATGGGCTTCATTGAGCAACCCCAGATCCTGGTAACCATAGTCCAGACGCAGCTCCATCTTGTTGAATGGGACCCGCAGGCCGCCGCCCACACTGAAAGCTCCTTCATCGTAATTGAACTTCTCGCCGACCCGGACAAAGTATCGATCATTGTACTGATACTCAAAGCCCGCATTGTATTTCTCCAGATTGTCCGATGGATGGGATCCTTCCAAGGCAAAGATTCCCTTGTGATGCTCACCATCCAGGACATTGATCGCGCCGCCAAAACGGAAGTTGATCGGTAACGGATAACTCTCCGTGATGAAGGTCATGTCCGGTCCGAAATTTGATATCACCATCGATATCTTGAAGTTGCGGAAGCCCGTATCGTAGTTCGTCCCAACATCCGCCGCCCATCCACTCGAACGCTCATCCTCCAGCAACTCATCAATGAATTTCAACGTCAAACCCACACTGAAACGATCCGTCAATGCCCGTCCGTAACTCACCGTCGCCGCATAACTGCGAGCGCCAAAGGTCCGGCCCGTGCCATTGTAGTACTCATACGTCGTCTCGTTCATCTCGCCGGCATCCAAAGCGTAAAAACCCAAGCCGACCACGCCGCCAAAACGGTACAGCGGATACGCGATTCCCGCAAAATCATAAGTGATCTCCGCCGGGTAATCAACATGCGTCAAGATAACCTCGCGATCATAGAGATGCGTCAGGCCCGCCGGATTGTAATACATCGCCGAAGCGTCATTCGAAACCGCCACAAAGGCCTCACCCATCCCGATTGCGCGCGCGCTCACCCCTATCTCCAAAAACTGCGCGCCGGCCGTGCCGACTTTCGCCTGACCGTACAGCGCTGCCGGTAATACTAAAATCACCAGCACAAGCCATACAATGCTCTTCCTCACTATCATCGCAGCTCCTCTATCGAAACCGTATATATTCCCAACTCAATCCGGCCGGAAGACGTCTTCTTCCGCCCTACTTAATAATCACAAACTTGCCGACCTGGTTGCCCAGTTCAGACTCGACTGAATACAGATAAATGCCCGAGACCGCAGCCTGAGTGTTGCGGGTAATCAAATCCCACGACATCATGCTTCCACCCTCCTGGAACTGGCAATCACAGGGATGTTGCAGTTCACGAACTAAATCACCATCGAGCGTGTAGATGCGTATTGTTGCTCTTGGCGGCAGGTTTGCAAAGTGAATCCGGCGAGCGAATTGTTCGGAACTGGCGCCGCCTTCAAGCCGCTCGTAGCCCGCATCAAAGTAGCCGCCGTCGGTCCTGTAAGGATTCGGGAACACTTCAACCTTGAGATTCTCGCTTACGACGCGATCTGCGGAGTTGACCGGATAGACCTCGATAGCATTGGCGAGTGGTGAAGTCTCAAGAGCGGCCAAACTGGTGGCCGGGTTGCCATAGTCGAATGCGGACACGGCAAAGAACACGGGCCGGGAAGCCAGCAAGCCATCGATCACGTATTCGTATTCGTAGTAAGCGTCTACAGAGTCATTAAGTTCGGGCTCCCAAATCATGTCGCCGGGTTCGGCATCCGGAAAACGTTTTGCAATTGAATTGGCGCCACCAAGTGTCGAGCGATTATAGTCCTGCTTGGTGAAATAATATGCTGTGACTTCCCCATTATCATCAGTCCAGGCCAGCGAGTCGCGCTGATTTGGGTAACGTGCCGGATCAAAGTCCTGACCATAGATGCTCTTGAGCGAATCAAGAGTGAAGGGTACCTCGGTGAGTTCCCAGCGGACCGGATCAAAGTTAAGATTCAGTCTGTAACGGTTGTAGTCGCTCACATCATAGGAGGTCAGCAGAGCAAACTCGCTCAGAATCAGTTGTGACCCCATATAAACTCGATAGCCTTCGAAGTCACGCAGGAACGAAAACGGATCATCTGACAATTCTGTCGCTTTGCCATTCCAATGGAGAGCCACACGGCTTGGCGAAGCTGAGAATCGCAATTGCGGTGCAGGTGGTGGTGGGGGGCCTGCGAAGTCCGGAACGCCATCACCATACTTGTAGTATTCCTTACCTGTACACGGGTTGAAATGCGGGTCATCATCGCCTTCCCTTTGTGGATCAGATTTCGTTCCGTCTCCATCCGTATCGATTCCGGGGTTGTCATAGACCCAGCCTGCCCAGAGCGAATTAGTTACCAAATCCGCGAAATCGAGTGAATTGTAAAACGCCGTCGGATCGGCTACGTTGAAGAGGCGGAAGTCATTGGGATTCCGGTGAAACTTATCGCCAGCCGCATAAGCAATCGTGATCTTGAGTGTATCATTCGGCGGCAGTTCGAAGCCTCCAAATGAAAACAGATATCGCGTATCGTAGCCGTTGGCAAGATTCTCCGCCAGGCCCGGTTCGCTACTCGGCGGCAACCAGCCTTCTGCGGTATGATCGACAGCGGCATAGATTTGGTCGTAGTCAAATTCACTGCGCGACATGATGTAATATTTATTGCGATCACCTTCGGGAGTCCCCAAATAGCCGCCAAAATCGCGATTGTTCTCCACCGTGCGTGGACCCCAGTCCAAGTTTGTGTCGCCGTGTGAAACCCACCAGTTGAAGGAGAATTGGAGCTCCGGATTCGGTGACCGAACCACGCGAGTTCCGGCGACACCCGTCGGGCTGAGTTCGTTGAAGACGCCGGCATCATTTGGATCGCCATCAAAATCGGCAGTCCAGGCGATGTTCACGTCCTCCACGATATCCGGGCAAGCCGGAGTCGGTGCAGATCTCAAATAGCCGGTAATGTCGTCGGCAAATCCGTCCGGGGTGTTGGTGTGCCAAATATCGGCATCAACATAGAGCGCCATATACAATTTGCGCAGGTCGCGTTTTCCGATATTCACAAGTTGGAAATCAAGCAAGACAAAATCTTCCGCATAGCTGAATGACCAGGAATAACTTCGTTGAATGATCTTTATTCCAAGGGGCTTGTGTGGACGATTCAGAACATAGTCGCGGTCAGTCAAAGACGGATCGACCAACGTGTCGGTGTATTCCGCAATGAAGTCCTGCTCGCTGACGGCTTCAGAGCTGTAAAACTCAGAAGTCTTGCGCGTGGACATTTGCGTGATATTGTCGAGCGGCGCACTTCTCGGGTACATTTCATTGACCCGCTGCCAACCATCAGCTCCTACCGATACGAGTGTATCATCATCGGCAACGGCGCCAATCCAGAACGCTCCTTGGAAGAGATAATTGACCCCGGTCCCGGCGGGAAATTCAAATGAGGGCGCAAGTTCGCCTTCGTTGATACCGGTTCCCAGACAATAGAGTTCGGGCAACCAATCTGCATCCCCGAATTGACTGCCAAAGAATCCCCAGTTGGTGATCGTGAAGAACACGTTTCCAACGCGATGAGAGCAGTTTTGGGTATTCGGCACCGCCGAGACTTTTCGAAGGGCTTGTCGACGCAAATCGTTGTCATCGGGTCGTTTCATGGCGGCGAATGCGGCCGTGCTGATAATCAGCAGCACGGCAACTGCCACTTTGCTTGCCCTCCACACCATTCCACCACGCAACATTATATTACCTCAAATCCGTAAGATTAGAATTCAATGCCAATTCCGAGTCGAATGTTACGGCCCGGGCCAAGGTTCGTCGGATTGTTGTTGATGGGTGTGCCTTCCAGGACGTAGTTCGAACCGGCAAATTTCGAATTCGAATTGTAGCGTCCGGTCAAGCCGTAGATAAAGTCAATGTTCTTGTTATCGAACAGGTTGTTCACCCACAGTGTCATCGTGTAGTTCATTCCGAGGAACGGAATGCGCTTGTATGCTCGGATGTCAACATTTGAAGTCGACGGGTAGCGCAGTGAATTGGTTTGCGGCGACTCGCCGGGAAGAAGGACGAGACCCGGGTAGTCACGATCCGGCGTGAATGGGAAACCGGAGCCAAACTGCCAGATAACATTGGCGCCCCAGTTGTCAGGAAGCGTCAGGCCGAAAAGCTTCGGATGGTCGCCCAGCGGAATTTCGAAATCGATGTTCAAAGAGATCTGGTGGCGGACATCCCAACTGAGCGGAAATTCCTGGATGGGAATCGAGCGGCTGTAGAATTCGTCGAAGTAGTTCGATGTCTCATCCGAGCTCTTTCCATAGGCAAATGAGTACTCGTACGTGAATGTACCCTGAATGTAGTTGCCGTAGCTCTTTTCAAGTTCGGCTTCGAAGCCGCGGGCCCGCGCGTAGTCGGAATTTTGGTAGACGCTGCGCTGCAGCGGTCCAGTACCTTCACGCTTAGAATTGATGATGCCGAAGATGTCTTTGTAGAAGCCAGAGAGTCCAAGCACGTAGTCATCCGAGAGCATATAGTTCACGCCAAACTCGTACGAGATCGTCTTCTGGTAGTCAAGATTCTCGTTACCGATGATGCCGAAGGCGCTCGACGATTGTGTCGCGCGCTGGTACATGAGATTAAGTTCAGGCAGCTGATTGAAATGGCCGTAGTTGAAATAGACCTTGGCTTTGTCAGAGATCGGATAGCTGAAGCCGATACGCGGGCTGAAGCGATTCTGGGATCCGAAGACTGACTTTTCCTGAAGCTGGTCAGCACTAGCATTCTGCTTCAATTCAGCTGACTGGATGAAGAAGTCATAGCGAAGACCGATATTTGCGATCATTGCACCATACTCCATGCGATCCTGCAGGAAGACGGCGCCAGTGATTGGATTGCGATGATAGAAATCACGGAAGACGCCGCGATCGGGCCACGGGCCCCCGTCCGGAGTACCGTCATATGCATAATCAGGATACTGCAATTCGCCGTAATCCATCGAGTGCAAATCGACGTTCACACCCGTCTTGACTTCGTGTTCCTTTGAGAACTGCTTGTTGATCTTGAAGTCAGCCGTATATCGGACGGAGGAACGATCGTGATACACCGACCACTGGTCGGAACCATAATCGTAGAAACCATCACGCCGGTCATATGAACCATTTCCATTGACGTCGGTGTAAGGTTCACCGGCATCATACACCGAATTCTTGGGGTCATAGAGACCATTGCCGTTCATGTCACGGAATGGCGTTCCCGGCAACCAAGGATCCTTTGGGCCATCGTACTTTGAATTGCGATTGAGATCCTGGTTGACACCCGGGTCCACCGCCATAACGAAGAGGTCGATGCCGGCATCATAAACGCCGTTGAGATTCACATCAGTGAAGGGTTCACCAAGCACGATATCGCCATCGACATATGGTTCTCCGACGTCGACGTTTGTCACATCCGAGCGACTGCGGTCGTAAACGCCGTTCCCGTTGGTATCGCCGGCGAGGATATCGCCCGAATTCCATTTGCCGTCGCCGTTAAGATCGACGAACTGCTCGGACTCGTAGAAATCGATAACTCCGTTGTTGTTCCAGTCTGTATAGATTGTGTCAACGGTAGTCGAGGAATTTCCTTTGCCTTGATAGGCCGGATTTACTGCGCGATTCTCCTGATCGAGTTCCTGCGGCACCAGGGGCCAGATACCCCCGGGTGTGGCATAGGCATCACCAAAGGTGTAGAAATTTCCGCCCCACAGCCATGACGTGTCGCCATTGGCATTGACGAATGGCTCCGGCGCATCGAATTTGCCATTGCCATTACGATCTTGATAGAATTCATATTCCGTTGCTTGCAGATAGTCGCCTGGATTCTTGCCTTCACCCGGACGGTTCGGATCACCCGGCATTTCCGTGTAATCGCGATTGTAGCGAGACAACGTTACGATGTAGTACGTTGACTTGTCGAGCTGATGTGTCAGCTGCGCCGAATAAGTGGCTGACGCCTCATGGATTACCGGCGCATATGAAGGAACGTAGATGTGGGTCCATGCGAAAGTCGTGTTGTCATCCCACGAACCGCGGAAACGCAGGTTGAGGCGAATGTTGGCACTCGCTTCATAGCGCACATTGACCTGGGCTTCGTAAGAATTCTGCATCCGATCCTTGAGATCGAAGAGGCCAAGAATCGAGCGCGATTTGAAATCACGCTCTGTAGCAGAAGTGAAATAATTCTTGTAGCTGACATAGTCGTCGGTTTTTTCCGCTGCGGCCTGGATTGAATAGAAGACCTTTTCAGAGAACCAGTTAATCCCCAATTTCGGAAGGATTTTGTTTGCCAGAATCGGGTCAGGGCCGGATAGGTTGAACTCGCCACGATCGTAGTTATTCGAGTTCTTGTTCATGATGTTGGTACCGAAGTCATCCGTGAAGTATTCCAGTTCAGCAGTGGTAACATCGGAACCGGCTTTGGTCGTGATGTTGATGATGCCCGAGGTGGCATTGCCGTACTCGGCATCGAAACCGCCCTTGATGATCTGGAGATCTTCAACGACGTTGTTAGAGATATTCATAGCCTGGTCGACAGCCCCACGGCCGCCGAGCGGGTCTTTTACCGCCACGCCGTCAACGACATAAGTTACCTCGTTGGAACGACCGCCACGAATGTGGATCTGGCCAAAACGCTCGACCACGCCGACCTGGGCTTTGAGGAGGTCGGTAACGGTCGCGACCGGCATGTTCTTGATATTTTCTGCCGTGATCTGGCGCAGATTAGCGGTCTCAGTGACACGCAGGAGGTCGCGTTCGGCGATGACAATCTGGGCTTCGGTCTCAACGATTGATTCTTCCATCGAAAAATCGACCTGGGCCGTGCCATCGACTCGCACTTCCACGTTGGTGGTTTTCACCGAACCCCAGCCGGTCAATGACGCAGTAACGGAGTACATTCCCGGCGGAACGTTGATTATGATATATTCACCGTTAGGGTCAGCCTGGGCGCCCATAGTGGTCCCGTCGATTTGCACAACTGCAAACGGAACCGGGTTTTTGCTTTTCTTATCAATGATCTTGCCCTTAAGCTTGCCCGTCGAGCCGGCGAAGACGCTGGCCGAAGCAAAGAGTGCAAGCAGCATCAAGACCAATACGTTTCGTAACACGTTAGCCTTCCGCATGGACCTACCTCCTACTCGCCTTTCAGCGAGATTACCTTGAAACATGATTGTATTTTTCATAATCAAATAATTGATCCGCAACTTTCCGGCTGCTTAGACGTAAAAGATATCTGACGCCTGTGAAAGAACCGTGTTGGCGGACATTGAATGCTGTTGTACTCCCAAAGTGCCTGTAAGGCATTTGCCTGACAAGGCTTTCCGATTCCCGAAACAATCCCTGAATAAAGCACTTTGCGCTTCTCACAGTCAAGGGAAATCTGTTTCATCCTCGCAGCTTTTGTTTCCCAAGTAAAAGACTCCCAACCCTTTATTTTGTTTAATGGTCAACGCGAGATTTTTGATTCCAGGTTATACGAATTGGGGTTGGGAACTCATCATGACGGTTCGCAAGAATAGACTTTTCGACTAACTCTGGGGTTCGGTTCGGAGCACAATCCCGAATTGGTGCTGAAACGCCTCGGTGAAGCTATCGACTACGTCATCCAGAAATGGACACTGACCGATTTCAGCTTCGATAGAGGTGATGGAATGCCGGTCAAGTTCGAAGCCTGCCGGCCAGAGTGAGCGCAGGTCATCATCGCTCCAGTTGTCGCATACTCTGATTGAGCCGTGTTGCAAAAAGAAATCTCCGGAGCGGAACTGAGCGCTTCCGCAGATCTTGCGCCCGCGTACCGTGACTTCAAACGGGTTAAGCATTGCGAAACAGGGATTTAGCGAATTGCGTGGGGTGGTTCCACTCAACGGAAGCTCAGTTGTATTCACGCCCAGTGAGGCGAGCATCGCAGCAATTGCGTGTGCTATCGCGCGATAAGTGCTTGTCAGCGTGCGAAATTGCGGATGACTGGAGCGGTTGGCGATAATGGCGTAGCAGATATCGCCCTTATGAAGAAGTGCCCTACCGCCGGTGGGGCGAGTGACAAGACCGTAGCCGAGTCTTTCGATCTGTTCGGTGACGACAACCTCTTCGGCTTTCTGGTTGGTACCAAGACTGACGGTCGGGCGATCCCAGAAATAGAGACGGAGAACCGGTTGGGCGAATTCCCCGGATTGAAGCTGCTGGAGAAGTTGACGATCGAGCGACATGTTGTATTCGCCGGAGAAGGTGCCGAATGGGAAGCTACGCCAAAGCATTTTCTGAAGGTAGTGGAATTAGGCAGTGGACGCAATGGCGATGAGAAGTATTCCGACAATCGTGGTTGAGGAAGAAGCAAAGGTCGGAATCTTGCGACTCCGACCTAAACGATCAATTAGTACTTGAATGAGATTGGTGGAGGCGGTGCACCGGCGAAGATGTAGTTAATAAGCCTCACCGCATCACTGATGTTCACAGATCCGTTGCCGTCTGCATCTCCGGTTAAGATGTGCGGTACCGGCGGAGGTGTGCCATTGAACACGTAATTCGTGATTCGCGTGACGTCCGACATGTTGATCATCCCATTGTTATCGGCGTCGCCGCGAACGACGGCCAGCATGGCACGTGCGGCGTTTAGCCGGCCCCAGCCGACCTGGTCGCTCACGCGCGCCGTGTCACCGGGAAGTCGGTTGAAGGGCGTACGCTCGGAGGAATAGCGGAGTATCTTCTTGAGCATCTCAGTGTTCCCGACTAAGTCCGGCCTACGCTGCAAGATCATTGCCGCGACTCCAGAAACTTGCGCGCAGGACGCCGATGTTCCTCCGAAATGACAATCATAGTTCATGTCCTGTGGGGTGCACGTATACCAATCAGGATTTGCTCCGTCGAATCCCATTTGATCAAGCGTCCATACGTTTCCAAAGGCACCGCTTGCGAGGCCGCTTGGAGCCATGAGATCGAGATGGCTACCATAACTGCTTTCAGGCTGCTTCACATCGCGATGGTCGGTAGCACCAACTGCCAAGACTTCTTCCAAGTCCGCAGGCCATCTCATGAGCGCGCCTTCGTTCCCAGCAGCAAACACAACAAGTGCGCCAGCGCTATCTGCTTTGCGAATCCAATATGTGGTAGAATCCATTGAGAATCCACAGTCGACGTCAGGCGCACAGCCCCAACTATTGTTTATTATTCTCGCGCCAGACAGAACTGCATCGGAGATGGCTCTTGACAATTCGGTATCGTTTATCGCAAACTCGAGATTGTCTCTGACAATCTTCTGCCCTAAGACCTTTGCATACAGCGCAACTCCAGCGATACCAAGAGAATTGTAACCCAGTCCAGCAATTTGCCCCACACATGCCATTCCGTGATTCCCGTGTTGCCCTGGTGCAATAGTAAAATCCTGGTGTGCGTAATCAAATCCACCGACGATTCTGGATTGGGGGAAGTCTTCGTGAATAACGAATCCGTCATCCAGCACTGCGACGATAATTGAGCCAGAAGCAGGCACGTAATACTCGTAGGCGAGATCAAGATCTATGTCCGCATCAAGGAGGCCACCCGTTTGTCCCGTATTTTTGAAGTTCCATTGGTACTGCCAATAAGGATCGTTTGGATCCGCCATCAACGTGAGTCCGATTACGACACCGGCTCGCGCGAATTGGACTAAACTGGATTCGTGATAAGCGTTGCCCATTGCCAAGACATCCATGTCTGAATTATCAGTCAGCTTGAGAATCAGGCAAAAAGGGTCATTGAACAACGAATCAACAATGATGACCGAGTGTGCGCTGTTCATGGAGTCTATTTGTGCTTGAGAGGTAGTTGGATAGAAATTTGCGATAATAGATTCCGTCAGGTAAATTGGTGATCCAAGTGGATCAAGAAATGAAAGGTTCGCAAAAAGTACGTCCTCTCGACCTTGAAGTCTATCTACAAGCGCAATCGGGTCAAAGCCCGACTTCACTCTTAGTCGATAGAACCCATCGGTGAGTATTTCTGGCGCAAATGAGTTGTCAAGGGCATCCTCGGCAAGGAACATGCCGCCAAAGGTCTCAAAGGGACTCGATAATTTGACGGTTATTTCCGAATT
This sequence comes from uncultured Ignavibacteria bacterium, assembly GCA_964552775.1. Classification (GTDB taxonomy): domain Bacteria; phylum Zixibacteria; class MSB-5A5; order CAIYYT01; family CAIYYT01; genus JADJGC01. Next base: position 92,113 of record CAZKIH010000002.1, on the reverse strand, counting down.
CTGAAGCTGCAAGTTTCGCAACTTTCCTGTCTCCGTGTAGAAGTGGAAACTTTGCGCGATGACTGCGGTTTCAAACGATAGCATCAACAGCGCGATGCTGATTGAAATGAGCGTTCTACATTTCATGGTCAACTCCTTTTTACATGGGCTTAGGGTTCATTCTGATTACCCGAGGAAACCCTAATGCCGGATAGATTGTATCGACGATTCTGTAGGATTCAAGATCGACTTTGAGAATCGGGCCGAATGCCCCGAGTCCAACACCGTTTGAGATGATGGCGTACCGGCCATCAGGCGTAAAATCCATGTCCGAAGGATTTAAGGCAGAGCGCGGTGAGCCACTTCCCACGATGTCGGAGCCATCGATCACACGCTCTAGTAGAAAGGTTTCCAAGTCCAACATCCAAATTGCTCCGGGATTATTCTCTTCCCAGCGCACCCACTCTCTAAAGAATATGCGCCTGGCGTCTGGATGGAAATACGGGCGCGAGATGGGATAGCGACTATACTGCTTCAGTAACTCCAGAGTATTCAGGTCTCTCACCTGGGTGTATCCTCGCCCGCTCGGAAAGTCTCCTGCCGTCAGAAGGAGGTACTTGCCATCCAAGGATGATTGGGCCGAAATTGCCCCACACGGAAGTCCATCCAGATTCTTCAGGGCGAATTTCTCAGCATCCACGCCTGAATCATCCATCCTGAGGACTAACAAACTGTCTTCTGCCGGTAATGGAATGTAGGCGATGTTCAGAGTCGGATGTACCGCCCCTTCGCCCCAGCCGCTCGAGTCAAACTCCGCATACACGACATCCAGTGTGGGCAGATTCAAGATTCGGAGGTAAGTGCCGCCGCCAGCAAGCAAGAGATGTCGCTCATCATCAAAAAGCTGCAGCCATTGCGACCACACGCCGTTGACAATTGAAATCGTGTCACCCGAAACAGTTTCTGTGACCCATGTCGAGCCATTCTCTGATTCGTTGACAGTGTAGTAGGCGTACATGCCATCCTTTGAGAATCGCACGTCATTGAATGGATACCTGCCATAGTTGGCTGAATCCACCGCCTCGCCGGATTTCGTGCTGTAGGTTACGACTGACGCTGTCGAAAACGAGCCGACGAAGCTGTAGAGAAAATGATAGTCTTTCTCTACCGGCGGCCTGTTATCAGGACACGTCGGACAATCACCACAGCACCCTGCCATCCCCAGCCAGACAAACGTGCATAGGATCGTAACAAAGATGAGCTTTTTCACATAGAGTTCCTCCTTTCGGAATTTGGGTTGTGCTTTGAGAGATTCATAATCATAGACGTAATCGGCGTTGTTGTGTTTAGGGTCTGCCGTGGCATACGAGGGCGTATGCCACGCACGGTTGCGGCAGGCGTGGACGACTGCCGCGCAAACAGCAAGAAGCGTCATTCCGGCGTAGGCCGGAATCCAGGTCAGGCTGACATGACACAAGGCTGGATCCCGACTTTCGTCGGGATGACGGTCAAAAGAGCTGTCATCTTCGCGCTTCACTACCGGCATCACCTTAGTTCTTAGCCATACGGGTCGCTCGGTGGCCCTTTGAAACGTTCGATTGATTTGTGATTGATTTTCAATATCAAAGTTGGATTCGTGGCTGTCAAGTGGAAAATAGTGGTTAGATTTATCCATTCTTGCCCACCCTGCGCTGAGAACCTGGTGGGCTACCGGCTATCGGGCTCTACAGCGTAAAAAGCAGCGCGAAAATCTGATGTCAATGGAGCAATTTGGAAGCTACGTGCTGGTCTTCTCCTGGACCAAATGATACTGCTTCATCTTGAGGCGGAGTGTGGATTCTGGAATCGCGAGTAATTCTGCGGCGTGCTTCTTGACCCAGTTGGAATTGCGAAGAGCTCGAAGGATGTACTCACGTTCGAGGCGACCCAGATGTTCATACAACGAGAAGTTGCCATTCTGTGTAGTGTGTTCGGGAGACTCGCTGCGGGTCTGCTCTGTGATTCGCCGCGAGATCATGTAGCTGGAAATAACCTTGCGCTCACCGGCAAGCAGAGCGAGTTTCTTGAGTTCGTTCTCCAATTCGCGAATATTACCGGGCCAGTCATAGTCGGCCAAGCAGTTGAAGGCCTCCGGCTCGATTTTGACCTCGGGATCGGTCTTGCCAATAAAGTATTTGATAAGCAGCGGAACATCTTCACGGCGCTCGCGCAACGGCGGCAGGCGAAATGCGAAGGTCGAGAGTCGATAATAGAGATCCTGGCGGAATTGGCCCTGCTCCATTAGTGCGCGCAGGTCCTTGTTTGTAGCCGAGATGACGCGGACATCGACCTTGCGCGGGAAAGTCTCACCGAGACGAACAACTTCTTTTTCTTCAATTACGCGCAGTAGCTTCACCTGAATCGAGAGCGGCATGTCGCCGATCTCATCGAGGAAGAAAGTACCGCCGTCAGCTTCTTCGAACAGACCGACCTTTTCGCCTTCGGCGCCCGTGAACGCACCGCGCTTGTAGCCGAAGAGCTCCGATTCGAGCAAGGTCTCTGGCAACGCAGCACAGTTGACGGAAATGAAGCGACGATCCTTGCGATTGGAATTGTAATGAATCGCCTTGGCCAGCAGGTCCTTGCCGGTACCGGTCTCGCCTTCGATCTGGATCGAGATCGGCGAGTCTTTGACTTGCATGACGCGGTCGAGGATATCGAGTACTTCGTGACTGGCCGTGATTATATTGGGGAAAGCAAGTTGTTTCTGAAGCTGATCTTTGAGCCTTCGATTGTCCGTAGCCAAACGACGCTTCTGCTCCTCGGATGATTTAAACGCCAGAATATCGGAGAAGGCGATGGCGAAATCGAGATTCGCTTTGGTGAAGCCTGCTGCAGAAGGATCCGCCTTGTCGATGTAGACGAGACCCGACACTTCCTGGGACAACTGAATAGGTAATGTCATGAAAGCGCCGACATTTTCGGAGTTCGCCAAGAGGTAGTCGAACATGCGCCTGCGGTCGTCGCCCATGTGAGTTACCAACAAGGGTCGATCCAGAGGCAGCGAACCGCCGCGTCCGTTAGCCAGCGATTTGGCTACCTTGGTCAAAGTTGCAGGATCAAAGTCAACTGCGGCGAGGGTCTCGAACGAATGTTGCTGAGTATCGTACGAGAATATGAATGCTCGTTGACCGCCCAGCTTGTTTCGGAGGACCTTTAGTGTGTCCTCGAGATTGCCGGTCTTGAGATTGCCGTATTCGGAAGCAGTCAAGAAGGAACTGAAGAAGCTGTATTCATTGTCGTTTGACAATCCGGCGTCGACCATGTCCTCTTCGATCGAGAGCCGGAGGATGCGGCACTCCTCGATGGCGCGGTCATCCTGATATTGGCCTGCAAGGGACTCGCACAAGGCGAGGTTCTTCAGCGCTTCATCGTAATTTCGCGATTCGACTTCGATGGTGCTCAACTGGAAGTGCGCGTGAATTTTGAGCCAGGTAATTGACAATTGCGCGGCGAGCCGTACTGAAGAGTTCAAGTAACGAACTGCAAGTTTGCGGTATTTTGCGGACTTGACCAGCGCCTTGCCGGCCGTAAATGATGCCCAAGCCAGTTCGCGTAATTCACCGGTCAACTCAAGCGTGGCGATTGACTCGTCGAACAACGCGACCGCCTCGTCATACTTCTCATTTGCTGCTTCGAGCGCGGCGAGAATCTTCTTGGCGCCAGCCGCTTCCACGACTTCACCGACGTGATTGGCGACTTCCAGTCCGCGGTTTGCATGATCAAGAGCCAAGGCGTAGTTTCCGGCCGAGTATTCCAGTTCCGCCAGGCGGCGTTCAGTCTGGCTAATGATTGCACTTTCAGGGGCGATGCGATTGCCGATCTCGAGCGCATAGGCGTAATGCTGGCGCGCCATCCGGCTGTCACCCATCGCGTGCAACAGTTCACCCATGTACTCGTGGTAGATAGAGCGCTCGCGCAGAAGGTCGTGACGACGAATGATTTCGTAAGCTTGGTCCAGCGTGCGGCGTGCTTCAGTGAATTCTTCCTTGAGATAGAGAACGTATCCCAGCGACAAGAGATTCTTAGCGAGAGATGGCCCGCCATCAGAGTGCTGATTGAATTGTACGCATTCGCGTAGTGTCGCGAGAGCGGCATCCCAGTCACCAAGGAGGATTTGAATACGGGCGCGGTTACCGCGGGCACGAAGAAGAGCGGTTTCAGATAACGACTCACTTTTTTGAAGCAGTTCAATAGAGTCTGCGAGGAACTTGTCAGCAAGTTTGAATTCGCCGCGGATAAAATAGACCTGGGCGAGTTTGTTGTAACAGCCAACCAATTCGTCCTCATGGTCGATGCGGCGGAATGAACTGATTGCATCGCGGATGAATGCTTCACCGGATGTGAGGTCACCCAGTGCGACATACAGCTTACCGATCAATGCCTGGATTCGTCCGATAACGAGATTTTCTGCAGTGGGAGAAACAATGGCGTACGCTTTCCGGGCAAGAGCCAAGACTTCCAGCGGGGGCTTTTGATGTATTTCGACGGCAGCCTGGAGATAATAGAGTTCTCCGGCAAGAACAGAATTGGGCGCTTGCACGATAATAGGCACAAGAGGCCCTATTTCTTTGCTGGCCTCAACAAACCTATTTTCGCTTATCAGCGCTTGGATTGATTTAAGTTTGTCAGCCGTCTCCGTAAGTGCATTACCGATTTTGCTACCCATTAAAGACTAACTAAATTAAAGTGTTCTACTTCTTGCTTTCGAACGGTAAAGTGCCCTTCCTGGCCTTTCCCGCCGGTGGTTTCCCGCCTACACCATTCTTCTCTTCACCCACCAAAACGCTCTTAATCTCGAGGAAAAACAACCGTGTCCATTCTGAGAATCGAGTGAAAATGGTAGGAGTGTTCGGGCCTGACGTTTCTCCGCTCTGCGGATTCGACCCGACGATGGTCGTCGTGTCAACCTTGTTGTCATCCCAAGGATGGTCTACAGCCCAGACTGTGTTGGAAAGAAGAATTGATATAGAGGCGGTTATTACCACTGTGATAAATACCTTTAGCAGGTTCATACCTACTGCCTCCGAAAAGTGGATATTATCGAGTTGAGGTCAAAGACGTACAGTGAACAAAGATAAGTACATCTTTGGCTGTGCTCAAAGCTAACCTTCTTTGAATCGCTTGTCAAGCATTTTTTGCGTTTCCATGAATGTCTGGCTTATTTTTCCATCAACCTATTGAATGACAACAACAACTATGGGCGGCGCAGGAGTTGCGTTTGATGAACATCTGGATCAGTTTTGACCTTGCGGTGGGGCATCGAAATCGATCCAGGCTGGGTACAGCCGCTCGACGCGGATGATCTTACACCTTTGTGCACGGCGGAAATTCACTCCGTGGCTATAGGGCCTCTGCCACGGTCGAATCATGGTTCGTGACTCAGTAAATTCGCTTTCGCGAGCGTGACATGAGAAGCACGCGGCCATAGACACAATAGCTCGGTTCGAAAAAGCTCAAATAATCTGCGATTCCCTGAGCTTCGTGAAGAGCTTGTCGGCGATTTCCTCGGGAGTGGCGCCGGTGATCATTTCGCCTTTGGGGCGTGCCGGAGGGTTGGTGGCTTTCAATGTTTTGCTTGCAGCGGTCATCACTGAGGAGCTCATGTCGACGCCAAGATCCGCGGCAGTGTAGATAGCGACAGTTTTCTTCTTTGCATTCATCTTCCCCTTCAGCGAGGGCAAGCGCGGCTCGTTGATTTCCTTTACGACTGAGATCAGTGCCGGCAACGGCGATGAAACTTTATCGAAGCCGTCGTCCGTCATACGCTCGACGACGATTCTGCCGTCCCCTATCGAATCTATCTTGCGGACGTACATTACGGCGGGCCAGTTGAGCACTCCGCCGACAGCAGCTCCGACAGACGAGGAGTCATAGTCAACTGCCTGTTTGCCGAAAATGACCAGGTCGGCAGAACCGATTTTCCCGATGCCGGCAGCAAGCACAAAAGACGCGCCGATCGTGTCGAGGTCGGCGAACTTGTCATCCATGAGGTGAACTGCTTCATCAGCACCAAGCGCGAGGCCCTCGCGAAGCGCATAGTCGGCTTCTTTGCCACCGAGTGAAAGCACCCAGACTGTACCACCTGATTTTTCCTTCCAGCGCAGAGCTTCTTCAATGGCGTAGGCATCGAACGGGTTGATCATCCCCGGACTTTGCGGGAGATTAAGCGTTCCCGTGGCTGAATCCACGCTGACGAGTGCTATCTCGGGAACTTGCTTTACACAAACCACGATGTTCATCTATTCCTCCAGTTTAGTCATCTTCTTCAAGGGTTGAGAGTGCGCTTTCAGCTGCGCGCTGTTCGGCGCTTTTCTTGGAATCGCCACGTCCGGTGCCAAGGCGTTTTCCAGCGATATAGACTTCGACGGTGAAGACTTTGCGATGATCGGGACCATCTTCGTCACTCACTGTATACCGGGGCATTCCGCCGCCGGTTGCCTGGAGCTTTTCAAGCAATTCTCCTTTGTAGTTGCGTAACGATAGCGCCTCGCTGGTCTTTGCGAAGTTGAACGAAATGACGCGTTTAATAACCTGGCCGGTGGGTTCAAGTCCGCCGTCAAGATACACGGCACCGAAAAGAGCTTCGAGGCAGTCGGCGACTATTGACTGGCGGGTTCGGCCGCCGGCGCGTTCTTCATCGGCAGACATCAGAATGTACTTCCCGAGTTCGATCTGCATGCCGGCATGTGCCAGAACTTTCTTGTTTACCAGCAGGGATTTGTTCTTGGTCAGGAATCCCTCGCTCATGTCGGTGTATTTCTGAAAGAGTTCTTCGGCGACAATTAATCCAAGCACCGAGTCACCGAGAAACTCGAGTCGTTCATAAGAGCGCAGGTTTCGCGAGTCATCGGCGCGGAGATAGGAGCGGTGCGTCAGGGCTTTGATAAGATAGAAATCATTCTTGAATATGTAGCCGATTTTCTCTTGGAGCTGCTCTTTTGAGTTGGAACTCAGAATCGCCTTAGTAGACTGCTTGGGCTTAGCGCCGAAGAGTCGGGCGAGGAATTGCAGCATCAGTTACCCCTTCGCGCTGTCGTACCTGGCGAGGACTAGGGTAATATTGTGGCCACCAAATCCAAACGAATTACTGATGCCGACTTTGAAAGGCACGTTTCGTCCACCCTCTTTGCAGTAGTCCAAGTCACACTGCGGATCCTGATTTTGGATATTGAGGGTTTGATGCACGTAGTCTTGTTCGAGAGAAAGAGCGGTAGTTGCCGCTTCGACGGCACCTGCGCCACCGAGCATGTGGCCGACCATCGACTTGGTAGAATTTACCATCAGTTTTCGAGCGTGCTCGCCGAATACACGCTTAATAGCCATAGTCTCGGCAATGTCGCCCAATGGAGTCGAAGTTCCGTGAGTGTTGACATAATCGACTTGTTGAGGCGTGAGTCCGGCATCTTTGAGCGCCGCCACCATCGCTCGGGCAGCACCGTCGCCATCCGGAGCCGGTGCCGTGATATGGTATGCGTCCGAGGACATGCCCGCACCAATGACTTCGGCGTAGATATGCGCGCCTCTGCGCTTGGCGTGTTCTTCCTCCTCCAGGACAATGATCGCAGCACCTTCGCCCATGACGAATCCATCGCGGTCGACGTCGAAGGGTCGCGAGGCATGTTGCGGGTCGTCGTTACGAGTTGAAAGTGCGCGCGATGAACAGAAGCCGGCAAACGACATCTCGGTAATCGAGGCTTCGGAGCCGCCGGTGATAACAACATCCGATTCGCCCCGCTGGATAATTCGCAGTGCGTCGGCGATGGCGTGTGCGGAAGAGGCACAGGCGCTGACAGTTGAGTAATTAGGTCCCTTGAAGCCGAAGCGCAATGAGACCAAGCCCGGCACCATGTCAATAATCATCATTGGGATGAAGAAAGGAGAGACTTTGCCGGGGCCCTTGTCGCGGAAAGTCCAACATTGGTCCTCGAACGTAGCGATACCGCCAATTCCGGATCCGGTAACCACACCGATACGCTCTTTGTCGATTGTCTCAAGATTCAGCTGGGAATCATCGACGGCCATTTGAGCGGCGGCGATGGAGTACTGCTGAACCAAGTCGCTGCGGCGGACTTCCTTCTTGTCCATCCATTTGGTTGGATCGAAGTCTCTGATTTGCGCGGCAAAGTGACAATCGAAGCGGGAAATATCGAACCGTTCGATGGCCGACATCCCGGATTTACCCGCTTTGATGCCGGCCCAAAATTCGTCCTTGGAATTGCCTAAAGGCGAGATAATGCCGAGACCGGTTATTACTGCCTTCTTCATAGTTGTCGTCACGAGATAGTCGGACTAATGGGCGGACTTAGGCCGTTTCCTTTGCGTGTGACTTGATGTAATTGATTGCATCGCCGACCGTCGCAATTTTCTCGGCTTCCTCATCCGGGATTTCAAGCCCGAATGCTTCTTCCAGAGCCATGACTAATTCGACCGTATCAAGCGAGTCGGCGCCGAGATCATCGACAAACTTCGCAGTCGGAACAACCGCATCCTTGTCGGCATTGAGTTGCTCGACGATAATTTCCTTAACTTTGGCTTCGACATCCATAGTTTCATCCTCCGATGAAAAGTTAAATTCCTATTCTCTCCCTTACATCAACAACCCGCCGTCGACCTGGAGGACCTGACCCGTGATATAGGCTGCTTCGTCCGAAGCCAGAAAGGCGACGGCGTTGGCCACATCGGCGGGAAGTCCGGGCCGCTTGAGCGGAATGTTGGCTAAGAACGCATCTTTGGCGGCATCCGACAAGTTTTCGGTCATCTCGGTCTGGATGTAGCCGGGTGCCACCGCGTTGCAGGTAACATTGCGTCCTGCTAACTCTTTTGCAACAGTTTTGGTGAGTCCAATCAATCCAGCTTTAGAGGCCGAATAGTTGGCCTGGCCGAAATTGCCCATTAAACCCACCACTGACGATATATTCACGACGCGCCCCGTGCGCGCCTTCATCATAACTTTGACAGCCGCCTGCGACATCAGGAAGGCACCTTTGAGATTGATGTTCAGCACACGATCCCAAGCCGCTTCGTCCATTTTGATGATCAACGTGTCCTTGGTGATGCCGGCGTTATTCACAAGAATATCGATCTTGCCAAAGCGCTCAACCGTCTTATCGATCGAGTTTTGCGCGTCGGCGACGGCCGTGACATCACAGTGAACGTAAGCGACTTCTCCACGCGCCGAAAGCTCTTGCGCAGTCTGATTGCCTACCTCGTCGAGCACGTCGGCAATCATGATTTTGCAGCCGGAATCGAGGAGGCGTTCGACGATCGATCGACCGATCCCCCTGGCGCCGCCTGTAATGAGTGCAACTTTGCCCGTCAGAGTCAAACAACCTCCAGCAATTTCTCGCCAACCAAATCAAAGTCCGTGAGTTTGTCAAGACTCATGATTTGGATATCCGCGGGGAGCGTCCGTTTCGTCAACCCGCAGAGGACCTTACCGGGACCGACTTCAACATAGCGGCGAGCGCCGAGGCGGTAGAGCTCTTCGAGCGTATCGACCCAGAGAACCGGCGACGTTATTTGCTTTACGAGCAGTTCTCTTAGTTTGACCGGGTCGGTCTCGCGCTGCGCGGTAACATTTGCGACAATCGGGTACTTTGGATGTTGGAAGGTTAACTGACTAAGGGTGACCTCTAATTTGGCGGCAGCGCTCTGCATCAGCGGCGAATGAAACGCACCTCCGACTGGAAGCAAAATAGCGCGCTTGGCGCCAAGTTCCTTGGCAACCGGCAGCGCTTTCTCGACAGTATCGTAGTCACCGGAAATCGCCACTTGTTCGGGCGAGTTGAAATTTGCCGGAACACAGATTCCAATCGGCTTCATTCGTTCCACGAGCGACATTATTGCCTGTCTATCGAGACCGATTATCGCCGCCATTGTGCCTCGATTGAGGTCGCAGGCTTCTTGCATGGCTTTGCAGCGGGTATTGACCGCGCGGACAGCATCTCCGGCCGACAAAATGCCGGCGCCCGCGAGTGCCGAGTATTCGCCAAGCGAATGCCCGGCCGCATAGTTCGCTGTGATATTATTCTGATCGAGTACTATCTGCCACGCGAGCGAGTGGACGAGAATAGCCGGTTGGGTGACAATCGTTTCCTTGAGCCGGTCTTCGGGACCGTGGAAACTGACCTCGGCAAGATCATACTCGAGTATTTCAGATGCGGACTTGTACAACGAACGGACCTCGCCAAACTTGTCGAAGAGGTCTTGCCCCATACCGACATACTGCGAGCCCTGCCCTGGAAAGAGAAATGCGACTTTGGTCATTGATTACACCCTAAAAAGAATTGCACCCCAGACTAAACCGCCACCGAAAGAAACCAAGAGGACGAGATCTCCCGGTTTCATTCTGCCCTGCTGGCGCGCCTCCACCATGGCAATTGGAATCGACGCCGAAGAGGTATTGCCATAATCTTCGATATTGACGAAGAGTTTCGAATCCGGCACATGCAGGCGCTTAGCCAGCGAGTCGATGATGCGGATGTTTGCCTGGTGTGGTATCACAAGATCAATGTCTTCGGGCTTGACTCCAGCATCGGCAATTACACGTTCGGCGGCGTCCTGCATATTTCGCACGGCGAATTTGTAGATCTCCGAACCATTCATATAGATGCCCGTCGCCCCGTTGTTCATATTCTCAACGGTTACTCGCTGGCGCGAACCACCGGCACGGACGTAGAGTAGTTCGGTGTGACTGCCATCGGCGGCAATGTGCGCCGACAGAATCCCGGAATTGGGATCGTCGGAACGCTGCAAAACCGCCGCTCCGGCGCCATCGCCGAAAAGGACGCAGGTTGTACGGTCCTGGTAGTTGGTAATGCTGGTAAGGACCTCGACACCGATGACAAGGACAGTCTTGAACATTCCCGATTCAATGAACGCCTTGGCTGTTGTCAAGCCGTAGAGAAAACCAACGCAGGCAGCATTGATGTCCATCGCAGCGGCGTTACTTGCACCGAGCGCTTTTTGAACGATAACGGCTGTCGAGGGTGTCTTCATATCGCCGGTAACTGTGCCAAGCAGGATGAGGTCAATGTCCGTCGGCGAAATTGCGGCTGCGGCAATCGCATCACGAGCGGCATTGATGGCGAGATCAGACGCTGCCTCGCCGGAGTCACCGACAACGTGACGGCGTTTGATGCCGGTACGGCTGGTAATCCAATCATCCGAGGTATCGACCATGCGTTCGAAATCGGCATTGGTGAGAATCTTTGCCGGCGCATAAGCGCCCATGCCGATGATCCGTGCCGAGAATGGTGCGGTCTTCACTGCTCCACCGCCTTCCCGGGATTGGATTCAATTCGTTTTTGAATATGTGCGGTGACGTTTGTGGAGATCATCTCGGCGGCTGCTCTGATTGCGTTCATAACTGCTTTGTCCGAGGACTTGCCGTGTCCAATAACAACATTTCCATTGAGCCCGAGAAGCGGCGCACCGCCTGTCTCGGAGTAATCAAACGACCGGCGCATGCGGCGCAGAAAGGGCCCCATCAAGATGGCGCCGGCTCTTGAAAAGTAATTTGAGCTGACCTGTCTTCTAATTCGCCACTCGAGAAACACTTTCACCGATTCCGCGAACTTCAGCAGGATGTTGCCGATGAAACCGTCGCAGACGACGACATCGCACTTACCATCGAGGATATCACGTCCCTCGACATTTCCGATGAAATTGAACGCGCCGCTCTTGAGCAAATCGTGGCTGGAAAGAATAAGATCGTTGCCTTTGTTCGGCTCTTCTCCAATTGAGAGCAGGCCGACTTTTGGCGAACGGATTTTCAGGATATCTTCGGCGTAGGAAGCGCCCATTTGCGCGAACTGATAGAGGTTGTCCGGCTTGACATCGACATTGGCGCCGACATCTACGATCAAGGTCGCCGTTTCGTGTTTATTGGGAAACATGGCGGCAATCGCCGGCCGATTCACCCCGGGAATCCGTCCGAGCGCGAACATGGCGGTCGCCATCACGGCTCCGGTATTCCCTGCTGAGACGACGGCATCGACCTCGCCGTCCTTGTGCATTTTGATCGCCACTGCGATCGAGGAGTTCTTTTTGCGCAGCGCATCGCTGGCAAAGGTATGCATATCGACGATTTCGGGGGCGTGAGCGATCGTGATCGGCAGGTTGCCGTTGATGCCCAGTGAGGTCAAGTGCTCGCGGAGAACGGCCTCATCACCGACCAGGACGATGGAGTCATCCTGATTTCCCGGCAACCTTAGATAATTCACGGCGCCGCCAACCAGCGGGAGCGGTCCCAGGTCGGCGCCCATGCAATCAACGGCTATTCGTCTTTTCAACGCTTAAGCTATGCTTCCTTTCCTTCCAGAATCTGCGAACCGCGATAAAAACCGCAGGATGGGCAGATGTGGTGGAGCATTTTGGCCTCGCCACAATTGCCACATTCGGTCAGGGCAGGAATGGAGGCTTTGTAGTGCGTGCGGCGTTTGCGGCCGCGCTGCTTGGAGTGTCTTCGTTTTGGAAGTGGCATTGTACTCTCTCGTAACTAACGTTTAGAAAAACTAATTATTATTCGTGAATTTCTTGAGCGCTTCCCAGCGGGGATCGTCTTCCTTTATTATACAAGTACAACTCTGCTCATTCAGGTTTGTGCCGCAACGCGGACAGAGTCCCTGACAGTTTTCCTGGCAAACCGGTTTCATCGGCAGTTCCAGAGTGATCAGATCGCGCAGGTGCTGATCCAGTACATACGTCGTCCGGGAGCCGGAAATCATGGTAAATTCGTCTCCCTCGTCGGCATCCTGGCGAAGTCTGTCGTCCGGAACAAGTTGCAGAACGAGGTCCAGAGGGAACGAGTAGGGACTGTCGAACTCGTTCAGGCAGCGGGCGCAGGTCAGTTGCATCTTGTAAGTCACTGTGCCGTTAAGGAATATCTCATCCTCGATTCGCCACGCCGACACATTATATACGACTGGAGAGGCCAAGGCAGCGAGATCGAGATGAAGGTCGAGCTCGGTGGCTTCGGCGGTTAACTCAAGTTCGCTGGGGTCGGCTGTGATGGATTCCAGCAGTATCTCCATAGTCGGGCAAGCTATTAAGATATATGAATGTTGTCAAGGGGAAATAGGGGGCGGGGACGGGGGTTGGTGGGTATAGGCTTGACAAACATCGATAAAAAGGTAGATTTCGAAGCACTGAAAATTCTGTCTACTGGCTCTGAAAGGGGCGGGTGATTTCATGATCACGACGGATGACATTTCTAAAGGGAGAAGCCAAAAATGAAACATCTAGTAATTCTGTTGTCATTGCTGCTGGCGTCTTCGGTTGAAGCGGCAACGCTTCGGGTTCCAGAGCAATATGCAACAATTCAGGAAGGCATAGATGCGGCGGTCAATGGCGACACCGTTCTGGTAGGGCCGGGAGTGTACAACGAACACATCAATTTTCAGGGAAAAGCCATTCTCGTTTCAAGCTTGGACGGCCCAGAAGTGACGATTCTCGAGCGTGCAACGCCTGATAACCCGTTAGTTCGCTTCAACCATGGCGAGGATACAACTTCAATCCTAAACGGGCTAACAATTCAGAACACTCTTTTCGCGCACGGAATTGAGATCGTGAGTGCTTCTCCGATTATCCAGAACTGCATAATTAGAAATTGTCACTGGCTGGAAGACGGCGGGGCTATCCAGTTTTACTTCTCTGCAGCAAAGATCAGATATAATCGAATCTACAGTAATCACGGAGTGTCAACCGGTGGCGGACTTGGTGGGGGTGGCGCTCTCTCACGGCCGTTGGAGATAGTTGGAAACGAGATCTATGATAATCACACTGCGAATGGGGTAGGAATTGGATCTCCTCCCGGAGGATTGAATGCAATAATCGAAAGGAACATCATTAGAGACAACATAGGTGACTCTGAGGTAGCATCGGCCATCTACGTTTATCAGTGCATTGACTGCAGGATCTACAACAACACTATTGTTCGAAATACCAAAGGCATCAGTATCTACAGCGGGGCAGCTGACATACAAAACAACATAATTGTCGGAAACCTCCAGGAAGCATTCTACCCGATTGATCTTGGCGACTATAACGACGTGTGGAATAATGGTAGCCATAATTACATTGGACCAAATGGCATTTCTGCTGATCCATTATTCTACAGCTATGAAAGCCACGATTTTCGCCTGCAGTCTTACTCTCCTTGCATCGATGCTGGGAATCCGAACATTGAGTTTAACGATCCTGATGACAGCCGTAACGACATTGGTGCGCTTCCATTTGTGTCTCTATTGAGTTTCGACTTAATTGCTCCATTGGCAGACAGCGTTATCACAGATTCTTACCCAGCCTTCCTTTGGGGCGGACTTGTCGATACGAGTGATTTGCGGGTGTTCACATTTGTAGTCATGTGGTCGGATGATCCTTCGTTCACGGAATCTGATTCATCTCCGGTGCTTGACGATACGAGCTGGGTTTCGACCACAGCGTTTGCTCCACTAAAAAGGTGGTACTGGAAGGTGCAGGCTCACCCCGATAGTGGGAGTCCATTTTGGTCCTCATCGGTGGGAACATTCGTAATCGACTATATACCATCTCTACCGTCAGTGTTTCAACCCGACGATTCTGCCGAAATTCTGTCAGATGGCTGGCTACTCTGGATAGAGTCGGTAGATTCGGACATTAACGACACGATCTGGTATAACGTGCAGATTGCTGCAAACAGCTTCTTCGAACCACCCCTCTGCAATGTGACGATTCGCGAAGACAGCCTGGGCCCGAGCACACTAGGGCCAAGGGATGCCATTACTGGACTTCAAGTGGGCTCTATTGTCGGCTATGAGAATCTTGCTGACGATTCCTGCTACCACTGGCGAGTGAGGAGCATTGACAGCTACGGCGGAGCATCTGCATTTTCGTCTGGTCCTCATGTGTTCTTCTTGAACAAGGCCAACACTCCGCCTCAAGCGGTATCCACGACGATATACCCCAAGTCAGGCGAAATAGTCAATGATCTTACCCCTGCGATTTCTTGGATGAGTGCCATCGATTCTGATCTGAGTGATGATGCCGGCCAACTTCGCTACTTCGTACAAGTGGATGACTCCCCCGATTTCGCAGGCCCGGAGGTTAAGTCGTATTGGACAGCATATGGGCAGCCGTCTGTCGAAGTTGACTACCTTTCAGACGAACTACTTTACTACTATCGGATCCAAACTGCGGACGATGATGGTGCTCTGTCTGTGTGGTCTGCGACCTATGATTTCTGGACTAACTGGCGGAACGATTTTCCATCGAATTTTGATTTGGCCTTTCCACGAGACAACACGTTCTCAGTCGATGTCTACCCTCAGCTCGTGTGGAATCCGGCAGAGGATAATGACCCACTCGATCGAATTACCTATTCACTAGTCATGGCCCTGGACTCAGGCTTCGTATTCAAAGTAGAATTCTCCGGAATTGCGGATACAGTCTACATTTTGACTGCACCTCTGAGTTACGAAACGGACTATTGGTGGAAGGTCAAGGCTGTGGATTTGTACGACGGAACGACTTGGTCCTCAGAGACATTCCGATTCAAAACGTCTGTGCCCGGCGATGCAGACGGAAATGGAACAGTCAATATCTCGGACGTCGTCTTCTTGATAAACTACATATTTGCGGGAGGAGCTGCGCCGAATCCACTATTAGTTGGCGACGCCAACTGTAGCGGGGGGATTAACATCTCAGACGCGGTGTATTTGATTCAGTACATCTTTGCCGGCGGCCCAGCACCGTGCGAACCATAGGATGCATCGGGTACAGAGCCAAGTCAAAAGCCCGCCAGGCGTGGACGGATGGCGGGCACAAGGACCTTAGAATGAGAATGGCCGCTACATCGGCGGATAATGGAAACGCGAGTGCTGTATATAGATTCTGTCGAGTCAGTGGCAGTTGAGAAACTTGCCGGCTTTTTCGTCGGATGGCCCAACCCACCGACACCGCAAGTGCACCTTGAATCGCTAAGAAACAGCGATGAAATAGTTCTGGCCATTGATGGAGACTCACATCAAGTGGTCGGATTCATTACCGCTATTACAGACAAGACTCTCAACGCACATATCCCTCTTCTGGAAGTGTTGCCTGAGTTTCAGGGCCGGGGCATTGGCAGAGAATTGGTGAAAAGGATGCTCGATAAGTTGAGCGGTCTGTACGCTATTGACTTGATCTGCGACCCGAAGCTTCAGCCATTTTACGCGAAGTTGGGACTGAAGCAAGCACATGGAATGATGGCGCGGAACTATGAAAATCAATCGGGCATGGGGCGGAATGAGCGATGAAATTGCGGCGTATGCACATTATTGAAGTCATTCGCAGGACCCATTTGCGGGATTAACGTGCCAGTTGCTGCTTGAAAGTGGACTCCCATCGGTTTGATTGAAGCGGCAATTCCGACCGGGATTTCAGGAGATGTCGCACCTTCTCAAGCCGATTTCTTATCTTCCGACAATAATACCATGAGCTTCAACCGCTTGGGCATGTTCTGACAGGCAGAACGCGCGAGCTCTGCGTTTGCCTCGCCGGGTTGTGAAGCGACTGCCCATGCGTTTGATCAAATAAGACAATTCGTCGGGAGAGTTCAGTGTCTGAACAAGCAGCAAAGGCCGAGCCTGCGCACATCATCCTCTATACCGATAGCACCGACCGCGATTACGCATTGAAGATGCGCCTTACTAAGGAGGGCTACCAGATGACGGTCGCGCGATTCCCTGATGTGCTCATTTCCTTGTGTCGACGCCATCATCCTGAAGTCGTGTTGATCAGATCTTTGGCACTTCCCCGCGATGTCGTAAAAATACTCAAGCAACTATCAAGTCTGGGTATGAAGTTCAGCAGCATCCCGACTTTTCTGTTGGTTCGCGGTCATGTTGCGAGGTTCCTGACTCCCTTGCTTGAGATCGGGTTGGAGGATATCATTGATCTTGACGAGGGAATGGAGACACTTGTGCTCCGCATACGAGAGGTGCGAAAGCACAATGACTCGACCGGTGGAGGTGGAAGAGAGCAGCCGGAGACCAAGTCCGGGTCTCGAGGTAACCTGAGCGACATGAGTATTATCGATTTGGTTCAGGCACTTGGCCCCAGCCAACGAACCGCGCGAATTACAGTGACTTCGCAGGACGGGGATTCGGAGAGCCTTTTAATGTACTTAAATCGGGGAAACATCACCTTCGCAAAGTTGGGCGAATTGTTAGCGGAGAAGGCGGTTTATCGGGCGCTTGCCTGGGACAAAGGGACATGGCTGCTTGAGCCCATCACTGATGCCGATCTTCCCGAGCCAAATAATAGCCTACCCAACGATTTCATTTTGATGGAAGGGTGCCGCCTCATCGATGAGAAATCGCGACCGTCAGCCGCTCCAGAAACAGAATGGGATTTGGGAGATTCCAGCACGCCGCAGATCTAGCCAATCCCCCAGAGCTTGAGCAACGAAGCTATTCCGCCTTGCCACACCGACTTTTCGCCCCTGTCCCAGTAGTCTTTGTACCAATTGACGGCGCGGGCGGATTGTGCTTGCAAACGTGGAGTTTTGTGTTTATTATGTTGCTGAATCAGGCAGGAGCAAGCATCGCAACAGTCAGCGCTGCAGATTGAAGAGTTGCCTCCAATCGCCCTCTGTAGCCAATCTGCGCCCAGATTCAATCGCTTGAGTTCAGCACAACATCTCGCTCTGCATCAGAGCAACTCCTTGGTCTTTCACTGTAAGTCGAAGGATTTTCCTTAATCTTGTCAATATGAGAGGTAATTATGCGCCTTGTTATTGTAATTGTACTGATCTGTCCAGCTCTTTTGTTGGCCATCGGCATCGGTAATGTTGAGATCTCGCTAAATGATGGCACCGGACTTGGCAACAAATTTTACATTGGGCAAACTAACAAAGTCAACATCAGGATCATGAACGACGAGAACCTCAATGGCATGAGTCTTCCCTTCACTCTCTCAGGTTATTCCGGTAGCTATCAATGGAAACCAGTCGACAGTACAGGGGTCGGAGTTGGCTACAAGTATACTCGGCACTTGAAGTATCCTCCCTCAATTTGGGATGTGGGGTTCTTCGAGTACAAGGGGAGTCTCAATGGAGTTGCCGTGGATACACTGGCTATGGCAGGCGCCAACAACGATCCACAGGGTGCATTTCCATCGCACTCGACACTTGAAAACGTCTATCAATGGGAGATTTATATTCCGCCGACCAATGACCCCGGCGAGATTTGCATTGACAACATCAGTTTTCCGCCCGGCTGGAGTTGGACTTTTGCACCTAACTCCATGAACAACTATGCGCCTTACTACTTCGAGTGTCCGAACAATTCGCCGACTGATCCGAGTTGCCCGGCAGTCTGTTTTCCGGTGGTTGAACTTCAGTGCGGCAACGCCAACGGCATCGGCGGAGTCGACATTATGGATCTGGTGTTTCTGGTCAACTACGTATTCAAGGACGGTGCTAATCCCGGCACCGAGGGTGAATGCGATGGGCTTCTGGGCATCAACATGCTCGACATTGTTTACTTGGCAAACTCTCTGTTCTGCGCTGGGCCGCCACCGGTCTGTCCTGGTAACACGCCGGAGTGCCAGAGCCTTTCCAATCCCGACTTCGTCTTGGTGCACGGAAACGTGTTTCCAGCTGGTACTTCTACTTACTCTATGCCGATTAAATTATCTCTCAGTTCAGAAATCGCCGCAGCGTCGTTGCCACTTCGTATCCGCATTGACGGTGAGAAGCCCACAGGCATGGTGGCGCATTCGGGCACTATCGCCTGGTACATGTCAGGCAGCTCAGTCTACAACGATTCTGGAGTTATCGTTTCTTACGGATTCAATTCTTGCGCCACATTATCCGGATGTAATGACTACGGGACAATTGACCTGACAATGCCACCGCAGCCTTTTGACCGCATCATTTCCGTTGAGTTGACTGAATTCGAAGATGCTAAGCCGATGATCGTCGACGATGCGCGCAACTGCTACCTGCCGGTCATAACCGGTGCACAGTTTGCTGCGTGCAATGTTGGGACGATTTGCGATGGTTCTAACACGGATCCGGTGTTGATTCTTTGTCCTGGCGAAGATGCCGTTTTCCAGGTTTACCTGCGAAACGCGCTCGGTGACCCAGTAGCCGGAGATTCCTCTGTGTATATCGATCTTGTCGGATGCTCCGGCGTCTTGACATGCCCCCCTGGCGGCGAGTTAACACGATTATATCCTTCTAATCGTTCGCGATTGGATGGTGTTCTGCGTTTCTATGTTGCAGCGGGAAGCTGCAATACATCCTGTACTGCGTTTGTGACGGCTCCTTGTGGCACGATCGCGACGGTACCAGTGCGTTCAGTGGACACTAATGGCGATCTCGGTGTTTCACTCGGCGGCGATTTCTCATTTACGGAATGCAACAACTACAATGGGGTGGCGGGAATTCAAATTGAAGACCAGGACATCTTCTATGAACATATTGGTCACTATTGCGGCCTAACACCATGTGAACGCTTCAGCTATCAGTTCCAACTCAAACCGGGGACGAATCTCTCACCGGGACAGCAAGTCGCGTTGAATCTGACTCTTCGCAACGATAATTTTACATCTTGCCAAATCGGCGCGATCGGATTCTTCGCCACCGGATTCGGGACCGGGGAGACCAGGGCACTTATTGAAGTAGTCGGCTACAATCAGGCGCTGCTGCCGGGAAGATCCGACACGGTCAGCGTGAACTACACAGTACCCGGTGTCGGGCACGGATGTCTGGCCGCCGAGTTTACGACCGACTGCTGTTCGACAACGGTTGTTCTGGAACAATGTGCTCAATCACGTTTACATTGTCCGGGAAGCGGTGGCTTGTGTTACGATATCTTCATTAAGCTCTCGCAATTGCCGGTGTTCGACGTTGTCATCCCATCAGACTACCTGGCACCCGGTTGGTCTATCAACGAAATTCACGTTCCTACTGGATTTCCCCTGCTGCAGCCCGACTCGGTAAAATATCAGATCTGCACGCCTGTTGATCCGGAATTGGGCGATGATTCGCGAGTGCCAGTGGAGATTTGGTACGATCCGCTCGGTTTCTCCGTCGACGTTTTCGAGAGCCAAGTATTCATGACACCGCGAACCGGAGATGCCAACGGCAACTGCCTGATTTCGATCAGCGACGTCGTCTACTTGATCAACTACATTTTTGCCGGCGGACAGGCGCCAGTTCCTTGTCAAGCCGCAGACGTGAATTGCAGCGGCATTGTCAATATTTCTGATGCCGTCTATATCGTCAATTTCATATTTACTGGTGGTGCGTCGCCTTGCCTACCGACGCCGTCGACGCCTGCGCCTACTTGCGGCCGGTAGCTGACTCATGGAGAGCCCGTCAAGCGTGGATGGTCGAAAAGAGTGATCCAGAGTCAAGCGTGCAGAAGGCACTGCAGATCGCCGCGCCGGACGGCCAGGCCCGGCGCACACGATGACTACTACTTCTTATTAATGATCTCGGCGGTGTCCATGGCGATTACGAGCTCTTCGTTAGCCGGGACGACGACGACCTTGACACGCGATGATGGCGTCGAGATAACCGCTTCCTTGTTGCGCGCAGCTTCATTTAGTGACTTATCAAGCACGACACCCATGAATTCCATGCCGGCTACGCAGGCCTGTCGAACTACGTCTGAGTTTTCACCGATACCGGCCGTGAAGACGATGCAGTCCAAGCCACCCATTGCCGCGGCGTAAGCACCGAGATACTTCTTGACGCGATAGCAGTAGATATCGAACGCCAGTCTGGCGGACTTGATACCGTTGTTCATCTCCTCAATGATTTCACGCATGTCGGAGGATACGCCTGAGACTCCGACAAGGCCGGAATGTTTGTTGAGCATGGTGCTGGCTTCGTGAAGCGAGAGTTCTTCCTTTCCGATCATGTGCAGGATGATCGCGGGGTCGATATCGCCACAGCGAGTGCCCATCATCAGACCTTCGAGGGGAGTGAAGCCCATCGTCGTATCGACGGAAGTACCCCTATCGACGGCAGACATCGACGCACCGTTGCCAAGATGGCAGGTGATCATCTTGAGCTTGTCGCGCGAGGTGCCAAGCAATTCGGCGGCACGCTTGGAGACAAAGTGGTGATTCATGCCATGAAAGCCATAGCGGCGAATGCGATACTTTCTATAGAGAATATATGGTAGCGGATAGATGTAGGCCTTTTCCGGCATTCGGTGGTGGAATGCGGTATCGAAGACCGCAACGTTTGGAACACCGGGCAGATTCTGCAAGGTGGCGTTGATACCGCGAATGTTGTGCGGATTGTGCAAAGGCGCGAGCTCGATCAACTTGCGCAGTTCGAGCATAATCTCCGGGGTGATCAGGCAAGATTCAGTGAATTGTTCGCCGCCGTGAACCACGCGGTGCCCTACTGCAGCGATTTCTTCGCGGTTCTTGATCACGCCGTGATTTGGCGAAAGCAGGATAGCGATGACGTGTTCAATCGCCACTGTGTGATCCAGGATCTCGGCTGATATGGTGACTTCCGGACGATCATGTGGTTTGTGCGTGAGCACGGCGCCTGACATGCCGATGCGCGAGACCATGCCTTTGGCAAGACAGAAATTGTCGGGAAGCTGAAAGAGCTGATACTTGACGGATGACGAACCGCAGTTGACGATTAGAATTTTCATGATCAGGCTCCTTCTATCCTATTGCCGTCCACATCATACTTAAAGAACCCCTCCCCCGTCTTGACGCCGAGATGACCGGCACGTACCATCTTCCGTAACAGCGGGCATGGATTATACTTGTGCTCAGAGAGTTCCTTGAGGAGGTTTTCCATCATTGCCATAACTTCGTCGAGGCCCATCAGGTCGGCCAAGGCAAGTGGCCCCATGTTGAATCCGAATCCAAGTTTCATCGCATTGTCGATTTCTTCGGCGGAAGAGATGCCTTCCATAAGGACGTGCATAGCTTCGTTTAGAAATGGCACGATGATGCGGGTTGTGACGTAGCCGGGATATTCATTGACCGGAATTGGCTGTTTGTTGAGCTTGACCGCAAATTCCTTCGTGAGTTTGTAAGTGTCGGAAGAGGTTTTGAGGCCCCGCACTAATTCCACCATCGGAATTTTGTGTACAGGATTGAGAAAGTGCATGCCGATAAATTTCTCCGGGCGTTTGGTGGCAGATGCCAACTGCGTTATGGAAAGTGTAGATGTATTGGATATAAACACAGTCTCTGGTGGGCAGAGGCTATCCAGCCGACTGAAGAGCGCGCGTTTCAATTCGAGATTCTCCGGAATCGCCTCAATCACAATGCGGGCTTTCTTGACAACATTTTCATCAAAACTACCCTTGATTCTCGAAAGAATAGCTTTTTTCTCCGATTTCGTTATGCCCCATTTTTCGATTTCGCGATCGAGTGAATCTGAAAGAAAATTGAGTGATTTCTTGACGATTTCTTCGTCCAAGTCGCAAAGAGTGACTTCGGTTCCGGTTTCGGCGATGGTGCGGGCTATGCCCTGCCCCATCGTTCCGGCGCCCATTATGACGATCTTATCCATTGCCATGATGTCCTCATAGTGCTAAAGTCGCTGGCCGAACTTACCATTATATAGTAATCATATCGGCTAAAACATTGTGGCGAATATAACCAATTGGGTAGGGTTTGCAATGAGTTTGTGAAATATGTAACTATCGAAATGTCTGAAGGGGCTTGATTCTCACCGATATTAACTACGCTGGTCAATATCAACTATGCTGTTGTACAAATCAGAGTTACAGCGTGAGCCGAATCAAAGAACGAACGAATTTCGACTTCAATATCTCTAGCAACGTAACACAAGCAATTGCGGCAGAAAGGCACAACATCAAGTCAGGTGTATGAAGAGGACCGAACCGGAAAAGACTCTGGAGGAACGGCACTGTGAGAGCCAAGAAGAGAAGGACAATCGTCCCGCCTACAACCCACCAAGTTGTGGGATTCGGTACCAAGATGGTCCTCAGAATTGACTGGGATTGCGAGCGATTCGAAAGGATGAGCCCGAGATTCGATATGACCAATGTAATAAACGCGAGAGCCCGTGCCGAGTCCAGGTTGTGCTCGGCCATTTCCCAATAGTAGACGGCAATCACAACAGTCAGGACAATTAAGCCCTGCAAGAGACTGAAAATGACCGCCTTCTTGCCGAATAGTGACTCATCAATTCCTCTTGGTGGGCGTTTCATGACGCCGCCCTCGGCAGGTTCAGCCTCAAAGACGACCGAACATGCAGGGTCGATAATCAGTTCAAGAAATACGATGTGTACAGGGAATAAAGCCAGCGGCCATTCAAGGATCACAGGGATCAAAGTAAATCCGGCTATCGGCACGTGTACCGAAAAGATGAACATCATCGCCTTTTTGAGATTGTCAAAGATCCGTCTTCCCATTTTGACGGCCAGGACGATGGAGTCGAAATCGTCCTCAATGAGGACGATTGCCGCCGATTCGCGGGCGACATCGGTGCCGCGTCCCCCCATTGCGATGCCGATGTGTGCCGATTTGAGCGCAGGAGCATCGTTGACGCCATCGCCGGTCATGGCGACGACCTCACCCATTTCTTTTAGGGCTTTGACCAAGCGGAGTTTCTGCTCCGGCACCATTCGCGCAAACAGGTTCACAGTCTTAAGGCGAGTTGTGAGATCTGCATCGCCCATTTCTGCCAACTCCGCGCCGGTGATAAAGTCTTCAGGATTTTTCAACCCAATCTGGCGGGCGATAGTCTTGGCAGTTCCCGGATAATCACCGGTGATCATTATCGTGCGGATACCGGCATCATAACATTCTCCGACAGCTTCCCTGACTTTGGGGCGAACTGGGTCTTCAAGGCCCAGCAATCCTACGAAAACAAATTCAAAATCGTGCTGTCCAGGCGGCAACCCTTCTGCACGAAATTCTGTCTTGGCAACGCCGATCACTCGCAGTCCGCGCCCACTCATTTGGTCGATCACCGGGGCAAGGTCAGCCAACTGTCCATCAGTGAAGTGACATAGGTTGGCGATAGCCTCCGGCGCACCCTTTGCGGCTACAACATATTCGCGGCGGTCTGGTGACTGCCAAACGCGAGTCATGGCAAAAAGTTCATTAGTAAGGGGATATTCGCGAAGAAAGGTCCAGTCGTTGTGGATATGCTCGGTATTTGCGAGGGTTAACTGGCCGAACTCGCGCATGGCCTTTTCCATCGGATCAAAAGGATCCGCCGGGCTGGCAAGAATGCTGAACTCGACGACCTTGTGGAATTCCTCGGGAATGAAATCAGGAGAGGCTTTGAAATCGTGAAATAGCCCATCGGCATACAGCTCGCGAACGGACATGCGATTCATTGTCAGAGTACCTGTCTTATCCACACATAAGACGGTTGCCGATCCAAGCGTTTCGACGGCAGGAATCCGGCGAGTCAATACGCCGACGCGGGAAATTCGCCAAGCGCCTAACGCAAGAAAGATAGTGAGTACGACCGGAAACTCTTCTGGCAACATTGCCATGGCAAGTGACAGGCCTGCTAGAAAACCCGCCATCCAGTCACCGCGAGTCATTCCGTAAATGACAACTACGAGGACACAGAGAAGCAGTCCGATGGTGGCAAAGTTGCGAACCAGTTTGCCGGTTTCCTTTTGGAGCGGCGTATTTTCGGTTTCGACGGACTGTAAAGCTTTTCCGATCTTGCCGATTTCAGTATGAATGCCGGTCGCTCTCGCTTCGACAATGCCCTGTCCTCGAACAACAAGTGTACCAGAAAAGACGCTGGGGGTATCGTCCCCCCCCGGAGCGGCCATATTGGTTGTGGCAGCAGCAGAGTTTTTGCGCACAGCGATTGACTCGCCGGTCAATAGACTCTCGTCGACAGAAAGGTTAACGCAATCAAGAACGATAGCGTCAGCCGGAACGCGATCGCCTTCAGACAGCAGTATAATGTCGCCACGAACGACGTCGCGGCCGGCGATTCGTTGTTTTGCTCCGTCACGAACAACGAGGGCGCGCGGGCTCGAGAGGTCGCGCAATGCTTCAAGGGCACGCTCAGTCTTGCGCTCCTGAAAGAAGGTGATGCCCATGACCACGAAGACAAATCCAAGCAACATCATGGCCTCTTCGGTGTCGCCGGAGATCAGATACAGTGCTCCACAGGCCAGCAACAACAGAAACATCGGCTCGCGCACGATCTCAATAGCGGTTAACAGCAGACCGCGTTTCTTTGCTGATGGCAGGACATTGTAGCCTTCTTCCGCAAGAAGCCGCTGGACTTCTTGCGACGAAAGACCCTTGATTTGGCTTAGATCAATTTCTACTTCAATCGACATGAATTCGGCTCAGTCACGGGCGAGAGATGTGTAACTTCAGATACTGCTCAACTTTCAATTTCCACTCCGACCAAACTAAAGTCCGACTTGCCAAAAACCAATGGAATTCGGATTTTAATCTCCTCTTATATGGATAGTCTGCGCTGATTTTGTCGCGTGTCGATAATGATGGACCAGTCTGATTCGAAAACTGGTGCCTTAGAATTCTACCGATAGTGAGATGATGCCAAATCGCCTGAAGTCCAAGTTCATTGTGTGTGCCCAATTCTCGCTACTGCTCGCTTTCATCATCACGGCTGCCTTATCCGGAAGGCACAAATTGTTTCGAGCGGAACAAATAGTTGGAGTTATTCTATTTCTGGCGGGGACAGCGGTCTTGTTGGCAGGCGTCGTCGCGTACCGAAAGACCATGGGAACCCTTCGCGTAAGAGTATCACCAGACCCGGCTGAACACGGTGGGCTAATAACCGCCGGCATCTATTCCAAAATCAGGCATCCTTTCTATGCGGCAACTCCGCTTATGCTGACTGGCGCGATGTTAGTACTCCAGAAGCCTTGGTGCGTACTAGTCATAATCTGCACCGTCTCGGCGTTGTATTGGAAGAGTTCTTACGAGGAGCGACTCCTGATTCAGAAGTTTCCCGAATATCCGGCTTACCGGAGGCGTACAGGAAGGTTCTTTCCCCGGCTGGTACAGAAAAATCTTGAGCGCGACGATTGATTTTGCCTCCGAGTCGGATCGTTGTTGGTATAAGAATATGAATGGTGTCGACACGATGAGGTTTTGTTGTTGAAGACACCAGGATGATGTTTCGCAAAGGGCTTGTGAATGTGTTTAGTACGTTGCTATCGTTGTCTGAAGGGGCGGACGAGTCGTGTGGCTCGGCTACGCCTGCAGTCTGCTTTGAAATTCAATCACTAATTTCCGAATAGTTGGAGTGAGTCATGAAGTCGCGCAAAATTGACGCAAGCGGAACAGTGCAGAAGCCGGTACTGCTGGGCACAATTGCCCTACTGCTGTTGATCATAGTCGGAGGAGCAGTTTATTTCTGGAGTACAGAAACCGGCGGGGAGACGTTGAAGATCGAGTTGTTTTCGCCGGTGAATGAAGTTTCGCAGACCACTAATTTCACGATTGTGTTCTCGCGTGAGTTGGCGGGTGACTCGCTTCTCAATATGCCGACGGCGATTTCGCCGTGCGGCTTCGACCCGAAGATTCCCGGGCGTTTCGAGTGGATTGCGCGGGACAAAGTGAGGTTCTATCCCGATGTGCAGCTTCTTCCCTCGACCGAATACCGAGCGGAAATCAACTCGAAATTCGCCTCAGAGTTCGGTTATGCGCTTCGAGGGAACCGCAGATTTAACTTCTATACGGAACGCTTTCGGGTGGCAAGTGCAACACTCAACTACAATCTCACTCCGGAGTCGGATCAACGCGCAGACTTGGCAGCATCAATCGAATTCAATTACCGCGTCGATCCGCTTGAGGCAATGAAACACATCAATCTTCAGTATGAGGACGGCGGCAAGATTCCGTTCGAGATTGTGACCAGCGCTGTCTCGACCTACATCGGACTCGTTGCCCATGACGCGCTGCGTGGACCAGAAGAAAAGCAGATTCAGCTCAAAATAAGCAAGGGGCTGCTCTGTGACGGTGGTAGTCTCGGATTGCAGGATGATCACATCACCCCCCTGGGCCTACCCGGACGCACAGAATTGCGAGTCGAAAGTGTATTGCCGCTTCATACTGACATAGCCGACAAGGCAATTCGTGTGCAGTTCAATCTACCGATAAATACACAGACCGCTTCCAGCTTTGTTTCTATCGAGCCGCCAATTGCATTCAAGATCACAGCCGGCCATACACATCTTGACTTGCGCGCCAGTTTTGATCCGCAGAAGACATATCAGGTGAAGATTTCGCGCGGTATAAGAGCGATCGACGGTTCGGAACTGCGTCGTGACTTCTCAGGCGCGGTTACTCTGCTAAATGCGAACATCGAACCGCAGGTGGACTTTGTTGGTGGTGGATTTTACCTCACTCGCAGCGGGAATCTCAATGTGGGAATTTCGACGATTAACGTTGACAAGGTGGTTCTGGAGATCGAAGAAGTTTTCGCAAATAACCTGCCCTATCTGCTGAGCACGAACGATCTGGGTGAAGCCGGGCGCCACTACGATTGGGTTTACAATATGGAAGCGATGGGGCGAACGGTACACGAGGAGCAGATCTCGATCGCAAATCGTCCCAATGACGAGGTGATCACCCCGCTCAACATGAAGTCGTATCTCGATGCCGAGCGGCACGGTATCTATCGGGTCAGCGCTCGAGTATCGGATCGCCGCTGGAATATGGCTTCGAAGTGGGTAGTGGCTACCGATTTGGGAATGCTGGTCAAGAAGTCTGGTGACGAGCTCATGGTTTGGGTCAACTCACTCAGCACACTTGACCCAGTTGCGAACGCGGCACTTACACTGATGAGCCGCAACAACCAGAATCTTGGCGAAGCTCGGACCAATGGAGATGGCTTGGCTGTCTTCAAAAATTACGACTCCTCGGGCGATGGATTAGAGCCCTACTTAGTCACCGCGATGGCTGGCAAAGACATGTCGTTCGTCGAAATCACGAGGCGACTAATTGCGACAACAGACTTTGATGTGGCGGGTGCAGCTTTCCTCGCGGGCGGGCTCGAGGGTTTTGTCTATTTTGAACGGGATATTTACCGGCCAGGGGAAACGGCACACATTGCGGCAATCGTCCGTGGGCCAAATGCAGCTGTTCCGGAGTCGTTTCCCCTGCGAATTATAGTCACCGGACCGGACGAGAAGATACTGACAGAACAGCGAAAAACTCCCAACGAACAGGGAGCATTTGAGATATCCCTGCCGATTCCCGACTACGCACTCACGGGACGGTACAATGTCAGTCTTCTGATTGGCGAAGAGGAGGAGATTGGGCACGGCCGGTTTAGCGTTGAGGAGTTCATTCCGGATCGAATGAAGGTCACGCTTAAGGCCGATCGAATCGATTACTTCCCGGGAGAAGACGCCACGATTAATGTCGATGCGGTGACACTGTTTGGTCCACCTGCCGCCGGAAGACGTGTGAGCGGCAAAATTGAGATTGAACCGTTTGCGTTTACCGTGCCTGAGTATCGGAGTTTCTGGTTTTCTGATGAAACGAAGAGTTTCGAGAAGCAGGCATCCGCGTTGGCAGATACTTCATTGGATCGAGATGGGCATATTGGCTACAGGTTCACGATTCCCAAAGATGTCCATCCTGCATCGATGCTGCGGGGCGTGATTTCGACAACCGTGCTGGAACCGGGTGGACGCGGCGTGACTGCGTATGGCGGATTGATGATCCACCCATATCGTTATTATGTCGGGTTGCGCCAGGCCCAAGAGGGTTACGGCAAGCCAAATGCACCGACCAAGTTTGAATTTGTTTCGACCGACCAGGCAGGTCGGCCGGCTGCCGGACGAAATATCGAGGTAACGCTGTCTCGGATTTATTGGCAGAGCATTCTAAAGTACGACCAACGTCGCGGCTATCATCGCTATGTGTCGGAGCAAGTGGAGTCACAGGTTGACAAATTTGCGGTCGTGTCGATCGCAGGAAAGAGCAGCTTTGATGTGGTTCCCGACGACTACGGCAGATACCGCGTTGTGGCGCGCGACGTGCAGAGTGGGGCGACGGCGTCACTGACCTTCTATTCCTCCGGCTGGGGCTATTCCCCGTGGGCGATGGATAACCCGGAGCGCATCGAAATTGACCTGGACAAGGAATCATACCAGCCGGGAGAGATTGCGACCGTGCAGGTGCGAGCGCCGTTTGGCGGGAAGCTGCTGCTCAGTGTCGAGAGAGAGAAAGTGTTTTCGCACCAAGTTGTCACGATGAAAGACAACACGGCAACGATCAAGGTCCCGGTCGGCAATGAGTTGAAGCCTAATGCCTATATCTCTGCGCACATTATTCGTTCGACGGATAAGCTGGAGCGCGATACGCCGGTACGAGCGTTTGGTGTTGCGCCAATCACGGTGAGCGCGGAATCAAATAGACTGGCGATTTCACTTGAGGTCCCGGCGGAAATGAAGCCCAACAGCGAGCTTATGGTCAGCTATAAGATTTCCGGCCTGAATAAGGGATCGGCCTATGTCACAATTGCTGCTGTCGATGAGGGCATATGTCAGTTGACTGATCTGAAGACTCCAGATCCGCATGGGTTCTTTCTTGGCAAAAAGCGACTGTCGGTAGAAACGTACGACGTGTACAGCGTGATCTTGCCCGAGATTGCACTCAGGACCTCTCCCGCCGGTGACATCGAGGCGGCGCGCCGTCGACAACTGACCCCGGTAGCGTTGACACGTGTCAGACCGGTGGCATTCTGGTCGGGACTTGTCCGAAGCGGGGCAGATGGTTCCGGAAGTGTGAGGTTCGCCGTGCCGCAATTCAATGGCCAATTGCGCGTGATGGCTGTGGCATTTGCCAAGGAGAAGTTCGGTAATGCTGAAAAGAACATCTTCGTGCGCGAACCATTAGTCTTGACGCCAACTTATCCGCGCTTTGTCGCAGCCAACGATGAACTGACCATTCCGGTGAGCGTCTACAATGGCACAGGATCGGATGGCGTATTCAGCGTCAAACTCGAAGCGGGAGGGCCGATCTCAGTTCTGAGCAATTCGACGCAAAGTGTCAAGGTGGAAGCGGGACGCGAGCTGCCGGTGTATTTTCAGGTCAGGGCCGGCGACGCGACCGGTGTGATCAAGTTCACGTTGACGGCGAACGGCAATGGTGCGCGTTCCAACGCGACTGAAGAAGTACCACTGCGCCCGGCGGTACCGTTTATCACTCGGGGTGGTATGGGATCGGTGACGCAGTCGGCCCCGGCCCGGTTTGCTTTACCGGGCGAATTTGTCAAGGGAACCACTGATTATTCACTCACCGTATCGGCATTTCCAGTGGTGCAATTTGTGGGAAGTCTCCAGTATCTGCTCGCCTATCCGCACGGCTGCGTCGAACAGACGGTGTCAAGGCTGTTTCCGATGTTGTATTTTGACGAACTGGCGCGGGTCGCGGAGCCGGAGCTATTCAAGAAGAGCAGTGTCGATTACTATATCGAAGAAGGCATCAGCAAACTCGCAAACATGCAGCTAACTTCCGGGGCGTTTTCATATTGGCCGCAGGGCAACTACCAGAATAACTGGGCGTCAGTATACGCCGCGCATTTCCTGGTTGAGGCCCGCAAGAGCGGATATGTCATTCCCGATCGCGTTTATGACCGCTCAATCGGAGCGTTACAGAGTTATGCGCGGGCTTATCCGTCGAGCGGCAGACCAGTATCCGAATACGAAAATCGCGACCGTTACGAGTACTTTAGAGATTCCGACCAGACACGCTGGGAAACATCAGTATACGCGAACTATGTACTTGCTTTGGCGGGCAAGGCAGACAAATCGACACTGTCATATCTTCGAAATAACTCCCTCGCCAAGTTAGAACTCTACTCACAATATCAGCTTGCCGGAGCCCTTGCATTGTCCGGCGATGTCAGCGGAGCGCATACTCTGCTTCCAAAAACGATGGCTCCGACGGACAGCAATTACCGATGGGAGAGCGGCGGAAGTTTCAGTTCGCCGATTCGGGCGCAAGCCATTATGCTCGACATTCTCGCCGAGATCGATCCCTCCTCACCACTGGTGATTAAGTTGGTGACGAGCCTTGTAAAGGCGGCCAACGATGGCGGACGCTGGTATACAACGCAGGAGAACGCATTTGCGTTGTTGGCGTTGGGCAAAGTATTCAAGCAGCAAGGATCGAGCAACTACACGGGCACGGTGAGGGTCGACGGTGTGACTATTGGAAGTCTCACTCCCGATACACACAATTTCAAGGGCAAGGACTGGGGTGACAAGAAAGTCGAGATCAACCTCAACGGCACCGGCACGGCATACTTTTTCTGGCGTGTCGACGGACTTCCGGCCACCCAAAAGGTCGAAGAGTACGATCATGATATCCAAGTCCGGCGTCGGTACCTCGACGAGGAGGGCAATGCGATAAGATTCGATCAGTTCCGCCAGGGTGACATGGTCATTGCGGAGATTTCGATCAAGGCCTTGACGGAAGCAGTACAGAATGTTGCGATTGCGGATCTACTGCCGGCGGGCTTTGAAATCGAGAATCCGCGATTGCAGTCACGCCGAGGAATCGGCTGGATTGGGGATAAAATGTATCAACCTCGCTACATGGATATACGAGATGACCGAATGGTGATCTACGGTGATTTCCAGCCAAATAAAGAGGAGAAATTCTATTACGGCATCCGTGTGGTAAGCGCTGGTACTTTCGTGGTGCCGCCGGTGCGGGCAGAAGCTATGTATGCCCCGATGATCAGTTCCGTGGCGTCATCGGGGATGGCGGAAGTGAAACGATGAATTCAGCCAGTTTGAACCCTTCCCCACGCCCGGATGGCGGAAAGCTACGCAGATTCGTGCTGCACGCTCTGATTGTCGTGTCCGTTTCTGTTGTTGTGTCGTTCGCGGCGATGGAGCTAATGTTCCCCGTTCCATTTGAGAAACTCAATCCGCCATCGTCACTGCAGTTGTTTGACAGAAACGGGAGACTGTTGCGGTCGTTTCTGGCACCCGACGAGATGTGGCGGATTCGTGTCGGATCGAATGAGATTTCACCTCTTCTGAAACAGGCTGTACTCGCCAATGAGGACAGACACTTTCTGCGGCATCCAGGCATCAATCCTGCTGCCATCATCAGGGCTGCCGCTGCAAACCTCCGCGCCGGCCGAGTCGTGCAAGGCGGCTCGACCATCACGATGCAAGTCGCGCGTCTCATCGAACCGAAGAAGCGCAACGTCGCCAACAAGCTGTTTGAGGCTTGGCGAGCGGTGCAACTTGAGATGCATTACTCGAAGGATGAGATACTCACATTCTATTTCAATCTTGCGCCTTACGGCGGCAATCTGGTGGGGGCAGGAGCGGCTGCGCGTGTTTATTTCAACAAATCACCAAGTCAGCTCAGTGCCGGCGAAGCAGCACTATTGGCTACGATTCCCAATGCACCTAATCGTTATCGACCTGATTTGTTCCAAGGGGAGGCAACCACGGCACGCGACAAGGTGCTGAGGGTCATGTACTCACAAGACGTGATTACCCAAGAAGTTTTGGCTCAAGCGTTGGCAGAGCCAACGCCGAGGTGCAGATATAGTATGCCGTTTGAAGCACCGCACTTCTCAGAATATCTGCGACAGAGGTACCAAGCTGCAGAGCGGCTGGAATCGACTATTGACCGTGAAGTTCAGCAACTCGCGGAAATCAAACTTCGAGAAAGTCTCCGACCGCTGGCCGGTCGCGGCATCAGCAATGGTGCAGTCGTAGTGATTGATAATCGCAGCCGAGCGGTCAGGGCGCTGGTCGGGTCACAGGAGTTTTTTGCGGATTCCGGGGCCGGCCAGGTTAACGGAGCAATTGCGCCGCGTTCGCCGGGCTCCGCTCTCAAGCCGTTTGTATATGCAGTGGCGCTCGACCAAGGCGTGATCTCGCCACAGAGTCTACTCTACGATGTGCCGGTGGACTACTCAGGATACAAGCCGGTTAACTATGATGAATCGTTCTGCGGCGCCGTGACGGCAGAGGAGGCGCTGATCCGCTCGCTCAATGTGCCGGCCATCAACCTTGCAGCGACGGTTGGCGGCGAGTTGATCTTCAACACCCTAAAGCGAGGCGGACTGAGCACACTGGACAAACCATGGCCGAAGTACGGTTTGCCGATCGTGCTCGGCGGATGTGAAGTAAACCTGTTGGAATTGACTAATCTCTATGCCACATTGGCAAGCCATGGCCAATATAAGCCGTATCGACTTCTTGAAACGGAACCTGAAGCTGGAGAAAGACAGCTCACCAGCGAGGCAGCGGCATTTATCATTACGGATCTACTCAGTGAGTTGAGACGCCCTGAGCTACCAGCAGTATGGGACGCGGCAGTTAATGTGCCGAAAGTAGCCTGGAAGACCGGCACATCCCTGGGCAAGCGTGATGCCTGGAGCATCGGATACAATCCGGAGTACACTGTCGGTGTTTGGGTCGGCAACTTCGACGGCAAGGGCAATCCAAGTATTGTTGGCGCCGAAGTGGCTGCGCCGATCCTATTCGCGATTTTTGATGGCTTGGGAACGAGAGGCGACTCGCGCTGGTTCGTGCAGCCGCAGTCAGTGGCAACACGGCAGGTGTGTGCGGTCAGCGGGATGTTGGCAACTGACAAGTGCGCCACAACGGTAGACGAATTATTTATCGAGGGCGTCTCGCCTATTCAACCTTGCACGATGCACGAGTTGATTCTCGTGGAGAAGCAGACCGGACGACGAGTGTGCAAACATTGCCGCAACGGTCACGATTATGTTGAGCGGGTTGTCACGCGCTGGCCGACGCCGATAGCGACATGGATGGAGCGTAATGGATATCAGCTTGATGATATTCCGGAGCACAGTTTTCTCTGCGCCTCGGTTGGCACCGGTGATGCACCGGTTATTGTGTCGCCGACCGACAACTCGGAGTTTCGGATTCGCAGCGAGGTGAAGCTGGAATTTCAGAAGATTCTGCTGGATGCCTCGGTGGCCAATGACACTCGCAAAATCTATTGGTTTCTGAATCGAAAGCTCATTTTTTCCGGTGATCCAAGTGAACGCATCTTTGTGACGCCGACGATCGGGACTCACAATTTGATCTGCATGGACGACGCCGGACGGTCAACCCAAGTCACCATGACTGTTCGACAGCAGTGAATAGAAAGGAGAAGCCCGCACCCTACGAGAAGATGCGGGCATAAGGACTTGCGTCCTTAAAAGAGGCACCGGAATATTTGGTGAGAGTGTTAGCAGAGAATTAAGGATATGCTGTGACCACAAAAAAGTACCGGGGTGACGCCATCTG
This sequence comes from uncultured Ignavibacteria bacterium, assembly GCA_964552775.1. GTDB lineage: Bacteria > Zixibacteria > MSB-5A5 > CAIYYT01 > CAIYYT01 > JADJGC01. The sequence continues at coordinate 57,851 of CAZKIH010000002.1, read as the reverse complement.
CCATCCCGGTGTGCCCTCGCTTTTGTTAATCAATCTCTTGTGAGCCGCCTTCGACTCAATTCCCTAATTCTTGGTGTGCTTTGTCCGCATTCCCGGGGGCGCAGTGTTTGCCGTGCGTCCGTCATCGTGGCAATCACCACACTTCGGATCTTCATCATACTTGTGATCTGCATGACAATCGCTGCACTCGAGCTCGGAATGGACTTCGTCGAGACGCAAACCGGTTACCGCATGCTTGAAGTTTTCTTGATTCCAGCCCGCGTGACAGGTCGCGCACATGCCGTTCAACTTGGAGATCTTCTTTCCGGTCGGATGGCACGCCCAGCAATCGAGGCGTTTATGATAGTCATTGAGGGGCCAACCCGTCCTATTGTGTGAGAATCCGGGCCGTTCCTTGGTATCATGACATTTAATGCAGGCGTCTTCCTTGTGACAATCATTACAAACGGCGTGAACTTGCTCCTGAGTTTTCTTGGCTTTGGAAATCTGTTGAATGTCATGGCAGTTGCCGCAGTTTTCCTTTTCATGGCAGTCAACACAGCGAAATCCGAAGAGGTCGATGTGTTCCTTATGTTGGAAGGTGACTACCGGAGCCTTGGTGTATGGGGTTTCGTAGACTTTCTTGACAGGTTCAGTTACTACCGGATGCTGTTTGCCGATGATGTCGGTCGGATCCTCAACCGCAGATTTCATAGCGCCGGTGGCACTGGGAATATGACAAAGGACGCACTTGGTGTCGTGACTCCATTCGCGGTGACAAGAGAGACACTGGCGATGATAGGCACCTTTGAGATTCGGTTTCTTCAAGTCAGTTGACTCTGAGCTTGGCGTGTGGCAGTCGCGACAGGGCGGAATCTTCCCGGGCGGGCTGTAGTGATGACAGGTACCACAATCGGTCCCCATCTGGGCCATCGACGCATGCACGCCGTGGTTGAAGTGCACCGGCTGATAGAGATCAGACAACTGCGACAACAACATGGAATCGGGCGCATCCCCCAAGGCATGGATTGAATTCTGATGAACCATTTCTGTGCGTGGACATGATACGAGGCACGGCTCGCGAAGGGTTGGCACTTCACAAGTGTGGCACTCAGTGCAATCAACCTTTGGTGTAACTGCTGTATTGCCCCGTTGCGCCAATAACGGCAGGACAGCAACTGCTGTGGCAAATATGATCCCAGTGAGAAATATCAAGCGATGTCGGAGCATATTGAAGATCCCCTCCCCTACGCCGTCTTTACAGTGTTGATGTTCGGAGTCTCGTTAGTGTGACTCTTGGTTGGGACGGCAATTACGGGCAGATTAAGAACGATAAAGCGATAAACGAGAACCAAGGCACAGATCAGACCCGCGGTCACGAGAATTTCAAATATCGACGGGAAATAGGCTTTCTCCGGGTAGAGCGGCGTATAGGCAGTCAGGAAGACGTTGATTCGATTGAAGGCGACGCCAAATATGACCAAAGACGCCGAGGTAAATAGGCCGATTACGGACTTACGGATTTTGGACTGCACAAGCAGAATTATCGGGGCAACAACACCAAGCCCAATCTCCACAAGATACATGAGCGACTGGTAACTGCCGTCAAGGAGGTACGGCCAGACCTCCCGAATGGCTAAATCACCAATCTTGACTGCGAGATAGGCACCGAGCAGGACCGGAGTGTAGGTCGCTATGGAGGACAGAATTTTGGTCTCAGGCTTAAGTTTGAAGCTGCGAGAGGCGATCAGAGATTCAAATATGACCATCGGGAAGCCTACCGCGATCGCCGACATGAGGAACATCAATGGTGAAATCGGTGAGTACCACAGCGGATGCATCTTTGTCGGCGCAATGACCATCAGAGTCCCAAGAGACGATTGGTGCAGGCACGACAGAACAACGCCAGCGATGATAAACAGCGAAATGAACCGTCCCAGAAAGCGGTGGCAGACGTTTAGCCATGAATCGATTAGCTTATTAAATGCCTTCAGTGGTCCGGGGAGATTCACGCGACCACCGAATCTTTCGGCTACAATCGGCAGAAATTCGATATAGAGAACTGTTAGGTAAACCATGACGCACATGCCGACTTCGAAGAGTACCGAATTGCCCTGCCACATGCTGGGGAGCATCGGATGCCAGACATTGTAGTAGCGTCCAAGATCAGCGAGCAAGCCGATAACAACAAATGTGTAGCCAAGCATCGCGGTCAGCAATGCCGGACGGACAATGACATGGTATTTCTCTTTGTGGAAAATGTCCGCAAGAGCAGCAGTCGTAAAGCCGCCGGCAGCCAGTGCGACGCCGGATGCGACATCGATGGCGATCCAGATGCCCCACGGAAACTGATTATCAAGATTGGTGGCAGCACCAATGCCGAAGACGAGCCGATATATATATGACAAGATGCCAAGGCCTGCGATAGCGGCGACAATTGTCGTGCCTTTCGTGAAGAATGGCACACGGGCAATCGGGGTCGGGACTTCATGAGCGCTCATCGTCAGACTCCTTGTCTTCTTTGTTCTCTCTGAGTGAGTGCATGATCAAACCAAGCAAGCCATAGAGAGCAAGCGGCGGGACGAAAGACTTGAATACGCCATGCTGAATAGCCTCAGTAGTGTGCGGGATAGGGGCCGACGTCAATTTGGGCAATTCGGTATTGATGAAGTCGACCGGGGCCAGGTACATCCAACTGGTACCGCCAATTTCGCTTTCACCATAAACATGATCGAAGTAGACGTCCGGCTTGGCCCTGATGCGCTCCTTGGCGAGATCAATGAGTTCCTGACGAGTCCCGAACGTAAGGGCTTCGTTTGGACAGATGCCAACGCAAGCCGGTTTCTTCCCCTCTTCGAGACGGTTGGCACAGAAGGTGCACTTCATGACGCGAGGCTTAAGAGCCTCCTGATACTCATAGGCTGGAATCTGGAACGGGCAAGCGATCATGCAGTAACGACAGCCAATACACTTCCAAGCGTCGTAATCGACCGAGCCCAGTTTGTTCTTTCGAAGTGCACCAACGATACATGCAGAGGCACAGGCCGGCTGGTTACAGTGCATGCACTGCACCTTCATTGTATAAGGCTTGTCGTTCCGGGGATCCTTGAACTCGTTCACTACTGTATAGGCATTGTCGAGTGGGCGACGATGTTGTTGATATACCGACTTATCTTCGAAGGTCTTGAGATCGGTATTCGAGAGTTTGTGCTCGTTATTGCACGCCCATTCACACTTCCGGCAGCCGATGCAGACAACTGTATCCACAAGGACACCATACGTCTGGCTGCAATCGATGGGATAAGCTTCATCACTTGCTTGGAGCTTGCTTCCCACCGACGCGACGGCTCCGATTGCCGTCATCTTAAATAGGTCCCTACGTGTGAAACTCATCTAAGATCACCTCTATTCTTAACTATTACTACTTCTATACAAGAGAGAATGTGAAACATTTCACAAGAGTCGACACAATTCCTCCCATATCTAATCCTATGCATAACGTCTCCATTGGCTATTGTCAAGCCTAAAGTAGACAATTTCTACTATTAAATAATGTCGCCAAATGCGGTTCGAGACTTTACGTGAATTGTCTTAATTTCGAATGTGGCTTGTTTTTCTCGGGATTCTGATCAATGCCAACCTGATTGGACTTATCATCTGTGTTGTTGATAGACAGCGAGTTACGAGGGCTTGCGTGATTTTGAATGTGAAAACAACGGCAGCTCTATGATCGAGCTGCCGTTGTTGTCAGTGCGTGGTACCTAAGTTTGTCTAATGACCTACTTGCATACTGAGCACGCAGGCGCAGCGGCGCCGGCAAAGATGTAATTGATCAGTCGGACGGCATCAGAGATGTTGATGCTGCCATTGCCATCGGCATCACCGTTCTTGGTAGTACAGGGCGCTGCCGCACCGGCAAAGATGTAGTTGATCAACCTCACGGCATCAGAGATGTTGATGTTGCCATTGCAGTCAGCATCGCCACACTTGCGAGTGATTGGCGCGGTGCAGCGCAGATACTCCTTGTGCCAGAGGTTCGTCCAGCAACAGAGCCAGTTGTTTGTTGCATTGAAAGCGCCGGCATACGGGGCTGAAGCAAACCAGGGGTCTTCAGCCGGAGCGTCTTTCAGACCGAGTGTGAATGCGGGACCACCAGCTTCGGGTCTCGGATCAAGGGCGTTCTGATTAGCGAAACGGCTCTTGGAACGATCCATTCCCCAGAAGTTTGGATCTTCAATCACGTTCTCCCAGAGTCCGCCAGGAACTGACGCGATAGCGCCGCCGGCAGCCGGCCAATCAACGAAAAGACGTTGCTGGGTGTAGGTTTGACTGCTGGCAACGAGTGCCTGAGTCATGGCCGCGCTGTTGATCGCGCACCACATCGTGCCGTAAACATCGAGGTTGGCGACGGCGTAGGCTGGATTAACATTGCTGTACCCACCGACCCAGTTGGGATTGGTGAAGGCGCCGGTCAAGCAGCGGCTGTGATACTCGCAATCAATCTGGCCACCGAGGATTGTGCAATCCGGAATCGGAGCTAAGCTGAACGATGGGCCGGACTGATCTTCAATCGAGATGCCATTGCGGGGCCATTCGTAGAAGATCGAGTTACGGATGTGGCCACCGCTGTTTTCCTTGAAGTTTAGAGCAGCATTGGCGTTGGACGGTACGGCAGACAGGGCTTCGCCGCGGCCAAAGGCCGTCACGTTGTAGACAATTGGACGCGCATACGGCTCGGTATCGGCGTTGCCATCATCGGAGTCGCTTTCGAAAGCGCGATCGCCGTTTGTTGAATCCTTGATAGAGAACAGGAACTGTAGCTTTCCGCTAAATCCCTGGTCCCAATCGAAATCGTCGTCATCGTTAAAGGCTGAAACAAGGTAGCGACAATTGACTGTGCCACCAAACCATTCGAATCCGTCGTCGAGATTGGCAAATACCTCAATGTGATCGATCGTGGTGCCGTTGCCGACGCCGCCCAGTGTCAGGCCATTGATTTCGTTGGCAGCACCGATGATCGAGCCGCCATGTCTGAGTTGCACCCAGTGAATGATACCGGAGTTGTCAGCTGCATCGCAGCCACCGTATTGAGTTTTTGGCGAAGGGGTCAAACCTTCGATAAAGTTGGTGGCGCAGATTTCGGGAGGCGTGACTGTGCCATTGATCGGCGCATTACCAAGAACAAGGAGCGAACCCCAGAGGCCACGGTCAGAAGCAGCGAGATCATTTGGATCATTGACATCGTCTGTTTCAGCCGTGAAGATGATTGGGCAACAGGAATCGCCAAGTGCATAGATCTGGGCATTGCGCTCGACAATAAGACTGGCAACGGATCCTGGCGGAAGGCCGGTGATACCTTTGATGATGGTACCCGGCTCGATAGTAAGGCGAGCGGAGTCGCTTACATAGGTCGGGCCCTGGAGAATATAGACCTTGTCGTTTGTCCAGTCGGTGTTCCTGTTGATGTCACCAATGGCAACATTGACGAGAGTCTTGCCCGCCTCGTCGAAACAGGTTGTCGTGCGCGGATCGCAATTGAAGTAGTCGGCGTACCAAAGGTTTGTCCAACCACATGCCCAGTTGTTGGTAGCATCAAATGCACCTGCATACGGGGCTGCCGAGAAGAAAGCATCTTCGGCTGGGGCATCGGTACGCGGTTCGGTAAAGGCAGGACTCTTGGCGGCCGGGCGTGGATCAAGAGCGTTCTGTCCGGCAAAGCGAGCTTTGGAAAGATCCATTCCGAAGAAAAGTGGATTGTCGATGAGGTTCTTCCAGGTCTTGCCGGTGAGCGCAAGTGCCAGAGCCGGATAGTCGGTGAAGAGGCGTTTCTCAGTATAAGACTGGCCGGCCGTCAACTCATTCGGCTGTGTCTTGGCGTTGCGGCCAATATTCCAGAAAATCGAGCCATAGATTGTTAAGTCGGAGCCGGTTCCTGCGCCGCCGGCGTAAGTCGGATTGGCGTAGGCCGGCGCAGCCGGTGAGAAGCCGGTGTTATACGAGCCTGTCCAGCAACGACTGCGGTATTCGACGTCTTTCTGCGTCAAGATCGAACAATCCGGATAGGTCAAGCTGAATGACGGCGACGATTGGTCTTCCATGAAGACGCCGTTACGCGGCCAGTCAATGATGATCGAATTACGGATATGGCCACCGGAATTCTCTTTGAAGTGGATCGCAGCGTTGGCATTTGCAGGTGAGGTCGGCAGAATACCGCGACCAATGGAAGTCACGTTGTAGACGACCGGACGAGCCGTCGGATCGGTATCGGCATTGCCGTCATCACCGTCAGACTCGAATAAACGGTCACCGTTGGTCGAGTCCTTGATAGCGAACAAGAACTGCAGCTTGCCATGGTAGCCCTGATCCCAATCGAAGTCATCGTCGTCGTTAAACGCCGAAATGAGGTATTTGGCATTGACGTTTCCACCGAAGAATTCAAAGCCGTCATCAAGGTTGGCGAAGACTTCCACGTACTCGACCGTCGTACCGGAACCGACGCCGCCAAGAGTGAGACCGTTGATCTCATTGGCGGCGCCGATGATCGAACCACCGTGCTTCAACTGCACATAGCGAAAGATACCGGAGTTGTCGGTCGGATCGCAGCCACCGTACTGAGTGTTCGGTGAAGGCGTCAATCCTTCGATGAAGTTGGTCGGACAAGTATTTGGCGGGGTTATCGTTCCGTTAATCGGAGCGTAACCAAGCAGGATGACAGAACCCCAAAGACCACGATCTGATGCGCCGAGGTCGGTCGGATTCGCGAGGTCATCCGTACAGGCTGTGAAGATGATTGGGTTAGCGGCAGTACCATTGGCAATAATGTCGGCACCCTGCTTGATGATAAGCGTAGCCACCGAACCCGGAGCGAGGCCGGTAATACCTTTTATGATGGTGCCTGGATCGATTGTCAACGTGACGCCGGAATCGACGTAGGTCGGTCCTTGAAGGACGTAGACATTGTTGCTGGTCCAGTTCGTGTTGGTGTTGATATTACCAATCGGCACGAAGACCAATGTCTTGCCCGGCTCGTTCGTACATTGTCCGAACGCGTAGGACGCAGACATCAGCAATAACAAGATTACTGTCAGTAGAATTTTACGATGCACTGGTTACCTCCTGTGGTAGTTGTGCACAAGGGTTTTGGTTTCTGTTTGCAGGTAAGTAGAGAGCACTGATGCGATGCTTGCAGCATCGATATTTTTGCCATTCTCCCCCACGACAGTGAGAAAGAGAAACAGGGAAGCGAAAACGTGCTGATTCGGGGTATGTAAAACGTTCAACCATTTGCATCGTAATTTTGTCCGAGACAGTTAGCATCCGATAAGGGAACCGTTAATTTTCCCGAAGCCCTTACAGAGAATAGCTAAGGGACATCGAGAAGGTTCTGCCGACGCGGTAAAGCGAGCGAACATACTCCCGCCCTCCGGCCTCCTGGATCGTGTATCTGTCTTCGTTGAGAATATTCTTCGCCGCAAACTTTGCAGTCAGCAAGCCGAAGAGTCGTTGCGAAACGGAGAAGTCTACAAGTTGACGCGCCTTCTCGAAGATATCGGGGCTCTGGTAGCCAACTTCCGCCAAACGATCACCGAAAATGTTGTAGAGCAGCGCCATCTCGGTTGCGCCTCCGGGACTCGTGTAGACGAGATCAACGTTGACTACAAACGGAGACTGACCACCAAAGGGGCGGGTTGTTTCCGTTGAATCAGTCAGGTTATTTGCGAGTCGATACGATAGCTCGCGCGGATCGATGTCAACCTCGGAGTGAACCAGGGTCAGATTGCCACCGAGCTGGAAATTGTTGAGAAATCCAATGCCGGTATGATCGAGGCGACGACGAAATTCAATTTCTGTACCGTAGACAATGGCTTTGGGAACATTGAGCCAGCTGACGTCGCCCAGATCTGACAGATTGAAGCGCTCGATTGGATCTTGGAACCGCTTGTAGAATCCACTGATGGCGATGACCTCGCCGGGACGAGTGAACCACTCCCAGCGCAAATCCCAATTGCGTATGAGTGTGCGAGTGAGTCTGGGGTTACCAATGTTATTATTTCCGGTCAAGAACTCAAAGCTATAGAAGGGCGCCATTTCGCGTATCGTCGGACGGGCGGTTGTGATGCTGAAAGCGCCGCGAAGATTCATGCTCGGCAGGAGATGATAAACGAGGTTTATCGAAGGCAGCCAATCAGAGGCTCCATAGGCGCCGCGGAAATCCGAAGAAGCGGAATCAATGGACTCAACCCATTGATCAGTTTCTTCAAAGCGGGCTCCGGCAATGATGTCGAACCTGGAGTTAATCTTCCAGTCGATCATTCCGTAGAAGGCGGTGATGTTCTGCTCGCCAGAATAGGTGTCGGTCTTGCGACTCAGGTTTTCGGGCACCACACCCCAGCGATAATTCCAACGGCTGTTGCGCTCGTCCCAGGTCGAATCGATGATACCGATGTTTCCATCCTGCAAGATGCTGGCAGGATTACCGTCGTAGCTTGAATAAATCCCAGGACTCTGCGTGGGATTGAGGCGAAGCATCCAATTGTCTTGGTTCCGATCCTTGGCGAGGTACGCTCCGCCGAATTTCAATTTGGTGCCGTTTCTTGCGAAAGAGACAGGAATCGTCAAGTCAGCTTTAACTTCACGGTTCTTCTCGTTAAGATAACGGAAGTAGTGGGTTGGATACGGGAAGCCGGTAATAATGCCTGCCGAGATCAGGCTGTCATTTTCATCAAAGTTGGCAATGTCCGTCCAGTACCGCAGATCGGGGTCGTTTTGCTTGTTGGTTGCAAAGGAGGCGCTCCAATCGAAACGAGAGCTTTTCATAAAAGGCAGCTTTAGCGCGTGGTCACCTGAGTACTGGAGCACCTGCATTGAACGCTCGGTGTACTGCCAGACATGGCTGCGCAGCAGTTGATTTTCTTCGGTGTAACTGGTGTAGCTGCCTTCCAGTTGACGGGAAGTTTTCTCGCCGTTCTGATTGCGATTGAAGCTGAAGCGCAATTTGTGCTCGGGACTGATAGCGAGATTCGCCGAGAAAAGTCCTCCCCATAAGACTTCTTCCGAGGCCTTTCTATCCGCATAGTCCTGGAACGTGATGAGGCCGGTCAATTCACCGCCGGAATTGACGTTTTGCCATTTGCGATTTACACCATCTTCGCTGTATGAATAGTTGCGGCTGTAAGTTAGCGAACCGAGAATTCCGAGTGGACGGCCGAACATTGTATAGAGGTTGCCAAAAGAGAGAGCGTACCCCTGATTCAACGGCGCTTTGCGCTCACTGAAACTGAAATCGCGATTGAGCTCATTTGCGACCTGATCGAGGTACTTTGCACCTTCTCCGTTTGTGCTGTTTCGTACGGATGTGTAACCGGGGGTGTGAAAGTTCGAATCGCTGAGCGATTCAGGCGCGTCCCGGAATCCGTCGTCGAATCCGAGCCACTCTTTGGAACCGCCGGCGTGTGTGAGAATGCCTTCCTTGAGAGAGACATTGTCGTTATAAGAAACAGAGGTGGACAGCTTGACTGTGAGCTGTTCCGGAAGATCTTTGGTGTTGATATTGACCGAACCACCAGAGAAGTTGCCCTGCTGGTCAGGAGTGAAGGTCTTTTGCACGACGATATTATCGAGCAAGCCTGCCGGGATCAAGTCCATTTGCACGGCCGGCCTGTCGGGATCCGTACCGGGCATTTGCGAGCCGTTCAGTTGCGTATTCGAGTAACGGCCCTCGAGGCCGCGGATCACGGAGAACTTGCCGTCAACGACTGACGCGCCGGTGATTTTTGACATCGCAGCCGCGGCGTCACCTGCTCCCGAGCGCGCGATTGACTCGGAACTGATGGCATCCTGTGCTGACGGTGCCTGCCGCCTGAGCGAAAGCATTGCGGCTTCGGTATTGTGAAGACGCGTGGCTTCAACGACTACCTGCTCACCGACGACTTCTTCAGCCTTCAGCGAAAAATCGAGCTTGGTAGCCTGACCAGCAGTAACGACACTGTTTTCGACAGTCATCCTTGCATAGCCGATCATTTCAATGATCAACCGATAGGTGCCAACCGGCACATTGTTAATGAGGTAGTTACCATCCAGATCGGCCTGGGCACCGAGCTTGGTGCCTTCAATGACGACGACCGCACCGATAAGTGGCTCACCATTGTCTTTGTTTAGCACCTTGCCCATAATCCGGCCGGTCTCGGTTGTCTGCGCATTCAGGTCAGATATGAATCCGACTGATATGAGCACGAGCAAGACCGCGAGTAGCGCGAGAATTCGCCTTTGCATGGTGTGGGGAGACATCATCCCTGTGTTTTCATTCATTGCATTCCCTCTCTTCTTGTTACCTTACCTGGAAAATCGATGGTGTGTCCAGAGCTGCGAGAAATCAGAAGATTGCCTGAAAAGATTCCGCTACTCTAATCACGCGGATGAAATTACCCGAACGTGTTAGGGGAGTATTAGGAACAATTTAGTTTTCAAATTTCTGCGGATAGGTTTGTGATCAGATTCACAAGGGATATGCGCGAAATCCGACGTCAATGCTTTGCACTGCACAGCATTGAATTAGTTTAACTCAAGACTTGGTTGAGACACCGGTCAGCAACTCCGGTGAAGTTGAATAGATTATCTTGAAGGTTGGGTTGTGAACAGTATCAAACGAAGGCCTTGACGATTTCCTTTTGAAGCACCTGCAGCTCACTGTAAGCACGATTGATCTCGTCGATTTTTTCCTGCAGCTTCTTCATCAATTTGTTTCGCTCGAGCCCGTTTCTAAGGACAATTAGAATATCGCTGTTGTCCCATGGTTTTTCGAGATATTGAAATAGTCCGACATCATTAATTGCCTTAATCGCGTTCTCTTTGTCAGCATACCCTGTCAGGATGATGCGCGGAACCTGGGGGTAGAGGTCGCGAACCCGCGAAAGAAAAGTAATGCCATCCATCTCCGGCATCAGATAGTCCGACATCACCAGATCGATTTCGTTCTTCTCTATGAAGGCAAGCGCCTCCGACACGGACGTGAATGTCTTGACGTTGTAGTCGGTTTCCAAACTCAGGAACGAATTGAGGCTCGATACTACCATCTCTTCGTCGTCGACAATCACTATCGTCTCGGGCTTAATATCTTTATGAGAATCGGTCACTGTTACTACTCCTACGTTCAGATAGCTTCTATTGCAACAATCGTGATGTCATCCGGTTCCTGCCGTTCATCGCGGAAACCAATCGCGGACTCGGCGAGTCGATCGACCATCTCGTCGATTGTCAAATTCAGGGCGTTCCCAAGGTGGTCCGCCATTGCACCGTCGTCGAATTGCTGCCCGTCACGGCCAACAGCCTCGCTAACGCCGTCAGTGTAAAGGACGAGCCTTTCTCCTGCCGGCAAAACAATCTCGGCGACCTCGCCTGGGATATCTGTGCCCGGCAACTCGATGCCAAGGAAAAGTCCATTGACGGGAACGCGTTCGAGACAACAGGCACCGGGACGTAGCAGGATTGGATGCGGCAATCCGGCGTTGACAATCTGTACTTTCCGGTTGGCTGTGTCAAGGACTGCCACAAGTCCAGCAACAAAGATATTTTCCGGGAGGCCTTTCAAGAGGATGTCACTCATGGACGCGGCGATTTCGACCAATGGTTTACCGGAGTTGATTGTTGTGGCAAAAGCAAACTTCAGCAGTGCAGTGCTAAGCGCCGCCTGAATTCCGTGCCCTGTGGCATCGGCGACGAGAATGCCAATTCGACCGTCGGAGAGGTTCTGGATGTCGTAGAAATCACCTCCGATTTCCAGTGCCGGTCGAAAAGTCGCGGCGAAGCGATAGCCTTCAATGCATGGAAAGGCCTTCGGAAGCAAGTTCCGCTGCACTTGCTGTGCAAGAGTGAGTTCCTGACGCAGAATACCCTCGCGGCCGGCGAGTGCATCAAAGCTCCGGATCGTCTCATCGAGCTCCCTGATCTTCAGTTGTAATGTTTCCTCGAGCGTTTTGTTCTGAAGACCGTTGCGGAGAACCATTTTGATATTGTCGTTGTCCCAGGGCTTTTCGATGTACTGGTAAAGGCCCACATCGTTGATCGCTTTGATTGCATTGCCTTTGTCTGCATAGCCGGTAAGGAGAATGCGAGGAGCCGTCGGATAGAGTTTCTTGACTTCGCTGAGAAACTGCAGCCCGCTCAATTCCGGCATTAGAAAATCTGAAATCACGGCATCGATTTGTTGTTTTTGTATGGCACGCAACGCTTCCAACGGCGAGCGATACGTCAGAACGTTGTAGTCGGTGTCGAGCAGCAGCAGTGTTCTCAGGCTGGTCAGGACGATGTCCTCGTCATCGACGATTAACACGGTGACACGGTGAGCAGCGGAACGAGTGTTTGATTCTATCGGCATGATCTGTACAATTGCTTCTGAGTTTTGACGTTGTTCCCGGTATCTTGCACCACTAGACGCCTGTACGCGGGCGATCAATATGCACACGATCGACAATTGTACGCAGGCGACCGGCCAAAGTTTTCAGAATCCCGTGCGAAATCTGCACGTGATCTGCCAGTATCTCGAGGAAATCCTCACGATCGATCCTGAGTAGGCGTGTGTCCGCGAGACAGGTGGCGGTAAGGAGTCGGGTCTCCTCATCAAAGAGTGCCCAAGTTCCGAAAGCTTGGTTCGCAGTGGCAACGGTTATCTCGTGACTATCCTTGTGGAGACGTACCGAACCATCGATCACAAGGAATAGCGAATCAGCAGCATCGTTTTCACTGTATACATTGCTGCCGGAAGGAAACGACACCTCTTTGGCAATAGCGGCCAAATACGCCAATTGCTCGGTCGGAACCTGCGAAAAGACATCAATACTCTGCAAAGAGATTACCTTTTCGATCGTCGTCAGCATCGGTATGAGTTTTAGCCTTTCTACAGAGTGTAATTAAACTGATCGAATCAAGAAATCCAAGGGTTGGATCGCCCGGCGTCAAGAATTCACAACAGTTATGGCCATTTCCCGCAGAAATGTATCAGAATCGGTCACCAATGTCGAGGCAATCTCTCGAATTTCGGCGGACTCAATACCAAGGGATCCAGCCAATGCCAATGTCTGGAGCCAAGGATCGTTTCGATGCAATACTTGAATAAGAATGATCTTGCAGCTGGAGATATCCGTCGTGGGACGGTCCGGTCTTGTCAGTTGTCTACCCAGATCTGTCCACTGCTCGATTGCGATCAGGATGCGTCGTCGCAGTTCGCCCTGCAGGAAGTTGTCCAAGAACTCCGATGCTCCCGCACGAAGATTCGATTTGGAACTGATCACACCAAGGTAGGCTCCGAGTATACTGGGAGTGGGGTAAATCAGGCCAAGCAGGCGGAATACAAGTTCGAGTGACTGATCGCAACGCTCCCTGAGAGCCCGCATCAGGAATCGGAGACGCGGATCTGCGGAAACCGGTGAGAGCTCGCGAAGAAAGCGGTGATTGGACTCGAGTTCTTCTATTTCGGCAAAGATCAGACCTTGGACAATTGCGGCATCGATGCGCAAGGTCGGGACCGCACGATGGAGCTTATTTAGCGCCTTGACAACAAAGAAACGCAGAGCCGGCGATGTCGTGCGGACGCAATCCAGCAGGGTTTGAACCGACTCGGCATCGCGAATGCGCCACATGACGCCAGGCAAGTTCCGCCTTATCGAAGCGCCGGCATTGTGATCGTGCAGGCGATCTGACAGGAGGGGCAGAATATTCTTGCCGTAAGCGGCGAGAGCGTCCTTGGCCGCTGCGCGATAGCGATAGTCGGCGAGGCGTGCCACCAGAGCCTCAACAAAGTCAGCATCTTGCCTGCGACCACATGTGGCGATCGCGGCCTGGACAACCTCAGGTGCCCTATCAGCAAGAAGCTGGGCAAGGAAGACGCGATAATGATCGCCAAGAAGTACTCCAAGGAGCCGCGCGACTTCGACCCGCCCTTTTTCGGCATCAGAGTCGGTGCGTACCAAAAACGTTTCGAGGCGATCTTCATCGAGCAGTTCGCGGGCTTCAATCAGCTGGTGCTCGGCCATGCAGGCAACAGCGGCTGTCTGCAGGCGAGGATCTGCATGGTTGAGGTATTCTTCGAGCAGGCGCAAGCCTTGCTCCCCTGCCTTTAGGTAGAGCAGATAGATGACCTCGGTACGCACACTCAGATCGTCATCCTGAAGGAGTCCTTCTATATCAGACAACAAACTCATGATACTCCTGCAGGAATTCGACAGCTTTGCGGCGAACTTCCGGGGAACTGTGGTGCAACAAAGGCGAGACCGACCCGACAAGTTGGGGCGCCTTGGCGGACTTGAGAAGATCGAGCGCATACGCGACCTGGCGCGGATTCGGGCTCTGCAGCGAAGCCGTCAGCGTGCCCAGCGTAGAGGAATCATCGATCCGAATACGGATATCGCTGAGGTCAATGTCGCGGCGCTCGAGCGCGAGTCGAAAAGCGTTGGCGTATTCGCGACGAACAAACCATGCTATGATAGCCCAACACACGACCAACAGCACGACTATCAGCGCGAGCTGTCGCGACGAGAAGGCAAGTGATGCAGTCAGGACCAAGAGCAGCGCGCCGGCAAGGCCACGAAACCAGCGGTCTACAAAGATATCAATGAAGATTTTGGTCTTCTTCTTGACCTCGAGCGGCACGGGCAGAAAGAGCAGTTCGCGCCCGACGCGATCGATCGAATATTCGAGTGATCCCTCAGCACCCTTCAGAAAAATCGCGCTGAGCATTGCCGGAACCGCGATAACCGCGATTGAGCCGGTAAGTACGGCCAACGGCATCATCATGATAGCGCCTCCAACTCCGAGCGCACGAAGGATGCGATAAGAAAGAAGCAGCTGAATTGCCAGGGACAGGAGGCTAACTCGACCGTAAAATCGACCGAAGAATGCCGTCATGCCGTCTTTGTTGCCGGCATAGGCGTTGTATCCGATATCTTTGAATATGAAGTCGATCAAGGTCGAGGTCATGACTGCAACAGCTATCAAGGAAATGATCAACCACAGGAGTCGAGATCGCTTAACAGACTGGTATACGTTCACCAGTGCGAACGCAGATTCGGACTGCGAATCGGTTGAAATGAGGTCCTGTTTCCCAAGTCTCCTAAGTCGCCAGATGAAAGTCACGACGGCAATGGAGAGCAATAGCAGGATCGCACATATGACCAGAAGGCTTTCTGTGGGCATTGCAAGATCCTTGATCAACAGATTGGTCAATTCCCCGCCAGTCACGGCGCCGATGATACCTGCGCTGCCAAGGAGAGTGAATATTCTCTTGGCCTGTGAGGGGTCATAGACGGCATTCGCCAGCAGCCAAAATTGAGCCGTGACGAGAATTCCATAGAGTCCAACCCAGATATAGAGTACGTAAAAAACCCACTCACTGTCCTGGCGGATCAGCAATCGCAATCCGATGAGGCAGGCGAGCAACACGACGGTGGTGCCGTTGATTAGCCTAAGAA
Organism: uncultured Ignavibacteria bacterium; assembly: GCA_964552775.1. Classification (GTDB taxonomy): domain Bacteria; phylum Zixibacteria; class MSB-5A5; order CAIYYT01; family CAIYYT01; genus JADJGC01. Next base: position 42,411 of record CAZKIH010000002.1, on the reverse strand, counting down.
GCGTGAGCTTGCCGGCGGCTCGCGAATAGAGGGCGGTGACCGGTATAGCCGCAAGGGCTGAAAGAATGAACACAAACGGCAGTTGTTTTTGGGTCAGGTTGATCAGAAACAGGCTGTCTCGGGTGGGTTTGAGGAAGTAGAAAGTCATGAGGAGGATGAAGTAATAGGTGAACATCAGCGAGAGGACCGGCCACTCGCCGCGCCGGACATCGACAATCTTGTGCAGGAGTCTTCTCATGTTGCGATCATCACTCTTGCGACGTTAAAATGGTGCGGGTGAAGTTCATGACTTTTCCGCAGCAGCCTGGGCTTCCCTTTCCAGTTGTTCCTCAAGATCGAGTGGGAGAATAATGGCGAAGGTGGTACCGGTGCCAGGGTGACTATTCACTTTAATTTCCCCGCGATGGTCCTGGATAATCTGGTAACAGATTGCCAAGCCCAATCCGGTGCCGACACCAACGCCCTTTGTGGTGAATCCCGGATCGAAGATCCGTGAGAGGTTTTCCGGCGGGATACCTACACCGGTATCCGTGAACTCGATATGAGCACGATTGTTCTCAAGATAGGTTGTAATCGTGATTTCTCCTTTATCCTTTATGGCCTGGCGGGCGTTAATCAGGAGATTAAGGAAGACCTGATTGAGACGGCCTGGATAACAAGAGCAGAGAGGCAGCTTGCCATAGTTCTTATGAATAGTAATGCTGTGCTTTATCTCATGATGGATAAGGGTCAAAGTGTCTTCAAGGCCCTCGTGGATGTCAACCGTCTTGACTTCGGCTTCATCGAGCCGCGCAAAACTGCGGAGGCGACGGACGATATTCACAACACGCTCGGTACCGGAAATGATGACTTTGTTCGCTTCCTGAATGACCTTAAGTGTATCCTGGATCTTGCGGGTCTCTTCCCGGCCTTCTTCACACGTTTGATCGAACATCGTGATTAGTTTTTCGATAGCACGTACGAGGGTATTGTGCATGCTGGCCACAGCGCCGATCGGCGTGTTAATCTCATGGGCAATTCCGGCAACGAGCATCCCAAGCGAGGCCATCTTTTCGGACTGAATGAGCTGGCCCTGGGTCAGGCGAAGGTTCTGATAGGCAGAGGCTAGTTCATCGAGGGTGCGTTTACGTTCGCTGCCTTCCTGACGCAGAGCAGAGTTCAGATTCGCCAATTCCGTCGTTCGCTCCAATACTCTTTGTTCCAGTTCTTCGTGCGCTCTTCTGAGTTGTTCCTCGGCACGTTTGCGGTCAGTAACATCGCGAACAATGGCAAGGAGTTCATCAGTTCCGCATCGAACGATGCGAGTCTCAAAATCTCGCATTTCATCGCGATGCGGGAGACGGTATTCAACAACGCTCATAGCTCCCGTGAGAAAGACCTTTTCTATTTCGACACTCAGCGACTGTGCCAGATCCGGCGGCAGCAGTTCCCAAAAAGTCTTGCCGATAATGTCCGCCGCAGCGACGGCCAGTGGCGAATCCTTTGGGCACTTGTAGTCCAGGTAGCGCCCATCGCGGCTGACTCGAAACATCAAGTCGGGCAGGGCATCAAGAATGGCACGATTCTGCGCTTCGCTCTCGTGTAAGGCGCGTTCCACCCGGCGACGTTCGTGCGCCTCGAGCGCAAGGGCAACGAAATCCGCGATTGATGCCGCAAACTGCTGCTCTTGCACAGCCCAGTGCCGACGCCGGCCGGTGTGTTCGAAGCAGATGACGCCGATCATCTTTCCCGAATGCCAGAGAGGTGCATCAAGCATTGATGTGATTCGATGCTCTTTGAAGTAAGTCTGTGCGAATTCATGAGTGCGCTGATCGGATATAGCGTCATCAGCCGGTATGATTCGCTCGGTCTCCAGAGCTGCAAAATATGCCGGGAATTCATCGGACTTGATGAATCCGCCACTCGAATGCTGTCTGAGAGTGCGTCGAAATAAATGAACGCAACGAATTCCGGAGCGATCTTTATCGAACAGCCAAACTCCGACACGCTCGACTTCAAGCGTCACGGACGCCACTTCAGTCAATTCCTGGATCGAAGCTTCAAAGTCGAGGCCTTGCGGAATTTGACGTCTGGCAAGCTGGGAGAGTACGGCATTTTGTTGGGTAAGCATCCGTTCATTCTCGCGCAGTTCGGCATTGACGCGCGCCAACTCTTGAGTACGCTCGGCGACTTTTCGTTCGAGCGAACGGTTGTTACGCAATATCTTTCGCTCAAGCGCGGCGCGTTCGACGGCCTGAAAAATGGTCAGTTCGATGTCAGCGATTTCAAATGGCTTGAGAATGAAGTGGTAGGCACCATGACGAATAGCTTCTGTGGCCTGATCAACCGAGCCGTGGGCAGTCATAACCAGAACCGGTATTTCCGGACGGAGTTGATGCACGGCGTCGAGGAACTCGAGCCCAACACAGTCCTTGAGTCCCAAGTCGCAAAGAAGGACATTATAGATCGACTTACTGAGAAGTCCCAGGCCCTGCCTGCCGGAGCGGGCAGTCGCAACTTTCAACCCGCGCGCGCGCAGCTTACGAGCGAGGATCTGACGCTGTCTTGCGTCTTCCTCAACATATAGAACGCTAAGGTTGTTTCGATTCTTTTGCCGATTCATAGCCAATAATAGTATACGAACGTACTTCGAATATGGATGATAATGGAACAAAACCTCGTGGGCAACGAAGAATCGATTTGAGTCATCCAATCTCTTGACCAGCGGAAGTTTGCAGACTATATTCAGCGGACTTTTATGACGGAATGCCAATAAACTGGGATGCTATGGAGATGAAGCGTTGCCAAGAATCTTGAGAATCATGCTGTTAGTGGCTCTATGTTTTGCACTAGTAGCACCGATCGTGCGCGCCGAGAATGATCCGGATACGTCGAGCACTGACCGTCCCGTAGCACCAACGAAATCCCTGGGCGAGAAGATGCTGGTTATTCCTGAGACCGTTCTCAAGTCGCCCATATACGTCGGTAAGGGACTGGCCTGGCTGGCGATCAATGGAATCTACCGCAACAGCACAGCGCATAAATTGGCCGGCTATGTCTTTGCATTTAGGCCTGCAGGCGGGATCGTTCCGATTGTGTCTTTCGGCTCGAACGCCGGCTGGCGCTACGGATTAAGTTACACTCGATTGAACATTGCTCAGTCATCTGATCGTGCCCGTTGGGTCGTTTCGCATTCCACAAATAAATACCGGCGCGCCGAGATGACCTATACTTCCCCGCATGCATTCTCGCAGACAGTCGGTTTGCAGATCGCGGCCGGCTACCGCAAACGACCTCGAGAGAGCTTCTATGGCCTTGGCAATGAAACGAAGGCCGCAGATCGCTCAGCATTCACCCTGGAACGAACTATGCTTCAAGTAGCGGTTCCAGTGCGGCTATCTCAGAAACTTCAGTTGGGAATGATGGCATCGTACACCGCCGTTAACATCGCGGACGGTGACACACCAGATTGGCCGGGAAGCTTGCCGGAGCTCCAACAAAAGTATGGCATGAGCCATGCTGATTTCCGCTCGACAGACATCCTGGGATTCGAACTTGCGCTGGACCACGACTGGCGCGACAGCAAGGGGCAACCATCGCGAGGTGGCAGAGAGGAGTTGTCTGTTAGTTACAATCATGGCCTTGGCAACTCTGATGACGTATGGTACGTGGTCACTCGGGGAGAGGTCTCTCATTATATAGATATCTATCATAAGCGCCTGCTCGCAATCAAGGTAATCGCGCAGTCAGTAGATACTGATGTCGACCGGGTCTCAACTCTACCTTTCTACTCCAAGAGTCGTTTAGGTGGGCGCACCGATCTCCGCGGTTTTCTCAACAATCGGTTGGTCGACAATGACTTGACTATGGCGACGCTGGAGTATCGTTGGCCGATCTGGTCGATGATCGATGCATTCATCTTCGCAGAGGCGGGCAGGGTCTATTCTTCGCTTGGTGAAGAATTTACTCTCAAGAACTGGCACGAAGGGTATGGGACAGGGCTGCGAATCTGGCGTGAAGAAAATGTCTTGGTGAGCTTTCAGGTCGCATTTAGCGATGAAGAAAGACGAATATATATCGAACTCGGTGGCGAATGGTAAATCGACTCAACTTGAAACTGACCCTCGTTCGGTTGCTCACAATTCCTGCTATTTTGGTGTTGATCTCTTGCAGCAGCCATCACCTGCGGTACGAGCCGGGCATTGACCGTACCGATGACCACGACAGGCAAAACATTCCCGAGCCCAAGAAAGTCGACCCGGTATTAGCATGGCAGTCATTCGATCGATCGTTCTGGCAGCAGGGAGAGGAGCTGTTCGACCTCGATAGGAGTTTTCGAAAGCTGATCGGACGGCCGAAGGAAGCTTACAATTTCAATCGTCTTGATGAAGTCCCGAATTCGAGTTGGTTCACAAATCGCTTTGGAAGCGAACAATTCAAGACTGATCAGTTGGGGATGGCGAGCAATTTCACAGGACCTGACACATCAGGTTCTTGGACGGTGTTCAGACACAAGGTGCAAGGAAAGATGCCCGGCCTTTGGATCCTGGACTCACGGGGTGACAGTTACATTATTAAGTTCGACCCGCCGACAAATCCCGAACTACACACCGGAGCCACGGCGATCGGGTCAAGATTCCTTCACTACTGCGGATTTAATGTCCCAGAAGAGACCATTGTACACTGGCAGCCTGCGAAACTGGAACTGAAGCCGGGAATCATGTTCGTGGACGGTCACGGGGACAGACGCGAGATGACCCGCGCGGACCTGGATGAAATGCTCAAGAATGCGCACCTGATGCCCGATGGGAGCATTCGCTCGCTCGCCTCAAAGCTGCTCGATGGTAACATACTGGGACCGTTCAAATACGATGGTCGACGCGGTGACGACCCGAACGACTGGTGCCCGCACGAGCACCGCCGCGAACTTAGAGCGCTCTATGTGATCGCCTCCTTCATTAATCATTATGATACGAAAGATCAAAACACGCTGGATACGTACGTCGAGGAAGACGGCCGTAAATACGTGAAGCACAACCTGATTGACTTTGGCTCGACCTTTGGTTCGAACGGTGATCGGCCCAAGACGCCTGATGTTGGTTACTGCAACACCTTCGATTTGCGCGATGTGCTGGTGTCATGGTGCACTTTGGGTTTGAAAAAGTGGAGTTGGGAAGATGGCAAGCCATACCAATATCAGTCAATTGGGTATTTCGAGTCGGAGATATTTCAGCCAAACAAATGGAATCCGATAGTACCCAATCCGGCGTTCGAGAACATGACGCCTCGAGATGCTTACTGGGGGGCAAAGATCGTTCTTGCCTGGCGCGACGAAAACATTCGCGAGTTGGTTGAAACGGGCCAGTATTCCGACCCGGAAGCAAAGGAGTACCTAATCAAGACCCTTATCGAAAGACGCGATAAGATCGGGCGCTATTGGTTCAGCAAGGTTGCGCCCCTCGATGATATTGAGCTTGCCGATAAAGATGGCGCAGTTTCGATTCGCTTTGAGGACTTGGCGGTCAAATACGGACTGGCGGATGGTGCGGGTTCGCAGTATGATGTATCGGTCGCGTATAATGGTAAGGCGATCATCAGGCAACAAAGTGGGGCAGACCGAGTGTTTGAACTTAATTCGGCCGATCGGAAGGCGCTTGTGGAAGTTTACCGTGATGAAAAAAAGAACGAGGACAAGAGTCATTTGTACGAAGTTCGGATGCGTGTTAAGCGTGCAGATTCCGGTTGGAGCAAGCCAGTGCTGTTGTGGCTGTGGTATCACTCCGATGATTCCCGTTTTGAACTAATCGGGATTGAACACCTGTATTAGCCATTCCCCCAAATGACCATTAGCCTTCGCCCGCTTGCAATTTTCGCAATCGTATTCATGCAATCCTATTTGTCGCCGCTGCTCTGGGCCGACGAGACTTCTGGCAAGGACTACTTATCAACTGGGAAGTTGCTCGAAATTGGTGTCGGGTCGACGATTCCATTGGTAATCAATTATGCTGTATCGGATGTCGATTCGACGCAGAGGTCTCTCATTCCACGACCAGTTCTTGCAGATCGGTGGCTGCAGCGCAAACTGGGAGGACAATTTCACGTGGGCAAAAACAACTTCTTAGATCACAGTTTCGGCTCGGCGATCACTCCTGGAATCGCGGGATTGACACTGATCGCAGCCAACTTCACCTGGCCACAAGGAAAGCCCGCGAAGGATGCAGGACAGGACTTCTTGATCTTCCACAGCGGATTAATGGCCACCAAGGGAGTTACCGGAGTTTTTAAGGGATTAGTTGCACGCCCGCGGCCCTATTTGTACTTCTTTCCTGATTCGGCATTTCAACACGATCCCGACATGAAAGATGCTCGGAAGTCGTTTTTCTCCGGACACGCCTCGAGTGCATTCTTCTCGGCGACCTATCTCAACAAGCGACTTCGCGATATCATGAGACAGCGGTTGAGCGGAAACCAATATTCGGATTGGAATTGGGCACCACCCGTCATTTTGTTCGGTTGGAGCAGTTTTGTCGGCTTGTCACGGATGCACTCATATTATCACTACTTCTCAGATGTGGTAATCGGAGCGGTGGCCGGATACCTGATCGGTGAGCTATTCTACGGTTTTGGTGATCAGTGCACTGGCCTGCCGCGCACTTTCCAGAAGGTCTCCCCTATTTTCCATTTGAGTTTTGCGTTCTGATTACCAAGATTGGCCCCGCAGAGACTTCGCAAGTGCGTGGCTGTAAGGAGAGTGCAAGATCGGCAGTATCAGGCAAAGCCTAACGCGACCCCAGCGGATGGCGCTGGTTATGTTCCTGGCGATTGTGATCGTCTGCCTTGGCCAGATTTCCTGGTGGGTGTATTTTCAAGTCACGATTTCGGAAGAGCAGCTGGCGTTTCACGAACAACAATCCCTGGCCTCTGCTCAGCTCGCGGCGTTCATTCTAAATCGATCTTACGAACGCCTGAACTCAGAGGCGGAATCTTTTGTCAGTGTTGATAATATCCGCCATCTGACGGCAGCACTCGATCTTCTGGCATCTGACCCCGCCGTTAAGGGCTACAAGCTTTTCGACAAGAGTGGGGCTTTGGCGGCATCTGCAGGTGCTGTCGACTCAACATTCTACATGCGCGTGTATGCCGCAAACAGCGCTGTGGTCTATCTTGACGCAGAATATCCGGCGCGGCTAACGGAGCAACTCAGTCCGGATTTGAACTACTCCGGGCAACAAAAACGCGGTCAGCTCAAGATGCCCTGGTTCGTGCCCGAGATGTTTACAGTCCGCGATGATGTCACCGCTAAAGTGACCGAAAAAGCGAATCGTCGTGTGCTGATGTTCGCCATGGAGGGATCGTTTTTTGTGCTCTTGACGCTGCTGGGAGCTTACATGATCTATCGGACCTTGAAACAATCGGAAGAATTGAAGCACCGACAGGAGAACTTCATTCAGGCTGTAACTCACGAGCTAAAGATCCCGGTCGCTTCGATCAAGCTCTACTTGGAGACTATGGCCTCCGGCAAGATTGACCCGGAGAAAATGAAAGGGTTTGTTCCCCGGATGCTGGATGACTGCAATCGCTTGGAGGGTCTGGTGGACAACGTGTTAGAAGCTGGTCGGTTTTCACGGCGCGGCCATCAGGCGAAACTGGTCGTTTCCAACTTGTCCAACGATCTGGCGGAGTACATTGAGCAGATGCAGCCGATGATAGATCGCTACAAAATGAAGCTCGATATTAGCGTCGAGCCCGATCTAACCATAAGGTCGGATTACCACGCCTTGCGCCGAGTGGTAACCGCACTGATCGATAATGCGATCAAGTATTCTCCCGAAGACCGACGGGAATTGACGATCCGCGCCAGGCGGTTACCGGGGCGTCGCTGTGAAATCGAGTTTGCCGACAAGGGAGTAGGTGTAGACAAGTCCGAACAGTCCAGAGTTTTTGAAAGGTTTTACCGCACCGGCGAAGAGAATACACGCTCGGTCCGGGGAACCGGCATTGGATTATTCCTTGTCAAGCAGATCATTTCCGAGCATCGTGGTACCGTGGAACTTAAATCGGAAGGCACAAACATGGGCAGTCGGTTCGTAATCACCCTGCCGCTGGTGAATGAAGTATGAAAAAGATATTGGTGGTTGAAGATGAAGAACACATTGCCGAAGGATTGCAGCTCAATCTTGAAGCCGAAGGCCATGAAGTATTCGTAGCGGGAGACGGGATTACGGCCCTCGATACCTTTCATAAAGGCCAGTTCGACCTGCTGATCCTCGACATTATGATACCTGGCAAGGATGGCCTGACAGTCTGCAAGGAAATCCGTCAAGAAGGCGGCCGCGTGCCGATCCTGTTCCTGACGGCGCGCGATCGGCAGTCGGACCGAATCGAAGGATTTCTCTCGGGCGGTGATGACTACCTCACCAAGCCATTCAATCTGCAGGAGCTGTTGTTGCGTGTTGCAGCGATTTTCCGGCGACAAGTCTGGTACGGAACGGTAGAAATCGAGCGGTCGCGCTATGAATTTGACGGCAACTGGGTAGACTTCAAAACCTATCACGCAATGGGTCCCGGTGGTGAGACGGAATTGTCACAGAAGGAATGCATGACGATGAAATTCCTCGTGGAGCACCAAAATGAGGTTGTGACGCGCGATATGATTCTGGATGCTGTGTGGGGGTATCATGCATTTCCCACATCGCGAACGATTGACAACTTCATATTGCGGCTCCGCAAAATCTTCGAACCCGATCAGGCTAACCCACGTTACATCCACACCATGCGCGGTGCCGGCTACAAGTTCACACCGATTGGAATGTCGGGCGAATAGTCCAATCGATACATGCTTTGTCTTGCATATTAAGGGGAACGTGTTTCGAGCACCTGAACCGAGTCTGGCGGCTGTGCAAAGATTAGCCGCGCGGTCGAGTCACTAATTTCGGTAAGTTAGTAACTACTATGCGTTTGACCGACGATACTATCAAATGTGCAAGCAAGATCAGCAATAGCGTTGGGGACACTCTTGTTGGCGATCGGGCTAACCTACTTCGGGAGATTACTCCCAAGTAGCAGTGCGGGATTGGTCAGCGCTCACCCCCACACCGACATTGCCTGCCAAGATTGTCACAAATTTGCGAGCGGCGATTCTGCGTCGGAGTTCGCGATTCTGGATTCTCGCGTTTGTCGCGAGTGTCATGGACAGAATCTCTCATTTGGTTCGGACTTTCACTCAGAAACAACCGCAGTTGACTGTGCTGGCTGTCACTTGTTCCATCATCCGGAGTTGATTGTGATCAGGCAAGATTCCATGTCAATGGAATTTGCGGGCACCGCCAAGGGCGTTTGTCGTGACTGCCACGCAGATGGCCAGTTGCGCCCAGAGATTAGTTTCGACCATCAAGTTGCTGCGCGGCAGGTCCATTCCCAACGAACTACGAAGTTCGCCGAAAGCCCGTCCGAATTCTGCCTTTCTTGTCATGATGCGGATCGGAATAGCCCTGGAATCGCTGGTGCGCTCAGGCAAGCACCCCGATTTCATGTCAGTGCGAGTCATGTTTACGGACAGGAATTGATCCCTGGATTCCGTAGATCGGGTTCAAGGTTTGGCATACAAGATGAAATTTCACCAAGTCTGAATATCATCAATGACAGGATCGAATGTCAGACGTGCCACTCTATGATATCAAAGAATGATTATCTGCTATCGAGAACTGTCGAGGACGGCCTTTGCGATAGTTGTCATGAAACAAAACGGGACTTACAGCCCCAATCCGTCTTCACACTTAAGTCACAATAAATTCATCACTTACTGTTCGTTAGTACTCACTAATAATCTATAAATACCAACAATTATTCTACCCATTTCATTTGTAATCCATCGTATTTGCGATATCTTGTATCATCTACTCCATGAAAAAAGATACAAAAAGGTCGTAATTTCCACTTGCTTTTTTGGACATCGATCTCTATACTTGCACCAAGTTGGTTTTGCTGAGGTTTTGAGGTTACTGAATTGAGCAGTCTACTCAAACATACTTCGAATAGTTTTAGTCCTGTATGTGAAAATAATCACATGCAAAGGTCCTCTTTTCCCATTTCGACGTCGGGATGCTCAACTTCCCTGCAAATATGTGTTTTCAATCTTTTCTATTGTGAAATAATTCACATTTAATCCTGTTACTGAACGAGTGAGATGATGATCAAGTCAACAACAACGGGAAAGCGGAGCTGGATAAGATCGCATTGCCGGAGTATGATGACCTCGCAAGGCCTTGTTGTTCTCTTTGTCGTTGTCGCGATTGTCATTCTGTCTATTACCGCCAATGCCCAAAGCCCGGTATCGGTAGCGGCGGAGTTTATTCGTGAACTCGACCCGCCGGGAACGAGCAACACGCTTCTGCGTCCACAACAGATCTTCATCGATAAGCGGTTTGGCGAGGTGTTCGTCGTTGACACCGGAAACAACCGCGTTGTCGTATTCGATACCTCGGGGGTTTTCAAGTTTGAGTTCTCCGGCCGCGAGGAATTTGGCAGCCCGTCGGACCTGGTTGTCAGCTCTGAAGGATACATATTTGTAGTCGGCACGAGACAGCGCGAGGGCGGGTCGATCTTTAAGTTCGACTACGATGGTGCTTTCCTTGGACGACTCGAATTGAGTTCCCTGCCAGACTCTTCTGTACCCGACATCGAGCGCATTGCTGTCGACGAAGCCGACAATCTTTACCTCGTTCTTAAATCCGCGGATCGGATTGTGAAAATCGATGCCAAGGGTCAGTACTTGGGAGAATTCGGTATCCTGTCCGATCTCGAAGACAAAGAACGTCTGGAGGTAGTGCTCGGCTCGCCTCGGATAGACGGTGATCTGCTTTACTTGCCTGTGTCAATGTTCGGCGTGGTTTACGTGTACGATCTTGAAGGCGGTTTGGTCCGCACGATCGGCACACGCGGGAACAATGTCGGCGAACTGAATTTTCCCTCGGCGGTCGCCGTGATTGATCATTCGATCGTAGTGGTCGTTGATAAGCATCGATATTGCATAGTCTGTTACACAACGGAAGGTGAATTCCTTGGTGAATTCGGCGGGATGGGTTACAGCCCCGGTTGGTTCTACCATCCGGAGTATGTAGCGGTGGACAATCTGGACCGGATCTATATCGGCCAGTTCTTCCTCAATCGCGTCCAGGTGTGTGGGTTGCCTGAATTCATCAAAGCGAAAGCGCAATCTTCCAAAAGTTCAACTTCACAAACTAGTTTTCAGCCTTTGCTGCCGGAAGCAATGAAAGAGGAGGTGACTCTGGAGACCAAAAATCCCGTGTTGTTTTCACGTTCGTTTTTCTACGAGTAAATTTTCGGAGGTTCTTAATGCGTAAGCTCTTGTTGATTATTGTGGCATTCCTGTCGATGGTGCTGTTCAGCGGCGTCGCATTTGGTTTCCATGATGAAGGCGTCGCACACTGCGATGGCTGCCATACTATGCACAACAGCTCAAATGGTGCGTTGGTAGATGCCGCTCATCCGAACGGCAATGCCTACTTGTTGAAGTTCTCATCTGCCACCGATCTGTGTCTCTCCTGCCATGCCACCAGCCGTGGCGCTGTCTGGGGAACGAATCCGTTGGCTCCTCCGCCCGAGAAGGGTGCTGGAAACTTCGTGTTCCTGACAGAAGACAACATTAATGACGGTCGCAATGGCGCCACCAATCCAATTTCTGGACGTCAGGGTGGACACACTGTCAATTCGCCAGCCCGCGGCATCGGCCCGGATGGTATTCTGCTGACCGCGCCGGGTGGAACATTTCCGGCTACTGCACTGGAATGCTCCTCTTGTCATGATCCGCATGGCAACGAGCACTTCAGACTTCTCTACGGTACCGGCCCCGTCCAAGCGGGCCTGACCAATTTCGTGAATCCTGCTCCGGATGCTGAAGGTATCGATTTCAGCGCCGGCGTTGAGAGCAATGCCAGCCATACCGCCTACAAGGGCGGCATGAGTGCCTGGTGCGGAAATTGCCATGGTGATTTCCACAATAATAACACCAAGCTGATCCATCCGTCCGGCCAAACCATTGGCGGAGCGATCGCAACGGCTTACGGTCTTTATAACGGCACAGCCCACTATGCAACGGGCAATCCAGCCACATCTTATCTTTCCCAAGTTCCGTTTGAAGATCCGACCATGACCCCAACCTCGACTGAAGGCCCGACGGCCTCCAGCCAGGTGTCGTGCATCACCTGTCATAGAGCCCATGCAACTTCGTCACTCAATGCTACTCGTTGGGATTACACCCAGACGCTGCTTGGGACAGACGGTGTTGAATCCGGCTCCTACGCGCTGCCGAATCCGTACAACGATCCGAATCAGCGCTCACTGTGCAACAAGTGCCACGTTAAGGACGAAGGCGACCTGCACAGCGCTCCGTAAATGAAACGCGATAATTAGCCACTTCTCGGAAGTGACCTTGAAGCCCAATTGGGCAAAACCAAACGCCCGACCATCAAGGTCGGGCGTTTTTTGAAGGTAGAGATAAGCGATATGGATCGAAAGAAAAGACCAATATACACTGTGATGACAGCGGTAGTAAGCGCTTTGGTCTTGATCGCATTCTTTTCCACTCCATTGAATGCGCGCATCTCCCGAAATCTCGGTGGAAGTATCGCCATCGGCTACAGCTCGACTCATCAGGACAGCACCACACAGGAAAATGTCGACCAAGAATACAGCCTCAACTGGCAAAAGAGCATCATGCAGAACTTGTTGACCAAGAGCATGGTTAGGTACTACAATATTGGATTGAACGAGTCCCGGGGTGCAAACTCGTGGCGCAGTGAGCTGCAACCGAGCGTCGAGCTGATCTGGAACGAGGAATCGTTCGACCTGACGGCACTGGCCACGCGGCGAGATTCGAAAAGCAATGACCGCTCATCACATCTTGTTGATGAGAACGGAGCGGTAACGTTCAGGTCACAGATGATACACTATCCGTGGCTAAAGGTGACGGCTCAGCAGCAACGGCTTTACAACAAGGCCAATTTGAGTGACCGCGATACGCGCGATCGAGTTGCATCTGTCGGAATCGGCTATTCCTGGAAGTACTCATCGATAGCATACAACTATGCACACAAGAACACACTTGATCGGTCACAGAAGCTGGAACTGAAAAGCGACAACCACGTCGTTCAATTCGGTCAGACACGGACCTTTCTCGACAACAAACTGCGGTCAAGCCTGAGTTATACCTTTACTTACAAGAATGAAACGGACAAGAACCTGGCGTTCGACCCAATTCCGCGCGAAATACAGCCATTTCTCGGCCTGTATACCGACGATGCGACTCCGGATCTCGGCGGTCTTGATACAATAGTAACGCTGGTCGACGGCAACTCAGTCCAACCTGCCTTACCACTAATCGATATCGGCGGCAATCAAGTGAATCGGAACATCGGCATTGATCTCGGTTACAGCCGTGAGGCGAGCCTGCTTTACATTTATACAGATCGTCCGGCTGGAAACAGCGTTCGCTGGGACGTATACCGCTCTGAGGATAACACGATCTGGGAGTTGGTTTCCGGAGCCGGTTCGAACTTCAGCCCGGGATTCAGCAGGTATGAGATCAGTTTTCCTCAGGTAACGGCTCGATATCTGAAGGCTGTCAATAAGGGCCTCAACGAAATTGACACTGTCTATGTGACCGAATTGGAGGCGCTGCAGCAGATCACGGCAACCGGCGTCTCGCAACGCGACCAAAGCATGCACATCGCCACGCTTAACAACAATTTATTGCTGGGAACGAATTGGAGCGCCTCGAGCGGCGTCTCGCTGAGGCGAGACGGCGGCAACGAGCTTGACCGTGGCCGCAACGAGACCTTTTATTCACTTGGACTGCGCAATCAGCTGTCAACTGCAGTGGTGCATAACGCCCGCCTGCAGATCGGGCTCATCGATTTTCAATCGGCTAATGTCGACGTCGACAAGATCGTTATCGCCAATTACGATCTCCAATACCGTCCGCTGCAAACCTTGGATTTTTCCATATCGCTGAATCATCGTGACAGCTATATTGCCTCAATGAAATATCAGGAGATCAGCTTCGCAATGCTGCGAATGCGCGGAGACATTCTACCTCGACTAAAGGTCTCGAATGAGTTCGCGGGCGGGCGAAATACGCTTCTGACAGGCAATGCCAGACTGGATAGCTGGAGCTATCGATTGGGGCTTGATGGGCGCGTGACTCAGAGACTGAGTGCGACAGCCGACTATTTCCATCAGCGAGTGCGCGATCTCGCTGATTCAACCCGAATCAAGAACCAATATTCGCTTGGATTCGGCCTTGATGTATCCCAGAACATCAGCGTGAGGGGAAATGTATCATTGATCAACGATGGCAGGACCCGGTCAGTAACTCAGGACTACTCACTTGGCTGGTTGATATCTCCCAAGCTGGTTGCAGGAGCATCTGTGAATCTTTCTGAATTCCAAAACAGCACGAGTTCCAGGGGTGAACGCTACAGTGCACAAGTTGAGTACAGTCTGTCGCGCCGGACGGTATTGTCCGGCAGTTACAGCGAAAATGATCTGACTTCTGCTGGTGGAGGATCGAATCGATCGGTCCGGGTTGGGATGCGGACAGGGATTTGAGAGGACTGGTCTCATTGAAAAGTCAATTATCGGTTTGCTACGCATTAATCACCCTGGCCGGGGCGATTGTATCAGGCTGTGCCAGCATGGGCTCGACCGTATTTGTTCACCGCGACTACAACTTCGCTTTCGTCGAAAAGGTCGCGGTCATTCCCTTTGAGAATCTCTCCAATGACCAGGGTGCTGGTTCGCGAATTACGCTGGTATTTGTGACTGAACTCCTTTCGACCGATGCCTTCGATGTCGTCGAACAGGGCGAGGTCCTTGACGCCATCTCCAAGATCAGTATGACCAGAAGTGACATGCTGACTGAAGAACAGGCCAAGAAGCTGGGGACGACACTTGGCGTGCAGGCTATTATCCTGGGTACGGTCAACGAATCGTCTGGGGGACAAGCCGGTGGTAATGGCACGATCGTGACGCTGGATGTCAGAATGATCGAATCTGAAAGTGCACAGACGGTCTGGTCGGCAACCCACACCGAAGGTGGGCGCGGATTTCTATCTTCCATTTTCGGTACCGGCGCCAAGTCGCAAAGCGAAGTTGCGCGCCAATGCGTTCGCAAAGTAATCAAGACATTGGTGAAGTGACGCCCATGATTTTCGACAGGACTCCAATCCAGAGCTTCGCTGCAAAAGCAATGATACTTTGCCTTTTCGGTCTTTGTTCAGCGGTTGCAGAGAACTCCAATCAACCTGCACTGCGAACGGCGTTGATACCTCTATCCAACTATACAGCAAGCAACACTGGTCTCGAACTAGTCACAAAAGAGCTGCGGGCACAGTTATCCGGGCAGGGCTACGAGTTGGCCGATGCGGATTCGCTTCGCTCTCAGATGCGCAGGCAACGTTTGCGTCTTGTCGGCGAGGTTGACAGTACCAGCGTTGTTCAGATTGCCGCCGACACCCATATCGATATGCTTATAACAGGCGCATTAGATCTATTTCTTGATGAGGACAATCCTGAAGTAGGTGTGTGCCTGCGCGTGTACGATTGTCACGAGAAACGGATTATTTGGATGGACTGCGAATTTGCGGCCGGTGAGGATCAGGCAGGATTGTTTGGAATCGGACGGATCACGAAAGTTGACGAGCTAGCGCGAGAGGTGGTCGAGAGACTGGTCGATAGGATGCCGTCCGGATCAAGCCGGGAATCGCTGAAACAGCCAGCACCGACCAAGTCAGAATCGCAGTTGGCCTCTGCAGGAAGAATGGCGGTTGTAGCATTCGATAACAGCACCAGCTTTCCCAATGCTGATGCCGTTGTCACTGATCTTTTGAGGCTGGAACTGTGGAGGCGCGGATATAATCTGTTGGAGTCGGGCGAGCTGTCTCGTCTTCAGTCGCGGCTCAATGTTATGATTCTTGGCGGAATCAGCGACAGCGCGCTGACGGTCGTTAGGGAAGAATTTGGTGTCAATGCAGTTGTCACCGGTTCGGTGGGAGCATTTTCGCCGTCACCAAACACTCAAGGTGACAATGTACCCAATCTCGAATTCAGCATCAGGATCATTGATCCGTCGAGTGGCGAGATCGTTCGATCAGCTACGGCCGAGCATGACGGATCGGAATGGGAGACGGTCTTTGGCATGGGGAGAATCAACTCGATTGGGAAACTAACAGAACGGTCCCTGCGCATCACCTGGACGACGCTCGTAGACGGTTGGGCTGGACCAACAGCCTCGGTAGCGGCCAAATCTGATTCAAGTGGAGATACGAATGCGAGAGAATAAGCAGGTGAGGAGCCAGATTTGCACTTTCCTATTCTGGCTGGGATTCATCGCCGTCTTTGGAGTTTCGCCTCGGGCGGGAGCGGCAGAACCTGGCGCAGCGCATGTGTTGCTGGCAGTCGTGAACTCAGATTCGATCTTTTCATCTGACGTGGACGCAATTTTTGCGAACCTGCATACGGCGATGAAAGCGGAGGAGCGCGGCAAATTCGACCATCACAAGCTCGTCAGCAAACTCGTAAATGATCGACTGCTGATTCAGGAAGCAATTAGCCTGGGAATTGATAGTGATGAACACTTCGTTGAGATATTGGAACAGCAGCGTCAAAAGCTGGTGACTGCCAAGTATGTGCAGTCGAATTTCAGGCGCGATGACAGCGTCAACGAAGCCAGTTTGCAGGAGTACTTCAAAGCCAACTACCACAAGATCAAGGTACGGACGCTTTCAGTCGAAACAGAATTGGCTGCCGATTCAATGCTGGCGCTGATCCTGCAAGGGTCGTCGATGGACAGCCTGGCAAAGGCGCGCTCTCTTGACGTCAATCGCTACCAGGGTGGAGCGCAATCGGCCAAGTACTGGGCGAATTTTGAAGGTGAGTTGCGCGTGCATGCAATTGACCCGATTGTAGGAAAGATCTACGGCCCATTTCCATACGGCCGAGTCTTCGCATTGATGCGCATCGAGGAAATGACACCAGCGAACATGAGCGAACTGTCCGCGGTGCGGGAACATATTGCCGGAGTAATTCGGGCGCAAAATGCCGAGCAAGCCCGGTTGAAATTCTTGTCAGATCTTCGCCACAAGTACAATGTGACAGTTGACAGCGCAGCAATTACGGTGATAGCCCAGACTGCGGCATCCGCTCTCGACTCTTCATTCCAGCGCGGCAGCGACCGCCCGGTCGCCACACTTCTTGGTGAAACAATATTGACGGACTCTGCCCTGCGCCAGAAAACAGCGCATGCGGCGATGATGAATGCGCTGGCGGCAGTCGATACGCTGCTCTATCAGACTCTCGATGGCCTTCTGGAAGATGCTGTGTTGTATCGAGCCGGTCTTGACCAGCATTTGGACACGTTAGCAAGCATAACGCGGAGGATCGATGCAACGAAGGACAGTGCATTGATCGAGATATATCTGAAGGAGACGGTGGTATCGCGAATCCGCTTCAACCATGAGGAGTTTCAGCAATATTACACCGAGCAC
This sequence comes from uncultured Ignavibacteria bacterium, assembly GCA_964552775.1. Classification (GTDB taxonomy): domain Bacteria; phylum Zixibacteria; class MSB-5A5; order CAIYYT01; family CAIYYT01; genus JADJGC01. The sequence goes on along the minus strand of CAZKIH010000002.1, from coordinate 24,868 downwards.
TTACCGGATTTTCGCGAACCGGATGAATACAACCTGCGCCAGGTGCTGATCGGTTCGGAGTTACAGGCAGACAGCGCAGTCGCGCTGCTTAGCGAGGGGGCAGATTTTGACTATATAGCCAATCTCTACCGACAGGGCAGCAAGGAAATGGCCGAAAGAACCCAGTGGGCGTCTCTGGCAGCATTTCCGCCCTCGATTCGAGGGGATTTTGAAATGCTGTCTCCCGGGCAGTTCTCGAAAGCATATCCGACGACAGACGGCTGGTTGATCTTCAAGATACTTGATCGCAAGCCGGGGCGGCAGAAAACGCTGGAAGAAGTTGACATCAACATACGTGAAGTGATATTCCAGCGAAAATTCGGTCAATTGCTCGATGAGACACTGGCAAAACTGAAGGCCGATTCAGAGATCGTGATGTTTGACGAAGCGATCGAAAACTACCTTGGAACCGACAAATAAGACCGGCGGAATTAGGGAGACAATGAGGGACGCAGAAATGCTACGGTTGCTTTTCAAGATCCAGAGGCCTGCTCTTAGATACGTGCTGGCGATGGTGCTGTTGATGTTGGCTGGGTTTTCATTTTCGGATTTCGCCAGCGCCCAAGTGAAGCGCGGCAAGAGATTCTCATCCGAGGGCAACTGCTCAGAGTGCCATTCGACTGGAGATTTCAAGGGAAAATTCAAGCATCAGCCGTTCGAGAAAAAAGACTGTCTGTCGTGTCACAAGCCCCATGGTTTGGTGGGAATGCTTCGACTTAAGGAATCAGGCGCTGCGCTGTGCTACCAATGCCACAATAAGACCGAATTGGGAATGGAACGGGCATTCGTTCATGCACCGGCAAAGAACGGCGACTGCTCCGCCTGCCACAGTTCGCATGCCGCAGACCATAAAGGACTGCTGGTCGCGAAGACCCAGGAATTGTGTTTCACGTGTCACAACCGGGTCGAATTCGAACGGAGAGTTGTCCATGCACCGATGCAGCAAGACTGCTTCTCGTGCCACGAAATTCATGGAAGCGATCATAGAGGCTTGCTCAAGAAGGAGCAGAGCGCATTGTGTGCGGACTGTCATGATCCGCTGATGCCGGCGTTTGCGCAGGCGCATGGCGGATATCCCGTAGCCGACAAGGACTGCGCCCTCTGCCATTCGCCTCACTCCTCCGATTCGGAAAAATTGTTTACGAGCTCGATTCATGCGCCAGTTGAAGGCGGCGAGTGTTCGACTTGCCATAATTCCCCTTCAGATGCTGAACCATTTGCAGTTTCGGCTGATGGCGGAGACTTGTGTTTGACATGCCACGATAGAGGTGAGGTTGCTCCACCGGGAAGCCACCCGCCTGTGGCCGAAGGAGAATGCCTGGCATGTCACAATCCTCACGGGTCAAATCACGGCAACCTTCTCGCCAAGAAAGAACTGTCGCTGTGTGTCGAGTGTCATGATGATGTGCAGTCACAATTGAGGGGAGTCTCCACTCATCAACCGGTGCAACAGGATTGTTCGACGTGTCACTCAGCACACGGCAAGACAAAGCAGCATCTTCTCACCAAGGAAACCAATACACTCTGCCTGGATTGCCACAGTGATCTTAAGGCGCTTTCGACCGCGGCGAGCACACACGCACCATTTGTTGATGGGGTTTGTACCGATTGTCACTTGCCGCATGGTTCCCTCCAGCCGAAACTTGTGAAGAGCAAGGAATCGGAGCTGTGCACCGATTGTCACAGCGATGTCAATCAATGGCTGGGCCTGGGCAGCGTGCATTTGCCAATCAAGACCGGAGATTGCACGAAGTGCCACAATCCCCACGGGTCGGCAATCAAGCCGTTGTTGGCAGACGATCCAGACAAATTGTGTGGAACTTGCCATCAGGCCGTGCTCGCCGATAGCAGCAATACGATTATCCATCCGCCATTCGCCGAGGGAACATGCAGTTCCTGCCATGCTCCTCACGCAACCGAATTCAAGGGTCTGTTGACGCAGGCACCGGGACAGCTCTGCGGAGAGTGCCATTCAGATATCATTGCCGCAAACGCAACCAGCAAACATCATCCCGCGGTCGAGGGAGACTGTGCCAGTTGTCACAAACCTCATTCCGGCAAGATCAAGAATCTCCTCGTGGACAAGGATCCGCGTCTCTGCCTGAACTGCCATAAGGATATTGGCGATGTGATTACCAAGGGTGTTGCGCATGCGCCGGCGAAGGATGAGTGCAACACTTGCCATAAATCACATGCCAGCGAGTTTGCCAGCTTACTGACGGAAGGAATGCCGATGAAATGTCTTTCCTGTCACGATGGTGAGGAATCGGGATTCAAGAGCAAACATCTCGGACTCTCAGGCAGCCAGATGGATTGCCGCAAGTGTCACGACCCGCATGGTTCGTCAGACGAGAGGTTGATCTTGAAGAATAGCCACGACCCCTTCTCCAGCGGTTCATGCGATGCCTGTCACACTGAGGTGCCGCAAGATGGAGGCAAGGAATGATGAAAAGGATACCAACATTTCTGATAGTGCTCCTCGCTGCTGTATGGCCACTACAGGCTCAAAGCGTCAAAGTCAATGAGCCGGAAGTTTGTTTCACCTGCCATGAGGATGTTAAGGATGAGCACGCGAAGAAGAGTCAGCACACGGCTTTTGCCGGCGGCAAGTGCTCGGATTGTCATAATCCGCACGCTTCACGGCACGCGACTTTGCTAAATGACGATGTCGGCAAACTGTGTATGAGCTGCCACGAAGATCTCAAGGGTCTTAACGAGTTGGCCGGAAAGCATCAACCGGTAGCCAATGGCGAATGTCTGTCTTGTCATGACCCGCATGCTTCCGACTTCGGCGGGCAGTTGATTCAGTCACAGGGAGCGCTTTGTCAGAGCTGTCATCCGGCAGTTACCGAGTGGCTGAAACTGCCAAACACACACGCCCCGGTATCCAGCAAGAATTGTGTCAAATGCCATGATCCGCACGGCTCACCGAACGCTGGCATTCTCGCCAAGGGCATTCCACAACTCTGTTTCGATTGTCATGAACAGGATGCCCAGTTCGCGACCGTACACAAGGGATACAATCTCTCCGACGCCGATTGCTCGACGTGTCATGATCCCCACGCATCATCACATAAGGGGCTGCTGATGGCCAATCAACACGCCCCGTTCGAGGGCGGTGAGTGTTCTTCGTGCCATGCAGCGGGAGCACAGTCGGGTGGTTCGTTCGCAATTGCAGGAGGAATAGAATCAGCCTGTTTGAAGTGCCATGAGGATCAGCGATCTGCAGAGAAGGCTGAATTCAAATCGCATTTAGAGGGCGATAATTCGTGCACCAACTGTCACAATCCGCATGCATCAAATGTAGGAGCGCTCCTCAGTTCCGGGCAGCAGACTTTGTGTACCAAATGCCATTTTACGGATGTTCCGGCGAAGGACAAAGTCAAATTCGTGACCCACCCCGATCACGATTGTACCATTTGCCATTCTCCGCATGGAGCTGACAATAGCAAGTACCTGGTCAATAAAGATGCAATGGCATTATGCCGAACCTGCCACGCCGACGTGCATAAGGGCTCGCACCCGATGGGCGAGGAGATAATCGATAAACGCACGAATGCGCCGGTGGACTGCCTAAGTTGTCACAGGATGCACGGGTCGGGACAAAAGTTCTACCTGGCGTTTGATCCATCAATGGATCTGTGCATTCAGTGTCACAAGAAGTAGTTGATTGCTCGAGCACCGGAAGAACTAACGCCGCCTTGCCAGTCAGGGCGGCGTTTCTGATTCAGGCAGAAATGCTACTTAACTTTCAATAGGCAGAAAAGATGTGATGATCTGCTCGACCTGGCCGGCGAGCAATTTGAATGACATCTTCGAGTACACTGCCGAAAATGTATACCCGCGCTTGTTGATGATTGTGTAGACCTGTTGATGGAAGACCGCCTTGCCGTCGACGGGCACCGTCTTGTAAATCCACTCATAGACCGGCAGACCACTGGGTAGATTTCGTGGAGCATCCTTGAGTGTATCGGTGTTGCCATTGCTGAATTGTGTGAGTTGGATTCGTTCGCGAGCAAAAGACTCGACAGTATGATCACCGACGTTCTTTTCGATGACGAGACTTAGAATGTGACGGACGCCATGGGCGTCCGGCCCCATGAAGGTGAAGACTGAGTTGTCCTGCCAGCCGTCAGGAAGCGTTAAGCGAAATTGATGATTTGTTGCAGCCATATATCTTTCTCTTATTCTATCGTCGTACCGATCTCAAATCGTTCAGAAGCGAATTAACGCAGACAGAGTAATCCCTGTGAGCCTCCGAGGAATATCCTGCCCTGGTCATCGACTAATGGACGACACGTGAAATTCCCAGCGAACACGCGATTGACCAATGGTTGACCGTTCTCGGCGAGACGCGTGAAATGCGAACCACAGACGATCAAGACCGAGTTGTCGGCACACACTGTCATATAGATACGCCCAACGGCAGGCACCACATACTCCCAGGTTAACTTGCCGTCGACAAAATGGTACACCGTAGTACCGACTGCGAGCCAAGCTCTGGCTCCGGGCGCCGAGGCCGGTGGCTGCGGGATGTCTCCCAAGGATTTCAGATCGACCGACCAAAGTTGTTCACCATTAAGTCCAATGCACCTTAATCGCAGCTTATCCTCAAACTCGTCGACCGCCAGGAGTTTCTCCTCGAAGTTGATCGCGAGCGCATGGAGGTTGATGACGGGCAGTGAAATTAGTTTGGTACTGGAATCAGCATCGGCAGGAAAAATGTCGATGAAATTCAAGGTGCCAAGACAAACCGTAGATCTGTCGGAGGTCATTCTCGCACCGCGAGGGGCTCCCGGGCGCTCGAAGAACCACAACATACGTTCCTCGGCAGGAATGTAACGAGCGTAGACGCCGGCGGCTTCGATTGGAACGTCATGGGGGCCGTGCGAAGGAACCGGCGCCGTCAAATAGGCATAGCGGGTTTCCGCCGAGTCTGCTATGACCCAGTTTAGATGAGTGCGTTCGCCGAGGAACGGTAAGAAAAAACCTTCGACAATTTGAGATTCGTAGGTGATTGTCTGATAGAGGCCTGCGAAGTCACGGCTCAGGACTCCACCGGGCAGCGCCTGGCAGTCAACACCGAAATGGACTTCACGGCCCCAGACCAGTGCTCCGTTACCGCGTTGGCGAAGCTCCAAATAGTCCGAGTAGCGCACAAGCAGTTTGTCATCAACGCAACTCAGGTATATCGGTAGTTTCCCGCCAGCGGAAACCACGCTGTCTTTGGGCCAGGAAATCAGCGCTGCTTGTGCTGGCACGACAGGCAGATACGAAGTGGCCCGCAGGTCGCCGTAGTCGTAAGGATTACTAATCACTGGACTGGACATTACTGCTTCCTTGTGTGTCTTTGGAACTGGTGCAACCTCGGCTGATCCGCAACCCGGAACCAGCAGGCATGCCATGGCAGAGATGCACGATACGAATATAGATGAGATTCGCATTTATCACCTTAGAAATCCTTCCTATCGTGATTCAATTATCTCCTCTTCCCTGCTCAGATACGCTCAATTGTGAAATTCTCACCAAGCTGACCATTTGCCCAGTCGCGGACAAATTCAAGCACTACGAGTCCGTCCTGACCCGTACTTTGGTTGAGCAAGAATTGCACGGTATCCCGCGCGGTGGCGTTCATTCTGATGCGCAACTTGTTGGAGCCGATCAGGGGGTTGTGAATAAACACTTTCGGCTCTCCTGAGCCAGCATTCGTGTGCAGGAATTCGGTAATATAGTTTGTTTTCGAATCGTCCTGATCAGTGAAGCCGGGAACGAAGTGTATAAAGACACTATTGATGCCGCGGGTGCCATTGACAAGACGGAACTTGCCACCCCAACTTTGCCAAGCGGCTTGAAAGTTCGCGATCTTGGCGGCTTTCTCGGCGCCGGTCCAGTCATCTGAATCATCCTCGAAGCTGACCTTGAGCATGACAGCGACCGTGATGACTCCCTGGTACTCAAAGTCATTTTGGTTGAGGTGCATCCCGCGTCGTGATGAAAGGTCCTGGCCAATGTGGAAAAGTGATAGACGCACCTGTTTATCTGTGGCGCCGGGGATGCTAAAGTGCTCGTTGATGGCTTGCGGGAGCGCGAGATCATTGTTGAGTGTGTGCGATCCGAACGTCAAACGGCGTTGGCCGGAAGAGTTGATCGAGAGATCACCACGATGGAAGGTCAAATCCTGACCACCCCGCACAAGCTTTACGACAAATCTTCGGGTTGCGGGGTGAAATGCCGTCCAGTTGCCACTGGCGGTCTCGAAGTTGACTTTGTAGAGGATGTACCAAAGTTGGTGATTTCGCGGCGCGACATTGCCCTTCATCATGGAAGTCGCATTTGCCGGCATCGAATAGCACTCGAAGTCGCGCCGATAGCTGCCGAAGATCCGCCGGTGATGGCCGGCAGTATCATCAAATTCGATAACATATTCCTGATAGAAATACTCATCGGGATTACCAATGGCGTGGCCGATCTCGTGTGCGAGCGTGAAGACGCCGAAAGTCTGCCCAAGCTCAGTAGTAGTTGAAGCAACACCGCCAATTGAACCGACATCTTCATATGCCGACTTGTTGAGCATGAAGAACGAGTAGGTTCGACCCCAAAGACGGCGCTGATGCTGATAGGCGCTTCCGTAACGAATTCCGGCGTCGTCGCGGCAGATACAGGCCAAGAAGCGCGATTTGCCACCGAGAGCATTGCGACGGGCGGCAGTGACGGCGGAGTGCTGAAACAGAGCCTCCGAATTCGCTTCATTATCGAAATCAACGCCGGTCGGTGCAGACGCGTCAGGTATAACGAATGTCTCGCGTTCGTCGTAAAGAAAGAATGGCTTGATCCGCTCCGAGGTATCCGTAGGCGTCGATTCGTCGAAATAGAACTGCAGCAGATTCCAACGATCCATTGCGTTATAACAGCCCTCATCGACGAATTTCAGAACATCGGCCGATGTCGGAATCGGATTGGTGTTCGCATCGGCGGTTCGACTATCGCGCATGAACGAAATTGCAATGTAATTGATCGTATAGGAGATCGGGTGCTGATCTTCCAGATGCAGGTGATGAAAGTAGAAGATCTGATAATCTCCGGAGAAGCTGAATTCACGATTGGTCGAAGTTCCGCCCATGTCGAATGAGCGTTGGATGTTGGGGTCGCTACGAAGTGCAGCGCGAGCCCCAACGACGAATCCATTGGCCTCCCAGTTGGCAGACTCTATTGTGCGGCGAGAGGCAATTGGATAGAATCCGTCGCGGAAGAACACGATCGCGGCTGTTTTGACGTCCTCAAGCTTTTCAACAATGAGGTTTTTTTCAAACGGCACACGCGCCGATTTTGAATCAGCACCCCGCTTGTACAATCTCAAGAATCCGTCGGCGGGATCGACCACAAGAATCTTAACGCGTGAACGAGCACTGAGATTTTTCGCGACAGGCGGCAAGCTATGGTCTGCGTCCTTAATATCCTGTGTGCCGCCGACGGCATCAAGCAAGACAACGTCATCGAGCGAAAATGTCAGAGGAGTATTCGGATCAGAAAAATTACCGCCAAACGGTTTGAGTCCGCGGTGAGTGGACATTACTTGACGAAAGCGGTCCCCGACATTCAAGTCAGTCTGATAGCGAGTCCAATAATTTGTCGATGACCACTTCTCGGGAAGATCGTAGTACTTAACCCGCTCGGTCATCGGCAGGGCATTGACCTCGCCGGGTGTCTTTGCGACAATCGTCGGAGTCGCGGTCGCACTATCGGTAAAGATGAACTTGTTGGTGGTGGCGAAATTGAAATGCAGGTCGGTTCGCGCGGGATTGTCCTGTATTTTGACTGTATAGACGCCGTTGGCATAGGTCATGCGCGCAGGTATCTCTGTTGTACCGTTTTCAAAAGCCCTGATGGGTAACCCATCCGGGATATCCTTGATAGCCTTAGCCATCTTGTCGTAATAGACGAAACGCAGATGGTAGGCGACGGCATTAAGGTCAGCCGGATCAATGTAGACCGGTGCAAAATGCCACTTGTGCCAAAGTGGACATTCTTCAGGAGTGTGCACAGAATCTGTCTGAGCCGGGCAATTGAGCAGCGGGATTTCTTCCTTGTCGAAGAACAGAAGCTCCACGCGACGGTTCAGCTGCGAGCGATAGTTATCTCGACCAGCGCTATCGAGAGGAAATGATTCGCCGCAGGCGACGAGCTTTTTTAAATCATCGGCGAAGGCAAGGAGAGATCGGTACCGACCCATACCATCGCGAGTAATTCCAAGATTGGCGGCGATTTCGTCGTTGTAGACATCATATACAGCACGCCACATTTCTGCAGGCCACTTATGAGATCCGGAGTTCTTGATGCGGTTAAAAACGTCCGGCGGAATTTGTTGGGCCTCCGAAGGGGCGAGTCCAGCCAGAATCCAATCATTGTAGGCGGCGATGAACCGCTCGGTGGCACCTTTGGTGTTATCACCCCAGGTATTGTCGGTCTGGATCGGGTCGCAATTCCACCCCCAACGAGTACTGAACTTTATGAACTTCATGATCTGTTGATAATCTTCAATACGATGCCTCTTCTCGGAGATTACCGCCCATTGTTCGCGATCTCCTTCCAGCAGATATTGAATATTCTGGGCGCGTTGGGCAGACAGCTCAAAGTTCATCTTGGCCTGTCCTGAGGTGTCAGTATGGCCGGCTATTAGCAGACGTTTGTTAGGATCGAACTCGAATTGCTTGAAACAGAGAGCAAGAGCGGCAAGTCCGGAGACCTGGTCCTGCTGTTGTTGGGTTCCGGCATCGGTATCATTGTCGCCGACTCCATCGGAGGAGGATCGTCCTTCCGGCTTCGCGGGCATCATCACGGCACTATCGAGGTGGAAGAGAACGTCCTCCATCTCGAGTATTTGCACATTCAGCAGGCGGTGAATGAAGGTATTGGGGAGTCCGGTGGTCGCTCCGATGCGATAAAGAAAATCGCGGAACGTCCCCATGATGGTGTCGAGAGTAATCGTCATATCCTTGACTTAATCATCCGCTCCATGATTCATCGCGCACATCAAATGCTACGCGCACTCTTCCGGCTGGGACATCCGTTTCTTTGGCATAGCCGCTGCCGTCAAGGCGGCCCTGGCGAACCTCACCGGTCGGCAGGTACATCTTGTATTTCTTGTCCGGAACGGCGTTGCCGTCCTTGTCTTTGAGTTTGATTTCAACGTCGTCAGTTACGGTCAGCATTCCAGACCGTTTGGAAAATCCCTTGGCAATAGCGACGAAGTAGTATGAAGGCGAAGAGTACTGGCCGAGTTTCTCTTTTTCTTCGACGATCTGGATGAACGCTTCATCGATTTCAATCTTCCAGTCACCTTCAAACTTGTTACCGTTGACTTCAGTTTCCAAAAACGTGAGCATGCGCGGAGCATAGTTCGGATCGTGGATCCAGACTTCGAGACGGGCTTTCGAGCCATCTTCAATACCTGCAGTCTCGGCCTTCATCGTGACAGTGTCCCCCACTTTGGCGCTGGTTTGAGACCATGCCGTGCTCACGATAGCGTGCAAGCCAATTTCGTAGTTGCCTGGTTCGACGCCCGTTCCGATGACACCGCCGCCGATGACTCCGCCGGATTCATTCCCGCTGGGGTCAGCCATAGAGTATTGGGTATCGGTAATAGATTTGCCACCACTATCGACAAACTCAACGTCAATGAAGTGGTCTTCCACTTCTTCTGAAGCTTCCTGCGAACTGGATTGACTTTCGCTGACTTGCGTTGAATCCGCTGATTGCTCCTCAACCTGAGCCTGACCGCTTCCGCTCGAACCCGAACCACCAGCACCCGCCGGGGCGCCATCGCCGATCAATACCATGGCGGCTCCTTTGACAATCATGTCAGGAGGGCCGACGCAAGTACACTGATCCATGACCCTCGCCGCCGGCATATTTCCGATCAATACTCCCATGGAACCTTGCAGAATCGGACCACCGACATGAGGTTTGGGGCCATCGCACATTGGACACGCATGCATATCACCCATTCTCGCAGCGGGCATATTCTCGATCAGAACCATGGGGAATCCCACGACGATCGTTCCGCCGTGAGCGGTTTGGTCGCCCAGACGTGCTGCAGGCATTGGAGACATCAGCGTATTCCTTTCCTAAAGTTCATACAATCGAATTGTCGGACTGGGACGGTCAACGTTCAATATTTTTCGGGACAATGTCTTGGGGAAATCTATCGTGCGGTTGGACTTGAGTCAACAGAGATTTAAGGCGGATTTGAATAGTTACTCGTCGCGGCGAGTAAGGGTTGTTCCGCATATGGGACAACTGGTGATCTTGCGGCTAATCCACTCGTGCCCCTGACGGCAACGTTGGAGAGCGGTGTCGGGATCGATGTAGACGGTATCCCAGTCAGAAAGGACAGTATACTTGAGTGTCCCTTCTGCGAGACGCATTGCAAAGGTCAATTTCTCAATCTTGTGTATCATGTCGCCTTCGCAATCCAGCTTGATCCGCAGCGAATCAAGGGCGATCTGTCTTTCAACCTTCGTTCTCGTGTTGCGTTCAATCACTCGGTGCTCAATAATGACAGTCGAATTGTCGCGAACTCCCCGAAATAACAGGGTCTGCTCGGTAGTCAGAGTATCGATGGTGAGTTTCCATTGGGCGATGATGATATTGGGACGAGCTGTGAACTCGACTCCTCCTTCAAAACGCTTACCGACGATGAGGCGCTCGGCGGCATCTACCGGAAAGAACTGCAAAGAACAGAGAATCATCGTCACCGTGGCAACAATGGCAAGATGGCTGATTTTACGCGCAATGTTCATCATCGGTAGTACCTCCAATAACTATTATCGACCAAAAAAGATAATGATCGCAATAGTTGTCAGCAATTGGTCAGGTTGGCCGATTCTTGAACAGTTTTGATCAAGTTCTGTGCGGGAATTAACAGCGAGCCCGCGGCAACCCTTGATTACGGGCGCCGCGGGCCCATGAAATTCGCGTGGCTATCCTTTAAATAGGCCAATAACGTTGCCGTCAAGATCAGCAAATAAGGCGCATGCGCCGACGCCCGGGATTGGCGTAGGCGGCAGAATTGTCTTGCCGCCGAGCTTCTCTGCCTTGTTCAGACAGGCCTGGAGATCATCGACACTGACATAGAAAGTGACGAATGGCTTCTGGCCGGGCTGGACCGGGCCGATTCCGCCGCCGATGTAGCCTGGCCCTGCGGGCTCGACCAAAGAATAGTCGAATCCAGGCGCGACGTTGGTTTTCCAGTCGAATAGCTTGGCATAGAAGTCGGTCGATTTTTCGCGATTGCTGACTGAAATCTCAAAATGAACTACGGGTTGTGGCATGGCATTCCTCACAAGAAGGTTGAGTGTTATTGTTGTACGTTTCTTATCGAGTGGCGCGAACTGGTAGACGTCCGAAGCGCTGCGTCAGAAAGCCAAGGATCAGTCCAACCAGCGTGCCGGGAATGAGAATCTCGATCCAGTAATGGCCACCCTCTTCGTTGGGCATTGCCGCGACAATAAAGGCCAAAATAAAGCCGACGATGATTCCGACAATGATGCCGATTTTCATTGACTGATACTTGTTGGCAACGAAACCGATGATGATACCGGCTAACAACCCTTTGACGGTGGAGCCGATAATAATACCTGTGATCAACGGTGTCGTCTCCGGAGCCGAGAACAACGCAGTAAGGCCGTCAATTGCGCCGAGTACAGCACCCAGCAACAGACCAAGAATTGGTTTCGACATTTCGATTCTCCTTCCACTTATTCAGCAAATTGTTCAACTGACTATCTATTGTGTCAACCGCGAAATTCCTTTAGATGCCGGCTCGCAAAAAAATCAGAAATCTGACCAGAATGTAACCTGCGACGATCAGCAGGATGATCTTGTTTCGGTTAGCCCATCGTGCCAGCCGCTCAAAGACGTTCTCCCGATAGGCCGTTACTGGAAGCTGGTCTAGAAAGCGAGATACATCCGCCGCTAGTTCGGAGCATGACTGATAACGACCTGAAGGCCGGAACGCCATCGCTTTAAGGCAGATCGCATTCAAAGACTTTGGGATTCCTGGCTCGGTTCTGCGCAGCGCGACCAGACTTTCCCCCGTCTGCCCTTGCTGATAGGCGTCGGCTGAATTTCCCGCGCGAGGCTCCTTGGCATTGAGCATGAAATAGAGCACGGCACCGAGAGAATAGATATCCGAGCGAACGTCGACTTGTTCGATTTCGCCGCCAGCTTGCTCAGGAGACATATAAGCGGCGGTGCCGAGAATAGTCCCATGACTGGTAGTAAGTTCTGAGTGAGCGGAGTCGGAAGCGATCGGCTTAATCTCTGAATCAGGTCCCTTGATGACGGCGGCAATCCCCCAATCCATGACGAGAGCTTCTCCAAATGAGCCTATCATTATATTCGTTGGCTTGAGATCGCGGTGAATGATCCCTATTGAATGTGCAAAGGCCAACGCGTCACAAACCTTCTGGAAAATGCGCAGCAAGTCGTTGCGATTGTGGCCCTGCAGGACAAAGTTCTCCAACGTGACACCCTCCACATACTTCATGACATAGTAGGTCCGATCGTCCGCGAGGACACCCACGTCATGAATTGGAACGATATTGGGGTGCTCGAGACGAGCCACGATCTTTGCCTCTCGTACCATTCGCTCGGTGAACTCGACATTTTTCTCAGCGAGAGTCACAACCTTGAGTGCAACCTGACGATCCAATTCACGATCTCGAACCAGAAAAACGCTCGCCATGCCACCCGACCCGAGCTTTCGAACCAACTCATACTTGGTGCTGCCCAGGTCAGGTTGGTCCATCAGGATGCGTAAATGCCTGAGATTGTCGTCAGAAAGTGGCTGCGTCACGGTTCAATTCCCAAGACCGCACGGACTTCATCGCGGTATTCGGTCTCTGAATTGGTGAGTTCGCCAATGTGCTCAAGAACGAGGCGGCGAAAATCTCGCCGCGCACCTGCCAGGTAGTTGGTGACTGTTTCGGGCGAGATACCATGTTTTGCAGCAAGGTCAGCATAGGACAGTTTGGCATCAGAATCGAGGGACTGGAGGTCATATTCTTCGAACAATTCAAACTGCATGCTCTTGCCCGCAGATTGATACTGGGCCTTGAGGCGCACTACTGCAGTCGAAAAAAGATTGCGCACCCACTCTCGCTCAAACAGCTCGTCCGGCGGAAGTTCCTTTTGGCCGATCGCTCCAACGATCTCACGTTCTACCGAGTCGAATTCGAGGGACAGATGATGGGCGTCACCACCACGCTTCTGTCTTTTTGCCGCTTCGTCACTCTTGCCAACAAAGCGGTCAAGACAGAGACGCAAGTACGTTCGAAAGCGCGCTTTTGCGGGATCATAGTCCGCCAGGAATTCCTTTTCCAGAGCACTCAAAAAGAAACTCTGCGTCAGATCGGCAGCAGATTCGGAATCCTTCCGCCAGCGCAGGCGAAGATATTTGTAGACAACGGGCCAATAGATCTCGACTACGCGGCCGAGGGCCACCTTGCGCTCGTCATCGTTACCCTTTTGAAGCGCCACAATAGCGGAAATCCGCGTCTGCGGGAAACCTCCATGTTCGCGCTCAGTCATGTTCGAGCACACCATCATCCGGAAAGGCACCAAGACAGTGCATCAGCGCCGGTATCTCAATTGATTGCATAGTAGACATTGTGGAGACTACATACAAAGGGGAACCGGAATTGTCAATATCCTGCTGCGGTTCTCGCGACAGACTACTCTGCCTTGGGCGGTGTCCGCAAGACCAGCAAGCGGATCTCGGTCATATCCTCGATTGCCCAGCGAACCCCTTCCCTGCCAGTGCCGCTGTATTTGACCCCGCCATAGGGCATGTTGTCAACTCGAAATGATGGGACATCGCCAATAACAACACCGCCGACCTGGAGTGTGTCCCAAGCCTTCTGAATCTTGTAGATATCCCGAGTGAAGACTCCTGCCTGCAAACCGTAGCGGCTATCATTTACCTCGCACAACGCTTCGTCAAAATTCGAAAAACTTGAAAGTAGTGCGACCGGGCCAAAGGCTTCCTTCATGCAAAGAGCCTGGTTTCTGGGTACATTGGTGAGCAAGGTCGGCTCCATCATAGCTCCCTTGCGTTTCCCACCGCAGAGGATTCGACCCCCGGCTGCGACTGCGGCTCCAATCCATGATTCGAGTCGTTGGGCTTCCTGTTGGGAAATCATTGGCCCGATGAAGGTCGATTCATCGCGCGGATCACCGATCTTCAGAGCTTTGGCAGCCGTGACGAGTTTGTTTGTGAATATGGCGTAGACGCTCTCGTGAATAATGATGCGCTGAACACTGATGCAGCTTTGACCCGATTGATAGAAGGCGCCGAAGATGATGCGTTGTACGGCGTCATCAAGATCGGTATCGGCATCGACCACGCAGGCGGCGTTACCGCCAAGCTCAAGCACTACCTTCTTGCGGCCGGCCCGCGCCTTTAGATCCCAACCTACGGCGGGCGACCCGGTGAAGCTGAGCAGTTTCAGGCGATCATCTGTTGTGAACAACTCGGCACCGTCGCGGCGGCATGGCAGAATCGAGAAAGCTCCAATCGGGAGATCTGTTTCTGAGAGTATCTCTCCTATCAGCAATGCGCCGATGGGCGTTCTACTGGCGGGTTTTAGCACGAATGGACAACCCGCTGCAATCGCAGGAGCAATTTTATGGGCAACGAGATTCAGCGGAAAGTTGAAGGGCGAGATGAATGAGCAGGCACCAACCGGAACTCTCTTCCACATGCCGGTGTAATTTTGTGCTCGCGGCGCTATGTCGAGAGTCATGACCTCACCTGAGATACGAACGGCCTCCTCAGCTGCAAGACGGAACGTATCGATGAGGCGGGTGACCTCGCCGCGGCTGTCGCGAATTGGCTTACCGGCCTCGATACAGAGCGCCAGAGCGAGTTCCTCAGCTCTTTCTTCGAATCGGCGGACACAATAAGAAAGCACCTGTTGTCGCCGGTAAGCCGGCAGTTTTTGCAGAGAAACTTCAGCAGCTACGGCTGAGGTTATTGCGATGTCAATCGCCGGCGCATCCGCCATTGCGACTCGACTTACGATTTCGCCGGAGAACTTGTCTCGGACTTCGAGATCAGTGTTGGCGTAGACTGGCTTGTTGGCGATGTAGTAAGGGTAAGTTTCTTTGAGCATTCAATTCCTCGATTCGAATCACCGTCTCGCACAATATCACCAATTCCCGGGCGAAAGTGCAAGAACTGACTGCCGCGCCAAACGTTGTTTAGACTTGATTGTGAGCGCGCACAAACCTATCTTGGCAGTCAGAAAATGATGCCAGAGACGATGCCTTCAGATGATCAGTTCGTTCCCGGAATATCAGTCGTACTTGCGATTCGCAATGAGGCCGAGCACTTGGACGACTGCCTTCGCGCCCTGGTGAATCAGAACTACTCCAAGGAAAAAACCGAAATCCTCCTTGTTGACGGCATGTCCGAGGACGGCACCGAAGCCATCGCTGCGGAATGGACCCGTCGCGACTCGCGAATTGTAGTATTGCGAAATCCACGTAGGACCGTCTCCTTCGGCATGAACATCGGAATAGCCGCCGCGCAGTATGACTACATCCTCTGGGTCTCGGGGCACGCAATATTGCAGCCGAATCACATTCAGAAATGTCTTGAAACACTGCACGAGACCGGCGCTGCAGCTGTAGGGGGAGTCTTGACGACTCGCGGAACGACGACGGTCGGACGAATCAATGCGGCGGTATTGTCGCATCCATTCGGAGTCGGAGGTGCTGAACATCGTGTCGGCGGACGCTCCGGCTGGGTAACTGTGGTGACTATGGCACTCTACCGTAAAGAGGCAATTCTCGCGGCAGGTGGGTTCGATGAATCACTTCCGCGAAGCCAGGACAATGACCTGCACGATCGAATGAACAAGCGGGGACTGCGTTCGTATCTCAATGTCGATATTAACCCGGTCTATCTCTGCCGCAACACGCTACATGGGCTTCTACGACAGGCAAGAAATAACGGTTTCTGGAATGTCATGCTGACGAGGCGCGGACATGGCGGGCTTTCGCCGCGACACTTTGTGCCGATGGCGTTCTTTGGAGTTCAGGTTTTATTGCTGTTGATCGGTCTGCTCTATCTTCCGGCGTTGTGGTTGTTAGGTGCGGCACTGGCATTCTACTTCCTTTGTGCGATAGTTGCCTCGGTACACGTAAGTGTGCGTGAGCGTTTCACATGGCAGGTGCTGCTTCTGCCGATCTGGTTTGCAGCACTGCATTATGCTTATGGAATCTCGTCCTGGATGGGACTAATCAGAAGGAAAGATTTTGACCGAAAGATTACGAGTGAGTAACCCGGCGCCTCAAAAATCTCTCCTCGACAAGTTACTCGGGGCTTTCGCTGAAGTTCATGGCGGCGAGGGCGCCTTATCTCTATTGATGGCACTTAACATCTTCTTGATACTCACGGCCTACTACATCGCCAAGGTTGTTCGCGAACCGTTGATACTCGCGGGCGGCGGCGCCGAAGTCAAGGCTTACTCGTCGGCACTGCAGGCCATCATCCTGATTGGAGCGGTAAATCTCTATTCTCACTTAGTGACGAGATTTGACCGCCGACGGCTGCTCAACATGGTAGTGATATTCTTCACCGCTTGTTTCGTGGCATTCTACCTGCTCGGAATCGCAGACACGAGCTATCTTCCGGTCATCTACTTTGTCTGGGTCGGTGTGTTTAGCCTGACCGTTATTGCACAATTCTGGTCTTTTGCAAATGACATCTATACGCCCGCCGAGGGAAGAAGATTGTTCGCCATCATTGCGTTTGGCGGATCATTTGGCGCGGTCGCCGGCGCAAAGTTAGCGAAAGAGCTGATCGCAATGATTGGCGTTTATGAAATGTTGCTGGTGTCGGCAGCACTGCTTATTGTCAGTCTTCTTCTAACCAATTATGTGGAGGGAAAGAAACGACGGAGGTCCGACGAATTGGCCGGTGAAACTGTGCAGCCGCCATCGGAACCACCAATGTCAAAAGAAGGCGCCTTCAAGGTTGTCTTTCGCAATCGTTATCTCCTCCTGATAGCTATCATGATCTTGCTGACGAACTGGGTGAACACTACCGGAGAGTATATTCTCGGAAATGTCGTCAGCAAAGCGGCACAGGCTTCCGTCACCAATATCACAGATCCTGCTGCCGCGAAAGCTGCCGAAGAGGTGTTCATAGGAAGATTTTATGGTGACTTCTTTTTCTATGTTAACTTAGTAGGACTGATTCTGCAGTTGTTTGTGGTGTCCCGCGTGGTTAAGTACCTGGGAATGAGAGTCGCGATTATGGCCTTGCCGTTGATTGCTTTCGGCGGCTACATCTTCATTGCGTTCACTCCCCTGATCTCCCTGATCAGGCTGGCCAAAACGGCGGAGAATGCGACTGATTATTCGCTCAACAATACAGCGAGGCAGATGCTATTCTTACCTACTACGAGAGAGCAGAAATACAAAGCCAAAGTCACTATCGACAGTTTCTTCGTACGCGCCGGCGATGTATTGTCGGCGGCATTGGTGTACGCCGGAATTCATTGGCTAACTTTGAGCCTGACGCAATTTGCGGTGGTCAATCTGAGCCTTGCTGCGTTATGGTTGGTTGTGGCGTTCCTGGTTGCGCGCGAGAACCGGCGATTGGCAATGTAACTTTGTTATCCCTTATCGAGACGTATCAGTAGAAAGCTCGTCAATTCGATTTCAGCCGAGTCGTTTTACTGCTTCTTCATACGGTGTAAATCCACGGGGGTGTCCATTGCTGGTCGAATCTGGTTTGTGAAAAGCGGGACTGTCGGTGATGATCTTCAGTAGCTTCTCGCGTTCGCTCGGTTTGGCAAGGTGTGCTATGCCGACTGCACGTTCACCCAGACTAAGAGTTCGGGGATCAAGAGCACCGTATTCTGTTACCAAGATAACTTTGTCAACCGGCGTTGCCGTGGTTGTAATTCCGGCCGGACAACGATCGACGACTTTTGAGATTCCATCGCTGGTCTGGGATTTGAGAGCGATAATAGCGACGCCGCCCTCCGAATACTGGGCACCGCGAATGAAGTCACTTTGCCCGCCGACGCCGGAATAAATCTGGCGAGCTTCGAGAGAATCGGCCCAGACGTTTCCGTGCAAATCGACGCCAATGGCACTGTTGATGGCCACCATTTTGGGCTGCTCGGCGATTTTGAATACACTATTGGTGTAATTACTCGGGCGACTTTGTACTGCGCTGTTAAAACTCAGCCAGTCGTAGCCATCCTGATTTTCGGCAAGAAAAATGGATGCCACCGAGAAATTCAGGTGGTGCTTCCAGCGATTGGTTACGACACCCTTCTTGACCAGCTTGGCCATGGCATCCGCGAACAGTTCGGTATGGATGGCGAGATCTTTCACACCTCGCTGGAGGATGGCTTCCGTAACCGCTTCCGGCACCTCTCCAATACCGTATTGTAGTGTCGATCCGGGTTCACTGCCGGAACCATCTTCGATAAAGAGAGCGGCAATAATCTCACCGATACGGGTTGCGACACTATCTGGTTCAGGAATTGGACTGGATGGCAGCGCATAGTCTACATCAATGAGATAGTCAATCAAACTCTCAGGAATGGTTGTGCCAAGCACAAACGGCATTTTCTGATTGCGTTCGGCGATAACGATGCCACCGGTCTTGTGACATGTGAATACGGCCTCAAGAACGCCTTCGACTGTTGTGCCGAGACTGTAGTTGCCGCCGCGATCAGGCCCATTCACCTGCAGTAGAACAACATTGGGCTTAATGGCGCTGCGCACATAGCGTGGAATTTCTGACAGGTGTATCGGATGATAATAGGCCCACCCCCTATTGACGGCTTCGCGAGTGATGTAGCTGTTGAAAATTATCCGGTGGGTCAATGTACGACAGCGTTCTTCAGTGAAGAGCGGCTTGATGCGTTCGCCAAGCCAGAGCACGCCATAGGTATCAACTCCCTTGATTGAATGATCGAGCCCCAATTGTTCAAGCAAGACCTGTGGGGTTGCGGCATTACCAGAAATGTAGATCACGCTTCCTGGTTGAATCAGAAGCGGGTTGACGACGTCAGGTGCTGAGTTAACTCTAATCATGCAAACAAGATATCAATTTTGCTGCCCGTTTCAATCGTTTAATATCTTATCGACATTCAAAGGGGCAAGAATCACACTAACTGAATACAAAAATGCGATTAGGCTGGCCCGGTGCGTATCGGCTCTGGGTTAGGGATGAACTCCACTGCCGTCTTTTTCGTTGAGAGGTAAGTATATAGCGCGGGAATCACATACAGCGTGAGTACCAAGGAGAAGAGCAGTCCACCAATGATCACAATTCCCATCGAAACACGGCTCTTAGCGGCAGCTCCCAGGGCAAGAGCAATTGGAAGTACTCCAAACACCGTGGCCAGGCTGGTCATCAGAATGGGACGGAATCGTTGGGTCGCGGCATCAATGACCGCCTCCCGGACCGACAGGCCTTGCTGTTGGCGCTGGTTGGCGAATTCGACAATCAGGATACCGTTCTTTGTAACAATGCCGACGAGTGCAATAATGCCGATTTGGCTGAATATGTTCAGGGTCTGCCCGAATATCCAAAGCGAGAGCACAGCGCCTGCTAACGCCAGCGGAACTGTAAACATTATTGTCAGCGGGTCGCGGAAGCTCTCGAATTGGGCCGAAAGTATCAAATAGACCAGAATGAGAGCAAGCAAGAATGCAAACAACAGTGTATTTGAGCTCTCTGCATACTCCTTTGAGGTCCCAGCCAAACTCGTTGAAAATGATTCATCGAGTACTTCCGAAGCAATCTTGTCCATTTCGGCAATCGCGCTGCCGAGAGTCTGATCAGTTCCCGGCGATGCACTCACGGTCGCTGATACATAACGATTGTAACGGTACAGCTGCGGCGGACTGCTTCGATAGGACATAGTGACGAGATTGTCAAGTTGAATCAGTTCTCCTCGACTATTGCGGACATAAATTGAACTTAGATCAAGAGGCTCGTCCCGATTGGCACGGTTAGCTTGGGCGATGACCGGGTATTGCTTTCCGTTGAGAATGAAGAATCCGTAGCGCTGGCCGCTGAAGAAGAGCTGCAGAGTCTCGGCAATGTCGCGGACCGTAATACCCAATGCACGGGCGCGATCGCGATCAATTTCTATTGTCAGCTCCGGCTTGTTGAATTTGAGATCGAGATCGACAATCTGGAACGCCGGGCTCGACTGCGCTTTCTCAAAGAAAGGAGGTATTACTTCTCGGAGCCGCTCAAGAGAAGGGGCTTGAATGATGTACTGAACCGGCAAACCGCGGCCGCGAGTGTTTCCGATTGTCTGTTCTTGGGTAACGAATGCACGCGCAAATGTCTGATCACGCAACTTGCGACTCACCGCGTCGGCAATTTGTTGCTGAGTCCGTTCGCGTTGTCCAGGAGGGCTCAGTGTAATACGAACGAAACCGGAATTGGCGGATGAATTGCCCCCGCCACCGGCCGTCACTGAAAGAATGACTTCCTTCTCAGGGATTGTATCGACGACGGCTATCAGGTTGCCTATATATTCTGACATGGCTTCATAGGATGTCCCTTCAGGAGCGGTGGCGTTAATCACCAAGCGGCTCTTGTCTTCCATCGGCGCCAACTCGGAAGGAAGCAACGATCCCAGTCCGACAATGATGGCCAGCGAGGCAACCATGATCAAGGGTGCCTGCCACCTTCTAGCCACGAATGACCGTAAAGAACGATGATATGACGAGCTGAGTCGATTGAACATGCGCTCGCTCCACAGGAAGAACCTGTTCTCATGAGTGCTCTTGTGCAGGGTGCGCGCGCTGAGCATGGGAGTGAGCGTCAGGGAAACGAAAGCCGAGATCAGTACCGAACCGGCAACTACGATGCCGAATTCTCGGAACAACCGGCCCGTCAGACCTTGGAGGAAGATGATAGGCAAGAAGACTGCGGCAAGTGTTATCGTAGTGGAGACGACCGCGAAAAATATCTCGCGCGAACCGGAATGGCCAGCCTCAATCGGCTTGACTCCCCGCTCGATTTTGCTGTAAATGTTTTCCAGCACTACAATTGCATCGTCCACAACAATGCCGGTCGAAAGCACAATACCGAGCAGAGTCAGAATGTTTATGGAGAAGTTTGCCACATACATTATGAAAAACGCACCGACTAACGATATCGGTATGGCGAGCATCGGAATAATGGTCGTCCGCCAGTGCCGCAGGAAGGCGAAAATCACGAGCAGCACCAACAGGAACGCGATCAGAATGGTCTCGACCACCTCCGTAATTGCTTTGCGGATATTTGCTGTGGTATCCATGGCGACAGCGTACTTCAGGTCTTCCGGCAGGTCGCGCTTGATCTGCTCGATACGGGCATAGAACGCATCAGCGATGGCGATGTGGTTCGATCCCGGCTGAGGAATGACCACCACCGAAACCATCGGCACGGCACCATTGCCACGAAGGCTGGTTCGTTCGTTCTCTGGCGCAAGAATAGCCTCGCCAACATCTCTGAATTTGACTACTGAGCCATCGGTTTCCTTGATGATTAAGTTGTTGAAGTCTTCGACTGAAGATAGTCGACCGAAGGTACGAATCGAGAGTTCAGTAGCGTAACCTTCGATACGGCCAGAGGGAAGCTCGACATTTTCACGATTGAGAGCATTGCGGACATCAAGAGGTGTCAACCCATACGCTGCAAGCCGGGCCGGGTCAATTTGCAGCTTCATGGAGTACTTTTTCTCCCCCCAAATGCGTATCTCGCTAACGCCAGGAATAGTCTGCAGGCGTTCCTTGAAAACATCATTGGCGAACGCCGATAGCTCAAGCAGAGTGCGCCTATCGCTTCGAATGGCAAGCGAGAGAATCGGGTTGGCATCGGCGTCAGACTTGGACACCACCGGCGGATCGACATCGGCTGGAAGATTCCGCACTGAGCGGGAGACTCGATCGCGGACATCGTTAGCGGCATCGTCCATGTCGACACCGAGTTCGAACTCAACCGTAATGTTGCTTCGGCCGTCACTGCTAGAGGAGGTTAAGGACCGAATACCGGCAATTCCATTAATTGATTCTTCGAGCGGTTCAGTGATTTGCGACTCGATGACGTCGGCATTTGCCCCGGTATATGATGTCGAGACTGTGACTACCGGCGGATCGACCGACGGGTATTCACGGACACCAAGGAACAAGAACCCAATCGCGCCAAACAACACGATCAAGATGGATAGCACAATAGAGAGAACGGGGCGATTGATGCATACCGATGAAATATTCATGGGTTCTGCCGGGCTATTCGTTCACGAGAGATTGAATGTTAATGTTCTTGCCGTCCGCGAGTTGGAGTAGTCCGGTTACGATGAGAGTATCTGATCCTTTAAGGCCCTGTGTTATCTGGATGTTCTTCTCGGTTCGAATTCCAGTGCTGACCTTGACCGACTGAGCCTTGCCGTTGGAGCAGATAAACACCTTTTCGCCGCTAATTTCGGGGATTAGTGCGCCGGTGGGAATCACAATTGCGTTCGGCAACTCTTCAAGGGTTATTTCCACTTTGGCGAAAGAACCGGGAACGAGTGTTCCTAACGGATTCGGGATACGTGCTCGCGACTTTATCGTGCGGGTACCTTGGTCGATTTTGGATTCGATGGCGTAGACGATTCCCTTCGAGCCATCAGGAGAGTCACCGACCCGCACCGAGATTTCGGTTCCGTCCTTCAGAAGATGCGCATACTTCTCAGGTATCGAGAATTCTACTTTCATCGGATCAAGATCCTGCATGGTGGCGGCCAGCATCGCGGGTGATACATAGCCACCCTCGCTGACATAGCGCAATCCGATGACCCCATCAAACGGTGCACGGATTTCTGTTTTCGCCAATTGCGATTGGATGACTTCTTTCTCGGCCTGAATCAGCTTCAGTGTATTGAGTGATTTGTCATATTCTTCCTTGCTGATGACGTTGATCTCGAATAGCTGTCTCTTGCGCTGCTCTTCATCGAAAGCTTGCTTTTCTTCAAGCTCTTTGCGCTTGTGCTGTGCAAGGAGTTCCCGGTCGTTGATCTTAAGCATCAATTCGCCCTTGGTGATACGACGTCCCTCTTCGAAATAGACACCGACGATACGACCGGCGATTTCCGGTCTCAGCTCTACTTCTTCGTTGGCCAGGAGAGTGCCTGTAGTAAAAATCTGATTGCGCAGGAGCTGCGGCCTGATCACGATGGCGTCTATATTCAACGAGGATGGGATCCCGTCTCGAGTGACCGATTTCCCTTTACCGCACCCCACTGTGCAAAGTGTGGATAGTACAAAGGTGATGAGTGCAAATATTCGAATTGAATTAGCAAGGTTCATATGTCTCTTCTATTTAACTTTGTGAAGCCAAATTGGTTCCACGCAGCGATTCGGGCAAGAACAATCTACAGATGGCCGGCCGAAAGCTCCGAATTCAAGAAGTTCAGGAAGTTTGGTTCATTTGCAGACTCGGAGGCGCAAATCCCGTCTGAAGGCGTTCTTGCGCACGGTGCCGTAGACAGTAGAAGTTAATGATACTCAAGCTGTTAGTTACTCGCACAGTCGGTGAAATCTGATACGCACTTGCCATACGTAGTAGTTGGGGTGTTTTACCCTAAAATTAAGACTTGACGGAACGTGTGATGAACACGATCTTGGGGCTGTAGTTGGCCTATTGTGAATAGTCTTATCGAACGTTGGGCCAATTATTTGCATCCACATACTTCGTACCTGACCATGCCATCATCAGTGCATTATGCCGCCGGTCAGGTTAGTCGAGGCCGGATGTAATCGTCGAACCTCTCCCGGCGATTCGATCCTACCGGCATGAGGTTCATCCATTACAATTTGATTGTGCCAGCATGTTGTTGGCGAGACGCATCTAAATAGGCGTCTGCGGGAGGGCAGCATATCTTGGTGAGCGGCTAAAGGCTGGGGTCCGAGGATTGTTGGGTTGTTTGGTTGATCGCTCGGCTAATGCATTGCGCACTACTTCTATTGTTAATTAACTTTTCTGTATTCTCAGCAACTGAGTGCGAAATAATATCTATCTGGTCGCTGCAAGGCGACGATATCCTCATGTTCCTTTAGGGAGGTATATGAAACAACGATTACTGTTCGTTCTTGTACTGATGCTTGCCTTGGTATCTTCGGCTGCAGCGCAGTACATTGTCATCGGTCCGCCTGATGACTTAACCTACATTGATACCACGGGGCAATCGAACCCCTATGTGGGGAAGCCAATTCCATCGTTGATCACCAGCCTTGGTTCACTGACGGCGCTTCCAATCGATACGATTAATATCTCCCAGCTCGATTGTTCGCAATTTCCTTACATCTGCGCGTACGTTGAAGCGCTTGATTCGCTGGGCCGGCCGATTGGCGGTCTCCCGAAAGACAGTTTCTGTTTGTTTCAGGATGGTGTGCCCATCCCGTTTCCTGATTTCACTATTCAGGAGCTGACGCTTGATTCCTGCATTACTTCGATTTGTCTTGTAGTGGACGTCTCCGGGAGTATGACGGAGGACAACAAAATGAACGACGCCAAGGCAGCGATGCGCCGGTTTGTCCGGAATATGGACCCGTACGATCGCGTAGCAATTGTCTCGTTCGCGAATTCGGTTGTGACTGTCCAGACTTTCACGAGCGACACGACACTATTGCTGTCAAAGATCAACAGCCTGGTGGCAAACGGCAATACGGCGTGTTTCGATGGTGTCTGGCAGGGTGTGAACATAACCACAACGGAATTGGGCAGCAAGGCGGTGATTGCGTTCACAGACGGTCT
>CAZKIH010000001.1:0-323733 GCA_964552775.1 uncultured Ignavibacteria bacterium | reverse complement strand
ACGCTAAACGAGTATCGCAAATACATCGAGAAGGATGGCGCACTTGATCGCCGTTTCCACACCGTGATGGTTGAAGAGCCTTCGCAGGAGGATACGATCAAAATCCTCCAGGGTCTCAAGGGCCGTTACGAAGAGCACCATCAGATCAACATTTCCGATGACGCGATCCGCGCTGCGGTCGTGCTTTCGAATCGCTATATCACCGGCAAATTCCAGCCCGACAAGGCAATCGATATCATCGATGAGGCCGGGTCGCGCGCGCACTTGTCGACCTATACCAAGCCGAAAGAATTCGGCGACATGGAAGTATTGATCACCGAGGTCTCGATTCGCAAGGAAGACGCGGTCAAGAATCAGGAATTCGAGAAAGCCGCCAAGCTTCGTGATGAATTGAAGATGAAGAAGGAAGAGTACGAGCAGATGAAGCGCGACTGGGAAGTGCAGCGCCAGAGTGAGAAGATCACCCTGACGGAAGAGCACATCGCCGAAATCGTCGCCAAGATCACCGGTATCCCGCTTTTCCGTCTCGAAGAAAAAGAGTCCAAGCGCCTGATGCGCATGGAAGAAGAACTGCGCAAGAAGATCGTGGGCCAGGAGGAAGCCATCACCGCGCTTACCCGCTCAATTCGCAGAGCGCGTGCCGGTCTCAAGGATCCGCATCGTCCAATCGGATCATTCATCTTCCTTGGACCGACGGGTGTCGGCAAGACGGAGTTGACCCGCGTACTTGCGGAATTCCTGTTCGAGAACGCCGATGCCTTGATTCGTATCGATATGTCGGAGTATATGGAGAAGTTTGCGGTCAGCCGACTGATCGGGGCGCCCCCGGGATACGTCGGTTACGAAGAGGGTGGACAACTTACCGAGAAGGTGCGTCGCCACCCATACTCAGTCGTCCTGCTTGACGAAATCGAAAAAGCTCATCCGGATGTCTTCAACATCCTGTTGCAGCTTCTCGATGACGGCAGCCTGACCGACTCGTATGGCCGCAAGGTCGATTTCCGCAACACGGTCGTAATCATGACCTCCAATGCCGGTACGCGCGATATCCGTTCCGGCAAGACGCTGGGCTTCGGCTCCAGCCGTATGGAAGATGACTACGAGACCATGAAGCAGGCAGTCATGACCGAGATGAAGCGTATCTTCAATCCGGAACTTCTCAACCGTATCGACGAAACGATCATCTTCCATCCGTTGCTAATGGAGCACATTGTCTCGATCGTCGACATCCTGTTGGCCGAGATGGCAACTCGTCTGGCGGAGCGCGGTTTGAGCATGTACGTCACGGACGCCGCCAAGAAATTCATTGCCGACAAGGGGTTTGATCCGCTTTACGGTGCGCGTCACCTTAAGCGTGCGTTGCAGAAATATCTCGACGACCCGCTCGCCGAGGAGATTCTTGCCGGTCAGTTCGCGGGCGACTGCCATATCGAAGTTGACGTGGCTCCCGAGAACGACAAACTTGTCTTCCGGATCAATGTCACAGCCGACAGCCGCAAGAGTGCCAAGGTGTAAGTAGTTCATAGGATTACAGCGATAGCTGACGCGGCTGGGACGAAAGTCTCGGCCGCGTTTTTTTGGCATTGGTACGCTTGACGATCCGCACGTTACAAAATCCCCTTGACGACTTGGTCAAGACTGATATATTACATGTCTATTCCGAACTCAGGTAAGGTCATTTTTCTGCCAATTCGGAGCTGACATGAAATTTAGGAGGTTTCCTTGGCTCATAAAAAAGGCTTAGGTTCGTCAAAGAACGGTCGCGACTCGAATGGTCAGAGGCGCGGAGTTAAGACATACGGCGGCGAGGCAATTCTTGCCGGCACAATCATCGTCCGCCAGTGCGGCACGAAGATTCTTGCCGGACGCAACGTCGGTGTAGGCAGAGACAACACGCTCTTTGCCACGATTACCGGTGTGGTAGAATACGCCAAAAAAGGCCGCGATCGCAAGATCGTCCACGTCCTGCCGTAACAGATTTGTCAAGTCGCAGGAGGACTTGACCTACCAAGCTCTCGCTTGAGGGGAGACAGAATTGAAGCGTCCCGGGAACGGGGCGCTTTTTTGTTTTTAGAACTACGACTGTGCCAATCCGGAACACGTCTTTTTTTCCTGTGCTTTCCTGCTCAAATACTGCTCTGAAAAGCCGATATAACTGGTGTACATGGCAACAGAAATTACTACCATCGGCGCCGCCCGGGCAATGCGGCGGAAACGTCAATCCCATATCAAAGAATACGTTGAGGCTGTTCTCATAGCGGTTGTGATTGCCGTTATCCTGCGGATGTTCGTGGTGCAGGCATATCGCGTGTCTTCCGGCTCGATGGAAACCACCCTTCTTGAAGGTGATTTCCTGTTCGTCAACAAGTTTGCTTATCGATTCGCCGAGCCGCAGATCAATGACGTGATCGTCTTCGAATTTCCGATGAACCCGACCAAGGACTACATCAAACGCATTGTCGCCGGTCCCGGCCAAACGGTAGAGATCAAAGACAAGGCCTTGCTCGTGGACGGGCAGGTGATTCCCACTATGGCTGGTGTGTTTCACTCAGATCCCGACACACTCCCTGAATTGTTTTCTTCGCGCGATCAATTCGGGCCGATGCAGGTTCCGGCGGATCACTATTTCGTTCTTGGAGACAATCGCGATGACAGTCAGGATTCGCGATTCTGGGGATTTCTCGACAAGAGCCGAATTAAGGGGAGGGCGCTGTTCATCTATTACAGTTGGGCGCCAGATCCCAATGCTCCAAAAATCGAGTCGCCATACGTTATCGATCTCGTCTCGTCTGCCTTCTACAATATTGGTCATATCGGCGACCGTCTACGCCTTGATCGTATGTTCACCACGCTCTGATCTCACCTAATCCGTACAGCCCTATTCCGCCACTGATCTCTTGCGCAAAGCGCTTACGATTCGTATTTTGCGAATTGATGGCAGACACACCACTTTATACCGTGCGGTTTCAGACGGCTGAATTCCGCGGCGGCCAATCCAGATCATGAATCAAGCTACTTTGGAGTTGTTGGGGATCGGGCTGTTGATACTCCTCAACGGTTTTTTTGCCGGCTCCGAAATTTCGATTCTCTCTGTGCGCAAGAGCCAACTGCGCAATCTAATTTCGCAGGGTGACAAATCAGCCAAGAGAATCGCCAAGCTACTTGAGCAACCTGAGGAGTTCATTGCTACGATCCAAGTTGGGATCACTGTCGCAGGAACACTGGCATCCGTGTTGGGTGGCAGCACGTTGGTGCCGCTCTTGCAGCCCATGATTCAGGAAATGGGCGTGACCCCGCAAGTTGCCGAGAACCTGGCAGTTACAGCCATTGTGGCTGCTCTGTCTATTCTCTTCCTGGTGATTGGTGAATTGATACCAAAGTACCTGGCCGTTAGTTTTCCCGAGAAGCTCGCCCTGGGAGTGACGCCGGTCGTCTGGGTGTTTTCGAAAATCGCCTTTGTGCCTGCGAAGGTCCTCAGTTTTATGGCTCGTATCATTCTCAAGCCATTTGGCCTTGTCGATAGAACCTCCGAGTCAGCCCATACCGATGAAGAGATCAATCTGATTCTTAGTGAAGGCCATGAACGAGGGCACTTTGACAAGGCCGAGCGCGACCTGATCGAGGGAGTGTTCGAATTTGCAGACACAACGGTTCGCCAGGCCATGACGCCTCGAACCAGAATCGTCGGTATAGATATTGGCTTGGACAATGAACAGATATTGCGTCGGATCACAGAGGAAGGCTACTCCCGGTATCCCGTCTACGACAACTCACTGGACAACATCAAGGGCGTGGTCCATACCAAGGATGTTATCAACGTGTTGGTGCATTCGCAGTTGGTCATCATCCACGATCTCATTCGCCCGGTGTCATTTGTACCAGACTCCAAGATGATTTCGGCCCAGCTTCACGAGTTCCAGCGAGATCAACAGCACCTGGCGATTGTTCTTGATGAATATGGAGGCACGGCCGGATTGATAACCCTCGAGGATATTCTCGAGGAAATAGTCGGCGAAATTCGCGATGAGCACGACACGGAGTTGGAACCGTTTCTGTTGGTGAACGAGCGCGTGTGCCAAGTGCAGGGTCAGTACCCAATTGAAGATTTCAACAAGCAATTCGAGGTTGAAATCGATGAGGAAACCGCCGACACTGTCGGCGGCTTCGTGGTAGATCACATTGGACGCGTGCCTAAGCAGGGCGAGAAGCTGACGATCGATGGACTCTTGTTCGAAATAACTGCAGTAAAAGGCCCAAGAATCGAGCGCATGCGGGTGCGCAAAACTGCCTGAGCCCTCCTATTTGAGTTTGAACCGGACCTCGTAGCTAACCCAGACCAATACGGGCTGCTTGTTCTGCATAGCCGGACGCCATTTTGATTCGCGAGCGGCCGCCATTGCGGCTTCCTCGAATCCAGCGCTTGCTTTCGATGGGATTGCGACGACTACATCACGTACATTGCCGCTCACATCGACCAGCACTTTGAGCCAGACACTTCCTTCGATATCGGCTTTGCGAGCGATCTCGGGGTAGCGGACCGGCGGGAAGTAGATGGCCTGCGGATGCTCGTCAACTGCGACGAAACTGTCCGGCGAGGGAATGATCTCTCCAATTTCGAGCGACGGATTGCCAATGACCATTATGGAGTCACCGTCAGAATCGAATGAACTATTGTATCTTGAGATATCTTCGCGAGTCGCCAACTTGAAATCAAACAGAATCTCGGAGTCTTCACCGGCTTCAATCATGGAGAGATCCGGAAGCATCGGCAGGACACGCTTCTCGACTTCATACTCATAGCGTTTGATGACCGGAGGCCTTGAAACATTGGCCGTGTCATAGACGACGGTCGGAATTTCTCGTTGCGGCTTGTCAGTCTGTGCCATTACAAGGGCGGTGATTCCGATCGCCAAACCGATCGCGAGCACCAGGTACAATTCCGCAAGGAACAGATTTCGTTGATACGAACGTTTGAGATATAGCGTACCGCCCGAGTAAGCGCCCACGTTACCATAGGTATGTGACATGATCTCCTCCTGTCTGGCAAGCTTACGACACGCACAATCTGTGGTGCGAATCCCCAGCAGCCCGATTTTCCGTCGTTTTGTGACCCGCTCGGTGCGCGGCCAATGTTCTTTCAAGAAATAAACAAATGACGGGAGTAGGTTATTCCCGCACTCATGTGGAATTCTATATGAAGGTTGTAGCTATCCTAAGTTTGCGCTCATGGCTGGACACCGGCATGGCAATCGTAACAGCCGGTCTCCTTCCAGGCGTCATCAATGTCGACAGGATGCTTAAATTCGAGTCCTGCTCCTGTGCTGTCACGTTCGATCTGACCGGAGAGCCCCTGTGCCACTATTTTATGACAGGCGTTACAGTCATGAGTGATCGCGGCACCGGCATCTGACTTGTGTGAACCGGAATGGCAGCGCATGCAGCCGATGTCATTGAAATGACCAATATTGACAGGATAGGCCGACCAGCGCACATTCATCTCCGGGAAGATGTTTTGTGAATAGGCCATCTGCACTCCGGCGATTGATTGCTCGACGGCCTTGCGCTTGATCGGATCATCAAGCAACCCGGAGCTCTGATAGTAATCAGTAATCGTAGAAGCTATGCCGGTCTTTGCTTCATCTTTCGTCGTGTACTTTGCAGCCATGGCTTCAACGGCAAGTCTCTTGATCGCGGGCAGCGATCCATCAATGAACCCGGACTGAATTGCGCGGTCAACCGCGAAATCGGGTGACCGATAGATGTGGCTTGGACGGTTGTGACAATCGATGCAGTCCATGACTCTCACTTCAAGTGAATCCAATTGTGCGCTTTCGAGGGGCTGCTCTTCGTTTTGATAGACAGTTACGGCACCGGTCGCTTTGTCTGTCACTCGCACCCAGGGAATGTCCTGCCTGCCGCGGTCGCGGGCTATATACTCTACTTTGACTTCGGGATTGATGTGCCAATGAATACCGGCCTTCTGCCCTTTGTGCGGTTCGCCGGTGTCAGTTTTGATCAGCATATCAATCGACCAATTCGGATTGTCGTCATCATACTGAAAGTGCGAAAATGACCGCATCTCTGCCCCGTAGGTCTTTTCCGGCCAATGACATTCTTCGCAGGTCTCTCGAGCGGGGCGAAGATCGGCGATTGGTGTGGGAATTGGGCGCGGAAAGACATCAGCCATTACAGCATAGACTTGATAAGCCCCGGATAATTTGGATTTGGCATACCAACTCGCGCCGGTTCCGACGTGGCACTCGACACACGCGACACGTGCATGCGGTGATTGTTGATAAGCGGTGTACTGAGGTTCCATTACATCGTGACAGGTCTCGCCACAAAACTGTACAGACTCGCTGTAGTGAAATGCCTGATAACTTCCGACTGCAGAAATGGTCAGGAACAGCACCGTGCCGCCGACAAAGATGATGGTCGCATTGCGATGGCCGGGGCGGTTGAGGTCAACCAGCGGCCATTTCGGTATCGACATATCATCGCCGCGCTTCCAGCGTCGCCATTGGCGGTACATTCCGAGTGGAATCAGAATCAGGCCAAAGATGAGAATTGCGGGCAGAACCATGTAAAGGAAGATGCCGAAATACGCGCTGGTCTGCTCCATCGTGAAGTTGATTATCAACATCACTACGATAACCAGTCCCATTGAGACGGCGATGAAGGCTCCAAACGAACTAATCCAATTGTATGCTAATCGAGGCAGGCGAGGTTTTTCAGTCACATCATTCCTCCGCTAAAGTCGGATTGCGAGCGGCCAACGTGTTCTTTCGTCGGCTAAAAACCACAATATGCAAACTGTCCTATGATATCAAGGACTATATGAGCCTTCTTACACTGGCCAACAATCGCTTGGTTTCCCGCAAAAAATAGCGATTGACTCTCTTGGCGTTTGCCGCTATTATCCACCGGCGTGCAGGGATAGCGCGCTGGTCTGTCATGAAAACATGCAACTTCGCTGGGGAAGATTGAAACAGACCAGGTCCCGCGCAATGCAAGCGTACCGAACCCCGCCAGGACCGGAAGGTAGCAACGGTAGGTCTTCGTCTTCATGTGCCGCGGGGTAGCCTGGTCTGTTTCCTTCCTCTGCGAACCGGCCGAATCACCAGTTCAACAAACGCAGGAGTGTTGCCCTGCTGTATCAAATTCGATCATGAGTTATTACGCTTATTCACGCAAGTATCGCCCGCAGAAGTTCTCGGACGTGCTTGCGCAAAGACACATCACGGAAACGCTGACCAAGGCTATTGAGCATAATCGGGTCAGTCAGGCTTATCTGTTCTGCGGCGTACGCGGCACCGGGAAGACTTCGGTTGCGCGCATCCTTGCCAAGCGACTCAACTGTGCCGCACCACGGGGAGCAGAACCGTGTGACGAGTGCGAGTCTTGCCTCGGAATAATCAAGGGCCGCTCGTTGGACATTCTCGAAATCGATGCCGCTTCGCACACTTCCGTGGATGACATCCGAGAATTGCGCGAGGCGATCAAGTATGCTCCGGTTGGCGGGAAGCACAAGGTTTACATTATTGACGAAGTTCACCGCTTGAGCGGTTCGGCATTCGATGCCTTGCTCAAAACCCTCGAGGAACCACCGGCTCACGCAGTGTTCATTTTTGCCACTACTGAAGTGCACAAAGTTCCGCAGACGATACTCTCGCGCTGCCAGCGTTATGACTTCAAGCGCATCCCGGAATCTGAACTCCGCAGTGCCTTGCAGGGGATAGCGGACAAAGAGAAACTCAAGATTACCGACGATGCTCTCGCTGAACTGGCAAAGCGAGGTGATGGGTCCTTGCGCGATTCGCTTTCGATTCTGGATCAGGTTGCCTCCTGGCAACACGATGTGATTGATATAAAATTGCTCACGGATGCGCTCGGCATTTTACCGCGATCGGAATACCGCGCCCTCATTAACTTGATTCGAACTCAAAATGCAGCGGGCATTATTGACAGAGTCGACAGTGTGCTGAAGGCCGGGGTAGGCGCCGCCGAGTTCATTCGGGGATTCCAGGAGGAAGTCCGACTGCTGCTGGTAATCAAGGCCGCTCCAGACATCGCAACAGACTACGGTATTACAAAAGAAGAGGCTGCTGAATACAGGGAACTCGGGGGCGTCTATTCGCTCAATGACTTGCTGCGAATCCAGAACTTGCTGGTTGGCTTGGAGCAGAAGATTCGCGATGGATTCGATCCGGTGATCAATATCGAGTTAACCTTCCTCAAGCTGATGCAAATGGAGAGCTCCATGACTATCGAGGCTGCGCTCAAGGCACTCTCGGGAGGAGAGATTCCGAATCAGCAGGCAGTTCTGGCTTCGGCAACGGAGTCAAAAAAAAAACTTGAAATAACACGGTCCTTGCCCGAATCGGACATTGTGCCGTCGCAACCCCCGACGGTTCCAGCCACGCCTGATTCCACCGACATTTCCCAGACCGATGTCAATGATATCTGGCAGAAGTTTCTGGCAGCCCTTAAGCTGCAACACCGAAACCTCCAGATCAAACTTTCACTGGCGCAGCCGCGTTCGATAGAAGGGAACAAGCTCTCAGTTGCGTTTGACCGCATGGGAGAAGTGCACGTGCGCTACTTTCAGGATCGCGCTCAGCAGGAGACGATCGAGAAGATCATTCGCGAGGTGAGCGGCCGTGCTTTTCGTTTTCACTTCTTCGTCGATGCAAACTGGACGCAGAAATCAGATGGCAACGGCAACGGTGGAGCCACAATGCTGGCGGTGAATGAACGCGATGATCATCCGCTCGTTGCGAAGGCTGTTGAGATATTCGATGCCGATATTATTGCTCGCCGCGAACTCAAGGAAAGTTGATCGAACAATCGAGGTCGTTTTTTCATAGACAGTGACCGCCGGAAGGCAGGTCAGAATTCGAAGTGGTGAATTTAACAGATAGCATTGGAGTGTTGTGATGGCCAAGGGTTTTGGCGATATGATGAAGCAGGTTCAGAAAATGCAGGCCAAGATGATGGAATTGCAGGAAGAACTCGAGCAAAAGCGTGTCGAGGCCACCGCGGGCGGAGGTATGGTCAAAGCCGTGGTTTCCGGTAAAGGCGACTTAAAGGAGATCAAGATTGACCCTGAAGTGCTCAAAGAGGGGGATGTTGAAATGCTTGAAGAATTGATAGTATCTGCGATATCACAGGCGCAGCAGGACGCGAGCGCCATGCAGCAAGAGACGATGTCAGGTCTCACAGGGGGGCTCAACATCCCCGGACTGGGCAGTTTAGGTCTCTGAGTTCACAGACGCATTACGGAGTTGTGTGTCGGTGAATTACCAGCGCAGATCCCTCGATCGTGACAATTACCGTGGATGCTGAGAACTGATTTCGCAGCGTCCAACTCGACCCGAGCTGCACTTCTCTCTGATCCAGCTCCCAGACAACCCCAGTGATTGAAACGACGATTTCATTGCTGATCGGAACAATAGATAAGAAATCGCCTTGTTTACCACTCAATTCCAACCGGTCATCCTTAAGAAAATAGATGTGCTGGCAGTGATCAACTGCTCGAACCAGTATTTGCGCAGTTGTCGCGTCGGACAACCGCTTTGCTAACTTGAGCAGAAAGAGGTTGGCCAGCATCTGATCAGTTTCGAAGCGGGTATCGACTGCTCCGTATATTTCGATGTCGTTACAGCCCCGGTCAATCGCCGTTCGCAATGCCAATTCACCATCAGTAGCGTCTTTGGCCCGTGGAAACCGCACTTTCTCAGTTTCGCTAAACAAAGCGAGAGTCTGCGCGCTAATCGAGTCAAAATCACCAACGATCAGGTCGGGAGCGAAACCAAGGCGCGCAAACAGCTCGGACCCTCCATCAGCGGCAACCAGGAGTCGTTGCCCCACCGCGCCGCCAATGGCTTGCCGATAGAAGGCCAGATGCTCCTGCGGATAGGAACCATTCAAGAAAATCGAAGCTGATTTCATTCGCTCGATGTGCTCCGGGAAGACGGTGTCCATCATTATCCGATCATTGTCTTGCAGTGGCGCTAATTATAGCTTTGGACGGGAAGTTGTCCAAGCCTTTGTCACTTTCGACTGGCCGAAGCCTATTGGGTGATAATTGTTGTTCAAGTGAATCAATGTTCGAATTTCCTATAGGATTATGCGTATTTATTATTGACAAAGATGACAAACTATGTACTATAATCGCAAGTGATTACCAATAGATCATATTATGGCATAAGCGCACTGGTGTTCCTCGCGGTTAACTCCAAGGGCAAGTTCATTGGAATTCGTGAGATCGCTACCCGGCAGAATCTTCCGATTCGATTTTTGGAGTTAGTGTTCTCTCGACTTCGCGCCACTGACATTGTCAAATCAACGCGTGGCGCTGCCGGAGGCTATCAGCTTTCTCGAAATCCGGATAAAATTACTCTCGCTGAGGTCATTTCTGTCTGCGAGGGATCAAGCGAGTTTGTTCTGCCCAGCACGGTTACTGAACGAGTTGGCTCGGACGATCCAATAGGAAGGTCTTTGGTGCGCATCATGAATGACCAATTCGCCTTGCTTCACCACAATTTGAAAGCTATTACGTTAGCCGATATAATACGTACATCCGGCTTGGCAGCTGAAATGTACTGGATCTGATCTGTGAGGAGAAAGAGTAATGAAAATCGCCGGTAGTATTACAGATCTAATAGGCAAGACACCAATGGTGTATCTCGATCGTGTTGCTTCTGGTCTGCCCGGCCGGGTGGCAGGGAAGCTGGAATCGTTCAACCCGTGTTCCTCCGTGAAGGATCGCATCGGCTTGGCTATGATCGAGGCCGCCGAGCGCGACGGCAAAATCAAGAAGGACACGACGATTGTCGAGCCGACTTCTGGAAACACAGGAATTGCCTTAGCCTTCGTCTGCGCGATGAAAGGATACAAGCTGGTACTTTACATGCCGGAGACGATGTCCGTTGAACGTCGCAACCTGCTGAAGGCTTTCGGTGCAGAATTGGTATTGACCCCGGGTGCCGAGGGAATGCCGGGGGCAGTGAAACGCGCCGAAGAAGCTGTGGCGGCAGAATCGCGCTATTTCATGCCGCAGCAGTTTAAGAACCCTGCAAATCCGGAAATCCATGCTCGCACTACAGCCGAGGAGATTTGGACCGACACGGATGGGAAGGTCGATATCATTGTTTCAGCGGTCGGTACCGGCGGTACCATTACCGGCTGTGCTCGAACTCTTAAGCCGCGAAAACCTGGATTGAGAGTCATTCTGGTGGAACCATCTGCATCTCCTTTTATTTCCAAGGGTACCAAGGGACCCCATCCGATTCAGGGAATAGGTGCCGGATTTAAGCCGGATATTCTTGAGCTTGATCTTGTAGACGAGGTTCTTACGATCGAGAATGAGGAAGCTATTGAAATGACCCGCAAGGTCGTTAGGCAGGAAGGAATTCTCCTGGGTATTTCGGCTGGTGCAAATGTAGCCGCCGCTGTCAAGGTTGCGTCGAGGCCGGATAGTGCAGGAAAGCTGATTGTCACATTCATTTGCGACACCGGTGAACGGTACTTGTCCACCCCGACCTATACAGAGTTCACTTCGAACTGAGACATGTGTTTCGTTCGAAGTTCCAGATTGAATTCGCCAATAGTCACTTCTGCGAGCAGTCAGCTATCTTGATGTAGCTGGCTGTTGCATCTCATACGATTAACACTCACAGCTCTAATCTCCTGCTTCGGCACGCGCTTTGCAATAGGGACAGTCAAGTGCATCAAAGGGGTCGTCGGGATAGACATCGATTCCGGCTAAAGGGGAAAAGGTCCGTCCGTGTTGGAACTGAGTTGGGGAGTTCCAACACGGCTTTTTTTGTTGCCGCAGGCAGATCTTACCGAGTCGCACTGGAGATATCGCCTCTATTGACAATCACCCGATAGTCCGCTATAGTGGCTCGCCAATTTGATTCCGTTTGACTGAAGAGCACTATGCCCAAGAAGAAATTAATCCGTTTTGCCCAGATGGCCACGTTTACGAACGTGATTCAGACATTGACCGATCAGAAGGGTCGGTGGCATAGTGAGTTTTTTCACAATAACAATCCAATAACACTCGAGCTGGCTTGTGGAAAAGGGGAGTATTCTGTTCAGCTCGCCCGACTTTACCCTGATCGCAACTACGTGGGTGTCGATCTCAAGGGGGCGCGAATCTGGTCAGGTGCAAAGGCAGCATTGGACTTGAAGCTGAACAATGTAGCGTTTCTTCGAATGCCTATCGAGAGGATTGCGGACTGCTTTGCCACGAACGAAGTAGCCGAAATCTGGATTACCTTCCCCGATCCTTACCTCAGCCAGTGTCGCGCGAAGAAGCGTCTCACTTCTCCTGATTTCTTAGCTCTTTACAGGCGAATCCTCAGACCGGAAGGGATAATTCACCTCAAAACAGACGAGCCGAACCTGTTCGCATACACTCAAAAGACGGTGACCGGCTGTGGCGGTAGAATAATCGAGAAAGTCGATGATGTATACAATGCCAGAGAGGTGACGGACCTACTCAAAATCCAGACAGCATATGAGAAGCGACATCTTGCCGACAATCGCACCATCCGCTATCTTTCTTTCCATCTTTAACTTAGGGTAGATAGTAGCCATTAAACGTCGACTCTATTTATACAAGATTGTGAAAAAAGTAACAAAATCACTCAATTTTCTCTTGACACTACCGAATCTGTTAGTTAGCGTTAACTACAACGTCGCCAAATGAGTCGAATTTGGCATTTGGTGCGAAAGTTGAGAAGATATGAAATTAGCTGCAGAAGAGAGAAGACACCAGATCCTTGAGGAAGCGACCAAGCTATTCTCGATTGAGGGCTACGACAAAGTTACCACAAAGCGGTTGGCCGCCGCATGCGGTGTTACCGAACCGGCGCTGTATCGCTATTTCGCATCAAAGGAACTCATTTACGACGCCGTCCTCGATGCTTTGGAGGATCGTTTGCAGTGCGACGACATGTTCGCCGAACTGGAATCCGAAAATGATATTGAACGATTATTGTCACGTATTGCAACGCAGTTACTCAGTTGTGCCCAGAAAAACCAGGAAGTCTACAGACTTCTATTGTATTCAGCTCTCGGTGGACATGCAAAGGCGCGTGCTGTCTATCAAAGCATCCGCGGTCGCCACGCGAGTTTTCTCCAAATGCAGCTTGAGCGATTACAGGAGCGCGGGCAGATTAATGCGCTGAATTCGGAGATAACTGCCCGCTGCTTCATGGGTATGGTATTCGATTGTTCGCTTGGTCTCACGCTCTGGAAGAGCGTTCAGGGTCGGACTTATCGCTGCGAGGAAATCGTTGCCAACAACATTTCCATATTCGCCGCAGGTTTGCTCCGAGTGACGCCTCGAAAATGAAACTACTGAATCAGGATATGACTATGTCAGGAACCAGGAAATACACTCCCCGATTTCGTCGGCTGATTTTTGCACTTTTTGTTATAGCAGGCATTCTGGAGTGGAGGAGCGTGTTGCTCTACGCACAGGAGGAGACAGCATCAACTCTGACTAATCAGTTCTGTCTCGATTGCCATTCAGATGAAACGCTGACTTCTGAGGCCGGCAAGCCGGTCTTTGTAAGTTCCGATACCCTGCATGGTTCAGTGCACAAGTCGGTAGCCTGTATTGACTGCCACAAACAAGACGGCGCAAATTTTGAAGACGTGCCGCACTTCAACCAGTACCAGCCGGTCCAATGCGAACCGTGCCACAAAGTCGTGAGTGCCACCTGGATGGAGTATTTCTACAAAATGCTCAAGGGCAAGGGGAAGGAGAATATTCCCGACTGCAAAGAGTGCCATGGGACCCACAATGCTCAGAAAGAACTGAGCATGAAGATTGTCTGTGAACGTTGTCATCCAACGCAAGCCGCTGAGTATAAACAAAGCTATCACTACCAGAAATATCAAGAAGACAATCGCAACTATCCGATCTGCACAACCTGCCATGACGCCCATTTCAAATCGAAGAAGGAGGTCATGACGGAAACAGAGTACAAACAAGAGATCGTTGATATTTGCTCCAAGTGCCACCAGCGCGATATCGAAACCTATATACATTCGCGCCATTTTCACGAAATGGAAGGCGGGAACACTAAGGCGCCAGTTTGCACCAGTTGTCATGAGAAGCATGACATCCGCAAACCATCTGATCCAAAGGCTCGCGTCAATTCAACGCACATCTCTGATGTCTGCAATAATTGTCACCCCGGCCACAAGGAGAGCCTGCATCGCGAGCCGGGAGTTGATCCGGGGTCTATTTCGTGCGCCTCCT
Source organism: uncultured Ignavibacteria bacterium (assembly GCA_964552775.1). Classification (GTDB taxonomy): domain Bacteria; phylum Zixibacteria; class MSB-5A5; order CAIYYT01; family CAIYYT01; genus JADJGC01. The sequence goes on along the minus strand of CAZKIH010000001.1, from coordinate 309,452 downwards.
GTCACACCGGCCATCAGACTGACATGGCTTCGATCAATCAGGCGATATTCAAGGAAGGCGGCATTGCTAATCAGTGCAACATTTGCCACTCGGGTGAAAGACATACAAAGGAAAACCTCGCTCATGGCCAATTGATGATGCTCAATGCTGATGGTTCTGCTGCGAACTGCACGCAATGTCATACCTACCATTGGAACTTGCCGGGACTCGAAAACGAAACCATCAAGCATCGTCGCACAGAGTGCATCAACTGTCATGCAGAACAAAATCGCCAGTACAAGCAGTCGATTCACGGACGTGCCCGGGCGCAGGGCATTCTCGAGGCACCGACCTGTACCGATTGTCATGGTGAGGTTGACATTAAGAAAACAGAGGAGCAGTTCACCGCTGAAGGTGTGATTAAGCTTTGCTCGAAGTGTCATGCGGACAAGGACAAAATGCTCAAGTTCCAGATCAATCCGTACGTTGTTCAAGGCTACAAGGAGACGTATCACGGAAAGCTATTCGAAACCGGCACCGAAGAAGTCAAGTTCGCAGTCTGCACAAATTGCCACGGTTCACACTCGATACAGCAGCCCTTTGACTCGACTTCGTCGGTCAATCGCGATCACATTGTTGAGACCTGCAAGCAATGCCATCCACGTGCCAATGAACGTTTTGTCTCCTATTTAGTTCATCCAATCAAGCCTACCGAGGCCGAGCTGCAGGCCGGTCGAGAGAGTGCAGAAGCCGACACCGTTCTTCAGGCTTTGAGTAACGGCGTTGACAAAGGCGAACGCCAGAGTCCCGGAGGCTGGAGCAAATTCAACGGCCTCGTTACCGGTATGATGACAGTCTTGTTATTCGCGGTTCTCGGAGCGTTTGGATTTCACACGGTGCTCTGGTTCCAGCGAGGAATCCGGACTCGCGTCATAAAGAAAGAGATCTATTACGGCCGTATCGACGGCTTCCATCGCTTTCTGCATATTCTCGTGAATATCAGCTTCCTGACTCTCGCCTTCACCGGGCTTCCACAATCATATGCGCACACCGATTTAGCAAAGTGGATGTTCGCGAATGTGATGTCGCTGCAAACCGCGCAGAAACTACACTATGTCGCCGCAGCCATCACCGGCTTCTATTTTCTTGCGCATATCGTTTTTCTTGCCTTCAAATTGCGCAAGTCCAGCATCAGGGAAATGCTCACTGGTCCAAACACCCTGATGTTCCGTAAGAAAGACTTCACTGATTTTCTTGAGCACGCAAAGTGGTTCTTCAATAAAGGGCCGCATCCGCGCTTTGATCGTTGGACTTACTGGGAAAAATTCGATTACTTTGCCGTCTTCTGGGGTGTGTTCGTGATCGGATTGTCTGGTCTATTGCGCTGGCAAGAAGAGTTCTTCGGGAACCTGTTGGGCGGTGGGGTCATCAGCCTTGCGGACACTGTTCATAAAGAGGAAGCACTACTCGCCACGGCTTTTATTTTCATTGTCCACTTCTTCAACACGCATCTGCGGGCCAGCAAATTCCCTATGGATGTGTCGGTCTACACCGGAAGAATTTCTGAGAAGGAAATGATGGAAGAGCGGCCGCTTGAATACACGCGTCTGCGCGAGGCAGGTGAGCTTGAGCAACACCAAAAGAAGCCGCTTGGGTTGGTGTTGTCGGTAATTGCATACATCTGGGGAACGGTCGCCTTATTGACCGGATTTTTCCTGCTGTTCCTGATTATCTTGGGTCATTTGACGGCATGAGCCGTTGAGAATATGGTATTGTAATTGAGATCGAATTAGTATTTGTTTGTGATATAATGGAGTGATCATCGTGAAATACATGGTACACAATCTTCTCTGGCGATTTGTAATCACACTGTTTGCGGCTATTTGCCTGACGGTCATTGTGCCGTTGTATGCCGGTAATGAGACTTGCATGGAATGCCACTCTGATAATACCCTGACCGGTACGATTCACGAGGGTGCGGAAGTCAGCATGTTCGTCCATCTTGATAGTCTGAATGCATCCTCACACAGCGGAATGGACTGCGTCGACTGCCACGCTGATCTCGCGGGCGTAACCGACTTCCCTCACAATGATGTTCTCAAACCGGCCCAGTGTATCACCTGCCATGAGGACGTCAATAGTATATTCATGGGTTCTGCGCACGGACAGGCACTTGACAATCCCAACGCGCCCAACTGCCAGTCTTGTCACGGCAGCCACAATATCGTTCCGCAACAAAATCCGGCTTCGATGGTCTCGGCGAAGAATTTGCCCCAGACATGCGCCACTTGTCATCACAAGATTGCATTGAAGGCAGATGCAGATATTCGCATCACCGATTCATTTGATCGATACATACGCGGTATCCATGCTGAAGGAATTCAAAAGGGTATCGGCTCGGCTGCATCATGTAATGATTGTCATGGAACGCATGATCTCAAGAAGGCCTCTGATCCAACATCGATGGTCAATAAACAGAACATTCCCAAAACCTGTTCCAAGTGCCACAACGACATCAGTATCCAGTATTTCCGGGGAATACATGGCAAAGCACTGCAGGCGGGTATTCTCGACGCGCCGAATTGCACCGATTGTCATGGCGAGCATGAAATTCGTCGGATAGGCGATCCTGATTCGCCGGTTAATCAATCGAACTTAGCCGATTATGTGTGCGGTCGTTGCCACAACGATCCGCAGTTGATGGAGAAATATGGTTTGGCGGAGGGCAGATTCACTTCTTACCAGGACTCTTATCACGGTTTGGCGATTCGCGGCGGCTCTGTCAAGGCGGCGAATTGCATTTCCTGTCACCGAGCTCATGATATCCTTCCCTCTGCGAACCCGGCATCTTCCGTGAGCAAGGAGAACATCGTAGAAACATGCCAGACTTGCCATCCGCGGGCGAATATCGCCTTTGCCACCAGCTATACTCATCGAACCGCAGCGCAAGAGTTCAACACAATCGATAGTTGGGTGCGTTTTGCATACATCCTTGCAATTGTGTTGATAATTGGCGGCATGCTGGCGCACAACGGGATCATCATCGGCGCATTTGTTGTCCAGAAGCATCGCCAGAATAAGGCCCAACCGACAGTACTGCGATTCAACGGGAATATGGTCTTCCAGCACCTGGTGCTGACCATTTCCTTCATTGTGCTTGTCATTACCGGGTTTGCCCTGCGTTTCCCTGATTCCTGGTGGGTGAGCATTCTCAATTTTGCCGGTGTTTATGAAGACGCCCGTAGTGTCATTCACCGCATATCGGCTGTTCTGCTAATCTATGTTTCGATTCACCACGCCGTATTTCTGCTCTTTTCCAAACGTGGCAAGGAACAACTGCGCGGCTTGATGCCAGTGAAGCAGGATATTTCCGACGTGATCCAGAACGTGAAGTTCCATCTCGGGCTCACCGACAAGCGGCCAGAGTATGATATGTACGACTACACTGAGAAAGCCGAGTACTGGGCGCTGGTCTGGGGTACAATTGCGATGGTGATAACAGGTTTCGTACTCTGGTTCCCGACGTTCTTCACGGGCTTTATGCCGGCATGGATTGTCAAAGTATCCGAGACCATTCACTACTATGAAGCCTGGTTGGCAACACTGGCAATTGCAGTGTTCCACTTCTTCTTCGTGATTTTCCATCCCGAGCAGTACCCCATGTCATTCGCCTGGATCACAGGAAGGGTAACTGAAGAGTCAGTGAAGCATCACCACCCGAAGTGGTACCGCAGGATGTTTTCAAAGAAGAACGGCTCGACGGACGAGAAAAAAGGCTAATTGAACTTTGCTCAGATATCAGAAGCCCTGCCGGCACTCGTGCTGACAGGGCTTTTGTGTTAGGTCTGGTTCAATCCAATCGGGTGGAATGAACATCGCGGTCACAATAGATTATTTGCTTACCATCCAGTAATCCCGTGGGTACAGCCGATACAGTTTCGCACCGGGGTCGACATTCTGAAGGTATCGCTCATAGGATTCAAACTGCTTTTCCGGACCGATAACGAAATTGACAGCATTAAACTTCGTCACAGCTTCGATACTCGATGGTCCATAGCCGGGAAGCAGAAGGCCATAGACGGCCTCCATCCGATTCTGGACGCGATCATAAAAGTCGGGTTGCTTGTGTAGTTCGAGGATTCCCTGGCGGAATGCACGTACGACTGAAGGAGTGTTTCCGTCGGCGAGATCCCGCGCCATCGCCTCGCCGCGGACCTCGTAGCTTGTTGCCGCGCGATTCAGATTGAACGCCTGAGCAACGGTATAAACACCGAGAGCCGGATCGTGAGGCGCTTTCTTAAGTTCTTCAACGACGAACTGCATTGTCTGCGCCAAGTCTGGGCAGCGCTCGGCATAGTAAACGATTCGCCCAGTCGACTCGCGACTGCGCAGTCCATTCGAATAGGCCAGCCCGGCACCCCAAGTCTTCATGAACATGCTGTGTGCACCGCCTCCGCCATAGAGCCGGGCAGCAAGGAAATCAATCAACCCGTCCGGAGAGTGTTGTAACAAACTGGCACAGTCAGCAGTGTTGACGAATACGCCGGAGCGGGTATTCTCATTAACCAGACCGACGTAGATCGGCGTAACTGCATCAGTCTCGCGCTCGCGCAAGCGATTAATGACAAGGGGAGCGGTGGCGTATTTTTGTCGAACGGAAGGCTCAGGGTTGAGTTTCCCGATAATACCGGTCAATTTGGGCAACAGGGCATCACAGGTAGGTGAACTCGAAATCATGAAGGCGCGCACGTTATCTGTGTGGCGCAGTTTATCAAAGACGCTGCGGATTTGAGCCAGCGCCGTTTGGTCATCCATGGATGCATCTCTTGCCGTCTGCCAACAGAGGAACTGCCAGTCACTCGCGAGAGTAACGTCGGGAATATCGCTGAGAACTCTCTGAAGATCGCGGGTGACATCCTGAATCAACGCAGCATTGCGGGAATCTGCCATCAAGTATGTTGCGGTCATTTCCGCGACAATCGCCGCCGACCAGGCAAACTTCTGATCGCCGGATAGTGTTGCAAGCATTTCACTCAATTGCTTCCGGTCGAGGCTTGAACCTTTCGCGGCGAGATACTCGAGAAACTTGACGAAACTTCCATCCTTGTTAGGGTCGCCACAATCCTTAAGCATCCACTTGATGCGGTAGGTATTGAAGGACTTGGTCATGAAGCAATCGGTTGACAAGAGCAGCGGGTTACTCTGCCTCCAATAAGAATCGGCTGGTCCCTCGACCCAGGACTCTTCCGAGCCGCGCATCGTACTGCGCAATCCGGCGAGCGAATAGTCGATTGCATCGCGGATGCGGGGAAGATTTTGGGGTTCGAGGTACGTATCGAACAGGACATCGTCCATCCAGTCGAGCGCCTTCAGTCCTTCGGACTGACTGCTGCCCGAGCCGCGAACAATGAGTTCCGCGCGTTCGGTGCGATAGTTGACGCTGAAGTATGCGCTCAGCCCCGAAATCTCACTGCGAAGTCGACTCTGCATTTCATCGAAGGATAGGGACCCGCTATCACTCACGACACCAATCTCAGTGAGCAGCGTCGGCAGCACGGCGACGTACACCAACTGCTCCGCAGGAATCACATTCAGATTGAAGGCGAGCCCAGCCGTGGCGTTCGTGATGTTCTCAAACCTTGACACCACCACTGGGACCTTGCCCGCCAAGGTATCGACCGCGAATTTCAGTTGATCATCATATGTCATCGGTGGATTGGCGGCGAATCCCGGCATCTCAATCGTGGCGGCCGCGGCATCGATTTCGGCGGTCTTGATGTCGTAATCGGTACGGAACTTCTGAATCGCTTCCTGGTCGGATGCGATTCCAAACTCCTTCTTGAGTACCTCGGTGTAAGCGTCGATTCGCGCCTGGCGTTCGTCCTCTTGTCTGGCGATCAACCTCGGGTTAGCCAACGCCGCGACTGCGTAGGGTTTGATACCGGCGATTTTCCAGCTTGCCAGATAGTCACGCCAGACATTCTTGCCGGTCGATAGTTGTTGGCGCGCGAAGGCAATTTCATCGGCGAAGGCCAGTGAACGACGGAAGCCGCCAGCCTTGTGCAACCGCTGCGCAAAGGTCATCCATTGAGCGCCCGAACCTCGTTCGCCAAACCGCGGCGGAGAATTCAGAAATGTCCTCATACTGCGCTCGCGAGCGGTTACCCGTTCCAATGCATGTTGATTGAAGTCATTTAGCTCCACTGATCCATCGGCCAACCCGGCAATCCGGATGAGTTCATTCATCATGATGTTGCGAATCGAGTCGATCATTATCGGAGTACACGACTCTCGCTTGATGTCGTCAAAGTAAATATTGATTGCCTGACCTTTCTCATTACTCACCCAACTCCCGATTCCTGCGGCGCCAACGTCTGTCAGCCGAGTTTGCGAGTCGATGAGGCGTCGGTGAAGCAGTGAGGTTTGATCGCCGGCGAGGTTTTCTATCAAAAGTTCGAGCAGAAATCGTTCATTGTTGGAGACTTCATATTGAGCGGGCCAGGTGTAGACAAGCAAACCGGGGTCACTCTCCAGTTGAGCGGGAAAGTCAACGAGCTTGATTGTCCCCGTCGGCGCAGGTGACATGCCAGGTAATCGATCATTCAGTGCCGCTGGATCTTCGGCCAATTTCGCGTCGGGCTCGACACGGCCCAGGATTTCGGACAGTTTCGTCAAGCAGCTTTCAACCGAGATATCATCTGCGATCGAAATGACGGCGCCCATGTTATTGATATGGTATGCGCCTTCTTGAAAGCGACGCAGATCCCCCGGCGTCATGGTCCGGATGGCGGGCGGATATCCACCTGATTCGAACGACAACGGGTGGTTGGGTCCGTACACCATACGGGCGGATTCCAGCGACAATTCTCCCCACGGGCTTTCGAACGAACGTACCATTTCGTTGTAGACCGTACCTTTTTCCTCAAGGCCGACTGTGCCGACAGCCTGGTCGATCGTCAAACCTACGTGGCAAACTTCACGGCGAATCTCCTCATCAGAGTAATTCGGGTGAACCAGGGCATCCAGTTTCGTTTCGAAGAGCCTGAAGAAATTGTCGGTGCCGGATCCGCAGTTGAAATGGTAACAGGTCTGCAGCTGCATCGTGAAAGCGGAACTCTCACCGAGGAGCATATCCTCCAGCGAAGCTACATAGCGGCCCTTGGTGCCTTTGCCAAGCAGGAGATGCTCGCAAGTATGTGGTTCGCCCTGGTCGGAGGGCGGGAGAGTGTTGAACCACATGAAAGCCTGCGGTACTGACTGTATCGTGAACAAATCCGCTATGAAACCCGAAGGAATGTGCCGAAAACGCGCGCCGATTGCGGACTTGGCTTCGTTCTCGTAGATACATTCGGTCTTGAACTGGCTGATTTTCTGGTCGGGTTTGAGGTCGGCATAATTGAGTCCGAAAGCACCGGTAGCTCCGAGCAGAGCAATAGCTGCTGTTGTAAGAGCAGATTGAAAGAAGTTTCGCATGGTTATTCCTCTATATTGCCGTGTCTTGAGAGTCGCGGCTTAAGTAAGTATTGTTCCAATGTCAGATGTCCGAAGATAACTCAAGCCGTTCTCTCAGACAATGGCTTTCGTATTCGCCGTGAGAGCATTCTATTGACGCCGAAGGCGCAACAAGACATACTAAGATGACACTATGCTTGGAGACATTGACATACGCGTCAGCATCAGACCGTTGACGGCCGAAGATTCGCTCGAGGAACTCACGGATCTGCTGCATCGCGCTTATCGCGTGCTCGCCGATATGGGTTTGCGATTCCTGGCGACGCATCAGGATGTCGCAACGACGCGCAGTCGCGTCGCGGCCGGGCAGTGCTTCGTAGCAGAGCTTGCCGGCAAAGTTGTCGGGACCATCTGTTATTTTGAGCCGAACAAGAAGTCCGGCTGCGACTACTACAAAAAGAAGGGCGTGGCCCATGTCGGTCAGCTTGCCGTCGAGCCGACGCTTCAGCGACACGGCATTGCCGCCAAGCTGATGGCCCACGCCGAAGCCTACGCTCTCCAGCGAGGGATGACTGAATTGGCGCTTGATACGGCTGAACCGGCAATGCATCTGATTGATTGGTACACGCGCCTCGGGTTTCGCTTCGTCGGCCATCAGCAGTGGGAAGTCACCAATTATCGTAGCGTGATCATGAGTAAGACGCTGGCGGGAAAAGAGATAGAAAATAATCAATAAATCGAACGTTCTGTCGATAATGACTATTGACTTTTCGAAGTATTTGGCTATTTTGCCAAATGACGGAATGGAAAATTGAAGGATATTGATGGACAAGAAAACACTCGCACTATTTGAGGCTCGCGCCCGAGTCGTCAAAGCGATGGCACATCCCACCAGGCTATTCATAGTCGACCAGTTGTCGAAACAAGAACGCTGCGTCTGCGAACTGACCGACATGATCGGCGCAGATACTTCGACGGTGTCGAAGCATCTTTCAATTCTCAAGAATGCCGGCATCGTATCGATCGATAAGCGCGGTTCGCAAGTGTTTTATCAACTGCGCGTGCCCTGCATTTTGAACTTCTTCGGCTGCGTCGAGGGTGTGTTGAAATCTTCAGCGCGGGATCAGATGCAAGTAGTGAAGTAGTATTTTTCTAAACAAACATTTGGCGATTTGGCCAAATAACAGACAACGCGGAGTTATTTAGGCGATTATTATGGCGTCTTGCCTGGACAACAGAGTGGCTGGTATTCACGTTGATAACAGAAACGTACGCAAATATTGTCCCGCTTTTCAGGAAACCTCAATTTGGACAATTCGGCGTTTGAGGGGCGATTCAAATGCTTGAATACATTGTTCAGTTGCTGCAGAGCGGATTGGGAAATCTGGCAGCCTACCTGGCTGCGCATGTACTGCTCTGCCTTGTGCCTGCTTTCTTCATCGCCGGAGGTCTCACTGCATTAGTGCCAAGGGAATCGATCACAAAGTTCCTTGGTCGGCGCGCGTCAAAATTGATCGCTTATCCGGCAGCTACCGCAGCAGGTAGCCTTTTGGCGGTCTGTTCATGTACTATCCTGCCTCTTTTTGGCGGGATCTACAAAAAAGGAGCCGGGCTTGGGCCCGCGATTACGTTCCTCTTTTTCGCACCGGCAGCCAACATACTCGCCCTTAGTTACACGGGTGTCGCTCTTGGGGCAGATTTTGCCATCGCCCGGCTGCTCTTATCGTTGGTTTTCGGCATTGGCATCGGTCTTATAATGGCGCTCATCTTCAGCCGGGAGGATGTTCTTCATGCGGAAGAATCTGACGCCAGTTTTGTCGGCAGTGAGAAACTTCGAGGCACGACCGTGGTATTCTTGCTCACGCTGGTGGCGCTGCTGTTTTTCGGAACACTCAAATTGGATTTCCTGACTCATACCTATGCAAGTTTTGAGATACACATGCCGGGAGTCGAATGGCTGCAACAATCCCTCTCTCGTCTTGTTCCATTTGATTCAGCCAAGGGCGAGGAAGGGGTGACTGCTCAAGGTGCACTTCTGATTGTCTTATTAATGTTGATTGCCGCCACCGCTTGGAGAGGATTGGGCAGGGTTTATGAAGGATTCACGAAGCTGACATGGAGTGCGCTTGTGCTGGTGGGGCTCACGCTGGTCATCGCTGCTCTGGAGCTGCAACCCGCTGCAGCGGGATTTCAAGTACACCTGACCGGGAAGATATTCGGAGTAGTGATCGCCTTGTCGGCACTCTTCTTCATGGCGAAGCGCTTTCTCGGTCGTGAGGCAATACAGAGCTGGCTTTGGGAGTCGTGGCGTTTTGTCCGGCAGATATTTCCGTTGCTGGTCGTGGGAGTATTTGCCGTTGGAATCATCCGTTGGTTCATCAAACCGGAATGGATAGAGAGCCTTGCCGGCACCAACAACATTTGGGGAAATCTCGTAGCCGTCTTTTTCGGAGTCTTCATGTACTTCCCTACGCTCGTCGAGGTTCCGATTGCCAAGATGTTTCTCGATCTGGGCATGCACAAGGGGCCGTTGATCGCATACCTAATGGCCGACCCAGAACTGAGTTTGCAGAGCATTCTGATTACAGCTACTCTCATTGGTCGTAAGAAGGCTTGGGTCTACGTAGGATGGGTTGCGTTGTTTAGCACAGTTTCCGGACTGATATATGGCGCCTGGGTCAATGGCGCGAGTGCGATAGCCCTGGTGCTCTACCTAACGGCGTTTCTGATAGCGATGTCAGGCGTGCTTTATCTTGTCAACCGCCAACGATTGCGGTCACAAGAACGTGCGATGCATATTGATTCTAAGAATGAACAAAGTCAAACCTCGTGGAGGTAGAAAATGAAATTGATTCAAGTACTCGGTACCGGCTGCCCCAAGTGCAAGAAACTGGAGGAACTGACCCGGCAGGCGGCGCAAGAACTGGGGCTCGAGTGCGAGGTACTTAAGGTTACGGATATCAACGCAATCTTGACTTTCGGCGTGATGATGACACCGGCGCTTGCCGTTGATGGCATCGTGAAAGTCTCCGGGCGCGTGCCGTCGGTGGAAGAGATCAAAACGTTGGTTCAGTAGACTGTCAATCTTGAGGAGAACCATTCATGAATACCAAATCAATCATTACCGTCGTCCTGCTCATCTTCGTGGCGGTGAGCCTGACCGTCGTGGTGATGCGCAGCACATCGACTCCAGCCGTCAAGAACCAGCCGGACTCTTCGCTTGCGTCGAGCGGAGACCGAGTCATCGCGTACTATTTCCATCGCACTCAACGCTGCCCAACGTGCCTCCGCATCGAAGAACTCACGCATGAAATCGTACACGCGCAATTCGGCGCCGAGACATCTTCAGGCAAGCTGGAGCTGCGAATTGTGAATATCGAGGACGCCGGGAATGAACACTTCGAGACCGACTTCAATCTAATTTCGCAATCCATCGTTCTGGTGAGCATGAAGGACGGAAGGCCGATGAAGTGGGAGAATCTCGACAAGATTTGGGAGTTGATCGGGACTGAGCCGGATTTCAATACCTATGTGGCCGCTGCCATTCGCGGGGCTCTGGATCGCTCATGATGGAGTCGATTCTTCTTCCGTTAGCAACGTCGTTCTGGCTGGGGATATTGACCTCGGTCAGTCCCTGTCCTCTGGCGACCAATATCACGGCCGTTTCCTATATCGGTCGGCGCCTGGAGCGTCCGTCCAGGGTGGTCCTCTCCGGCCTCCTCTACACGTTGGGGCGAACACTGACCTATGTTGTGCTGGGAATCGTGTTAGTCGCCGGTCTCCTGTCGGTGCCGGAGATTTCGAGGTCCCTGCAGAAATATATGAACCAGATACTCGGGCCGGTGCTGATCATTGCCGGGATGTTTCTGCTGAATATGCTTCATTTCACCACCGGTGTTTCAAAGGGCAGCCCTCGATTGCAGAAGTCGGTTGATCGCATGGGGATTTGGGGTGCGCTATTATTGGGCATCGTCTTTGCACTCTCGTTCTGTCCGATTTCGGCGGCGTTATTTTTTGGCAGCCTGGTTCCGCTGGCGATCAATCACAATTCGAGGGTACTTCTGCCCTTGAGTTACGGCGTGGGAACGGCGTTGCCCGTAATGATTTGCGGATTTGTACTGGCTATCAGCGCCAGGTCACTCGGTCGCTTGTTCGACCAACTAACGCATTTCGAGAGATGGGCGCGCATTGGTACGGGCGTGGTCTTCATTATAGTAGGAGTGTACTTGAGCCTGGCATACATTTTTCGAATCACGTTCTTCTGAAATCGATTGACAAGGCGGAACTCACAACTATATTTCGCCATATAACGAAATATGATTGAACCGATGGATAACATAACAGGAATTGGACAGGCGCTCTCGGATGCCAGCCGCGTCCGTGCCCTGATGGCGCTGCGAAAGCAGGAACTTTGCGTTTGCCAGTTGATCGAGCTGCTCGATCTGGCGCCCTCGACTGTTTCCAAGCACATGACGATCCTCAAGCAGGCCGGTCTGGTTGACACGCGCAAGGAAGGACGCTGGGTGTACTATCGTCTGGTAGAGGCCGAAGAGAGCTCGGCGATCGCCCAGGCGCTGCGCTGGGTGGTCGAGACGCTGTCGCGTTCGACGCAAACCCGCGAGGATGATCGCGCACTGCGCGAGATCCTGGCCACCGACCTTGAGGAGATCTGTTGTCGGATCAGGTCATGAAGCTTCGAGTGCTCTTTCTTTGTACAGGCAACTCCTGCCGCTCACAAATGGCCGAGGGCTGGGCGCGTCACCTGAAGGGGACACAAATTGACGCTTATTCCGCAGGGACAAAGGTCGGAGGACTGAATCCCTCAGCCGTAAAGGTTATGGCCGAGGCGGGTGTTGATATTTCCGATCAACGCTCCAAGAATGTCGCAGATCTCCTGCACCTGCGGTTCGATTACGTTGTTACGGTTTGCGATCACGCGCGCGAATCTTGTCCTATTCTTCCGGGACACACAATAGCTGTGCACCGGAGCTTTGATGATCCACCGCATCTTGCCGAGGGCGCGGCGTCGGAAGCAGAAGCGCTCAACCACTATCGCCGCGTCCGTGATGAAATTCGCGATTACGTGCTGACGCTGCCGGAGTCACTTCGTGCCAACTGAGTGCAATCCGACAAAGCGCCTCGGTTTCATGGACCGATTTCTGACGCTATGGATATTTCTTGCCATGGCCATCGGTGTTGCAGCCGGACATTTCTATCCCGGAATTGAAAGCATTATCAATCGGTTTCAATCGGGCACGACGAATATTCCCATCGCCGTGGGACTCATACTGATGATGTATCCGCCCCTCGCGAAAGTTCGTTACGAGGAACTTGGCAAGGTCTTCCGCAACTGGCGTGTGCTGGGGCTGTCGCTACTGCAGAACTGGGTTATTGGTCCGGTTCTGATGTTTCTGCTCGCGATAGCGTTCCTCTCCGGATATCCGGAGTACATGACCGGTCTGATCATGATTGGGCTGGCGCGCTGTATTGCGATGGTGATAGTCTGGAACGAATTGGCTGCCGGCGATACTGACTATGCCGCCGGATTGGTTGCTTTCAATTCGATATTTCAGATTCTCTTTTACAGCGTCTACGCGTGGGTCTTCATTTCTGTTCTGCCGGAATTGTTTGGACTGGAAGGAAGTGTAGTCGAGGTATCGATGGCGGAGATTGCCAAGAGTGTCCTGATCTATCTGGGCATTCCATTTTTCGCCGGAATGCTGACGCGCTTTGTACTCGTCCGTGTCAAGGGCAGGGATTGGTATCACGGCACGTTTGTTCCGAAGATCAGCCCGATTACGCTTGTCGCACTGTTGTTCACGATCCTGGTGATGTTCAGTCTCAAGGGGAACTTGATTGTGCAGATTCCGTTGGATGTCATCCGCATTGCGATCCCGCTGCTGATCTACTTCGTCGTGATGTTCCTCGTCAGCTTCTACATGGGCAGGCGCGTTGGAGCAGACTACTCCAAGACTGCAACTCTCTCATTTACGGCAGCCAGCAACAATTTTGAACTGGCAATTGCGGTCGCTGTAGCGGTTTTCGGAGTCAACTCCGGCGCCGCATTCGCAGCGGTGATCGGGCCACTGGTCGAAGTGCCGACACTCATCGGCTTGGTCAGCGTTGCACTCTATTTCAGACGTCGCTACTTCGAGAGTGGTGGTCAATCCACTCGCCATCAAGTCGATGTCACTTAGGACTCGAAAGACCCAATCTCAATTCAGGCAATAGGCAGAGACCGTGGCGCCCACCAGTTGCCGATTCGCTGCCGCTGTTGACTTTGTCCGACGATGATCGTATTATCAAATAATGCAATTTGAAATACCTGCCGATTTTCGCAGCCGTTATGAATTCCTCTCTAATCAGCCTGAGAATTTCTTCGAAGCTCTTTTGCGGCCATTGCCACGCTCTTGTCGCGTAAACGCTCTCAAGGCAGACACCGCGCACGTGCGCGAGCGCATTGAAGGATATGGAATACCGCTCCGACCGTGTGCTTGGTATGAGGACGCGTTTGTCTCGGCCGATGTGCGCCTCGGCGCAACTCTCGAGCACTTTATTGGCGCCATTTACATTCAAGATCTCACTTCGATGCTTCCGCCATTGCTCGTTCGAGACGAACTCGGTGAATCCTCTTCCGTTCTCGATGCTTGCGCCGCGCCGGGGTCAAAGACCACGCAGCTTGCCGCGCTGATGAAGAACCGGGGCACTATCGTAGCCAATGATCTTGAATACGAGCGAATTCGGGCACTGAAGTTCAACCTCGAAAAGACGGGGACACTGAATACAGTCGTCACCAATTACGATCTGCGCAGTTTCCCCGAAACCCAATTTGATGTCATTCTGCTCGATGCACCCTGTACCTCGGAAGGTACGATGCGAAAAGACCGTAAGCTATTCACGTGGTGGTCGGCCAAACGGATTCCCGCCAGCGCTCATCGCCAGAAGCAATTGATAATCAAGTCGTTCGATCTGCTGGCTTCCGGCGGCACGCTCGTCTACTCGACGTGCACATTTGCGCCTGAAGAGAATGAAGAGGTTGTCCAGTATTTGCTCGAGAATCGGCCGGCAGAGTTGGTACCGATCGACATTCCGGGATTGACAATGACTCCGGGCCTTGATTCGTGGCAAGGGAAGACGCTGGATACCAGACTGAGCCTGACGAGGCGAATTTTCCCGCATTATCACGATACCGGCGGATTCTTTCTTGCCAAGGTGCGCAAATGATTGACTACTGTGAACCCGAAATTCGCGACGAAGTGCTGGACTATCTTGAGTTGCGTTTTGGCCTCTCGAAGGCGATATTTGACCAGTTCGGATTTTATGCCGGACCGAAAGGCCGGGTTATCGTCGGTCCGAAACAGTACGATGACCGCCTTTCGCCCGACACCGCAGGACTTCTGATCGCGCGCGTTCATAAGAGTGTCAAGCCGACAACAAATCTGTTGCAGATCTTCGGTTCTCAGGTCCGACGGAATTTCATTACACTTTCGAGGCCACAAACTTTGAAGTACTTGCAGGGACTCGATATCAAGCCGACACCAGAGGATATCGTCGAGGCCACTAACGGTTATGTCTTGCTCAGGTATGATGTCTATTCGCTGGGCTGTGGACTTTATCAGGCCCATACCATCAAGAACATGCTCCCGCGCGCCAAGCGAATTGAATTGGAATATTTATGAAAAGGCGAACAGCCTTGACAGATATCGAACTGTAGTGTATTCTTTATAATTGAGTAACTGCTTACTGAATTGTTTCTCGGTCAGCCGAAGTTAGGTCAGGAGAAAAAACATGACTACTGTGGATACCGCTACAAAACCCAGGGCACCGCGCTGGGACCTCGAGTCCATCTTTCCCGGCGGCAGCGCTTCGCAAGAGTTTCGAAAATTTTGCAATACTATTCGCGCGGATTTAGAAAAGCTATCGGCCAGCCTGAAATCATTGCCGGATCAACTTAATGACTCGTCACGTGCCGGATGGGTGAAGAACATCCTGGAATTCCAGCGCATCGGCTCCCATATCGAAATGGCGCGATCATTTGCCCACTGCCTGACTTCTCAGAACGTCAAGGATGATGCTGGTCATGCACTCGAGGGCGAGATCGACACCTTTATAGCCGAATGGCTCAATTTGCGCACAAGCCTGGAAGCCCGATTTGCAGCTCATGATGATGCCGAATGGGAGAAATTGCTGACGCAAACCGAAATCACGCCGATCAAATTTCCGTTGAATGAAATGCGACGCATGGCGAAACACAAAATGGCGCCGCAATTGGAGGCGCTAGCCCTGGATCTCGCCGTCAACGGTTACCACGGCTGGTCTCGATTGTACGATAAGATCTCCGGCGAGATCACCGTGAAGTTCGGCGAAGACGGCAGGGCCGAAGAATTGTCGATAGGCCAGCTTTCCAACAAGTTCCAAGATCCCGATCGCGAGGTTCGACGCCGCGCATTTGAAGCGTTTGAAACTGCATGGGCCGAGCGAGCCAATATCTGTGCCGCCACACTGAATTCGCAGGCTGGATTCCGGCTTTCATTGTATCGCAACCGAGGCTGGAAGACGGCACTTGTCGAACCACTGATGTTGAATCGCAGCACGCAAGAGAGTCTCAATGCTATGTGGAATGCTGTGAAGTCGACGATACCGATCCTGAAGCGCTACACTGACGCGAAAAAGCGGCTGATGGGCACCGATAAGTTTTGTTGGTATGACCAGTTCGCTCCGGTCGGACACCTCGATCTCGAATTTACCTACGATCAAGCCGCGGACTTTATTGTCAAGCATCTCGGATCTTTTTCCGACGAGATGGCGCAATTTTCGCGCATGGCTATTGACAAACGGTGGATAGAAGCGGAGGACCGCGCCGGCAAAGCGGACGGCGCTTACTGCACCGGCATGAACATTAAGGGTCAATCCCGCATCTTCATGACTTACTCCAATGATTACAGCAGTATGTCGACTCTCGCCCATGAGTTGGGGCACGGCTATCATCAATGGGTGCTGAAGGACATGCCACATCTTGCAACCGAATATCCCATGGGACTGGCCGAGACCGCTTCAATTTTCAACGAACTTCGAGTGGGCAGCGCGGCTTTGCAAGAGGTCAGCGACACACAGGGCAAACTGATGTTGATAGACCAGGAGCTGCAGGGGACCCTCATTTTGTTCTGCAACATCTATGCTCGTTATCTGTTCGACAAGTCGTTCTACGAAGAGCGGGTCGGCGGGATGGTGAGCAAGGCTCGACTCGATGAACTAATGCTCAATGCCCAGCGTGAGGCATTCGGCGAGATTCTCGATCCGACCGAAGGGCATCATGCGTTGTTCTGGGCATCAAAGCTGCACTTCTTCATAACCGACGTACCCTTCTACAATTTTCCGTACACACTTGGTTTCCTCTTTGCCGGTGGTGTATATGAACGAGCTGCACAAGAAGGAAAGGCCTTCGCCAAGAAATACCGCGCGCTGCTCGAAGACACTGGTCGCATGACCACAGAAGAAGTTGCCAGGAAGCATCTGGATGTTGATTTGACTAAGGATGATTTCTGGCGTCTTGCCGTTGGGAGGGCTACAGCCAATGTTGATGAGTTCGTTCGACTCGTAAACTTGCAGCGGTAGGCGATTTCAGGAGAATGCTATCTTAGGCGCTCGAGTTCATCTAGCGCCTTTTCCTTTTGCATCACATCACATTATTTCGGCTGCTGCAATGTTCTTGACTTGCTGCCGCTTCGTCACTTGATTGCGTTCCAATAGTCAAGTCCAATGGAGGAAAGAATGAAGCTTCGTTCACTAATAGCCATCGCGTTCATGCTCATAACTGTTTCGGCGGCATTCGCCGGGCTTCCGTCCACCCGAGTCACGCTTGACAACGGGCTGGAAGCGATTTTCGTCGAAAATCATTCATCTCCGATGATAACGTCCATTGTGTTTGTCAACGCGGGTGCGCGTTATGAGAACCAGTTCAACAACGGGGCGACCCATTTTCTTGAACACCTTCTGTTCGACGGCACGAAGACGAAGTCACAGTCTGAACTTGATGACCTCATCGAGCGGCATGGCGGCTATATCAATGCCTTCACACGTAAGGACCTGACCGCCTATCTGGTGCTGATGCCAACTGACTACATCGACTATGGTCTCGATGTGCAATCCGATCAGCTTTTCAATTCGATTCTACCCGAGGACCAGTTTCCGAAAGAACGAAAGGTCGTTATAGAGGAGATTCGTCAGGCTCATGACCGAATCGAAGACCTTGTGGATGATCTGCATCAATCGGTGCTGTTTGCAGGTACGCCATACGCCCGTCCCGTACTCGGGTACGAGAACCTGATTAACACGATTACACGCAACGAGATTCTGGACTACTACCAATCGTATTATGCCCCCAACAATATGGTCGCATTGGTGATCGGCGATTTCAATACCAGCGACATGGTCAAGAAGTATAAGCAGTTCTTTGGCACAGCGCCGGCCAAGGCAATTCCGGCCGTCCCGCAGTTCAGTGTCGCCATTCCGACCGAAAAGAGGATCATCACACGGGAAATGGAGAGCAAGGCTTGTTATCTCAATTTTTCCTCTCGTGCTCCGTTGTGGAATGACCCGGACTATTTTGCTTTTTCGATTCTCAATGATCTTCTGAATACCGAAGGAGTATCCCCGCTTCTGAGCGCTCTCTCAGGCACCGACGGCAGCCTGACCCAATCGGTGTCGGCTTCCCTGAATATCCAGAAGGATTTCAGCACGTACGACATCTCGATCATGACTGATTCGGTCAAAAATGTCCAAGCCGTCTTTGACCGGCTAAACCAGGTAATGGAGCAGACAGTCGCATCCTGGGAGCCGACAGAGGCCGACATAAGGTCAGTGGTAACTTCAGCCAAGACTAACGAGATCTACTTGAAGGAGAAGCTGCACTATTACGGATTTCAGGTGGCTCCGTTGATGGTGGCCACCGGTTACGATTTTATCGATAACATGACATCGAATCTCGAAAAGGTCCGCCCTGCGGATGTCAAGAGGGTCGCAGCAAAGTACTTCAAGCAATACAATTACATCGCTACCGTCGTCACACCGTTTGCGGAATCGAAGACCTCGTCGGCAACCGAGATGAAAAGCACCTATCTGCATCAGACCTTGGCAAACGGCCTCGAGGTTATCATCAAATCGAATCCCTATTCGCAAGTGCAAGCCTTCATGGTGCTTGGCAAGAACCGGGCCGCCTCTGAGCCGGAAGGCAAGGAAGGCATCACCGACTTTGTCAATCGGATGTTGACCCACGGCACCACGAATTACACCAGTGAGCAGATGTCACGAGCCCTGGCGGCGATCGGGGCAAACCTGACGACTAATGACAATCCATATATTCCCTATGATGACCGATACACGTCGCGGCAATTCTCGTTTCTCAAAATGGAGACCATCTCTGATTTCACCGACAAGGGAATTGAATTGCTTGCAGAAATGGTCAAGGGCGCGACCTTTCCCGATTCGGAAGTTGAGAAAGTGCGAGGTGAAGTAATGGGAATCCTCGGCATGCAGTCGGGTTCAACCTCCGATCAGGCCAAGAATTTGTACTACGACCTGTTATTCCAGGGCACTCGTTTCACCAGTCCGGAAACGGGTACCATGCGCTCGGTCGGCGCGATCACAGCCGACGATTTGCGCACATTTCACCGCAAGTTTTATGCACCGAACAATATCATTCTGTCGGTTTGCACAGATGTCGAACCGCAGCAGATGCTTGCGAAGATTTCCAGTGCCTTTGGAGACATGACCCGCTTCGACAATACCGAGACGCCGGTGGTTGCACCGGTTCAAATTTCCGGCGAGACCAAGAGGAATCAGCCGATGGAGAAGAAGCAAGCCTACATGTACATTGGCAACGCTGTCTGCGGCGCTTCTGACCCGGATGCTGTCGTACTGCGCGTTGCGGTGGATATTCTCTCAACGCGACTCGGCAAAGTCCTTCGGGAACAGCAGGGGCTGGCGTATCGTGTCGGTGCCGGTGTGGGATTTGATCGTAACTTTGGTTGGTTTTCTGCCGCCATGGGAACCGGCGTCGAAAACTTCGCAGTCGCCAAGAGCGGCATCCTGCATCTAATCGACTCGATGAGGACTATCGAAGTCTCTGCAGAAGAACTCGAGCGCTCAGTTAACTCGCTCTGGGGTTCACAACTGACAGCCCGATTGTCGCGGATTAATCAAGCGTACTACATGGCGGTAAATCAATTTCTGGTCGGGAAGTATGATGTAGAAGATGACCTGATCAGCGCGATGAAGTCGCTTACGCCTGCTGATGTGAAACGTGTATCTGAAAAGTATCTCGATACCAAGAACTACGTAGTAGCGACAGTCGGGGCGCCGGAGTAGGGCAACTATTGTCCTACAGCCCGGAGGTTATCGAGGCGTTCGGGCCAGTAACGGGCAATGTCTGATTCCGTTACGAGCCTGCCGGTCAGCGAAAGAAGGACAAAGGATTCGCCAGTGTCGTGGTACCATCCTGCAGTGAGCGTACCGAGCAGCGAGATTGGACCAATGCTGATTAGTTTCGGATCCGGATTTTCAACTCCCTGCCTCTCCATTTCGCGACGCGCTCCCTCAGTTGAAAACAAGTCGAGCACTAGCGTCTTGACATTCGCGCTGGAAGCTACCTCTGTAACCGAATTGCGCTTCGGATCATCGCGGTATACCGCTGAAAGCTTGCCGCCGCGGACAATCGGTACCAGAATGAAGTCTTTCACTTTTTCACCAAAACCGGCTACACGAATTGGCGTCCCAACCGAATCGCCGGAGGCACCTTTGGTCTTGAGATCGGCCACCACAAGGCGCCGCATTTGCTCCGGTGACAAATCCTCAGCGCGCGCGAATGTAAATGATGCACACAAGAGGATGAGTCCGGTTATCAGACTAATCAGGTTCACTGAAAGTTCCTCTCGGCTTGCGCTTGATCACTGTCTGTTCCAGCCGCTGGTCGGCCTCCAGTCCGTATCCAGAGATCATGTCCTCGCCACGATAGATCTCGACGTATCCCTCAGTTTCAATTCGTTCAGTCTTGGCGTTCCAGCGCAGTGAATCCGCCACCAACCTGCGATTGTCATTTGTCCAGGCCTTGACATGACCGAACACGGACATCGTGTTAGCACGCTGGCTCACGCGCGATGAATCGGCCGTCAAGGTCGAAGTCTGCGCACCAGAGCTGTCAAAGAAGAGGACGGTGACATTATAGAGCAGGCTCGTGTCAACTCGAGCATACGTCAGAAGAGTGTCTGACTTGATTGTTGCCTTGCGTCTGCCTCCGCTGGTCAAGTAGATTTCTGCATTGGTCATCACTTGATCAGGGGCGTTGTCAATTGCTGACTGGGCCGGCGGAGTCTCTGTCGTGTCCGATCCGCAGGAAGCAATCGCTAAGATGCTGAACCAGACAGCAATGCAAATGCGGGAGTATCGAATCATCATCCAATTATACTATATCGGCTTCAATTAATCAGATGATTTTGGTAATTCGTCAATTTCTGCAATTGATTGAGAAACAGCAGCTTGCACATTAGCTGTTTACATACTCTTCGCGATAACTTCGTTTTGCGTCATGACTGCGCAGGTCAACTCCATTCTCAAGATAGCTCTTGAGATTGACCAAGAAAAAAGTCCATCCCTGAATACAGCCTTTGTGCATCGACCACTTTGTCGCGGGATCAGTTTTCATGTTGTACTGACGTAATTCGCAGGTTGTACCTTTGCCGTCTTTCTTTATTAAGACGGACACTTCGATTCCGCCCTTCCCGAACGGAAACACGAACTTCTTGTTCTTGATTATCTGCGTCACTTTCGTGTCGAGCTTATCACCCGCGAGCCACTCGAAGTAGATTCGGCCGCCCTTGCGCGGTTCGATAATTGTCTTCTGTGTGAACCACTTCGAGACGATTTTGTCGTCCGTCCACGCTCTGAACACCTTCTCCGGCTTCGCATTGATGTACACGCGCAACAAGAATTGTGACCAGTCGTGCTTCTCTTTTTTCTTCTGGGTCATACTGCTCCTTCGGATACCATAACGACAAAAGATAGGCCTACAAAGACCAATTTGTCAATCACACTTTTGGTACACACGCGCCACCAATGAGCATGCTCTGGACGTATAACGCTGTGTGGAGAATTCTGGAAAGAGAGCGTCTATGAGCAAACTAACTACTCTGTGGCTGATTGGCGCCATTTGTGCCACTTCTGCCTTTGCTGGAACGCCGACACCGGACGATAGGAAGGACACAAAAACTGAGGCCGCTATGCCCCAACAGAACTTGGTTGATTACAAACTGATCCCATTCAACACCATCGATGGTGTTGCCACCAGTCTCAAAGCCTATGAAGGCAAGGTCGTTCTGATAGTGAATGTCGCAAGTGAATGCGGCTACACGAAGCAGTACACAGGCTTGGAAGCTCTTTACGACAAGTACAGGGATCAGGGGCTCGTCGTCGTCGGTTTTCCCGCCAACAATTTTGGAGGACAGGAGCCGGGCACCAATGAAGAGATCAAGGAATTCTGTACGACCAAATTCAACGTGTCCTTTCCGATGATGTCCAAAATCAGTGTGAAGGGTGACGACATTCACCCGCTCTTTAAGTACTTCACCCAGACCTCCAGTCTTCCCGGAGAGATCAAGTGGAACTTCAACAAGTTCCTGTTGGATCAGAAGGGCAATCTCGTCGCCCGCTGGCCTTCAAGTGCGGAACCGACAGGAGAAGAAATCTCCGCAAAGGTTTTGGAACTCCTCAGGGCTCACAAGTCCGAAAGCAAATCGTAGCCAACACCGAACAAAACAAGTGCGGCAATCGCAAGCGACTGCCGCACTCGTCTACTGCGTGTTCTGAAGACTACTATTTTTCCCCAAACACCTGTGCCAACTTGGCATCTGTGCGTTCATCCAAGACCAGGACATTGGGGTACTTGACTTCAGTTGCCTTGATTTGAGTCGGATAGACTTCAAAATGTGCCTTGCCGTCAAATGACGGGAAGCGCGGCATGAATCCGGCCGCGTTATCGACTGTCTGCTCCTTGGGCGGCAGCAGTTGCGCCATCTCCCTGGTCAGAAAGTCGCGAGAATAAGCGACGCCGTGCACTCCACCATCGGCCGACTGCATGATCCGGGCGATCACGTCGAGGTTGCTGTGTCCGCTTAGCGGTTTGCCCAGCGGATTAAGCGACTGGCGCAATCCCTCCCAATTTGTCATCGTCCCTTCATCCTCAACGTAGCTATTCAACGGCAGGACCACGTCGGCCAGCTTAGCCGTTTCGGTCATGAACATGTCAGCGACGATAAGAAGTTCCAGTTTTTCGATTCTCTTGCCCCACTCTGGATCGACCGCCGGGTTCTCGCCGAGAATTACTGCACCTTTCTGCTTTCCATTCAGGAAGTCGGGGCCGAAGTTAGTGTCGTGTCCATTCTTCAGGCATCCAAGATCGTGATTCCATAACGCCGAGAGTTTCCCAAGCGCCTCAGGGCTGATCAGCGATCCACCGGGCAGGAGGCATTGGTCAAAGCCGGTGATCTGCATGCCACGGGTGTTGGACTGACTCGACAACAGGATCATACCATTGCCAGCGGTGCCGATACGGCCCGTGATGAGCAGCAGCGATGCCAATGCTTTCAGGTCATTTGTTGATCGGTCGCGACGAGAGTCAAGATTGTAAACTGCGACCACTTTGCGATTCTTGTCGCCAAGCAACCTTGCGCAATCTTCGATCTTTTCAGACCTTACCCCAGTGACCGCTTCAACTTCCTCGTTGTCGATTGCTTCGATGTAGCGTCGGAAGCGGTCGATGTCTTTGGTCCTGGAGGCAACGAAGGGCTTATCCTCGTTACCGTTCCTCAGTATCTCAGCCATCAATCCATTTAGGAGCAAAGTGGCAGTGCCGCGCCGTGGATCGAGCCATTGGGTGGCATATCGGTTGATCCCGATGTCAGCCGAGTTAATGACGATAGCTTGCTTGCCTTTCTTGAACATCCGCTTGAGCCGCCAGCCCAATACCGGATTCTCCGTGAAGGGGTCGCAATTTACCAGTAACACCAGATCGGCCGCCTCAAGTTCTTTCGTACCGCAGCTGGAAACGGTTGCTCCCAGAATTTGATCCAATGCATGATAGTCGGCTTCAGTGGCCATGTGTTGGAAGCTGCCTATGACGTTGGTCTCGAGAGTTACACGCGCCAGCTTGCCGGCAAGATACAGTTCCTCGTCTGTCAACTTTGGTGAAGCCGAGACCATCATCGTCCCAGAACCATATTCAAGCCGTAGATCCTTAACACCTTGCTCGATTCGTTCCCACGCCTCTTCCCAGGTTGCCGGTAGCAGTTCGCCTCCCTTCCGCACGTAGGGCTTCCGCAATCTTTCATTGCCAAGTAATTGTTGATAGCCATATCGCCCACGCACGCACAACTCGCCGAAGTTCGGTTCTCCGGCAAATGAGCCGGAAACGTAGAAGAGGTCGGCGGTCTTGGCGTTGATCTCGACATTGCAGCCCACTGAGCAGAAATTGCAGACGTTCTTCACTCGATTCATCAACCAGGGTCCTGAGCGACCGAATGGCAATTTGTTCACGATCGCGCCGGTTGGGCAGACATCGACACAGTTCCCGCACGAGACACAGTTAGTTTCAGCCAACGCCTTCTCGAGCGCGGGCTTGACCATGGTACGAAATCCGCGATTTACGAAGCCCAACGCCGAAACATCGAGAATATCGGCACAAGTCCGAACACAACGACCGCAGTTGATGCACTTATTCGAATCGAGGGTTATGTAGGGGTGCCTGGTGTCAACCTTGTAACGGTTGAACTCACCGACGAAACGCTTTTGATCTGCGCCATACTCAGCGCAGTAATCCTGCAACTTGCATTCTAATGCAACCTGGCATCCGCATTCCATGCAACGGCAGGCCTCGAACTTAGCCTGCTCTTCCGTCAATCCGATTTCAACTTCTTTGAATGAATGAATGCGTTCCTGAACCGGCAGTTCGGCTATGTGCGTCCTTTGACTGGTGGTTGGATCGCAGAAGTCTTCGGCGGTAAACGTTTTGAGATTGTCCTTACGGCTGGCAAACAGAGGTTTCAACCGTTCGTAGTGGCCCGTTTCGATGTATCGTTGAATGGCGTATGCGGCCATGCGACCAGCTGCGACCGCGTCGATGGCATCCGCCGGGCCGGTGACAACGTCACCACCGGCAAAAACGCCCGGGCGATTTGTGTTGAATGATCCTTCGGCAGCCATAATGGTGTGCCATTTGCTCAATTCGATTTCGTTGTCATGGTTGTCACCATTTTGCACGCCCGCCAAGTCGGCCTCCTGGCCGATTGCTGAAATCACAAAATCACATTCAAGTGTATAGTTGGAGTTCTTTTTCTCCACCGGCCGGCGACGCCCGGAGGCATCCGGTTCACCCAGCTCCATCTCGATGCATTCCATCGTCTGGAGCGCGCCATCTTTGGAATTGATCTTCGTAGGGGCAGCGAGGTACTTGAAGATGACGCCTTCTTCTTCAGCTGCGACGATTTCCATTTCATTGGCGGGCATCTCTTTTCGTGTACGACGATAGAGAAGAATTACCTCATCGGCACCAAGGCGCAGCGAAGTTCTCGCAGCGTCAATCGCGGTATTGCCACCACCAACGACGACCACTCTGCCTCTGATCCCCGGAGCCTTGTTCATTGTCACGTCGCGGAGAAAATCAACGCCGCCAAGCACATTCTTAACTTGTTCGTTAGCGATACCCATGCTCTTGGCCAATTGAGCGCCTAACCCAACAAACACCGCCTTAAATCCGCTTTCAAACAGACCTTCAATTGTGATGTCGCGACCGAGCTTAGTATTCGTATGGACCTCAACGCCGAGGTCAGTAATCCACTTGATTTCTTTGTCGAGGATCGCCTTGGGTAGCCGGTATTCAGGGATTCCGTAACGCAGCATTCCACCCAGCTCAGGAAGAGCCTCATACACGGTCGGCTCGTATCCCTCGAGCGTGAGGTAATACGCACAGGTCAGGCCCGCCGGGCCGCCGCCAATGATCGCGACCTTCTGCCCGGTTCGGGACTTCGGCTCCGGTGTCCACATGTCCTCGAGATCTTTATCAGCCGAGAATCGCTTGAGATAGTCTATGCCGACAGCATCGTCGATCATCTTTCTGCGACAGGATAGTTCACACTTGCGGGTGCAGACGCGTCCGCAGACGGATGGGAACGGGTTCTTTTCCTTGATCAGTTGGACAGCTTCGTGATACTTTCCCAGATAGGTAAGTGAGAGGTAGCCCTGGATATCAACATCTGCCGGGCAGTTGAGCCTGCAGGCTCCGAAGCAGTCAGCGTAGTGGTTGGAAACCAGAAGTTCCAGACAAGTCTTGCGTGCATCAACGACCTTTGCGGATCGTGTTTGCACCACCATGCCGGCCCACGGTTTTGTCGCGCACGAGGGCACCAGTTTGTTCATTCCTTCGACCTCAACAACGCACAAGAAGCAAGATCCAAATGGTTCGAGCTTGGCGTCATAACAGAGGGTGGGAATCGAGTCCAATTCCTGCTCGTGGACAGTCTCCAGTATGGTCTTGTTTGGATCAGCGGTGACCATCGTGCCGTTTATCGAAATCGTTATCATCATTCACCTCAGTCCTTGATTACCGCGTCCTGGTTGCAAACGGTGAAACACTTACCGCATCTGATGCACAAGTCTTGCAGAATCATGTGCGGTTTCTTCTTCTCGCCGCGGATCGCGTCGGTCGGGCAGGAGCGCGGGCAGAGCATACAGCCGTTGCATTTTTCCTGGTCAATGGTATAGGTCAGAAGCGGCGTACAGACGTGAGCTGGGCACTTCTTCTGTCGAATATGCGTCTCATATTCATCGCGGAAGTAACGCAGTGTGGAAAGCACTGGATTAGGCGCGGTCTGACCAAGTCCGCAGAGCGAAGCGATCTTGATCTGTTCACCCAATTTGTCGAGTGTAATCAGGTCTTCCTCGCAACCCTTGCCTTCCGTAATGCGTTCGAGAATCTCGAGCATACGCTTGGTGCCGATGCGACAGAACGTGCATTTGCCGCAAGACTCTGCTTGTGTGAATGCCAGGAAGAACTTTGCTACATCGACCATACAGGTGGTTTCGTCCATCACAACCATGCCACCCGACCCCATAATCGCGCCAGTCTTGTTGATCTGTTGGTAATCAATCAGCGTCTCACCAAGCGATGCCGGAATGCAGCCTCCGGACGGTCCACCCATTTGCACAGCCTTGAACTTCTTATCGTTGACGATACCGCCGCAGATCTTGAAGATCACGTCGTTGATGCTGATCCCCATTGGGACTTCCACCAGACCGGTGCGTTTGACCTTGCCGGCCATAGCGAACACTTTCGTGCCCTTACTGTCATCGGTACCGTAAGCCGCGTAAGCTGCCCCGCCGTTGAGGATGATCCACGGGACATTTGCAAAAGTCTCGACGTTATTGATGCTGGTAGGTTTGCCCCAGAGTCCTTTCTGAGCGGGGAAAGGCGGGCGGAACCGCGGCATGCCGCGTCGGCCCTCAATCGAGGCAATCAGTGCAGTTTCTTCACCGCAAACAAACGCTCCGGCTCCCTCCTTGACCTTAACATTGAAGCTGAATTTTCCGTCAAAAACGTCTTCGCCGAGCAAGCCCCGCTTCCTGGCTTGAGCAATGGCCAATCGCAATCTTGCGACTGCTTTGGGATATTCGGCGCGACAGTAGATGTATGCTTCATCCGCACCGATCGCGTAACCGGCGATCATCATCCCCTCGAGTACTGAGTGCGGGTCGCCTTCAAGCACCGATCGATCCATGAAGGCACCGGGATCGCCCTCGTCGGCGTTGCAGATGACATACTTCTTTTCAGAACTGCTCGCGCGCGTCAACTCCCACTTCTTGCCGGTTGGAAATCCTCCGCCTCCGCGACCACGCAGGCCGGAGATCTGTATTTCTTTGATAACCTGTTCGGGAGTCATTTCTCGAATCACCTTTTCGATGGCTTTGTAGCCACCGCTCTGCAGGTACTCCTGCAACGAGCTGGGATCGATGACGCCGCAGTTCCGGAGCACGATGCGAACTTGTTGATCGAAGAATCCAACCTCGCGGTCAGCGCCAGAGACCAACCACTCATCGATTGGAACGTCGCCCTTGACGTGCTCGGAAACGATTCTCTTCACGCGGTCAGGCGTTACCTCACCGTAGAGATAATTCACGCCGTTACCGTTTGAGACCGAGACAAGGACTTCGCGGTAGCACATTCCAACGCAGCCTGTCTCGCGAAGCGTGAAGTCGGCTCCGTCCTGAAGCTCTTTTTGGAACGCCTCGTAGACTTTTTCTCCGCCGGCGGATATACCGCAAGTAGCCAGACCAACCATTATCGTCTTTGTAGCCATAGTAATCTGCTCTTCCTACTTCCGCTTGAGATCACGCACCAGTTTGCGTGTCTTTTGTGGAGTTAACCGCCCAAAAGTCTCATTGCTTACCATCACGACAGGGGCGAGGGAGCAACAACCAAGACACGCTACCGACACCATGCTGAATTTGCCGTCTTCGGTGGTTTCCTCGTAGTTGATCCCCAATTCATCAGTTAGCGTATTGGCGATTTCCTTGACATTATTGACATGGCAGGCGGTTCCGTTACAAACCTTGATAATTTTTTCACCAAGTGGTTTGGTGCGAAACTGAGCATAGAATGTCACGACTCCGTAGATTTCCGCGGGCGGAACTCCCGTTACGTGACTGATATAGTCGATAGCGCGTTCTGAGACGTAGCCGTAAGTGTCTTGTGCAGACTGCAGAAGCGGAATCAACGCACCGGCGTGGCCGTCGTACTTCCAGATATCGACATTGAAGGGTTTAAACTCTTGATCTTTCGTCTCCATAAATCTGTCTCCTACCAAAGAGCGCTGAGACGATCACACCGGGTGAAGTTGCGCGGTGTCGGTCGATTAGCGTTACGTGAGTCAACCTATATCTTTGTGAAAAAAATCGCAAGAAAAATCGTCCGGTTTCTCCTGGTTTTTCATAATCAGCTCTCAATTTCTGATTTAATCTATCCTGTATTAAGGTCGGCTTAGAATCCCGCAAGCTTAATGATGCGGCTTTCTTTTGCCCGCAGGACACCGGGCAGGGGGCGAATCTTCTCGTTTATTATCTTCTCAAGACTATCGAAACTACTTGCCTCTAATCGAAGGACCAACGAAAACTGTCCGCTGGCAACTTCGCAGCAAGTTACTGATTTCAATACACTTAACACCGCAAAAATCTCTTCAAAGTGGCGCTTGTCCGTTTCCAAGAAAACATAGCATTCCGCACTGGGATTAGCGGATTTCGCAGTAGTATCATTTGTGGTCATCTGTGGCACATTTGATTCGCACGCGAGCTCCACACGACAGACTTCAATCGCCTTTACGCCGTTCAGGGTTCGAATCTTATTGGAGACAAATCTGTCAATTCCGGCGCCGGGCAGTTCTCTGATTTGAAGGACAATATCGTAGTCTCCGTCAACTGCACAGGAAGATATCACTTGCTCGATTCCCTCGACAGCCTGAATAACGCCTACTCGATCCTCACGATTATGGACCGTTACCAGCGCATAACTGCCAGACAGTCTCTCGTCGTTGCTCGGACTCATCAATACACTCCTGTCCTGCTGCACTTCAATTATGAACGAACTCAGGCGACAAAATGGGCGCCTCTGCACCAAATATATGGAGAGAAATGACAATGTTAAAGCGTTTTTTGACTGATAATGTCGGGATTATTGGATTTTTTGAGCCTTGGCAAGCTACTTGTGATCCGGCCAATCCCTGCGTAGATTAGCATCCCATGTTCGAATGTCGTATACCAATGACCGGAAACGCATTTGCAGCCAAATTGCTGAGTCTTATTGTTTTTCTGGGATCAGTGGGAAGTGTAGTACTTGCTCAGAATCCCACTGCACAGCTGAGTCCGAGCGTCGACACTCTGGAATTTGGCACTCGATTCGATCTCTATCGGTACCTACAGCGTGGCCTCGAGGACTACTTCGACACCGGCGACTCGCTCCAACTGGCAAGACTTTGGGAAGCGTCAGTGTTTATCCGACAGAGGTATAGTGACGATTTCTATGTGCGCCAATGCCGAAAATTCCAAGACTGGCGCAACCGGTTGTTCGCCAACCGAAACCAGTTGAAGAGTGAGTTCACTCATTGGACTGCACCGGAAAAAGAAAGCGGCCCACTCGATCTTCGCTATGAGGAGCTTAACGAGTTGGCTGGGCGGTTTCTAAGTTTCGGCGATTCGTCAGCAGCGTCTGTCTGTTGGGAGCATGCAGCGGCAACCGCGGCCCGAGTTTCGGATGTCGTCCATGCCAGACGGTTGCTGGGTCTGGGCCTCAACGTGAGCCGGCTGGTTGGTGACCGGGACGGATTGGCGAGGTGCTACAATCTGATGGGAAGCCTGTTTTACCGAGAAGGCGACATGATTCATGCCGGAGCCTATTTTGATTCAGCCAGAGTCTTGAAGGCCGAACTTGATGATATCTCCGGAGTTTCAGACTGCCTCAGTAATATTGCTTCCGTCTACTATTCAATCGGTGACAAGGAAAACTCACTGCGCTTCGCCGAACAGGCTCTTCGACTTCGACGTGAACTCAATAATCCGGCTCTCATCGCTCAGTCGCTGCTCAGCATGATTCCAGCCTTCGCCCGGGAAGTCGCCATCTCCAGTGCCGAAAGCTGGCTGGACGAGGCGAGCCAATTGACGCTGTCGGTGAACGCTTCAACTCAGCCGGGGCAGCTACAATATTGCGCGGCAGTCATCGCTGAACTTCACGGCAACCTTGACTCCGCACAGGCACTCTACGAACAGTCTCTCGAGCTCTCTGCGGGTGAGGACAATTCCCGCCTTTCACTTGCGGTGCTTCAGAATTTGGCGGCGCTGGAGTCAGCTCTTGGTCGATACGATAACGCCTTTGCTCACTATGCCGCGGCTCAGAAGTTGGCGACAGCGACGCGCAACCAGATTGCGTTGGCGACAATATTCCATAATCTCGGTTCGTTGCATCAACGACTGGGCAACCCGACGTCGGCGATCGAGTACTACCAACGAGCCGTGACCAAGCGGCAGGATATCAATCTCGAGATTCAGAATGTCGAGACCCTCTGCAATCTTGCCGATCTATATCAATCAGTTGGGGATACCGCCAGCGCCACAGCATTTGTCCGCCGCGCGGCTCAAGATGCCGAACAAACCGGCGATGATTCCCAACTCGCTTCAGTCCTCATCTGCCGGGCCCGACTCGAGCAGGCACAAGGAAATCACGACCGCGCGATGGCGGATCTGCACAAGATCGACTCACTCGGTTCCAACCAACTATCCATGCAGCGACGAATTGACGTCCTTTGCCTGTCGGCTGAGTTGTGCCGCCAGAGCGGTGACTTTGCCAATACATTAATCTACCTCGCTCGCGCTTATGCAGTTCTCGACTCATGCTCGACATATTCAAATCGTCAGCGGCTTGACATAATCAGTGCTTCTCTGGCGATGGACGAGAATGAGTGGGGCAAGGCTCATCGACTTCTCTCCGCAGTTATCGCCCGGTTCGAACGGACGCGAGGAAACATTCCCGATCCCCAATTGCGCTCCGGTTATCAATCTCAATCGCGTCACGTCTTTGAGATGATGGTCAGGACTATTGCGAACTTGAAAGAGGCAGATAGCACCGGAGAATACGATGATTCGCTTCTGTTCTATATCGAACGCGCGAAATCGCGTGGAACACTCGATGCGATGAGCGGCCATAGCCCACGATCACGCAATGCCCAAGAATCGTCGCTTCAATCGCGTGAACGGCAGCTCCTGCAAGAGATCAACCTTCTGGAATCATCACTTACCAGCGAGAGGGACATAGCGTCGCTACGTCGCAAATTGGATCAACTGGAGAGGCTTGAAAATAGCCTGACCGACTTGCGCCTCCAACTGAGTGTTACGGGTGCGGGAGCGAATCCGGTATATTCACCCAGACCGATATCCATCAAGAAACTCCAATCCACATTGCGCGATGATCGTACGGCCTTGTTGACATTCTTGCTGATGCCGGCAGAAAGTTACGCGATTCTCATAGAGAAGAAATCGTGCAGAGTAATTGAGATAGCTTCCCGCTCAGAATTGACATCGGCAATCTCCAATTATGCAAGGCTGACTCAGCTCTCAGTCAAGGATGAATCCCTGCTTGATAGCCTCAGGGCGGCATCAATAGCGCTGGGCTCGATGATTCTTCCATCCGGCTGGTTCGATCCAGAGTCGTACGATAAGATCCTCATCTCAGCAGACGGCATACTTTCAGTGCTACCCTTTGAATCTCTTCGCTTTCATGATCGCTTCCTGATCGAGTATTGTTCCATTGCCATGATCCCATCGCTCTTTCTATTCGAGGGAGGGTCAGGAATACCGCAGGAAACCGTTGAAATCAATTTGCTCGCCTTGGCGGATCCACGACCGGATTCACGACAGCGGCTATTACCGTTCAGTGTTCGTGAAGTGGAGTGGATAGAAGAGACGATTGGAAAGCAGCAATGTACAGTTCTGACCGCGGCTGCAGCCACCAAGAAGGCGCTGTTGGATCTGAATTTAAAGGACTTTCAGATAATTCACGCAGCCACTCATACTTCTATAGATTACGATGATCCCTCGCGCTCAAAGATCTGGCTTTCGGCCGACACTGTGTCGGGCAATCTCGAAAATTATGTTACCCTCGACGAAGTGGAAGATTTGCGACTTGACGCCGACCTTGTAGTGTTGTCTTCCTGTGAGTCAGGCGGCGGCAGCCTGGACGTTGGCGAAGGAATGGAGGGATTCGTAAAGGCATTTATGCATGCCGGAGCCCGCAATATTCTCGTTTCGCTCTGGGAGGTGGAAGACTTCACCACCGCCGCATTCATGAGAACGTTTTATCAAAACCTGTCATCCGGATACTCTTCAGCTTTGCGTGTGGCCAAGATTGAAATGATCAAATCTCCGCGCGTTCGCCATCGACATCCTTATTACTGGTCCCCGTTTGTATTGACGATAGGGCGAGTGAAATAGAGTGACCTGCGGCATCGCATAAGGAGATGCAACTTACATTTCGTTAGATCAATGTTAGAAATTCGTTAAGTACGGTATTCAGCTTGACAATGATTGCAGTAGATCCCAATTTGGACCCGATGAGACAAATTCTTCCTGCAATGATATGTGCGATGTTGATGTTTCCATCAATGTTGTCAGCGGACCAGCCGTTACTCACCAAATCCCTATTTAGCCTTGACGATTTCTATTACAGCTATTCACGACAAATCGGAGTCAACGGCGGCACCTGCGATCAGACCACGCTTGTGTCCAGCATGTTTCGCGACGCATTCCAGTACGAATTCAGCGCCGATACGCTGTGGGTCAAGGTATTCATTACTACTGCTCAAGGGACCACCGAGAATGCGCTCAACCGGTTTCGTGAAATGCACCTGCGAGGGCTCTCGCAGTTTGGCAACATCTATGCAGCCCGCATCAATCTGCTGCAACTGCCTGACCTGGACAAGCTCGCGTTCGTTGAGAGAATAGAGCCTGTCGTCCCAGACGGATCTTCGGCGCACACATCGCCGGCAGTCGTCCCGTTTGTTGTCGATCAAAAAAAAAACTAACGGAAGGCGACACTTTGGGGGCTGTGTCGTCCAACAAGGTCCTGATCGGTGTGATCGATACCGGCATCGACTTTGCCCATCCTGAATTCTCTCGCAATGGCGGGCACAAGATTGTGGCGCTCTGGGATCAACTCGATTCAAGTCTCAACAACTATCATTTCGACGATGGCTCTGCCCTGGGATCGGTGTATTACGATACCGAGATAAATCAGCGCGATTGTGCATCCCGAGATCTTGATGGACACGGCACAATGGTCGCCTCAGTAGCTGCCGGCAATACTTGCGGTCTTGCTCCCCAGGCGGATCTTGTGGTAGTGAAGGTTGACTACTTCAACTTTGATGAATTGATGCTGGCATACGGAATTGACTTTGTCAAACGAGTCGCCCAGCAACGGCAGCTGCCTTATGTCATCTCGCTCTCGTACCTGCCCAAGGGAGGCGCCAAGGACGGCGAAACCGGTGTTCTCGCCCGAATTCTGCAGGGGGAACTTGACGCTAATCTCGGTGGAGGCTTGTTGAAGGGGATAGTTGCCGCCGCCGGCAACGAAAACTACGACGAGAGTAACCCGTGTCGCGATGAGAATTGTCGTATGCACACTCACCGAGCAGGGGTTGATGACTTTGATCTTGAAATAAATACGACCACTGCGCCCAATGATGACGCGTGTATTCTTGAGCTATGGTATCCCGTTGAAAATCCGTACGAACTGAAATTGACCACGCCATCCGGTAGAGTTATAGGTCCGCTCCCTCCTGACCAGCCGGCATTTCGTGAATTCGGCGAGGATGGCTTCATTATGATCACCAACAATCGACGCGGAATGGAAAAGTGGGGCGCTATTCGCCTCATCATGCGCGATCCTGATAGCTTGCTGGCCGCCACCACAACGGCGCAGGCACTAAGCAGCGGTCGCTGGAACGTGGAAATGAACGGTGAATCAGGGGTTTGGCATGGATACGTAACGCACGTCTATCCTGCGAATGTGATCAAGGCAATTGGCAAGAAGGACCACACAAATCAATTCAAGATTCGATCCGGAGGCAATGTTCGCGATGTTGTGACTGTCGGTTCGATTAACAACGGATTAGTTTCCTGGCGCGACCTGTTTGGTTCCACAACGGACTATACCGGTTGTTATGACCCAAACGAAATCTCCCATTTCTCCAGCCGCGGCCCGACCAAGGCGGGTGTTGCGAAACCTGATCTTTACGCCGAGGGCGCCTGGATCAGGGTAGCCTCCTCGAAGGATGTAACTCTTCAGGTGAATGATCCAGTCCGTCGAAAGACACTCTTTTCAGACGAATACTTCATGATGGACGAAGGTACAAGCTTTGCTGCACCAAAGGTTGCGGGGGCGATTGCGCTCATGGTGGAAAACGACCTTGACTTCAGTTTGACCCACGATCGTATCAAGTACATTCTGGAGGAGACGGCAAAGCGTCGCGGCAAGGGGCTTGGCTCATACCTGTGCCTCGACGTTAAGCGAGCACTCGAAATTTCTGCGAAGTACTGATCCAGAGATTCACCCCGGAGGAACTTGATTAGCAGCTTCGAAAAAGATCGGTTCATTGTCGCTACTGGATTTGGTGCTGGGATTTCTGTTGAAGGGGCTGCGGTTTGCGACTGGAAGACTCGAAAATAATCGGGTGGGCTATTCCTTAATCGATACATTGAAGTAGAACTCATACTCCGCCGGTACCAAGTTGACACCTTCCGGGAATTCTTCTTTGACCGACAGCGAGAAACTGCCGCCTTCCTTGAGGGTTTCCAGGACTTTCTGATCGGTGACCTTGAGCTCGCACTGATTCAGAAGTTCAGTTTGTTGACATTCCAGTTGCTGGTTTTCCAATACCAATGACTCGCCTCCACGGCGGTTTAGGCCAATATTGTAGTGATAGTCCTGGAGTTCAATACGGTCGGTAGGGAAAGCGAAGATCAGCTCACGAGTACCCTTCTTCAAGGCGACCCGCATTTCCGGAATTTGTCCCTCGTCAGCGACCGCGCGTTTTTCATTCAGCATTGACAATGATACGCGCAGTGCCAAAGACTCGTCGCCCGGCCGGTTCAGAATCACAATTGCGCTGAAAACCAGAATCAAAATTGCCGCGGCGGGCGCAACAATCGCCGAAACGAGTCTTGAGCTCATCCAGGAGGATAGCCATCCCCTGTTTGCCTGTTGAACATACTCGGACGAATCTTCGGGTAGGTGTTGTGCCGCCAATCGCAGAAGTTCGACATCTCCTACGCAGGACATGCACTGCTGCAGGTGCCCGGAGATTTCCGAGTACTCAGGAGACAATTTACTGATCCGTGCGAATGCGAAACGATCAAGCGCCTCGGCTGTGGGATGTTCGGAGAAATCGAAACGAGCCATATCACGGCGAATTGAATAGACGCCTTGCCAAAACGCGAACTCAGTCTGCAATTCAAGAGAATTGGTGATCTCTGCTTCCACGCGTTCGGCATCGACTCTGTTCAATTTCCCCTGCACCAGCAGTGGGATCATCTCAATTGACTCGTTGTTGACACTCATCGCCGAGGTCTCCTTTCACACAAGATTGTCGAAAGGCCCTTGTCACGGTTCATTCTAAATCAGTTTTTCTTTCATTTCCATTGCCATCTTCTTGCACTCGTGCACCTTACGTTTGACGGTGCCCTCAGGAAGTCCCGTCTTTTCGCCTATCTCCTTGTAATTCAAGGACTCCGAAAAGACCATGCGCCAAAGCTTCTGGCATTCTGGGCCGATCGAGCGAAAGATCTTCACAAAGATTTGATACTCGATTGAGCGCTCATGGATAACATCCGGAGCATCTGTGCCGGTAGGCGCCGGTAGATCCTCGGGATCGATCTGGCGCTGGACACGTTGGCTGCGTACCTGATCGATACAGGTGTAACGGGCAATTCGCTGCACATAAGTGCGGAAACTCGATTCGCCGCGGAACCGAGACGCTTTTAATGAGGCAAAGAGTTTCAGGTGAACAACAGAATTCACGTCCTCAATGTCTTCGATAAAATGCCACACTGACAAGCGCGTTACCTGGTTGATCCAGCCATCAACCTGCTTGTAGGTTTCGCGTTGTCCGGCAACATATAGCTGTGCGGACTCGATTTCTTGTTTGGGAGTGGTTTGTTTGACCCTATCGATTGTTGAGAACATTGACACCAATCTATTCTTGACAATTGCAAACAACAACTACAAACTCTGCCGCCGATAACCGAAAATAGTCCTCCGATGCTTCGGGCACTATGGTCTGCCTCTTGATGGTTCGGATGGGGTGCTTTGACATATGTAGATTCAGAAAGACGTCACGAGGCGGCCAACTCAGAAGACCGGCAGGAAATGCTCGCTGCGGTCTCAATTTGACCAATCCAAGGACACCGCAGCAGAAATCTTGCTTCTACGAAGAGTGCTCGAACGGGCGATCGGATTGTCTGCCTCTGTTGTCCCAACGTCCAATCCGTAACCAAACGGGAGGACCCAATTGGTCGCCCCTCCTGCAAACTGAACACTGGCACTTTGTCTTGAACTGATTGCCGAGAATAGCCTTAGTCTGATACCTGCCAGGCGACGGATACCACATAGGCAGCTACACAGCCAATTTGTCTGGACTTGGCTCAGATTGCAATTGCCGTTTTCTGATGGCACAGGCTTGTAAAAGTAAACGTGAGGTCTATTTACCCTTGATGGACCGCAGGTAACTCGAAAGATTCGCCGTTGTTCCCTCGATACCAAGCTTCTTGCGAATCTTCTGCCGGAATTTCTCAACAGTCTGCACAGAGATATTGAGGACATCGGCTATCTCTTTGGATCGCAGCCCGTGTTTGATGTGATGACAAATCTCCATCTCTCGCGGGGTTAAATTGGTAAATCTCTTCTCGATTTCTACCACGAACGGTGATGTGATCTCAGCGATCGTCGATTCCAGCGCATCAAGATGAGTTCGCCCGTGATCCCCGACAATGGACCGTAGTTTTGCCAAGGTCGGTCTTACCAGGCGTTCAAGATTCTGGCTGATCTGATGTTTTGTCCGCTCGTTTTCATCTTGAACATGTGAGAGAATTTCCTTCAGCGCGATGTTCTTCTGTTCCAGCAGGTCCTGCTGCAGTGTCAGCTGCTTGTTTGATTCTATTAACTCAAGCTCCATCTGCTTGATTTCTGTTATGTCCTGAATTGTCCCTCGCAGCCTAGAAGTCCTGCCATTCTCAGTGACTGGGTTGCCTTTGACGCGTACAATTCGTTCTTTACCGTTAGCCGTGGTGAGGCGCAATTCAAGATCGAAGGTTTCGCCGCGCTCTGCGGCGTTGTCAAGGGCCCTTTTTAATAAAGGCCGATCTTCGCTATGATAAAAGGTGACAGCGTTAGCCACGGAAGGCTTCTGATCCAGCGGCACTTCTTTAATATGATAGGTTTCTGTTGTCCAGGTAAGTTCATTTTGCGGGACACTTAGCTCCCAACCCCCGACTCTGGCCAACTGTGCGGTGGACTCGAGCAAAGCCTCGCTTTCACGGAGTCGTCTTTCAAATTCCCGGCGCTCGGTAATGTTCAGTAGAATGCCAATTGTCCTGATTGCCCTTCCGCTGGAGTCGCGCTCTACCTCTCCATGACTGTACACGGTGATGCAAGAACCTTGAGATTGTTTTATCCGGAACTCAGATTCAAACTCATTGATCTGCAAATTCGGATTGGTTTCCTGGATCCCTGCAAGAACTCGCTCGAGGATTGCTCGATCGTCCGGATGCACGGCCTGCATAAACATCTCATATTTGGGAATGTAGCTTTGCGGCTCATCTCCAATCAATCTGAACATATTGTCGGACCAGTAACCTTGATCCGCGAGGATGTCCCAAGTCCAACTTGCCAGGCCACTGAGCTGCTCGGCCTTTTGCAGAAGTCGCTCCCGCTTGCGTAGTTCAGTCTCGAAGTTCATCACATCGGTGACATCGACGCAGATAACAAAGAACTTGGCTGGTTGCCCTGCATCGAAGACTGGCAGAACCCGTATTGCCAGCCAACGAATGAGATGACCAGAATGCACCCCGATATGTAGAGAAATCACTTTATTGCCGGACAGGTCACCAATAGCATCATCCCAGGACTGTAAATGTTCCTTGATGATGAGGTCGCGGAATTGTCTCCCCGACTTGAATCCCGGTGCCAGTCGACCAAACGATTGGTTGAAATGAGTTACTACAAATTTGGTGTTGGTGATAGCTATCGGATCATCAGTAGTCTCAAGGAGTTGCTCCCAGTGATCCCACCCACGTGCTGATCTTCGATCGTCTTCGAACTTCTCGTCCGTCAATTGAATTACGCCCGATTCCTTCAACTACCATAGAGCGACGACCGGCCTCTACTGAGCCCAGTGTTCTCGTACTCGCTCCATCTGGCAATTGATAGCCATGTTTCCTGCCCAGTTGCACTCTGTTGTCGATTCAAAGATACGTATTGAGGCGGGATATGTCAAGGGAGTCACAGCAATTATCTCTATCGGTATCCAGTTTTGCCCAATCGGCACCAGTTTCAATCTCCGAGAAAGGGCTATACAAAATCGGGAAGTAATGCAGTGGAAATCATGTCTGCACGAAACATGCCTTTGGTTGTGAGCTTGAGATGGCCATCTGTCGAATCAACCTCGCCACCGCTGACAAGTGCGTCGATCAGGTTCCTTCGAACGCTCAGGATATCAAAGTCAAACTCGCGCTGTAGCCGATGCGTATCCAGGCCTTCGCGCATTCGCAATGACAACATAATGGTCTCGATCAGTCGCTTGCCGTGATTCAGTTCTTCCACATCGGCCTCCGGCAGTTTCCCGTGAGAGAGGCTCTTGACATACCGGTAAATGTCTGGTTCATTCTTATATCGACGCCCTCCAATTGTTCCTACCGCCGCCGGGCCAAAGGCGATATAGTCAAGCTGCTGCCAGTAGGCGAGGTTGTGGCGACAGCGCCAATTGGACTTAGCGTAGTTTGATATCTCGTAATGCTCAAATCCGTGGTCAGCGAGGAAGCACACTGCGCGCAAATAGCGATCAGTCACCAAATCATCCTTGGGAAGGGATACTTCGCGTCGCTGTACTTGATAACGTAGTGGAACATTGCCCTCGAGCATTAGTGAATAGAAAGAGATGTGATGCGGGTCCAGAGCGACGATTGATCTGAGATCATAGTCGAAGGAAGTATCTGTCTCGTCGGGCAGGCCGTACATCAGATCAACCGAGATATTGTCGAACCCGGATGATCGCGCCGTCTCGACCGCCTCGCCAATCTGATCTGCGTTGTGCAGGCGTCCAAGCCGCTGCAAATTCGCTGCTGAAAACGACTGGGCACCGAAGGAAACACGATTGGCTCCAAGAGTTCTTAGCAGCCGCAGCTTCTCCAATGTGGAGGACTCTGGGTTGGCTTCGGTGGTAAACTCGATCGACCCTGAAAATGCAACGTATCGCTTCAGTCTCGCAACAATGCGTTGCCACGACTCTTCCGACAGTACTGTGGGTGTTCCTCCGCCGAAGTAGAGCGTCTCAAGATTGAGGCCATCACTGGCAGTCTTGGAGGGTGGATTGTTGGCCAACAATGTGAAGCGGAGATCAATCTCGGCGCAAATGGCATCGATATAACGCTTTTCCCACTCTGTGTCGTGTACGATACGATAGAAGTCGCAATACGTGCAAATCCGAGCACAGAAAGGCACATGGACATAGCAGGATAACGTCATCTCCTAAAGATAGCGAACCGCTGGGGGCGTTGAAAGCGATAATCTCCGGCGATTCCTAGGGCCGGGATTTTATGAATCGACTTGATCAAAAAGGGAAAAGAAGTAATATTCGTCTCAATGGAAAACGAATCTCGTGAATTGAACGTCTCGATGAAGGACCGCATTGTCGGATCGGCCATCGTTCTGATCGTAGCTCTGGCCGCACGCTTACTACACCTCAGCGCCATTTCGGCGCTTCCGAGTTTTGGCTATCTCACCTATGACCTTCTGCATTTCAATAATATAGCGATTGCGATTTTGAAGGGCCAGCAACTTGGGCACGAGGCGGTCTTCAAAGCGCCTTTCTACTCGATGGTGTTGGCAGAGCTATACTCTCTGATTGGAGGACAGCTGTTTCAAACGCTTCTGGTACAATGCGTACTCGGATCGTTGTCATGTGTTCTGATCTATCTGACTGCGATACACTTCTACTCCCAAAAGGTTGGAATGACCGCAGGATTGATTTCCGCTCTCTACGGGACATTCATTGTCTTTGATGCCGAACTACTACCTGTAACCCTGACTATTTTTCTGTTGCTGGCGGCTTTGTACACGCTCCTGCAGTATCAAGAGAAGCATCGGATGTGGTGGCTTGTCTGTTCAGGTATTGCTGTTGCTTTGTCGGGTGCGTCTACTCCTGAGACTCTGATTCTTGTTCCGGTTGGAGCATGGTGGATCTATCGTGAGACTGGACACAATTGGAAGATTCGTACGAGTCGTGCAACTGCGTTTGTCCTTGTTGCATTTCTCATCACAACTCTTTTCGCCTTGAGGAATAGTTCATTGGGCGGTGAGAAGATACCATATCTCACTGACGTTGGTCTGCGACTGGCGGCAGCAAACCAGGCTAATGCAACCGGCAGAACAGTAACGCTGCCAAACTCAGGTCGGGACCTTGGGCTTAGCTACAGTAGTGCTGTCGACGCCACTCTTCGAACGAATGGTCGCGAATTGGAAATTACCGATATGGGTTCGTTTTGGCTGAGTTATGCTCTCAAATCGATTGCCAATGATCCGATTAAGTGGGTGACGTTGGAGATGCGCAAGTTTGTCGATTTGATCAGCGGATGCGAGATTGCCACTGATCGGCCAATATACTATTTTGCACAAGGTAATTTTCCGCTTAACATTCTTCTGTCGGAGGGAATCATCTTTTTGCCCTTCGGGATCATCCTGCCACTGGCATTACTTGCACCCTTGGCTGTTCGAAATTCAAATGGGCGCCCGGATCTGATAGTGATGTCGGCAATTTCGCTCGCACCCGTGGCGATCTTATTCAACGTCTTTGCCTTTCAGCGACTACTCATAGTTCCCTCTGTCATTATCTGGGCAGCCGCTGGGCTATGGGGAATAATCGATCTCTACAGACGACAGGAATACAGCCGTTTTTATCGCTGGCTGTCTGTATTGGTGATGGCTGTCATCGTGGTCAATGGTGTCTCAAGAATTCCCGGCCTTTCGCGTTCGATCGACTCGAAATTTGAGGGCAAGATGTTCGTCGCCAATTCGCTGCTCGCGGCCAATCGTCTCGATGAGGCGAGCCTCGAATACCAGAGTGCATCACGAATCGATCCAAAGTCTCCGCGACCGTACAATAGCATCGCGGGTATTTATGCTCGTCAAGGGCAGGACTCGCTGGCGATCGTATATCACTATCGAGCAGCCAGCCTTGATGCCAACGACGACCGCCCGCTTCGAGGTGTCGCCAATATGCTGAAGAGGCAACAGAAGCTCGGCGATCTCAACCACTTATTGGTCCGAGTGATTCGCGAGCACCCCAAAGCGAACTGGGCGTATGATGACTATGCCGGATTGCACTTCATGTTGAACGAGTACACTCAGGCAGCAGAAATCTACGAGCGTTCATTTGCCGCCGATTCCACCAATGTTGAAGCAATATTCAAGAAGGGTGAAGCTTATCTGGCTGCCGACATG
Organism: uncultured Ignavibacteria bacterium; assembly: GCA_964552775.1. Lineage (GTDB taxonomy): Bacteria > Zixibacteria > MSB-5A5 > CAIYYT01 > CAIYYT01 > JADJGC01. The sequence goes on along the minus strand of CAZKIH010000001.1, from coordinate 267,670 downwards.
CGGCAGGAGGCACAAGATGAGTTTCAACGCTATCTTGGCTACTTTCCGAATTCGGTTGCCGGCCATGCCAATCTTGGACAGACTTTCGCCCGTCAGCAGCGGATTGACGAAGCGCGGCGCGAATTTGATTTTGTGCGCAGCCACCAGCCGAATAACCCGGCAAGCTACTTCAATCTTTCAACGCTTTATTATCAGGTCAATGACTTGAGTCGCTCCTCCAGCTATCTCGATACTGCGGCAGCGCTTGACAAGACGTTTCCAGGGCTTTCCGAAATGCGTCAGATGCTTGACTCCGCGCGAGCGTCGACGCTTTAATTCTCGACCCAGGAGAGTCAGGCAATCAAGTGGGAATCAAGAGCTTCTAATTAGGGATCCAGCCAATGCCCCAGGAGTCGACACCGACCTCGGTCGAGTCGATCACTTTCAGTGTTGCGACATCAATTTCGTACACATACCCATGTTGCGGAGGTTGTCCCGAAGCTGCAACGTAGATGCGGCTATCGTCGTCTGACATGGCCACTCCGAACGGATGCCCCACGCCAATCGGAATTTCAGCGGTAATTTGACGTTGCAGGAGGTCCACTACGACCACTGTGTTACCCCACTTGGTCGTGAGCACAAGAAAATTGCCATTATGAGCGTGATGTATCATGGCCGGTCCGGACACGGATATTCCCGGGGTGACCGGAATGTCAATTGAGTCAACAATTTGACGCGAGAAGATGTCCAGTATCCGTACCTGGCTTGCATACAGGCAGGAAATGTACGCCTTCTGGAGATGGTGGTCTACTGCCACACAATAGGGGCCATAGCGCGGAATTTGAGGGTCAGATTGCCGGTCAGGATCAATCTGCACAAAAGCAACAGTGTCTTCATCTGTGTAGAGTAATGTGATATCATCAGACCGCAGATTACATGCGACAATCACCTTGCCGTTCGGCGTGCTCAGCAATTCATGCGTCTGCGCTCCTGACTGGATCTTCTTCTCAACAATCATGGTGCTGAGATTCACCTTGTAGATATGCCCTCGTTCTGAACCGGCAGTGTAATCGCACATGTACCCGTATTGACCATCTGTGGTGATGCACAGTCCGGCCGGGATCACACTGCGCTGATTGACGAATACCGACCGAGCAGCGGCCGTCAAATCAAAATCAGCGACATACTCGTCCGTTAACGCATTGAATTTGGCAACCTTGCCGGATAAGTCAACGGTCATCACAAAATAATAGAGCTTGTCAGGAGTGAATACGATGTAATGCGGTTTGGCGATTCTCGTGTTAATGGTCTTGACCTGGCTCATCGTCCGAGTGTCAAAGACATTGATCGTCGTGTCAGCCTGGTTAAGTACATAGAGCCTTCCGGCTGGGCCCGAGACCGCGTTTGGCATGTCATTTCCCTTGTCACTACAACCGGTTGAGGTGATTGCGATGATCAAGAGAGCTATTCCCGTTATCAGTCGTTGCATCTAATGAATCTCCGGTTCTTAACTCTGAAGGTCAAGGATGATACGTGCGAGGGATAATTCGTCAAAATCCGTTACACGTGGCGCATGGAGCCGGCCCGCTCGCGAATATGAAGTTGACCAGAAACACGACATCCGTTAGCGAGACAAGGCCACTACAATTGGCGTCGCCATTGAGCAGCGGCGATGGCGCCAACGCGTTGGCGAAAATATAATTAACCAGTCGGACAGCATCTGATATTGACAGGACACCGTTGCCATCCGCGTCTCCGGCGCGGTAGATCACACCACCGTCCCGACGGAAGAAATTCACGCCGCCATCTTCCTCGCCGACAAAGATGTCGAGATCACCGTCAGAATCAATGTCGCCAAGAGTCATCGCAGCCCGGTAGCCAACGTCGTTTCCGGGAACGATATCTCCCTGTGGAACAAGTGTTAGAGAATCAGGAAATTCCCTTGGCGCGGCCGTATTCCGATACCATGTCATACCCAGATGACGGCCGCCGACAATCAGGTCAATTTTGCCGTCGCTGTCCCAGTCGACCGCACAGGGAATAGTGAACTCACGCGATTGCTTCTTTAGCAGGAATTTGGTCACAAGCGTTAGGGCCGGGCTGCCAGCAGATCCCGTGTTTTCGTACAAGAGGATATTGGCGAAACCGTTGAAGTCCCATTCGCCGACTATCAAATCCATGAGTCCATCGTTGTCCAGATCGACGGGTACGGGAATTGCAAGCTGGTCCGTTTTGATACCAGCGAACTGATTCGTTACTTTGACAAATGAGGCCGCACATGCGTCGCCGTCGTTACGCCAATATTCGATGAACCCGCTCTCCGTACCCACCAGCATGTCGTAGTCGGCATCCGTATCCCAATCTGCGAATGCGGGTATCGCGCTGAATCCGACGTCGATTCCCGCAAACGTTTCATTCACTCGACTAAACGAAGCTTGTTGCCGATTCCCGACATTTTGAAAGAACGAAATTACTCCGTCACCACCACCTACAAACAAGTCGAGATCGCCGTCTCCTTCGATATCGACCACATTGGGAAAAGAGCTCCTTCCGACGTCGATATTATCAATGAGGTTCTGTTGCTCAAGGGTGAAGACGGCGGTGCTGGCCGTGCCGGTGTTTCGCAGCAGTTTCAAATTATTGATCAGCTCACCATTTGCCGAAGCCAGGAGCATGTCGAGATCGCCATCGTGATCAATGTCCGCTAACGGCGCATGATTGAACCCAAGGGTCGAGTAGGATGGTGATAGGTACGTGTCGGTTTGGTAAGTCAGATCCGATAGTTGCGCAGTGCCGAGGTTGGCAAAGAGGTAGAGATTCGGGTTGAACAAATCACCCCAAACCAGGTCCTTATCGCCATCTGAGTCGACATCCGCAAAGTTGATTGCGCTAAATCCATGCAGTGGTTCCGAGGCCTTTGGCAGCACACTACCGCCGCCTGGGAAGGCCAAAATGCTGTCGTAAAATGTCGACTCCAGCGTGAAAGATGGTGAATTGCGACTGCCGATATTGCGATACAGAATCAATTGACCACCCGGGTCACCGATGAAAAAATCGAGGTCGCCGTCGTTGTCGATATCGGTGAGTGCCGGTGTATTGTTTACTCCGGTAATTATTCCACCAAAGACAGTGTCGGCTTCAACAAAAACGATATTACTGCCGCTGCTCTGATTGCGGTAGTAGGTAACACCATTATTGATATTGTCACAGAGCAAATCGAGATCGTTGTCTCCGTCGATGTCAACCAGTCGATGCCACGTTCCGATATCGAGTCCGCCAAAACGATCGGTCATCATCGTCCAGATAGGGGCAGATGAGCTGCCAGTATTACGAAGGTAATTGAGTTTACCGGCAGCTTCGCCGACGAAAAGATCGATTAGCGAGTCACCATCAAAATCGACCAAGGACGGTTTCGGGTCGTTCAAGCCGCCCCAGAACGGATAGTGAAGGGTGTCACCGTCAATCACAACAGGAAACGGGTTGATACTTTTCGAGTATTGTCCGTGAGCCGCAGTCGATAGTAACAACAACCCAACTAATGCGGAGAGCAAATAGTAACGGTGACTTCTGATAGCAGACCTCATTCTAACCACTGGATCGGCAGAGACGTTCATGTCGGGGAGCAATCAGCATCGGTCTATCCGGAATGCGCGAGTTGTCATTTCCCGAATGGTGGTAGTAATTTCCCTCGGTTGCAGGCAACACGTCGATCTTTTGTCTCCCGGATCAGGAACGCGAGTCTAAAAGATTTCAGCGAAAAAGTCCTTCATAGCCTGCCAGGAGCGCTTATCAGCTTTTTCATTGTAGGCAGCGCCTTTGGAATTGTCATTGCCTGCTTCGTTCTGAGTGAACGCATGCACCGCTCCGCTATATGCGACAAACTGATAGTCAGCCCCGGCAGCCCGAAATTCTTCGAAGAAGGCCTCGACATCCTTCATTGGCACAAATGGATCATCAGCGCCGTGACATACAAGAACTTTCGACTTGACCTGACCGGCTACCGCGGGCATCGTCGTAGCCAGGGAGCCGTGAAACGAAACTACGCCAGCTATATTAGCGCCGCTGCGAGCCAATTCCAGAGCTGCGCCGCCGCCGAAACAGTAGCCAATTGCGGCGACCCGCTTGGGGTCGACATTGGGATTCTTCAGGAGTGTCTGCAATCCAGCATTCAACCGTTCCCGAAACAACAGCACATCTTTGCGGTACTTACCGGCTTCAGCACCTGCACTGCCACTGTCTTTTGGGCGAACGCCTTTCCCGTAGATATCCACGGCGAGAGCCACATAACCCATTTGGGCCAACATGGTCGCGCGCATCTTTTCGTTATCTGTCAGTCCCAACCACTGATGAATGACCAACACGCCAGGGCGAGTTCCCTTGATGGCGTCATCGTATACAAGATACCCTTCAAGAACGGTGTCACCTTGTTTGTACTCGACAACTTCATTCTTGATGGCAGCCAGACATGGAACCGCCATTACATTTAACAGAGTTAACGCCAGCAGTAGAGTTCTCACAATTCCTCCAGAAAAATGGTCAATCCTTGTACACTTTCGTCATTGATTTTCGTCATAGCTTGTACGAGATTTGTACGAGAATTGTAGCATCTTCAAGGAGTATTGCGTGAGACCACGAATTAATATTATCGCTCTCATTCTGTTGACTACACACACCGTGTATGCGGCTGTAAAACCGGTAGCGATCGCCGCACCGTCTGAAGCACTTACCCGCCTCTCGTGGCTCGTTGGTACCTGGAAATCAAAGATGGGTGGAACCGAAATATTCGAGTCGTGGCGTCAGGAGAGCACAAGTCGATTTCGGGGAATGGGCTATTCACTCGCCGGCAAGGATACCTCGATCTCGGAGAAGCTGCTGATCGAGGCTTCCGATTCGGGGCTGTTCTACATTTCTGATGTCGCCCACAATCCGGCACCAGTATACTTTAAGATGGTCAGGCAGGATTCGGTGACGACGATATTCGAGAATCCGCGTCACGATTTTCCGACCCGAATCATCTATCGCCAGGTAACGACCGATTCACTCCATGCACGCATCGAGGGTCGGCGCAAGGGCAAAGACGCCGGTGTCGACTACCTGTTTGGACGGGCAAAGTAGGATAGACAAACAAGACCGCTCAGGCTATATTGCTCCTGAGAAAAAGCTCGCACGGTGGAGCAGGACAGTGATCATCCGAATCTCTGCTAAGGAACGTAATTTTAATGACAAAGCCGAAGCGCCAAGTCAGAAAGAGCCAGACCGGCTCGTCAAACAAATCCAGAGGCAAGCTTAAGCGTAATCTGGTGTATGGCATCGTTGCAGTGATCGCTGTTATTGCCGCAGTTTTCCTCACTCGAGACAACAAGAGTTCTGCGGTCACGCAGGATCCGAGAGAGAATGCCACCACGGAGCTTGCGCCGCTGCGCACCGAATTTCTGAAGGAAGGCTTGCTTAGTTTCTACACGCGCAGTGCAGAGTACATAGCCTCGATTGATATTGAGCTTGCCGAAACCAATGACGAGCGCCGACTTGGTATGATGTTTCGCAAGACTATGGGCGACAATCAGGGGATGTTTTTCATTTTCCCCTACGACGATATGCAGGCCTTTTGGATGAAGAACACAATACTTCCGCTCGATATGCTGTTCATAAACTCCGACAATGAGATCGTCACCATCCACGAGAATACAACACCCTACGCCGAGACATCCTACCCGTCGACCCGCCCGGCGAAATTCGTTCTTGAAGTCAATGCCGGCTTCGCGGAGAGGATAGGTATTCACGAGGGTGACAAAATTGGATGGATGCGCACGAATTGACATACTTGATTGATTACTGCGACTCTGCAGTGAACCCGGGGGGACACCCCAACAGATCGAGGTCGGACAGGGTTTAATATGGGCAAGAAGGATCCGAGAATTGACACTTACATCGCGAAATCAGCTGATTTTGCCAGGCCGATACTAAGTCATCTTCGCAACCTCATTCACGAGACGTGTCCGGACGTCGAAGAAACAATGAAGTGGAACTTCCCGCATTTTGAATACAAGGGGATTCTCTGCAGCATGGCGTCCTTCAAGAAGCACTGCGCATTCGGATTCTGGAAAAGTGACCTAATTGTTGGACTCGACAAAGCCACTCAATCAAAGACAGAAGAAGCGATGGGTCAATTTGGCAGAATCATGAAGCTGTCTGATCTGCCAGTTGATAGGGCGATGAGGTCTCTCATCAAGAAGGCTGTTAAGCTAAACGAAGACGGCGTGAAGGCTCCTTCGCGCACAAAATCTACTTCCCCCGGATCAGTACCTGTGCCGGATTACTTCCTTACCGCATTGCGCAGGAACAAGCAGGCACTGAAGGTATTTGACGAATTCAGCCCCAGCCACAAGCGCGAGTACGTTGAATGGATTACTGAAGCGAAAGGGGAAGATACCAGGCAACGGCGTCTCGCGCAGGCCATTGAATGGCTGGCTCAAGGCAAGTCTCGAAATTGGAAGTACAACAGGAAGTAGAAGTCAGTCACCTTACCTTGAAATGCATTAGAACCAGTTCGGGGGAAGCCGGTTCTTACCGGCTTCCCCCAGCATTCATCAATTATCTCTACGGGCACGCAGCACACGGGGCTGCACCACCCACGAAAATGTAATTTATCAGATAGACAACGTCGGAAATGTTGATCTGTCCGTTGCAGTTGGCGTCTCCTGCCGAAATAAGATATGGCGCCGGTCCGCCTCCAAATATGTAATTGATCAAGAATACGGCATCCGATATCGTCACAAGTCCGCTGCCGTTGGCGTCTCCGCAAACAAAGCGAGGCGCAGCAGCATTGGCAATTCCGAAGACCGAATCGATGCTCCCGTCAATCCCTTCATCACAGAAAATCTTAATGCTGTCATGCGAAGATCGCCAATCAGGCGATATTAGATGCGAACAATTCTCATCGAGCACGACATTGGAATGGTAGAACGTAGTATCTGTCGCGGCAGTCACGATCTGCACCAACAAGTCGTATGTCCGGGCTGCACCATAATTGTTGATTTGGACTGTTGCTGTATCAGCGAGCGTGACAGTCAGGGTGTCGTCCTCGGTTGGAGTAATGTCCGAAATATTGACTACGATTTCGGAATCCGGCGCAACGCTAATGACCTCAATAAACGATGTGTCGCATATTCCCTTTTCGCCCAGCTTTGATCCAATACCGTAAACGGTCACTGACGACTGTTCGGCAGCTGGAGCACTGATTATTCCTGATTTGGCGCCGCCAATTCGAAAGATGCGGCGTTCACCATCAATGACTGTGAAAACACCGTCGGCAACTCCGGTTGCCTCAAAATACCATTCATCCGTCGGCAGCAGGTAACCCACTGGGCGTGAATTTTGGCCATCCATCGGAAAGAGCGGCAAGCCACCTTCGAGAGTCGAATATATGTAGTCACCGTCAAATCCGATATTGCCTTCTGGTGAACTAAAATCAGCGGATTCAGTTTCACCAAAGTAGAAATGAATCTGCTGGTTTGCTTCCGCAGTATCCATCAAGACTAATGGTTCCAAACATGTAGTGAGCGAATCGAGGAGAAACAGGCCATATTCTCCACCCCACCCCGGAAGACTGGGATAATCCCACCCCTCTGCGTGAATTTGGACGTACTTCGTCATATCATTGGGGAAGTTGCTATCGTGAACATAGACATTCCAAGTGCTGCCATCAATGGTTTGACAGTAGTACGGAAAGACGACGTGAGCACCCGGTCCTTCGTCGTTGAACATCATCAGGACCTTATCAATAGGTGTTATCCTCTGCAACATTTCTTGAATCTCAACAAGTGTTTGATCAAAACGGACCGTTTGTAGCTTCTGCGCCATACGCTGTTGATTTCGCAGTCCGAACTGGTATAAATTGAAGCGATTGATCAGATTCCGACTGTTCTGCGAGGCAACGACCGAACCCAGCTCCGTGCATCCCGGAAAGTCGCTTAGCAGTGGCAGCAAGCTGTCTATGTAAAAGGCCTCAGTGGCCGCAAACCCGAAGCAGGAACCGCTCCACGGCTGCTTGATCGCCGACCACTCCGCGAGCGCCGACGGCCTAAAACTCGTTCGTCCCGGCGGCGGATCGAAATAGCACTGATTCTGACCCAATGCGTCGACGAACAATTCCCAATTAGGATAATCCTCCGACTCACACAGAATACAGCAGCGCTTACACGGTGTCCCCGCAGCACAGTAGTCGTATTGATTCCACATGGTGTCCGGCCACATGACCCCCTCTGAGTTCCCAAGAGACCAATGCTGGTGAGCGTCATACTGTGGCTCGATCGCGGTGACACCGTCTCCGATCTCTACTTCCGGATCCGGGCAGTCGACGAATTGAGGTATGATCACGCCTCCGGAACTTGGACAGAAAATGAAGGGACCGGCCGGACCAACAAATGACCGGCGAATGTTCACACAACCATTCTGTTCGGGACCGCTTCTCTTCACCCAGATGGTGGCAATTCGCACTGCAACTGAATGAATTGGAAATGAACCTCCAGTCGAACTATTCATCCAGCCGATGAGGACCTGATTGATTGAGGGCTTGAACGTCACCGAAAACAGACCGTCACTGAGAGCAACTGCTTTACTAACACTGGTGATTTCGTAGATGTCATCCGCGTTGTAACCAAATCCGAGAGACATTGCCCGCAAGGGGGTGTCGTTTGCTACAAAGACATCTAGACCTACTGAATCAACGCCAGTTGTGAACGTCTGACCACACACCGTTCGTACCCAATTAATACCGTGATCAATGTTGCAATTGCCGGCACAGGGAACAGGACCTGCCTCGAACAAATAATTCCATAAATGAACGAGATCGGAGGCGTTTATGCTTCCACAACCATCAACATCGGCGTCCTCGGGGAATGGCGGGGGCGGGCCATTTTGAAAGAGAAAAACCCAAAGACGCGTTAAATCAGCGATATTGATATTTCCACTGCCATCGACATCGCCGCACAAAGTGGGCATCTCTACCTGGCTTTGGCTCATGTCTGGGTTCGCTACTGCAGGTTCAATCAAGATCATCGATGCAGCGATAAGTGCGAGTATGGTGGCGAACAGGATTAGGAAGAACCCCTGAATACGCAATGGCATTTTGCACCTCTCTTACGATCCCTCTCTGCCACCTCTATTGATTCGAGTCTGCACGCGCAACGATTGGAGTTGAGGCAGTCAGACAGGACGTCTTTCTGGATTTTGAAATTGCCGCCGGCTCAGGCGTCAGTAGCTGCTTGTGTGTAACAGGAGTATCTCAATTGCTGGCGATCAGCACGCAAGCTTACGACTGAGGTGATGAACAGAACTTTTCGAAGCCCGCCCTGAACTTACTTCAATTAAGTTTAGTGAACATGGTGCAAGTTGTCAAGAATTTAGATCAAAAACCCGCTCCCCCCGTAAGTCAATTCCGAGCCTGGGACTGCTTGAGTCACGATGGTTCGTCGAGCTGGCTTCAAGAGTCGGTAATCCGCGCCTCGAACCCGATTTTGCGGATCATTCGCTCGATAGACTGATTGGGGAATCACAAGGTCGGTTGGTAGTCAAGAATTGTCTGGAAAGTGCCGGGTGAAGTCGCCTGAAGTGCTGGCCATGTAATCACTTTGATCACCTCGCAGTGGTCAGCTTCTTTACCATTTCTTTACTACTCCGTCCCACCTCTTTACTATCCGACTACAGCTCAGTGTCGTTATTAGCAGAGTGTTTTCGGGAAGGTCTCGAAAGCTATCTGGTGTATTTCTAAACGATTTGAGTAAGCATATGGAATTCTGGTTAGGTGGTATCGTAGCGCTGTTACTGCTGGTCTACCTGGTGTATTGCCTGTTCAAGGCCGAGGAGATGTAGAAACATGATTGCTAACGACTTTCTGCAAATTGCCGCATTGATTGTTGCCTTGATCGTTCTGACGCCCGTTTTGGGGCGGTTCTGTTACAACATGCTGACTGGTCAGGGCTCAAACATCCTCCGCCCGTTTAAGAGTGTCGAGCGGTTGATCTATAGAATGTGCGGTATCGATGCTGATGCCGAGATGGATTGGAAGCAATACGCCTCGGCGTTGTTGCTCTTCAATCTGGGCGGGTTTGCCGTAGTGTTTCTTCTCCAAATTCTGCAGCAGTTGTTGCCGCTCAATCCACAGAACCTGCCGGCGCCGTCGTGGCATCTGGCGTTAAATACGGCTGTCAGCTTCATGACAAATACCAACTGGCAATCCTATGCAGGTGAGGTAACCCTAAGTTATTTGACGCAGATGGTTGGACTCACTGTACAGAATTTTGTCAGTGCTGCGACGGGTATAGCGGTAATGGCGGCGCTGGCGCGCGGTATTTCGAGAAAGACCTCCGGGACTTTGGGTAATTTCTGGACGGATATGACGCGATCGACCATACATATCCTATTGCCACTCTCCATTGTCTGGACGCTGGTACTGGTCGGCCAAGGCGTAGTGCAGAATGTCGATGCCTACCAATCTGCGACGACACTAGAAGGGAAAGAGCAGATACTGCCGATGGGCCCGGCGGCTTCGCAGATAGCGATCAAACAGCTTGGCACCAATGGCGGAGGGTTCTTCAATACCAACAGCGCGCACCCGTATGAAAACCCGACACCACTTTCGAACTGGTTCGAGGTGCTGGCAATCTTGATGTTGCCTGCCGCGCTCGTATACACATTCGGATTGATGGTCGGCTCGCGCAAACACGCCTGGGTGCTCTACGGTGTTATGATGATTATGCTGATCGCGTTTATCGGTATCTCAGCCTACGCCGAATTTTCGAACAACAGCGCGCTCGGAGTTTCTAACCTCGAGGGAAAAGAGACGCGATTTGGAGTTGTGAATAGCATCATCTGGTCCAACTTCACAACTGTTGCGTCCAACGGCTCGGTGAATGCAATGCACTCGAGTATGTCTCCGATAGCCGGTGGTATAGCAATGTTCAACATCATGCTTGGTGAGATCATTTTTGGCGGCGTTGGTGCCGGTATGTATGGAATGATCTTGTTCGTGCTGCTGACAGTATTCCTTTCCGGACTAATGGTCGGAAGAACACCCGAGTACTTTGGCAAGAAGATTGAAGCACTGGAGATGCGCTGGACAACGATTGCGATCATTCTGCCGTGTGCGCTCATATTGATCACGTCCGCAATTGCCTGTTCAACGACGGCTGGACTGAGCAGTCTGGCCAATCACGGCCCTCACGGACTGAGTGAAATACTGTATGCGACTACCTCCGCAAGCGGCAATAACGGAAGCGCGTTCGCAGGGCTGAATGCCAATACTCCCTTCTATAATATCGCACTCGGACTCTGTATGTTGCTGGCGCGATTCGGCGTAATTTTGCCTGTGCTGTTGATTTCGGGAAGCCTGGTTCGCAAGAAGTCGACGCCAATGACGGCGGGGAGTTTTTCGACCGAGGGCATGACATTCGGTCTGATTTTGACCGCGACAATTCTGATCGTCGGCGCATTGACATTTTTCCCAGTTCTGGCGCTCGGACCAATACTTGAACATCTACTGATGCTGACAGGCACTACTTTTTAGGCAGGGTGGAAATTGACGAATACCAAGAAATCAACTACGCTATTTGATGGAGCGTTGCTGCGACAAGCGTCTTTCGATGCTTTTCGCAAACTGAATCCCAAAGCGCAAATCAAAAACCCCGTGATGTTCGTGGTCTTGATCGGGACAATACTCACAGCGATAGCCTTTTTTACGAATATCATTCGCGGCGACTTTTCGGGATTCGACCTGCAGATTTGCCTGTGGCTGTTCTTTACAGTGTTGTTCGCCAACTTCGCCGAAGCAGTTGCTGAAGGCCGGGGCAAGGCGCAGGCAGAGAGCCTGAAACGCATGCGGACTTCGACAATAGCCCGGAAGTTACTTCCCAAGAACCAGGAAGTCAAAGTCAACGCGGCGGATTTGCGACCCGGAGACTTTGTTGTCTGTGAGGCTAACGATATTATTCCCGGTGACGGTGAAGTCACCGAAGGCATTGCCTCCGTTGACGAGTCGGCGATTACGGGAGAGTCGGCGCCGGTAATACGTGAAAGCGGCGGAGACCGCAGCGCGGTTACGGGAGGAACTCGAGTGATCAGCGACCGTATTGTCATCGCGATCACGGCAGAACAGGGGCACTCGTTTCTTGACCGAATGATCAACCTTGTCGAAGGAGCCAAGCGCCAGAAGACGCCGAACGAAATCGCACTGAGTCTCGTGCTCTTGGCCCTGACGATCATATTTCTGCTTGCCGTTGCCACTCTCAAACTTTTTGCTGACTACAGCGGCAACGAAGCGGCGCAGGACCTGTCCGCAGTCGTAACTCTGCCGATTCTCATCTCGCTGTTAGTGTGTCTCATTCCCACAACAATCGGCGGATTATTGAGCGCGATTGGTATCAGCGGTATGGATCGCATGATCCGAAAGAATGTTATTGCCACGAGCGGCCGCGCGGTGGAAGCCGCAGGAGACGTTGATGTCTTGTTACTGGATAAGACAGGAACGATCACGTTCGGCAATCGGATGGCGACCGAGTTCATACCGGTACCGGGAGTACCGGCGCAGACGCTTGCGGAGACCGCGCAGTTGGCTTCGTTGAGTGATGAGACTCCGGAGGGCAGATCAATTGTGGTGTTGGCGAAAGATAGATTTGGATTGCGCGCCGAGACACTGCCGCCACACCTGGCTCGATTTGTTCCCTTCAGCGCACAAACGCGGATGAGCGGCGTCGATGTCCTGGAGAGCGGCGAACCGGTACGCACTCTGCGCAAGGGTTCCGGCGATGCAATCAGGAAACATATTGAGAACAGCGGCGGCACCTGGCCGGCGGATGTCGATCCCATTGTGAACCGCATTTCAAAGTCTGGCGGCACGCCGTTGGTGGTTTCCGAGGAACACTTTGTTCTTGGCGTAGTGCATCTCAAGGACGTCGTTAAGGGCGGAATCAAAGAGAGATTCTCGCAACTGCGTTCGATGGGCATTCGGACGATTATGGTAACCGGAGACAATCCGCTGACAGCCGCCTCAATAGCGGCCGAGGCCGGAGTAGACGACTTTATGGCTCAAGCCAATCCCGAGGCCAAACTTAATCGCATTCGCGAGGAACAGGCCAATGGGCACTTGGTTGCCATGACCGGCGATGGCACCAACGATGCTCCCGCTTTGGCACAGGCTGATGTTGGCGTGGCGATGAATACGGGAACGCAAGCCGCACGCGAAGCTGGGAACATGGTTGATCTCGACTCCAATCCGACCAAACTGATTGAGGTGGTGGAAACCGGCAAGCAGCTTCTCATGACACGGGGCGCGTTGACGACATTCAGTGTGGCCAATGATGTAGCAAAGTACTTTGCCATCGTGCCAGCGATGTTCAGCGTGCTTTATGCCACGTCAGGCTCGGTAGGTCCATTGGCAAAGCTCAATGTCATGCAACTCGTGTCTCCGCAGAGCGCGATTCTCAGTGCAGTGATATTCAATGCCCTCATAATTGTTGCTCTAATTCCGTTGGCCTTGAGAGGGATCAAGTATCGGCCTTTGGGCGCGGAAGCCATTTTGCGTCGGAATCTGTTGATTTACGGCTTGGGTGGTTTGATTGTGCCTTTTGTCGGAATTAAGATAATCGACATTATTGTCACCCAATTGGGATTAATCTCGTAACTCGTCGGGAGACTGGAACTTCAATGAAGACTTTTTTGATAGCAGCAAAGCTCATCGGCGCAATGACAATTGTGACCGGAGTGATCTATCCATTGATAATGCTTGGTGCTGCCCAGGTGCTATTTCCGCATCAGGCTAACGGTAGCCTTATCCATTCCAATGGAAGATTGATTGGATCAGAACTCATCGCCCAGGAATTCACCGATTCAAGTTATTTTTGGCCGCGCCCCTCCGGGATCGGCTATAATGCGCAACCATCGAGCGGCACAAATCTCGGCCCGACAAGCAAGGCATTGCTGGAGCAGATCACGACGCGACAGGCGTCATTGGCTGGGGCGAATGGCGGCAAACAGCCACCCGATGAGCTGCTGCTTGCTTCGGGTAGCGGGCTTGATCCGCACATTTCGCCGGAAGCAGCCTTCTACCAGATAGAACGAGTCGCTAAAGCGCGTGGGCTAAGTGAAGATCAACTGGTTCCGTTACGCCGATTGGTCGAAAGTAATGTCGAGCCGTTCAGTCTCGGGTTTATTGGGCAACCGCGGGTGAACGTATTGAGGTTGAATATTGCCCTAGATTCGTTATTTTGAATCTAACCAGAATGACGAACTCCGATCGACCTGATCCCCAGCGACTCTTACAGGCGCTGAAGAGTGACGAAGCCAAGGCGCGCTCAGGAAAGCTGCGCCTCTTCTTTGGCATGTCCGCCGGAGTCGGCAAGACGTATGCCATGCTGAAGACCGCTCAGGAGTTGCTTGGCGGGGGTGTCGATATTGTTGTCGGAATCGTAGAGACTCATGGCCGAGCCGAGACACAGGCGCTGTTAGAAGGGCTCACGGTCATCCCACGGCGAGTAATCGAGTATAAAGGGACTCACCTTGAGGAACTTGACCTTGACGCGATCATCGCGCGAAAACCGGCTCTCGTGCTTATTGACGAGCTCGCACATTCAAATGCTCCGGGGTCGAGACATCCCAAACGCTATCACGATGTTCAGGAACTTCTCGACCAAGGCATCAACGTTTACTCGACCCTTAACGTGCAGCATCTTGAGAGCCTAAACGATGTCGTGAGACGTATCACCGGCGTGACCGTGCGTGAAACCGTGCCGGACTCCATAATTCGGATGGCCGATGAGATTTCCCTGATTGATATTTCGCCAACCGAACTGTTGAAGCGTCTGCACGAGGGCAAAGTCTACCTGGGGGATCGGAAGCAAGCGGCCGCCGAGAATTTTTTTAAGGAGGAATCGCTCACTGCCCTGCGCGAGCTGTCATTACGCGCGACCGCTGAACAGGTAGAACATGAATTGCAGGATCTCAGGCAGAGTTTGCTCATTTCCGGGCGTTGGAATACAGCCGAGAGACTATTGGTGGCAGTCAGTCACAGCCCCTCCTCCGAAGACCTGATCAGAGCGACGCGCCGCCATGCCGGTGCCATGCGCGTGCCCTGGATCGCCCTCAATGTGGATACTGCAACACCTCTCTCGGCCGTTGACGAAGAGTGCTTGCGTGAGAATCTTCGTTTGGCGCAGGAGCTCGGAGCAGAAGTGGTAACGACTGCCGATTCCGACGTTGTTGCAGCCATTGCCCGAATTGCACGGGAGCGCGACATCACACAGATTATTGTTGGCCGACCAGACCGTCGCTTCTGGCGAGACTTGCTCGGGGGCGGGACGATTCTTGATCGACTCGTGCGTCTGCGGCTGGACATTGATATCCATGTCATTCGTCCCCACATGGAGATCGGTGATTCGCTGCGAAAGCCAATCATCCAGGCACCGAAAGTGGATAGAGTTTCGGTTCTCACTGCTCTGGCAATGGTAGCCGGAATTTCGGTACTGAATTGGTTGCTTGCGCCGCTGATCGGCTATCGCGCAGTCGGATTTGTCTATCTTTTGGCGATCATGTTGTTGGCTTTTCGGAGCTCGTTTGCGGCGATGCTTACTGCAGCAACACTCAGTGCCATAGTCTGGAATTTTTTCTTCATTCCACCGAGGTTTACGTTTTCCATTTCAGCACCGGAAGACTTCATGATGTTCGCGGCGTACTTTGTGGTAGCCACAATCACCGGTATCCTGACTGCGCGCAGTATCAAGCAAGAGAGATTACTGCGCCAGCGCGAGCTGCGAACGCAGGTGCTATTTGACTTCGTCCGCGCCTTGGTAGAGCTTGAGGGAATGGACCAACTTGAAAAGGAAGTTGATCGCCGAGTTCAGCGGTTGTTTCAAGCCCGCTCTTGTCTGCTGATACCTGACAAGAAAACCCAAAAATTGGGGAGGATTGCTCGCACGAGTGCGATTGACATGGATACAAACGACTGGGCTGTAGCAGCCTGGGTGCACGAAAACGGCAAGCCGGCAGGATGGTCGACAGAAACGCTCTCACAGGTGCGGTCACTGTGTCTCCCGCTGCGAGTCGCAGACGAGCAGTTGGGAGTCCTTTTGTTCCGGCCAATCGAGCCCATGGAATTTTCGCGTGAGCAAAACGATTTGCTTTATGCGCTCTGCCACCAGACTGCTGTTGTGGTGCAACGCGAGGCATTGCAGATTCAAAATCGCGATTTGGCGCTCTTGGAGGAATCGGAAAAACTTCACCAGACTCTACTCAACTCGATTTCACACGAATTGCGCACGCCACTGACGGCAATAATCGGTTTTGCTGCGGCGTTACGAGACTCGAAGCTAAAGTCCAGCGACGCAGGTCGTGAGACTCTCGCTGATGAAATTATTGTTTCGGCCGACCGCCTCAATCATGTGATAGAAAACCTTCTCGATATGTCGAGATTGCAATCCGGAACTCTGCGTCTTAATCTGGAGTGGTTTGATGTCCAGGAATTGATCAGGGAGACAGTGGAGCAATGCCGAAGTCTCCTGCGAGAGAGACAGGTAAACGTCATTTACGGAGAACAATCGTTGCTGCTGAGCGGCGACTTTGGGTTGCTGCTGCATGCACTTTCCAATCTCCTGAGAAATGCAGCGATGTACTCTCCTGCGAATTCCAGTATCGAGATTTCCTCAGCAATATCGGCAGACTATCTGTCAATTTCAGTCCTGGACCAGGGGCCGGGAATTCCGTCATCAGAAATCGGCCATGTTTTCGAGAGGTTCAGACGACTTCCCGGAAGTCCTGCCGGGGGCATCGGCTTGGGGCTCTCATTGGCAAAGAGCATAGTCGAGCTGCACAAGGGACGCGTTCGTGTTGCCAATCGAAGTGGAGGGGGCGCGGAATTTAAGATCGAATTACCTATCGCCAGCCGGCCAAAAGCACTGACTGAGGAAGGGTCCCTGTGAACAAGTCGACGAGAGTCTTGGTCATTGATGATGAATCGGCAATTCGCAAGCTTCTGAGAGTCTGCCTGGAGACCGATGGCTATCAAGTCGGCGATGCCGCGACGGCAAACGATGGTCTTCGCGAGGCAATTTCATTCAAGCCCGAAGTTATCATTCTCGATCTCGGCCTGCCGGACATGAGCGGCGATGACTTCATCCGTCGAATACGCGAGTGGTCGACAGTGCCAATCATCGTTCTCACAGTCAGGGATACAGACGCCGACAAGGTCAAGGTTCTCGATGCGGGGGCTGATGACTATCTGACCAAGCCGTTCAGTGCTGTTGAATTGCTCGCGCGAGTACGAGTTGCTCTCCGTCACGCGCACCCCGGGGAGGAATCGGCAGTCTTTGTCTCCGGGCCACTCAAGATTGACTTTGTGGGACGGATCGTGTCGGTTGACGACAACATCGTGCATCTAACTGCAACTGAGTATAATTTGTTACGGCTGCTTGCTCGTCATGTGGGCAGAGTCGTTACGCACACACAGATACTGCGAGAAGTCTGGGGCCCTCCTGCTGTCGAGCAACGCCAATACTTGCGGGTTTACTTCGGGCAGTTGAGGAAGAAGTTGAATTCCAAATCATTGCGAGAAGACCTAATCGCGACCGAGCCAGGAATCGGCTACCGGCTCAGAGCGATAGACTGATTTCCGACAAACTTCAGCCGGTTAAGATTCGGTGTGGCGCATTTGTGATTCGACTGACCTGCAATTGAGCATAAATGTTCTGAGTGTCGCAGACTATCTTCGAACTGCCAAGTCGAATCCACTAACATCATGCAGCTTCAACCAAGTGACAAACCCGGCGCTGATTAACTCATCACGGTAAATCAAAACAGGGGTTGGAGCTTCGCATTTTGGTCCCACTGTAATCACTACTGGCCGTTTTCAGGTTCTTCGATTAATGCGGGACCTTCGAAAATAGCCTAAGCACATTCGACTGTAAGATGTTCTATTCTTTGCTCATCCAATTCAAGTATTTCGCTGCTCGTCAAATTCCTCTATCTAAGATGCGAAATGGGAGGTTAGATTCATTTTTATAAACCAATTAGCCGATAAACGTGTAAAACGCATCACAATGTCGTCAACGTAGAATGTTTACGCGAGTTTAGAGTTGATGAGAAAATTCTTGATCATTCTGTACACTTTAACCCTGATAATCATCGTTTATTACCTGGTCGCTGGACTCCAGTACTACGGCACATCCTATATTGAGCGCCCGCACCACGAGGACTATCGTGCGCTGCGACCGGCAGGGAGTCTGGGAATTGTATTCGGATACATTGGTTCGGCAATGATGGTTTTGATGTTGTCCTATTCTCTTCGAAAACGCACCAAACTGCTCGGCAAGAGAATCACGTTGCGTAATTGGTTGAAGCTACACATCTATCTTGGTGTGTGCGGACCGCTTTTCATTGTTCTCCATTCGTCATTTAAGGTACAGGGACTGATAGCAGTCGCATTCTGGTCAATGATTGCGGTGGCACTAAGCGGATACTTGGGGCGCTATCTCTATCAGCTAATACCCCGCAACCAGGAAGGCGATGAGCTGACAATGACTGAGGTCGATAAACAGGTGCAATTGACGACGGAGATTTTGAGGGACAAATATGGGCTGGCGCCGGAACAATTGGCTCAGCTTGAGATTTTGTCGAAACGGATGATCTCGACTGAGGGCTCATTTCTTAGGCTGCTGGTTGGGGCCATCATGGCGGACTTCGCCCGGCCGATGCTGACTCGCCGCCTCATGAAGGATATGAAACGATCATTTGCATCAGTTGATCGCGGGTTGAAGCAACTGGCGCGGCTCGCCCTCGAGCGCGCCGCGCTTGCGCGACGTATCGAAATGCTGGATAGAACGCGCGAAGTATTTCACTATTGGCACGTTATCCACAAGCCCTTTGCCATTATTATGTACCTGATAATGGGTGTTCATATCGGAATTGCGATATGGACTGGATTCGCGGGTTTGTCTTAAAGCATGAGACCGAGCAATTATTGGCGATTTGTCGCAGCCGTCGCTGCCTTGATATCAGCCTCGGCCTTTGCACAATTGTCCCCGGGAGACCTTTCGAAGGCACACAGCCACTTGGAGGGTCTCGACAATTGCCGTTCATGTCATGGTTCCGATCGAAAGCAGATTGGCCCCAATTGCCTGGTCTGCCACACATTGATCCAGAAACAACTAAATGAACTCGACGGGCTTCACGGAAGCAATCAATACAAGGTGTGCGAAGAGTGTCATGTCGAGCACCATGGTCGCGATTTCGCTTTGGTATATTGGAAAGACGGTGAAGCAGCCTTCGACCATTCGCTAACTGGATACGATCTTAGTGGAGCGCACAAGCCACTGCAGTGCCGGCAGTGTCATACGGCTAAGAATGTTGTGCCGGACCTGAAGGAGGGAGATACGCGCAAAGATCCAAACCGGACACTTCTGGGATTGTCGACTAAGTGCAGTAGCTGCCATTTTGACGAACATCGTGGTCAGGTTTCCAACAAGTGTGAATCTTGCCATTCCAACACAGCGTGGAAGCCGGCAGTTTCGTTCGACCATCAAAAGGCAAAGTATCCTCTGACTGGTCAACATCAAAAGGCTGAGTGCACCAAGTGTCATCCTGTTCTCGTCGACAAGTCGGCAGTAGCTGACACTTCATACCAGAAGTTTACCGGCCTCAGCTACGCTGAGTGCAGCGCGTGTCACAAAGACCCGCATGCCAATCGCCTCGGGCAGAACTGCTCGGGGTGTCACAACACAGGAGGATGGCGAGCAGTTAACAACAACAGCTTCGATCACAGCAAGACTCGCTTCCCGCTCTTGGGACTGCATATACCGCTGCAGTGCGAAAAGTGTCACAAGCAGGAGGGCCCCCGCAAGTTGCTGGCGTTCTCCAGTTGCGGCGATTGCCACTCTGATTATCACCAGGGCGCTTTTGTTGGAAGCTCCGGTGGTGCGAAATGCGAACGCTGCCACAATGTGGATGGATTTCGTCCTGGAATCTTCACGGTTGAGCAGCACGATAGCTGTGACTATCCACTGCGAGGAGCACACCTTGCGGTACCCTGCGATGGCTGTCACGTAACCTCTCCGTCTGGCAGGTCACAGCGCCAATACAGATTTGCGTACCAAGAGACTGCCTGTAAAATCTGCCACAAGGATCCGCATAGTGGAAGGGCAGACAAGTTGATCAACAGTGGCGGCTGCGAGAGCTGTCATGGTGTCGAGGGTTGGAAAGAATCATTCTTTGCACACGATTCAACCAGATTCCCACTGACTGGAAAGCACGCAAGTGTCGAATGCCTTGACTGTCATGGGAACAAAAATGATAAAACTAACGTATCACTTCTGACTTTCGAGCTACTGCCAAGAAACTGCAACGAATGTCATAAAGATATTCATCGAGGGCAGTTTGTCATTGACGGACAGACTGCCTGCGACCGTTGTCACCAAACTGACAATTGGAAGGCCTCGAAGTTTGACCATAACCGTGACTCGCGGTATCGTCTCGATGGAGCGCACTCAAAGGTGCCTTGTAGTGAATGTCATGGCAATATCATTCAAGAATCGACTGTTTTAGTCCGATACAAGCCATTAGGTACTGAATGTAAAGACTGCCACGATTCAAAGACCGGCAAACTCTAATTCTGGATGGTGTCAAGATGACTCTTGTAAGAGTCTGCCTGACAACTGCTTTCGCAGCCGGCCTCACAATTCTTGCCATCGCCCAGGGTGATAATCCCCACGGCGACATCAAGTTCGATTGTGCGACCTGCCACTCGACCGGGAACTGGAAAGAGATTCCGACAGAAACCAAGTTTCGCCACGACGAAACAGGATTTCCTTTATCCGGTAAACATAAACAGATTAAGTGTATCGCTTGTCACAATGACCTTACGTTTGCGAAAACCCCTGATAATTGCGCCGATTGCCATGCCGATCAACACAATGGTCAGTTAGGTTCAACCTGTCAGAATTGCCATACAACTCGCGGGTGGCAGAACGAACAGGAAGTTTTTGAAGTTCACGCTTCACGCGGTTTTCCGCTGGCAGGTACTCACGCGATTGTGGATTGCCAGTCATGTCATAAGGGACAACTGAGCGAACAATATGCCGGCACTCCTGCTGATTGTCAGTTTTGTCACGAAAGCGACTTCAACACAACCACTGATCCCAATCATGTATTGGCGGGATTCGACAGCGATTGCGTACAGTGTCATCGCTCGTCGGCGGTCACGTGGGAAGGGGCGAAATTCGACCATCCACCTACTCCGATCCTTGAAGGTGGACATCAGGGCCTTGACTGCGCCTCTTGTCACGCTACCCAATTTGCCGGAACGCCGACTGACTGTTATTCTTGCCACAACGCCGATTACCTTGAAGCACCAGATCCAGACCACGAAGCTGCAAACTTCTCACAGGACTGCTCAACTTGTCATACGATGACGGCCTGGACACCGGCGACCTTTGATCATAATGTGACTAGTTTTGCGCTTGAAGGTGCGCACACCAAGGTTGAGTGCCAGGATTGCCACAGCAGTTCCTACACGAACACAGCTACTGACTGCTTCAGTTGTCATAGCTCCGCCTTTGCCGACGCAGACGAGCCGGACCACACGGCCGGCAATTTTGATCATGACTGCACGACTTGCCACAATATGAACGCGTGGGAGCCAGCGGACTTCGATCACAGTGCGACGAGTTTCGCCCTGACCGGCGCGCACACGGCTTTAGCATGTCAGAATTGCCACGGCGAAGGGTACACCAACACTGCTTCAGACTGCTTTTCGTGCCACAGTAGCGGATTTGCCGCTACCGATAGCCCCGACCACGAGGCCGCGAATTTCAGTCATGACTGCCAGCAATGCCATACCACAACCGCCTGGGAGCCGGCGGAATTTGATCACGATCAGACTGGATTTGCTATCAATGGAGCACATTTGGAGCTGGAATGTCAATCGTGCCACAGTGCTGGATATGCTAATACAGCCAACGACTGTTATTCATGCCATCAAATGGCATTTGCCGCCGCAACTGATCCGAACCATGTAACGAATGGACTGGGCCATGATTGTGCCGGCTGTCATACGACCGCAGGATGGCTGCCAGTTGATCCGCGCGGTTACGATCATGCACTCACGGGGTTTCCCCTCGAAGGCGGACACGTCGGACTTGATTGCCAGTCGTGTCACTCGGGTGGATACGCGAACACCTCACCACAGTGCTTTTCCTGTCATTCAGGCGACTTCGCTCAAGCGAATGATCCGGACCACGAAGGCGGGAACTTTGATCACAACTGCCTTTCCTGTCACTCCAATTCTGCCTGGACGCCGGCGACGTTCGATCACAATCAGACGCAGTTTGCCCTGACTGGTGCACATCAGACCTTAGCTTGTATCTCTTGCCATAGCGGGGGCTATGTTGGGACGGCCACTCAATGCTTCGACTGTCACAGCGAAGCCTTTGCATCAGCTACCGATCCGAATCACGTGACAAACAACTTTGATCACAACTGTACGAGTTGTCACTCGACAATGGCGTGGGAGCCGTCATCTTTTGACCACTCTGCCACCGGATTCGTATTAACTGGAGCCCACACATCGGCGAACTGCATTTCATGCCATTCGACGGGTTACACCAATACGCCGACGCTTTGTTTTGACTGTCATAGCGGTGATTTTGCGGGAACGACTGATCCTGACCATGAGCAAAACAACTTTGATCACGACTGTACGAGTTGTCACTCGACAACGGCGTGGGAACCGTCATCTTTTGACCACTCTGCTACCGGATTCGTGTTAACTGGAGCGCACACATCGGCGAACTGCATTTCATGCCATTCGACGGGTTACACGAATACGCCGACGCTTTGTTTTGACTGTCATAGCGGTGACTTTGCGGGAACGACCGATCCTGACCATGAGCAAAACAACTTTGATCACGACTGTACGAGTTGTCACTCGACAACGGCGTGGGAACCGTCATCTTTTGACCACTCTGCTACCGGATTCGTGTTAACTGGAGCGCACACATCGGCGAACTGCATTTCATGCCATTCGACGGGTTACACGAATACGCCGACGCTTTGTTTTGACTGTCATAGCGGTGACTTTGCGGGGACGACTGACCCCAATCATGTGCAGAACAACTTTGACCATAATTGCGGCACTTGCCACTCGACAACGGCGTGGGAACCTGCTGATTTTGACCATAGTCAAACTGGGTTCAATTTAACCGGCGCCCACACTTCGTTGGCGTGTATATCGTGTCATGCAACCGGCTATACGAATACGCCGAACCTCTGTTTCGACTGCCATAGCGGTGACTTTGCGGGGACGACTGACCCCAATCATGTGCAGAACAACTTTGACCATAACTGCGGCACTTGCCACTCGACAACAGCATGGGAACCGAGCAATTTCAACCACAGCTCAACAGGATTCGCGTTAACCGGGGCGCACACGTCGCTGGCTTGTATCTCATGCCATGCAACCGGCTATACGAATACGCCAAACCTCTGTTTTGACTGTCATAGCGGTGACTTCACTTCAACGTCTAATCCCAATCATGTGCAGAATAACTTTGACCACGACTGCAGCACTTGTCACTCCACAACAGCCTGGGAACCGAGCAATTTTGATCACAGCCAGACTGGATTTACGTTAACTGGAGCCCATTCAACTGCGACCTGCGTAAGCTGTCATACTTCGGGCTACACAAACACCCCGAACACCTGCATATCATGTCATCAAGCAGATGTAACTGAAGCCACAAATCCGAATCATACAAGTGCCGGATTCGACAACAACTGTGCCACTTGTCACGGCACTTTGAACTGGGAGTCGACCAACTGGGACCACACTACCACGGGATTTGTGTTAGTGGGAGCACATACTTCGCTCCAGTGCATTTCTTGTCATTCGCAAACGTATGCGGGCACGAGCCAGACTTGTTTTGGATGTCACTCCGGCGACTTCACAGCGGTGTCTGACCCTAATCATGTGACGAACAATTTTGATCAACTCTGCACCAATTGTCACGGGACCACGGCTTGGACGCCAGCGACATTTGATCACAGCCTGACACAATTCCCACTTACGGGTGGACATTCCGGACTGCAATGTCTCGCTTGTCATTCGTCAGGATATACCAATACGTCAACGGCTTGTTATTCATGCCACCAAGGAGACTTTGCAGGCGTTGCCGATCCGAATCACGTTGCTAACAATTTTGATCACAATTGCGTGACCTGTCACACGACTTCCGTCTGGACTCCGTCGACGTTTAATCATAGCACTACGGGCTTCGCTCTCACCGGCGGTCACACCGGGCTGCAGTGTGTCGCTTGTCACTCTGCGGGATACACCAATACACCAGCAGACTGTTATAGCTGCCACCAAGGCGATTTTGCAGCCGTGACCGATCCCAATCATGTGACGAATGGATTCTCGCACCAATGTACTGAATGCCACACGACCACTGCCTGGGAGCCGGCATCATTTAACCATAGTACGACCAACTTCCCGTTAACGGGCGCGCATGTCGGATTGATGTGCATCGCCTGCCATTCTGGTGGATACGTCGCTACACCGACGTTGTGTTTCTCGTGCCATCAAGATGCCTACAGTGGCACTACTGCGCCAAGTCATGCTGCAGCGAACTTCCCGACCGATTGCCAGACCTGTCACTCAACAACGGCATGGACTCCGGCTAATTGGAATCATGACACGCAGTACTTTCCGATCTACTCGGGCAAGCATCGAGAAGCATGGGATAATTGCAATGATTGCCATGTCAACACGTCCAACTATGCTGTTTTCGAGTGTATTTTCTGCCATGAGCACAGTCAGGCAACGATGGATGACAAACACCAGGACGAGAATGGCTATTCTTGGCAGAGTGCGGCATGCCTGAATTGTCATCCGGATGGAAACGATTAAATGATCCGTCGGCCACTTCTGCTCCTCGCACTAATTGCGCTTGTCACCGGGACATTACTGAATTCTGCGCGATGCTTCTCGCAAGAGATGCAACACCCTGCGAGTTATCGAATCAAGTACCGCTCCATCGATCGGGTTTACCTTGAAGGTGGCAAGGCCGATGGTCTGATGCAAGGCGACCGGTTAGGATTGTATCTCGGTGACAGTCTTGTCGTGACTTTGGAGGTGGCGTATGCTTCTGACCACTCAGCATCATGCAGAATCGTCAACGGCAGCGCTGAGCTCAAAACGGGACAGCTACTGACCGTGATTAGTAGGATTGGTCGAGTGGAACCTGCTCCTCAAGATACCGTTGATTCAGAAACCGCGAATGCAGGCAGTTCCAATCCCGCGGCAAAGACACCACGAGCCAGACGCGACAACAAATCAACTCGACTGAATGGTTCAGTGGCACTGCAATGGATGAAACAGCACGACAAGTCGGGTGGTGGCCTTGATTTCAGCCAATCGACTATGCGATTCAATCTGCGCGCCAGCAATCTATGGGCACTGCCGATGACGCTTGTTGTCCGCACCCGGGGACAATATGATGACCGCTCGAGAAAGTACTCTTCCGGAGCTTCGAACAGCGAATGGGATAATCGTATTTATGAACTATCATTGTCATATGGCGGGAGTGACAACGCGACCACCTTCCAAATGGGGAGGATTCTGCCGCGTCATCTAACCCGGGTTGGTTATGTCGATGGCGCCGCCATTGATCGTCATGTAGGATCAGGGTGGCACGTTGGACTCTCAGGCGGAATCAAGCCAAGATGGCAGTATACCTCCGACGACATGACGCTTCAGAAGTATGGCGGCTATGTTGGCTACGAGAGTATCAATCATGGCAATACACATTTTGAGCAGTACGCGGCTTTTGCCGGCGAATATCACGGCAGCAGCATCAGCCGCGAACTGATAAATCTGCAAGGTTCGCTGAAGGTTGGCAGCGGCTTATGGTTTAGCAATCAATTTGAAATCGACTTCAATCGCGGGTGGCGCAAGGAAAGAACCAGTGCAAGTTTCGATTTGTCCAGTGTCTACCTGAATGCCCGCTGGCGCATAAACAAGCAGGTGACAGTCGGTTCGTCGTACGATACGCGTCGCAATTACTGGACGTACATCCAACAGTCGCTGGCCGACAGCCTGTTTGACGATCAATTACGCCGTGGCGCAAGGGCAGATCTCTATCTCAATCTGCCGTTCCACTTCGATTTGAATTCGCAGATTGGATACCGCAAAGCCGCTGATGAAGCCGATCCGACGATATCACTGGTTTTCTATGCAAGCAAGTCAGGAATACCAACATCGCAGACCCGGATCAGCGCTCGCTACTCAAAGTTCGATGGACCGACCAACGATGGCTACAACTACAATGTCCGGGTAACGCAACGATTCGGGGACAAGTTATCGGCTGAAGTTGCTAATGGATTGTATCGATATAACTTGGTCCTGAGCAATGATTCTCGCCGCAATCGGTGGTGGGAGGGAGTGCTGCGCATCGAGGCCATTCGAAACTGGTATGCAGATCTCTTGTATCAGCGAAATTCAGGCGACGACACAGACGGATACACTTTTCGCGCCGAGATCGGCCGGCGTTTTTGATTTGGAAGTGATTGAGGCGTTGCATGGAGTCAGTCTATACGTGGATTGTGACGATTGTGGTTTCCTCGATCATCCTCGGGATTTACGTCCGCAAATTCCTGATCGAGCGCAAGCTTGCAATCGAACGCAAGGCGGAAGCACGCGCCCTGGGAATCGACCGCCCGCGTTCGCAGTTTCCGTTCATTAATTCGAGTCTCTGTATCGGCTGTGGAACTTGCACGATGGTCTGTCCCGAAGGTGATGTGATTGGTATCGTTCATGGAGTTGCCACTATCATCAACGGAGAACGATGCGTCGGACACGGCGCCTGTGAAAAAGAGTGTCCAGTTGGGGCAATAAAGGTTGGGCTCGGCGATGTCCGCGATCGCCCTGACATTCCAGTATTGAGCAAAACTATGGAGACCACAGTTCCTGGAATCTTCATCGCCGGGGAGTTGAGCGGCATCTCGCTCATTCGCAACGCGGTGAGCCACGGCAAATTGGTGATTGATACGATTGCCGACAGGATTAGAGAAACAAGAATGAGTTACGAGTACGCCGTCATTATTGTCGGCGCCGGACCAGCCGGAATTACCGCGGCATTGAGGGCACAGGAATTGGGAATTCGCTATCTGCTGATTGACCAGGATGATCTTGGCGGCGCCATTCGTCATTACCCGCGCAACAAACTTGTAATGACGCAGCCTCTGGATTTGCCATTGTACGGTCAACTCAAGAAGGACGAGTACAGCAAGGAGTTCTTGATCGAACTGTGGGATCAACTGCGAACCAAGATTGCCGGCAGTTTCCACGGTAGCGAGAAGCTAATCGGTGTCATGCCGGCCCCACAAGGTTTCACTGTCGCGACCAATCGCGCAACGTACGCGTGCGCAAACGTCTTGATTGCGATCGGACGCCGGGGAACGCCGCGGCAGCTCAACGTAGCCGGTGAAGAACTTCCCAAGGTCATGTATCAATTGGTTGACGCACAATCTTACAACGGGCGCGACTTGCTGGTTGTCGGCGGCGGCGATTCTGCCATCGAAGCGGCGGTCGGGTTAGCGCGGCAACCCAATAATCGTGTCACAATTTCGTACCGCCGCGACGCGTTCTATCGGATCAAGAAAAAGAATGAGAACGCGGTCTACAAACTAATACAAAACGGCAAGATCAAAGCCGTGTTTGATTCACAGGTAAAACGAATAGGTACCGAAAACGTCGTCCTCGCCGCGAAATCGGGTGAACTTGTTCTTGTCAACGACTATGTCTTCGTCTTTGCGGGTGGAGAGCCGCCATACGAATTCCTCAAGGGAATCGGAATTCAGTTTGGAGGTGAAAAAAAGGAGAGTGCACAGCTTAAGGGAACGACGCCACACGCAAGGTGAACAAGCCGGCAAATTGCACTGCGTTTCAAAGCTCGGCTGGGCAAACGCGAGCGGCTATTTAACTAAGCTGTACGGGGGGAAAAAATGGCTGGGACACAGGGATTCGAACCCCGAAAAACTGATCCAGAGTCAGTTGTGATACCATTTCACCATGTCCCAGTGAAATCTAACTCGAATATATCAACAAGCGAAAAGCCTGTCAACATGATTAATATCGGCAAGAATGTGACCTAAGTTGCGCGCAGCGAATCGACAATCTTCAAACGCGACGCCCGCACTGCAGGCAGGAATCCTCCCAGGAATCCCATCACCACTGCGAAAAGAATCGCGGCGACCACTGTTGGGCCATTCAGCGTGAAGTTAAATGCGAGTTCGGAAAAGGTGTTGAAATTCACCGTCGATACCTGGACAAATCGAAGGAAGCTTGCAGCGACAAGACCAACTGTCCCACCGACCAGCGAAATCACAAATGCCTCGAAGAGAAATGCCATCAGAATGCTCAGGCGATTGAAACCGAGTGACCGCAAAGTGCCGATCTCTTTGGTTCGATTAGCGACGGCGGCGTACATGGTGATCATAGCGCCGACGACAGCGCCGAAACTAAAGATTATGCAGATGGCTACCCCGATTATCATGATGAAGCTTGTGGTCGCTTCTGACTGAGCTGCATAGTATTCCTTCTCCGGTTTGACCTCGAGTTGTAAGCGAACATCGCTTTCAATACGCGACTGGACTGCGGTGAGACTCGAAGGATCGCTCAGTTTCATTGTCAGGGAGGAATACACCGGACGTCGAAAAGCATCCATCATTTGCTCAATGTCGCCCCAAACCTCCGAGTCAAAGGCTGAGCCGGAAGCATCAAAGATGCCCACGACCGTCCATTCGCGCGAGCCGAATCTGACCTGCTCACCGACCTGACAACCCTTGAAACGACGAGCGATCGATTTGCCCGCGATGATCTCCGCCGTACCCGGCTTGTACATGCGACCTTCAATCATCTTGATGTCAGGTCTCATCTCGAGTGATTTCTCTGTGACGCCGCGAACCGTGACGTTGGAACTGCCCTCGCCATCCCGCTTGTCGAGGCTAATCAAGACATAGATTTCATTGGTGAACAGCGGCTTACCGTCCGTGCCGGGTTTGATTTCGGGGAAAGTTGAAACAATGTCAGCCTGATCGCGCATGATAATCGATGTCACCTCCGATTGTGAGGCTTTGCGAATAATCACAACATTGTCATCGCTTCCAGTCGCCACCATTGTGGCGAACAGGCCGTGAGCAAGCATCAAAACTGCCGAAAATACAAAGACCACTAAACTGACGCCGAGAATGGTCAGTCCCGACGTCACCTTGTGTTTGGTTATATTTCTAATGGTGTAACTTGCAGGAATCATCATTTACCTCATCAATCCACAATCCGCAGCCCGTCGACGATGCGTGTGCGCATTGCCTTCAGTACGGGAAACGCCGATGCAACCAATCCGATCGCGATCGCCAGTGAAACAACCATGACCCAGGTCAGCGGCTGTATTTTGAATACGGGAAACCACGCGCTGAGTCCTGCTTTGAGGACATTGACTACGGCAGCCAGTAGACCCAGCCCTAACGCTCCACCGGATATCGAAATCAGGATTGCCTCACCTGAGATCATTCCCCAGAGATGATAACCTTGAAATCCCATCGACTTCATGAAGGCGTACTCGGAGGTGCGTTCTCTCGCCGTCATCGCCATTGTGTTGATCAGAACCATCAATATGACCCCGATGATCAGCCAGGACATCACCGTCAGGAGAACCAGGATTGCGCCGGACATCGAGACAAAGCTCATCTGAAACGCTTTCTCAGTTTCAGTCAATGTCTCAGCCGATGAATTCTTGAATCGTGCATCAACCGCGGCCGAGACTTCGGCTGCTTTGTTGGGGTCCTCGAGCTTGAGACCGTACCAGCCAACTTCACCGGCCCTTCCCGGCATTTGCTGTTTCATCGTCTCATCAATGTAGTCCCAGCGCATAAACCAGGTGGATTCGTCAATAGTCTGATCCTTGCCCTTGTAGATACCGACAATATCAAAGTCCCAGTTGCCGGGGTAGATTGTGCCGATCAGAGTCACGCGCTCGCCTACCTTCCACTTGAATCGATCTGCCAACTTCTGGCCGATGATCACACCTTTGATGTTGGAGTTGAAAGCATCGAGTACGTCTGGAGAGATGATGAACTCAGGAAACATCGAGAAGTAATTGTCTCGCTCGACTGCAAACTGAGCGAAGAAGTCCTTGGGGTCAACATAGATCCCGCCAAACCAGTTGGCGTAAGTCACTTGCTTGACCCCGTCCACTTTGGCTATTTGGTCACGGTAAGCAAGTGGCAGAGTAAAGATTATCGATACCGAACTGCGAGTGACCAGTCGATCGGGAGCGGAAGCCTCCACGCCTGCATACCAGGCATCGACAACGGTGCGGATCAAACCAAAAGCCATGACTGCCACCGCAAGACCGACGATTGTTAGCGCCGTTCGCAACTTGTGCCTAAACGAGTTCCGGAGGATCAGTTTGGTCAACATCGTCGCACCTAAGCCAACTCGCCCTTGTCGAGATTGCGAATCACTTTCGCTTTCTCGGCGGCGCGCGGATCGTGGGTTACCATGATAATTGTCTTGTTGAACTCCTTGTTAAGGCGCGTGAGCAGAGTCATGATCTCTTCCGCGGAGTGTTTATCCAGATCGCCGGTCGGTTCGTCTGCCAGGAGCAGGGTTGGATCCGTGACAATTGCGCGCGCAATCGCCACTCGTTGTTCCTGCCCGCCGGAAAGCTGGCGCGGAAAATGATCCATGCGATCGCCAAGGCCCACAATCGTCAGAGCCGTCTCCACTCGTTTCCTGCGGTCGGACTTCGACAGCTTATAAAGCAACAGCGGCAGCTCGACATTTTCGTAGGCCGTTAGTACCGGAAGCAAGTTGTAGAACTGGAAGACCAGGCCGATGTGCTGAGAGCGCCACTTCGCCAACTGACCTTCACTAAGCCGCGCAATGTTTTCACCGGCAACAACGAGATCACCGCCACTCGGCTGGTCAATTCCTGAAATCAAATTGAGTAATGTCGTCTTGCCGGAGCCCGATGGGCCCATCAAAGCGAGAAACTCCCCAGCGGGGATGTCAAAACTAATGTTGCGCAATACCGGTATTTCCAGTGAATCGCGATAATACGACTTCGAGACTCCGCGCACCTGCACCAAAGGTTCTGCCATGGGATTCCTTCTATATCAATTATTTTGAAATTTCTATCTTGTCGCCCGATTTCATGGCACCAGCCGGCGATAATACAACTTGATCGCCCACGGCAATCCCGGACACGATTTCTGTGAATGTGCCCAGCTCGCGACCAACCTGTACTGCCACTTCCGAGACACTTTCGCCAACAATCCTGTAAACCACTCGACGATCATCGCGGTTCGTAACGGCAGATTTGGGCACGGCGATCACTGCCGGCATGGCCGCCTTATAAACAGTGTCTTTCTCCGAGAGAAAATTAACGCGTGCGGACATTTCCGGCAAGACCTTCTCGTCAATCCGGGAAAACGCGATCTTGGTCATTACCGTGGCGCGTGAACGATCAGCCGTCGGAACAATCTTCTTTACCATTCCCGGGTATTTCTCATTCGGGTACGCGTCAAGCACGATCTCACACGGAGCCCCGACTCTCACCTTATAAATATTGGATTCAGAGACGTCGGCCTCGACCTCGAGTGATTTCATGTCTGCCAAGGTCACGACCGCGCCACGCGACGATCCCGCAGATGAAAATGGTGCCACCATCTCGCCCACATCAGCGTCCTTGGACAACACAGTACCGTCGAATGGAGCACGAATAATTGTGTTTTCGACGGCCACTTCGGAATAACGAACGCCTGCGAGAGCTACTTCGACGGACGCTTTCGCTCGGTCATAGTTCGCCTTGGCGGCGTCCACTATGTCCTGCGTAGTAGATCCTGATTTAATCAATTCATTGGCTCGATTCAGCCTGATGATTGCGTCTGTTGAGTCGGCCCGAGCCATTGCGAGATTTGCCTTAGCCCGTTCAAGGTCGGCCTTGACATCGGCGTTGTCGAGTATTGCCAGAATCTGATTGGCTGAGACAATATCACCCTCCTCGACATTCAACACTTCGAGTCGGCCCGTCGCCTTCGATGCAACGGCAGCTTTGACCTGCGCAACCACATATCCTGTTGCAACGAGTTCGGCGGCAGCGTCAGTGCCGGTTAACATCTGCGCAGTGGCAATCTTCACCTTGGCTGCGGGCGTAATTTTGTCAATCGTCAGTCGGTATCCAAAGAACAGAATGACCGGCACAAGTAACCAGAGCAAATGCAGCCACTTACGACCACGGCTGGGCGCGCCACTCTTCTTCGTTTTGTCTATCTTAAGTCCGGAAAGATCGACATTATCTGTCTTGAAATCGCTCATAATTAGCCTATCATTTTAGTGATGAAGAGCCCGCCGTCAATCACTTTCTTAAATACGCACGAGGGCACTAATGTCCTAATATAAACTGACATACAGGTCGAAGGTTGCGAAAATCTGAAGGGTTCGTGAAATTTTTCGCAACCTTCGCAGCCGACGGCGAAGCACTTGCGCAACTTGCACTAATCGGAATGTCGGATGGCTCGCAATGCCGATACAAAGGCTTTTTTGCTTGCTAAATCGTTGAATTTGGCTATTTTAACATTCGAGCCAGTACCACCACTTTGCGTCTTCGCAAGTTTGGGACCACGTTGCACCGATGATGGGAGAATCCATGGTTAAAGCGTTAAGACTCAGCACGCTCTACGTGTTGCTGTTTGTCTCCAGCTTAATGGCTGCGGACGTCAATCAGTATTACTTTCGTTTTGAAATTCAGGATCGCAAAGAGCTGTCAACCCTCACCAAGCTTATATCCATAGACGAATGTTCGAAATTTGACGGTAAGTTGGTCTATGCCTATGCCAATGACCGCCAGTTCGAACACTTCCGCACATTGGGCTACAAGTACGAGTTACTTCCCAATCCCGGTGATGTTGGTTATGTCGCAATGACAGACAACGCAAAGGATGCGATGGCGTGGGATGCATATCCGACTTACACGGCATATGAACAGATGATGAACGCCTTTGTCACCAACTATCCGTCACTCTGCCAACTCGTTGCGATCGGTACGACAGGGCAGGGAAGACTGTTGCTGGCAGTAAAGATCTCCGACAATGTCGCCACGGAAGAGGCCGAGCCGGAGGTGTTCTATACATCTTCGATGCACGGCGACGAGACCACCGGGTATGTGTTGATGCTGCGCCTGATTGACTCCTTGTTGGTAGGATACACCGCAGGGAACGTTCGCATACAGACGATGGTCAACAACATGGAAATATTCATCAACCCCTTGGCCAACCCGGACGGCACTTATCATGGTGGTAACGCGTCCGTGTCAGGGGCCACGCGCTACAATGCCAACGGAGTGGACCTGAACCGCAACTATCCCGACTTCATGGATGGTCCTCATCCCGATGGCGAGGCCTACCAGATGGAGACTAGTGCATTTATGGCATGGTCCCAGACTCGCAATCTTGTTATTTCTGCCAACTTCCACGGTGGAACCGAAGTATTCAACTATCCCTGGGACACCAAGGCGCAACTTCACCCTGACGATAGTTGGTGGCAATACATCGGGCATCAGTACTGCGATACCGCTCAGGCGAATTCTCCAAGTACGTACTTCAACGAGTTCAATGACGGTATTACCAATGGTTATGCATGGTACGAGGTCGACGGTGGACGCCAGGATTATATGAACTACTGGTACGGTTGCCGCGAGGTTACCATTGAGATTTCTGACACGAAACTGCTGAGTGCCTCGTTGTTGCCGGCGCACTGGACGTATAATCGACTGTCACTTTTGCACTTCCTCGAACAGGCGATGTATGGCATCAAGGGAATCGTCACTGATGCGCAGACCTCCGGTCCACTTGGTGCAATTGTCTCGATAATCGGACACGATCAGGACTCTACGGAAGTGCGTTGTGATCCGACAAACGGTAACTATCATCGCATGATCGCTGCCGGAACCTGGTCGCTTCGGTTTAGCGCTCCCGGGTACGTTTCCCAAACGGTCAGCAACATTGTGGTCACCAATAACGGCGTGGTCACTGTTGACGTTCAACTTCAGCCAGTTCCACAGATCCCGGTTCTCACGTATGTAGACGATACCGCACCGGCTGCCATCAGTGCTGGTGATAATGTCTCAATGCGCATTACCCTGAAGAACGAAGGTGGTGGTGACGCGGTCAACACGCAGGGTGTCCTTGCGACTGCCGACTCCTATGTTACAATCACCCAGAATACTTCAGCCTACCCGCTTATTCCCGAATTGGGTGGAACAGCCCAATCGATTTCCAATTACTCGTTCTCGGTTTCGCCTTCATGCCCGCAGAATCACGTGGTCAATTTCCGTGTGAACATCACAGCGAATGGTGGCTATGTCGATTCGGCCTTCTTCTCGCTGACGATCGGACAGTCGGTCGAAGATTTTGAGACCGGAAACTTTACTGCCTACAATTGGATAGTGGGTGGCAATGCTCCCTGGATTGTAGTGAACAGCGGTCAGTACGAAGGCGGATACTCCGCCGCCTCAGGAACCATCGGTAACAGTCAGTCCTCCACCCTTTCGCTTACTCAACAAGTGACTACAGCTGGAAATATCTCGTTCTATTACAAAGTTTCGTCAGAAACGAATTGGGATTGGCTCAGATTCTACATCGATGGCGTGGAGAAGGGTTCTTGGTCCGGGAGTGCTGGCTGGGCGCAAGCCAGCTATGCGGTATCGCCTGGTTCACGGACTTTTATGTGGAAGTACGAGAAAGACGGATCGCAAATTGGCGGAAGCGACAAGGCGTGGATTGACTTCATTGTTTTCCCGCCGCAGTCGACGCCGTTGGTTATCACAACGAGTTCGTTGCCGAATGGCCAGGTCAGCAAGATCTATTCTGAACAACTGACCTGCGAAGGCGGTACGGGCACCAAGACC
Organism: uncultured Ignavibacteria bacterium; assembly: GCA_964552775.1. Lineage (GTDB taxonomy): Bacteria > Zixibacteria > MSB-5A5 > CAIYYT01 > CAIYYT01 > JADJGC01. Next base: position 232,691 of record CAZKIH010000001.1, on the reverse strand, counting down.
TGGTTTGACCTGGGTGATGATTTGTCTGGCACTGGCCTGACAATGTCCAGCGCCGGACTCGTTTCCGGAACACCGATATCGGCCGGGCAAATCACGTTTACCGCTCGCGTTCAGGATCAAGCTCCGTCGACAAATGACAAAGCTTTCTCAATTCGAGTCATTCAGTGTGGTGATGCGAACGGCAGCAACGCCATCTCAATCTCAGACGCCGTGTTTCTGGTTACATACATCTTCTCCGGTGGGCCAGCACCTGAGACCTTGCTTCATGGCGACGCCAACTGCAGCGGAGGCACTTCAATTTCCGACGTCGTCTATTTGATCAACTACATATTTTCGGGTGGGCCAGCGCCCTGTGCCGCCTGCAAGTAATCGGCAATTGGATTTGGTTCAGAGTGGGTCGCGCGTGAGCGTGGCCCACTTTTCATTTGTGTCTCGGATTATCTGGAATGAGACTCTCGCCACTGCTGGTAATGTCGTTGGGGACTCCGCATAAAAATAGCCCGATCCCTATTAGCACTTGGTGTTTCCACTCAACTGCCTTAACAGGATCGGGCTACAAACTCAAAATGTGGATGGGCTACCTATTCTGAAGTTTGAACTTCAACGTAGCCTTGACCGTGATTTCTCGCTCACCGTGTCCTGAAAGTTTCGATTCCAGCGATGCTGCCAAAACTGCCTGCTCGAATCCCCAACCTGGGGTCGTGCAGTTTACGACGCGCGCATCCTTCATCTTTCCCTTCTTGTCGAAGGTGATGTTCACTTCTACCACAGCTTCTTTGTTCACCAAGCGTGCTTGACGCGGATAGACCGGCTCGATGTAGAGCTGGTAGCGTGAAGCGTCCTCAATGGTCTTGGCTGTGTCGGAAGTCGTTACTCGGCGAGTGGGTTCCGCCTTTTTGATTGGCCGGTCATTTGTCGGCGGCGAGATTCGGTTCTCGATGTCAAGGATCGGCTTCGTCTTACCGCCGGAGATGCCGGTAGCATAGAGGTCATCCTTGTCATTCTGCCCCGCCCAAGTTGGCACTGCGAGTAATGCCACGGCCAACAATACTGCGATTACCCAGAAGGCTATTGCGCCGGTAGTCTTCGCTATCATAGCCTTTCCTCCTCTCACTACAGTCAAACAGCGTCCGCTATTATTAGTTTCGATTCGGCTCAAGAAAACTTGAGCCTCCCGCTGTTAGCGGAAAGGACCGTGTCATCAATACAGTAGCTCGGATCGAATGTTTGGCTGTTGTCTACAGCTATTAAGATAAGCTCTGTTCAATATACGTCAAGGCTAAATTAAGGGTTGGCGGGGAATATTGGACTCCTGCCTTAGCTCCAAAATGAAGGCGGCAGGCCGTTGCAGCCTGCCGCCTTCGTCAATCAGTAAATCGCCCTCTTGCCGATCATTTCAGAGGTTCCGACTTGTGAGGGGACGAAGTCGATTTTGCCAAAGTCTCCTTCTTCAAAGAATGGCCCGTTGTTAGACCAAATATGAAGAGCACTATTGTTAGGATTCCCAGGGCAAAAATCGTATCCCCGGGGGCACGCATCCACTTAAGTACTTCAATTGTCGGGGAATACAGGAACTCCGCTGATCGGGCAAACCAGTACCCGGTTTCAACAGATGCCCAAGTCTGCATGAAGCCGATGGGCAGCAGACTAAGCAATACCATCGCCAAGAGGCCAATGTTGATTGTCCAGAAGCCAAACTTCAGGACGTTATCCTTCCAGTCGCGGCGGACATAAAGGACTCGAAGACAAAAGAGCATCAGCCCGATTCCCAGCATACCATAGACACCAAATAACGCGGTGTGTCCGTGAACCGGTGTCGTGTTCAGTCCCTGCATATAATACAAGGCGATTGGCGGATTGATCATAAATCCAAATAGGCCGGCCCCCACCATATTCCAAAACGCGACGGCAACAAAGAAGTAGATCGGCCATCGATATCGCATCACCCAAGGCGTTGCTCGAGCAAGGCGAATATTATCCCACGCTTCAAACCCGATTATCGTCAACGGCACGACCTCCAGTGCGCTAAATATCGCACCCAGAGCCATCACAACCGTAGGTGTTCCGGAGAAATACAGGTGATGCAAAGTACCGATAATGCCGCCGGTTAGGAATATCGTTGTGGCAAAGATTACACTCGAGTTGGCAGTTTTCAGTCGAATAAGCTGCAGCCTTGCAAACAAGAAGGCAATTACCACGGTTGCGAAGACCTCAAAGAAGCCCTCGACCCAGAGGTGAATCACCCACCAGCGCCAATATTCTGCCATTGAAAGATGCGTAGTCTTGCCCCACATCAGTCCTGCCGCATAAAATGCTCCGATTGCCACAGAGGCTATGAGGAACATGGTCATCAGCGGTTTCTGGTCGCCACCCTTGCGCATCGCTTCGACAATGCAGCGACCGACCAGCCAAACCCAAAGAAAGAGGCCGATCAATAATCCGATTTGCCAGATTCGGCCAAGGTCAACGTACTCATACCCCTGATGTCCCAAATAGAACCAATTGTCGCCGGTCATTTTACCCATAACCCCAAACCACTCGCCGGCCATTGATCCGGCAACAACGACAATCAGGGCTCCGAACAAAATGTTCACACCGAGCCTTTGGTATTTAGGTTCTTTGCCAGCCACCGCGGGTCCGATATACAACCCAGCAGCCAACCAGGCTGTGGCAATCCAGAAGATTCCCAGTTGTGTGTGCCACGTACGCGTGATAACGTATGGCAACCACTTAGCAAGTGGGATTCCATAGAATCCGTCGCCCTCAACACCGTAGTGCGCCGATATGACGCCCATGATCATTTGCACAAGAAACAGGGCCGCCACTACCCAGAAGTACTTCACAACCGCGAGCTGAGATGGTGTTGGCTTGAACGAAAAGAGGGGATCTTGTTCAGGAAGCCGCTCAGCGATTGGCTCCTTTTTCTGTGATGCGTGATACCACACCATCATTCCGATTCCGGCCAACAACATGATGATGCTGAATCCCGTCCAGATGATCGCATCACTAGTAGGAACATTGTCAACCAGGGGTTCATGAGGCCAGTTGCTGGTGTAAGACATAACGTCGTCAGGCCGGTTTGTTGATGCCGCCCACGAAGTCCAGAAGAAGAACGCCGACATTTGTCGCAGTCTGGCAGGGTCCGTCACCGTACCCTTCGGGATTGCATATTGACTGTTCCCCTCAGAAAACACGCCGCTATAGTGCGCAACATTAGCCTCAAATGCTCGTGCTCTCACCAGGTCGATAGTAATCGTGTTGGTCGTAATATCGTAGGTATTCGTGCGCATCAGCTTCTTGAGTCGTGCCTGCAAAGAAGCCTGCTGTTCGACATTGAGCTTATCGAAACTTGAGTTGAAGTCATTGGCCGACCAGTCATTGAGAATGAAGATCGCCTCTCTGTGAAGCCAATCGGCTGTCCAGTCAGGGGCGACATAACTACCATGCCCCCAGATCGAGCCGATCTCCATTCCACCCATGGCTCGCCAGACATTCTGCCCCTCCATAACAACGCCTTTGTCGATTACCACCGTCCCGTCGCTGCTGACAACGCGATCGGGTAATGGCGGTTTTTCCTGGTAGATTTTGAATCCTGCCCACCCCAGCACTGCAAACGACAGAAGCACCACCACCGAGAAGGCCATCCACAGTTTTCTCATATCAACTCTCCTCCATCGTGCAGTTGATTAAACCGCACGCCTTTCAATCGTCGTTTCGGACTTCATTCCATGCCCACAACCGCACGAACCAGTGCCGTTCAGGACGTCCGCCTTGACACCAAACTTGCTCGCGAGAGCGCTCGCGATATCCAGGTATTTCTGATGTGTGCCTTCACCCATATGATGCGATTCAACATGCTCGAACTGCGCTGTCATTTCTGCATAGTCGCTGTCAGAAAACAGCTGATCGGCGAGGGGGAAGAGTATCTGATCTTCCTTCATTATGTGTGCTCTTAGAAGGTCGACGTAGCCATGCGCGGCTACCTGGAAAAGATGCAGGGACGTTTTATCACCAATGGATGCTCCTTCGATGTTCTCTGCCATTTGCCGTACGTAACTGCGGCCAAGCTCATGTTCGTGAAGCATCACCGCTACCGGGCCGGTTTCGCGCGATGCGCCCTTTTGTTCAAGCGCGACGAATAAGTGCTTCTCTTCTTTGCCATGATGGCATCCGTCCGCAAACGTTCTGATGAAATCGACAAACTGCTCAGCGGCATCCTTGTCGAGTTTGTCAGTCATGGTCGTGCGAACCAATAGTTGATCAAGGCAATCCAGAACCACCTCGATGACCCGGTGTTCACTACTTAAGACTTGTGTGGGCCTCATAACTCCCTCCCAGGGAAATTGAAAGTCAGACAGTACAGATTATTAAAAATCCCTAAATCACATCCGAATATCTGATTATATGTAAAACAAAAAGAATCAAAGAGTTACCTTTCTGTTTACTATGTCTGCGACACTCGTATCGTGCAGAAACCCGAGGTATTCCTCTCTGATCTGTTTCCACTTCCCATGTACCGCACAAGGCTCGACCTCTGAACAACTTCCTGAACTCATAAAGCAATTCCCCCATCGGCTGACCTTGTCGATTGGCTCAATAACGTCAAACAATGAGATTTCGTCGGCTGCCCGCGCAAGACGGAACCCACCATTAAATCCCTTTTGCGAGACAAGTAAACCGTTACCGGCAAGTATTTTAAGGAGCTTGCCCAAGTAATTCTGAGGAGCCCCAATCTCCTTCGCGATATCTGCAGCCCCTGCAAACTCACCGTTCTGCAGTGCTGCTATTCGAGTTACGGCCGCAAGCGCATGTATTCCGGTTTTCGATATCATATATATCCTAATCGCATGTCAATATACGATTACTATTTCGGAGCGTCAAGCACTTTTCTTAACTTTTTTGTGCCTTGCTTCGGGTGGATCAATTGGCATCTCAGCCAATTCTGCTAATGGTGATCAACATTGCCCCTCACGACTTGAACGACACCGTGATTTGACGAACGGTAAGTAGTGACGTAAGAAGAGTGGATTTACTTTCTTGGGCAGGCACAAATGTCCGTCGGTAACAGTTATTTGGAGTATGTATTAGAAAGGTTGGGCAGGATTGGCGCAGTCACCGCACGCAAGATGTTTGGCGGCGTCGGGCTATATCTGGAGACAACTTTTTTTGGATTAATAGATAATGACACTCTATATTTTAAAGTCAACGAAAAGAATCGACCCGACTATGAAGTAGAAGGTATGCAACCATTCCGCCCGTTCGGAGAAGATTCCTATTCGATGAAATACTACTCGGTGCCGGAACGAGTTCTTGAAGATGATGAGTTGTTGAGAGACTGGATGCGAAAAGCCGTCGCAGCTGCCAATAAGAAGAAAGCAAGGAGACCGTGAGAATGGAGAAGACAGTGCTCAGTGCGCAGGACAGAAAGCAAATGATCAACAAGATACGCCAGTTGCCTGCGCAAATTCGGGATGCCGTCAAGGGACTCAACGAAGATCAGCTAAACACGCCATACGGCCCCGGGAAGTGGAATCCTCTGCAGGTAGTCCACCATCTGGCCGATTCGCACATGAACGCGTTTGTGCGCATGAAGCTGATTCTGACGGAAGAGAATCCGACGCTGAAAGCCTATGAGCAAGACGATTGGGCACGCACGCGCGAGGCCAGCCAGTATCCGGTACAGGCGTCGCTGAACATCATAAGCGGGCTCCACGAGCGCTGGAGCAACCTTCTCGAGTCGTTGCCGGAAAACGCCTGGAGTCGCACCGCATTTCACCCTGAAAACGGTGTAATGACACTTGACGATATTTTGAAAATCTATGCCAATCACGGTGAGAAACATGTTGGCCAAATCATGGGGCTGCGCAAAGCTAAGGGTTGGTAGTGGACTTCGCCTAAACGCATTCCCGCACGCATCAGCAATAATAAAGGCCGATGGATTTGTTCCAACGGCCTTACTGCTTCCATAGACATCGCTATGCGCTATTACGGCTTTTTGTCTGCTTCAACCTCTATCAAGATATCAACATCATCGCTGACGACCAATCCGCCGGCGTCGAGACTCTTGCTCCACGACACTCCCCAGTCATGGCGATTGATTTTTCCGTTTGCTGAGAATCCGGCCTTCGTCGTTCCACCCATGGCTGCGATCGTTCCGCGAAACTCACCGGTCATGGTCACTGGCTTGGTTACCCCGCGCATGGTGAGGTCGCCAATCAGCTGGAACTTGTTTTCTCCCAAGGAGGTGATCTTTGTCGATTTGAATCTCATTTCCGGAAGCGAATCGGCCGCGAAAAAGTCGGGGCTCTTAAGATGACCATCGCGACGCTCATTCCCAGTGTCAATGCTCTTAGGGTCAATCACTACGTCCACAGAAGCCGTTGAGAAATCTTTGCCGTCAAAATTGAATGTCCCACTGAAGCTATTGAACTGGCCCTTGACCTTGCTGATTACCATATGCGTTACTTGAAACCCAACGTTAGAGTGGGCCTTGTCGATTTCCCAGGTATCAGCGAAAATGGACGTAGTCATGAATACAAATACAGCGACGAATGCGAAAATGATGTTCATTAGTTCTCCTCGTGTCAGACCTACGGGTCAATCTTGCTTGTTCACATCTAATCGAACCTGATCGATAGACCGGCTTCAGTTAATCACTGATAACGGGCTTCCGTGTGATTTGTTCCCTTCGTCTGATGGGCGATATCGGTCCCAAGCCCCGGCCACAATCCTTTTGTATTCGAAATTGTTGTGATTAGCTATATACTGAAATCCCCTTTCTGGTTGATGAGGCGTAGATGTTGAGGTTGAAAGTGATTCACAAGATACGATCATGGCACACGACCGAACCATGGAGCGAGTTGAAGATCGCGATCTTGCTCATACTGGTTGTGTCCCTTCTGACTCGAGCAGCGTTGACGGTCATCTATTGGTCGCAAATCTCTTCCGTGTGGTGGCTGGTGCCCGTTTCTTGGGTAGCGGGTATACCGTTTGATATCTTCATAGCGTTCTGCATAACATTTCTCTTTGCGATTGTTCTGACTTTGTCGCCGTGGCGCTTACTCAACTGGCGCCCGATGCAGTGGCTCCTAATCGGAGGATTCTTCTTGTTCACATACGGAGGTATCTACCTTGGAATAGTGGAGTTGTTCTTCTTCGATGAATTCAATTCACGCTTCAATTACATAGCTGTCGACTATCTGCTCTATCCTCATGAAGTTTTCGTGAATATCTGGGATTCCTATCCGGTTCTGGAAGTCTTGATTGCAGTATTTGTCGCGTCGTTTGTTACAACGTGGCTCCTTGCCCCGCGTCTGCGCCGGGCATTGTCCGCGACCAAGTCGGTAAAATCACGGCTTAGACTGCTCGGCGTCTACGTGGCTGTCGTTGCCCTCGGTTATTTTTTGCTGAACATCAATCTTTCCCGGATTTCCGACAATCGAGTCCTCAACGAGATATCTTCAAACGGCATCTACTCATTCTTCTATGCGGCAGTCACCAATCATCTCGACTACGACATATATTACTCGCGCATCGACGATCGCGATGCAGTGACTCGTCTCCGCTCCCAGATTATGACTTCAGACGCAGTCTTTTCGGATCCGATCGACAGCATGAATATCACCCGCCAAATCACGGACAGCGGAACTCCGCGAAGTCTCAACATTGTACTTGTTCTTGAGGAGAGTTTTGGCTCAGTCTTTGTTGGAAGCCTTCATCCGGAAGGACCTGCTTGTACTCCGCATTTTGATTCGCTCGTATCGGAAGGGCTCCTCTTCACACGAATCTATGCGACCGGCAATCGCACCGTGCGTGGCGTTGAGGCCAGCCTTTTGAGTTTTCCCCCAATTCCCGGCCAATCGATAGTGAAGAGACCTCTCAACGAAAATCTCTTTAGCCTTCCTTCGGTACTCAAATCAATGGGCTATCAAACGGTGTTTCTCTATGGTGGGCGATCATACTTCGACAACTTTCAGCAATTTGCCTCACACAACAGTTTTGACCAGATCATCGATCAAACCGATTTTTCAAATGTGACCTTTGAGACCATCTGGGGCGTTTGCGATGGTGATCTCTTCGACAATAGCTTGCATACATTTGATTCTCTGCATTCCGAAGGCAGACCATTCTTCGCGACGATCATAACGGTATCCAATCATAAACCGTACCTGTATCCAGAGGGCAAGATTCCATATGATCCGAAGAAGCAGGATCGAATTCACGCCGTCCGCTACGCTGACTTTGCCATCGGTGAATTCGTGCGTAAAGCACAATCGCACGAGTTCTTTGACAGCACGATCTTTGTCTTCCTCGGTGATCACGGCGCACGTGTCTACGGTTGGCAGCAAATACCAATGGACTCCTACGAAATTCCGATTCTCTTCTACTGCCCGGCGCTGATTCCGCCGGGGCAACGTGTCGAAGTGCTTGGTTCGCAGATGGACTTGGCGCCGACCTTGCTCGACACGCTCAATCTGAGCTACTCCAGCAAGTTCTTCGGCCGCTCACTCTTCAAGGTTCAACAAGGGCAGAACTTTGCTCTATTGTCGCACAATCGGGACGTTGCCTTGCTGAGAAACAACCGACTTGCCGTCCTGGGAATTCTGATGGAAAACGGATTGTGGGATCGCAACCCCACCAGCGGTGAGTTCACGCAACTGCCAATGATGGCCGATTCTTCGCTGTTCCTTGACGCCGTTGCCTACTACGAAACGGCATACCGACTCTACTCATCCCGGCGGCTCGGCCAGTAGTTGAGTTCGAGCTCCGCAGTCTCGTGTCCGTAGACAAAGAAGGCGGGTGAAGTCCCGCCTTGCATCATCTTGCTGATATTGGGCACTAACCCTTGTAGGTTGGACCAGCCGCCTTGATCTCTTCCGGAACACCTTCAATAAACTTGGTGAAATTCTTGTGAAACATCACAGCCAGCGCTTGAGCTTGCTTGTCAAATCCCGCTTTGTCCTGCCAGGTATTGCGTGGATTGAGAATCTCCTTCGGTACATCCGGACAATTTTGCGGAACGCTGATTCCGAAGATCGGATCGAGCACCATCGGCGCTTTATCCAGTTCCCCCGACAATACCGCATGGATAATTGCCCGCGTGTGAGGGAGACTGATTCGTTTGCCGACGCCAAACCCGCCGCCACTCCAGCCGGTATTGACCAACCAACAGGAAACCTTGTGCTTGGCTATTTTCTCTCTTAGCAGCGAACTATACACCGATGGCGGCAGCGCCATAAATGGTGCACCAAAGCAGGTACTGAATGTTGCTTTCGGCTCGTTACCCATTCCCATCTCGGTACCGGCGACCTTGGCCGTATAGCCGGAAATGAACTGGTAACTGGCCTGCTCCGGCGTCAGTCGTGCCACAGGTGGTAAGACTCCAAATGCGTCGCAAGTCAGCATGACGATAGTCTTCGGATGCCCACCGACGCCAGACGCCACGGAGTTGCTGATATGACTTAGCGGATAAGCTGCACGGGTGTTTTCTGTGAGTGAGACGTCGTTCAGATCGACTTGGCGAGTGTCGATGTCGAATCCGACATTCTCCAAGATCGTTCCGAACCTGCGAGTAGCCGAGTAAATCTCCGGCTCATTCTCTGCGGAAAGCTTCACAACTTTGGCATAACAGCCGCCTTCGAAATTGAATACGCCGGTGTCCGACCAGCCGTGCTCATCATCGCCGATCAAAAGCCGGTCCGGATCAGCCGACAGGGTCGTCTTGCCGGTTCCTGATAGTCCGAAAAACAAGGCCGAATCACCGCCCTTCCCGATATTAGCCGAGCAATGCATCGGCATCACGCCGTTGTGAGGAAGCAGATAGTTCAGAATTGTGAACACCGATTTCTTGATTTCTCCGGCATAGGCAGTCCCGCCAATTAACACCAGCTTCTTCTCAAAGTTAAGAATGACGAAGGCCTCGCTGCGTGTTCCGTCGAATTCGGGCATGGCGCGAAAACGCGGTACCGCCAGAATCGTGAATTCCGGAACGTGTGCACCGCGTTCACCCGGATCGTGAATCTGGCGGAACATATTGCGGGCAAAGATCGACTGCCAGGCGTCTTCCGTGATTACGCGTATCGGCACGCGGAATTTCATATCTGCGCCGGCATGACAATCCTGAACGAAAATGTCCTTGCCTTGAAGGTATGCCTGAAGGCGATGAAACAAGGTATGGAAGCGCTCGGCGTCAAAACTCTTGTTGACCTCGCCCCACCAGACTTTGTCAGCCGAAATTGAATCCTTTACGATGAACTTGTCATTAGGTGAGCGCCCGGTGTGCTGTCCGGTACGACACACCAGCGCTCCATGATGGGCGATATATCCTTCGTGACGATGCACGACTTCTTCATAAAGCTGTGGCGTCGTCGCATTCCAATAGACATTTCCGAGATTGTGCAGTCCAAGTTCTTCAAGTGTCTTACTGCTTCCGTGTGAGGTAACTTTCATTGGCATTTTCCTTATCAATTACACTGACGGCCGTGACGATCGATCGGTGTCATACGAAGTCTGCAGTTTGTCGCCAGAAATTAAGCTTATCCACAAGAACCGCGCAACTGATTTTGTGGATTAGATGGTTCGACAATGGAGACTTCGTGACTTGAAATCCATGGGTGCGTCCGGCTCGTCCAGAGGCGTATGATGGCTTTAACCTAAAGAAATAGGGGCGATCCTTTTGGACCGCCCCTATCGCAACCTATCGCGTGCCTGCTTATGCCATTGGGAAGCAGATATTGAGTTCTCTTGCTGCCCCGACCTCGTCCAGACGCGATACCGGCGTCGTGTGCGGTGCGTTCTTAACGATTTCGGGATTGGTTTCAATCTCTTCCGCGATCTTGAGCATTACGTTGGCAAGGTAGTCAAGTGATTCTTTGCTCTCGGTCTCTGTCGGCTCGATCATCAGCGCCTCACTGACAATGAGCGGAAAGTAAGTTGTCGGTGCATGCACTCCGTAGTCAAGCATTCGCTTGGCGATATCGGTCACCTTGACTCCCAGTTTCTTCTGGTAGTCTCCTGACAAGACAAACTCATGCTGACAAACGTGATCGTAGGCTACTTTATATTTGGGACGTAACAGCTTCAGGAGATAATTTGCATTGATGATTGCCGTTTCCGAGATGTTGCGCAGCCCTTCCGCGCCGTTCATCAAAATGTACGTATAGGCACGGACCATCGATCCGAAATTCCCATAGAATGAGTGCATTCGGCCGATCGTCAATGGCCGATCGTAATCGAAGTAGTACTGCTTTTCATCACGGCTGACGACCGGAATCGGAAGATACGGTGATAGGAAGTCCTTTACTCCAACCGCGCCACCACCCGGTCCACCGCCGCCGTGCGGGGTGCTAAATGTCTTGTGCAGATTGATGTGCAACATGTCGAATCCCATATCGCCGGGACGCACTATACCCATGAGAGCATTCAGATTCGCACCGTCCATATAGACCAGCGCACCCTTGGCATGCGCCAGCTCGGCAACCCGGAGAATCTCTCGCTCAAACAACCCAACGGTGTTCGGGTTGGTAAGCATGATCATGGACACTTCATCGTCAAGCGCAGCTTCCAGCGTCTGCGGATCGAGAATACCGTCCTCGCTCGACTTGAGTTCCAACGGTTGCCAACCGGACATCATCACGGAGGCCGGATTAGTACCGTGAGCGGAGTCAGGGAGGAGCACTTTGTGGCGATTTTCACCTTTGTGCTTGAAATAGGCCTTTGCGAGCTGTATGCCGCAGAACTCACCCTGAGCTCCGGACGTCGGCTGAAGGCAGACCTCATGCATCCCCGAAATCTCGGCCAGCATACGACCTAAGTTGTACATCAATTCCAGAGAGCCTTGGGCCGTGCGCGCAGGCTGGAACGGATGCAGCTGTGTCCAGCCCGGATTCGAGACCGCTTTCTCGTTAACCTTTGGGTTGTACTTCATGGTACAGCTACCGAGCGGATAGATTGCCTTGTCGATATGATGGTTCAAAGTTGACAAGCGAATGTAATGTCGCACGACTTGGTTCTCCGCAACCTCAGGCAGAGCAGCATCATGCGAACGCATGTTCGCCTTGCCCAGAGTCGCCTCCAGCGACAGTTCGGGAACGTCACACACAGGAAGTGTGTATCCCTTCTGCCCCGGTCTCGATGTCTCAAAGATTGTCGCGCCATCGTTATAGTTCATAAGTCCTACTTCTTTTTGTTCATCTCAGCGAATTGCTCTGCAATCCACTCTTTTTCTTCTGTATCAGGATACTTTTGCAAAAAGGCGTTGTATTCTCTCCTGGCATTCATGAAATCACCGGCCTTCTGATGGGAAAATGCCGCCATTAACTCTGCGTCGACACTGATAGGATCAGTAGGGTACGTCTCGATCATTCTTTTCCACAGACTGACAGCTCCGATGTAGTCCTTGAGTTTGTACTTCATGTGCGCGAGATTGTACGCGCATTCAGCTGACTTGCCTTTCTCATTGGCCGGGTCCATTGCCATGATCTTGCCGAAATAGTATGCTGCTTGATCATAGTCGCCGCGCCATCGATACTTCTGCCCGATCTCATAATAGATATCAACTCCAGGTGCGCTTGCGGCCTGAAGTAACAGGTCATCGAGCGTACCGATTCCCGCCAGGGCGCTGGTGATGCTTGCGACGAAGTCCTCGGGTGGAAAGTATCCTACCATGCGATCGATCTCCTGCCCCTTGAGGTTCAGAAGCAGTGTAGTCGGATAACTCCTCACGCCGAAACGGGCAGCAGTAATCGTATCAACCTCAGCGTTTATCTTAGCCAGTGCAAAATTCTTCAGAAACTTCTGAACATAGGCATCCGGCAGAGTTGAGTCCGCCATCACCTTGCACCACTTTCACCAATCGGTGTAAAATTTGATCAGGACAGGCTGCTTCTGCTCATGAGCAGTCTGCATCAGAGAATCAAAATCGGTCTGGAACACCAGATCGCCGATTTTCTGCGTTGCCAGTGCCGGGGCACACAGCAGCAACGCAATGGCTATGGACATCAGACCCTTCATCGTTTACCTTTCGTCATCGTCTTCATTGAAGAAATCCTCCGCCTCATCTTCCTCTTCGTCCTCGTCCTCATCGAAATTTGCGATACCATCGCCTTCGAGCGATTCCAACAGGTCCTTGGCACGATCATAGTCTTCAGCACTAACATAGATCTCGGCCGCGCCGGGAGCATCGTAAGCGACGTGCGTAATTGCTCCGCGCATTGGATCCGAAGAGCTCAATCGTTTCGCAACGAACGGAATCTCCTCTTCCTCGAGTGCGCCAATCAGGAATTGCGCCTGCAAATAGTTGTCCGTCTTCAAGAGCAGAATTGAATCGGAGTCGTCCATCTCCTGCTGTTCTTGACTGGTGCGTGGCTCAGAATTGCCCTTCTTCGTTCTGGGCGCCTTGCTCAAGCGCTCTTCATCAGTTCGCTTGCCTTTAGATTTTGCCATACAAAACCCTCTGTTGATGGAGAGTACTACAGTGGATTACAGCCTAAGCGATATCTTCCTCAATATCGCCGATGATTGATTCGGCAATTTCCTTGGCCGCATCGTAATCATCTTCACCTACATAAAATTCGCCGTCAATGTTTTGCCCCCGGTACATCGACTTAACGCTGCCCGTGCGGCCCTTGCTTTCGACGGGGCGAAAATCAAAGGTGATTCCCGCGTCGCGCAAGGCATCGGTCAGCTCATCGGTCAATTCCGGGCTTGGGGAGCGGTAAAGCAGTATCTGCTCGCCTTCCTCCTCGTCGAATTCTTCTTCCAGTTCTTCATCTTCGGTCATCTCGATCAAATGCTCACCGCACTCGGGACACACCGAAACGTGTCCTTTATATTCCGTTTCACAATTAGGGCAGAACGGCATCTTTCACCATCACCTCTTTTAGCGCGTGTCGGTAGCTATCCATCTCAGTCTTCGTGCGTGTTTCCGTGGCGCAGACAATCAGGAAATCCTCGTCCCAGAGAAATCGGGAAGTGGGTACACCCGCAAAAATCTTCTTTCGCACCAGTTGATCAAAGACGTCTCGCGAGCGCTCTTGTGTACGCAGCGGGAATTCCATGAAAAACGGTCGATCAAACGCGATTGACACCCCGTCAATTGAATTCAGCGCATCTTTGAGATAGTGCGCCTTGTTTACACACAAGCGAGCTACTTCCTTCAATCCCTCCTTGCCCATCGTCGCCATATAGATCGTGCCAGCCAGCGCGCACAGCGCCTGGTTCGTGCAAATGTTTGAAGTCGCCTTGTCGCGACGTATATGCTGCTCGCGCGTCTGCAGCGTCAGGCAATAGCCGCGCCTCCCATGGCGGTCCTTCGTCATTGCGGCCAAACGGCCAGGCATCTGACGCAAATACTGCTTCTTGGTGGCGAAATAGCCAAAATACGGTCCGCCAAACATGAGACTATTGCCGAGCGACTGTCCCTCTCCTACCGCTATGTCAGCATCATACTCCGATGGCGCTTTCAAATATGCCAATGAAATTGGCGATGTCACCGCAATCAACAATGCGCCGGCATCCTTGACAATCTGGGGCAGTTGTTCCGTAGGCTCGATATAACCGTAGAAGTTTGGATTCTGAAAGACAAAGCAGGCAGCATCAGGAATCTTGCGGCCCAAATCGTCCAGATCGACATTGCCTTTGTCATGATCTACCATGACGACTTCAAAATCTTTCCCGCCGAGATAGATTCTCACACAGTCCACGTAATGCGGATGCACAAGCTTGGATATAACGATCTTGCGACGTTTGGTCGCACCCAATGCAAGCAATACCGCCTCAGCTGTTGCGGAACCGCCGTCATAGAGGGACGCATTCGCCGCTTCCAACCCGGTCAGTCGACAAATCAACGATTGGAACTCGTAAATCACCTGCAGCGTTCCCTGGGCAACTTCTGCCTGGTATGGAGTGTAGGCGGTTTTGAACTCGGAACGATCGACCAAGTGACCCACTACAGATGGGATATAGTGATCATAAGCACCACAGCCCATGAAGTTCGAGTATTCCGGGCCGATTTGGTTGCGGGCAGCCAGAGAATCGAGGATCTTGAGAGTCTCAAACTCGGAAAGAGCGCGCGGAAGATTTAACCTGCCCGTAAGTCTCACTGACCCCGGGACGCCCTTCAACAATTCCTCAAACCGGCTAACTCCGATCGATCGCAGCAATTCCTGTCGCTCGTCATCGGAATGGGGAACATAGGTCATATTAATCCTCTAACAATTTCTTATACGCAGACGGGTCAAGCAAAGCATTGATTTCTGCGGCGGGAAAATTCTCAACCTTTATCATCCACCCGGCGCCGTAGGGGTCCTTGTTAATAACAGAAGAATCCGCTTCCAGGTTCTTGTTTATTTCTTTTACAATTCCTGACACCGGAGCGTAGAGTTCACTGACCGCCTTGACAGCCTCAATAGTGCCAAATGCCTGCATCTGCTTGAGAGTCTGCCCGATTTTGGGCAATTCCACGAAGACGATGTCGCCAAGTTCGCCCTGTGCGAAATCGGTAATGCCGATCGTCGCAACACCACCCTCTACCTTGATCCATTCATGTTCTTTTGTATACTTCAGGCCTTCCGGGACAACCATGGCTCCTCCAGACTAAACAACTTTATCTTTGTTCTGCGCCCCTTCATTGGTGCGCCTAAAATAATCTTCTACGAAACTTGTGTCAAATACTCCCGCTTGAAATATCGGGTCTGCTATGATCTTTTTCTGAAAATCGATGGTAGTGAAGATGCCCTCAACGACGAATTCGTCGAGCGCCCGCAGCATCTTCCGCAGTCCGTCAGCGCGATTCTTATCTTTCACGATCAGCTTGGCAATCATAGAGTCGTAATGCGGCGGTACCACATACTTGGCATAGGCGTGCGTGTCCACCCTGACTCCGTGTCCACCAGGTACATGAAATGACGTAATCAACCCCGGAGACGGTGCAAAATTCTTCAGTGGATTTTCTGCATTTATGCGGCATTCAATAGCGTATCCGGAGAATATCACCTGTTCTTGGGTGAAGGAGAGTTTTTCCCCGCCCGCGATTCGAAGCTGCTCAACGATGATGTCGATATCCGTTACCTCTTCGGTCACTGGATGCTCGACTTGGACGCGCGTGTTCATTTCCATGAAATAGTATTTACCAGTGCCATCTACCAGGAACTCGATAGTTCCGGCGTTCTGATAGCCTGCAAACTTGGCGCCTTTAACTGCCGCTGAGCCCATCTGCTGCCTCAGTTCGGTAGTCATTACGGGAGATGGCGACTCCTCAATCAGCTTCTGGTGCCGCCTTTGGACCGTGCAGTCGCGCTCACCCAAGTGGATCACATTTCCGTGGTTATCAGCGAGAATCTGGAACTCGACGTGCCGGGGTCGATCGACAAAGCGCTCGATGTATATTTCGGGATTATTGAAAGCAGCTTGTGCCTCCATCTGGGCGGTACGAAATGCCGGCTCCAGTTCTGAGGCTTGTCTGACAATTCGCATACCGCGACCGCCACCCCCGGCCGCTGCCTTGAGAATTACTGGATATCCAATCTGCCCAATGACCTTCAAGGCTTCTTCGATATCCGGAACACCGCCATCGCTACCTGGAACCACGGGAACGC
Organism: uncultured Ignavibacteria bacterium; assembly: GCA_964552775.1. Classification (GTDB taxonomy): domain Bacteria; phylum Zixibacteria; class MSB-5A5; order CAIYYT01; family CAIYYT01; genus JADJGC01. The sequence goes on along the minus strand of CAZKIH010000001.1, from coordinate 216,096 downwards.
CCGCCTTGATCATCGTTTGTTTCGCCTGGACTTTGTCGCCCATCAGGCGAATCACCTCGGGTGACGGGCCAATGAAGGTGATGCCGCACTCTTTGCAAATTTGCGCAAATGCTGCATTTTCGGAAAGGAATCCATAACCGGGGTGAATCGCGATGGCACCAGTTATCTCGGCTGCCGCAATGATTCTCTTTGGGTCAAGATAACTCTCAGCCGATTTAGCCGGTCCTATGCACACCGCTTCGTCGGCAAAACGCACATGCAAAGAATCAATGTCAGCTTCTGAATAGACGGCAACAGTAGAGACGCCCAGCTCGCGACAGGCGCGAATGATCCGCAGGGCAATTTCGCCGCGATTGGCGATGAGGATCTTCTTGAACAATTCCTTCTCCTGACCAATAGTCGTAGCCAAGTGCCGACTTACGCGGGATAGAGTACGCGATTCTGAAAAGGGAAGCAAGGTGATTTAACGCAATTATAATCAGCCAACACGAAGGATTTCTGTGACTCCCCGTGTCATTCGCAGTTGCAATTTCAGCTGAATTTTCGAATACTAACGTAAGCGCATTCAACATAGGGTGTCGATGATATCCGCTTTCTCCATGGATTTGTTTCAGCCTTCAATTCCGGTACGAAACGCCGTTTGGGTTGTCGTAATTGGGCTTGCACTTATGGGAGGTAGGTGTCATGCCGTGCAGGTCAAATGGTTTTGGTCAGGAGCAACAACGGATTCTTCATTTCAGGTGAAAGCCAAGGCCTTTTCTGATGGCTCTGTCGTGCGACTGATCGTCAGCACGTCTCCGGATCTCACATACCCAACATACTCCGAGCCAGCTACATCTATCACCGACCAAAACAACGGCATTGTCACTTTGCTGGTCACCGGCTTGTTATCAGCAACTCAATATTACTACGGATTTGAAATTAACGGTTTAGGTGACACAAATTCGGTCGGGATGGCCAAGACCTTTCCGTCGGGTGCTTCGTCATTCACATTGGCATTTGGATCGTGTGCTCAAACCGGTTCGACCAATACCGTCTTTGAGACAATCAGAGAACTGCACCCCGATCTATTCTTCCATTTGGGCGACATGCATTACCAAAATATCGCCAGCAACGACATGAACTTGTATCGACAGGCATACGAATCGATACTGGCTTCTCCAGTTCAGGCCGCTCTTTATCACGAGGTCACCACGGCTTATATCTGGGATGACCATGATTACGGACCCAATAACTCTGATTCGACCTCACTGAGCAGATTGGCGGCTCGAGTGACTTATCAGGAAGTCTTCCCTCACTATCCGCTTGCAGCCGGGTCCGGGAACGTGTCGATCAACTATGCTTTCACAATTGGTCGCGTACGCTTCATCGTCTGCGACTCTCGTTCCGCCAGAAGTCCTGCCGGCGCCGCCGACACGCCCGCCAAAACCATGCTTGGACAATCTCAGAAAGCCTGGTTTCGGCAGCAACTCCTTCGAGCAAATGGCCGTTTTCCGCTAATTGTCTGGATAAATACGCTGCCTTGGATCGGATCGACTGGGGATGATGGCTGGTATCTTTACACGAATGAGCGTCGTGAATTAGCGGATTTCATTGAGCAGAACCATATCCGCGGACTCTGCATGCTCTCCGGGGACGCGCATATGATCGCGATCGACGACGGCACCAATAGCGACTATGCCACCGCTGGAGGAGCTGCGTTCCCAGTGTTTCATGCCGCGGCATTGGACCAAACGGGAAGTCTGAAGGGCGGCCCATACAGTCACGGTGCCTTTCCGGGAAGAGGGCAGTTCGGGCTCATGTTCGTTGCTGACGACGGAGATTCAACGATAACCGTGTCATGGAGCGGTCGAGATCAGAATAACTTGGAGATTGTCGCATATTCGTTCTCCGTACCTACGGTAGAAATTGTCTGCGGCGATGCGGACGGCAACGGCAGTATCGAGCTGGGCGATCCAATCTTCCTAATTGAGTACATATTTGCAGACGGACAACCTCCGCTAACACTTAGCAACGGTGATTCCAACAGCAGTGGGGTGATCACGATTTCTGATGCGGTCCTTATTGTGCGGTACCTCATGTTCGGCGGCGCGATCCCTCGTTGCGACTAACTTCGGTCAGCAACTTGGGAAATTTTCGCAAAGTGAGGTTAAGCGGCCGTACAGGTCTCCCGATAAATCTACTGACCGGTGCGACCTCGGTTGCCCCTATGCAGCCTGGTGGGGCTTGCGCCTGACTGATTTACTGAGCAAACAGACCCAATTGAGCGTGATCGTTAGCCGCCAACGGCTTCGCGTTGGTCCGCCAAGATAGCCAGAATTCTGCTACCGAAAGGAAAGTGATGTCATCCCAGACTTTACTCCTCGTAGGACAACATGATATTGCTGATGATCTCCAGTTCGGTCTGTGCCGGCCGGAGTCCGGCTGGAATCTAAGATTTGTTCCAGATGGCGCAGAAGCGCTGGCAGCGCTCAGCAATGCCTATTACGATGTCATCATCTCAGAACTCGAACTTACCGACATGGAAGCGGCGCACTTATTGGAACAAGTCCGCGAATCACATCCCGGAATAGTACGAATTGTCCTGACGGCCGGTGAAAATCGGGGACAGCTAATGAAAGCTATGGCTCATGCCCACCAGCTAATCAGCAAGCCGGTGAAGTCTGAAACGTTGCGCATGCAGATCAGCAATTCCCTGGCCATGCGCGTTGTTCTCACAGACAGTAAGCTGCATGCTCGAATTGCTCAAATCAACTCACTGCCGACCTTACCGGGTATCTACAATGAACTTGTCGCAGAAATGCAGTCTGAAACGGCCTCGATGCAGCGGGTTGCCAATCTGATCAGGCAGGATGTAAGCATTACGGCAAAGTTGCTCCAAATGACGAATTCTGCGTTTTTCGGGCTGCCGACCCGAGTCGAAAACCCTCTCCAGGCCGCAAACCTACTGGGGATGGATACTGTCAAGAGTCTCGTACTCACCGCTGGGATCTTCAGTCAGTTTCACGACGCCGGTTTGCCGGATTTTTCAATTGAAAAGATCTATGACCACAGTCTGGCAGTCGGAACCTCTGCTCGTCATATCGCTAACGCCTTTGGACTGGGGCGCAAGCAGGCAGAGGATGCACTAATGGCGGGAATGCTCCACGATATCGGTAAACTGGTCATGCTCACCAACTTTCGCGACGAGCTCTCGAAAGCACTTGCGATTGCCAAGCAGGACAGCATTCCATTGCATGAAGCCGAACGACAAGTTTTCGGCGTAAGCCACTGCGAGATTGGCGCACATCTTCTATCGCTCTGGGGCTTGTCCGACTTGATTCTCGAAGCTGTCACACTGCACAACACGCCCCAATTGAGCGCATGCCCAATGATAAATGTTCTGGCCTCGGTACACATTGCCAACGCATTTGATTATGACAGCAAGGTTCCAGACCGCGACCCCAAATTTACTCACGCAAACCTTGAATATCTCTCCAAAATCGGTCTGAGTGCGCAAGTACCATATCTTCGCACTCTTTCAGCATCAGTCCGCTGAGTCCATCAACTCAGCGACAAAGATCTGCCCAGCTCAAGACTCGCCAATTGCACTTGATCCCAAGTCTGGGATCATCTATCATGCCTGATGTAACATAGATTCAATCGCCCACAAAGGATTCCGAGCCATTCGAATGGACCAGGCATGTCTCCGCATCGTTAGCAGGCCCCGCTTATTGATTTCGGCGCTGATTGTCAGCCTGATCATAACATGTTCATGCTCCAGCAATCCGAATCACAGTCATCCGGCATTAGGAGAAGTCCTCGAACGAGATGCGTCCTGCAATATCAGCGAATTTATCGCCGCGCTGCTTGGGGGGAGCACGATTCTCTTTGTCGGTGACATGGCGCACGGTCAATGGCAGTACAAGAATGCCGTAATTGATTTCCTCGATTACTGGTCTCAAGCGCCTGCCGATAGATTTGTAACACAGTTAAATGGACTGACGGACATCACTTTGGTCCTGGAATGTGATTCTCTGCAATTGGGGCGCGCACGAGCATACATGGAGTCCTGGGACTTTGCGCATCTTGCTGATATCAGTCACATATGTTCCGAAACATTTACGACTGCGGAGATTGAATACTACTGGAGACTCGGCAACATTCTGCACCGTGTCACAAGAAGAAATCAGGATTTCTCGAGTCCTGAAACACTGAGCTTAACGCTATTTGCTGGCGAACCAACTATCGCCGTCTCGGACTGGTCTTTTGAGAAGCGCGGTGCCTACTTTGTGCACGAACGCGATCTTGCTATTTCACTGCGTATTGCCGGATATCATGAAATACATCCCGATTCCAGATTGCTCGCCTATTACGGTGCGGCTCACTTGTGGCGCGGTCGCGTCCGTAAACAGGCGGACAATCAGAGTGATTCTACATATTACGTCGTGTCCTATCTCGACAGCCTTTGGCTGGGGAATGCCAATGTTTGCACGGTAGCCCAGGCGGATCGAGATGCCTGGCCATTTTCATTTTGGGACGGCCAACCGGAATGCGACTTCATAATCCCCTGTCGCAAGATCAAAGACACGATCATCAAGGGTGAAGCTCCGAGGATGATTCAATACGATGCTTTGATCCTACAGGGGACCGCGCGTGACGTACACTTGCCCATCTTTTCTGTGCCAAGTCTGCATGTTGCTCGTCTCATTGTCTCCAAACTTCCGTCTCTTCTCGACACTACGAACCAATACCACCAAGCGTTTTGGCCTATCTTGATAACATACCTTGACGCAGTTTCAGGTCTGACCCCACATCGCGTCAACATTCATGACGAAATTGAACTGAAAGAAGCTTGTCGATTCTGGCAAGAATGATCGTCCGATGCGCAGAACGATGTCGTCAAGGATATTCTCTCGCTTCAACTCTGGACCCGATTGATCGATAGCATACCCAGTGTGTCCAGCCATATTGCAGGGCAGTACGATCGTGAGATCATGTCCATTCTTCCAGGCGCACCGGCATTTGATAGTCGTTTCGGCCTGCCCACCGGGGCCGACCGGGCAGGTCAACTGCGCGAGTACCTTCGTTCGAATCGGGATCGGATCGTCCTGCGCATGCTGATTAACCTGCTCTGGGTCGGGAGCGCGGAAGAGAAGCAAAGCGCCTTGAGCGCGCTTGTGGCTGAAACAAAAGAGAACTTTAGCACTCCCGCCGAGTGGTCGACTTGGTATCGTTCAGGTTTCAAACAATCGTGGGAATAAAGGAGTCGGTGCACTGTATGGTTGGTGATTACACAACCAGAGTCCCGGGACGTCTTAACTATGCCACAGTATAGCCTGATTTTGATGATAATTCCGAGCAGAAACGAAATGCAACGCGCAATGTTGCACCTGTCGGATATACCCTTCATTCACCGCCACCCTGACTTTTTTGATTCATCCTGCATTTTCTAAAGGAGGAGAGCATGAAATTTTGTAAGAACCAGATTGGCAGCGTCGCAATCGCCCTTGCAGCCCTCGCAACGACGCTCGTGGCTGCTGAACCGCCCGTGGACTCTAAAATCACGGCCGTTACCGTATATCGAGATCGGGCGATTGTCACTCGCAGTGCAACTTTGAGCCTGGAAACCGGCAGTCACAGGCTCACATTTGGCAAGGTACCACTCGACGCTGAGGAAGCATCGCTGCGGGCATCCACAACAAGCTCTGCCGCTGAGATTCTTGGGCTCAGTCATCAGATAATCCAGGGTAGTATTGATGGGAGCGAGGAACGAAGACTGGTACGCTCAATCGACAGCCTCAACAATATTGTCCTTTCAGCCTTCGATGACAGACTTGCGGTCTTGGCCAAGCAGAAGGAGATGCTGGAGCAATTTGTTGCCGGCGGAACTCAAGCGCTCAGCGGCGATCTTTCGAAGTCCACTTTCGATGCACAAAGCTGGGAATCAGCCTACTTGTTCATCAGCAAGTCTCTCAGTCGTGTGATCGACTCGATTCGCGTTGTCAAACTGAATAGGGAAGTGCCAAATTCCCATCGGCTGGAGCTGGCAGCACAGTTAGAGAAGATCAGGTCCAGCAGCAAATTGAGACACCATGAAGTTGTGATTGATGTCGAAATGGTACGCTCTGCGAGTTTCGAAGTTTCGCTCGAATACATGGTGCCGAGGGCGACATGGTCACCACTCTACAATGCACGACTCCTTGATGGCGGCAAAGTTGAGGTCAGCTATTTTGGCCAGGTGGCTCAAACCACCGGCGAAGACTGGACGGATGTCCAACTCGTCCTTTCGACGGCACAGCCAAATCGCACCGCCACTCCGGGAGACCTCCAAACTCGCACTATAGGTCTGGTCGAACAGAAAGTTAATATCGTGACTTCTGAGCGAAACCTGATCTCACCGCAGTCAGTAGAACCATTTGGGCAGATCCACTTCCGTGGCGGGAGGAGCAGTGATGAAACGTATGTTGTCGATGGTGTTCAGGTTCAGGACTCGATGGGAGGGGCGAGCGCTGAAGATGCTGTTTCATATTCCGGGCTCGTCGGTGTCTCCAGTGATGCCTCTGCGTACTCCACGCAATTCGTTGTGACGCGCAAAGAGACTATCAAGTCTGCCGACAAGGTTGCGCGAATCCCGATTGCGCAGTGGACCCTTGACGGCGAGGAGACCCTGATCGCGAGAACTCAGAATCAACAGCACGCGTTTCGCTCACTTAAGCTAATCAACAAGACTGGTATTCCACTCCTGCCGGGTCGGTTCAATCTCTTCGTTGGCGGTGATTATGTTGGTGTGCTTAACTCGCCGGGATTGATACTCGCTGAGCAGGAATTCGAAATGGCATTTGGAATAGAGGACGCGATCGCAATCAAGCGCGAAATATTGAATCGCAGACAGAAAGTGAATGGCGAGAAGCGCTTGCTGGCTGAGACTATCAGCATCAACCTCACGAACAATTCAAACTCTGAACGCATTATCAAGTTGGAAGAAGCACTGCCAGTCAGCAACGACAGTCGTATTAAGGTCGAAATCAAGTCGACTTCGCCTTCTCCAGTCTCTACCGACGCACAAAAACACGCGCAGTGGACGATCAAGCTCGCTCCGGGCGAAAAGGCTACAGTGTCAATTGACTATGAGGTCGAATTTCCGGGCGGGATGGCGATCTCTGGCCTGTAGTTGAGGAGAAACTATAGTAACACGAAACCGTATCGACGTCGCATGAGAATGTGGGATTTCGGCGTTGTTATCGTGAATCAGTCTTGCGCCAACCGTACTCCGCTTCTATTGAACTGCCCTGCCAATCAAGGACATGCCGCGCACGGCGCGGGACCGCCGCCAAAGACATAGTTGATTAAGTAAACTGCGTCAGAGATATTGATGATGCCACTGCAATTGGCGTCGCCAGCTGCTATCGGATTCGGCGCGGCGCCACCGGAGAAGATGTAGTTAATCAAGAAGACAACGTCGCTGATATTCACCAGTCCGTTCTTGTCGGCGTCACCACACAAGTAAGGCAAGACTGTGATCGTTCCGCTAACAAAGACCGGCACGATAGCAGTATTCTCCATCCCGGTAAGCATTGACTCCGAGTTACCGGGTGGTTCATAATGTACCAACCTGAACGTGAGCGTGCCCGGAGCAAGAGGAGTGAAGAGCAGGGTGAAAATCGGGCCTGAACCGGGAGTAATGAGTGTGTCTATCTCAAAAGTCCAACTGCTCAACGTGAATCCACCGGGATCTGTGCCAGGTGGCGCGAGGCCCATATAGTTGGTAAGGGTATATCTATATTCGGGATTGATTCTCGGTAGAGCCGAATACTCGCTTTTTCTCGTTGGAGGAGTTACGCTGGCAGTACCGTCCCATTCCCACGCAAAGCTGAAACCCTGAATTATCTCATCATTGAAAAGATTAAAATCGACGTATTTCGATATCCCGACATAGAGAGTGTCGGAATTGAAGGACAGTGTATCGCGCAATCCAGGGTCATTGTAGATACCTGGAGAATAGCCGCCACATGCGCAGGGTGGAGGTCCGGCATAGAATACGTACTCAACCAGGTCATTGACATCTCTCAAATCCATCCGACGGTCGCAATTCAGGTCGAATGACTGCAACCACCCAGCAGCTCCCCAAAAGTGCCCAAGAAGGCATTTGTGGATGCGGAGGACGTCTAGGGAGTTTATCCCGGAGCCGTAATCGGTATCACCAGCTAAGTAATCGCAGGCAATCTCAATTTCTCCTGACTCGAACTGCGGAGCGAACACATTTGCTGTCTCATCAGCCAAGATCAATACTGCAATATCGCACGTATCCAAAACGACAGTCCCACCGAATCGCGGTCGAAACCATAGTTCGCACAGTTTACCGCCGCCTGCAGGCAGATTCGTTCCGCCTCCGGTTGTGAACGTAATTAACCACTTTGCCACCGCAATCGTGTCGTTTACGACAAGTTGAAATTGTCGAGTGTCAAGTATTGCTGGGTCCTCCAGGCGGCTACCGCTGTAGGAAATTGAATCGAGAGTCGCCCAGCCGGAAAAGCCATTGATCAGAAGCGGGAGAGTAACAGAGGAAACGCCTTCGTCATTGAACAAGAACACCGGCACTGTGGCCGACGGATTCGTGGACTTGACGCTGCAGCTATCGGTTCCAAGTCTCAGTGTGTCGGCTATTCCAGGGTCTTGCGCGTCTAATCTGGGTCCAATCATTGCCACGGTGAGCAACACCGGAATCAACAAGTGCTTACTGATTCGCATGATCAACTCCATTAGACCGGCTGACAACCGTTCGGCCCAATTGATATGTAGTTATGTCTAAAGAATACAAAATACTCGCTGTTTTGGCAACTTGAATTGACACAAATCCGATCACAAGTTCACGGCCTCGAGCTCAGTTCGCACCCAGGTACGATTTGATTCCTGCACGAAACAGCGACGTCTTCGTCATCATTGCATGGATCGATGAAAGGAGTCGGCTATATGCTAAAGGTCGGGATTGTGATTGCGTTGCTCGCTGCATCTGCATCCGCACAGGAACGCCTACCGAATCTGCAACTCGATTTGAATGGTACACAAGTCTTCACTGACAACAAACTCATCGGCGATCCGCGGGGATATGGGTTCACTCTGTCGAAACGTATTGCCACCAAAGCCACACTCAAACTCGAATTTGATCGCTTCACCAAACAGGCCGCTGTGATGGAAAGGCGCTACACAGACTTCCCCGACCACACTCCAATCGATGAATGGTTCGACGAAGATCGCGAACTTTGGTCAGTCGAGATTGCACTGCTGCGCACAGTGTCGTACGCGCATTACGGTTTCTTCAATCTCGGCGGGGGTCTCGTGTTTGCCGGATTCGGTGAAGACTGGCAACTGAACAACGGTGGCGGGAAGTATGACATCGGCACGAAGCACTACCTCGGTCTTGTGCTCGAAATGGACGTCTTGATTCTGACCAGCGACGGTTTTCCAATGGCATGGCGGTTCGGATTTACACACAAGTTCATGGGCAAGCAGGGTGCGCAGTACAGAGCAGTCGCCTCAGGCTACGGGTCGTACTTCGGAAGCAGCAAGCCGGACAATCTCACCACCACCGAATTCTCGCTGTCGATTGGCTGGGTGATTTCGAGGTAAGATAAGCCCACAAAAAAGTCCGAGCCTTGCGGCTCGGACTCCTTATAGAAAAAGGGTGTTGGGGGCTATGCTAATGCTGTCCTGCGGAGAACGCCGTCCATGCCGTCTCTGACGATCCCGTTATGCCCTTGATGCGCAGATCAAAGTCATCCGGGTTGCTGGCGTTGCGCATGGCATCTTCGTAAGTGATCTGTCCGGCGCGGTACAATTTCATGATCGATTGATCAAATGATTGCATACCGTACTGCACGTTGCCGCCCTCGATAAACTCGATGATCGACGACGTTTTCATCGGGTCGATGATGCAGTCGCGAATAGCGCCCGTCGAGACAGCAACTTCCACCGCAGGCACTCGCCCCGGCATGTCGGCGCGCGGCAGGAGACGCTGACAGACAATCGCCTTGAGCGTACCGGCCATCAGCAAACGAATTTGCTGATGCTGATGAGGCGGGAAAAACGAGATCACGCGCGTGATCGTTTCGACGACGTTCATCGTGTGCAGCGTAGTCAGGACCAAATGGCCAGTATCTGCAGCCGCCAAAGCGATACCCATCGTTTCGGCGTCACGGATTTCACCGATCAGGATAACGTCTGGGTCCTGTCGAAAGGCATGCCGCAGCGCCGCCGCAAAATTTTCGGAATCGGCGCCGACCTCGCGCTGGCAGATGATCGACTTCTTATCTTTGTAGATATATTCGATGGGGTCTTCGATCGTGACAATATTCTCGGCGCGGTTCGAATTGAGATACTCGATGATTGCAGCCAATGTCGTAGACTTGCCAGAACCGGTAGTGCCGGTGACAATCACCAATCCACGTCTGGCATCGCACAATTCCGCGATTACTTCAGGGAGATTCAAATCTTCAAAAGAGGGAACCAGGGTATTGACGGCACGGATGGCAATACCGGGAGTTCCGCGCTGGCGATAGAGATTGATACGGAATCGACCAAGCTTGGTGACGGAGAGCGCCAGATCCATTTCATTGCGTGCGGCGAAACGCTTCTGCTGTTCGGGGGATAGTATCTGCGAGACAATTTCCGTCATCGCCTCTTTCGAAATCGGATCCGCGTTGATCGGGACCAGTTTGCCGTGCACTCTCAGGGTAGGCTTGATGCCAACACGCAAGTGCAGGTCGGATGCTGCCAGGTGCTGCATCTCCACCAGCATGTCACGCAGGTTCATCGGTCTCTCCTCAAGGTTTGTCCGGAAACCAGACCGATGAGTTAGCAGATCAGGAATTAGGTCGGTTCGACGATGAACAGCGCCTGACCAAATTCCACCGGTTGGGCATTTTCCACCGCGCGTCTGACGACAACGCCGTCAAACTCTGCTTCGATCTCGTTCATCAGCTTCATCGCTTCGATGATACAGATCGTCTGACCCTTCGTGATGCGCGCACCAACTTCAACAAATGGCGGCGCACCCGGTTCGGGCGAGGTGTAAAATGTTCCCACCATTGGAGACTTGATCTCCTTGCCCTTTGCAGCCGCCGGCTGCGGCGCAACGGGCTGTGGTTGTGGCATGACCTGGACCGGCTGCGGAGCAGGAGCAGGGGCAGCCACCTCAATCGTCGGCAAGGTCGAAACGACCTGTGATTTGGCAACTGTGACATGACCATGCGATCCGCCATTTGAGCCATTGCTGGCCTCGGGGCTGCGCTTGATGATCATGACGTTGCTAAACCAGTTCTTGACGGTTAGCGACTCAATGTCCGACGATTCCACCAACTTCACCAGTTTCCGGATAGTTTCTTCGTTCATTAGTTTCTATGACCGGGTTGAATCAACCCTACTCCTGATTATCGAATGTTTTCCCAAAAACTATAGCTCCAGCAACGACTTATCGGCTTTATTCATTACGCGACAGCCGTTTCTGGAAATGACCACATCATCTTCAACGCGGACGCCGCCCCATCCGTCAATATACACCCCAGGCTCGACGGTAACGACCATGTTTGGTTGTAACACAGTGTCAGATAACGGACTAAGGCGTGGTTCTTCGTGGATCAGTAGTCCAATGCCATGCCCCAACCCGTGTCCAAAGTTCTTGCCGTAACCGGCCTTCGAGATAATGTCGCGAACGTGCTTATCCACGTCAGAGCCTTTTAAACCCGCCTTGGCCTTGCGAGTTCCCGCAATCTGGGCTTTGAGAACGAGATTGTAGATCTTCTTCTGTTGGGCCGATGCTCTGCCAACCACTACTGTTCGAGTGATGTCAGAATGATAGCCTCCTGAAATCGCCCCAAAATCGAGAGTAACGAATTCCCCCTTCTTTATGAATTTGTGTGAAGCCCGTCCATGCGGCAACGCAGAGCGAAATCCGGAGGCGATGATCGTCTCAAATGACGGATCCTCCGAGCCGAGCATCTTCATTTGATACTCCAGTTCTGCGGCAACCTCCGATTCGCGGATTCCCGGCTTGATGATTTGCAGGATACGCGCAAACGCAACATCGGCAATGTCAACGGCCTTCTGGATGTGCTTGAGTTCGTCGTTGTCTTTTACCGATGCCAGCGTCTCGACCATGAAATTTGTCGGCGCAAACAATGCTCCCGGCAGGAGCTTTTTCAGCATCTGAAGATTCTTCACCGTCATGTAAGCTTCAAGAAAACCGACTCGAAGGTTCTTGGCATTGAGCCGCTTGATCGTGGGCAATTCGGTGTAAAGTTCGCGTTGCGCAATCGTGATTTTCGCACCCTTGACCTCTTTGCCGACCTGCGCCTTGTAGCGGAAATCAGTCACGAAATATGCTTCGTTGGCGAACACCACAAGTATGCCATTCGAGCCGGTGTAACCGCAGAGATAGCGTATTTGTGACAGCTCATTAACCAACAGGCAGTCGAGATTGAGTCCTTTGATTAGTCCCTGAAGTTTCTTAATGCGAACTTGCATAGTTTCCTTATCTACAAAGTTTGAGTTTGTCGTGAAGATGTTGATCACCCGGAGCGCCCTTGAGCAGCATCAAGTAGATCGTCTTTGCTTTGTCGACGTATCCCTGCATTCGAAACAAATCGGCAGCACTCTCGGTAGCGAGAAAATCATGCTCCAACTCGGGTGTTTCTATTTCGAAAAAGCCGATCTCTTTCATACGGTCCGCGATGGTCTGCGAATCTGACTCCAACTGGGCCGCCTGCAGATAGTACTTTCTGGCTTCCAGGATATCTCCTGTCGATTTCGAGACATCACCCAGCATGAGCAGGGTGAGCGGGTTATCGGGTTCCCGCCGCAGCGCCTCAAAAAGTGCGAATGCGGCCGCCACAAAATTCCCGCGCTTCATGTACAGGTCTCCAAGAACCTGGTATCCGGACGGGTAGTCGGCGAATGCAGTAATCCCGGCCTGAAGCAGGTCATAGGCTTCATCGAGTCGATTCTCGGCGATCATGAGCTCGGCTTGGCGCGCAAAGCCATAGGTCGGAGCGGTGGTGCTCCCAGTCGATCCCTCGCCCCCGGATATAAGCTTATCCGACTGCTGGGCAGAATAATCCATGACCCTCCCACGTAGTGTCGAAAAACGATAGGTCGCCTGCGCGGAAAGGTCAAGAAAAAAGTGAGGGGGTTGAGGAACATACCCGACCCAAAGGAAATGTTGAAGAAGTGCTCAGCTATTGCCTTGCGCCGTCAGGAGTCCTCTCCTGACGGCTAAACACGCGGCAGGAATGGGTTCCTGCCGCCTCAGTATAATCTTTGTCAGCGCTTACTCAACGACTCCTACTTGACACCGTACAACGGCCTGAACTTCTTGTCGAGATAGCTCATCAACGGCTTGTGGTCAAGCTTCTTACCGGTGACGACTTTGACGAGATCCTCAGCATGATAACGCTGGCCCTGACTGTGAATATTCTTTCGCAGCCAGTCAAGCAAGGCGCCGTACTTGCCAGCGGCAAATTGATCATCAAGATCAGGAATATCTTTCTTGGCCTTCGCGAAGAATTGCGCAGCGTAGAGGTTGCCGAGCGCATAAGTCGGGAAATAACCAAACAATCCGGCTGCCCAGTGAATATCCTGCAAACAACCCTGTGAATCGCTCTTGGGAGTGATTCCAAAGTATTTGGTGAATTTCTCATTCCAGACCGCCGGCAAATCCTTGGCCTTGATTGTGCCGTCGAAAATTCCCTGCTCAATTTCGAAGCGCAATAGGATATGCAGATTGTAGGTCACTTCATCCGCCTCAACACGGACAAACGAAGCGCGCACGTCGTTGATCGCAAAATAGAAGTCGTCAAACTTGACGTCGCCAAGCGCCTCGTAGAAGGTCTGCTGGGCCAAGGGGAAGAAGAACTTCCAGAACGGTTTGGAACGTCCGACCATGTTTTCCCACATCCGCGACTGCGACTCATGAATGCCGAGACTGACGGCCTCACCCATCGGCGTCCCAAAGTGTTCGCGCGGCAAGCCCAGTTCATACAGTGCATGACCCGATTCGTGCATCGTTCCGAACAACGCCTGCCCAAGATGATTCGGATTGTAACGGGTCGTAATTCGGCAGTCGCCGGGTCCGATTCCCGAACAGAACGGATGCGCCGTTACATCCAAGCGTCCTTCTGAGAAAGGAAATCCGATAGCAGCCGCCACCGTTTCGCCAAAGATGCGTTGACGGTCGACCGGAAATTCACGTTCGACTATCGAAACATCCGGTTTCTTCGGAGCATTAAGAATCTTGGCAACGAGTTCGACCAGTTCTTTGCGGAAATCTGTGAATACAGCAGTAATCGATTTCGTCGAAGCCCCCGGCTCGTAATCGTCGAGTAGGGCGTCGTAGGCCATTTCTTTGTAGCCAACCGCCTCGGCATATTGGCGCTTGAGATCGATCATCTTTTCCAGATGGGGGAAAAACGACTTGAAATCGTTGTCGCGACGGGCATTGACCCAGACGCTTTGTCCAGTCGTTTCGGCATGCGCGATCGCCTGTACGAGTTTGTTGGGTACTTTAGTCCTCTTGTCGTACGCACGGCGCAACTCGCGCACAATCACCGCATCAACCGCCAGCGGATCTTTGGTTGTTGGGCTGCCCTCGGCAGCTTTCAGCAACTCACCGACGTTAGGCGCAGTAAACTTCTCATGCAAAAGTCCCGCCATGTACGCGAGCTGATTGGCCCGGTGCGCGGAGCCGTTTTTAGGCATGTTGACTCGCTCGTCCCAACCCAGGAGCGCAGCCGTCGAGCCGATCAATGACACTTCATTCATGATCTGTTTGAGTTCAGTCATGGCTTGCTTCGACATCGATATATCTCCTCGTGAATCACGTTTGTACTGTGTCAGAAATACCTGCAGTTATTATAACCATCAGTGCTCTCGGAATCAAGCGCCGCGCTGGACGTTTTTCGTATCAAGCCCAGAGAAATGGCCAGAAATCAGCCCCTCCCGCAATCTACTTAACCCTGGCAGCGTCCGGGAAATCGCGATAAAGTGCCGATTTGAAATCGGTCACTGCCTTGAACACATTGCGATGCAACCGTTCAACCTCGCCGTCTCGCGTTGCCACATGCTGAAATGCCTCCTCGAGTTGAGCCAGATTGTCGGTCATGATCGCAATATTGAATTCGCCAAGTTCCTCAGGTCCCCAACCCAACTTTCGGCGTGTGATCGTGAATCCGCGCAATTTCCCCTGTCCCTGAAGATAGCCCAAATAAGCTCTTACATGCACGCAAAACTCGAGGTCCTTGTGTGATTCTTTGAGATTACACCAAATCTGGTAATAGTCCATTACTGCTCCTGTCGTGATAATTAGAGTACGGGGATACCTGAGCCAGTGTTACAGGTGGCTGGAAAATATTGCCAATCTTCAGAGAAGATGCTCGATGAGGATTCGACAGCCGATCGCGATCAACAGAATCCCGCCCCATAGCTCCGCGCGTTTGCCCAGGTACCCACCCAGTCGACTGCCACACAACATTCCACCGATGGTAAATGCGAGCGCCACGATGCCGATGATCACGATCGGCGTCAGGATTTCGACGCGAAGCAGAGCAATGCTCAGACCGACCGCGAAGGCGTCGATACTCGTAGCGACAGAGAGAATCATCAATGACCACTTGCGCGTAGGGTCCCTGAGGGCCATGTTCAAGTCCTTTTTTTCCGAACGCGACTCCTGGATCATGCGCGCTCCGATAATAGTCAGCAGTCCGAATGCCACCCAGTGATCTACTCCACCGATTAGGTGTTCGACCTTGGTGCCCAAGTACCAGCCGAGAAGAGGCATCAAAGCCTGGAACAGGCCGAAATGAAATGAGAGTCGGAAGTAGTGCCGAAAGGTAAGGTGCGGTATTGTGCAACCGACGGCGATCGCAACAGCGAAGGCATCCATCGCCAAACCTATGGCGATTCCAATGATAGTCGGTAGACTCAAGGCTTGTTCCGGTCGCTGCTAATACGGTCGATTGTCATAAACTACTATGATAGTAATCTTTGCGGAATATTTGTACCACAATTCTACCTTCTATTGTGAACTTGACAAATCGACGTCTGAGAGTTACTATTGTAAAGGGTCTACAGCGTATCATCAAAGTAATCAGAATCTGAAACGAATTTCAATCGGATTAGGACGCAAAGGAGTTTGCCGTGCGTAGGGTAATCTGTCTCACTATGATGATTATTGGGTGTTGGTGGGGCGTAAGTGTAGGTTCAACTATTAACGTTCCAACGGATCAGCCGACAATTCAGGCCGGCATCAATGCCGCTGTCGCTGGCGACACGGTGCTGGTTGCGGCGGGAACATATACAGGCGCCGGTAATCGCGATGTCGACTTCAGCGGCAAGGCCATAACTGTCAAGTCAGCGGGCGGGCCAGACGTTACTATTATTGACTGTCAAGGGACTTCAGGAGATAATCATCGGGGCATCCTGTTCGTTGCCGGTGAGGACACGACGTCGAGGCTGGACGGCTTTACGATCACGAATGGCTATGTATGGACAGAAGGAGGAGGCATTGCCGTGAACCAAGCCTCTCCGCTCATTCAGAACTGCCGCTTGATCAACAATACATCTTCGAATGAAGGTGGGGGCATAAGCTGCGATGACAATGCTAACCCGACGATTCGGAACTGCGTGATTGCAAACAACCGAAGCCTTAGCGGTGCAGGAGGAGGCGTCTATCAGTATGAAAGAAATCTCCCCAGTACTCCCAGACTCATAAATTGCACGATCGTTTACAACCAGGGGGGAGGTTTGCTGTCGTCCGGGTCACCGGTCGACATCAGCAACTGCATCATTGCCTTCAATGCGCCAGGAGCTTCTATCTCATATTCTGGCGTCAGCCCCGCTGAATTTGACATCACTTGCACGGACATTTACGGCAATCAATCGGGAGACTGGGTTGGCGCATTCGCTTCCCTCGTATCAACTCCAGGCAATTTCTCATTTGATCCTAGGTTCTGCCCGACAGCGTATCCAACTTACCCGATCAAAAACGTCTCTCCGTGTGCCCCAAGTAATAACGCGTGTGCTACTTTGATCGGTGCAGGTGTGATTGCCTGCAGCGGGATCTGCTTCGACTCCGATGGAGACGGGTTTGGAGATCCCGGACATCCCGAGAACGAATGTGGGACCGACAACTGTCCGTCCATCGCCAACTCTGGGCAGACCGACAGCGACAGTGACGGTATTGGTGATGCCTGCGATCCCTGCACAGATACTGATGGCGACGGTTTTGGTGATCCCGGATACGCAGCGAACACTCGTGTCGTCGACAACTGTCCAATCGTCAGCAACGCAAACCAGAGTGACACCGATGGCGATGGAACGGGCAATGCCTGTGATGCTTGCACTAATTTGCCGGGCGGTGGTTGTGCAGAGTGCGCGCATCATACAGATCGAGATGGAGACTTAGTCTGTGATCTCCTTGATAATTGCTTGATCGTCCCTAACACCGGTCAAGAGGATGCCGATTTCGACGGAATCGGCGATGTCTGTGACTACTCCGCCTCCAGCCAAGGCGATGTCAGGATCGTGTTGAATCGAGGCGACAACGTGGTCTGGACTGGTGAAGACAACATCCTTGAAGTCTGGATTGCTAATGGTGATCCGATTTGGGTTCTTGCCCTTGGATTTGAGTTGGCCACATCATTCCCCATCCAGTGGATTACAGGTTATGGTACTGCACCAGAGACCGGTGAATGGGCTGGCTTGGTCAAAGAAGAAGGTGATGCAGTCGACCGCTTCAATCTCCCCGGCATTGGAATCCGTCCTCAGACTAGTCATTTGCCGGACACCCTCTATCTTGGCGGTGCTTCCAATGCCGCCGCATACAATCTGCCATCTCATCCTTCTCACGCCAAGTGCTACAGCGTTAAATTCCGCCTACAGGGCGCGACGCCGACGACTTCCGGTTTCTGCGTCGACAACATCTTTTTTCCGCCAGCCTACCACTGGTTTTTCGATTACGGCGCCGGCGCATTTCCCCCTTCATATTTCGGCATCGCCAACAACAGCGAAATTGACCCCTCGGCACCGGCAGTCTGCTTCGATATTGCGACCAGACCTTATGTCAGAGGCGACGCCAATGGCAGTGGCTTGGTCAATATCTCAGATGCTGTATTTGTACTCCAGTATATTGTGGCAGAGGGTCCCGCTCCGTTTCCTTTGGCTTCCGGAGACGCCAACTGCAATGGGATAGTCAACATTTCGGACGTAGTCTACTTAGTTAACTACATCTTTGCCGGTGGTGCGGCGCCGTGCTAAGCCAACACCAGAGTTGACTTCTGATTGATAACTTTCATGGCGGCAGGAACTACCATCCTGCCGTCTCTCATTTTCCCTTGAGAATTCGCCGCCTTTGCGTATATTTGCCGCTCAAATGTGACGTCTTCCGGTTGTTGCGGAAATTCCCGCAAAACCAGAGCGAAAAGACGTTTTTGTTGATTCCCTCTTAAGAGGGGTGTCTCATCGCTGTAAGCGATGAGATGGGGTGTGTATTTTGACGCCTCCAAGTAGGTTGACAGGGAGTAACTTTGAGACCGTTTTCGCAATTACGACGCACCCACACCTGTGGTGAACTTCGCAGAGAGCACGCCGGTCAGAGCATCACGCTCAATGGCTGGGTCAAGAAGTATCGCAATCACGGCGGCATCCTGTTCGTCGATCTGCGCGATCGTTACGGCATTACTCAAGTTGTCTTTCATCCAGACAACTTCTCGGAAGAGAAAATGAATGCCGCGTCGCATTTACGCGGCGAATTTGTGATCAGCGTGACCGGCAACGTGGTCGTGCGTCCCGAAGGTATGATCAACGCAAATCTTCCCACCGGTGATATCGAAGTTGACGCCCGCGAATTTGAACTCCTTGCTGAGTCTGAGACTCCACCCTTCGAGATCGAGGAAGACACTACTGCCAACGAGGACCTGCGCCTGACCTATCGTTACCTCGATCTGCGCCGGCGTTTCCTTGCCGATAAAATCGAGTTACGTCATCGCTTTGCCTTTGCGGTACGTCAATACTTGCATTCACAGAAATTTCTTGAGATCGAGACGCCTCTATTGATGCGCTCGACTCCGGAAGGCGCACGTGACTATGTAGTGCCCTCACGCGTCCATCCCGGCAAATTCTATGCGCTGCCACAGTCGCCGCAATTGTTCAAGCAAATCCTGATGATATCTGGGTTTGACCGGTATTTTCAACTCGCAAAATGTCTGCGCGATGAGGACCTTCGCGCCGATCGCCAGCCGGAACACACGCAAATCGACTTGGAAATGTCATTTGTCACTCAAGACGACATCTTCACGCTGGTCGAAGGTATGATGAAATACTCCTTCAAGGAGACTCTTGGTGTTGATATCACCACGCCATTTCCTCGGTATCCGTATGATCAAATCATGAGCGAGTACGGATCGGACAAGCCCGACCGTCGGTTCGAGATGAGGTTGATTGATTTCTCTGCAGCGTTCATTGGCAGCGATTTCAAGGTATTCTCTGAGGCCCTCGCGAGTGGCGGCGTTGTCAAAGGCGTCATTGCGTCGGAACAGGCAGGACTCTCGCGCAAGCAACTTGAGGAGATTGAGGACGAAGCCAAGCTTGCCGGGGCGAAAGGGCTCGCGTGGGTCGCTTTTGCCGAAGAGGTGAAATCACCGATCAAGAAATTCCTCACCGAGGACGTTGTCAAAAAGCTGCGAGAGATCGGCAATATCAAAGATGGCGACCTGCTGATGCTCGGTGCCGGGAAGAAGCTGGCGACCGAGGGCATTCTTGGCCGCGTACGGAGTTACTGCGGCAAGAAGTTCAACCTCGTCGACAAATCGAAGTATTCGTTCCTCTGGGTTACCGAATTCCCGTTGTTCGAATACCATCCTGATCTTGGGCGATTTGATGCCATGCACAACATCGTGACCTCGCCAAGAGAGGTTGACCTACCACTTCTGGAGGAGGGTTTCACAAGCACCACAGCTCTGAGTGATCCCAAGCATCCTTGGGCAAAAGTGCGAGCAAATCAGTACGATTTAGTTTGTAATGGATTCGAACTTGCCTCAGGCGGGATCCGCAACCATCGCTCCGACATGCAGAAGAAGATCCTCAACATTCTGGGCATGGACGACGCCCGAGCCGATCGCATGTTCGGTTTCCTGCTCACTGCGCTGAAGTTTGGCGCACCCCCGCATGGCGGAATGGGACTCGGCCTGGACAGGATAGTTGGTATTATGACCGACTCAGACTCGTTGCGGGATGTAATCGCGTTTCCAAAAACGACTGCAGCCCAATCGCTTATGGATGGGTCACCAACGGAGATCGAGAGTGCTCAATTGGCCGAATTGTCACTGTCGATTAGTATTGACAAGAAGAAGTAATCAAGTACATTTTGTTGACCCGGTTCACAAAACGGCGATCTGGGATTCAGAGAACTCGTGCGTCACGTTCCTTTGGGACGTGACAACGTGTTTATGACTGTTTGTTCTAATTATGAGGTACAGAAGAACTGATTGAGTGAGCCCAACGGAATAAAGATCGAACTAAAGAACGTCGATCCCCGCACCCTATTTGCAGGCAATAATAGTCTGGTCAAGACCATCGAGGCGAATTTTGATGTCCAGATTGTCGCCCGCGGCGATGCCATCGCCATCTCTGGTCCAGAAGCAGCAAAGGCTGAGACACTTTTCTTCGACCTTTTTGAACGTCTTCAGCGCAAAGGGGAAATATCAGAGCAATACCTGCATTACGCCATTTCTCTGATCAAGGAATCAGGGCAGGGACCCGCTACCGAACTTGACATTTCCACAGCTTTGTCCAGTATTGACAAGGCCGATATCAGGCCCAAGACCATTGGACAAAAAGAATACATTGAAGCCATCGAGAAGCATGACATTGTCTTCGGTATCGGCCCGGCGGGAACCGGGAAGACGTATCTCGCTGTGGCAGAAGCTGTTGCTGGACTCAAGGGCAAGCTCTACAACCGAATAATCCTGGTGCGTCCGGCTGTTGAAGCCGGCGAATCGCTCGGTTTTCTGCCCGGTGACATCAGGGCAAAGGTCGATCCCTATCTCAGACCCGTTTACGACGCTTTACATGACATGCTTCCTGCCGATAAGATTAAGAAGTTGATGGAATTAGGTGTGATCGAGATTGTGCCACTCGCCTTCATGCGCGGCCGAACTCTGAACACGGCGTTCGTCATCCTTGACGAATCGCAGAACACGACTGTCGCGCAAATGAAGATGTTTTTGACTCGTATTGGTGAAGGCTCAAAAGCGGTCATCACGGGCGACGTCACGCAAATAGACCTCGACAGAAAGCGGTTATCCGGATTGGTTGCCATTCAGAAGATCCTCAAGGACATTCCCGAGATCAAGTTCAGGTACTTGACTGACAAGGACGTCGTGCGTCACCGTCTGGTGAAGCAGATCATTCGCGCTTTCGATCGCTACGAGACCGGGCAGAAATAATCTATGTTTGATCTCCTCCGCATTGGTTTGCGGAAGGTGCGCCGCCGTATCCGCAAGGAACGAATCACGCACGGCCCGTCGGGTGCTGGCCGCATCTGGATGGCATTAGTCATAGCGTTTGCCATCATCTTCACCTCATTCTTATTCCCGATGGCTCACGTCTTCGCCCCCCCATCGACACCACAAGTGGGAGACATTGCCACTGAGGATATCATTGCACCTTTCGAATTCCCTGTATACAAGAGCGACGAAGAATTGGAGTTCGAACGACGCGAAGTGATAGGATCGCTTCCTGCAGTGATGATTTATGATGGTGCCAGGGTCGATTCTGCTTTTTTTGCTTTGGACCGCCTTTTCGTGCTGGCGGATAGCATCAAGTTGCGGCTCAAGAATATTGAACGCGTGGCCGACCGGCTGAGATTGTTCTATCCTCATCTCAAAGACGCCGTTGTCCGCAGAATGATCGCCAGTGATAGTTTGCACCAAATGAAGCGGATCATTCGAAACGCTCTTGAAGACCGGTACCTCGTTGGTGTTGCAGTGGCCGATACCGCGGTGCCCTCCAACTATCAGACCGTCCAGATCAATCGCAGCTCGCGGACATCTCTGTATGCTGCAGACCAAATTCTGGGTCTCGCTGCAAGTCGCAGGGAGCTGGCGGCCGATCTCGGTATACATGCCGAAGAAGCGCGCGTGCGTGCAACTTGGCTGTTCGATGTCGCCTCCGAGTTCCTAATCCCGAATCTTTCTTACTCTCCGGAAGAAACGTCGCGCAAACGCGAAGAAGCTCTGGCGGCCATTACACAGGAACGGATGTGGTTCAAAGCCGGTCAGCGTATTATTGCCAAAAACGAGCCGGTTACCAAGACGCATCTGGAATGGCTGAATGCGCTTGCAGAACATCGCTCGGTAACCGGCACCAAGGCCGGGCTGCTCCAATATCTGCTGCCGATTATTGCGCGTATGGTCTTCGTCGCGTTCGTCTTCTTGAGCTTCCTATTCGCCTACTATTCGATGCGAGGCAGAGAAGACTTCGTTTTGGTCCGGGTTTTTCCACTCCTGATTATGATTCTCTCGGCTGTGGTGGCGGGATTTTTCATAACCGAGCAGGCAGGCCTGTCTGAATACTTGATACCAATCGCGGCTGGAATAATCCTGGTCACTATTTTGTATGATCTCTCGACTGCCCTCTTGGTAACTCTCACGGAAGCGGTCTTGTTTGGCATTCTTTATGAATTCAATTTCGAAATTAGCTTTGTTATTGTGGTGACAGGTTTGGTGTCGGCCTTCACAATGAGGAATGTTAAGAAGCGTTCCGATTTCTATCGCGGTGCTCTCTATATTTCAGTTGCCTTGGTTGCCGTTGCCTACTTACTGGAGTCCCTGAAGTTTGCCGATGGCGAATTTGTCTTGCGCCAGTGCGGCTATGCCGTCATCAATGCGGCTGCGTCGTCATTCATTGCCATGGCTGTACTGCCGCTCTTCGAATCATTCTTCTCGTTCACGACAAATATCACGCTGCTGGAATTATCCGACATGAACCATCCGTTGCTCAAGCGGTTGGCACTTGAATCCCCAGGCACTTATCACCACTCACTGGTGATCGGCAGTTTGTGTGAGGCCGCTGCCGAGGCTATTGGCGCCAATTCATTGTTGGCGCGCATCGGCGCCTACTATCATGATGTAGGAAAGATGGAAATACCTGAATACTTCGTAGAGAACCAAATGGGACTGCGCAGTAAACATGAAGAACTCTCGCCAACAATGTCGGCAATCGTGATCAAATCGCACATCACACGCGGTCGCGAACTTGCGGAAGAGCACGACTTGCCGGACCGCATAATAGCTTTTATTGAGGAGCACCATGGCACCTCGCTGATGTCGTTTTTCTACAACAAGGCGAAGGAACTGCATCCCGATGAGGAGATCTCTGATGCAGAATTTCGGTACCCCGGGCCGAAGCCCCAGTCGCGCGAAACGGCCATACTGATGCTTGCTGATTCCGTTGAAGCTGCTTCTCGCACTCTTGATGACCCCAAGCCCGCACGGATACAGAATCTGATTCGACGTTTGATCACCGATAAATTTCAGTCAGGGCAACTCTCTGAATCCTCACTGACGTTGAACGATTTGCAGGGGATCGAAGATGCGTTTGCGAAAGTGTTGATGGGAGCTTTTCACACCCGCGTCGATTATCCAGCTAGGGAGGAAGAGAAACCCGCTTGATTCCGACAATCAGCATCCACAACACAGTGCCGCGGGCGCGCGTACCACGTTCAGATCTGACCGAGTTGGCTCGCATTGTATTAAAAGCCGAAAACTGTCGCAAGAATGTGAACTTGATTTTTGTCGACGACAGTCGTATGTATGAACTCAACAGCGAGTTTCGCGGCAAGGACAAAACCACAGACGTGCTATCATTTACAATGGAAGATGACGACGATCCGCTCTTAGGTGAGATTTACATCTCCATCCCCGAAGCGCGCAGAAATGCGCTTGAGTACCGAATCTCAACCACCCAGGAGTTATTGAAGCTGTTTTGTCATGGCCTGTTGCATTTGCTGGGAATCCATCATCCGACCTCAGCAAAACGGGATATAATGGCAGCCAAAGAAGAAAAATACCTGGCACGGCTGAACGTCAGAGGTCGACGATGATACTGATCGCAGCCTTTTTCGCCATCCTGATTCTTTACTACATTTCG
Organism: uncultured Ignavibacteria bacterium; assembly: GCA_964552775.1. GTDB lineage: Bacteria > Zixibacteria > MSB-5A5 > CAIYYT01 > CAIYYT01 > JADJGC01. The sequence goes on along the minus strand of CAZKIH010000001.1, from coordinate 191,919 downwards.
TACGTATTTGCAGTTGCGGCCGGTGGACTGTTTCTCTCGGATCATGACGAGAGACGATTTGTCGAATCACTTCCCGAGCGTAAGCGGACATCTGCGCGCGTCTTGCTGGACAACCCCAAGCAACTGGCCGTCACCGCGACACTAATTCAATCGGGTTCGCTGATCGTTTCAACGATCTTGTGGTTCTTGATTGGCTCCAGTTTCGAACTGCCCAATGTCCAAAAGTACGCAATTGAGATTGCTCTTATAGTCATCGGCTGGTTTGTCTATACAACTCTGGTGGCCGTGATCGCGCCGAATCTCAAGCAAGAACGGGCGTTGGACATTGTCGAATCGAAGACCTGGCTGCTGCGCGTTTTCATGATGATGAGCGCCCCAGGTGTCTCCTCAATTATCCGATTTAAGAGCAGTTTGATCGACCAACAGGATTTAGATGAGCGTAAAGAAGAGATCGTCGAACGCGCAATCGAAGAACTTGCCGATTCGGCCGGAATCGATGAGCCAGTCATGGAACCCAATGTTCGCGATATGATCGTGAATGTCTTTAGTCTCGCCGATTCTGAAGTGCGCGAGGTCATGGTTCCACGAATAGAGATCAAGTTCCTTGAAAGAGGCGCGACCTTTCAGCAAGTGCAGGAACTGGTGAAGGACACGGGATACTCCCGCCTTCCGGTCTGCGAAGGTGGAATCGACAACATTGTCGGAATCCTGCATGTGAAGGATCTTTTCAAACAGTCGCCGCTACCGGACGCAGGAACCATCGTAACCGACATCCTTCGTCCAGCGCTATTCGTTCCTGAAAGTAAGCAGCTCTCGAAGCTGCTTGAGGAGTTCAAAGTCCAGAAAGTACACATGGCTATTGTCGTCGATGAATACGGCGGAACCGCCGGACTAGTTACTATGGAAGATCTGCTTGAGCTCATTGTCGGTGATATTCAAGACGAGCACGATTTCGAAGAAGCAGATGTTGTCAGAGTATCACCGACCGAATACATAGTCTCTGCCAATCTCTCAATGTACGATCTTTCGGAACAACTGGATTTGAGACTCGAGGAAAAGGAATTCGAGACGGTTGGTGGCTACATTTACGACTTGGTGGGCTCGCTCCCAGACGTTGGGCAGAGAGTCGCTTCTGACGGGATTGTGTTTGTCGTCGAGCGCGTCCATGGCCAACGCATCGAGAAAGTCCGCGTCATTCTCCCCGCCGCCCGCGAGCAACAAGCCTGATTTGATTCCCAAAAGTCCGCAAAAGAAAAGCGGCAGGAAATTCTTCCTGCCGCAGCCTCGTTCATTCAATTCCAGAAACGTGCCGGTGATACACTAATCTTCGCCTTGAGCCTTCGTAAATCCGTCTTTGCCGTCAAAGATCTGCAGTTTCTCAATGTGTCCCCAACGATATTTACCGCTCATCTTCTGCATGATCGTTGCGAGAATCTCATCTGTCATCTCTTTTTCAACGTCACGCATCAGAATGCGGCATGTGAATGCGTCAACGGTGTCGGTGATTGTGCCCATGGATGGAAACAGCTTCGTCCCGCGGCTCGACACCATCTTGAGTTTCAGAGGCGTGCCATCAAGCATTTTTTCGACGCTCTTGCCGAGTTCGTCGACGCTCGATCCCCATTCAACAAACAGGTCAAGACCGACGACTTTGCGGCTCTTTGCCACTACGTAATCCGGCTTGGCAGAAATATTCGGCATCTTTATCGGCTTGTGATCGCGAATCTGTACCTTCGCCGGTTTCTTGCCAAAGTTGGCGATGATTGCATCCGTATAGCCGGTCGTCGAGGCTGCCTTTTCATCGCCCACGACATCACGCGGCATTACCTTTCCTTGTTCCAAGGTGTAAAGCACCGCATTCTCGATCGTTGCGGCTTCGTTGAACATCTCCAGGTAACGCAGCATCATGACTGCTGAAAAAACAACCGCTGTCGGATTAATAACGTTCTTGCCGGCGTACTTAGGCGCCGAGCCATGAACCGCCTCGAAAATTGCGATATCGGTACCAAGGTTCGCCGATGGGGCAAATCCGAGACCACCAATCAGAGCGGAACTGAGATCGCTGATGATGTCGCCATTCATATTTGTCGTGATGATGACATCAAATTGCTCCGGCTTCTTCACCAGCTGGTGGGCACAATTATCTATGATAATATGAAATGACTGAATTTCCGGATATTCGGGTGAAATCTCCTCGAACGTGCGCTTTAGCGTACCTTCAGTGAATTTCATGATGTTGGCTTTGGTCGCACAATGTACCGTTTTGCGCCCTTCGGCACGAGCAACTTCAAATCCCAGGCGGACTATCTTTTCGCATCCCTTCTTTGAAATCAGCTTAAGACATTGAGCAACGCCGGGAGTCTGCATATGCTCGATTCCCGCATAGAGGTCCTCGACATTTTCGCGAACTACAATCAGATCGACTCCGCGTCCCGAGTACGGTGTCTTCACGCCGGGAATCTCGCGAGCCGGACGAATATTGCCATAGGTCTCAAAGAGTTTACGCAGTGTGACGTTTGCGCTTTTCTCGCCGTAGCCAACCGGTGTGCCCAAAGGTCCCTTTAGCACCAAGCGAGTCTTTTTGATCGACTCAATCGTCTCGGGCGTTACACCAGATGGGATTCCTTGTTTGAACACGCTTTCACCGGCAGCACGTTCTTCCCAAGCAAGGCGTGCTCCGGTCGCTTCAATCAACTTTTTGGCGGAGTTCACACACTCCGGGCCTATGCCGTCTCCGGGTATTAATGTTACTAAGGTTTTGCCATCAGGAGTTTTGAAAGGTGACATAATAAACAAACCTCGTCGTTAGTGTAGAAGTCCACGACTTCTGCTGTTTCAGGCGGTCGTCTTCATTGATGCCGCACGAACGCGACAATCTACAACAATCCTTTTGTTCCCAAAAGGAAATCTTGTGTGTCGAGATTATTTTAATCGATGACTTAGTTGATGATCGATTTTCTCGCGGCTCAGTAAATCTCCGATAATTTTTCTGTGGATTACAGGGACTGGGTACTGATCCAAATTTCTGATCGCTACCCATTGAAGCTCTTCTGTGGGACTGAGTTCCATCTGGCTTACATCGATCACTATCGGAAGCAGATTCTCCACGAATTTGGTATAGGAATGGACCCTTGGCTTAAGCTGAAAGGTGACCTTGTACTTATTGACTCCCAACTCCTGAAGATGCCTTTGGGCAGTTTCAAAAATGCGGCTGGGCGCAGCTTCGCTTTTTTGCAGTGTCCACAAGCCGGCGAATAAGCCCTCTCTATTTCGTTGCAGCAGCAATCTTCCTCGGTTGAGAAGCACTAATACCACTGAAGACTTTCGTATTGATCGCGATGACCGTGCGACCGGGATCATTGACTGAATATTAAGGGCTCGGGCGCGACACCCTTTGCGTAGAGGGCAGACTTCACAAAGCGGTTGCCGAATGCGACAAACCGTTTGGCCCAGCTGCATGATCGACTCGTTGAATTCGCCGGGCCTGCGTCGAGATATCGCGGTCTGCAGAAAATCTCTCATGAGTCTTTCGCTAACGGGGTTATGAGCTTTGAACGCCAGGAACCTCTGCACCACGCGCCGCACGTTTGCGTCCACCACCGAATACGGTTTCCTGAATGCAATGCTCAAGATGGCGCAGGCTGTATAGTCGCCAATTCCCGGCAGTTGCATTAGTTCTTCATAGTCATCAGGGACTTCTCCGCCGAAATCACGCTGAACGATGTTCGCACTTCGATACAGATTGCGGGCGCGAGAGTAGTAACCCAATCCTTCCCACTGGCGAAGAACTTCTCGCTCTGACGCACTTGCGAGCGACCCGACGTCAGGAAATCTCTTCATCCACGCAACGAAATGAGGGACAACTGTTTTGACTACGGTCTGCTGAAGCATCACCTCGGCGACCCAGACCGAATAAGGCGTTGGCCTGTCTCGCCACGGATCCGGACGGCGATTTCGTTTGAACCATCTGAGCAAGGAGACTCGGAAGAATTCAGCAGGGGCATTGGTCGCATTTGGTCTGGTTTTCATAGTCTGAGTTTCTACTCTTTGATGTCATACAATGTTTGTCCTTGACGCATTCGTGCATCTCATATACACTTGCCATACCTCTGACAGACGATAAGAGTAACATCATCTTAGTTTGGTGGAGCGAACTCATTCGCGGAGCTTTGTTGGAAACCTGGACATATGCTATTGTCAGCGTCGCCCTTGTGAGCATCATCTCGCTGGTAGGAGTGTTCACACTGTCGCTTTCACGTGATCGCCTTCAGCGTATCACACTCTATCTGGTCGCATTTGCGGTTGGCGGACTTTTCGGCAATACATTTATTCATTTGTTGCCCGAGGCGTTTCATCACGGGGAATCAAGTATTACAGTCTCGCTCTTGATAGTCGCCGGCATCTTGATATTTTTTGTCCTGGAGAAGTTCCTCCGTTGGCGACATTGTCACGTTACTTCGCACCAGCACACGCATCCAATGGCAACTCTGAATCTGGTCAGTGACGCTCTGCACAACCTGATTGACGGCGTACTTATTGCTTCAACGTACCTGGTTAGCATACCGCTGGGACTCACGACCTCCGTCGCGATTATCCTGCACGAGATTCCGCAAGAGATCGGGGATTTTGGTATTCTGGTGCATTCCGGTATGACCGTGCGGCGGGCGTTGATCTTCAATTTCTTGTCAGCGTCAGTAGCTCTGATTGGAGCCATCATCGTTCTCTTGGTTGGACCGACTATTGGACGCCTTTCTGAAGCAATGATCCCAATTACTGCCGGGGGCTTCCTCTATATCGCGGGCTCCGACCTCATTCCGGAACTTCAGCATGATGTCAAACTGTCGAACTCACTCGGCCAGTTTGTCTGCATTATTCTTGGAGTTGCCGTGATGGCGTTGCTTTCGACCATCAGCGCACACCTGCATTGATCTCCAGAATTTCCCTTGCCGATAACCAAGCGAGAGTTGTAGAATGCTCTGTGTGGATTCTAACGCGCTACATTCTTAGGGAGCACCTCGGTCCCTTTCTTTTTGCCTTCTTCGTCATCACATTTGTTCTGATCATCGACTTCATACCGCATATGCTCGAGTTGATAATCGGTAAGGATTTGTCGACATGGACCGTCCTGAAATTCCTCGTACTCAATTTGGCCTGGATGCTGGCCCTGGCGGTGCCGATGGCAGTGCTGGTCGGCACACTGATGGCATTCGGCCGAATGACGGGCGACAAAGAAATTCTCGCAATTAAGTCACTTGGAATCGACCTCTTTCGATTAATGGTGCCAGTAATCGTACTTGCTGCGTTACTCGGCATCGGACTGATCTGGTTCAATAATGACGTCCTGCCTGAAGCAAATCACATGGCATCGAATCTGCGTAGTGATATCGGGAGGCTGCGCCCGACGTTCCAGCTTCAGCCGGGTGTCTTTGTTGATGACATCCCCGGCTACATTGTTCTGGTTGACGAGATTGATCATAAGACCTCACAGATCAAGAATGCAGTCATTTACGATCGCACTAACCAGAACCTTAATCGCACGATTACGGCTGATTCTGGCCTTGTTGAGTTCTCGCCGCGGGACGAGATGATTACGTTTCACCTCATGGATGGCCAGGTACACGAGCAGGATCGCAATGATGCCCGCGTCTATCGCATCTCTGCCTTCAAGTCGCAGACCTTTAAGGTTGGTAACTTGGACACTCGGCTGAAGGAAACCCAGCAGGACTATCGAGGTGATCGTGAGATGTCGGCGCCTCAGATGTTGAATAAGGTCCACCTTTGGGAGAAGGAGATTGCAGACTATCGAAATGCCATAGTGCTGGATACTGATTCGTCGCTGCTTGGTGTACTCGCGGCTCCGGTACACCGTATTGAAGGCGGAAACCGCAGTGAACAGGAGTGGATAAGCTATGCAGTTGGGCAGTCGTACAACAAGATCGTGCAGATGGCGAGGTTGTTCAAGACTCGCAGGACACAAATCAATACCAACATCAAGCTGATTTCAAAGTATGCGGTCGAGATTCACAAGAAGTACTCACTACCCGCCGCTTGCTTAGCCTTTATCCTCATTGGAGCTCCGCTTGGTGTGGTGAGTCGCGGAGGCGGCATGGCGCTCTCGGTTGGAATTTCGATTGGTTTGTTTACAGTGTACTGGGCATTTCTAATAGGCGGCGAGCAACTTGCAGATCGTCTCATCATTCCAGCATGGGTGGCCATGTGGGCCGCGAATATCCTCATGGTCGCAGTCGGCTTGATACTCATCTATTGGGTCCGTAGCGAGAAGAGTTTCCTTGCGGCTTTGCAGGCGATTTTCTGGCGGAGCAAATAGTAATGAGCATTCTTGCCCGATATCTCCTTCGCCGATTCTTCCTCACCTTCTTTGTGTCGATCGCCTGTTTCATCTTGATCTTCGATCTCGTTAATCTCGTAGAGAATATTGGCAAATATGTCGAGTCCGGCGCGAAGGCTTCTGATATCGCACTCTACTATGTGTACTTCACGCCGTTCATCGTCGTTCTGACCTGCCCGATTGCCACTTTGCTTGCGGCCATTTTCTCAATCGGACTCTTGGCAAAGACCAATGAGCTGACCGCGATGAAGGCAGCCGGGATCTCGATCTATCGCATCGCAATCGTTCTGATGACAGGCGGGTTCGTCGTAGCCGGCGGACTCTGGGTGTTTGGTGAGATGGTGCTCCCGGAGGCGAATTATCAAAAGAGCATCATCAAAACAGAACGAATTGAACGTCGCAAAGCCGAAAATGCTGCTGTCTACCGCAATCAGATGTTTCAGGGCCTCGACGGGCGTATCTTCCAATTTGGCAACTACGTTTCCAAATCCGCAGCCGGCGAGGACGTCTTGATTCAAACATTCGAGGGTCGCGCCTTGAAACAGATAATCACAGCGAAGAAATTACTGTGGCGCGACTCACTCTGGATCGGTATCGAAGTAGGCCTGAAGGACATTGGCGATCTTGATGCGTCTGCGCAGCCAATAGTTTCAATCACCCATGACTCACTGTTCTTCCCACAATTTCGAGAGCATCCCAGCTTTTTTGAAGACTGGTTCACACGCCAGGATGCCTATTCAATGGACTACTTCAAGCTGAAGCGGTTCATTGCAGTCAGCCGTGCATTGGGTAAAGATGTGACGCCTCAAATCGTCGATTTGTACAACAAGACGTCATTCCCATTGATCAACGTCATCATAATACTGATCGGAGTAGCTTTAGCATCCAGCCCGCGAAGAGCCGGATTGGGGATTAGCTTCGGTCTCTCCATGGGCATTTCCTTTGTGTTCTTTACCATGGTCAAGGTCGCGATCGAGATGGGCCACAACGGAATTATCACTCCCTTGGTTGCTGCGTGGGGCACGAATTTCGTCTTCCTTGTTCTCGGCGTCGTGCTCTTGATTCGCGTACCTAAATAGAATTCACATTTATTTTCGTCGCCGGCTTTGCATAGTACAGTGCGTGACATTGCAAATTTGCGCATACCCGGCTGTCTGTTTTCACACTTGTTTACTTCTGCAACAGTGTCTAACTCCTTGCTGGTCATCAACAATTGCTTCTACAACGATCCAATCAGCGTCTACCCCAAATCGGCACAGTGGTTGCGTAAGAGTATCTCCGCGAACGATAGAGAGGGAAGGAGATACACGAAATGGTTGCCACAGACATCAAGAGAGGATTCGCCGCAAATCGCTTTGAAAAAGGCGTTGAACCGCGAGTCAAAAAGGACGACGGAGGCTACTACATTTACACCCTCAGCGAGAATGTTAAGGTCTACTTCGACGATTATTACGGCTTTCTTGAACAGGTTGAAGCACGGGCTTTGAGTGACCTCGCCGATATTAAGACAAAGCAATCTGAACTCGAAGCTCATCAGCAGGAACTGGCTTCCTACCTGTATGCACGCAAGAAGATAATCGAGGTACTCCTGCGCACTGTATATGATTTCTATACAGAGGCCAATAATTTCGGCGTCATTATGACCCCGTGGTGTTTCGGCACAGTTGTGCTCGAGAAGGTAGAAGCTTACCGCGATAAGCTTAGCAAGGGCAACGCCACCGACGACGATCTGCCGGAGTACACCTATGACGTTGTTCGCTATCTCGACGAAATCTACCGCAAGGCGTTGCTCGACTTGTTCGCTTTTCCAGAGAAAGCATTCTCGATGCGTTGGCAGTATTCCGAATTGTTGAAAAGATACTCAAAAGCCCTCACCAATATTACTACCTCGCTGCAATCGGTAATGATGCTTGTAAAGAGCTACGGCAGCTGACAACTTATCCTCCTTTTGTGTAGCCTGTTGGCCCCTCCCTTTCTGTGGACCGGTCCTGCAAATTGCAGGGCCGGTTTTTACTTTCAAGTAACTCCTGGCCTTTGTCGATAACACACATGATGCTGTCTCAATCAGAACACTTGCTGAAAAAGCGCCAGGAAGCGGGCCAGCCGGCGTTTATTCCGATTCATATCGAATCGCTGCGCATAGACAAGATACTTGGCTTTGATATCTACATCTATGTTGGGCGTGAATTGGTTTTGTACAGATCGCAAGCCCTCTCCTTTACGACAGAGAACCTCGATCGACTTCGCGAGAACAATGTCCTGCAGATATTCATTGCGCACGAATCGAGAGCAGCATACCAGCGCTACATTGAAGACAACCTCTCGGACATTCTCACCGATCCGCACATCGAAGAGGTGAAGAAAGCGGAGATTCTCTACGACACCTCCAAGGCTCTCGTCAAGGACGTCTTGGCAAACCCGACTTTTTCGGAGAACATCAAGCGCAGCCAGGGCTTGGTTGAGAACACCATTGACTACATTCTCAAGGGCCGTGAGGCATTTCTCAGTTTGATGCGGATTACGTCGTTCAATTACTATACCTACACGCACTCTGTCAACGTCGCAACCTTCTCGCTGGCACTGGCGCGACAACTCGGTATTGACAGCAGGGAAGAACTGACAATTCTCGGAACCGGCGCCCTGCTGCACGATGTCGGCAAAAGCAAGGTCCCGGAACGAATTCTTACCAAGCGTACATCACTGAATCGTTCTGAATTCGAAATCATGAAGAAGCATCCTGGCTGGGGTGGTGAAATTCTTCGTGAAACGGATCTGATCCACGAAGAATCATATTTTCCGGTGCTTCATCACCACGAACGTCTCGACGGCTCCGGTTATCCTTACGGTCTGTTGGAATCCGACATGCACCCATACAGTCGAATCGTCGCGATTGCCGACGTCTTTGACGCCCTGACAACCGAACGAGTCTATCAGTCAGCTATCGAGACATTCTCTGCGTTGAAATTGATGCACGGAATGAGGAACAATTTCGACCCACGCCTGCTTCGCGAGTTCACTGTCTTGATGGGTCCGGACAGTGCGCAAGTGCGCTACTAATCGCCAATTCCAAGTCAGACCGTTTGTATTCTCAGAAGCCTGAACTGATGCGCGTTTCTAAAGGGACTTGCCGCGCTTGTAACGGGACTCCGCCACCAGACCGTGCAACACGGGAACAGTCAGTACAGTGATAATCGCAATCGTCATGCCGCCAAATGACGGTATTGCCATGGGAACCATGACATCGGAACCCTTTCCGGTTGAAGTCAACACCGGAATCAGAGCAAGCAAAGTAGTCGCTACGGTCATCAAGGCCGGCCGAATTCGCTTGGACCCTGCGGTGACGATGGCCTCGCGGATTGCTGCCACGCTCGCCGGTTGCTCCTTCACAAAAACCTGCTTGATGTAGGTTGAAATCAGAACGCCGTCGTCAGTGGCGACACCGAAGAGCGCCAAAAACCCAACCCAGATTGCCACGGAAAGATTGTAGAGTTTAATATTGTACAGCCCGCGAAGATTCTCTCCAAAGAGTGAGAAATTGAAGAACCAGTCTTGCCCGTAGAACCACAACATCATGAAACCGCCGGCCCAGGCTACAAATATCCCGGTGAAGACGAGGACCGTCACTGGGACGTCGCGAAACTGGAAGTAAATCAACATGAAGATGATGAACAGCGCCAGTGGAATGACAATTCGCAGCTTCTTCTCGGATCTAACCTGATTCTCGTAACTTCCCGAGAACTGGTAGCTGACTCCGGCAGGAATGACCAGCATTCCTGACTCGATTTGCTGCTTGAGATATTGATCGGCCTCTTGCACGACATCGACCTCAGCCCTTCCGGCTCTCTTGTCAAAAATCACGTAGCCGGTCAAGAAAGTGTCTTCAGATCGTATCATCATTGGTCCTCGCGCATAGCTAATCTGCGCAAGCTGAACCAGCGGAATCTGTTTGCCGTCAGCAGTGGGTACCAAGATCTGTGCTATGTCCTCGATGGAGCTCCGCAATTCCCGCTGATAGCGGACGCGCACTGGGTAACGTTCACGACCCTCGACTGTGGTGGTGATCGGCATGCCGCCCAGCGCGACTTCGATAACATCTTGCACGTCGAGAATTGACAACCCATGGCGCGCGATCGCGTCGCGATCGATCTCAATTTCGAGATATGGATTGCCGACAATGCGATCAGCAACGACAGTTGTCGGTTCTACAGAGCCGACTTCCTTGAGTAATTGCTCAATTTCGAGACCAACGGATTCGACTGTCTCAAGATTTGGCCCTTTGATCTTGACCCCCATTGGCGCGCGCATGCCGGATTGAAGCATTACGATACGTGCGGCAATCGGCTGCAGCCTGGGTGCCGAGGTTGTTCCAACCAGCCTGCCGGCCTTCACGATTTCGTTCCAAATATCGTTTGATGACTTGATCTCGTCGCGCCATTGCCGAAATGGTTTGCCGCCGGTATCAACAATGAGCTTTCCGTGTTCGTCGCGGACGAATTCGTTAGAGTCATCGTCAAATTTGAACTTAAGCCGGTTGCCGTCTTGATCGTTCAGGTATTCGGATTTGTAACTGATAATCGTCTCGATCATAGATGTCGGAGCCGGATCGAGAGAGGACTCCACGCGGCCAAGCTTGCCTACAACGGATTCGACTTCGGGAATGCTCTCAAATGCCTTGTCCTGCATCTGCACGATACTCAGGGCCTCATCGATGGAAGCATGGGGCATCGTCGTCGGCATGTACAGAAACGATCCTTCGTCTAGGTCAGGCATGAATTCCTTGCCGATTCCGGGGAAGGCATGACCCAGCGCAACGTATGGCGCCGATGAACGAACAGTGTTCGGCATGAATCCAAAAATGCCGTCTAAACCAAGCCAAATCACGAACCCGAGTCCGATCAGCGCAGTTGGCATTGAGAGAAAGAGCAGTTTGTGGCTGAGACACCAGCGCAATACCGGTGAATAGACTCTTATGAAAAGCTGGAACAATGCGAGCATACCGCCGACCACCACCACCACGAATACAAAATTCAATAGCTCGCCCTTGCCGACTCCCAACGGCATCCAGTGCTTTGTCAAGATCGAAGCAACGAACAGCGCTAATAAGTAATTGACGTAACGCGGCATTTTAGCCTGGAGCGAATCTGATAATAACGGCTTGGAGATCATATAGCCAGCCACCGCAATCAACATTAGCCCTGCCAGCCAGAGTGACCAGGCCGCCATGATGAACAGGCCTGCAAGGCCGAGCCCAATAGGAATCAGGCGAGTGCTGCGCTTTCTCTTGCCAGGATTGTTGAACATCAGGTGTGCCAGAGCCGGTACGATTGTCAACGCCACAACTACCGAAGCCACAAGAGCAAACGTCTTGGTGTATGCTAACGGCTTAAACATCTTGCCTTCGGCGGCTTCCATAGTAAACACCGGTAAGAACGAGACAACAGTCGTGGCAATCGCCGTCAACACGGCAGAGCCGACCTCCGATGTTGCAGTGAAGATGATGTTGCGCCGCGATGTACCCGCCGGCGCCGCGTCAAGGTGCCGGAGAATGTTCTCGCAGATGACAATGCCCATGTCGACGATGTCTCCAATCGCGATTGCGATTCCCGCAAGCGCCATGATGTTGGCGTCGATGCCGAACATCTTCATGCCAATGAATGACCCGAATACCGCCACCGGGAGAAGCCCGGAAATCAAGAGTGAGCTCCGCAAGTGCATTACCATGACCAGGACGACGATGATCGTTACGATGATTTCGTCGACTATGGCAGAATTGAGAGTTCCCAGTGTCTCGTAAATCAATTGGGTGCGGTCATAAAACGGAACGACGGTCACCTTGGAGATTGTCCCGTCCGCCAGTGTCTTTTGTGGAAGCCCCGGTGAGATCTGAGCGATACGTTCTTTCACATTCTTGATAGTCGCCAGCGGATTTTGACCGAATCGCGTTACGACTACGCCGCCAACGACCTCGGCGCCGCCTTTATCAAGAGCGCCACGCCGCATGGCCGGGCCGAGCGTCACTGTAGCGATATCTTTCAACTTGACCGGAACATTGTTTGTCTGTTTGACCACCGCATTCTCAAGATCCGCGACGCTCTTGAGGAAACCGACGCCACGAATCGTGTATTCGACGTTGTTGATTTCGATCGTGCCGGCACCGACATCGATATTGGACTTGCGGACTGCCTCAAAGACCTCTTCGAGCATCACATCAAACGCTCGCAAGGAATTGGGGTTGACATCAACCTGGTATTCTTTGACATATCCGCCAATCGAGGCAACCTCTGACACACCGTCTGCCGATTGCAGGGAATAGCGTACGGTCCAATCCTGTATCGAACGTAATTCATGGAGATCCCAGCCGCCTGTGGGGTTGCCTTCCGGGTCGCGCCCTTCGAGCGTGTACCAATACACCTGTCCAAGCGCGGTCGCGTCGGGGCCGAGTGTCGGCTGCACCCCTCGCGGCAACACATCGGAGGGCAGGGAGTTCAGTTTCTCCAGGATGCGCGAACGCGACCAGTAGAATTCGACATCTTCCTTGAAAATGATGTAGATCGTTGAGAATCCCAAGTAGGAGTAGCTGCGAATTGTCTTTACACCCGGTACTCCCAGTAATGCCGAAGTGAGCGGGTAGGTAATTTGATTTTCGATGTCCTGGGCTGAGCGCCCATCCCACTCGGTGAAGACGATCTGTTGATTTTCACCGATATCGGGAATGGCATCAACTCCGACCGGATCGCGGGGCAGAAAACTGATGTTCCAGTCGAATGGGGCAACCATTACGCCCCAGAGCAGCACAGCGATCGTCATCAACAGGACGACCAGTTTGTTATCGAGGCAGAATGCGATGATCCGATCGATCAACGACATCTTCGTCTGATCGGGAATCTGATATGGATCGATCACGGCTTAGTCTCGGCCTTAAGTGCCTGCTTGATCTCACCACAACGCAACATCGCAGCCCCGTAAAATGAATTGTAAACTGTATCGACAGCCTGTAACCAATAGGCGCCTTTATTGTCGCGCGCCATTGGGCAGTAAGTGAGGTAGTAATTCTTCGCTGTGGTATGTCCGAATCGCTCGTGAAGTTCGAGAATCGCTATTGACAGATAGAAGAACACTCCGCGTGCTCCCTCGATATCCACTGCGTTGGAGGCCGCTTCTGATTGCTTCAAAAGATCGCGCGACAACCGCATCCAATCGTCGTGTGCCGCATCCGTGAAGAGTGTCATATCCACAGCGTCAACTACTTCCGCCAACGCGCCGGCGGATTTCCTGGCGACTGCGAGATCATCGGCGGCGAGTGCCATTTGGAACACGAAATAGGCCTCATACAGTCGTGTCAAAGCGTCGCGCGCGGCTTGGGAGACTTTACCGTCACTACCGCCTGCAGATTGCCGATCATTTGCATGATGCTCAGTACCACTGCTTGCCTGCAGCGACATCATGCTCGGCTTGGCCTGAATTTGCAGTTCACTGTCAAGTTTGAAGGCACCATTGGTCACAACCATGTCACCTTCGCTGAGGCCGGAACGCACGACATAATGATCACTGACTCTGGGTCCAATTTCGATTTCGCGTCCTTCGAATAGCGCCTCATCATTCCCAGGCACCTCTACATATACAATAGCCCTCTTGCCGGTCACCAGCACCGCTGAGGCAGGCACCAACAGAGGCGCCCCATCCGAATCGCCTCCTTGATCAACTTCAGTTGAGAGAACAGCCGCCACAAACATGTCCGGCTTCAGCCGTACTCGCCGATTGTCTACCTGGGCGCGCACCGAAACCGTACGCGTCATGGGGTCGACAGTCGGATTGATGAATGTGATCCTCGCCTCAAATCTTTCGTCCGGGAACGACGAAGTTGTGAAGGAGACAACTTCACCGATGTTCAAGAGAGGCAGATCGCTTTCGTACGCTTCCATCAACACCCAAAGCTGCGACAGATCAGCCACACTAAACAATTCCATCCCGGGCTCGACGTACTGGCCTTCGACGACCATCTTCTCGATGACGATTCCGCTGTCTTGCGCGCGCACCGTGATATGTTCGGAAACGTCCGATTGCGACTCAATCTCGGCAACCTGGTGCTCGGTGAAACCAAGGAGGCGAAGTTTCTCGGCCGCCGCACGGACGGTAGCCTCTGCCGTGCTCTTAAGAATGTCGCTTCTCGATTCAGCAAGGGTAGTCAGTGAGGACTTGGCCTGTACCAACTCCTTTTGTGCCGATAACAATTCCGGTGAGTAGATTTCCATCACCTTGTCACCTCTAGCGACCGTCATCCCGGTTGAGTTGAGGTACAGTCGATCTATTCGACCGGAGGCGCGCGCCGTGATCTTTGACAGTCTTGATTCCTCGATCGCAAGTTTCCCGTAAAGTCGCAGTTCTCCTTGCGCACGGCCACGAATGACCGGCGTAGTTTCTATTCTTGCAAGCTTCCTCGCAGATTCCGACATCCTTAACTGGCGCGGGCCAAGTTCATCTCCTCTGTCGATCGAAAGTGGAATCAGATCCATAAAACAGATCGGGCACTTCCCCGATTTCGGCAACTTGATCTGGGGATGCATAGAGCAGGTCCAAACTTCGGACTGCCGCGAAGTCTCCTGGGATTCGAGCGTGGCCGATGAGGACGACGAATCTCCTCCTCCCGACAACAGAGCGCCGAGTGAAAATGCGATGATTGTTACTGCTCCAATCAATAGCCAGAATGTGGGGTGTTTGAGTAATCCCTGTCTGCTGATGTTCTCGTCCATCTCGGCAATACTCCTGATCTTCTTGAATTAACTGCAATCCAGGGCAGAGCCATCAGCTCTGCCCGGAGCAATTGCTACTCAACCGTGATTGTGCCCTTCGTGTCCCTGGCCCTTGTTTTCCTTACCCTCATTCTTGGGAGAAACCGTCTGTTCATCAAGCTTTTTTAGATACTTCTGGGCGTCCTTTGCAAATTTGCCTTTGCAGCTGTTGCAGCAGAAGTACACCCGCCTTCCTTCGAAATCGGTGAAGACGGCCTTGTCTTCCAACACTTCCCCCGACACCGGGCAGAGGGTCTGGATGTTTTGGAACAACACACCGTCGGCTGCAGCCTTCTTGAAATACTTGTCCGGTTCAGCCTTCAGTTTTGCGATGCACATAGGGCAGCAGTGGTAAACACGTTGGCCCTGGATATCAGTGTAAACCGTCGAGTCTATTTTGCCGCCCATTACCGGGCAGTGCGTCTGATTCTTGAATTCCTTGGGCGTTTCTTTCTTCGCCTCAGTCTTCGTCTCGTCACCAAAAGCGGCCATTGCGATGGCAGCCGTTAGCGCGACTGTGATCAGTAGAGTCTTGCGTAGTATCATTGTCTTCCTCCGATTATTATTTGTGGACTTGAATTGTTGCGAACTTCATTCCCGTATTCAACTCTAACTCAGCAAGCTTGGTTGCTGCGTCAACTTTAGCACGCACTGCGCTGAGTTCAAACTCCAACAACTGGCGCTGGGCATCGAGCAGCATCAGAAAATCGACTATTCCTGCCTGATAAGCCGTGAAGGTCGCATTGAGCGACTCCTTCGCCTTGGGGATCAGTCCATCCCGATAGAGCCGCAGCTTCCGTAATGCATCCCGGTACTCGAAATTGTTCATCTTGATCATGGCCGCAAGTTCGTTGGACTCTTCTTGCTGCATCTGCTCGCTCATCTGCAGTTCAGCGCGGGCGGCATTACGCATAGCTCTATTCTTGCCAAACCAGATAGGAAGCGACAACTGTACATTGAGCATATAATCGTTCATCGTTTCCTTTTCCCCAGTCATGTCGTTGAGCAGGGTTGCCCGTTCGTACTCGATTCCAATCATGAACTCAGGCAAGCTCATCTTCTTCGCTACGGTGACGCCAAGGCGACGTGATTCAGACTGATTTTTCATTGAAGCGAGATTCGGGTTGTAGCGCTCAGCCAGGACCAGAAGCGAATCATCGCTGAACTCTGTCTCAGCCAAGTCGAATTCGCGTGGAAGGGGCAGCCTCACGGTATCGGGCAGATTGAGCTGCGCGAGTAGTCGTGCCTGCGCAGGCACCAACATCTGCTCCATACTTCGGATCATCTCCTCCATCAGGCCCAGTTCGATCTGTGCCTTAATGAGGTCTGGGTGCATCGCCAATCCTGTTTGATAGCGAGTGCGGATCACACTCTCGAACTGCCGCATGAGCTCAAAGTTGACTTGTGTCAACGCCAACTGCCGGCCAACAAAGTAGTATTGATAGTAGGCGGTCTTGACTCGAGATTCTGTGCTCAGTTCCTCGGCCACGTACCTCTGGTACATTGCATCCGAGTTGAACGAAGCGGCCCGCTTCTTGGCACCGAGTGTACCGAACCATGGTATCGGTTGCATGATGCCGAATTTCTGATGTTGCGGCCCGATGGGATCAGAGAATTTATTGTAGCCGTACTCATAGCTGAGTAGTGGATTCTCGAATGCGCCAGCGACGCTTGTCATCGCCTGTGATTCCTGCCATCGAAAGTAGGCAGCCTTCAGCCCACTCCGATTGGTTGTCGCGATGCTGATATAATTCTCCAGCGTCACAGTCGAGTCAATTGCCGGCACGACATAGGCATCAGAGTTAATCGATCGGGTTTCGGCAACTACCGTCGTCGTTGCCAGAACCACAGCCGCTATTGTTAGAGATATAACAAGTCTCACATCATGTGGAAGCAACAATAAGTGTGCCAGATCATGTATGTTGTTATAGCGTAATAATATAACCATCTCATGGAGGTAGGAATAGCGCTTCAGAATGGAGAATATTCTTCAGTTGTGTAGAATAATATACAGAATCTCCACCCTGAACTCGTATATTTGTAGCTTCGGCAGATGACAAGATGAAGCAAATTCACCGATTGCAGCCACATCGGTTGCCGAGAGATTTTACGGCATTAATGTCGTTTGAATACAGTGGCTGATTCTGAAGAAAAGAAAATGCATGAACTTGGATGATCACCGCCTCAAAATAGCCATCATTGCCCTGATCACTGTTTTGACCACGGCGATACACTACGGCTATGTACTCGAACCCATTTTTGGTGAGGCTCACTGGATCCATGCCGTGCACAGCCGCTTCTGCTACATTCCAATCGTAATCGCAGCAGCATGGTTCGGAATTCGCGGCGGCGTCTGGACGGCAATAGCCATTTCAATTACGGTGCTGCCTTATGTCCTGAACGCAAGATCCAATGAACACAACTTCGCAGGCGAACTCGTCGAGATCATATTCTACTTTGCGCTGGCGATTTTGATCGGCGCACTGGTCGATCGAGAATGGCGTGCACGGCGCCGCCAGGAAGAAATGCGTCTGCAGCTCGAGCGTTCGCAAAAGCTATCGCTTGTCGGCCAAGTCGCTGCCGGAGTGGCTCATGAACTAAAGAACCCACTGGCTTCAATCAAAGGCGCCGTCGAGATCATCAGCGATGAAAGCACTGCTGAAAATGATCGCAACGAATTCAAGAACATCCTCTTTCGTGAAATCAAGCGTATGGATGGTACCGTCACCGAGTTTCTCGAATTCGCCCGTCCCAAACCAACGCGCATCGAAGAGCTTGATCTTTCTGCACTGATGCGTTTGAGTCTGCGCCAGATCGAATCACAAGCATTGGCCGGAAACGTACTTCTCTCGGAAGAAATTCAGCAAGGTATTCACCTGGAGGGTGACCGCGAGAAACTCCATCAGATGATTCTGAATATTGTGCTTAATGCTCTTCAGGCCTCGCATTCCGGCGGTACCCTCGCAGTAAATATGACTGTTCATGGCCAATGGGCTAAACTAGTGTTCGCAGATCATGGTGAGGGTATCTCTCCAAGTGACCTCGAACGAGTATTCGAGCCTTTCTACACAACTCGCGCTTCAGGCAGTGGTCTTGGTCTCGCTATCGTTAAGTCTATAGTCGATGCGCACGGCGGCGTAATCGACATTGCCAGCACGCCAAACGAGGGCACAATTGTAACAGTTAAGATTCCATTGCAGCAAGGCGTCAGGCCATGACAAAGATCCTTCTTGCTGATGATGACACTGCTCTGCGCCGGGTGCTGGAATTCAAGCTGAGAAAGAACGGTTTTGATGTCATCGCTGTTAGCGACGGCGAGGAAGCGCTCGCGAAATTGAAGGGAAATACCTTCGATCTGCTCCTTGCAGATATCCGTATGCCACGCCTCACTGGTATTGAACTCCTGGAGAAGGTGCGGGTGGTGGAACCTTCTCTCAAAGTAGTATTGATGACAGCCTTTGCAACTGTCCCACAAGCCGTGGAAGCCGTGAAACTCGGAGCATTCGACTATCTGACCAAGCCGTTTGAGGACGATCAGTTGTTATTGACTATCGAAAAGGCACAGAAGTTCACACGACTCGAAATTGAGAATATTCACCTGAAATCACAGTTGAATCTGCGTTCCGGCCTGAAAGAAATAGTAGGCAATTCGGAAGCGGTTCAAGAGCTCAAAGAAATAATCACACAGGTTGCCCCGACCGATGCGACGGTCTTGATCACCGGCGAATCAGGCTGCGGCAAAGAGCTCGTGGCACGCGCAATACACGCACTGAGCCCGCGGGCAGGAGCCCAACTCGTGGCGGTCAATTGTGCCGCGTTGCCGCGAGACCTGCTGGAGTCGGAGCTATTTGGTCACGTCCGCGGAGCCTTTACCGGAGCCGCCAAGGACAAGCGAGGAAAGTTCGAGATTGCCAACGGCGGAACATTGTTGCTTGACGAAATCAGCGAATTGGAACTGGAACTACAGGCAAAACTTCTCCGCGCAATTCAAGAACGGGTGATTTCACCTGTCGGGAGTGAGTCGAGCAAAGATATTGATGTGCGACTGATCGCTGTGACAAATGTCAATCTCAAGAAGCGTGTGAGTGAAGGGAAATTCCGCGAGGATCTTTTCTACCGTCTCAATGTCATACCAATCCAGGTCCCGAGTCTACGCAAGCGACTTACAGACATACCGCTTCTGATCAATCATTTCCTGGCCCGCCTATCACCGAAGACCGATATTCAGATCGACCCCGACCTGCTTTCCATTTTGACAGAACATCGCTGGCCTGGGAATATCCGTGAGCTGGAGAACTTGGTCGAACGCATGGTTATTCTGCGTCACAGCGATCTACTGACTCGAGCTGATCTACCGCGGGAATTTCTCATCGAGAGCGAGAAGACAGATTCCGCGCCGCAATCAGGACTCGGTGATCGTTCGGTCACCTTTCACGAGGCCGAGAAGAGCCTGATTCTCAGTGCGCTCGCGAAGAGCAGTGGGAACCGTACGAAAGCGGCACAATTGTTGGCGATCCCGCGGCATGTTCTCCTTTACCGCCTAAAAAAGTACGGTATCGCAAATGGCGACTGACCGAAGCACAAGCTTCAACTTATCGTGTATCCCACTTCATGACCCACAATTAACGCGTTGCAAACGGACCGCAAATTCATAATCTTCTCCTGAAATGAACTGGAAAAAAGTCATAGTCGGGTTGCTGGTATTCGCTTTTGTGCTTCTGCTTATCGCCATGATTGCTGTCAAGCTGTTTATATCTCCCGCTGCGATCACTCAGGCCATTGTGCCGAAAATATCTGCGATGCTGGATCGCGAGGTCAGGGTGGGACAAGCGAAGTTATCGTTGTTCCCAATCGGCATTACGATTTCTGATGTGGTCATTGTCAACAAGGAACCGTTCGCGAACCGGCCCTTGGCTCGGGTCGATCATCTCCACGCAAACTTGCAGTACTTGCCCCTCCTGCTCGGTCGTATAAAAATCGGAGAGGTCGCGATCAAAGGTTGGGAGATGTTTCTATTCAAAGACTCTTCCGGCGAGATCAATTACGATTTCTTCTCGGCTCGCGCGATGCTCCCGGATCGCAAACAGCAATTTGAGGAGCCGCTTTGTCGCAGGTTTAGACTCACTGACGGCCGCCTGTTGCTCCGCAACGACTCGACAGGATTTCGCATGATGATGGGAAAGATCAGCCTTGATTATGAACTTCGGGGTGAGCGTCTCTCTGACCTCACTGGCCAACTCAAGATCGACTCGCTCTTTGTTTGGGCGAACGGAGGCAATTTCCTAATTCATCCTGACGCCTTGGAAGCGGACTGGCGCGGATACTATTCGCAGGCCAAAGACTCGCTCGCGTTTCGCCGCTGTAATTGGCGACTTGACAAATTCTCCGGTCGCCTCGACGGTGCGATTGGTGCAATCACCATCGCTCCATCAATTGATCTTCGTCTCTTGTCGGAACGGACTGAACTCGCGAATTGTGGAGGCTCTCGAATCATTGCCGCAATTCCCTTCTTGCGGGACTTGAATCTGACTGGTCAGGTCCGTCTGGACGTGGCGTACTCCGGCACCGCCGGGCTTCCTGCGAGTCGATCGCTCCGAGGCAAAGTCACGGTCAGCGATTTCACGGGAGTCTTACCCGCACAAAATGTCGATTTGCGCATGAAACTACTCGAGGCCAACTTCAATGAGCGCACGCTATCCTTATTCACAGAGGCTGGATTCATTGGTTCGTCGCCGGCCACATTTCGTTTTACGGTAGACAACTACGCCGATCCCACCTACTCTGGTGAATTGAGCCTGTCGGCTGATGCAGCAACACTGGGCCGGATGTTCAATGCCAGTCCAACGCTGCGGTTTGGTGGGTTGGTGGAGGCTAATCTATCAGGCTTCATCAAGCCGTCTGCCGCCGAACAAGGTAGAGTCTTTGGGACACTGCGTATTAGCAATGCGTCAATTTCCGACTCAGTAGCGAACTGGGCACTGGATACTTTGAATAGTGAGATGCAATTCAGCGGAAATTACGCACAGATACCCCAATTCAGTCTCAGCATTGGCACCAATAGACTACAACTCGGTGGGAGCGTTAGCGACTTCCCGCTCCTGTTAACCGAGCGTCAACAAGTACGTAAGCGACCCAGGCTCGAGTTTACACTATCGAGCGAAAGCTTTAATTTCGATACGTTGAATGTCATCGGTAGCACGATTTCAAATGGGACAGACACCGGTTCCGTCATGTGCGTTATCGATCGATTGGTTGATTTCGATGCTGCTGGCCAAATTCTAATCGATCGCGGGCGAACCGGTGGAATCGATTTTGAGGGTCTTGAATCGCATGTGTCCGTCACAAACAGAATCGTGTATAGCGACACACTTTCCGTTGGGATGTTTGGCGGCAGGGTTACAGGCGAGATCGTCTATGACCTTCACGAGGTGTTGGCACCCGACTTCGACCTTGATTTTCGATTTCGCAGGATCAAAGCATCGCAAGTCCTGCAAAGATTCACATCACTCAGTGAAGCACCATCTGGTGATTTGGATGGCCAGTTGAGCATTCGTGGAAGGGGACTGACCTGGACCGAGTTCAGGTCAAGCCTCAGAATGAAGGGGCAGGCGATCATCGAAGATGGGAGCGTTACCGGCTTTGACTTCACTAGGCGCTTCGAGGATTTCTCCGGAATTCAGGCATTTCAGAAGGAGCGCCTCGAAAATCTAGTTTGCAACTTCACATATGGCGACCAGATATTGCGTTTTGAGCAGCTCGAGTTCGACTCAGATGATCTGGAGTATTCGATCGAGGGGACCATTGGTCAAGATGGCCAGACTGATCTCTTGATCAGCCGCAAGCTATCCAAGGACGATACTCGCGTACTGGCGTCAATTCCGGACTTTCGCGAACTTTCGGGCGGCAGACAGCCCAAGTGGGCGACATTTCGCGCCAGTGGACCATCCGCAAATCCCTCATTTTTCGTCATTTCTGTCCGACAGAAGGATTAGCTACTCTCAACTCTATTATCGAGATGTTATCGACGTATGGCATTTGAAGACATCAAGGCGATTTACCGAAATGATCCGGCTGCGCGAGGAATAGAGCCGATTCTTTACGCCGGCCTCCATGCGATCCTCATCCATCGGGTCTCGCATCGTCTGTATCGCTGGGGGCTGCGGTTTATCGCCCGTTTCATCTCGCAGACCGGACGCTTTCTAACCGGCATCGAGATTCACCCCGGCGCGACAATTGGCAGCGGGCTCTTTATTGACCACGGTATGGGCCTCGTGGTTGGCGAGACGGCCGAAATCGGCCGCGACTGCGTCCTGTTTCATAACGTAACTCTCGGCGGTACCGGCAAGCACACCGGAAAACGTCATCCCACACTCGGCAATAATGTCTTCGTCGGAACCGGGGCGGTCGTGCTCGGACCCGTGAAGATCGGCAATGATGTTCGCATCGGCGCCAATTCGTTCATCTACATGTGTGACATACCGGATAACGCTACCGTAGTTGGCAGCCCTGCGCGTATGGTGCGTCATAACGGCAAACAGGTGGATTTGCCGTTGCCAAAGACAATTCACCCGGATGGCTAAAGCGAAAAACTTCACATTGCGCATGAAGAAAGAGCCGGATTCGCCAAGAGTCCGGCTCTTTCGATATATAGATGTGGTTAAGAGAGGCTGAGAATTTAGTTGCCGCCGCCGAAACCTTCTTCGGTACCGCAGTCAAACGTGCCGTAGAGAACGACGCGATATTCGCCGGTCTGCGGATTGACGGTCTCGACCTTGCAACGGCAAGTGGTCGAATTGAGGAGAATTTCCGTAAATTTCTGCTGAAGCTTGGCCGGTGAGGTTGGGGCCTTCTCGATTGTCGTGACATCAGTGATGCTGAATTTTCTCATTGGTCAATCTCCTGTATTTTGGTTTCTGCCTTATTCGTATCGCGCGAATCCGCGCGACAAATGACTCTTCTTATGTTGAGTGGCAAATTACCGCCACTGCACATGCTTAGTAACGGTCAGTGTTCCAGCCACGGTCCAGATCAAGCGTGCCCTGGAGAACAATGCGGTACTCGCCGGTTTCCGGATTGACGCCTTCAATCTTGGCGCGTGTGTTGATCGAGTTGAACACAAGAGCGGTAATACCTTCGTTCAACTGTCTTGGAGAAGAGACCGGGCGCTCAAAGAAACGAAAATCGTTGAAGTTAAACCAGTACATGGTTCCTCCTGAAAATTGGGTTAAGGATTGAATTACGGGATCACGAACGAGAAGCCGTTCGCACCCTTGGACCTGTTTGAGATTTATTGTGACTACACGAAAGTACCACGCGATATCCCTCGGGATTGGACATTTCGCTCTTGGCGGCATCCGCATGAAGCACCAACGGGCGAGTGACCTCAACGCGAGAGCCTCTCTTGGTCTTAGTCATTCCGCACTCCATTATTGAAAAAATGGAAATTCGCGAGTTGGTTGATGGCAGAGCTGATGTTCTCGACCGATTCGCTGAGGGCTGCCGCCAGTCGGCCAATTTCTTCCTTGGTTTCCGGAAAGTTTTCGACCATTCCTGCGACTTCGAGTAGTAGATGGCTGTCGTCTTCAACGGGGTAACCAGCCATGAAATTATTCATCAAATTCGCTGCGAAGCAGGCGGCGAATATTCCAATCCGCGGATCATCGCATTCGACAAAGAGGTCAAATCGGCTTTCAGGCTTTTTCCAGCCGCAGGTAATGCCTGAACAGCTCTTCATCTTGCCGACATTACACTGCACATCGACCATGAGGTGTTCGAGCAGGTGCGGGAAATCCGCCAGTTCTCCAATTCGCTTCACAGAGACTCCCTTTTCCGCAGCGGCATACAGAGGCGCCGATTCCCAGCCTTCACAACAGGAGTGTCTTGAAATGGAAGGGAACACTCGCGCCATTGATCGGTAAAGTTCAATGAACCGTTCGCGCGAACAATCGATGCTTTGGTCGACATCAACCACAACCTTTATCTTGCTCAGCCCTCGATCAAAGCGGCTGTAAAGCTTCTCGACATCGGGAAAGTCGCCATAATACATGGCCAGGATATTGATCAACTGTTTCCGTAATGTCCGGGTTCAAGATACTTAGCACTGTCCCCCAAGTTATCGGACATACGGAGATCGACTTTAGCCACGTTCAGAGGTCTATTTCTGAACCGATCAACCACTTCAATTGGCGGGCACGAATTATAACCACCTGTGGGGTGGTGATTTCCACGAGGGAATGATTGCGGGTTGTGGGAATTCAGGATATATTGAACACCGGTATGTGCGGCGATACTTTTTCAGAAGGAATGCTAAATTGACCGATTTGTTTCAAGACGAAGTCCCCCAGAAAAGGAAAACCAATGCACCTTTGGCTGAACGAATGCGTCCGGAACGCCTGGATGAATTTGTCGGTCAACACGATTTGATGGATGAGGGCAAACCGCTGCGCGTCCTGTTGGACAAGGGGAAGATTCATTCGGCTATCTTCTGGGGACCACCAGGCTCCGGTAAAACGACACTCGCGTACTTGATTTCGAGAACTCTCAAGCTGAAATTCATTTTTTTCTCAGCAGTCACTTCCGGAATCAAGGAGATCAAAGAGGTCATGGCGGAGGCTGAGAAATCGGAAGCGCTCTATGGCCAGCGTACAATCCTGTTCGTCGACGAAATTCACCGATTCAACAAAGGTCAGCAGGACGCATTCCTGCCTTATGTTGAATCCGGGAAAATCGTCCTACTTGGAGCCACGACAGAGAATCCCTCGTTCGAAGTTGTCGGCGCACTCCTTTCGCGTCTCAAGGTATATCTGCTCAAGCCTCTTGATGGCGAAGATCTTGACAAGATTATCTCCAGAGCCTTAACAAATAAGGAAAACGGACTTGGCAAGAGGCAGGTCAATCTCCACGATGACGCACGGTCTTATATCGTTCTGGTCAGTGGCGGGGATGCCCGCAAGGCGCTCACTTTGCTCGATCTGGCTTGCGAAGCCGATCCGAATTGGGAGCAGGGCATGGCGGAGATAACTCTTGAACGCATTACTGAAGTTCAGCAGCGGAAAGTCCTGCTTTACGACAAGTCCGGCGAAGAACACTTCAATTTGATCTCTGCATTGCACAAGTCGATGCGCGATTCCGATCCCAATGCGGCATTGTATTGGCTGGCACGAATGCTAGCCGGGGGAGAGGATCCTCTCTATGTTGCGCGGCGAGTTGTGCGATTTGCGGTAGAAGACGTCGGCCTGGCTGACCCCAACGCCATGGCGGTGGCTCTCAATGCGAAGGAAGTCTATCATTTCCTCGGCACTCCCGAAGGCGAACTGGCTATTGCGGAAGCAGTAGTCTATCTCTCGGCCGCGCCCAAATCAAATCGTGTATACACTGCTTACCAGAAGGTGATGCGCACCGTTGATGAAGAACCGGCTTATGAAGTCCCTTACCATATTAGAAACGCCGTCACCGGTCTGATGAAGGGCGTCGGCTACGGCAAGGGATATCAGTATGCACACGACGTGGAAAACGCCATTACCGGCCAATCGGACTTGCCTGACCAACTGAAGATCCGCGAATTCTATATTCCTTCGGAATTTGGTCTCGAAAAGAAGATCAAGGAGCGGCTGGAGTATTGGGAAACGCTTAGGCAGCAGGCGCGCGATCGAGAAGCAGGGGACAAAAATCGGTACTGATTTCGCTCGATACTTGGGCACATTCGTTATTCTTCTGTATAAACTGGAAATGATTGATTATCTCTGGTCACTATGAAATTACTGAAACTCCTGATTCTGTCAATTTTGGCTGCTACGATTGTCAGCTCAAGTGCATTCGCCGACAAGATACTGATTTACATGGATCGCGAACAAACGAACCATCTCAAAGCCTATGGTGTGGCTTTCTGGACTCTTAAGCAGGGCCGGACAGTGGAGTGGCTTCTGAATTATCGAGGCGGCTCGTTCTTACTCGATGAATTTGAAGGTATCAAGAACATCTGCGCGCTGCGCGGCGTAGCGTTCTCGACGGTCGACCCCGGCGAAGTGGCCCTGATTCGCGCTACGATCGAAGAAAATAACATGGAGTCGGTTCTGCTCGAAAAAGCGCCGGCGGTGGCCATTTACAGTCCGCCAAATAAAGAACCATGGGATGATGCCGTTACACTCGCGCTTCAATACGCCGAAATCGAGTACAAAACCCTCTGGGACCCTGAGGTACTTGATGGCAAACTTGAAGAGTATGACTGGCTGCACCTTCATCACGAAGACTTCACCGGTCAGTATGGTCGCTTCTACAATTCGTTTCGGAATACGCTCTGGTACCAGCAGGAGGTTGCCGCCAACGAACAGACCGCTAAGACCCTTGGTTATCGCAAAGTTTCCGATATGAAAACCGCTGTCGTCGATGCCATCGAGGACTTTGTCGCCCGTGGCGGCTTCATGTTCTCAATGTGTTCTGCGCCCGAGACATTCGATATCGCTCGCGCCGCCGAGAATACGGATATCGTGCCCAAGGAATTCGACGGTGATGCCATCGATCCCAATTATGTAAGTAAGCTCGACTTTGGTCGATGCCTGGCTTTCGAGAATTTCACTCTCTCTGTCAACCCGCTTGAATACAAGCACTCGAATATCGACACCTACCCCGAGCGAATGACATTCGCGCCGGTTCCTGAACTTGATTATTTTCAGCTCTTTGACTTCTCCGCCAAGCTTGACCCGGTACCTACAATGCTTGTACAGGATCATGTCGGTGTCGTCAAAGGCTTCATGGGGCAGTCGACGGCATTTCGTAAGTCGCTTGTAAAGAAGTTTGTCACCGTGCTCGCCGAGGTCGAGGGTCAGGACGAGGCACGGTACATTCATGGGAACTATGGTAAAGGTACATTCACGTTCCTCGGAGGCCATGACCCTGAGGATTATCAGCACATGGTGGGCGATCCCGCAACCCAGTTGGAATTGTACAAGGACTCGCCAGGCTACCGCTTGATACTGAACAACATTCTCTTCCCTGCAGCCAAAAAGAAAGAACGCAAGACGTAAGCTTGTGTAGCTGTCTTACTTATCGCTCGTGAACAATTTCTCTTGATTTTCGTATATACTTTGGTTAGATAGAATTACCTTCGCTGATCTGAACAGGTCGGATAGACGGCTAATACCCATCAATCGCTCAGAATGTCGTCACTACGGAAGTGTGGAACTTCCTTGTGAATCCTCCGTTCCGACCTATGATCGA
Organism: uncultured Ignavibacteria bacterium; assembly: GCA_964552775.1. Taxonomy (GTDB): domain Bacteria; phylum Zixibacteria; class MSB-5A5; order CAIYYT01; family CAIYYT01; genus JADJGC01. The sequence continues at coordinate 164,565 of CAZKIH010000001.1, read as the reverse complement.
GATAGTGGAATAACAACCAGGAACAACAGTCTGGAGGACAACGTGTCCGGTGCGAGTGATATACTCATCGCCAACATAAAGGAAAAAGGCTCGGAAGTTACCGCCTACCTGGAAAAGGAAGGCATCAACATACGCTATACCGCCTTGCGCCTAATCGACTATTTAATCGCGGGAAGGATCGCGGTCATTCGCCGCACGGTGCCTGCATTCATGGAGGATCTCTCCAACAAAATGGTGTACCGCACAGCGCCGGAATTCAAACGGACATTTCCAGATCCGTTGTATATTGTCGAGGGCGATCGACCGGCATCAACAATCTCGTCAACCACCCATGGCCGTTCAGGTGTGACCTATCTGACCTTCGTCAATCGAATTCCGATTATCTTTTCCAGCACACCGGAAGAAACTGGCAAATATCTCGCCTTGATGATGAAACAGGTAGCGTTCGCTTCGACAGCCGAGACCATGTCCAATGACAGCGAGGAGAGCGCGGAAGATTCAACCGTGGAAATCGATGCTGAAGTACAGTTGCAGATTCTCTCCGCAATTCCCGGAATCAAAGAGGAGAATGCCAAGGTATTGATCGCGAAGTTCGGTTCGCTACGCGCCATCATCGACGCAGAAGAATCGGATCTCGCCAAAATCAAAGGCATCGGCACGAAAAAAGCCAGGGCCATCACTCAAGCTTTCAATTCATCTGCAAATGACAACCCCCAATTGTCCAGTTCCAAACCGCAGCGAACATCAATAACTCGCTGATCAGATTCGAGTCAAAAGACTCTCTACCTATCTTGGAAACATGAGTAGTAGTCTTAGTCTCGTGTAAGCTGGAAGTACCCGGGCTTATGCCACTGAAATGCCCTGGATAGACTCTGTTGCGGCCAGCAATTTGTCTCCTTCGACCGCAGTCAAAACTACTGGACGGATTTGATTTGCGAGCACTTCGCCACTTCTGAGGTGTACTCGCATGTAGTTTTCTGTGTAGCCGGTCCAGTAACCCGATTCCATGTCCTCAAAGAGAACATCAACCGTTTGTCCAATGTGGCTTGCATAAAACGCCCGTAGCTTTCGTTCAGATAGTTCGATCAAGTTCCTGGTACGTTCTTTCTTAACCGGATGCGGTACCTTTGGCTTCAGGTTCCATGAGGGCGTGCCGGGGCGATCCGAGTAAGTGAAGACATGAAAGTAGAAGAACGGTAGTTCAGTCAAGACTTCGCGGGTATTCAGAAATTCCTGATCGCTTTCAGTCGGGTAACCAACCATTACGTCAGTCCCCAAGCCGATATCGGGGATGAGTTTCGCCGACCACTCGATGAACTTGGCCAGCGGTTTCATGGTGTGCTTTCGCTGCATTGATGCAAGAATTCGATCGTCGCAGCTCTGCACTGGCACGTGCAAATAGTGACACAGCTTTTCCGACGACGCCATATACCTTATCAGCTCGGTTCCGACAGTTGTTGGTTCGATCGAACTGATCCGGATGCGTACGAGCTGGGGGATCTGCTCGAGCCTTTCGATGACTTTCAACAGGTTCTTGCCGTCGTTCCTGTAGGTTCCGATGTTGACTCCCGTCAACACAAGTTCTTGATGACCTGCGGCAACGAGCTGCTCCGCCTCACGGATGATATCCTCAAAACTTCGACTGCGAGCACGACCCCGGACCGTCGGAATGATGCAGAAAGAGCAGAAGTAGTTGCAGCCATCTTGAATCTTGAGATTGGCGCGGGTGTTGAATGTGTACAGCCCGCCCGTGTCAATCGTGAATTCCTTCTCCGGAAGCTTGTTCGAATGAACGATTAGCGGAGACTCATTCTTCACCAAATCGTTCAAGTAATCACTCACCCGCAACTTATGCTCGTTCCCTATGACAAGATCAACTCCCCGAATGAGGCTGATCGCATCGACGCTGTTCTGAGCATAACAGCCTACCACCGCGACGAAGGTGTTGGGGTTCACCCGAAGAGCTTGGCGAACTGCCTGGCGACACTTGGCGTCGGCTTGCTCCGTTACCGTACAGGTATTGATCACGGTCAGATCCGCGCTCAGCCCGAACTCGACAATCTCAAATCCGCGCGCTGCCAGGCTGTTGGCAATGATCGCAGTCTCGGCTTGATTAAGTCGACATCCCAATGTATGTAGCGAGGCCTTCGGCAATGAGTGACTCCACAATGAACACAATCCGCCAAATCATTTCGGCGGATTGGTTATGTCAGAATAAATCGTCTTGAGGTGATTGTCAAGTAGGTGGGTGGTTAGCCCTGTTTCTTACTCGGCTGAAATGCAAATTCTCGCATACTCATTGATTCAGGAACCGGATAGACTCCTGCTCCGGAACACAGCGGGCACGGATTCCTGTCGATTTGACGAACCTCGATCATGCCCGTCCCTTTGCATGCATAACACTCAGTTCCGGCAACTGATGTTCCTCTACCAAAGCAGTACATGCAGACATGAGCGTGATCAGGAGTAAGGCAGCGATTGTCGACCCAGCCGCGCCCCAAACACTCTGGGCAAGTCTTTGGTGCGCCATCAGATTGTGGTGATTGATGTCTCTCCGGTGACACGCCTGTGCTCCTTTGTGTGGGTGGTTAACCAACTGCTGACACTGGCTATAGCCGGCTCAACAGCGGCTTCTACTTGCCAGGTCATTGACTCACCAAGTGTCGTAACATCAGCCACTTCTACCGCTAACACATCGATGTGCTCAGGCATTTCATAGCCCATTTGCTTTCCCAACTCTAATACAGTAGGCAGGTTCATCTGATGGCTGGTAGTCAGGTTTCGCGAAGGCGTCAAACTGCCCATTGGGAAAAAGTGCAGGGTTCCCGGGCGAGCCTTGCCGGTTATGATGCTGTCGATCACGAGCACCTTCTCCCTTTTTTGAAGTAGATCAAGAAGACTGAATCCTGCCACCGGGGCATAAACGACCTCGATCTCACCTGCAGTGGCAGCATTCTCATTCAGGATTTGAGCAAGCGTCGGCCCGAAAGAGTCATCTGACAGAACCTCATTGCCAAGGCACAGTATCAGGATCGGTTTCAGCATTCCCTCTTAACGACCTCTACAATCTCACCGCTGTCAGCGTCATGGATGACAATTTCCAACGGCATTTCACCCGGCAGCGAATGGGTTGCACAACCGAAGCACGGATCATAAGCGCGGAAGGCCATTTCAATCCGATTGAGCATCCCGTCAGTGATTTTCACACCCTTCTTGATGACGCCTTCTGCCGCCCGCTTGATCGACATCGTGATCGGAGCATTATTATTGGTCGTTCCGACGATCAAGTTAGCTTCGGTCACAATGCCATTCTGATCAGTCTTATAGTGGTGCGTCAATGTCCCGCGAGGGGCTTCGACAGTTCCAACTCCCTCGCCGACAATTCCTGTAGGCGGCTCAAGTATATGATCAGAGGTTATTTCCTCATCTTTGGCCTGCTCGAGCGTAGCTTCACAAGCAAACATCAACTCGACCACCCGAGCCCAGTGTGTAGCCAAGGTCGAATTGACTGGCGTCTTGCCGGAACGATCGCCGGTGAGTGTTTCAAAGTAACGTTCATATTCGGCCTGAGCCAATGGCGTTGCCATACCCTCAGCAACATTGAGTCGAGAAAGCGGCGAGGCCTTGTAAACGCCTGAGTCCATTCCGTCAACGAATCCCTTCCATCCAATTTTCTTCAAGAACGGATACTTGAGATACGAATAAGGCTCGACGTGTTCGGCCACATAGTCCAGGTAATTCTTCGGTTCATACTTGGCATGCTCACTGCCATCCGGCGCCGTGACGCGGACTTTGCCGTCATAGAAGTTGACCCGATTGTTTGAATCGACCAATCCCATATTGTAAGTCTGGTGGGCGTAGCTATCTGAGAGTATCATGTCAAGATATGCCTTGTTCGCCAGTACGACGTCATTAAGCACTTGAATCGTGAACTTGGCAAATTCGACCATCTCTTCACCAATCTTGATGATCTCTTCTTGTTCTTCTTTCGTCACGCGTTTGCTCATCCCGCCTGGCAGTGCTGTCACTGGATGAACTTTCTTGCCGCCGATAATTTCGATCACCCGCTGCCCCCGCGCTCTTTGAGCAATCACCTTCTTGCCGGCGTCCAGTCCGACCTTGGCAATGACGCCGAGAATATTGCGTTCCGCCTTAGGTGCATCCGGCCCGCAGACAAAATCCGGTCCACCCAGCGCATAGAAATGCGTGGTGTGATCCCCGGCGTAGAAAGCATTGTAAACGAGCTCTCGTAATTTACGAGCTGCCGAAGGGATCGTGACACCATAAACGGCATCGGCGGCCTTGGCGGACGCCAGATGGTGAGCGTCTGGACAGACACCGCAAATCCTGGTTGTTATCCGAGCCAGCTCCTCCACCGGCCGCCCCTGGCAGAACTTCTCGAATCCGCGTAACTCTGGAATCTGAAAATAGCAATTTGCCAATCCACCGTCATCGTTTACGAACAGGTGAATCTTGCCGTGCCCCTCCAAACGGGTGATCGGGTCGATGACTATGCTTTTCATACTTGCACCCTCCGCAACAGTGAACCGGCCATGCTAAATCGGTAGAACGTTCCCAATGGGTCAGGGATGGTATTTATGATCTGCTCGATTTCTTCCGGATCGGTGGAATCGATTACACTTGCCAGCGCCGAGACCATTTTCGCTCCCTGGTCGTTGATGTTGGCAGGCAGGCCATAGCAACCCCGACAAGGGACACCGGCTTTTACACACTTCGCGCCGCACCCGGAGCGTGTCGCCGGTCCCACACAGACGATGCCCTGCTCCATTAAGCAAAGATTTGGATCGGTTACCTTCATGAACGGCCGCGTAAAGGACTTGATCTTCTTGATATTGCGTTCCCGCGGACATTCATCGCAGCAGCTTTTGTCTGTCGCGCCCAGAACTGTACCGCGTGGCGGCAATGGTTTGTTGTTTTGGAGAATATCGATGACCGTCAACACGGCGCTGACGATTTGATCTGATTGTGGTGGACAACCGGGTATGTAATAATCTACCGGAACGACTTGGTCGAGACTTCGGACCGTATTCCAGAATTTCGGAATCGTGATTGTACCTTCCTCGACCTGCACTTCAGTCTGTGGTTCAGTGGTACTGCCGCTTTGCAGCGAAGGTGATTTATGATACACGTAGTCGATAATCGATTCCTTGTTGTAAAAATTGGCCAAAGCGGGAATACATCCTTCGCCGGCGCAGCTTCCGAATGCCACCAACACAACCGACTTCTGCCGCAACAGCTCCGCCAACTCATAGTTCTCGCTCGTACGGATTGCCCCGTTGAAAAGCGTGACCGTAATTGACTTGTCTCCCATGGCACGAACGTCATCGTACTTGAAGTCCATAGCGCAAGGCCAGAAGACGACGTCGAAGAAATCTACCACGGCAAGTATCTTCTCCTCGATGTCAAGAATCGAGATATCACAACCGCCACAGGAGGAGGCCCAGTAAATTGCGAGTTTTGGCTTAGACATGCTGATGAACCTCCTCCGCAGTGGGATCGAACTTGTAGTCGTGCAATTCCAGCGGACCGAGAGCGCGAATCTGCTCCGTAAATTCAGTGATCACTTCCTGGAATCGGCCGCCTTCAGAAGCGGACACCCACTCCAGTCGCATGCGATGCTTGTCGATACCGAGACTTTGCAGCAACAACTGCGTTAACGGCATCCGCCGCATGCACTTATAGTTGCCTTCGATATAGTGGCAGTCGCCGGGATGGCAACCGCATATCAGAACACCATCTGCACCACGACGAAAGGCGTCCAAAATGAACGCGGGATCAACACGCCCCGAGCACATCACGCGGATACTCGTTACGTTGGGCGGATAATGCATGCGTGCAGTACCGGCTAGATCGGCCCCGGTATAGCTGCACCAATTGCACAAAAAACCGACGATTCTTGGTTCAAAGCTCATGACAAAATCCCCTCAATCTGGGCGTAGATCTGTTGATCGGTGAAGTGACGGCCCTTAATCGCACCCGATGGGCACGCGGCCACACAAGTGCCGCAGGCTTTGCACAATGCAGAATTGACGTGACTGATCTTTTTCTCAGCATCGAAGTCAATCGCATGGTAAGGACACATGTCATTGCAGATACGACACCCGGAGCACAGTTCATCTTGTACCTCGGCGTATGTCGCATCCATTAACACCTCTCCTTGACACAATAACTTCATCACCTGTGCCGCTGCTGCCGAGCCCTGTGCTACAGAATCGGGAATATCCTTCGCTCCCTGGCAGACACCGGCGAGGAAGACGCCCTCGGTGGATGTCGACACCGGTGCCAGCTTGGGATGTGACTCGATAAACCAGCCGTCCGCTCCGACCGAAATGTTGAAGCGGCGGGCAACGTCCTTGGCATCAGAACGCGCCTCAAGAGCCGTGCAGAGCACGATCATATCAACCGGGACCTCCCGGTACTTGCCAATCATCGTGTCCTCGCAACGCACAATCAGTGCACCTTCGGTCTGCTTGGCAGCGCTTGCGGGAGCAACCTCCGCCCCCTTGCCGCGAATGACATTGCCGCCTTCATCAAGAATGCGCTGGTAGAATTCCTCGTAGCCTTTGCCGAATGAGCGCATATCGATGTAGAACTGGTAAACGTCAGCCTTGGTCTTCTCCATGATCAAATGCGAGAACTTCAGCGCATACATGCAGCAAACCCGGCTGCAGTACTTGTGCTGATGCTCATCGCGGCTGCCGATGCAATGGATAATCGCAATCCGGCGCGGCTCTTCGCCGTTCTCCATATAGATCTTGCCGCCGGTCGGACCGGCCGCATTGTTCATGCGTTCAAATTCTACCGAGGTTACAATGTTTGGATATCGCCCATAGCCATACTGCTTGAGCGGTGTGGGATCGAAGTCGTCGAAGCCGGTGGCCAGTACTACCGCGCCAACCTCGACCTCCTCGACTTCCTCGCGATCACCATAGTCGATACAATCCTTCGGGCAGACCTTGCTGCAAATCATGCAGCCGCCCGTCTTGTAGTGAATGCAGTTTTCGCGAACGATATAGGGGACGTTGGGTACCGCCTGCCTGAATGGAAGTGTAATTGCCGCGTTCGGCCCAAGGTTCAGTTCGCGATGACTTATGACGCGTTCTTCGATGTCCTTCATTTGGATGTGGCCGGTCGGACAGTGTTTAGCACACGCACCACAGAGTATGCAAGCTTCCGAATCCAACTGGAATGGTGTCGAGACATCCCGGTTCTTGCCGCGATTGATAAACGTCAAGGCATGCGCCCCAACGACCTCATCACAGATGCGGACGCACAGACCGCAGAGTATGCATGTGTAAGACCCGTGCCCCCAGCGCGGCTCTTTGACACCAAATTTCGCGGCCATGCGTTCCAACACCGGTACCGGAGCGCAATTGGCCATCAGCATCTCCAAATTCGTGCGACGAGCGTTTATCACTCGGGGCGTATCTGTGAATATCTCCAGTCCGTCCCAGGCGGGATAATTGCACGCCGTCACGATCTTACTCCAGCCTTTGCCGTTGCGAGCCTCAACCACGCAAATCCGACACGCAGCGTACGGACTCATGTACGGATAGTAGCACAGCGTCGGAATATCGATACCCAAAGACTTGGCCGCGCCCAGCACATAGGTACCTTCTTCCACCTCAATCGCCTGGCCGTCGATCTTTACTTTTATTGTTGTCATCATTGTCTCCTATGCCACGTTCGCCGGCTGCTTTGCGGCTTCTCTGGGCTGCCAGAGTTCGCGTGCGCGTTGTTGTACCTTGTCGCCCTCACCGCGCTTCACGCGCTTGATTGAGTTGTAGCGGCAGATCTGATAACACGCCCCACACTGAATGCACTTGTCTTGAATGATCACATGCAAACGCTTGGGTTCGCCGACGATCGCTGCAGTTGGACACGGTTTCACGCAAGCGTGGCAGCCATTACAGGTGTTGTCAATAGCGTGTGCAACCAACTCCTTGCAGACACCTGCTGGACATCGCTTGTCGCGAACGTGTGCGATGTATTCCTGGCGGAAGTAACGAATCGTGGATAGCACCGGATTCGGAGCGGATCCACCCAACTGACAAAGGCTCGTATCGATGATCACCTGGGACAACTCTTCGAGGTAGTCGATGTCCTCCATCGTGCCCCGGCCTTCGCATATCTTGTTCAATATGTTGAGCATCACCACGATACCTTCCCGGCAGGGCACGCACTTGCCGCACGATTCTTCCTGTAGGAAATTCAGAAAGTATCGAGCCACATCGACCATGCAGGAGTCCTCATCCATTACGATCATGCCTCCGGAGCCCATCATGGAACCGGCCCTGGTGAGTTCGTCGAAGTCCACCGGCAAGTCCAGAAGACTCACGGGCTCGTCTTCCTCGCGAATGTCTCCATGAGCCACCATACTGGCATGAACCGAAGTGTCCGACGTCTCCACAATCAGGGTGCCACCGGACGGTCCGCCGGTTTGCACCGCTTTAAATCGTTTTTTGTTAGGGACGCCGCCGCCGATATCATACAGAATCTCGCGCAGGGTGATCCCCATCGGCACTTCGACAAGGCCGGTATTGTTGATTTTGCCGGTCAGCGCAAAAACCTTTGTTCCCTTCGAACCGGAGGTACCAATGCCGGCGAAGGCCTCGGCGCCTTTCTCGATGATGATTGGGATGTTCGCCCACGTTTCCACGTTGTTGAGATTCGAGGGTTTGTCCCAGAGTCCTGCTTCGACGGTGTGAATGTACTTGGCGCGCGGCTCTCCAACCTTCCCTTCGAGTGAAGCCATCAATGCCGTGGATTCACCGCACACAAATGCGCCGCCGCCTCGGGAAATTTCGATCTCAAAACTAAACCCCGTGCCAAGAATGTTCTGCCCAATGAGACCGTATTCACGCGCCTGATTGAGCGCAATCGTCAAATTTTTGACTGCGAGCGGGTATTCATTTCGCACATAGACGAATCCGTCATTCGACCCGATAGCAAACGCACCAATTGTCATACCTTCGATCACCGAATGCGGGTTTCCCTCGAGAAGTGAACGATCCATAAAGGCACCCGGATCTCCTTCGTCCGCATTACAGATAATGTACTTGGGCTCACCCTTGGCACGCCTGCATGATTCCCATTTCTTGCCAGTTGGATATCCACCGCCGCCACGACCGCGTAGCCCGGATTTCTTCACTTCACCGATGATCTCCTCCGGCTTCATCCTCGTTAGCGCCTGAACCACAGATTGATAACCGCCAAGCAGGATATAGTCATTGATCGATGTCGGATCCATGAAGCCATTCTTGCCGAAGATCAGCCGCATTTGCTTTTTGTAAAAAGGAATATCCCTTTCCAACTTGATCACTTGCTGCGATTGCGGATCGCGATAGAGAAGCTTGTTCACCAGGTGGCCACCCTTGATCGTTTGGTCCCAAATCAGTTTTGCATCTGCCGGCCGCACTCTCTGGTAGAATATGCCTTGTGGCTGCACGACGACAAGTGGCCCTCGTTCACAAAATCCGTGACAACCGGTAGTCTTGATCTCTACCTCATTCTCCAGGTGGTCTTTGACGATTTCCTCTCTGAACACCTTGGTGACTGCCTCGCAGCCACAAGCCAGACAACCGGTGCCGGCACAGATAGTGAGCACGGTCTTGTTTGCGTCTCGGTTTTTCCTGATCTTTTCGCGAAGTTGAGCCAAGTCCTTCGGTGATCGCAGTTTGACTTCTTGCATTACTTGGCCTCCTCCGCCTTATGAACGCGACCTGCACGTACATCATTGAGCATGGTCTCAGTCTTGGAGACCGTCATGTTTCCGTAATAGACCTCATTGGCCGTCACCAACGGTCCGAGCGCACAGGCTCCCAGGCAATTCACGGTCTCTAGGCTGATTTCGCCGTCTGGAGTTGTTTCGCCAGGTTTGATCTTTAAGTCTCGTTCAAGTTTATCCACGATGACCGTCGCCTGGCGCACATGGCAAGCCGTACCGGTGCAAACGCAGATATGGTTCTTGCCCTTTGGTTTCAGACTGAATGTCCGGTAAAATGTCGCAACTCCGTAGATCTGTGCGAGCGGCAATTTCATAGTCTTCGAGACCGCTCGCAGTGCAGGTTCCGGCAAGTATCGATAGTGCTTCTGGATATCCTGAAGTATCATGATAAGAGCGGAAGGCTTCGCACCGTATTCGGAAACAATCTTGTCGATCGCTTCTTGAACGTCGTACTCCTCACGCTTCTCTATTGTTGCCACAGTCATGATTGCTTACCCTCCACTGGCAGAAGTGCCTTTTCCGGCATGGGCTGAGCCGCAGTCAGAATCGTGAGATCGTGCTTCGGACCCATGCGCCATTTGTCTTGAACATCGAGCAATCGGCCTTCGCGGTACACTCGCTCGCCAAGCATCATGCGCCTGCGTTGCGGTGTCGGAACGCTCGGGCAGGCTTCATAGCAGGCGCCGCAGCTGTTGCAGATCGATGCGTCCACATACCGGGGTTTCTTTCTCAGCTTCACAGTAAAATTGCCGAGATAGCCGGTCACTTCCTTCACTTCAGTCCATGTCATGAGTCGGATGTTTGGATGCTTTCCGACCGCAACCATTTTCGGCGTGAGAATACAGGCGGCACAGTCGAGAGTTGGAAAAGTCTTGTCGAACTGAGCCATATGACCCCCGATGGTCGGCTCCTTCTCAACCAGGATCACCTTAAACCCCGCGTCCGCTACTTGCAGAGCAGCTTCGATTCCGGCTATTCCGCCGCCGACAATTAACACCTGCTTCTTGATCGGCACGCGACGCATCTCTAACGGCTCATGGAATCGGACCCTGGCGACCGCAGCTCGCACCAACGCAATAGCTTTCGCGGTCGCAGCCTTGGGATCGAGAGTCACCCAACTGACTTGTTCACGAATATTCGCCATTTCAAACAGATATCTGTTCAATTGAGCCGCCTCGCAGGCATTGCGAAATGTCGGTTCGTGCATTAAAGGACTGCACGCGGCAACTACAACCCGGTTGACATTGAGTTCGCGAATGTCCTTTTGGATCAACTCCTGGCCCGGCTCGGAACACATGAATTTGTATTGGCGTGCAATTACAACATTCGGGAGGGTGCTTGCCAACTCCACAACCTTGCTGATGTCAACCATCTTGGCGATGTTGTTGCCGCAGTGGCAGACATAGACGCCGACGCGAATGTGCGATCCGTCTTGCGATTCATTCATACAACTGCCTCCTTCATCGACATCAGCTTCTGCGGTTCGATCAGGAGCTTGTCCAGTCCCAGAGCTTCCGGCGAGAGTCCTAATGCAATTCCAATCAAGTGCGTGAAATACACAACGGGGATGTCGAACCGCGTGCGGTAGCTATCATTCACTTTTCCCTGATATCCTTCCAGATTGATATGGCAGAGCGGACAGGCTGTTGCGATGATCTCGCCACCGTTCTCTGCTGCGGCCAAAAGCAACTCATGACAGAGCTTTAGCGCAATCTTCTCATCAGTTGTCATAAGCATGCCGCCACAACAGCGGACTTTGGGAGGATAATTGACCGATTCAGCACCGAGCGCGACGATCAGCTTATCCATTGTCTGCGGGTCGTCAACGTCATCAAAGTAGCCATGTGGGCGGACGATTTGGCAACCATAGTAGGGCGCTACTTTCAGTCCCGTAAGTGGGCGGACAATCTTTTCCTTAATCGTGTCAAGTCCGATGTCGTTTATCAGTATATCAAGCGGATGCCGAACGCTTACGGTCTTGGTATATGACAGATCCGCGGCAGCCAGGGCACCATTTATCTTGTCACGTTCTTTTGGATTCCAGGCCAGATGTTCGTTTGTCTTGCGTAAAATTGTATAACAGCTGCTGCAAGGTGCACAAATCTCCAGGCCCATATTCTGCGCAAGCGCCAGATTACGGGCGCTAATGGAGTACCCCACGATCTTCTTCGCTGACATGTACATCGTTGCACCGCAACAATTCCAGTCTTCGATCTCACGCAGCCCCACATCCAGTGCCTTGAACACTGCTTTTACGGATTTATCATAAGGGCTGGCCGTATGCTCCAGACTGCAACCGGGGTAATAAGCGTATTCTCGCATTAGTGTTCTCCAAACTCGTTTGCTTTTTTGATGATGGCTTGAATTTGGTTGATGCGCTTAATGCGCTTCGGCAGCAACCCCATTCTTCCGCGCCGGATCAAACTAAGCCCGTAAGAAGCAATCGTGAATAATTTCACAAAATCAGACCGCATTAGATATTTGATGCCCAACCCCAATTCATAATTGCGACCGTACTTGTAGACATTCTTCATGAACGTAGAGGAAAGATTATGCACTGGAAAATTCGCTGGGAAAATCTTGCGATGCATCGCAATTCGCTTCAGGGCATACATCGTGTCGGTCACCTTAATGCCGGAAGGGCACCTGACAGTACACGAGTAGCAAGAGGCACAAATCCAAATCGTCTTGCTGCGCAAGATGTCCTCGAGGCGGCCCGCCCGAAACATTGCCACGGTTTGACGCGGCGTAATGTCCATGAACTCAGAAACAGGGCATGCTCCCGTGCAAGTGCCACACTGGAGGCACTTCTTGATTTTGTAACCATCAGGAAACGAATCTACCTGATTCCAGAACGCCGATCGTAGTTCTGCCTCTGTTGGCGAAAGAGCTTGAATGGCTTCAGTCATAAGACCTCAGTGATGTAAAATATCTTGAGTCGGGAAGGCAGTCACCAGATTAGAGCCGATTGAGTCGGTCGCGATGGCTGCGCTACTCAGACCCTATAATAGATGTTTTTATCGACGATGGAATTAATCGGGTTTGCGGACGAATGTCAAGAGAAAAAATTCACAAAGTGATGACGATAATACAGATGAAGACGAGCGATTTAGTTGCAAAAACGACTCTGAACCAGGCACAAAACGGCTTGGAACTTACGTCAGATGTACCCATTAGCGACCGATTAAATGGAGAAATTCAGCACGAGTGGCGGGGTCTTCATGGAGTTCACCAAGCATCGCCGAAGTCAACATCACGGAATTCTGCTTCTCCACACCTCGCATCATCATGCAAAGATGCTGGGCTTCGATGACAACACCAACTCCGATCGCACCAGTAAACTCCTGAATTGTATTTGCGATCTGTCTAGTCAGGTTTTCCTGGATCTGAAGACGGCGACCAAAGGCATCTACGACTCGAGCTACCTTTGAGAGGCCAAGAACTTTGCCGTTTGGAATGTATCCAACATGGCACTTTCCGAAGAATGGGAGAAGGTGGTGCTCGCACATGGAGTAGAGCTCAATATTCTTGACCACTACGAGTTCCCGGGTATCAGACTCGAAGAGCGCGTTGTTGATGATAACGCCGATATCCTCTTTGTATCCCTTCATTAGGAATTCAAAGGCATGGGCAGCGCGAACCGGAGTTCTTCTTAGTCCCTCACGGTTAGGGTCTTCACCTATACTGGATAACAAGTTACGGTAGAGTTCTTCAAGATTCACCGACATTTATCGATCTCCTCTTCATGTCGTTTACATGTCATTCTGCCCAGTCGTCGTCTTGCCGGTCGAATTTGACCGGATACTCACGACTCCAAGCGGTCATGCGCAATATACCATGACAAGAGGCCAAGTGTTGGAAATATGTATTGGTTGTGAATTGATCTTCTCTGATCCGGCGCAGAAATCCTGGTAGATCTAACTTTCGGCTGAGCCAATTGGCAGCGCTGGATTCGCTTCTGCAGCAATGATCAACTGAGTAGCACTATCAGTCTTCTCGGCTGCACTCACCATGATTGACATTGAACGGCGCACTCTGAGCCATTGCGATTGAGGAATGGTTGGAGCAAGCGTGGATTCGAACAGATATAATCCAAAGTTAATATCAAACAATGTCTTAACTCGGAAACAAAACAGTATCTGAGGTGACTTGCGAACGATCCGTGGTTCTGGGCGGTTCTTTGGGTCGTATTCGTTGAAATCCAGCAGTAGCGGTCTCCTCGCCGCATGTGCGCCCAGCAGATCGCCTGGAATTTCGAAACATGCAATAAACTTCGACTGAGAGTGCGGCAGAGGAATGAACGAAAACGCGGCGACTTGCTGGATCGATTCGACATCACGCACATTACTCAGTGTTCCAATGATCCCATTCACTGTATGGAGTACTTCAATGAACTCGGGCGTGGAGTTCACCATATAGCGGATGCACTTCAGTACTCCAAATGGAGTCACGTTTTTTTGGTCGATGATTTGAGTCATTATGATTTCTGTGTCACCCAAGTTCAATAATAGGTGCTCTCTGTGGATATCGGCACTCCGAAACAAATCGTTAGCGCCGGCAAAAGACTGACAGATTGAGCGGCTCTGGCAAGCCACTATACGAGAGAGGCTTGTGATTATTCTGTGCGCATTACCGAAATACCCCAATTCTGAGGATTCCGTGGCTGCTGAGCATTCCAATTTCCGAAGGAATGCGACCCATCAGAGACGTAATGAAGCCGATATTTCCCGGAATCGAGAAGAATCCTCGAATCAGCCACTCGATTCTTCTCCGCTCCCCCGGCGGGGCTTGTCTTTCGATACGTCATTTCCCAAACAATATCATTATTGTCGACATTTTCAATCCACCCATAGTCATACATATCTCCGTTTGTGCCTTCCCCCAGCGCAATGATATGGACGCGAGTGGGTTTTTCTATCGTGAACACTGCTGTTTCATCGGCATCGTCACCAACGCGAGTAATTCGTGCGAGTACATCTGCAGGTTCAGCCTCATCATGCAATTCGGTTATTACGGACTTGCCAGTAGCACCGTCCACAGCAAACAATGTCACGCCATAGTTCTTCTGATCATACGGTGCACCGGCGTTCCAGGCGCCATATGCATGGGAATCATCTGTAACATATCCAAGAACGTAGTCGCCTTTCGGTAGTAACACGACTTCATCGGCGAGTCGGTTCTTCTTGGCGCCGCCGGCCGGCTCGGTGTTTCGGTCTTGCATGAGCCAGAAGGGCCGAGACTCGCCTTGGCGTTCTATCCATGCGTAGTCGGCAAATTCACCAGAGCCGGAGCTGTACTCACCCAGTGCGTAGATACGAACACTGCAGTCTTGATTGACGCGAAACGGTTTGACTTCCATGAAATCATCTCCGGCGCGAACAATTGACAAAAGGGACATTTGGGAACTGCTTTCCTTGTAAGGGTGTACCGAAGCCATGTCACTCTTGTTCACGGCAGTCACTCTTACTCCGTAGGCTTCCGGATTATACGGCGGCGGCGAATTCCAGTCGTCATAGCTGTGTGAATCGTCGGTTACGTAATAGAGCAAATAATCGCCTTTTTCCAATCGCATCGTGCGCCTCGCCATTTTGTTTTTGTCCGCACCGCCTGCCCAGCGCAATCGTTCATCTTCCATCGACCACTCCCGCTTGCGAGTGTTGGCATTGATGATCCAGCCATAATCAGCATAAGAATCGCTCCAGTCCGGTATTTCACCAATTCCCTGAATTTCAACATCCATCGGCTTGCTGAGTGAAAAACCAACTGACGTGTACTGGTCATGATCGGGATGAAGGACTTCCGCAACGACACGGTCCGAATTATAGGTACAAACCGAACTTCTGATTGCCGCACTCTCTCCGGTTATTTCCAATCGATACTCTGCAAGCAGCTCTTGCATCTCTTCTGTCATATCCGTATCAACGGTTACATTCCAATTGCCGTCTTGGAGCTGCTTCTCTAATTTTTCGAGATCGTCTTTCTTACTCGAAAGCTCTTTCTTTATGGCATCCAGAGCTTCCTTCAAGTCTTCCCAGTCGATGTTGACGTTCACACCCTCCCAAATATTGGCGACACCTGCATAAAAATACACCTGATAGGTACCGGGCTCCAATTCCAGATTGCTGTCGTATTCGCGCAGGCGATCATCGTCGCCGTACGAATCAGTGTTGTCGTCATCCATCATCCACACGGGCTCAAGTTCGCCCTCGGGAATTATCCAGGCATAACCGATCATTTTGTTTCCGCCGCCAGTAATTGAACCGACAGCATTTATGTGAATTGATGTGGGGGAAGTGACCTCAATAGCTTTGCAGTACAGTTCATTCAACCGGAAATCCCTGACCTTGACCAATTGCGCTGATGCCGCAATAGCTGGATAGGAAGAACTTAGGATGCAAAGGGCCGTTACCAAGGTTGACAAAAGCCTTCCTGAATATTCACTCTTCTCAATCACGATCATAGTCCTTCCGCTTCAATGAACTCACGCAGCAAATCCATCTAAGATTACGAGCACCGACCGCATAAGTTTCACCCGGCATCCGTCGTCATTTGCACAAAGCGGCTCAAATCGCTTCATTTTGCAACGTGACTTTCGGCAAACCGAACTGCTGCTCTGCCAAAAGCTTCGGCACTTGGGTGTTCACAGCCAACCCTAAACGAGGCAATATCGGTGGCAAAACGAGCCGAGTAATCAATGCCCTTGCCTTCAAGGCGGGCAGAAAGGAAGGCTGCTGCAAATACGTCACCGCAACCGGTCGTGTCGACAACCCTTCGTGGCTTCCGTGCCGCAACGAAACATCCAGCAATCCGGCTTCCCCGACGCTGGCAGACAATGCAGCCGCGTCTCCCCAAAGTAACCAGCAACCCCTGAGCAGCCTCAGACATTTCTGTCCCCATGAACTGCCTGCAATTTTCCAATTCTGGCGACTCTTGCATGAGTAACTGAAATTCGACTTCATTCATTTGCAGGACATCGGCACACCTGATCGTCTCTCGCCAATCGTGAGGTCTCCTCAAGAAACGCCTGCCATCCGCGCGGCGGCCAAGTGTCCGCGAATGGAAATCGATGTAGATCGTCGCCTCTGTGTGGGAACGTAGCCAGTATAGATTGCTGGTTGTGATATCGCTTCCCGAAATGAAGTTGACAAGCACGTATTCCGCATCCGTTGCGAACCCAAGTTGCCTTCGCGACACACTTCCCACCCAGCCGCTCAACCGCTCCGTCTTGTCCGAGGCACTTTGATACTTCAGGAAGCAGTGATTGTTCCTGGCTGCTACTGTTCGTACAGCCGACTGGTCGACGCACTTGAACGTACTGAGCATCCTTCTGATAGCGACAGCATGGTCTCTCCCAACGTTGACAATCGGAAAGATCCGAGCGCGGTCTCCCGCAATTCCGGCGAGTACGGCAATATTGTAAAGGATTCCGCCGAAGCCGTGCACCCTGGTGCTATCAGGCCGGACGATGGTATCGCGATTGATCGTGCCAATGACAGCAATCTTTTGTAAGAAGGTGCGTGCCATAGCAAGAATCTATGTCATCAAAGCAAATCGTGCAAACAACGGATTCATTGACTTGCTGAAGTCGGGACGATATCATGCATTCACGCTATGCGAATCGGTTTTGACGCTAAACGGGCGATCTTCAATATGACAGGATTGGGAAATTACTCCCGGTCTCTAATTCACGCTCTCTCCAGATGTCACCCTGAGAACCAGTATTTCTTATATTCACCCGGTTGGAAAGACAATCCGCGCCTTAGTTTTCTCCGTGATGCTTCCAATGCCAAGGTTGTACTGCCGAATGGAGTGTTTTCCGGTCCTTTGAGAGGACTCTGGAGGTCAACCGCAGTTCGCTTGTCTATTGCTCGGGACAAATGTGATATCTTCCACGGCCTCAGCAATGAGCTGCCGGTTGGCATTAAGAGAAGCAGGACTGCGAGTGTGGTGACAATTCATGATCTGATCTTTCTTCGCTACCCGCAGTACTATTCCTGGATTGACAGACAAATTTATGAGTTGAAGAGCCGTCACGCCTGCCGTGCGTCCAGTGTAATCGTCGCAGTCAGCGAACAAACTAAGAGGGACATCATCGAATACCTTGGAATTGTTCCGGACAAGATCAGAGTGATCTATCAGAGTTGTGACCCGGGCTTCACCCGATCCGTCGGCGAGGTCGAGAAGACGGCTGTGCGGTCACGATACAACCTGCCAGCCCAGTTCGTACTCTATGTCGGTTCCATCGAAGAGCGCAAGAACCTGCTGGGCCTCGTCAAGGCGGTGGAATCACTGAGGAAGACTCACGACCTGTTCCTTTTAGCCATTGGTAATGGTAACTCATATAAAGAGCTGGTGCAGGGGTACATCAATTCTGCGGGTATGAACGATCGGATTCAGATTCGTTCAGATATTGCATTTTCAGACTTTCCGGCTATCTACCAAATGGCACAAGCGTTAGTTTATCCCTCCCATTTCGAGGGATTCGGCATCCCCATCATCGAAGCTCTCTGGAGCAAGACACCGGTAATCACATCGCGCGGCGGCTGCTTCTCTGAAGCGGCCGGTCCGAGCAGCGTCTATGTCTCTCCCGAAAGTTCGGAAGAAATTGCCTCAGCTCTTGTCAAAGTTCTGGGGGAATCGACCGTGCGCGCAAAAATGATCGCTGGTGGTCTTGCGCACGTTCACAAGTTCCGGGAGGAAGTTCTCGCCCAACAGATGATGGATCTCTATACGACTCTTACTTAGCGGCAAATACTACTTCGACACGAACACCACTTTGCCATCCTGCAAATTGACTCTGCCCACTTCTCCACCGGCAGAATCTCGAAAGACAATGAGCGAGTTCTTGGGGTCGTACCCGCATTTTTTGAGACATTCCGTCCAGAAATTGAACGCCGCTTCGGCGATTGAAAGACGGTCCTGCTCGGCAATAGAACTCCACTCATCTGTTGAAACGGTCAAGGCAGCCGATGGAGCGTCCCCATCGATACCGGCGACAGCGCCAATGATCTTCAGGCGTGCATCAGCCCGGCTGGCGTCGAATTTGAAACGTGTCCATGGATCGACGTAGCGTTCCGTCGTCAGCAACGACTCGAAAACATAGGCGGTTCGCCCATCAGCCAACGAGACCTTCCACCACTTGTTTGCAAGTTCAATTAGCTTGAGTTCGGTTCCTCGCGGCAGCTGCGCTACGACATCTGCCGTGGTGCTTGGCTGGCTCCGCACATTGATGAGGTCTTTGATAACCCAAGCCGAAGTCGCTTGTTCAGACCCTGATTGCTCAACGAGAGGCTGCTCGGGCATCGCTGGCTGCACGGCTGTGTCCTGCTGCTTGACTTCCTCGTTTATCGGAGGAAGCGTTGATTCTTGCTTGCCTCCGCAGCCGCCACAGAACCCTGCAGCACCCATACCGATAATTGCCGTGAGGGCCATTGGTTTCAGAATTGAGAAATTGCTACTCATGGTCTCTGCCTCTGCCTCCCTGGCGATATGCATATTCTCTTGTTCAGAATATTGATCAGCATCTTCTTCGTGTCAAGGTCATTCAGTTCGAATGAAAAGCAGTTCCAGATTCTAATAACCCGCAAGTGTTGACTTCCAGCGTCGATGAGTCCACAACCATTGATCGGGATAGCGCCGAACGAAACTTCCGAGGTTCTCGGAAAACTCTGAAATCAACCGTGCAATCTCCACGTCTCGAGGAGCGCTGCAATTCGGTGTGACAATAGCCGGAACCACCAAATTCAATTGCTTGCCGCTGCGAACCAGGAACATAATGACCAGCGGCGCATTGTAGTGGTAGCTAAAGGCAGCGATCCCACGATGATAGGAAGCCGGGGTCCCGAGAAAATCTGTGATTATTCCGTCTTTGCCTGCGTCCTGGTCCGCCACAAGGAAAATTGGCGCTCCTCGTTTGAGGGCACGCGGCAATTCTCGCGCCGCAGCATGGCTGTGGATAATCGAATTGTTCTCCATCTGGGCGATGCGCAGTCCGTTTATGTAGCGGTCGACGAGCTTGTTACTTTGCTCCTGTGCCACAAAGCGACAATCCTTGAACTCACAACCAATGTACTGTCCCAGAATCTCCCAATTGCCGAGATGACCGGTGGCAAACACGACCGGTTTTCCGTGAGCCAGAGCTGTCTTCACTTTGTCCAACTGGGCTCGGGTTTGCGGCGATATCACAACTCGATTGAATGACGATCGCGCGTCCACGACATCAATTGCATTCATAGCAATGTTCCTGTAAACGCCCCGAACTATCAACTGCACTTCGGCGGGGGTGGATTCGGAAAACACCAATCGAAGATTGTTGCTGGCAATCCGTACGCGGCGGGAAGTGACAAGACGGGCCATGCTTGCCAGAAGGGTTGCGAGGGGTTCCTTCAGCTTGCCCGGCGTGATCCTGACTAATAAATGGAAGGCACGGACAAATGTGTACTCAATAACGTGTTGAATCTTCTTCAGAGTTCTTCCAGGGCTCATCATCCGATCCGCTATAGTCAAAGTCGGTACTCTGATACTTTTCCTCTTCCTTCCAGCGATCGATTGCGTCCTTTTTTCGCTTGCGGATCAGTATCCAGCCAAACACGACAATAAGGGCGAGTATGATCCAGAGTCCTGACATGTCGGCAAGTATAGCAAACAGCGTGTAATTGTCCGAAAGGAATTTGCGATAGTCTGCCTCAAAGCGCCAGAACGAGATGTCGAAAGTCGCATGGAAGGCCTCGCTCATGTTTTGTCCGGAAGTCAATGCGTCGAGCAGCTCCAGAAATGCCAGTTCACCATACTTGGTGAAGATGTAATTCACCACCAGGTAACTCTGAGCATAGGCCAGATTGGCCTGCCCTTGGCGGAAGCGATTTACGTCATCAATGTCGCGCAAGGGCAACAGCGACTTGGTAATCTGAGCAGCCGCCACCGTTGTCACTTGCGCAAAAGTCCACTCTCCAGCAAACCACGAAGCAAACCCCTCGTCAATGAAGCGTGGCAGATGAGCCCCCCTGACACGACGACTCAGCGCGATATGGGCTAACTCGTGTTGAAGCAGGTCGGCTGTATTACCCGGATAGCGATCCATCATTGGTTCGCGCAAAATGATCAAATTGCGCGAGGGAATCGCCGCACCGGCGCCCCATTCGGGGATTCGACCACCCGCCAGAGAGTCGAACTCTTCCTGACCTTGCACGATCGCTATGTCAATTGTATCGACAAATGTCAGATCGAGCATTTTGCTGAGACGCAAGGCAGCAACCTCAAGCACCAACCGCATCTCTTTATTGTGCAATTCATCGACCGGTGAAAACCGAAATGAAGCTGCGGGCGTTGATGAAGCGAAGCTGAGCGCCACGATCAAGGCTGCAATAAGAACTCTCACAATCAAATTATACGTAAATTGTAGCTGCTTTCCAATGGCCAGTGCGCAAGGCCTGCGTTTTAGCTTGACCCTGCTCCTCGGTCGAATTACTTTCGTCTATCAACGATTTCTGTGAATTGGAGAATCCATAATGCACAAGTGCTTGAGAATAGTAGCCCTCGCCGTAATACTCGCCGTCAATAACCTTTGGGCTTCTGGTTTTGACCTCAGTGTGGACGAGACCAAGCTTGACAATGGTCTGACGCTGCTAATTGCTCCAGATACTACGGCGGTAACCGTGAGTGTTTTCACCTTCGTCAACGCCGGTTCACGAGACGAAGACCGGGCTGGAATCACCGGATTAGCCCATGTGTTCGAACATATGATGTTTCGTGGTACTGAGAAAGTGCCGGTGTATTCCGATGCCGTCTCCATCTTTGGTGCCGAGTCCAACGCGTGGACTACGAATGACTATACAGGCTATTTTCTTAATGCCGAAGCACGGTTTCTCGGTGAAATGCTGAAAGTCGAGGCTGATCGCATCCGCAATCTGATCTTCACCAATGAGACTTTTCGCACAGAATTAGGTCCGGTAAAGGAGGAGCGTCGTCGTGGAGTTGTCGATGATCCCGACGGATACCTGAGCGTCGAACTGGAACGTCTGGCCTTTACTCTTCACACTTATCAACATCCTGTGATTGGTTGGGAGGAGGATCTGGAGAAAAACATGACCTTTGAAGATGGTCTCCAGTTCAAGAACCGCCACTATGTCCCAAATAACTGCATACTCGTAATTTCAGGTAATGTGGGTATCGAGGAGACGCGCAAGCTCGTTCAGGAGAATTATGGCGGGTGGAATCGGGGAGAGGCGTACAGTTCGCTTGTCTTGCCGGAACCAGTTCAAAGCGAAGAGCGAATCAAGAACTTTGTCTGGAAAGACGACGAAGCCGCTTCACAATTTCGCATCGCCTTTCATGTGTCTTCCCCGCTTCAGGATTTCGAGGCCTTCGCGGCAATGAACTTGATTAATGAAGTGTTGTTTTCCAAATCGGGCCGTCTCACACGGATCCTCAAGAACAGCATGGCGCTGGTGGAATCGGTAAGCGGCGATGCAGAATTGCGTAAAGATCCAGGTCTTGAAGTCATCTCAGCCAGGCTCCGAAAAGGAGCATCGCTTAACGAAGTTCGCGACACGATCTATAATCATTTGCTGCAATTGAGCACCAAGGCGATCTCTG
Source organism: uncultured Ignavibacteria bacterium (assembly GCA_964552775.1). Classification (GTDB taxonomy): domain Bacteria; phylum Zixibacteria; class MSB-5A5; order CAIYYT01; family CAIYYT01; genus JADJGC01. The sequence goes on along the minus strand of CAZKIH010000001.1, from coordinate 142,223 downwards.
ACGACGAACTCGATCGAGCCAGGAATAACCTCCGCGCCAGAATGATCTACGGCCTGGACAGTCCATCGCGGATTGCGAGTTCTCTGGGGGTAAATCGCGTGATCACCGGGAATCACCGTAGTATGATCGAGCTGTACGACCTCTACGAGACTGTCTCGGCGGATAAGATCCGTGGCGTGGCGGCTCAGACATTTGTGCCTACGAACAGGACCCTGGTAACCCTTGTCCCCAAAAGTGGAATTTGAGGAGTGGCGATGAAGATGAGATATCAATTGTTGATGGGTGGAGAAAATCTTGCAGCCACCGATGCTCGGCCCGGACTCCGTCGGAATTGCGCTTTCAGAGTTTCGTTTCTGCTTTTGTTGTTAGTGTGCTTGCTTGGTTGCGGGGCCGTTGCCGACAATCAAGTGGTTGTCCTGAAGAAACCGGGGTTGCCGGTCATCTACTATAGGGTCATGATTGACGCGGGATCCGCGCTCGATCCAACTGACAAACCTGGGCTTGCATACTTGACGGCCAGTCTGCTCGACAAAGGAACACGCAGTCATTCCCGTGCCGAAATAGAGCGCCGTCTGAATCAGATCGGCGCCGAGGTAGGAATCGCTGTCGACAAAGAAGTCGTTGTCATAACGGGCCGCACGCTGGCCGAAAACTCCGGTGAGTTCTATGAGATTTTTCGAGAGATATTGACCGAGCCCGCGTTCCCCGAAGAGGAGGTCCGCAAAGCCATTGCAGAGCAACTTGACCAGATCGCTCGGATTCGCGAGGATGATAGCTGGTTATCACTGACGGTCTTCGAAAATGCACTATTTGAAGGTCATCGCTACGGCCATGCAATTCAAGGGTCGCAGGACGCAGTTAGGAATTTCACTCGGCGCGATGTCGTCGAATTCTATCACGCGAACTTTGTTCGCGGCAATGTATTGGCAGGGATCGGTGGTGCTGTCGAGGATACTCTGGTTGAAAGATTCAAAACCGACCTTGGCAGCCTTCCGACCGGTAGAGTCGTACGGTCCGATGTAGTCCCGCGACTCCCCAAGGCGCCGAAGGTCATTCTTGTTGAGAAAGAGAATCGTACGCAGACACATCTGCGGATCGGGCACGTACTCGAAGACAATCGTACCTCACCACAATATTATCCCATGCGGCTGCTCAGTTGCTACCTCGGTCAACACCGTGAGATGTTTGGCCGGCTTTTCAGAACCGTGCGCACTGAACGCGGGCTGGCGTATGGTGCCTACGCATATTGCGAACACTTCCGTCCGCTGGGCTGGTCGAAGTTGATGGATAACGGCATCCCACGCGCAGATCAGTACTTTCACATGTGGACTTATCCGAAAGAGGTCAATTTCGAATTCTGTGTGAAACTGATGATGAGCGAAATGACGAAACTGACCACAACGCCGTTGACGGCGGACGAAATCGATCGCACAAAAGAATTTGTCGCGAACAACTTCGCCTTTCAGATGGAAACGCCCGATCGTCAATTGGGTATGCGTCTGGATGAGAAATGGTACAAACTTCCGGAGTACGTCGAGAAATTCAAATACAACATTAACCGCGTGCCGCGAAGTGAACTTCAGACAATCGCGCTTGACAATCTCAATCCTCGCGGTGTGCTGATCGTTGCTGTAGTTTCCAACGGCGAAGTTGCCAAACAAGAATTGTTGACACTCGATACGAAGCTGGAATTACCCTCTGGTTCTGAGGAGGGTGTTCTCAAGTCGGTCAACGACGAAATCAAAGCGCTCGACCTCAAGCTCTTGCCAGAGGACATCACGATTGTCAAGGCTTCCGAGTTGTTCAAATAGACTACGCATGATTTGCCGCCTCTGCAGCTCGACAAGTGCCCAAGCAAGGCAGGTGGTCAAGAGTCGGTTCGTAGATCTCGATTACACGCTGTATGAGTGCAATAATTGCTCATCGGCGTTTTTCGACATCAAGCAACACGAAGTCAATCTCGAACAGGTCTACGCCACGGAAGCCGCAACCAAGGCAGGCATCTACGAGGGCGTGTTTCGCCCAAGTCGGTATTGGCAGCACGAAGTTGCACTCATCCGGGGTACCGCAGGAATTCCCATCAAATCTGTTCTCGACGTCGGCTGCCGTACCGGCGACCTGCTGCTGCATTGGCCGCAAGATATCAGGCGTGTTGGTGTCGAGCTGTCATCACGGTCCGCTGAGGTAGCGCGATCTCGGGGGCTGGAGATTCATCAGGACTTTCTTGAAAACGTGCAATTTGGTTCTCCATTTGATGCTGTCACCTGCTACGCAGTGATCGAGCATCTGCCCGATCCAATGGCATTTCTTTCGGAGCTCTCGGTCTTGGTGAAACCTGGAGGCGCACTGGCGATTCTGGTGCCCACTCGAGAGTGTCTCAAGCGAACACTAAGCGATGCCATCGGAATACATTGGCACATGTACTCGCCGCCACAGCATCTGAATTTCATCAGCAGGAGGCTTCTGGATCAGACACTATCCAGTGCTGGATTCGAACTGCAAAGAAGACGGTACACATCGGGAGGAATGTTCAATCCGCTTGGCAGAGTCCCTCTGGCAAAGAAACTTGGTGGCCGGATTATGGAATTAGCAGATAGGCATAGTCCGCTCAATCACGCTCCGCTTTTTGATCACATGTACAGCTACTTTCGCGCACATTAGAACGCGAACTCAAGATGTAGTTCAAGCGATCAATTGAACTTCGCTAATTCTCTTGATTTCCAGGATTAATCTCGACCCCTTAAAATCAACGAGGGGAAGCAGTCCTCTCCTACTTCACTGATACACCCAATGGTAACAGTCAAGCGCTTCCCCTGTCGATACACAACTGAGGCGTACCTCATGGCTATTATACACATGGATCCGAAAATTGGCAACTGTTTTTCAATAATTTTGCTGACCATTTTTTGGCCAATTCCCGACCCAAATCGGGTAATTTCACTCTGTCCAGCTGAGTCCTGCCCTTCCATTTCTTGTGATTTGTCTCTTTAACCTTATCTTCAAAGCGAATGGAATCTCCGTTACTAACATTTTCCGCCAGGAAATGGACATTCATTTCGTGCTGCATCCTTGCGGCTGGTCTTTTGTCTGTCGCATTTTTCAGTCGAGAGATTCACAACGATGAGGCTTGGATTGGACAACAGGTTTGGAGCCTTGCAAAAGATGCAAGAATCGAATCCCAACTGTTTCGCGATTGTCCGCCATTGGATGGGGAGATCGTTATCTATCATAAGTTATTGGTGTGGTGTGGGTTAACTGCTGTTAAACTCGGTGGGTGGGGGTTGTTTCAACTTCGCAGTATCTCGTTCTTTGCGGGATTATTGACACTGTTCTTGGTCTTTAGAGAGTGTGCCGGAGGCGGATTAGTGAATGGCAGGCGAGTTATAACCGTACTCCTGTTTACACCAATATACTGGCTGCAAATGCTCGAATTTCGACCCGAGTCAATGCTGTTGCTCTGCGGGTTTGCCAGCTATATGGTGTTGGCCCGGTCCCGCCGCACAGGGAAATACTGGTTATATGGGCTCAGCGGCCTTCTCGCCGGGTGGGCGGGGCTGACGCACGCCTTTGGGCTGGTTTTCGTTTTGGCAGGGCTTCTGGGTCTGGTCTTTGAGCGGAAATGGCAGGGGGGCGTGGTATTTCTGGTATTTGGCTTGCTCGGATTCTGTCCTTACGTGTCAGGCTACTTCACGAACCGCGAGCTGTTTATTGCTCAGGCAGTTCACAATCCCCTTATGACGACCTCATTTGATCTCAATTGGTGGCAACCTCTCGTCAATCTTGTTACCGAGCACAAGCGAGTCCTTCGAAAACCGGAAGTAATAGGGATCACCGTGTGGATGCTCTTGGCTCTGCCATTGATCAATCGCGAGTTTTGGCAGCGAAATCGTTTTACCTTCGTGTACCTTTTTGCGGCTGCAATTGTCCTGGCAGCGTCACCGCTGCCCAAATTCACGCGGTATATGATCCCCTTGGTGCCATTCATGGCAATTATCATTGCGCAGGTGTGGTCGAGTCTCGAAAGCCTGGGATCAACCAAACCGAAGTACTTCACCACTGCCTTCAGCGTGTGGGGAATAGTCTTCTTTGCATACGGTACCTTCGCCCTTTTCTCCGAGGCGCTCCCGCGAAATCAAAATCAGATTCAAACAAACGATATCCTGGCCCAACATATGGAGAAAGGATCACTCGTGATGACACCGTTCGACTTCGTGTTTATGCAGCAGGGAAATTACACGATCCAGTCGTGGTGGGGTGCCGACCGTGCAGCAGGTAACAAGAAGTCCGTCAGTTTTCTTGAGGACTATGCCGATTCCCTTGGAGTCAAGTATCTGATTGCCGATCCCGTCGTGCTTGCCGCCTGGAATATCGACGAGAAGCTGTTGAGCAGTACTTTCAGTCGGTATAACCTGATTTTTTCCATCCCGGAGCAACATCGCTACCTTCTTGCCCGAGTCGACGGTGCGAGTCCTGCTCGATAAACGGCACCAAATAGTCGCCGTAGTTGCGCTCTGTGTAATCGCGCGACTAATCGGACATTTTTTCACAGGCTACCTGGTTGATGATGCACTAATCACGTTTCGATACGCAGAGAACATTGCCTCTGGGAATGGCTTTGTTTACAACCTGAACGAACGAGTGCTTGGAACCACCACACCACTTTTCACGCTTTTGTTGGCTGCATTTACCTTTGCCGGTATCTCGGGCACGGCGGCTGCACTCTTTCTCTCAACGATGTCTGCAGCATTCACGACATTGACTTTGGTCCGCTTCGGACAACTCTGCAGCACTTCTAAACTCGCCCTGCTACCTGCATTTCTTTACGCACTCTATCCACGCTGCCTGATCAGCGACATCTCCGGGCTTGAGACTTCACTCTTTACATTTCTGCTGGTCCGCGCAATTTACGATGTATACCGGAGACATCATCATTTAGCCTCCCTGGCGGCCGCGTTTGCCTGTGTTACGCGTCCCGAGGGCCTCGGCCTCCTGTTCATTGTTGTTGTTGTGTGCATCATCGACAGAGCAAGGCACTTCTGGCGGATCTTGCTTCCACCTTTAATCATCCTTGGGGGCTGGCTCAGCTTCGCGGTTTCGTATTTCGGAACTTGGATTCCGAATTCCATTGTGGCAAAATCGGTTTTGTATCAGCAGGGCACTATTGGCTTCGTCGGCCGCCTCGGGCAGTTGACGACGTTGGGACCGCTGTTAGGTGTGTTCTTGTTCGTCTTGTTGCTCGCCTTGACATTTCGGTTCATCGTTCACAGCGATCGGCTGGTTCTTGTTTCTATTACCACCATAGGATTCATTGGCGGACTTGCAGTCTTCTCCCCGAGGATCTTTTTCTGGTATGCCGCTCCAGTGCTGCCACTCGTCTTTCTGATACTCGTGAAAGGTGCTGAGTCGCTGCTCTCCAGACTGCATCTCCAACTGAAAGCGAGCGTGCTAAACGCACTCATCAGCTCAGTTCTGGTCGTTGTCACGCTCCTTCACCTCTCGCGACTACCTGCAGAGATGAAATGGTACAACACAAATCACATAGCGGCCGCGAACTACCTGAATGACCGAGCATCTCCCGATGACGTTGTACTTGCCGAGGATATTGGCCACTTTGGATATCATTTCCGCGGACACATAGTCGATCGCGATGGCTTGGTTTCTCCAGAGGCAATCGATTACAATCGCAGACGGGAGTACTTGGATTTCATTGCTTCGGTCAGCGCTGACTGGATCTTTATTGCAGCGGACAATCCAACAGCGAAGTCGATTCTGAACTCGAGGCTACTCCTGCAAGAATATGAAGAGTCCGCCTTCGGTTCCGATATCGAAAACCGCACTCACCGTCTCTTTCGCCGCCGTTAGGCCCGGTTGAGGCAAAATAGTGCCGGCGGTCGCTACCGGAGAAAACCGCCGGCTAAGAAGAGGGCGGATTGCTCGTCCGTCCTACAGGAGGTCAGGTAACTCGGATACTACAGACCGCGGCCGCGCCAGCGCGGGGCGTCGCCTTTTCCTCGCTGTCCATCATACATCTTGATGTCGCGCTCCATCTTCGCCTTCCCGAGACCACGCATTATACCCATCTTCCCGGGGCGACTATCCCAAATCTCACGTTGCTCGGGCGTGAGCACCTGGCGCATAGCGATTCGATGAGCGGCCTGCCTCTTGGCCATATCGGTTCTGAGTTTGCTGATCTCGTCAATCTTACTGTTTACCGTTGACACTGACGCGTCGCTGTCGAACAGCTCCTGCAATTCGATCTGCATTACATGCAACTGAGCTCGCAATGGGATCATCTCCTTGCGATTGGTCGAACGCATGCTGTCCATCTTCTTCTGTTGCTCTTTTGTAAGAGCCAGTTCTTCAATCATGGCCTTGCTCTGGCCGTCTCCGCGTCCGCCTCCATGTCCCCAGCCGCCCGCCCAGACGATGTCGTCGTCATCAGTCTCGACATCATCCGCCTCTTGTGCATACAGAGGTAACACTATTGCCAGCGCCAGCGCCGCTATGATTGTTGCGAGTTTCCACTTCATACAGTCTCCTTTCAATTGTCCACTCACTTAGAATTCTCGAATCGTTCGACGACCGCCAAATCGTCCCCGTTCCTGCCAACGACTCCGCTCTTCGATCATTTTCAGAAGACGCTTGCGTTGTTCCGGCCGGAGCGAATCGCGGTCGTTTAGAAACTGGGCTACCATCTGCTTCTGGATCGCGCTCTGCAGAACGCCGATCTCCGTAATCAACTGGTAGACCTTGGTAGTATCGGGATTTTCACTGTTGAGTTCTTCGAGAAGCACGCCACGCTGCGAATTCATCTTCTCGATAATCGGCATCACCAGGCTATCCACTTCTCTACGTGTGCTCTCCATCGCCATGCGCTCTGCCGGTGACAACTTAGGCAATTCGAATCGACCAGGATCATTGCGCGGAACAAATCGATTCTCCCATGGTTCTCTTGGCGCCGCCACGCGATAATACACGATCGTTGAAATAGACGCGACATTAACCACCAACAGCAGTATCACCACATAGATGAGCGTGCGAATCTTCATCGGTCGCCTCCCTGACCCTGGCTCACCTGCTCAAGCACCTCTTCAATCGGTAGTGCGGTTTGCGTTAGAGCACCGGCGTAATATGAAACAATCTCGTCTTCAAAAGATGTCTCTGTCTCGGGCATCTTTCCAAGAATTACACCGACGACAATCGCCGTGGCAATTGCCAGCGTCTGCAATGCGTAACCGAGCAAGGGCCGCCGTTTGGGAAACAGGGTAGGCTGTATAGGACGGCCCTCGTCGAATTGATCGAGGCGATTCTGAAGCGAGCGCCAGAGCGTTTCCGGCGCCGGAGTCTGAGAGGCTGTGTCATTCTTGAACAGCGGCTGATAATGAGCTAACAGATTACGGCATTCGGTGCAATCGCGCGTGTGCGTCTCAACCGCATTCGAATCTACCGGATCGAGATTCCCTTCAAGAATTTCAATCACTCTGCTTTCAATGTCACTGCATTTGAACAACTTCATCCTCCATCAATCGTAAATTGGACATCAATCTCCCCGCCTTACTTGCGCCGGTTCTTGAATCGTTTTAGCATTGTCTTCCGTAAATTCTGTTTTGCACGGTGCATCAACGACTCCACGGAAGCCAGCGACAAGTTCGTTTCTTCAGCTATCTCCTTGTAGCTTAAGCCTTCAAGTTTGTGCAGCAAATAGATTTCCCGCTGACGCCCCGGCAGGTCGGCCATCAGTTCAGCCAGTTGTTCGCCGGCTTCTTTGGATTCCAATCTCGAATCCGGGCGCTCCGATTCCGGAGCAGGAAGCTGCTCTGCCAGCGAAACTTCTTCAGTATCAATCGACATGATCTGCTTGAGACGGCTGAATACCCCGCCGCGGCGGCGATGATTAATCGACTTGTTGACTGCTACTCTGTGCAGCCACGTGGACAGTCTGGCATCGCCGCGAACCGTTGCAGCTTTTTGCCAAAGCGTGAGAAAGACATCCTGCGAAATTTCCTCGGCGTCGTTGCCATTTCCAAGCATGCGATAGCAGATATTGTAGACGTGTGTTGAATGCAGATCAAACAGAGATTTGAAGGCAGACCTGTCCCCTTGGGCGACCTTGGTCAAGAGCTCAAGTTCGTTTATGTCAGACTCGCGACGCACCGGTGCGTTCAACATACGATTGATTTGACACCGGAACGACCATAAAACTGGCGCATTGGCACCAGTACCGAACTGAGGATTGGCTGGACAGGTGTAAAGCACTATATTGCAGCGTGATATCCGAGAAGCTACAGAGACGCATTGTACTCTCTGCATCTGTTATCTTGCCCCTGATTCTCTATGCAATGACTTCATGCCGGGGAATCTATGCTGGTGATTGCAGCGAGCTCGCCTTGGCAGCCGCACGGCTGCAGATTGCTCATCCTCCCGGATACCCGCTCTTAACGAATCTCGGCTACCTCTGGACCCAGGTAAACTTCTTTCTTCGTCCGGTCATTGCACTCAATCTCTTTTCCACGGTCGCGATGGCGGCTGCTGTCGGATCGCTCTATTGCTTGCTGGAGTTGCTTCTCTTGCCAACACTACTTCGTCAACGATTGGTGTTGCTCGCGGCCACGCAGATTTTTGCCGCCTCTCTTGCCATTTGGTCAAGTGCAACCAGTTTCGAGGTCTACCCACTCGCCGCTCTGCTCTTTACAATTACGCTGTTCTTTGTAATCCGTTCTCAGGCTTCGGCAGAAATACGTTACTTTTTGCTGTCGCTTTTTCTCTTTGGAGTTTGTCTTTGCAATCACCTGTCGGCGATCGCTCTGGCGCCGGCTGCTGCCGTTCTCATCCATAATCAGAGACACTGGATCACCACAAAGCGGCTTCTGATGTCGTTGATGATATTCGCAGTCCCTCTGACCATGTATATCTATTTGCCGATTCGCTCGCAGTTCAGGCTCGAGCTCGATTGGTTTGATCCTTCCAGTTGGGCTGGACTGCGAGAACTGCTCTTTGCCGAGGAATACCGCCGGTTCGTTGCTTCCCCGGTTCTAACCGATGTACCGATTTACCTCTCGCAGGTCTCCTCACTGATTTGGAGACAACATCTAATTCCGATCCTCCTGCTCGCCATCCCTGGAATTGGAATCCAATGGCGGCGCAATCGAACCTTGATATTGATCCTTGCAACAATACTGGTTACCAACATCGCACTGAACTTCTTTTACCTTATTCCCGATATCGAGCCATACTTCATTCCCACCCTCTTGATACTGTCGATCTGGCTTGCAGAGACTCTTTACTTCTTTGCAACGGTCAGATTCTCGCGCCTTACGGTTTCGGCAATCATTCTCGCCTGCGCATTGTTGGTCGCGTCTAATTTTTCCGACTGCGACGTCACCCAGCGCACCGAGTGGGAGGATTATGGGCGCCGCCTACTTTCTGAAGTACCTGCTAATGGCGTCCTCATCTGTGGCAGCGACCTGACCCAATTTCCTGTGCTCTATCTGCGCTATGTCGAGGGTGTCCGCGCAGACTGCGAAGTCTATGGCTATCGCGCTACTTTTAGCCGCCTTAAAGCCGATTGGCGCCTTAGCGACTCGCTCGAGTTTGCCGACAGGGCTCTTCTGTTGCAGACTCTTGCCAGCTCAGTCGATCGCCCGCTTGTCCTATCAAGAGAGATCGCCTACTCGGCCAATGACCCCGGTCTCTCGCTGCCAAACGTAACGACGACAGATTTGATTTACTGCCTTGACTCGTGCGGCGAAGTATCTCGCATTGTGCCGCCTGTTCCGGACGTCTTGCCTAAGTCCGATGATCCTCGCATTGCCGCTGTATACTTGACGGAACTGCTGATCAAGGCCGACGCACTCGACGTCTCGGCACAAGGGGAGAAGCAGGAACTCCTGAAGAAGGCCGAGAAAATCGCCGAACAATTTCCCTCGTCATTCATTCCGAATAGTCTCGCGAATCATCTCGTGATTGCGGGAGATTACTCCGCAGCTTATCGCGTACTCAAGAACATGTTCACGAACGCAAAATTCCGTTTGCACGAGCGACAACGCCGACTGCCGTTGTGGGCATCCGTGAATCTTGAAATGGGAGATCGCCTTGTGGCCAAGGCGGCCTATACAGAGATTCTGCAGTTTAACGATCGGGACAATACCGCCAAGTTCTCGCTACTGATGATCGACGGTGACGATGCAACCGCGCGGGGGGAACTACTGGCGGGAATTGGTTTCTACGAGCAGGCAGCATCAATGATGCCTCGCATTTACGAGACAAAATTCCGTCTCGGTAGTCTCTACCTTAAAGTGGGACGAATTCCGGAAGCGCAGGCAGTTCTTGAAGAGTGTATCAGAAACAACTATCGCGCCGAAGAAGCAAGCCGACTTCTTGATTCGGCCGCTTCTCAATGATCATACTGACCCAGTATCTCAGACCGTCAGCTTGTCGCCTGAATTCATGATCGTGCACTCCACGCCCTGTGCCCGCACCAATTTTGCAAAGTCGTTCGGATCCTGCTTGATGACATCAAATGTGTTGAAGTGCATCGGAACCACGCTTTTGGGTCGCAAGAATTCCACGGCCTTGGCAGCATCCTCCGGTCCCATCGTGTAATTGTCGCCGATCGGAAGTAACGCCAGGTCTATGGCGTTCATCTCTCCGATCAACTTCATGTCCAGGAACAGCCCGGTGTCGCCCGCATGATAAATCGTCTTTCCGCCGATATTCAACAATATTCCCGCCGGATTGCCGCCATAGCTGACTTCATCCGGAAGCGTCGAGCCGTGATGTGCGATCGTCAATTTCACCCATCCGAACGGAAATTGCGCCTTCCCGCCGATATGCAGCGAGTGATTCTTACAGCCCTGCCTTGCCGCATAATCTCCCAATTCAAAGTTTGAAATCACCGTCGCGTGATTTGCCTTGGCGATTTGTTCCGTGTCGCCCCAATGATCGGCGTGCCCGTGCGACACGATGATATACTGTGGATGAATATCCCCCGCCTTGACCGCTGCAAAAGGATTCCCGCTGATAAACGGGTCAATCACCAAATTATGCTTTCCGTCCGTTATCTCAAAGCAGGAATGTCCGTGATAGGTTAATTGGACCACATTGTACCTCGTCAGGAATCTCATATTGCTGACCCATTACACTAAGTATTTAACTGGTCAAAGTCAATCGCTCAGGCATCAGATCAGAATACTATATACGACACGAGCACTCCACGTGTGGCTATACTCATGTCCACGATGTTCAGACTGCCCAGAATACACTACATCGTCATTGTAGTTGTAGTTTTCGCTGAATGATAAATCGACTCTGAATCTCTGGCCCGGCTGCCAGCGAAAACGTTGACCAATTGCCCAATCAACTTCACGGGCCTCCTGCCGGTAATAGGGGTCATCGTTGTGTCTCCACACCACTTGACTATAATTCACATCGAGACCCATTTCAACTCCATCGCACACGCCAACGGCGCTCGAGTAGATCATCGTCCAACGATCGTCGGACTCGCCCTTGAAGAAATTGAACACGCTCTCTTCCGGATCGCGGTACGTCCAGCGTTCAGCAGGAGGAGTTATAGTAATCGATGCCCGCCAGTCACGCGGTCTCAAGAGCGGCCCATAAAGATAGTCCATATCGCCGATCTTGCCCCAGCCAATCTCGTTCCGCTTACTTGGATCCCAGCGATATGAGAAGTACGACAACTTCAAGTCGAAATAGTGAACTTGAGTATGGTAGTAGATTGCATCTGAAATTCTCTGCCCGCCACCGCTGCTTCTTCGGTCGAGAGAGAACTTCAAGGAGAGATCAAGATTGTATCTGGAGTAATAGGTGACTTCGCTTGTGGCTATAAGCACATCCTCACGACTCTCGTATGGATGAAAACTGAATCGGAAGCCGCCTTCCCGCTCCCTCCAGCTCTCAGATCTATAACGCCTGAGCTTGAGGTCGGCGGAAGTACTCACACGAATAGTCCCGGTCGTAAACCGGTGTCCATAGTAGTCGCCTTGATCATCGAGAATCTGATTGAGCGGAATAGGCGAGCCACGCCCAATCCAGGTGTGGTTTAGGGCAAGGCCGTACGCGCGATCCGCACTGGTGCCGCGGTCAATAGTCTTTTCAAGGCCTTGCGTCTCGCGCAGGTTCATGGTTTCACGGAGGGTGCTGGAGGGATGGCTCAGGAATGATGGCCGAATACTCGCCCAATGATGCTGGCTCAGTAGGAACACCGGCTCGACAAATATCTCGTAATTGCGACGAACGCTCTCGGATTCCTGTTCGTATCGTCGTACCAAGGAGTCCAGATTTGTGATTGGGAAAAGCTCTTCAATCTGATATCCGGGATTACTCTGGCGACCAATCAACCAGCCAATCATCATCTGAAGTTTGCGGCTGATGCCGTAGCCAAGGGTGGCGTTGACCAACCACAGGCGCGAATCACGCGTGCTCTGTCTATTGATAAGCATCGCGCCGGTATTCTGGGAAATGTACTTTGGCCATTGCCGTCTCTCAGACAGGTCACTGGCAGCAAGCTGTACTCTGGCGTCCAGATTCCAATTCCGCGGCTGCAGCAGCATGCCAGTCGTGTAGTAATACAACGATCGCGACGAGTCAAATTCGATGTCTTTATGCAGTAGCCGAATCGTCTGATCCGACTGAAATGCCGATTGTTGGGTGAATCGAGTTTCGTCCGTGGTCGTCTCAAGATCAGAACTCTCTTGCAAATCCAGTCGGTCAATTTGCCAGCGCAACCGCGGACTCAGCCTAACCATCGCACTGAGCTTTGGTCGGTGAAACCGTACCTGAAATGCATTAGACTGACTTGTCGGAACGATGTCAAACAGTGTTCCGAGATTGACGCTGACATCGTTGCCGTGGCCCACCTTCATTGAAGTTGTCAACTGGCCATACTGACCATTGTAGGCATCGTGCACCGCCTGAATCTGGGTCCGCCCAATGATCCGCCCATACCAGTAATCAAACGGGATCGTCTCGGCAAGAATCTGCCCACAAAACTGCGGAGACATCAACAGGCCGAGGCAAATCACGACGAGTGAAATGAGCGGGCACTTAGAAAACACAGTCCACCTTCAAGTCGAATTTCCAGGTGCGCCGCAAATCGTCTACTGAACCGTAGTAGAAGATATCATTCGGATGATAGTACTCGTTCATCGCTGTCGAAGTTATGCGGAGCCACCGGAGAGGCTGTACCCGCATGCGAGGAGTCAAAAACCAGCGGGTTCGATTGGGACCTTGAGAGAACGGGTCGTTGTTCTGAAATTCAATATCCATGCCAACCTCAGCGCCTGTTTTGACCCCCAATGATGATGTCACCATGAAGCGCCAATCATCGTCGAACCTGAATCGATAGAAGGTCCAGAAGCCGGCGCCGGGATTTGGCCCGCTGGCGGATCCTCGCGGAAACTCCAACTCGGCAGAGCAACTCAGATCGCCGGGGCGCATAGTGGCGCCCAGGAGGTAATCGATATCGCCGGCATGAGCCCAGGAAATGTCGTGTCGCTTCTCGCGTCGCCAGTTATAGTTGAGGAAGTCGACGTGCAGTGATGAGACAAACGATTGCGAATGCCAGTCATTTTCGACGCGCTTTTCAAGCTGAGCCTTTGCGCCAATTGTCAACGAATTTCCAAGCGAATAGTCTGGGGCTACGTCGAATGAGATAGTTCGGCGAGAATACGGACCCACGATATATGGAGGGCCGCCCTGATTGTGAATCCAACTCACAAATTCCTCACCAGCGCCACTGTAGTTCACAGCGGTGAAGACTCGCAACGTGTTCTTGCTGAGCGTATTGCCGTAGTAGCCTTGATAGTTGTCCAGAATCTGTTCGCACTCGATAGACTGCCTCTGGCTTAGCCAAGTCGAGCCGAAGTGAAGCTTCAAGCTACTCAATGTTCGTTCGAAAGACTGTATAGCCATGCTGCCGCCCCCACGTTCGCTCTGACTGTCGTAGATATTGGAATTGCTCCAGTCGTACTCTGCGTTTACGCCGATCTCCATCCAGAGCCTCGCCGAAGCGATCCAGTTTAGCGAGGGAGCGATCATCGCTACCGTCTCGTGGGGGTTAGTATGGGATAAATAATCAGAAAACATGGGATTGACCGGATCGGGTTCCATAACTGTCCGATTGCCAGATCTACGAGCAGGCATGGCGGAATGGAAGAGCGAAGTGCTAAGGCTGAAGTTCAGTGACTGCGACAAACCAGTTCTGAGCTTGAGCCTGGCCTCGGCAGATCGCTGTCGCGACTCATTCCATTCTGTTGTCTTTTCACCGTTGTATGTGGCGCCGATAAACTTTGATCTGGCGCGACCGATCTTCAGGTCCGCCTCCATTTTCACGTATGTTTGCCTTGGCGCAAGCCAGATGCCATCGAGGTAGAGGTAAGCTGCCTTCTCAGGAGAGTATTCGATCTCGCCCTCGTCGAGATGAATGACGGATTGATTCCACTCATAGCTCTCTCTCTTGTACTGGCTCGCGTAGCCGGGGTGGCTGACTCTAGATTCATCGTCGCGAATGTCAATGCGGTCGAGCAGGTAGCGGGTTGAGTTGCTGAGTCGCAATGCTCCGTCAAATGTTGGGTTCGTCCAGTCCGACTTGTCACCGGTCGTGTATGGAGTCCAGATCACGGCGTTGGGAACACCGATCTGGAATCTGTTTCGAAACCCGCCTCCGTACGACAAGGCGTAGCGTGACCGCCCGTACTTTGCGTCGGTATAATCTGCAGAAAAGTGCTGCCCCCCCATAATCCGCCCATACCAGTAATCAAACGGTATCGTCTCGGCTAACAATGTCGTGGAAAGAACAAGAAAGAAAACGCCAACCCTTAACATGCCTATTGCGAACATACGCAATCCTTTTGTTTACGCGATCTTGCCACCTCCCAGCACGATGTCGCCATCGTAAAACACGCAACTCTGACCGGGAGTCACCGCGCGTTGCTTATCATGTAGTTTAACTTCTACATTCCCGTTTGTCAATAGTGTGACGCGCCCGTCCACCGGTTTGTGCAAATAGCGAATCTTGACCAGGGCATCGAATGAATCGCCAATTCCGCTCGGATTAATGGCCACCCAGTTGACCTCTTTGACCTCGAAAGTTTGCACCAGAAGATCGTCATCGTCGCCGATCGTGATCTCGTTTTTCACCGGGTCGATCTGCGTGACGAACTTCTTCTCGGTCGTGTTAATCTGGATGCGCTTGCGCTGGCCGATCGTGTAGCGATAGTAGCCCTCGTGAGTTCCGACGACGTTGCCCTGCGTGTCGCGAATGTTGCCGGGCCGGGCGAGTTCCGGGTGCTTCTTCTCGACCAGGCGCGTGTAGTTGTTGTCGGGCACGAAACAAATCTCGCGCGACTCTTCGCGTTCGGCATTGATCAATCCGTACTCGCGCCCCAGTTCGCGCACCTGCGTTTTTTGCAAATCGCCGAGCGGGAACAACGTGCGAGCGAGAGATTCCTGCTTGAGTCCCCAGAGGAAATACGATTGATCGCGGGTCGGGTCGACGCCCTTGAGAATCTTGTAACGGCCGTTGCTCTCATCGAAACCGATTCGTGCGTAATGCCCGGTGGCAAGATAATCGCAGCCGAGTTGCTTGACCTTGTTTTCGAGGAGTTCCCACTTGATCTTGTAGTTGCAGACAACGCACGGGTTGGGAGTACGGCCCTGAACATATTCCGACACGAAATCGTTAATCACCGTGTCGTGGAAATCCTCGTGCATGTTGAGCACGTAGTGGGGGATACCGTACTTGAAGCAAACGCTGCGGGCATCCTCGAACATTTCCAGCGAGCAGCAGCGCCGCGAGACCTGCTTGTCCTCGCCGCCGACCTCGGCAAAATCCCACAGCTTCATCGTCAAGCCGATGACGTTGTAGCCCTGCAGTTTCAGCATCACCGCGGCGACGGAACTGTCAATTCCGCCCGACATAGCGACAGCCACAAGAATTCTCGACTTATCTGCCGTCTTATCTTCCATTCATTCCTGCAAATTCCCGATTTCCCCTCTCCCGTTGGGAGAAGGGAAGGGGTAAGGGGGTTCGTTTACTTCGCCACATACTGAGGCGACATTCTTCTCAGCCTCTCGACGATAGGCGGCAGTGTGGCCAGCGCAAAGTCAATCTCGGCTTCTGAATTCGCCTTACCCAAAGAAAAACGGACTGCTGAGGACGACACTTGTGGCGGAATGCCCATTGCCAACAGCACATGCGACGGTTCAGTCGCTCCGGAGGTACAGGCTGATCCCGAAGACACTGCGATTCCTGCCATGTCAAGCGAGAGAATGATTGCTTCGCCATCGGCACCGGGGAAGGTGAAAAACATTGTTCCGCGGATTCCGTTTACCGGGTCACCATGGAGTTGCGAGTCAGGGATTGTCTCAAGAATGCCGTGCGTGAGCCGATTCGCCAATCGCGAGATTTCTTCCGAAGTGACGCTCATCTCGTTGATGCACAGCTCTAACGCCTTTGCCATACCTACCGCCGCTGGAACATTCTCTGTACCGGCACGCTTGCCGCGTTCGTGGGCGCCTCCGTGAATATGCGGTGAGAATCGCGTACCGACCTTGGCGTACAGAAAACCGATGCCCTTTGGACCATAGAATTTGTGCGCTGTGCCGGAGGCCAGTTCCACCCCAAGCTCGTGCAGATTGACATTCATCTTACCCAGCGTCTGCACGGCATCGGTATGAAAGTAGACATTGCGCTCGTGTGCAACCCGCGCCAGGCGGGCAATGTCCATGACTGTGCCGGTCTCGTTGTTGGCAAATAGGATCGAAACGAGAATTGTGTCATTGCGAATAGCAGCACGGAGCTGCTCGGCGTCGACATAACCCTTCGCGTCGACATCGAGATATGTCACTTCGTAATCTTGGCGTTCAAGGTACTTGCAGGGCTCCAACACAGCCTGATGTTCTGTCTTGGTCGTGATAATATGCCGGCCTTTGTGCGCCAGCGCATCAGCGACACCCTTTAGCGCAATGTTGTTAGATTCGGTAGCGCCGGAGGTGAAATACAGTTCATCGGGGCGGCAGCCAAGTAGCCTCGCAAGTTTCTCGCGTGATTGCTCGAGCCCGGCGCGAGCAAATTGACCGACCGAGTGTACCGAAGAGGCGTTGCCGTAAGTCTCATTGAGATACGGCATCATGGCATCAAGAACTCGAGGATCAAGAGGCGTCGTGCTGTTATGATCGAAGTAGATTCGCTTCACTGTCGTGTGCCTGCACCTGCTGAATCAGGCCGGTTTCGATGTTCTTAAGATCTTGCAGGGAAGTCTTGTAGAGCTTGCTATTTACGTCATTTTCAAGATCCGACCAGAACCGCCGTGAGGCACAGATGTCGCGCTTTTCACAATCTTCCTCGTGTTCCGGGTGATGACAATGACTGAACTTGACCGGTCCATCCAGGATAGCGATGATCTCTCCAACGGAGATCTTATCCGCCGCGCGAGCGAGCAGATATCCGCCCTGAGAGCCGCGCTTGGCACGCACGATACCCGCCCTCTTCAACTTGTTAAAGATCTGCTCCAGATACGGCAAGGAGATGTCCTCTAACTTCGAGATGTTGGCAGTCGAAAGCGGGCCATCTGCCTTCACAATCGCCAGCATCGCCCGAACGCCATATCTACCCCGTGTCGAAATCGCCAAGATCTGACTCCTTAAGACTATACAATAGGATAGCAATCCTTAGCGGACTTGTCAAGATTGCCGTCACACTGACAAATGATACGCTTTGGCCGCACGAGATTATGGCATCGGGCAAACCAAAGCGGCGGTCCGTCGGGGGCGAACCGCCGCTCACCGAATAGGGCATTCGGTTCTCGTGTGGGAGAGTGGGATTGAGGGATGTCTTTGTCAGGGTCAGGAAGGGTCAGCGTTTGTTTGTGCTCGTCAAGCGAATCGCCGACCCATTCCAGAGGGTTCACTTCTTGTCCAGTAGTGAACGCCTTTCTATCATGTCCAGCAAACTCTGGGCTCTACAAGAGAACCTGTCAGATGGTACTGTGGTCTGCATATTAAGATAGAATTCATGCGCTTTTGAAACAGCCTCAAGGGCTAATTGTCGGGCATACTCAATTTCATTATTCATAAACTTCCTGTATGCCAGTCGGTAAAGAGAGTCATGTTGTTCGAGCGGGTTCATCATTATCGTCATGCCTATCATTTCCTTCTCACCAATCGTCGGAAAGCATGATCCAGGGTTCAAAAAAAGTACATCGCCAAATTCTGTCGATTTTTTCCTTGATTGCGTAGTGGAGTTTCATAACTTGGCGCCCTTGGAATCTGTATGTTGAAGCCGAAACTGCTCACTACCTTACAAGGCTACACTCGCCAACAATTCACGTCCGACCTGACAGCCGGCATCATTGTCGGGGTCGTGGCACTTCCTCTGGCAATCGCTTTCGCAATTGCATCAGGCGTTTCGCCGGAAAAAGGGCTGTTTACGGCCGTTATCGCCGGCTTCTTGATCTCGGCCCTCGGCGGCAGTAGAGTCCAGATTGGCGGCCCGACCGGTGCGTTTGTCGTAATTGTTTACGGAATTGTCGCGCAATACGGCATCGACGGACTCATGATCGCAACGATCATGGCAGGCATCATTCTGGTAATAATGGGACTGGCGAAGTTTGGCTCGGCAATTAAATTCATTCCTCATCCAGTGGTTGTCGGCTTCACTTCTGGTATCGCCATTATAATCTTCTCGTCGCAAGTGAAAGATTTTCTTGGTCTCACCATGGGAGACGTTCCTTCCGACTTCATCGAAAAATGGATTGCTTATCCGCTGCACTTGAGTTCCGTCAACCTATCTGCAATCGTGATCAGCATCGCCACAGTTCTCTTGATCATGATTTGGCCCAGAATCACTCACCGCGTTCCCGGAACACTGGTTGCACTGATCGCCGCCACGGCCGCGGTCCAGTTGTTCGATTTGCCGGTCGAGACAATTGGCAGCCGCTTCGGAGATATTCCGTCAATGCTGCCCTCGCCGACCTTTCCGAGTATCGACTTTGCGACAGTCCGCGAACTCATTGGTCCGGCGACAACGATCGCGATTCTCGCGGGAATCGAGTCACTGTTATCGGCCATGGTGGCCGATGGCATGATTGGGGGAAAGCATCGCTCCAATATGGAATTGGTCGCTCAGGGAGTCTCGAATATTGTCACGCCGCTGTTCGGCGGCATTCCCGCCACGGGTGCTATCGCTCGGACTGCAACCAACATCAAGAATGGCGGCCGCACGCCGGTTGCAGGGATGGTACATGCCGTTGTCCTCCTGCTGATCATGCTATTTTTTGGCCGCTGGGCATCGCTAATTCCACTGTGTGCCCTGGCCGCGATACTGGTGATCGTAGCCTACAACATGAGCGAATGGAGATCATTCCTGGGATTGATCCGCGGCCCCAAGAGTGACGTGGTCGTCTTGTTGACGACTTTCGGGTTGACGGTATTGATCGATCTCACTGTCGCCATCGAGGTCGGAATGGTGCTCGCGGCCTTTCTTTTCATGAAACGTATGTCGGAGGTCACCAACGTCGGCATCATCACCAAGGAGTTTAAGGACGAAGACGAGGAAACTGATGATCCGCTTGCGATCAACAAGCAGGAGGTGCCTTATGGGGTTGAGGTCTACGAGATCAACGGGCCTCTGTTTTTTGGTGCGGCTTACAAGTTCGAAGAGTCGATAAAGATCGTCGAGAAGCCGCCCAAGGTTCTTATCTTGAGAATGCGCAATGTGCCGGTCATCGATTCCTCAGGTCTGCATGCGTTGGAGCAGGTGCTCAAGAACTGTCGGAAACACCATATCGCTTTGATCTTATCAGGGGTTCACGCGCAGCCGCTTTTCTCGCTAACCAGTTCAGAACTCATCCTGTCCATTGGTGACGACAATATTCACGCCAATTTGCACGACTCCCTCAACCACGCCCGCACGATTCTTGGCCTGCCAACCGTCGAACGTACCGGACCGTTCATTCCAACCGTAGCTCGTGAGCGCGACCGAGACTCCGATCAGAAAGACGAAAGATAAAAGTAACCTCGTCGTGATCGTCTCGTTATATTAGCTGAGGGAGAAGCCGACCAATGTCAATAGTACGAGCGCGTCATTTAGTTGCGGTCATGATTCTGGGAGTGTTTATGTGCCCTCCGCTGGCAGCATTTCACTTCCAATCAGCCGATGATATCTACCTCAGCGGTGACTTCCTGGAAGATGTCATGCTGGCCGGAGGTACCGTAAATTTCGATGGCAGTATCTCGGGCGACCTGCTTTCAGCGTGTCGAACACTATCCTTTGCCGGGACAATCGACGGAAATCTCAATGCCGCCGCACAACGCATTACCGTCAATGGCGAGATCTGTCGCTCCATGCGAGCTTTTGCACAAACTGTTAACATTAATTCACGAATTGACGGCGATGTAACAGCCTTTGCTACAGAAGTGACACTCAGCGGTGATGCCGCCATTGGGAGGGACATTGCCTTTTTTGGGACTGAGGCATTTGTGGATGGCACAGTCGGATCGGACGCTTATATCTATGCCAATAGCGTGATCATCACGGGGC
Source organism: uncultured Ignavibacteria bacterium (assembly GCA_964552775.1). Lineage (GTDB taxonomy): Bacteria > Zixibacteria > MSB-5A5 > CAIYYT01 > CAIYYT01 > JADJGC01. The sequence continues at coordinate 121,666 of CAZKIH010000001.1, read as the reverse complement.
GAGTGGAGGGCAATCTTAAGGTCAAGGCTACCAAGATCTCAATCGCACCCGGAGCTTTCATCGGCGGTGATTTCTCCTACGAGTCTAAAGAAAAGGCCAGGATCTCGCCTGAATCGCAGATTCTGGGTGAAACGCGCTGGAAAAAACGCACCGGTGACGACGCAAGCGGCATAGGATCGATCATTCCCCCGCCCGGCAACATTCTTTGGTCATTGTTGTTTCTTGTCGGCTCGATCATCATTGGCGTGTTGCTGATTTTGATCCGACGCGACATCGTTATTTCCGTAAGTGATGAAATTCGCAGGAATGGTGCAGTAGCAGGAGCACTTGGACTTGCAGTCATTTTCTTTATGCCGGTTGCCATTGTGCTCACCGGAATTACCATGCTCGGTCTTCCTCTGGCATTGACCGGCTTGACATTCTACGCGTTGTTGTTTTTCGTAGGTAAAGTCTTCGCCGCGATTACGGTCGGTATCGTGTTCATGGCCTGGATCCGCAGAGACAAGAAGATTTCGCTCGGATGGTCGTTGATCTTGGGCTCAGTCTTGCTGGCTTTGTGCTTCAAAATTCCGATTGTCGGCTGGCTGCTGTATCTCGGAGCTTGGGCAGTCGGCTCCGGAGCAATCGTGTTGTGCGTATTCCGAAGGCGTCGCGTTGCAACCGCTGAAGCCGTTGCCCTTCAGCAATAGCTACGCTACTCGAACTTGAATTCAAGCTCGATTCTGCGATTAAGTTCGCGCCCTCTGCGGGTCTGGTTCGAGGCCATGAAATTGCTCTCGCCGCGGCCGACTGACAAGACCCTTTCGTTTTCCAATCCCGATGACACCAGAAAAGACCTCACGGCGTCAGCGCGCTTCTGCGAGAGCTGCAAATTGGCGTCGTCAGGCCCGACGTCATCAGTGTAGCCGTAGACAGTGACCACGATTTCCGGGAACATCTTCATCATCGTGATGACTGAATCGAATTGATTTACCTTTTCCGAATTGAAATTAACTCCGCCGCCGCTAAAGAGTCCGTGAAATACTTGCTTTCCGAATATCTGTTGTCGGTCCGGACAGCCGCTTATGTCTACCGCCAGGCTGTGGGGCGTGTCCGGGCATTGGTCGAGTGCATCTTCGACTCCATCCTTATCAGCATCCATCGAGCAGCCATTGCTGTCGACTGCCACCCGCTCTGATGAATTGGGGCAGCGATCGCGGTAATCAGGGACGCCATCTAAGTCGGAGTCAGGAGCGCAGCCCGCAGCATCGACGTGCGGAGCATCGTCTTTGACCGATGACGGACAGCGGTCTATCCCATCAAAGACACCATCATTGTCCGAATCGAGCGGACAGCCGTCACGATCCACTAACACGCCGGTCGGAGTGCTGCCGCACTTGTCGATCCCATCGCTAATGCCATCAGAGTCACTATCCAAATCGGCAGCTTCATTCTGGATCGGAACTGCGGCTATGGAATCTGTCGAATCTTCGGTCTTAGCTTTGTCCTGCAATACGGTGTCGCCATGCACGCTGGCATCGCCTTCGTATACGCGACGGGTGATGCGATCGCGTTGCTTATCGTCTTTCTCCGCTTCCTTCATCAGGCTCTTGCGTCTGCCGCCAAAATGAAATGATAGGCCGACGCCAAATTGAAGAATTGCTCGCGAGCGCGAATTTTTCACCCACTGCGCGAAATTGGCGCCAAGTCCCGTCAGGTAAGTGAACTCAGCACTCATCGAAACTGCAATTCGATCAGCAATCAACTGCTCAAGACCGAAACCTGCAGTAAAACCGATTTCGGTAGCCTTGTAATCGCGTGGGTTGCCGTCCTTGTCAGTGACCTCTATCGGTTGGTCATCCGGATATGACTTGATACTCCAGAGCAGCATCTCCATACGAGTTACGAAGTACGGAGTCGTTCCTTTTCGCTGATTCAGGTAGAATTTTGGACCGATCGCAATACTCGTCAACTTCCAAAGGCGATTCGCGCGGTCATTGTTGAATTTGAAAATTGAGGTGCTTACTGAGTCGTTATAGATTTTGCCGGAATGCACCGACATCATCAAACCGGTTTGGGGCGACAGCATGTACTGCAAATCACCGCCCCAATAAGGACTGAATAGCCAGATCTGCGCGGAGTCATTCAGCGCCGGTTGGGCGCCATAAAGATCCAAGTGCAGTGAGAATATGCGCTCCTTGATGCTTGCCTGGAGCTCGGCGCAGACACAGATAACGACCAGGAAGACAGCAAACAGCACCTTTCCACAACTTCGCATATTCTTTAGATATGAAAGTTGTTGGGTCTTCTTCAATACAATTTTTGTATCTGAACGCCGCTGTAATAATGGGTGAGGATTTCGCGATACTCCAGCCCTGCACGTGCGCGCCCAATTGCACCGCATTGGCACATTCCCACACCGTGGCCGTAACCGCGACCGTGAAGTACTGCTGTTGTGATGGCGCCATCGACACCTCGCGTCAGATCAACCGCAAAATCAGAGGATCTCAAAATGCCTGGAAGTCCGGGCCGCGCGAATGCCCAGCGTATGATGTCTTTCCCGAGTGTCGTCGTTCCAGCTTCAGTGACAAGCCGAAGTGAGCCAATTCGTCCCCCCGGTGAACGCGAGTCGATCACAACTTCCTCGAGGACACTTCCCAGCCGGATCGCAGTCCGGCCACTTGTCTTGAGATAGCTGCGCACGTTTGAAAGGAGTGTTTTCGCAGGGAACTCCTCATCCCAAACATAGTACTTTGACCAGTTGCAGAATGTATCGTCCACTACCCCCTTGAGATACGATTTGGGATCCTTCTCCCAGACATCCTCAATGTTGTCGGTATGTCCGCCGCAGGTCGAATGATAGTATGCATCGATAAGAGCCCCGTCAGCTTGCATCACCTCACCACGCGTATACTTCAGGGCGATATCCGTCAATCGCTGCTCGCCCTCCACACCTGTATAGACTTGATCCAGAATTTCGTTGACCAGGTCATATTCTTTGTCAGGGTACTTGTCCTTGGTAGCCAGTGCATAAGTCCTGGCGGCCACAGCCTGCGCTTTGACAGCTTCAAGCTCCTCCGGCTTGCGTCGACCAATTTCAGGCGCCAACACGCCCCGCAGATAGTCCTCGACGTGGAGTATATTGACAACGTACAGAGTATCGTGTCCATCGGGATAGAACTCGAATATCCCCCGGAATTTGCGCTTGTCGAGCCACAGCCAGCTCTTCTTATCGGCAACAACAGTTACGCGTCGAAGCTTTGACTCCAGTTTGTTTCCTTTGAGGTCATACAGGGAAAGCAGGGGACCATCGGGTTTGACAACGACATGCACTGCTGAGTAATAAGCCGATTTCTCGTTGTTAACATCCCAGGTGCGAACTACGCAGTCTCCCTTGGCGCCGACCTGAACTTGATCCTTCGTGTGCAAGACGCGCACGCGGATTATCGGTAACTTCAGCTTATCATAGCCTTCCTGGCGCAGCGCATAGTTCATTCGCGCACAGGAAGACAGCAACAAGACTATCAACACCTGCAGTAACAAATACTTCAACTTCACGGCAACGAAATCTTTCCCAATATGGCCGCTCTCGATGCGCCGGTTACCTGCGGCAAATTGCCGCTCATGAACTCCAGCGTCAGGTTGGCAAGGTAGGCAAATGCCTCAGCTTCTACAAAGTCCACCTCAAGCCCGAAGCTGGAAGTCGGCTGAATGACTTTGGCTTTTGCAAATTGATCGCGCAGCCGTCTCATCAAGAATTTGTTGTGAGCGCCGCCACCGCACACCAAAATGACCTCTGGAATGGTTCCGCCACGCAACTGCTCGAATGTCCGCCTGATCGTTATTGCACTCAGCTCCACCAAAGTCGCTAAGGCTGACTCCGTACTGAGGCCTGACAATCGCTTGGCAATGCTTTGGTTTTTGAGTAGTTGTACAATCTCACCACGGTCGTGGGACACCGGGGGTGTCCGCTGCAGTAACTCGGCATCAAGGAATTCCCGCACCAGGCCGTCATCAACCTTTCCCTTCTGTGCCAGCATTCCGCCTTCATCAAATCGCAGGCCTGATCGTTCCCAGATCACCGTGTCGATCAGGCAATTCCCCGGTCCGGTGTCGCTGGCCAGGCATTCTTCATTCTCCTTCAACACCGTGATATTCGCAATGCCGCCTATATTGACGATAACTCCGTCTTTGCAGAGCCTTCCAAGCATTGCCCGATGATAAATTGGTGCGAGCGGTGCTCCCGACCCTCCCAGTGCGGTGTCGCCACTGCGAAAGTCAGAGACCGTCACAACGCCAATCCGCTTGGCAATGATCTCCGCTTCTCCGATCTGAAGTGTCCCCGTCACGGCCCGATCGAGGAACGAGACCGGCTTAGCCAAATGGGCGACCGTCTGTCCATGCGTGCCGATCAACTCTATATTTCCGATTGGTATCCTGTGACGCACACAAAATTGCTCGATGGCGTCTGCATAGAAATGCCCAAGATAGGTCGATAAGGCGATCAACTCCTTTAACGCGACATTTCCGTCCCGTGCGATATCGAGAATCTTTTCCCGCAGGCTGTCAGGATACGGGATTGTTTCACTTGCAAGATTTCGTAGGAAGGGATCGCGCGCGTCTGCCGCGCAATAGGCAATATCCAGTCCATCTGCTGAGGTCCCAGACATCAGCCCCAATGTCATTCTTTGTGATTTGCCACGGATGAGTTCAGGAAGGGTCTTGCTCATGCCACAAAGTATTGAGGATTACTAATTCGAAACGCAACCAATCGGTGATAGCTTTCATCAATTCGTGATCTCAGGATTTCGTCACCCTCCGCCAACCGCACCAATCCACTAAGAAGTACCTCCAGAGAGTCCTGGAGATTCGCATAGATCAGTAGATCACAGCCCGCGAGGAGTGCCCGTTTGCCGGCCTCAACTTGATCGATACCCTCCAACGCGCCGAGCATTTGCAGGTCGTCACTGATGATCAGACCGGCGAAGCCCAGGTACGACCGTAGTTCGCCTTCTAAGACTCGTCGGCTAAAGGTAACGATATCACCCGCATCCAGGCTCGGCGCTCTCAAGTGAGTGGGCATCACCATTTCAACACCGGATGCTATCGCCGAACGAAATGGCAGATAGTCGCGATCTCGAAATCTCTCCGTACTTTGTGAGGATTTAGCCACCTGAAAATGCGGGTCGCCGGTCGACGAGCTCAGTCCCGGAAAATGCTTGGCACAACTAATAATGCCGGCACTTTTCAAAATACCAACTTGCTTCTCGACACACTTCGCCACGACTGCGGGGTCATCAGAGTATGCGCGTGAGTGCAGGACGTGTGTCTCATCTTCAGGATCAAGATCGCAGACAGGAACCAGATTTACGTTAACACCGTGGCCAGACAAAGCGGCCGCCGTAACGCTGGTCGCCTGTAGCATTCCTTCGCAATCGTTCTTGCTTCCGAAATACCGGGCGGAAGGGAACACCGGAAAATCCCCCGCCAAGCGAACTACGCGTCCCCCTTCTTGGTCCACAGCAATCAACGCCAAGCCTCCGGCAGCCGCCTGCGTTGTGGAAGTCAGTTTTTTAAGCTTGTCGGACGTTTCATAATTCCGGGCGAAGAGGATTGTTCCGCCCAACGATCTCTGCTCAAGCAGCGACTGCAGAGATGACGGGAGTGAATTGCCATCGAAACCGCAGACGATCAATGATCCCAGTTGGCGCTGCAAATCGCTCATCACACTGTGACTACTGCGTTCTTACCGCTGCCCTTTGCGAGGTACATTGCTCGGTCGACCAACTGCACGAGTTCATCCTCGCTGTGGCCGTTGTCGGGGTATGTCGTTATGCCGACTGATACAGTTGCTGTGAGCTTGGGATACTTGTGACCGTCACCGAATGTAGATTTCTCTATTTCGCTCCGGATTCTCTCGGCAATCAACTGGGCGTCGTCGTGATCGGTTTGTGGTAAAATGATGATGAACTCCTCGCCGCCGTATCGTGCAAGAGTGTCCGTGTCGCGAATATTCAATGCAATCACGCGGACAACACCCTTAAGCAGTACGTTTCCGGCCTCATGCCCGTAGGTGTCATTGATTCGTTTGAACCAATCGATATCGACCATGATCAAAGACAGAGGTTGGCGATACCGTGTGGCACGTCTGATTTCGTCAGCGAGCTTGTCGGAGAAATATCGATAGTTGTAGACACCGGTCAGGTCATCGATAATCACCATCATTTCCAACTCATTGTGCAGTCGGCTGTTCTCGTAAGCCATCGCGGCCGACGCGGCGAGAATCGAAGCGACTTTCTGGTCGATGTCGCTGAAGCGGTTGATCCGTGTTGATTCAGCTTGAAGAATACCTATCACCTTTCCATGTGAAATCATCGGTACGATCAGAGCGCTCTTGGCTTCGGCAATCGTCGGAATATATTTCTCGCTCTGCTCCAGATCAATGAGTCTTTTTGATTCGCCGGTGCGAACGACCTCGCCGACTATGCCGTCAAGAGCAATAATCTCCCGCAGATTCGTCGTCTTGCGTTCGCCCTCCTCCAGACGCCCCCGCTCGTAAAGATAGCTCAAGTCGGGAGAACACAGGTGAATTGAGCACATTTCAAAACCAAGTATCGACTCGACAATGTTAAACACGTCCTGGGTTATACCCTGGTCGTCGTGAATCTCCCCAAGCACTCGTGAGGTTTCATAAATCTTTTCAACTCGGGCCTGTGACCGTTCCAATTCGGTTGTGCTCTCGTTGAGCGAATCAAGCAACTTGAGCAGCTTGCCTTCCGACTGTTTCATGTGGCGCGAGACGAACCCCACTGCATAGGCAAAGAACCAGGCAAACCCGACGCGCAGACCAAGCTCGACTGGTGAAACCTTGTCAAGGAGTTCCGGATTGCTGATCATGTACAGCGTTGTCACTGCAAATGAAATCCCGACGCAGAAATTGAGGCTGAAATAGTATGCTGAGAACATGATGTTCAGGTAATAGAGCAAATAGAAACTCGAGTCGGCTCCACCGGTGAATTTGATCAGGTAAGTGACAAAGATTACATCAAAGATAAGTGAGTAAGTAAAAACTTCGGATATGATCTTCGGCTTGAATTTCCAGATGAGCGAGAAGATCGACAGGTGTAACGCAAAAACGACCAGGGCGAATGACAACTCGCGCTGGACCTCCAAAGCCGTTGGGGTCGAGAACATCCAGGCTATTACGGCGGCGGCAGTAATCGCCCTGGAGGCAATGTAGATGTTCTCCAACCTTGGAAAAAGCGTTCTTATAGACTGGTTCAATTCACCTCTACCCGATATAGAAAGTCACACTTCTCTTATCGGAAGGGTAAGCTGAATCCCTAAGCTGAGACTCCCACGTAAGTTCGCCTATGGTTTCGGATTGAGGCAGTATCTTGTAGCTACGAATTGGGCTCTACAGATTTGTATCGCTCTCCGGGTGAAAACGCTTGTCGTAAGGCGTCATTTTGATTGGCACGGTGAGTATTTCCGCGTGTATATCCGGCGCCTGTTCGATTTCATAGCGTAGCCGAAGTGCCGTTTGATTGTGCAGAATGTTCTGCCACCAGCGATACGGTACGTACTCCACCATTACCACGATCAATGACTTGTCAAGGTTTTCATTCTGAAACGTGCGGAGGTAATTCAAAACGGTCTCATTAATGTCGCGGTATTCATCGCGAACAACATCGAAAGGAACCTCGGGAAAAGCCCACATCCACTGCTCGCGGATTTCCACCTCACTCTTGTCGTCGAGAGCGACATGAACCGCTCGCAGGTTTGCGGGATTAAATGATTTCGCAAACTGCACCGCATGAATCACACCGCGATTGATGCTTGAGACCAGAACCAGCATCGTCTTTTCCGCAAACACCTTCCTGGGTGCCACTCGCTCAGGCGCCAGTAGGTGGCCAACCGAGATGTAATGCGATTTTATCGATTTCATCATCAGTACCAGCAGTACGATCGCCGGTATTAGTGCCCAGGCGCCGTGAGTGAATTTTGAAAACAGAATTACCAGCAGCACCAAAAAGGTCGCAATCATACCCAAGCCGTTGATGATGATCTTGCGGGCATGGCCCTTGCCCAGCTTGCGCCAGTGGACAATCATGCCGGCTTGCGAGAGTGTAAATCCCACGAAAACACCAACGGCATAGAGAGGAATCAGCGCATGCACGTCACCGGCGAATATGATGATCAGCAGCGCCGCCAGAACACCGAGAACGATGATCCCATTCACGAAGACCAACCGTGACCCCAGGTTCATGAACTGGCGCGGGAAATAACTATGCGTAGCCAATTGTGAAGCGACACGCGGAAAATCAGCAAATGGTGTGTTCGCAGCAAGAAACAGAATCATGAATGTCGCCCATTGCACCAGGTAATAAAGTGGAGACGAACCAAGAAGATTGCGAGTCACCTGTGACACGACAGTCTCCGTTTCCAGCGGCCTGATTTGCGCCCAATGCGCCATCACTGTAATTCCGAGAAAGATACAGCCCAAAACAATCGCCAGCAAAATGAGAACTCTTGCGGCGTTCTTCGACTCCGGCGGACGAAACGCCTTGACGCCGTTTGAAATCGCCTCTATGCCTGTCAATGCCGTGCAACCTCCAGAAAAAGCGCGCAAGATGAGCACCAGCCCCAAAGCACCAAATGCCTCATTCGGTACCTCGGCGTATGTCACGACAGGGAACGTGCCTGAGAAGTACCGATAGGCTCCATACCCGATCAGTAAGCCAAACAGGCTAATAAAGAGATATGTCGGAATTGCGAATAAGCGGCCGGATTCGCGTACGCCCCGCAGATTCACCCACGTCAACAGGACGATCACTACGATTCCGCAGGCAACTCGATGATCGAATAGCGCTGGAAATGCAGAGGTCAACGCTGCGACACCGGCTGCCGTCGAAACGGCTGCCGTCAGGACGTAGTCTATCAGAAGTGAAGCCCCACCAACCAGCGAAGGTATCTCACCCAGATTCTCGCGTGCCACATTAAAAACGCCGCCACCTTGAGGATATTCTCTCACAACCTGACGATATGAAATCGCTACGATCAAGATCAGCGCCACAATCGCAATGGCTATCGGCGTCGCTACCGATAGATCGACCAGGGAAATCCCTGCCAGAACCAGGAGAATTTCTTCAGTCGCGTAGGCTGTAGAGGAGAGCGCATCTGCCCCGAATATCGCGAGCGCTTGCAGATTCGAAAGACGCTCGTGAATACTGGCGGCGGTCGCCAGCGGCTTGCCTAACAGCAATTGTCTCAGTCGACCGGACACGATTCAATCACCGCAGTTCTTTGATTGTAGAAGCTCAGAGCATGTCCCGGCAGAGTCAAGAATAACGTCACAATGAAACGTCATCTTCCCCAACGGAATTGAACTCACTCCGTGATCCCCAGCACTTTGAAAATGAATGCATACTCCAGCGCGATCTCTTCCAACTGCTGATACCGTCCGGAAGCGCCGCCGTGTCCGGCATCCATATTGATCTTAAAGAGAAGGAGATTCTTGTCAGTCTTGTTTGCTCGCAACTTGGCGCACCACTTCGTTGGCTCCCAATAACCAACCCGCGGATCATTCAAGCTTGTTGTGATCAAAATATTCGGGTAATCCTTGGCGACGACATTGTCATAAGGGGAGTACGATTTCATATACGAATAGAATTTTTCGTCGGCCGGATTTCCCCATTCTTCCCACTCCGTTACCGTAAGGGGAATCGTCACATCCAATTCCGTGTTGATTACATCGACAAACGGAACATCCGCAACAACCGCGCGCCAAAGGTCGGGACGCATGTTAGTGACCGCACCAATAAGTAGGCCGCCGGCGGAAGCGCCATATGCTATGACTTTGTCTTTCGCACAGTACTTCGCTGCAATGAGATGCTCTGCACACGCAATGAAATCCGTCAGAGTGTTCTTCTTGTTCAAGAGCTTGCCGTCATAATACCATTGCCGTCCTAACGCACCGCCTCCACGCACTTGCGCAAGCGCAAAAACGATTCCTCGATCAAGCAGGCTAATCCGGTTGGGGGAGAACCATGGATCATCCGGCTCCCCGTACGCCCCATAACCGTATAGATAGACCGGATTCGTACCATCGTGCGCAAACTTGTCCTTCCGATACACTATCGCAATCGGAACCTGTGCTCCGTCGCCGGCAGTCGCGAAGATGCGCTCTGATGCGTAATTGCCGGAATCAAATCCGCCCAATACCTCTGTCGTCTTGAGGAGCTGTTGCGTTCGCCCCTTCATGTCGTAGTCAAAGATTGTCTTGGGAGATTTCAGTGATTGGTAGCCAAACCTCACTATTTCGGATTCATACTCGGGATTATTCGTGGGCGTTACCCAATAAGTTTGCTCCGGGAACGCCACATTGTGCATCGCCTTGTCTTGCAAGGAAACAATCGTGAGTTCCTGCAAACCGTTCTGCCTACGCTCGACAACCACATAATCTCGAAAGCACAATAATCCATCGACCTTGATCTTTTCGTCGTAGGGCAGGAATTCTTTCCAGGTTTTGCGACTCGGATCTGCGGAGGTCGTTTCGACTACCTTAAAATTTAGCGCATTGTCATTGGTCACAATGAAGAACCGGTCGTCATGAGTAACGACTCGATACTCCAGATCGCTGATGCGCGGCTCGACGATTTTGAATTTCTCCATCGGCGTGCTCGCATTCAGGAACCAGGCCTCCGAGGATGTCTCACTACCCAGGCTGATTAGTATCCACTTGTCATCATGCGTGCGCACGACATCGAGAAAGAAGTGATCGTCCGGTTCGTCGAAGACCAATTCATCCCCGCTCGCATCACTTCCCAGTAGATGCCGGAATACTCGATAGGGGCGATACGTCTCGTCGACGACGTCATAGAAGAGCGTCGCATTGTCATTCGCCCAGGCAATGCTGGTGCCGACATTGGGCACACGGTCCATCAGGAGTGAGTCTCGCGCAATGTCCTTTATGAAGAGATCATAAACCTCAGAGCCGGTTGTATCGACCGTGAAGGCAAGCAGCAGGTGGTTGGGACTGACCGAGAAGCCTCCGATATCCATGTAGCCGATTCCCTCAGCCAGCTTGTTTTGATCGAGCAGAACTTCCTCAGTGGCATTCAGGCTGCCCTTCTTGCGGCAATAGATCGGGTAGTCCTTGCCTTGCTCGGTGCGCGAATAATAGTAGTAATCGTCGATTCGCTCCGGCACTGTCAGATCCGTCTCTTTGATCCGCCCTACCAGCTCATCGTAGAGTTTCTTCTGCAGTGCCTCTGAGTCCTTCATCATCGCGGCAGTGTATTCGTTCTCGGCGTCGAGGTAGTCGATTACATCCGGATCAGTCTTATCGCGGAACCAGTGATAGTCGTCAATCCGAACATCACCCAGCGTGGTGTCTGCCTTTGGGATCTTGGTGGCTACCGGCGGCTGTGGTAGATCCTGGGCGGCCAGCAGGGAAGTTAGTACGACAACGAATATCGCCGCAATCATGCACGAGTATGTTGACTTGTAAATACATTGTAATGACATAAATCTCCTTCGCCAATCATCGGCTAAGATGCTCATCGGGGGCAAAAGGTATAGATTTGTTGGGGTGAGTGGTTAGGGAAATTTTGAGGCAGATTGGCCTGTTACCAACCGCCGGTAACGTTTCGGCCTTCCTCTGCATCAACCACTACCCAGCTGTTGTTGGACTTCTGTAGCCTTACTAGCAGTTCAACACCGCCGACTGGGTGTACCTTCCGAAAGTGATACATAACGGCGTAGCTGCTGTCCGGGGAGAACCCAACGCGGGAAAGACGGATTCTTCCGTCAGTGAGAGGAAGCGCCGAATACATTTCTTCCGGCCCAGAGAATTCCTTATCATCCACCAAGCGCACAATGAGCGAATCCCCGAATTTTGCCTGATCCAGCCTATAGTGTTTCTGCCCACGAACATGAAGCTGCCTATCTTCCGGCCTCATGGAACTGCGTTCCCATATCCACGGATCGTAGGTGGAATCACAGACTGTTAGATAGTAGCTGATGTCTCCGTAGATCGACATCATGAGATTGTAGGCTACTCTTCCCTTGGTGGTATCTGGCGCGAGCCTGAATTCCAGCGGCTTCTCTTTTCGTCGCGAGACGATAGTGTCGGGTTTTCCTGTAGCTTCGTTGATCAGCACGAATGGCTCTCGCCATCGCTGCATACGGTGGAACTTGAAATATTTGAGCGTGGCCGTCATCACCCGGTATTCCTCGTCCCCAATCCCAGGGTCCACTGGAGCGGCCTTTTGACACGACCACATGCTCAAGGGCAAAATTACCACTATCGCCCGTGCTATGCGATTGAGATGTTTGCCGGAAACCATCGCCCGCCTCGCAAGATGTTTTTGACACTCAAAATATAGTGAGAAGCGCCGATGTTAGCAACACTTGTGTGCGTCCAAACGAAAAGCCGTCAGGAAGGGGTTCCTGACGGCTCGAAAGTTTTCACAAATCTGTATTTGAATCCTAAGCGAACCGCATCGCTTCCAGACGCTTGATACGCTCTTCCATCGGCGGATGCGTCGAAAACAGACTTGTAATTCCGCCGCGCCCGAATAACGGATTCACGATAAACATATGCGCCGTTGCCGGAGTAGCGTTCATGGGCACCTTCTGCGCTGCCATGTGCAGCTTCCGCAGTGCATTGGCCAAATCATGAGGATTACCGTGGAACTTCGCGCCACCGGCATCGGCGAGATATTCCCGCGAGCGCGAAATCGCCATTTGAATCATCATCGCAGCAATCGGAGCGACGATAGCCATCACCAGCACTCCCAGTCCGCCGCCGCGCTCGTCATCCGATGATCGTCCGCCACCGAAGATAGCCGCCCACTGCGCCATGTGCGCCAGCATCGAAATCGCTCCGGCAAACACCGCCGCGATCGTGCCGATCAGGATATCCCGATGTTTGACATGGGCCAGCTCATGGCCCAGCACGCCGCGCAGCTCAGGCTCCGTCAGCGTGCGCATGATGCCTTCCGTAACCGCCACCGCAGCGTGCTCCGGATTGCGACCGGTCGCGAAAGCATTAGGCGTGTCATTCGGAATGATATACACTTTCGGCATCGGCAATTGTGCGCGCTGCGCCAATTCGCGCACCATGTTGTACAAGCGCGGCTGCTGCGCTTCCGTCACCTGTTGAGCCTTGTACATTTTCAGAACGATCTTGTCCGAAAACCAATAGCTGAAAAAATTCATGCCGAGCGCGAAAACAAACGCGATCATCATCCCGCTGTTGCCGCCAAGCATGTAACCTATCCCGACCGCCAGAACCATCAACAGCGCCATCAGGAAGGTCGTTTTCATTGTGTTCATTATTGCGAAACCTCCATTAACTTCAAATCAAACCCTCAGAGTAACGATCAGACTCGCCTTTTCGCCCGCCCAATCGAATCGTTACATTTAACTAAGAATCGGGCCTGACAGTTCCAGAAATCGGAAAGCCGGACTTGGAGTGATTGAGTGAACCAATTCGTGCTTACAGAGTTAGCCTGAATTACCTATTCGTAATCCGACTCAAGATAATCCATTGTCATCTGCTGGCGGTGAATCCGTTCCGAGAGGCGTTTAGACAAAGCTTCAGCGGCGTTTTCACCGTACACCTTCAGCATATGATTCATTGCGATCACCTCAGAAATGACCGTAATGTTCTTTCCCGGAGAAATCGGAATCGTCACCACCGGAATCTCGACCCCCAGCACTGTCGTGTAACGCTCTTCCAACCCGAGGCGTTCGTATTGCGATCCTCCCTCCCAATTGGTGAGCCGCACTTCCACCTCGACCCGCTTCTGCAATCGGATTGCGCGAATTCCAAACAGCTTCTCGATATCGATAACCCCGATGCCGCGAACTTCCATGTGGTGTCCCAGCAACTCGTTGCTCTGTCCGATAATTGTACCTTGCGTCCTGCGGGTGATTTTGACCATGTCGTCAGCTACCAGCCGATGCCCGCGTTCAACCAGGTCGAGCGCGCATTCTGATTTGCCGATTCCCGACTTGCCGGTGTAAAGCAATCCCACTCCGTACACGTCAACCAGCGTGCCGTGCTTGGTGATCGATGGTGCAAAGACGTTGTCAAGGATCGTAGACAGCCGGCTGATGAAGTCCGTCGTCGACATGCGCGTCGACAGCAGCGGCACTTTGGCACGGTCAGCGACCTCCATCATTTCTTTTGGAGGAGCTATACCTTTTGTTACCACCAATAGCGGCACGGGGAACGACACCAGATTCTCGATCGACTGGGTGCGCTGAATCGGCGTGAGCGAGAAGAGGTACGTCAATTCAGTCTCGCCGAATACCTGCACTCGCTTGTAGGCGAACCTGTCGGTGTATCCGGCCAGCGCCAGCCCCGGTCGGAAAATCTCATTCGTCTGGATCGCGCGATCCACACCAGCGGCGCCTGCGAGAAGCGTCATGTCGAGAATCTCCCGACGATCCTTGATCAATTTTTCGACAGTAAGTGCTGCCATATCAATTCCCTCGACAATCAATCTAAATGGTTGTAGAGGAAAAGCAATAAATATAGAACCCGGTTCAAGCGACACCCCGAACCACAATCAAAGCGGCGACAGGAATCTCTTCCCGCCGCCGCAGTCTCATCGTTGTCTTGGTGTGAAAGTCGTTAACTAATACTCGACTTCATCCACCTTTGTCGATAATTTGACTGTGGACTTCTTCTCCGAGAGTGTCTTCTGATCGCGCTCTTTGAGCTTGCCCTTATGCTTCTTCAATTGCGTAGCCATCTTGTCCGTCACCATTTCGATGGTCGCAAACATATCTTCAGTCGAAGCCTTCGACACTAATTTCGATTTTGAGACCGCCATCGTCAACTCGCCCTCACATCGGAACCCGTCCTGAGAGAGCACGAGACTGGCAGAGATAATGTTGTCGAAAAACTTATCCAGTTTTTCGATTTCACTAATCGCCCGGTCCTTGATCTTTTCCTCCACTTCAATACGCCGTCCGGTGACTTTGATTTTCATAAACGGCTCCTTTCCCACTGAAGGATACTATCCTTCGAAAAAGTTTATTCAGGTCCACTGTGATAGTGGTGAAATGTTTCGATAAAACGAATCGTGCGCGTCTGTAAACGCATGACTACGGAATGTGTATTTGAGCCTTCGCGGCTGAAGCGCACGCCATCGAGAAGCTCGCCGTCCGTAACACCCGTAGCGCAGAACATCAATTCATGCCCCATCGCCAGGTCGTTCGACTTATAAGTCTTGTCCAGATCTTTGACACCCATTCGCGTTGCGCGCTCGCGCTCTTCGTTGTTTTGAAACCGTAACTTGCCCTGTATTTCTCCGCCCAAACATCTTAGTGCCGCCGCCGCCAAAACACCTTCAGGTGCTCCACCGATGCCCATCAATACATCTACGCCGGTATCAGGCCGCGCGGTGGCAATTGCCGCGGAAACATCCCCATCTGTGATAAGCCTGATACGGGCTCCAAGTTTCCGAATTCTCGCGATTAAGTCTTCGTGCCGCGACCGGTCCAGTACGGCGACCGTCAATTCCTCAATTCTCATTTTCAGGGCTTCACGAATTTGCTGCAAATTAGTCTCGAGAGGCTTGTTTAGATCAATCGCCTCTCGCGCCATATAACCGACAGCGATCTTTTCCATATAGGTGTCAGGAGCGTGCAAGAAGCAACCATGAGGACCAAGAGCGACTACTGACATCGCGTTAGGACGTCCGTAAGCGCACGAATTGGTACATTCCAGTGGGTCAAGAGCCAAGTCCATAGCCGGACCAGTCCCTTTTCCGACCTTTTCTCCAATAAACAACATGGGGGCTTCGTCGCGTTCCCCTTCGCCTATAACTACAGTGCCATTGAAATCAAGCGCATTGAATCGTTCGCGCATCGACTCGACCGCAGCTCGGTCGGCTGAGTCGTTGTCTCCGCGTCCCATCCACTGGGCACAAGAGAGCGCCGCCGCCTCAGTAACCCGCACCATCTCCAATGCCATATTTCTATCCATGGGTCAGTGCTGTATATACGTTGTTGAGAAGGGATTCAAAACAAAAGAAAGGAGATTTTGCAGGGCCATGCACTTGATTCAAGTCAGTCAATCTCATTTCGGCCAGGAGCAGCACCGACAGCAGTCGGAGACCGCCCGGCGGCTATGTTGCTCGGCGACGGAAACGGGCAGGAAGAATTTTCAATTCCTCCCGGTACTTGGTGACCGTGCGCCGCGCGATCTTGATGTCTTTTTCAGTCAACATTTGGAATATCTCCTGATCAGACAACGGCTTAGCGGCGTCCTCCTTGGAGATAATTTCCTCAATGAGCTGCTTCACCGATCGCTTGGCGACCTCTTCACCATCCTGCATCTTAACGCCGGAATTAAAGAAGTATTTTATCTCAAAGACACCGTGTGGTGTCTGGACATACTTGTCTGACGAGACCCGGGAAATCGTCGCGACGTTCATCTCGACGATATTGGCGATATCCTCCATCGTCAATGGCCGCAAATGTTCCACGCCGCGTTCGAACCACTCAATTTGCTCGGTGACGATCGCGTGCATAACGCGAATCATTGTGTTCCGACGCTGATTGATCGCATTCAGCAGCCAGCGCGCTTGCTCAAGCTTCTCCCTGACGTAGACCTTGGTCTCCTTGGGAGTGTTGTTGCCTCGTTTGAGTAATTCTTTGTAACCGGCATTTACGCGAAGTTGAGGAATGTTGCGGTCGTTGTGCGAAATAACCCACTCTTCGCCGACTTTTTCCACGATCAAATCCGGAACAACTGCCGCTGCGGCACGAGAAAACCGGCCATATGCCGGGCGCGGCGAGAGTCCCTTAATGACTTCCATCGCCTCCTGAACTCGTTCTAACGAAACCCCCATCGATTTGGAAAGCTGTTGGAAACTCTTCTTATCGAGCGATTCAAGATGTTCCTCGACGATTCTGTAAACCAGATTATTGTCGATATGGCGGTCTCGAAGCTGAAGCAACAATGATTCCTTCAGGTCGCGGGCCCCGACTCCGGGAGGATCAAACCGTTGAATCTTGATTAGAATCCTCTCGACGCGGTCCGGCTCCACCTTGAGTTGCTCGGCTAAGTCCTCCACTGAACACGTCAAGTACCCCGACTCATCGATGTTGCCGATGATGAATTCGCCGATTTCGATATCTTCCGCCGAGACCTTCAGGTACGTCAACTGCTCGAGCAAATGTTCGTAGAGAGATTTCTCCCCGGCGACACTGAATTCCGGCATTTCTTCGCCATCGCCGGTTTTGAATTCTTTGTAATTGTAGTCTTCGTTATCGCGCAGGTACTCGTCCCAATCGATCTTCTCATCGTCCTTTTTCGTCGGAGTTTCTGCGACCAGATCGGAGGCAGCACTCTCCTGTTCAGTCTCTTGTTCCTGCAACTCGATTTCTTCGAGCAGAGGATTAACAGATAGCTCCTGTCGAAGCACTTGCTCCAACTTGAGAATGGGCATCTGAAGCATCTTGAGCGACTGGATTAGCTGCGGCGCGAGCTTGAGGGAGAGTTTCTGTGTTAATTCCAATCGCATATTATCTGATTGCCCTGTAAGATGTTATCAATGCTCGTTGTCTCGTATTTCTATTATCGGCCATTTTGATGGTCAATTTAACCGGAACTTCTCGCCCAGGTAAATCTTCCGTGCTTCAGGATCGGAGGCCAGATACTCAGCAGTTCCGGCCTTCAAAATCTTCCCGTCACACATTATATAAGCCCGATCGATTGTTTGGAGCGTTTCGCGTACATTGTGATCGGTAATCAGTATCCCCAGACCCTTGTTCTTCAAGGCATCTATTATACGCTGGATGTCCTCGACAGCAATTGGATCTATCCCGGCGAATGGTTCGTCCAACAGAAGAAAACTCGGTTTCAAAACCAACGCCCGCGCAATTTCGACGCGACGCCGCTCTCCTCCCGAAAGTTGATATCCCTTGGATTTGGCCAACCTCAGTACGTCCAAGTCCTCCAGAATACCAGTCACGCGCTCAATCCGCTCTTTCTTGCGGAGTCCCAACGTCTCCGCAACCGCCATCACATTCTGCCAAACAGTCAGCTTTCGAAATATTGATGGCTCCTGAGCCAGATAACCAATACCGAGCCTGGCGCGTCGGTACATCGGCAATCCGGTGATAATCCGCTCATCCAGCAGGACCTTACCGGCTTGTGGACGTATGAACCCGATTACCATATAGAATGTCGTGGTCTTGCCAGCGCCGTTCGGTCCCAGAAGGCCCACAACCTCACCTTGGTTGACCTCTATCGAGATTTCGTCAACCACACGCCGCTTACGGTAGGTTTTGACCAATTCTTGACAATGCAGTTTAGCCATCAAGGGTCAAAATAATGTGTTGAGTAGGGAATGACCAGATTTTTGAGAACGTTCAACCTGAGCACGCTGCCCCGTTGTCGCTCATCAATGCCCGGAAGTGCCGTTTCCGTTCAGCGAAGACACAATAACGCCATCCCTGATCATAATTGTCCGCTTTGTTCGCCGGGCAACATTTGGATCGTGGGTGATCATCAGAATGGTTGTGCCGGATTTCCACAGCTCTTCAAATATACTCATAATCTCCGCACCCGAGTGCGAATCGAGATTGCCGGTGGGTTCATCAGCCAGAATCAACTTTGGGCTATTGGCAAGAGCGCGGGCGATTGCAACACGCTGCATTTCGCCGCCGGATAGCTCAGTGGGTTTATGATCCATCCGTTCGCCCAATCCGACTCTCGTCAGCAGGCGAGTCACGGTCTCTTTGCGTTCCTTCTGCGGAGTGCCCGCGAAGATCATCGGTAGTTCGACATTTTCATAGGCCGTGGCATAGGGCAGCAAGTTGAAGTTTTGAAACACAAAACCAATCTTCTTGTTTCGAACTTCGGCCAGTTGATTGCCGTTGAACCTGTCTACGCGTTCACCATCAAGGAAAAACTCACCTTCGGAAGGCGTATCAAGGCAACCAACTATATTCATCAAAGTCGATTTGCCAGAACCCGAAGGACCGACAATACTGACGAACTCGCCTCCGGCCAACTCCAGATCAAGCCCTTTGAGAGCTTCCACTGCGACCTTACCGGTGGCATAAAGTTTTCTGATACCTGTCATCTTAATCATAGACTAACAACCTCGCACTATTCATATCGCAACGATTCCACCGGATTCACTGATGCCGCTCTGCGCGCCGGGAAGAACCCCGCGACCAGACCGATGAATCCCAGAATCGCCACCGTAACCAATCCTATCACCGTGGAGATCGTCGGCTTCCCGAGCCAGGTAAGCGCTTCATTCTGTAAATCAACACGTTCAAAGAAACCACACACCGCCTGCGCCACCAAAATTCCCAGCAATCCGCCAATACCGCATATCAGGATTGCCTCCAGGATGAATTGTCCCATGATTTGCCGTCGCTTCGCCCCTAATGCCATTTTCACGCCGATCTCAACTGTGCGTTCTTTGATCGCCGCATACATGATATTCGCAACACCAACACCTGCAATTGAGAGCGAGAAGAAACCCATTACACCAAAGAATATCTGAAGTCCAAGCATAATCTTATCCATGACTTTTTGCTGCTCGATGACATCCCAAATGGAAAGCGCCGACTTGTCCTTGGGATCG
The DNA here is from genome assembly GCA_964552775.1 of uncultured Ignavibacteria bacterium. Classification (GTDB taxonomy): domain Bacteria; phylum Zixibacteria; class MSB-5A5; order CAIYYT01; family CAIYYT01; genus JADJGC01. The sequence continues at coordinate 102,059 of CAZKIH010000001.1, read as the reverse complement.
AATTTCTGCCGTTTGCCGACCACCTCGTAAAGTCGGGTCTTGACGAATTCCGCGCGATTAATATCCCGCGGCTGAATGACAATGTTACTGTATCGCAGTTCTCCCCAAATCGCAGAATACGTCGTCGCTGGAATCGCGATCTTGTTGTCATCGGGACCGGAGTACGAACCCATCTGTTGCTTCTTGATCTGCACGCCGATTACTGTAAACGGCATGTTGTCGATCGTAATGACCTTTCCAACCGGATCTTCCTTGCCGAATAGTTCCGAAGCCAGTTTATCGCCGAGAAATGCGACCCGCCTTCTCTTTGCCATATCAAGCTCGTTCAGAAATCTGCCGCCTGGCATCGGATAATGCGCGCGCATCGTCTCGAAACTCGGAAAAACGCCGTTGGTCCGTGCTGAGACTGTTTTCTTTCCGTAGCTGATCGATGTTCCCCAATTGAAGTAGTCAGCGCCGACCTTCTCAATCTCAGGGATCTGCCGCTTGATTTCCTGCAAGTCTTCCGGATAAAAACGAATTCGCCGTCCCTTGCCCAGACCCTCGTAGGGGATCGTCGTTTGTCCGCCCCAGATGATCATGATTCCCTCGCCGAGTCCTTTGCTATTCCTGGCCAATTGTGCCTTGAGCCCCTCTGCGAAGGCCAATAGAAGTACAATCGAGAGCGTGCCCCAGAGTACGGCAATCAGCGTGAGCGTCATGCGCTTCTTGTTGGCGCGTAAATCGCGCCAGAACAACCGAACAAACAACCACGATTTTATCATGCTACAATTTCAGTGCCTGCACTGGGTTCATATTTGCTGCACGACGTGCCGGGAAGTAACTTGCCAGCAGGCCGATAAATCCCAGAATCGCGACAACCGCCAGTTTATCCTGAAGCGACAAGCTCGGTGTTCCAACGTAGTCCTTAATATTCATCATTGGTGCTACGGAGATAATAATCTGTGCAATCCCATAACCGATTCCGCCACCTATTGTCGTCAGGATGAATGTCTCGAAGATGAACCCGAACAGGACGAATCCCTTCTTGGCTCCCAGCGCCATCTTAATGCCGATCTCCTTGGTGCGCTCCTCGACGACGACGTACATGATATTCGCCAACCCGATACCGCCGACCATCAGGGTCATAAACCCGACAAAGCCGACAAACAGCCGCATCGCCACGAAGAAAATCAAGAAATCATTCCCCTCGACTGTATCCCACATCGCCAAAGCCTCCCGATCTGACGGGTCGTATTTGTACTTCTTGGAAAATACCTCATAGGTGCGGTCTACCGCCCGCTTATGCACATCGAGGCTCTTCGCGCGAAATACGATATTGTCCAAATAGCGATCGCCATATGTTGTTTGGAAAGTTGTCGAAGGAACGAATGCTTTGTCTTTGTCTCGACCGCTGTAAGATGAATCCTGCTTTTTCTTGACCATGACTCCAATCACCGTATAGGGCACATTGTCCAGCAGGATCGCTTTTCCGACCGGGTCGATGTTTTCGCCAAACATCTCATCTCGCAACTCATTGCCGATGAAAGCCACACGTCGCTTGTCATTGAGATCAATTTCGTTGAGGAAACGACCGCCGGGCTCGGGCTCAATCGTCCGCATCGGAGCAAACTCCGGCTCGATTCCGGAAACCTGAATCAGCTTTGATTTCCGCCCGTTACGAATCTGCACATTGCCGCGCTGAAACTCACCGGAGACAGCCTCAAGCTCGCTGATATTTCTGCGCATCATCTTGATATCATCCGGCACAAAGCCAAACCAGCGTCCCTTGGGATAGCCCGCATACGGTTTGCTCGTTTGGCTGGCCCACATGATCACGATATTGTCGCCCAGACCTTTCATCTGCTCCTGCTGATTCACCTGCAGCCCATAGCCAAATGCCAACAAACAGATGACAGTCACAGTGCCCCAGGACAATCCGACCAGGGTCAAAAACGTCCGGAGCTTCTGCGCCTGCAGGTCATGCAGGAACTGCTTGATGTAGAGCTTCAGTGAGGTCAACTGCATACTTTAGAACGGGTTGACGCTTCCCGCCTTCTCGGCCAGCATTTCGCCCTCTGACAATCCTGTCGTCACCTGAATTGTGACGCCGTCAGAAAGACCGGTTTCGATCACGCGTTCCTTCTTGCTGCCGAGAGAGTCAAGCACCTGCACGAAGGCCGAGTCACTGCGGAAATCCACCAGCCTCTCCGGTATCACCAAGATATCGCGCGCTTCCTTGATGATAATTTCCGCGTTAGCTGAATAGCCGGCACGCAGCTTGGTTAGGTCAACATCCTTGAATCGCACTTCGACATCAAACACCGTCGCCGATTGTTCTTTGCGTGCCTTGGGCGAGATCTTCCAAAGCGTGCCGCTGACAGTGTCCTTGGGCAGTGCGCCGACCTTCAGCGTGACCGGCATACCCTCGGTAAGTTTGCCGACATCGATCTCGTCGACCGTGCCGCGGAAGATCAAATCCTTCATATCAGCAAGGGTGATCAGAGCAGTACCGTCCTGATAGGAAGTGAGCGGCACCACCGGATCACCCTCGTTGACGTTTTTCGAAAGCACCGACCCGGTGATGGGGGAGCGGATCGTGCTCTCGACGTTGACATTGGAGGTCTTAATCGCGCCTTTTTCCAGCAATTGCATCCGCTCCTTGGCGAGATTCAATTGCAACTGTGCCTGTTCGAATGTGACCTTGCGGTCGTCATATTCCTGCTTGGAAATCAGCTTTTTATCGAACAACTCCGTCGAGCGGTTGAATGCAGTATTGGCATTGTCGAAATTGATCTGCGCGACATCGATCGAGCGCTGGGCTTCGGTGTATTCCAGCGGTGTCGGCTGCGGAGAAATATCGATTAGCAGCTCGCCCACTTGAACAACGTCGCCGACTTCCTTGTGCAGTTTCTTGACAATTCCGGAAATCTTCGACTTGACCAGCACTTCCTTATAGGGTTGAATCGTCCCGATGGCCATCGCCTTCTCGACGATTTCCCCTTTCTCGACCTTGACGCCGGTCGATGCCGTTTGTTTGCTGGAATCGCCGCGACCAAATGCGAGCAGCACGACAGCCGCAATGATCACGACCCCCAGCACCGACAGTACAACCTTTTTCATGCTTCTAATCCTTATTCGAAATGAAATCAATCTTCAACATTGGGTTACCTCTTGATCGTACGGGATTTTGGCTGTGAAGTTTCACGGGAAGTATTGGCGCGGCTGCACAATTCGCTACTTGCGTCGTCTCGATATTAGTAGTCCAGACAAGATACTTCTTGACTAACCAAGGTGGCGAACGATTGCTTGTTGCGAGGATTTATTTGTGGGCACAAAGAGGCTGAGGGCGATCATGAAGGGACTTAGTATTTTCAGAGTGGAAGACTTGAGAATTGGGGTGAGGTGAAAGAGTGAAGACGCGCGTCATTTTCGCCGCGATCCTTTTGCTCGACCTCGCCGACCTCCGCTCTCTAATTGCGAGCCTGTCGAATATCGACAGCGATCAGGCGCAGATACGCTTGCTCCTGAATAACGTTGAGCAGGCAACAGAGATTATTTAGGAACCCCGCTACTTCATCTCAATCTTCACACCGATCCCGCGCTCACCAAGGTGGGCGATGAAGCGTCGGTGATCGATCCCCAGTTCCGAGCGCAGCGTCCCGCGCTTGTTGATCGAACCCTCAGCGATCATCTGCATCACAATTGCCGCTGAATAGGCGGTCGTGCGTTGCATCGCGGAATGACCGGTCGTCTTGTCGAGATAATCCTCTATGTAGTAACTCGCAGTCATGCGCCTGCCGCTCTTCATCCCGACAACTTCAACATAAACCAACACCACATCGGGCGCGTTCTTCGGCAAATGGCGGTACAGCACATTTCGCAGCATCTGATCAGGACTCAAGCGCACACCCTCGACGTCGTACTTGGTTTCGTCCGCCATCCCAAGTTCAAACAGAAACTTGATCTTCTCGAAGTGGCCGACATAACGAATCGTCTTGTAATCGAGATCGCCGATCTTCTTCTCGAATGTAAAGGGCAGTGTCGAAGCCCCACCCGACGTGTGATAGGCCTCCAACTCAGGGAAATTCGGCGGAAAGGACAAACGCTCGCCTTCCGTGAGGCTCTGCAGCTTCGTCAGTTTGCTGTCTCGCAAGACCACTGTCGGTTCGCGGTATTCATTGAGCAGTCCCTCCGGCGAGAAGAACACTGCATAATTCAGCGGTGGCCGCGGGTTCTGCGGCAGCCCGCCGACACGCAGCTTGACCGATTCTATTTTGTCGAATTGCGAAATCCCATCAGCAGCCAGAACCGAGGCCATCCCCGGAGCTAACCCGCAATCGGGAATAATTGTCACTCCCGCCGCCGCAGCCTGGTCAGACATCGCGAACTGCGCATCAACCACCGAATTGTTGCCGCCCAGATCGATGAAGTGCGTCTTGTGTTGAATCGCGCACTCGGTCAACGCTTGATTTAGCTTGTAACTCGCAGATCCGGCGGCGATATCGGCTTCTTTAACAAATGGCTCAAAAAAGGATTCTTCTGACAAGTCGCCCAGGTGCTTCTCAACCTTGTCCCCGTTGATAGAGTCAAGGCGGGCCTGGTCAATGTCGAGCAGTATTACTTTTGTGGGCTTGGAAAACTTGATTAGATCATAAACCAGCGCCTTGGACATCAGCCCTGCGCCGCAGACAAGGAAAGTCGTCATCGATGAACTCCTGTAACGGAAAAAAATGGGCAGTACTGGATTCGAACCAGTGACCCTCTGCGTGTAAAGCAGATGCTCTAACCAACTGAGCTAACCGCCCGGAAAACTTTGCCCCGGCAAATTCGTGGCCAGAAGAAGTAGCAAAAGGCGCGTTCTGTCAAGTGTTCTCTGAAGGCGTGAATTGGCCCTGTTGCGGTCTGAGGCGTGATGGCTTTGAGGCGTCTCGTTATCTTGCCGCAGTCACGAGATTTCGTACCCCACCGAAGCGCAGCGCCCGGTGGGTTCAGTGATCAAAGGTGCCAATCGCGAAATGAGAGCGCGGCTTCGAAAGGCGTTTGTCACAAAATTTCGCCTGTGGCGCGCGAATCATTACTCCCACCCGTTGGGTGGGATACAAATAGGTTCGAACCCCTGCGGTCCGGACTTACAGACTGCCTCCGCAATCATCGTACTCCCGCAGTCTGCGCTCCCCGAGCTAGCCCCCAAAAGAACAGGTCCGGAGGTATTCCCACCGGACCCATCAACTACACAGGAGAAACCAGCTTATTCCAGAACGTGAATGTTCTTCTGCGCGCAGATTTCCTTTAACTGCTTCGGCCAAATCGTGACGGTTACTTCGCCAAGATGCGCGGTCCGCAGCAGGTACATGTACGTACGAGCCTGCCCGATTCCACCGCCGATCGACTGAGGAATCTTGTCGTTGAGAATCGCCTGATGATAGGGGAGCTTGAGGAAATCAAGCTGACCAGAAATCTCGAGCTGTTGCTTCATCGTGTCTTTGGTGACCCGAATCCCCATCGATGTCAACTCGTGGCGTCTCTTGGTGACCGGATTCCAAACCAGGATGTCGCCGTTCAACCCATGCGTATCCTGCTTGGTTTCCTTATCGGTCGGGCTAACCCAGTCGTCGTAATCCGCGGCACGCATCTCGTGCGGATAACCATCTTTGAGCACCCAGCCAATTCCAATAATGAACACCGCCGGGTATTCCTGCAGAATCTTGGTCTCGCGCTGCTTCCGCGGCAGGTCCGGATACTTCGCCAGTAGTTCTTCCGCGTGGATGAACTTCAACTCTTCCGGGAATTCCGGATACTTGGGATTGTTCAACTGCGGGAACATCTGACGGGCATGCATGCCGGCGCCGCGAATGACTTTCCAGATCCGTCGAACAGTGTCCTTCAAATACTCGAGATTACGTTCTTTGTCTGTAATGCGGCGTTCCCAGTCCCACTGGTCGACGTAGGAGCTGTGGTCATGATCAAGGAAATAGTCCTTGCGCACGGCGCGCATATCGGTGCACACGCCTTCGCCGACTTTGCAGTCAAATTGCGCCAGCGCCATTCTTTTCCACTTGGTAGCAGCCTGCACAACCTGCGCTGTGATGCGCGGGCTGATTCCCAAACCGCAGGGAAATTCCACCGGCGTGCGTGAGCCGTCGCGGTCCAGATAGTCATTGATACCGCTGTCGCGATCCACGATGAGCGGAACCTGAACCATGCTCAGGTTCAATTCCCTGCAAAGACCGTCCTCGATGTAGCGCTTGATCGCGTAAATCGCCTTCTGGGTGTCGAGTCGATTAAGCAGCGGTGCGTAGTCGACAGGAAGGATCTTGTTCACCTCTTCGTAGGTGCTAATGCCCGGTCCGGCCAAATCGGCTTGTTTGTTTGACATAGTGTTCAATTCTCCTTAGACGTTGTAGTCCACAAGTTGTGCCATGCTGTATCGCCTTGGCATCGCGCGCTAACCCTTGTTCCAAGTTCGCGGGCCGGCGGCCGTGGGCTTCTTCAATGTTAATCTCTTGCGATATACCTAAGTGATCTGGTACCCCTCATTCCTCGTTACCCGCTCCTCAGAGCTCCAGGTGTTGTCGTCAGACAGCCATAGATGGTGGCCATAGTTTCGTTCCAAGTTGAAGAATCTCTCAGCAACGCCCGGCTCTCTCGGCCATAGGCTGTTCACCAGAGTGATCGCCTCTCCCATTCTGATAGCTCTGAAATCACCAGAGCCTGATGGCTCTCCATCGGGATAAATCACCAGGTAGTGGAACCCCGCGCCCTTGAGGTCACTTTCAAATGTCGTTGGGGATTACTCAGTAGGCAGACCGTGGACTGCCAGCACCTTGTGCTCTGACCAGCATCGCACGGCAGTCACAATCCGGATTAGTCGCTCCATTGCCTTGAAGTACCGAAGCATGGAGCCAATCTTATCTCCATTTGGAGCGGAACCATCCTTGGCGCAGTCAATGATTCGATACTCCTCTCTGAGTGTAGCCAGGGTATCCGCGAAACTTTCAGTCATCAGGTCAGACAGGACTCTTGGATAGGGAATGTCATACTCGTAGTCGATCGCAGAGGACTTAACGATGACTGCATCGGGTTCGATTGACAGGATGGGAGCTGGGAGGCCAAGCAATGAGACAAGATACATCTGGCTTAGGGTATCCAGCGCGACCTCACGAATTAGTTCGTCGGCCGTTAACTGCTCGTCACTCCAGGGCGAGATCCAAGTGTCCATCATAGACAAACCAATCGCCTCACGCGTCCCAAGTTGTTGACCGGCGGCTAAGATATACTTTTTGATCGACGATGTCAAGGCATTGAGCAATTAAAGACGGTAATTGTCGTGAAGCACAACACGAGTTAGGGCTGTTGTTAGCCACTTTTGAATCACCAAGACGTAGTGGGAAGTAAGGAAGACCTCGAAACTCTGCGAATTAATGGAGGCCGACAAAGGCAACCAGTTGACAGTCAGAATTGCGGAATTAACCCCACAACGCGTTCCTGATACGACACGTCTCGTAAGCGCAAGTATTGTAGAGAGATACACTGTTTCCATAACAAGAACGAGTGGATTTGATATTGCGTGGTGCAACCAAGGCAACAAGTGATAAGAATGTGATTGCATTTCCATTAAATTTCTGCGTACTGCACATGTGTGCAGTATTGATTTCAATGATACCGTTAGCAAGGATTCCCCGGAAACAGCCTTGCAGAAACTTCGTCGTGAGCATCCGGAGTTGTTCCACATAACACCTGCGAACGAACAAGTCTGTTTTCGAACCGGCAATAATCAGATTGATCGCTTGTTTCCTCGCGCTGGATTACCGCCCGGCCTTTTGGTGGAATTGACCGGCACTGATTCCAGCGGAAAGACCGCATTACTCTTCCACCTGTTGGCCGGATTACAACAATCCCACCAGCTTGCCTATGTCGATTGCAGCACAACATTCTTTCCGGTAGCAGCCAGTGCAGCGGGTGTCAAGGTCGAACAAATTATTGTCGTTGCGGCAAAGTCAAGTGGTCAGGCAGTGCGGACAGCAGAGAACCTCTTTCGCCTGATGCCGGTGAGAGTGGTTGTTTGCGATGTAACGGGTAGAAATGACAAACTGAAAATGGAGGAAGTGCATCGGCTACGTGTGTGCGTGGTTAAATATCAAGGCCTCGTGGTTTTTCTTACCGATCTCCACAATCAGATTTTTCCGCCAAGTCTGATGTCACTGCAACTCACCGTGTCACGACGAAATCGTAAGTCCGTTTTCGTGTCGGTTACTAAGAGCAAAATTGCGCCCGCCGGGCACAGTGCAGAGGTGTTCCTGCGATGAACAACCGTGTTGCCTGCATCCGTATCGTCGATTTTCCATTGATCGTACTGGTGCAAGACCGTGCCGCGTTATCGCTTTCCCCATATGCCGTCGCGGAGCACGACCAGCCCAATGCTGTACTTGTGGCTGTTAATCGTGTTGCTGAATGTGATGTGCGGGTTGGGATGACGGTTGCCCAAGCGCGTAATCGTTGTGCGCAATTGCGTGTTCTTGCGCAAGACTCTTTACGCGAGCAACGTGCAGCAGAAACGATTCAAGAATTACTGTACGGTATTGGACCGAATATTGAAATTGCAGCTTTGGACGAGTACTACCTCGAACTTCGCGGACTGACTCGTCTCTATGGCGGCGAGGACGGCATCGCCAGGAGCATTCTTCGGCAATTTGCATCCAGCCCATTCACGGTGCAAGTCGGCGTTGCCGGCAATAAGCCTGTTGCCCGTATCGCTGCATATCATGCCTGTCCCAACGGCACACTCAACATCAGGCGGGGCAGCGAACGCAGTTTTTTAGCACCGTTGCCCATTGCCGCGCTCGGCATTGTCCCTGAGACAAATTCCCAACTCTACGCGCTTGGTCTCAAGACGATTGGCGATCTCACCCGACTCCCACTGCAGGAAATCACCAGACGCTTCGGTGAAGATGTACGTTGTCTGGCCGAGTGCATGCGTAGTGACGGCACGGCACCGGTGACACCGCTCGGCTTCCCGCAAATTCATACAGCCGAGATTTGCTTTGATGATGCACTGGACAACACCGGACAACTCATCGAGAACATTATGCGATTACTGCAGGGACTGCTTGCTCCACTGTTATCGTCCGGACAAGGTTGTCGAGAGATTGCCATACAGCTTGAAGGCGGTTATTTGCAACCGAAACTGCTGCCCGTCAAGTTGAATCAATTTGCCGCCTCGCTGCCTGCATGGAGGCGACAAGTACAGCACGTGCTATCAGACGTCGAGTGTGCGTTCGGTATTACCACAATACGGGTGGCGTTGACGAATATCGGGACACTGCCGGCCGGGCAATTATCGTTATTTTCTCCGATAAACGTTGCCGACTACTCTGCCCAAAGTAATAATGCTGAAGCCGAGAAACTGCCGTTAACTCGTATCGCGTTGACGCAAAAAGTGCTTCCGGAAGACGGGTGCATTCACAGTGCCTGGGGCGATCCGGGGTTATCCACGACTGAGTATCTGCACAAAACGCCACAGTGCTTCTATGCCGGTAGCTCGCTTGCCGGGCTTCGGCTTCTGCAACACCCGCATGGCGTGCGTGTGACAACAACCAATGGCAATATCTGCGGCATCGTCAATGGGTCAGGCGTCGAGCGTGTTGTTAGGCAGTGTGCTCCATTCAATGTATCAGGTGGATGGTGGGAACGAGAATATCGACGCTCCTACTACGAAGTCGAAACCGATCTCGGCATGAGTTACCTGCTTTTCTGCGATGAACTCAGATCACAATGGTACGTGCAAGGCCACTTTGACTGATCGTACATAGGTGCCCAATGGACTACGTCGAACTACACTGCAAGTCCAACTTCTCGTTTCTTGAGGGAGCAAATCATCCGGAAGAACTGTCAAGGCAGGCAGCCATTCTTGGGTATTCTTCTCTTGCGTTAACCGATACCAACGGCCTTTACGGGGCTGTGCGTTTTGCTGAAGCGGCGAAGGCGACCGGTGTGCGTCCAATCTTCGGCAGTGAGATAGTAATCGAAGACAACACCAGACTTGTACTCCTTGTCGGCAATCGCGAAGGGTATTGCAATCTAAGCCTGCTCCTGGCAAATGCACTACGGGCGTCTCCAAAGGGAAAAGCGCGCGTTACTTTCGAACAACTCCAAGGCTGTGGCGGTGGAATTATTGCCCTGTCCGGAACGACGCTTTTCGATAACCTCACGTCAGGAGAGATCACTGCAGGAGAAGCAATGGCAGGCAGGTTGCAAGAGTTATTCGGCAAAGACAATTTTTTCCTCGAACTTTTTCACCACCAGTTACCACAGCATGAACTCTATTGCAAGCGATTGCTCGCACTTGGGTCCAAGTGCGATATTCCTGTCGTGGCAACGAACATGGTGCATTACTGCATGCCAAATGACAGGCGGGTGCAGGATGTGCTCACCTGTATTAAGCACGGAACAACACTCGACACGGCTGACGGGTTACTGTATCCAAACAGTGATCGCTATTTGAAATCGAAAGTAGTGATGAGCGAACAATTTGCCTTTTTTCCAAGTGCAATTGCCAATTCGCTTGCAATCGCAGAACGCTGCACGTTTGCGTTACAGGAACTCACAACTGTTCTGCCCGACTTTCCCGTTCCTGCCGGCGAATCGACCGGTTCGTATCTGCGCAGATTAGTATACGATGGTGCCCAGCGGCGGGGCGGTGAGCTTTCGGACATTGTCCGTAGACAACTTGAACACGAACTGACGATTATTGAACGACTCAACTTGTCGGGATACTTCCTCATCGTCTGGGACATTTGCCGCTTCTGCCGTGAGCGGAGCATTCTCTGCCAGGGCCGCGGATCGGCGGCAAATTCCGCTGTATGCTACTGTCTGGAAATCACGGCAGTTGACCCAATCAAGCTGGACTTGCTGTTCGAACGCTTTCTCTCTGAAGAACGCAAAGAGCCGCCGGATATCGACATCGATATCGCCTCCGACCGGCGTGAAGAAGCGATCCAGTACGTCTATGAAAAGTACGGGCGCAATCATGCGGCAATGGTATGCAATGTCATCTGCTATCGGCGGCGTTCGGCTGTACGCGAAGTTGCAAAGACGCTGGGGTTTTCCTCAGGTGATATCAGCACGCTGGCAACATGCCTCGACCATTTCACGAGTGACCTGAAGGAAACCGAAGTCCGCTTTGCCGAACAAGGTGTCGATCTCGGTGACAAACGGGTGAAATTGCTCATTGAGCTTTCTCGCAGGCTACAGGGTTTCCCCAGACACCTCGGCATTCACTGCGGAGGGATGATCGTCACCAAAACACCATTGGCTGAAATCGTGCCGGTGGAGAACGCCACGATGCCGAATCGTACGGTGGTTCAATGGGACAAAGATGACTCGGCGGATATGGGGTTGGTCAAGATCGACCTCCTGGGACTCGGCATGTTGACCTTGATTGATCTCGCCTTGAAACTCGTTCAACAGCATCGCGGTCTCAAGATTGACATCAGCAACATCTCGTACACCGATCCCAAAGTGTACGATCTGATGTGTAGTGCCGACACACTCGGCGTCTTTCAGGTGGAATCACGGGCGCAAATGAGTACCCTGCCGCGCATGCGGCCTCGCTGCTTTTATGATTTGGTTGTGGAAGTGGCAATCATCCGACCGGGACCGATTCAGGGGAAAATGGTGCATCCCTACTTGCGGCGGCGCAACGGCGAAGAACCGATTACCTACTTGCATCCTTCGCTCGAACCGGCTCTCAAACGCACGTTAGGCGTACCCTTGTTCCAGGAGCAGGGGATACGCGTTGCAATGGTTACTGCCGGATTCTCACCGGCGCAGGCCGATCTGCTGCGTCGTTCCATCGGTCATCGCCAATCGAAGGAACGGATAGCATCGCTCAAAGAGGCTCTAATTTTGGGCATGGGGAAGAATGGCATTTCGATTGACATCGCGGAGCGTATTTACAGCCAACTTGCTGCATTTGCCGATTTCGGGTTTGCTGAATCTCATGCCGCATCGTTTGCGCTTCTTGTCTACGTCTCGGCATGGCTAAAGGTCTACCACCCGCTGGAGTTCTACACTGCGCTCTTGAATGCCCAGCCAATGGGATTCTACACGCCTGCCAGTATTGTCTACGAAGCGATGCGTAAAGGTGTGGAGGTGAAGAATGTCTGTATTGTCAAGAGTTGTCTGGAGTGTACCCTTGAAGGTGAAGCCATTCGTCTTGGGCTAAGTCATGTACTGAGTCTTGGTTCGGTCGCTGCCAAACGAGTGCTGGAGGAGCGCGAACGGATGCCGTTTTGCACGCTCACCGATGTTGTGCAACGCACCGGTTTGGCACAACACCAGCTTGCTCAACTGGCACAAGTCGGCGCATTTGATTGCTTCGGTGTCACAAGGCGGGAAGCGCTCTGGCAGGTGCTTTCGCTTGTGCGGCAATCTGGGTATGAACTGGAACTTGTCTCCGCCGCTACCGGCTCGGAATTGCTTCCGACCATGAGCCCGGTTGACTTAGTGCGATCGGACCTTATGGGGTTGTCGCTTTCAACCGGCCCGCACCCGATGGCGTTACTGCGCGCGTCGCTTCAAAAGGAAAGCGTACTGTCGAGTCAGGAACTCCACGACGCACCGGATCGGCGGTCGGTGTGCGTATGCGGCATGGTCGTCATCCGGCAACGACCGCTAACTGCGAAAGGATTTGTGTTCATCACCTTGGAGGATGAAACCGGATTTGCAAATATCGTGATCAAACCTAATCTCGCCAAGCGATTCCGGCCGGCAGTCCTCTTTTCTCATGTGCTCTATGTATGGGGGAGAATCGAACGCAAAGATGGTGTCGTCAATGTAGTGGGTGAGCGTTTCCAGTCTGTGGGTATTGATTGCGAGAATTTGAAGCTGAAGTCACGCGATTTTCATTAGATCAGGCGACGCGAACGATACACTCCGGCGTGTCGTTACCCGGCGAATTGACAACCTTCGCAACCTCGTAAACGGACAAGTCATTGTCTGGATATGGCCGCAAGAGACCGGCCGCCTGTTCATCGTCACCGGCAAGCCACAACTCTTCATCCTGCTTGCGCAGAATCACGGGCATGCGGTTGTGCACTTCCGCCGCAAAGGCATTAGGCTCCGTCGTGATTATGGTGAAGGTAACTAATCGCTTTCCATCGAAACGTTCCCACGCATCCCACAATCCCGCAAATGCAAACGGCTCACCGCCTCTGATCGAAAAGTACATCGGGGACTTGAGTTTCCTCGTGGGAAGCGAACCTGGCAGTTCTTTCCACTCATAGTACCCGGTAGCTGGAACGAGGCAGCGACGCTTTCTAAATGAAGTCCGAAAACTGGGCTTTTCCCTGACCGTCTCACCACGGGCATTGATCAACTTGCTCCCGATCGTCTCGTCTTTTGACCAAGACGGCACCAACCCCCAGCGCATTAAGCGCATGACACGCGCTCCTTCATCGATTGCGACAACCGGGCTCTCCTGTGTCGGTGCAATATTGTATCGGGGCCGAAAAGTGAAATCGACCTCAAGAAAACCGTACTGCAAAAGCAGGCGCTCGTGCTCAAGCGCTAATGTAAACCGTCCACACATACTTGATACCTGCAATAATACGAAATCTGCCTCCGGTTTGCAACGAAACGACGATCAGAAAGATCGCAATTACCTCGCTACTTGCGCGGTTCCTAAAAGCGAAACGAGTTACCGCCGCAGAATCTTCTCCATCGTCTTTCCTTTTGCGAGTTCATCAATCAGCTTATCCAAATAGCGTATTTTCCGCATCAACGGATCTTCGACTTCTTCTACTCGAACACCGCACACTACACCTTTGATAAGGGAACTATTCGGATGAATGGCTGGGGCCTGAGCGAAGAAGGTTGTGAAATCGCTCTCCTGCTTGATTTGCTGCCGTAGTCCTGCTTGGTCATAGCCCGTTAGCCAGCAGATGATCTGGTCAACTTCTTCTTTCGTTCGGTTCTTGCGCTCCGCTTTTTGCACATATAACGGATAAACCTTTGCAAATGTCATCGCGAAAACTTGAAGGTTATTCATTGTGATTCCTCCTGTGTCTATGGTCAGGGCGGATAGGTTTCTTGCATCAATTGATCTACTATTGTACGAAATAACGGGACATTTACTCCCACAACAAAAAACCCCGCCAACTGGCGGGGTCAATCACATCTATGGCGGGGTTGTCTTGTCAATACCCAAAACTTTCAAGCTGGTCTTTGAGATTGTCTGATGGCGGCCCCGACCTCACTCTCCCAAAACACTTGTGGAATTCGGTCTTCGGGTGGAATCCAGCAATTCGACAGCAAGCGGAACGCACCGAAAGATAATCTGTTAAGTTTGTGAAAGAGTGGTCGATCCAACTCGTTGCAGACGACAGAAGTGACCTAACAGGAAGGCAGACCACGACGCCCCTCCTCTACTGAGAGCGACTCTCAACCGGATTGCTGTGAAACACAACCCTCTCAAAGAGTGCTGCAAGCCCAATTCCTATTCCAAACATGAAGTAGTCCAGCGGATCAAATGTCCGACCAAAGATCGGAACGCCGAAGTACTGCATCGACTCCGTAATGGCACCAATCGCGAATAAAAGAGCACCTCTGGCAATACCACTACGCGCGATTGGTTGCCCGCTGACACCCAGAATCAAGTACATGGCAAATGGTAGGAGGATATCGATCATATAGCCGTTGACGAAAGCCCGAAAAGGCCCATGATAACTTGGACCTGTAATGAAGTGAAGTAATCCAACGAATACGGCGATGGACACGACGACAACTTTGCGATTGAAAAGAGATCGGCTCATTTGTACAGCCTAACACAATCTGACGGTGCAGAGTGTAAGGGTGAGACACACATCGCTGACTTGCAGATCCATTGGAACGACCTCTTAACGCCCTTGCCGTTTCCTGCACTGGCTGGTTCGCCGATTACCTAGATCAATCACGTGGAAAAGCATCTCACCTAAAGCGCTATCCCCGTTCTGAGTGCGGTTGCGGGCCCTGTGGGTTTCCCGCCAATTCATCATCTCCAAGAGTCGCGACCTCGGCAGACGGAGTCTGATTGATCTGTTTCATCTGTCTGTCTCTTCGAAGAGGTTGTGATAAATGTCCGGGTGGCCCGATCAGGCTCAGCATAGACGGGCTCCTTCTCACGGCTCCAATATAATCACTACAGTCATTTTTGACTTCGAAACATATCAATCTAATGCCAAACAAAAAACCCCGGCCAAAACCGGGGCTTTTGAAGTCTATGGCGGGGTTGACGAGACTCGAACTCGCGACCTCCTGCGTGACAGGCAGGCATTCTAACCAACTGAACTACAACCCCGACTAATTACTTTCTCCGTCGCCCGGTTTATCCTTTATCATGATCCCAACCGGAATCAAGACACAGTATCCGAGCACCAGCAGTATCGGCGCGAGCGTAATCGAACCCGATGCGAGAGCAATAAATCCCAGAATGATCGACGCGAGCGCCGAGCCGAGGACAATCCAGTTCTTTCTTCCAAACGGCAGTTCACTACCTTGCTGAACGGCCTTGATTTTCTTCAATTGCGCCAATACGCCTCCACAGAGAATCCCAAATTACCAATAATTCCCCCCGCGTCAAGCTAATTTTTCGCAGGTCAATCAGCAGCGCTCGTGATATCATCATCTAATTGTACGCATCTCTTACCTGACGGTGCTGAGCCGAAGCGAGAACTCCGTAATAGCGGAGCCCTCTTCTGTTTCACTAATACAATTCTTCGAGCGTCAAGCTCAGATCAAGCTTCTTGTCGCCTCGCTTAACGGTTAGATTGTACTTGGTACCTGCCTTGCCCGACATCAACGTCCTGATTGCGGTCAGGCCGTCAAAGCTGTCGACACCGATGTTGTTGATCGCCAGCAGGTGGTCTCCTGAGGTAACCCCGGCCTTGGCGGCAGCGGTTCCCTTCGACACGTACCAAACTTCGTAACCGCCACCATCACTTCTCATGAGTTGAAGTCCGGAATGATCTTCCGGAAAGTCCATCCCAAATTGATCGCCCTGTTCGACAATCATCTGCTCATTCGCATAGTCGACGTATAAGATGAAATTCCGAAACAAGGTATTCCCGAGATTGCCGATTTCGTCTGAAGCGGAAACTGTGTCGATATTCTCAATCGGGAAGTGGACGCGGGGACTCTTCAGAGTGAATCCCGCAAAGGAGATACTGTCACATTTCACGCGCCGACTCAAGTACGACGCTCCTGCCCCCCGACCCATCGATTCCACACCCTTGCGCTTCATGAATCCGCTGCTCAGTGCATATGCCCCCTCCAGTGACGTTGATGAAGCTCCCAGATCGCACAGCCAAGTGCCGGAGTGAGAGCCGTCAAGAACTGCCTTAGCCATGAAGATGCCTTCCTTGATGTGTACATCGACCTTGGTTCCGTCGCCAAAGTACTTGAACGATTTCGGATCGTAGAGCGACAGCAACTCGTGCGCGAAATCGACCTTTGTCACAAAGCGCGAAAGAAAATCAAACCCGAGAATACCGTCGGCTTCAACATCCAACAACTTGTTTAGTGGGGTCATGTCAAAGACACCTACTTGTTGCTCGTTAAATTCGACGCCCTGCAAGCTGTAAGGCGGAAGAGTCGTGAATTGAATATCAACCGTGCTGTTGGAAGCTCCTCCCTTCATGTTGCCTTCCAGCTTCAATCCCAATTCGTTGGCAAATGCCTTACTGATACAGCTCATTCCTGCACCCGTGTCAAGTATCCAGAAACGTTCTTTGCAGTTCACGATCACAGGGATGTAGATGTGGTTCCCCTTGAATTGAAAAGCGATGTTCTCCGAACTTTTCGCATTGCTGAAGCGAAAATCTGCCGCCTGTTCCTTAGGCGGATCAAAAACCGTCGGATCGATCGTCGGATTCGATTCATATTTGTTGATCGTCACCTCTTGAATCTGCCCCGTTCGCAGTGCTGTCTGTCTGCTGAAGTGAGCGACCTTGATGCCACCGACATCGCGGTAATCTGAGAAATAGGAGTCACTACTCTCCTCACCTTCGCCGGAAATCTGCCGCTCGAGCAAGTATGTCTTGGTGTTGATGTAGAACGTCTGCGCATCGTCATTGATATTGTTCGTCACTCTCACGACGTAACAGCCTTTGCCGTTCGCCGTGTCAGCGGCCAGCAACGTCACCTGGAAGACTCTCGATTTCGGATCAAGATATTCAAACTCGGCGATCCGGCGCTTCACATCCTTGCGTTTGAGCGAAGCCTCGTCTTGCTTGGTGATCAACTGCAGTTTGCCGTTGGAGTCCAGAATCCATTGACCGTCGGCATTTTCGCCCTGCGTCACCTTGATCACATTGAGGTCGACTTCAGTGCGGGTAAGGCTGGGTTTCTGTGTCCAGATCCTTATCGGACCGGTCAATCCTGCGACAGAAAGTACTCCCTCTATGTACTGCGAGTGTTCCGATTTGAGTCGATCAAGCCCACCGCTCGCAGCGATGTGCCGATTGAGTACTTCATAGGGGTCTGAAAACTGACTTTGCGCAAGTAGTCCCCCCGACAGAATTGCAGCGAGGACGGTCGACAAGATTCCTATTGATCGAATACATTTCATTGTCATCTCCTTCCTGATCTATTATTCGACTGACTGTCGTAGATGAAAGTTTCAGGATTCTCACGGCCTGAGATCCTGGGCCGAATGTCCTATGATTCCGATTGCCTGTCACGAAGATAGTCCATCGCTAACTTGGAAACATAGAGCTTGTTCTTGCCTGATTCGGCGAATGGAATGTCTGCAACGCGTTCGATCGTGATTTGAAATTCACTTCGGAAGTAATCACTATAAACTTTCTTCAAGAATGCTTCATCGTCGGCGGCGCGAAACTCTTTTGTCGGCACATAGGTGATGTGCAAGTGGTCAAGCGACAGTTGTTCTACCCGTACCCGTTCGAATTTCTCCGAACCGGCGCTCACTTCAATCTGCGGATAAATCAAACCTCTCCGTGTCAAAATCAAATCCTTGCCGCGTCCGCCAACAATCTCCATCACTGGATAGTTAGTCACAGCATTCGCCGGATACCCATGGCAGATACCGACATCGTCTGTATGGTAACGAATCAGCGGCACAGCATAATTCACCAGTGAGGTTGCCACGATGTGTGCTTGCGTTCCGACAATTTCGTTTCCGCTATCGTCAACGAACTCCAAATTGCAGTACTCTGTCTGAACGTACTTGCGCCCGTCGGAAAGTTGCACAGCCGCAACCGTATTTTCGCGATTACCATAGTAGTCGATGATCTGACTTCCGAAGAATGACTCGATCGCCTTTCGATACTGAGGATAGATTATTTCCCCCGTCGTGTACACGATTGGCACCCGAAACGGCGCAAGCCCATGATCTTGAAAATGTAGAATCAGTGTCGTAATATTAGCGGGTTGGCAGTAAATCATTTTCGGGGCAAATTCTCTCAGCCGTCTGTAGATCACAGGCGCACGCGCGGCCGTGATGCTGAACTGCTCGATCATCAGGATATTTTCATTGAGATCAACATGCATAAATTCGCCGGCCTTCAAGAATCTCAGCCAGCCTGTAAACTGCGCGCGCGGCTCCCGGAAACGATAGCCAATATTGAAATAGTGCCGCCACATGATTGCCTTGCGCCAGATTTCCGCCTCGGCGGAGCGAAAAATCTTGAGCCGATCTCGACTCGTCCCGCTCGTGACGGTTTGAACCGGCCTGAGCTGTTCGAACTCATCCGAACGCAGTTCGTCAAGATGATTGTTTACATCGTCGCGCGTTAAGTAGGGGATTTGTCGAAAGTCTTTCCGTGTTTTGATGTCCCCGGGGAGCAAACCGATCGCGTCAAAGCGTCGGCGGTAGAACGGTACGTGATTGTAAGCGTAACTTAACAAGGCCTCGATCCGCATCCACTGATAAGTCTCAAGCTCATCCCTGCTTGCGTTCTGGTGTCTCTGCAGAAATCGAAATACTTCTCTGAACCGAGTGCCATACTTGTAAGGAAGCGGGATCATGGTATGCCGTAACCGCCTCAGTGATTGAAAAAGCGAATTCGTCATGATGTCCAAGTGACCGTGTATGTGACTACCACTCTGATCGGTTGAGTTGCATGGATGCGCTGCATTCGGGACACAATCTACAACCCGCTTGGCCGGAATAAACGAAAATAATACGGTTCACCAAATCCCGCCGCCCGATCGGGTTTCATTTCTCTTGACTTACTTCGAGATTTGCGGTCTATTGTGCTCGAAATCAATTCTGTAACGCTCTTCAGCAATTTACCCAGAGAGGAATTCGCATAAGTGCCCCAAAGACCATCCCGGATAATTCCACGTAATAACGACAAGCACACTGAAGCTCCAATCAAATCTCCAGCAGCCGGATTCGCAGGATTGGGAATCGCTCCCAGCCTCTTGGATGCCATTGAGCGACTCAGATTCAAAGAGCCCACACCAATACAGAAGCGTTCAATCCCAATTGGCATTGAAGGCAAAGATGTCATCGCTATCGCCCAGACGGGCACCGGCAAGACACTGGCATTCGGAATTCCCATGATCCAGCGGCTGGCACAGATTAAGGGCCGAGGGCTGATTCTTCTCCCAACGCGTGAACTTGCAATTCAGGTTGATGAATCGCTCCTTTCCGTTGGTCGGCATCTGGGTTTGCGCACTGCCGTCTTGATTGGCGGGACGCCGCTCGGTCCGCAGCGCTATGCTCTCGAAAAGAAGCCCCGCGTCATCATCGCCACCCCGGGACGCCTGATAGATTTCATCGAACAGCGAATCATTAACCTCTCCGATATCGAAATCCTCGTTCTCGACGAGGCCGACCGCATGCTCGACATGGGCTTTGCGCCGCAAATTAACAAGATCTTGGCCTTGGTGCCAAGGCAGCGGCAGACTCTGCTATTCTCAGCCACGATGCCTAAAGAAATCGTTGTGATCGCTCAGCGGCATATGGAGACTCCAATCCATGTGGAAATCGCCCGCTCCGGCACCGCCGCCGAGAAAGTCACACAAGAGGTCTTCTTCGTCGAGCGCAGCGCCAAGAGCCGGCTCCTCGAGGTCCTTCTCCACCAGTATCCCGGGCCGGTGCTGACCTTTACCCGGACCAAGCACGCTGCCAAAAATCTTACCCGTCAGGTCAAGATGATGGGTCACAGCGCAGCGGAAATTCACTCCAACCGTAGTCTTGGCCAGCGTCGCGACGCGCTTGAAGGATTCAAATCGGGCAAGTACAGGATATTGATCGCTACTGACATCGCCGCCCGCGGCATCGACGTCTCCGGAATCGAGTTAGTCATCAACTACGACCTTCCCTCGAATTCGGAAGACTATGTTCATCGCATCGGCCGAACGGGTCGCGCCGGTTTGGCCGGTCGGGCCATCTCCTTTGCAACCTTCGATCAACGCGGTGAAGTCAGAAGAATCGAGCAGCTGATCCGCACAGCTCTGCCTGTCATGCAACTTCCGCAGTTGCCGCCCGAGCGCCCGCGCCTCAAGCCTGAATATGCGCCGCGCGAAAGTGATCGCCCAGCCTATCCTCGACCACGGCGTCATGATTCCTCAAGAACATCCGAACAGCCGCGATACCAGCGCCCTCGTCGTCCTGAACCGCAGCGCACTACCGAACCACCCGCGCGTCCGCAACGACAGACACCGCAACAGCCGGAGCGCGAAAGAACTTACGGCCGCAAGACGCCACGCCGCACCGGTCGCAGATAGAAACTGACGCATTCGAATTCAGATTGACTTGAAGAATCTCTTGCCCGTCTGAATGCAGAGCCTATTTTCTACGCATGCGCACAACTTGCTTTGCAGGGCTGATATCGATTCTGATTCTGGTCGTTACTTCAGCAATCCAGGCTTCGACTGGTGACGTGATACATGTCACGTCGCACAACAGGACAAAGGTCGTCACCGACCCGGCCAAGGGGAGTAGCTCGTATCCGAGGTGGACGGAGTTTCCGTCCCACGAGATTGAATATCGCAAAGTGACCCTCTACGTCACTTACCAGTGTCCCGATGGCCAGCATTGCGGCGAATGGGACTACCTTGATGGCATCTTTCTTCGTCGCCTCGGCGGTATGGCCGCCCCGACACATGAAATCGAAATCGGACGCCTGATCTCTCCCTATGGATCGCGGTTTGATTCCACTTGGACTTTCACCTGGCATGCTGACATTACAGACTACTCGCTTCTGCTTCACGACTCGGTTGAAGTCGAATTCCTACATGGCGGATATGAAAGTAACACTGATCGTGGCTGGATTGTGACTATCGACTTTGCCATAACCGAAGGCAACCCCGCCATGAAGCCCCTTGGCATCGACAGCCTTTGGTGCGGCTCAATTCCATTCGGCGACAGTGCGAAGCCAATCGAGGAATTCTTGGGGCCTCGATCCTTCACTGCTCCGAAACGCGCTGCCATGGCACGCTTGCGAATCACCCAGACCGGCCACGGCATGGATGATCTCGAAAACTGCGCTGAGTTCTGCAACAAGTACCGGCAAATCTTCCTTGATGATTCGCTGGTCAACCAGCGACAACTTTGGCGCGAGTGCGGAGATAATCCACTCTATCCTCAGGCAGGCACTTGGATCTTTGATCGTGCAAATTGGTGCCCCGGCTCGCTTGTGTATCCCGACATTTACGATTTCCCCATCGCGCCCGATTCAGCTCACAAGATTGATATCGCAATGGAGCCCTACATTAATGGCAGCAAGCCGAGCGCGAACTACTTCATCCAATCGCATCTGATCTACTACGCCGAACCGGCGGCCAAGAATGATGCCTCTATTGAAGAGATTATCACTCCCAGTGCGTATGACGAATATGCCCGGCTCAATCCGGCTTGCGCAAATCCCGTAATAGTCATCAAGAACAACGGCAGGGAAGTACTCCGCACGCTGAACATCGGTTTCGGTCACGGCCTTCCCCCGCAACAGACCTTTCAATGGACAGGGAACCTGCTATCGCAGCAACTCGATACAGTTGAATTGCCGGGACCAATTGCACTTCGAAACGAAAGTACTTTTGTCGCCAGAGTCGAATCACCCAATGGCGTAGTGGATGAATTTCCGGCCGACAACACGCTGACCTCCGCAGTGCTCGCGTCGCCCACATATGGCACCACGTTGCTCCTGGCCCTGCGCACAAATGCTGATACCGCCCAAACAAGCTACCGCCTTACCGATGCCGATGGTAATACTGTTTTCGAAAGACCGGCCGGCACAATGACTGTCAACACCACCTATCTTGACACACTCCGCCTGTTACCAGGTTGCTACGAACTGGTCGTCTCAGATTCGGCAGGTGATGGGCTCGATTTTTGGTTCAATCCTGAAGGTGGCTATGGCTATGCCCGCCTTCTTGACGTTGGCGGCCGTCTGCTCAAGTCGTTTTCCTCTGATTTTGGCAGTGAGATCAGGCATTCTTTTCGTGTCGCCGAGGGTGCCAAACCGCCGATAGCATCCCAGGACCTTCCAATTGTCAACCCATTTCCGGTCCGGAATCAGGGCGAGTTCACCATCGATATCTTCCTCGACAAGCGCGCAGACCTGCGAGTCAGGATAGTGGATGAGAGCGGCGTTGAGACAATCCTCGACAATATCTACACCAATATCAAGACCACCATGCTGCCGGTCGACATCCGTTTCGCGCGTGATGGCGTCTATTACATCAAGATCACGGCCGATGGCAAAACTGTGTCCCGCCGCATTCGCGTAAAACGGACCCCGTAATCGACTATTTCACTCAATTCCTCAAAAAAAGCGTAACAAATCTCCGATTTGTGCTTATATTGTAGATGGACTTAAGGAGCGACTTTCAAAGTCGAATTCACTGAAGGGGGAACAATGGCAGGGATTCTTGACCCTTGCTCGGGCGATTCTGCGGCTAGGTGCCGCTGTTCGATATAGCTGGCGAACACGAAAAGCTCAACACTCCATCGCGGGAGAACCAAATGAAAACCTACGTACTGATGAGCCGCCTGCGTCTGCAGGGACCAAGCCTCATCGAGGTCGCCTCGCGCATGCGCGACGGCGAAAAAATCGGCCGCGCCTGGGTCGACAAGGCCAAGGAACTGGTGCCGGAGGCCAACTTCGTCGCACATTACGCCCTTCTCGGCGGTTATGATTTCATGGACATCTACACCGCGCCGGACGAGCACACGGCGGCCAAGATTGCGATGATTGGTTCGGCCTCCGGCGCTTTCCAGGTCGAAACCTGGACTGCGATTCCCGACAATCATTTGATGGAACTTGCCCGGCAGGTTAAGGAGGAAGAGAAGGGATAACTACTCTCAAAACCACAACGAGTCAATCCGTTTCCCCTCTCCATTTGGGAGTGGGGTGGGGGGAGGTCGATTCAATGCCTGGTCACCCTGACCTATCGCATCATTCCGACATGCAATTGATCGATTCGCTAAAGCCGACCAGTAAGTCTTCGGTCATATACTGGCATGAATAAGCATTCCGCAAGAACAGGAAATGTCAATCCAATATCAACTGGCACCCACTCTCCCGAAACTCCCGCTTGCATCTTTGCGTAGCCTCTATTATCTATCATGTTCTGATTATTGAGAACATAGTCCACAAGAATAGAGGAGTACCCACTCATGAAGACATTCAAAACCATCACCCTGACAGCGATCGCACTACTGATAGTGGCGTCGCTTCCCATTCGACTCAATGGCCAGGCCAAGGAAGCCCCCACCCGCGACCAGATTGAGGACAAATACAAGTGGAACCTTTCCGACTTCTATCCCTCTGATGAAGCCTGGGAAACCGAATTTGCCGCACTCAAAGTCCGCATCGGTGAGATGGCGCAATTTCAGGGCAAATTGGGCGAATCATCAGCCAAGCTGGCACAGTGCCTGATGCTCAATGACACTTTGGGCATGATCGCACATCGTTTGTATGTCTACGCTTCGCTCAACCTCGACGAGGACAATCGTGTTGCCAAGTACCAGGAACTCGGCGACCGCGCGCGCATGTTGTACTCTGATCTCGGCCAGGCGACAGCCTTCATCGAGCCGGAAATCTTGACCATCCCCGACGACAAGCTCAAGACGTTCCTCGCCGAGGACAAGGGCCTGAACGTCTACAAGTTCTACCTCAGTGACATACTTCGCCGCAAGTCTCACATTCGTTCCCAGGAAGTCGAAGAAGTCCTCGCGCTGGCCTCTCCGGTCACGGGCGCACCGAGCCGAATCTTCACCATGATTGATGATGCCGACGTCAAATTCCCGAACGTCAAGGATGCCGAGGGCAACGAGGTCGAACTCACGCGCGGACGCTACAGCCAGATCTTGGAGTCTACCAATCGCGAGGCACGCCGTGCTGCCAGCGACGCCTATAATGGAACTTACTTGAAGTACAAAAACGCCCTTGCTGCGACGCTGGCTTCCTCGGTGAATGCCGATGTCTTCGCCGCCAAGGTTCGCGGCTACAATAGCTGCCTTGAGCGCGGCCTCGATGGCGACAGCATCCCCGTCAACGTTTTCCATAGTTTGCTGAAGGCGGTATCGAACAATCTTGCCCCGCTGCACAAGTATATGGCGCTTCGCAAGAAGGTCCTCGGCGTCGACACGCTGTACGGCTATGACCTTTCCGTTCCGCTCGCACCCGATACCAAGATGGAATTCACTTATGAGCAGGCTCGCGAGTACATGATGAAAGGGCTGAAGCCGCTCGGGCCCGAATACCTCGCCAACGTTCAAAAAGCGCTCGACTCGCGCTGGATAGATGTTTTCGAGACCCAGGCCAAAGGCTCAGGCGCCTACACGTGGGGAACATATTCCGTCCATCCGGTGATGCTGCTGAATTTCGCCGGCAGACTTGGTGACGTCTTCACGCTGGCCCATGAAATGGGTCACATGATGCACAACTATTACTCGTACCAGCACGAGCCGTTTATCTACGCCGGCCACTCGCTCTTTACTGCCGAGGTTGCATCGACCTGTAATGAAGCCATCATGATCAAGTACATGTTGAGTCAAACCAAAGACAAAAATGAGAAGCTGTTCCTGCTGAACTATTACATTGACCAGATCATCGGCACGTTCTACACGCAGGTCTGGTTCTCTGAATTCGAACTGAAAATTCACGAAACCGTCGAAAACGGCGGTGCGCTGTCCGCCGACGGCTTGCGCAAGATCTATCGCGAGGTCTACCAGAAATACTACGGCCCCGACATCTTCATCCCCGAAAACCGCGATCTCGGAGGAATGCGCATCAGCCACTTCTATCGCCAGTACTATGTCTACCAGTATGCCACGAGCTATGCAGCATCGCAAATGTTGTCGCGCAAGATCCTGGCCGGCGACAAGCAAGCGGTTTCTGCTTATATGGACTTCATCAAAACCGGCTCGTCTGACTATCCGGTGAATATTCTCAAGAAGGCCGGCGTCGATATGACGACGACCGAGCCATTCGACAATACGATCAAAACCTTCGCCGAACTCGTCGACGAATACGAGAAGCTGCTCCTGACGAAATAGGCGCAATTCCTCTTCAGTAAGTGTTGACCGGCAGGGTTTATTAGGGACTCGGCCGGTCTTTTATTTTGATCTCCCTGATTCCCTTTCAGTAAGCTCTTTCATATTTATTGAAACCCTTTGGCCAAACTCCCGTAATCTAAAGCGGTGAGCAGGGGAAGTTTGTCCGATTCCCGCACTCGTAGTGGAGCCAATGCGGCTACACACCTGACAGGGGTGCTGACGGGAACCGCTGATAACAGCGATTCATAACCCAGAATCTTAAGGATGTGTAGCATGGACATGTGTACTCGTGCCGGAAAAATTCTCTGCGCCACCCTCTCGCTGATCTCTCTTGCGGTGCCCAATCTGCTGATTGCCGAGACTCCTCGCCAGCCGCAGTTTCGTCCAAACCTCAATATCAGCAGAGCCTCAGGCTCAATCAAAATCGATGGCATCCTCGGCGATCAGGGCTGGCAAAATGTCAGCCGCGTCAGTGGCTTCATTGAACGCAACCCAGGCGATAACCTTCCAGCCGACGTCGCAACCGAAGTTCTCGTCACTTATGATGAGAACGCGCTCTACGTTGCCTACGTCTGCCACGATGACCCGGCGACGATTCGGGCCACAATGTGCCAACGCGATCAATATTCGGGTGATGATGCCGTCGTGCTTCTGATCGATACCTACGGCGCAGCATCAGTAGCGTATGAGCTGTTTGTCAATCCTTACGGGATTCAAAAAGACATGCTCTGGACAAGAGTAGGGGAGCAGGATGCCAGCTACGACTTGCTGTGGGAGTCATCGGCCCGAATTAATCCCGAAGGATACACAGTCGAAATCGCCGTCCCCTTCTCGAGCCTGCGATTCCCGGACAAGCCTGACCAGGTCTGGCGAATGGACTTCTGGCGCAATCGGCCGCGCGAGACCTTCAAACAGTATTCCTGGACAGCCAATGATCGAAACGAACAATGTTGGCCGTGCCAATGGGGAACCGTCAGCGGCATTCGCAATGTCGAACCGGGAAAGGGAATCGAGATCCTGCCATCACTGGTTGCTTCACAATCGGGCAACTTGAGTCAGTCGCAGGGGGCATCGTCTCGTTTCGATAACGCCAATCCCAAGGGCGAATTGTCCCTCGGTGGCAAGTACGCCCTCACGTCCGACATCACAGTCGAGGCTACGGTCAATCCCGATTTCAGCCAAATCGAATCCGACGCCGCTCAGATCGACGTCAACTCGACAATCTCATTAATGTATCCGGAGCGTCGTCCGTTCTTTCAGGAAGGCAGCGACATCTTCCGTACCCTCTTCAATTCGTTCTACACGCGCACTATCAATGATCCGATTCTCGCGGCTAAGCTCACTGGCCGCACCGGCAAGACGACGATTGGCGTGCTGACGGCTTATGAAGAGAACACCCCATACATAATTCCTCTGGCTGAGCGAAGCTTGCTCTTCAATACCGGCAAGAGCACTGCAAACATCGTGCGCCTGTCACGCGAGCTTGGCAACAATTCGCGACTCGGTCTGATTCTCACTGATCGCCGCTGGAATGACGGTGGTTCAGGAACGGTTGCGGCTCTGGACGGCGATATTCGGCTTTCTAAGTCGGTTAACATCATCGGACAGTACATCGGAACGCACACACGCGAGCTCCATGACCCCGCAGCAAACGCCTTCCTTGAAGGCCAGACGTTCTTCGAAAGCAAACACACAACGGCACTTGATGAAGAGTCCTATTACGGAACCGGAATGATCACTCAACTGCGGCGGCAGTCGCGCCACTGGAATTTCACGATCGATTACAACCAAGTGAGTCCCGATTATCGCACCGAGACCGGCTATGATCCGCTCAATGATTACCGCAATTTCTCGTTTTATACACAGTACACCATCTACAGGAATTCAGGACTGGTTCAACGTATCACGCCCCGCTCCTACAACCTGAAGCGCTGGTTCTGGAACGGCACCCCGAAATCATCGACCGTGAATGTCGGCACGGATTTTCAATTGAGCATGGCGCAGTCATACTTGTCGGTGAACTATTCGCGTAACACCGAACACTATCACGGCATCCACTTTGCCGACCTATGGGAAGTGAGTACCAATTTTAATTCGCGTCCGACCAACGCGTTCGGGTTCGGGCTCTTTGCACAGCGTTCGCGCAGCATCGCTCGATTCGCGCTCAGCCAGACAAACGAAACCTCGCTGAGCGTAAACGTCAGCCTTAAGCCGATCGACCGGCTCGTCATCGAATCCGACTTGAGCTACTCCGGAGCTGATGACAGAGAAACCGGCGTTGAACTTTTCGATGGTTACATCACGCGCACGCGCTTACTTTATCAGGCGACGCGCGCGTTTTCGCTGCGTCTCGTTATTCAGTACAATGACTTCGGACAAAACTGGGAGGTTGACCCGCTGTTTACGTACAAGGTCAGTCCATTCTCCGTACTATATGTGGGTTCGACCTCAAGCTACAGCTATGTAGATTACTTCGAAGACGAACCGGCCAAATGGAGATTAACTTCGCGCCAATTCTTCATGAAGTTGCAATACCTCTTCCAGACGTAATCAAATCATCATCCCAATAACTCTTAGGGTAGCCGATCGAATTTCGAATTCAGGCTACCCCATCTTCGCAAGTCTCCCATCCCACAGTCGTTTTCTCACTCCAGTAAAACGTTGTTAATCAATGTGTTATCAGCATTTCAAATTTCTGCTTGATAATTCGCAACAATTTTCCGATATCTTCGTAATATCAAAGTGATATCACAGGAGGTAAAAGTGATCAAACAGCAATCAGGCTTAATAAAGGAACTCGAAAAACCAGCACTCTCTGGGTGGGGAACACTTGCTCTCCTCATCCCAATTTTGCTTGCGGCAGTCGCGGGACTAATTCTCCTGCCACCGCCGGTCAAAATCGTTGCGGCGTTGGTAATGATGCTCGACATCTTCTTCTTGGGCGGGCTCTTCATGGTAAATCCCAATGAAGGCCGAGTACTCCAGCTTTTCGGCAAATACGCCGGCACCGTGAAAACTCCCGGACTGCGTTGGGCCAATCCACTTTACACAAAGAAGAAGATTTCACAGCGTGTGCGCAATTTCGAAACCAGTCGCATGAAGGTCAACGATATCGACGGCAACCCCATCGAAATCGGTGCAATCGTGGTTTGGCAAGTCGTAGACACTGCCGAGGCTAGCTTCCAGGTCGACAAGTACGAAGAGTTCGTCAAGATTCAGAGCGAATCGGCGGTTCGCAATCTGGCATCGCAACATCCATACGACACGCACAACGAAGCCAGCATCTCCCTCCGTGGCCACACCGCGGTTATATCCAAGCAGCTATGTGAAGAGATACAAGAACGCTTGGATCAGGCCGGCGTCAGGGTACAAGAAGCTCGCATCAGCCACCTTGCTTACGCTCCAGAAATTGCCGAGGCCATGCTGCGTCGTCAGCAAGCCGGCGCTGTAATAGCCGCCCGCACGCTGATTGTCGAAGGTGCAGTCGGTATGGTCGAAATGGCACTCGAGCATCTGTCACGCAAGAAGATCATCGAACTAGACAATGAACGCAAAGCGGCCATGGTCTCCAACTTGTTGGTCGTGCTCTGTGGTGAAAGCGCCAGCAAGCCAGTCATCAACACCGGATCGCTGTATCATTAGTCGTGGCTGAACGCAAACCATTCCTGCTTCGGATCGAACCGGAGACAATGACTCAACTTCAACGCTGGGCTGATGACGAATTGCGCAGCCTCAACGGCCAAATTGAGTTTATTCTCAGAAAGGCGCTTCGCGATGCGAGGCGCCTTCCTGCAGCGTCGCCACAAGATCCGCCCACTGAACCCCCTTCAGAACCTTGAACTGACTTATTTTTCCGACAATTTTCTTTGACCAAATAGTCGCCTCAGTCGTATACAATTCCAATAGACACAGCTCGTTACAATTCATCTGAGAATAGGAATTCAGGATGACAAACATCATCGCCCAAATCCCGACGTTAAAGAAACTTGCCATCGTCATGCTTGGCATTATGCCTATGACCTTCGGCTCCTCATCGGCGCAGACCGGAGTAGACATCCGGTATATCGACAAGTCTGTCGATCCCTGCTCTGACTTCTACATGTATTCAATCGGAACGTGGTACAAGGCGACAGAAATTCCGGCTGATCGCTCAGTCTGGGGAGCTTGGGCTGAACTCTACGAAAAGAATCTTGCCGACCAGAAATCGGTACTGGATGCCGCCGCAGCCTCCGCTGCCGCTCCGGGAACACCGGCTCAAAAAGTTGGCGACTTCTTCAAGACCGCCATGGACTCCGCAGCTATCGAGGCGCAAGGCCTGGCACCACTCAAAGCTGAATTCGACCGCATTGCCGCAATCAAGTATGCTAATGGTCTTGTCGCCGAGTTTGTGCGATTGCAGCAGCAGATGATCAATGTGCCTTTCTGGTTTGAGGTCTATCAAGACGCCAAGAACAGCAATCGCAACATAATTCAGCTGTCCCAGGCCGGACTTGGACTACCCGATCGTGATTACTATCTGAACGCCGATGATGAGAGCAAGGAAATTCGAAGGCAGTACATCCAGCACGTCGTAAACTCGTTGAAGTTGCTTGGCGACGCAGATGCTGAAGCTGTCAGGCAAGCGGATGTCATAATGGCGTTGGAGACTCGGCTTGCCAGGGCCTCGATGACCCAGGTTCAGCTGCGGAACCCAGATTCGACCTACAATCTCACTAACCTTGCCGGCCTCAAGAAGGCGGCAAGTGGCTTCGACTGGGATCACTATCTGAATCTCCTGAACGTCAAAGAGCCCGGCGACATCAATCTCAATCAACCACTGTTCATATATGAAGTCGCAGCGATGATCAACTCGGTGTCGCTTGCCGATTGGCGTGCTTACCTCCGCTGGCACCTGATCATGGAGACTTCGCCGTACTTAGGCGCCGCCTTTGTGAACGAGGACTTCAATTTCCAGGGACGAGTTCTCAGTGGTCGCAAAGAGCTTCGGCCACGCTGGAAACGTGCGATGATCATGACCGACAACTGCCTTGGTGAGTTGCTCGGTAAGCTCTATGTCGAAAAATTCTTCAGCCCCGAATCCAAGCAGAAGGCAGAACAAATGGTGCTCAATCTCATTGCCTCTCTGCGTGATCGCCTTGCAGCAATCGACTGGATATCGGAGACTACCCGTCAACGTGCCTTCGAAAAACTGGCTGCTGTCAAGTACAAGATTGGCTATCCGGACAAGTGGAAGGACTACTCCAAACTCGAAATCAAAACTGATTCCTATGTGCTGAACGTACTTCGTTCATCACAGTTTGAATTCGAGCGCAACCTCGAGAAGCTCGGCAAGCCCGTTGACCGAACCGAGTGGTGGATGACTGCGGCGACCGTCAATGCCTACTACGCCTCAAGCATGAACGAAATCGTCTTTCCAGCTGGCATTCTGCAGCCGCCATTCTTCGATCCCAACGCCGATGAGGCACTCAACTACGGCGGCATCGGCAGTGTCATCGGCCACGAACTGACTCACGGTTTCGACGACGAAGGCAGAAAGTATGACGCCAACGGCAATCTTACCGACTGGTGGACCCCTGAGGACGTCGCCAGCTTCGAGAAGAGAGCCCGATTGATCGAGGAACAATTTGACGGCTACATCGCGCTTGATACCCTGCGTGTGAACGGCAAGCTCACGGCTGGTGAAAACATCGCCGACTTGGGTGGTCTGAAAATCGCGTATTATGCATACCAAAAATCTCTCGCTGCCAAACCGCGCCCGCCGATTATCGACGGCTTTACAGGAGACCAGCGGTTCTTCATTAATTTTGCTCACATCTGGAGAAGCAAAATCCGTGACGAAGCAGCCAAATTGTACTTGGCAACCGATCCGCATTCGCCCGACAACATTAGGGTCAATGCAACCGTATCGAATCTACCTGAGTTTGCGAAGGCCTTCGGCTGCAAACCCGATGCAAAGGGACTGCGGCCTGCTGAGTTGCAAGTGAAGATCTGGTGATCGAAAGTCCGGTCGATTCTGTCAATGGCAACACTCAATGCGGCGAGCAATTGCGCTCGCCGCATTTTGCAATACGCTGTGTGTCGCAGCACTTTCCGGTTGACAGAGTCTACAGATTTGCATTTCTTGCCCATTCAATACAGGGACGTTTCTGTTCGCCGGTTTTCCGGTTCGCGAAACGCCCTGCCGCAGTATCTCATTAGGAGAGGTGGCCGAGTGGCTGAAGGCGGCGGTTTGCTAAACCGTTATACGGGTAATACTGTATCCAGGGTTCGAATCCCTGCCTCTCCGATATATTCCCACTGTATTTCTAAAGCACAAATCTGACAAGACATCCCGCCTCACGAGCCATCATGCTCTTGTCGCCACCTATTCCGTTTATGGCTCAAACAAAAACCGCGAGCCATCGCTGACTCGCGGTCCAGTATCAATCTAAGCGCAGTTCAAGTCCTACTGACACGCTGCGCACGGCATTGCACCTCCGGAGAAGATGTAGTTGATCAGGTACACTGCATCCGAAATGTTGACGCCACCACTGCAGTTGGCATCACCCCTGAGCACCGGTGAAGGTGCCTGGCCTCCAGAGAAAATGTAGTTGATCAGGAAAACGGCATCCGAAATGTTAATGGCTCCGCTTCCATTGGCATCGCCGCAGACGAATTGGGGTGGATTGTGATTGACCACGACGACTGTCGAGTCAAAATCTCCGCTCATGCTGGTATCCACCGCTATCACAATGCTGTCCCCCGTCGGACGCCAATCGGGCGTGATCAACTGAGAAGTCGAACCATCGATCTGTACATCTGGAGTATAGAATACCGTATCAGCGGTTGGTGATACAATTTGTACCTGCAGGTCATAGCTAACTGCCGAGCCAAAATTGTCTATCTGAATTGACTCATCAGCCGTCAGTGTCACGGTTAACGATTCACTTGCCGCCAGCTCCATACCTGATATCTGCACCGAAACCTCCGAGTCGGGCGCCATGCTGATGATCTCAATGAAACTGCTGTCGTAAATTCCTTTGCCCGGCGAACTGCCGTAGCTTGTCAGGGAGGGTGCAGTCGCATCCGCCTTGAAATAACAGCTGATTATGCCGGACTTTGCCCCGCCATTGCGGAAGATGCGTTTCTCGCCGTCAACGATCGTAAAGACACCATCAATCACGCCACTGGCACGGCAATACCACTCACCGGTCGGGAGTACGTAGCCGTACGGATTGGTGGAAGCGCCGTCAGCCGGAATGATCGGTGACGCTCCTGGTACGCTTCCGTAAACTCCGCTTTCAGTAAAGCCGACTGTCCCAGCGGGCGATTCCAGTTCCACAGAATCTGTCTCCCCAAAATAGAAACGAATTCCGGCGGTCGCTTCAGCCGTGTCGGCCAGGATCAGTGGGGCACTGTAGCTGCTGACAGGATCCAGTAAGAACAAGCCGTGCCCACCACCCCAGTCCGGTTGACCCGAATAGCTCCAGGTGTTGCCGGAAAGGTCTATGTCAATTCTCTTACTGGTATCTGCAGGGAAATTGCTGTCAAAGATATAGAGATACCAATGATTTGGATCAGTCCCATCCTGAAGACAGCGATAGGCGGTCACTGCATGTCCGCCCGAACCTGTCTGATTAAACATCATCAGCACACGATCATCGCGCGGTATCTCAATGAACATCGCTTTGCACTCAGTCAGCGTTTGCGCCGGCGTCTTGGTAGTCAGCGAATTGCTGATCAGTTGCTGCTGCTCTACACCGAACTGGTACAAGTAATATTTATTGATCAGCTTGCGACTATCCCCATTGATTGGTACAGACGTAAGATTGTTGTATCCGGGGAAAACTGTGCCTACCTGAAGGTAATTATCGTAGAAGAGATAACTTGCCGCGGCAAACCCGAAACACGACCCGGTCCAGGCTCCGCGCAGCGCCTCCCATTGAGCAATCGCTGAAGGGCGGAAGCTGACATTTCCGGGAGGCGGATCAAAGTAAGCCTGCTGCTCACCGATCGCCGAGACAAAGAGCTCCCAATTAGGAAAGTCGGAGGGACCGCAAAGAAGGCAATATTGCTGGCACGGGCTGACGCCGGTGCAGTAGTTGAATTGCTGCCACCAGGAATGCGGCCACATATTTCCTTCTGAATTGGCAAATGACCACGGTTTTGGCGCTATTCGGAAGGAGTCCTCGCAGGCTTCTCCAATGTTGACATCCTGCAAACCGCAATCCGAGTACGCGGGAGCAATTGATCCACCGT
The DNA here is from genome assembly GCA_964552775.1 of uncultured Ignavibacteria bacterium. Lineage (GTDB taxonomy): Bacteria > Zixibacteria > MSB-5A5 > CAIYYT01 > CAIYYT01 > JADJGC01. The sequence continues at coordinate 68,332 of CAZKIH010000001.1, read as the reverse complement.
TCGTTACCGAATAGATGAACTTCCCCGCCGGCCCGACAAACGCGGAGTCAATATTGATGCACTGCGTTTGTGCGCCGGTGACGTTCTTCAGGTAAAGCGTGAACACATGGGCATCATTCTGTGGCGCTAATGTCGCCCCAGAGTAATCACTTATCCCGGTCAGAATTCGATTGTTTATGGGACGGTTATAAACGTGCCAATTTCCAAAGTCTTCCAAAATTGGGGTACGAGAGGCAGAACTGAACTCCAAATCAGGAGAATTATGTGAAAACCCCAACGAAAATCCCTGAATGCTAACACTTGATGTCAAGTGTACATTGAGAGGGATAGAGTCCCCTGGAGCTATCGAGCTGACAACAACGGGGCAGGCGAGACGCACCTGGTTGTTTGCAGGTGTGCTGTATGAGCAACCGTTAACGTTGCAGGACGTACCCGGCGCGGGACCTCCACCGAAGAAGTTGTTAATCAAGAATATTGCATCTGACATATCAACGCATCCAGATCCGTCCGCGTCCCCAGACGAGGGCTCGACTGGCGCCGGTCCACCGATGAATATGTAGCTGATCAGGTAAGAAATGTCAGCGAGACCAACACTACCGCTCCCATTCGCATCTCCGCAAACGATTGCAGGACAAATATCGGCGCCCCTTGCAAGGTCATGGTTACACAGCCAATCTTGCGCCTTCTCGACGGCACTAACCAAGCCTGAGTAACCTCCGTTGCGAGTTGCGGCAAGAACTACCACAAATCTAAGTGTGTCGTGAGCCGCTCCGTTGATAGTTGCATCGCGATAAATGAGCATGCCGCCACCAACGTCTATCGGATCGCCCGTGTAAATGCGGTAGGTCCCCTGGACAAGCGATTCCATGATAGACCAAAGTGAGTCATTTTCAAATCCGAGGTTCGGATAAACGTAGGTGGGATGATCCAGCAACCACCCTCCAATCACTGGGTTGCCGTCGTTGCGATAGGCCGCGGTGGCGGCATATCTGCTGAGGTTAGCACTCGACCACGATCCTCGTGTCCAGATAAACGAACGAGTGGCATCGAACCCGGCGGTGTTTTTTGTATTGGTGTCCGAAGGCACATCCCAATCAGTATAGTAAGCAAGGCTCAAATTAGTGATGGAGCCTGTCGGGTTCTTGCTCCCTTTGTACACCTTGAACTGACCCACATAAAAATCTGAACTATCAGCATGCTTGGGTGCATACCAATCAACTGTGAATCCAATAGTGGTATCCCGATTGACTCCTCTACCCGTAGCTTTCCTGAATGAGGTGTAGCTGGTTGAGTCGCAGACCATCTCTGGAGTCGCCGCATAGGTATACCCGAAGGGATTGCTCGGAGATGGCACTGCCTCAAATGGACCGTCGTAAACTGAATAGCTGAGATTGAGGGCGTCGTTGCCAAGGATCAAATACCCGTCGAAGAGATAGTTGCTGGTGTCGGCAAAGTATGAAAAGCGATGCCCCGCCACCGAGTCAGCGCTTTCGGACGCCTGATTGAAACAGAGCCGGTTTGTTGCAGTACGAATACTGGCATTCTGAGGAAGATAGAAATTGACGAAATTGTAGAGATCGACTGGAATCGCAAAGAATTCTTGGGGAGCTTTGTCAGGCAAAGAGTAAGTTACGTCAATCGTTCCTTGATAGAGCCCTTCCGTTGGCGGTCCTGTGATCTTAACCACAAAACTAGCTGTGTTGTTACAACCAGCGTTGCATACTCCGGTCGAAGATCCCTCAAGACTCAAGAAAGACCCATTGATGGCAACAGACCAATTGCCCGGGACGTTACCTGTGTTGGTGAGAGTAATGGTCTCGTTCCGGAATTGATTTGGCACAGTGTGACAAGGGTATCGTAATTCTGCCGGGGTTGCCACCAGTGTGACAATACTGTCCATAGAGAAACAACCCACTGAGATGTTCTTCACCGGATTATTGGTCCAGCCGCCTTCGGTCTGAGCGATACCACCGGCATCGAGGTCCTCAATGTACTGAATGCGAAGCGAATCCGTCACGTACATTGCTGACGATGACCAATGTTCGGACTTGCAAAAACCCGCACCACAGTTGGGAGTTGTAGTATTTGTGAGGTTTACCCTGGGTCCCCATGTTATCCCATTGGTGTTCGACACTTGAGCGCAGATATCACCATTCTTCAAACCTCCCAACGACACGTCTGTGGTCGTGGAATCAGACTGGTCACTCTTGAAATAGGTGTAGGTCACGTAAAGCAGTTTGGATGCGCCAACGGTGCATTCACTCAGGTTCATTTTGCAGACGTTATTGTTCCAAACTCCACAATTCTTCGTTGCCGCCCCATCAAAATGACTGGCATCAAGAATAAGCGCAATGCACTGGCTGCAGTTGTCCCAGTGACGAAGCTTGGCTGCCTGTGTTGTGGCGGTGCCGGCAACCGAATCAAACGTCGGGGTATTCCAGGCAATATGAAGACAACCATCCTCAGTATACATTGCGTCGCAATCGGTATAGGCACGCTCGTGGATGGCACCAGTGTATTTTGTCACGTTGACCAATTCTCCCCAGGAGTTGCCCAAGTCGGTTGATTCGCGGTAGACTACTTCACCATTTTTCTGCTGAAGACCGGCTGTAAATGCGTAGTCCTTCGGCCGGATGTACACGACTGCCACTTTGTCAGAGTTTGGGTCGGCAGCGACCACTGGCGTGATGTTGTCGGTCGAATCTAACCAGTATCCGCAGGTCGGGCCACTGGCAGTGATGCCGTTGTTAGATCGATAATAGATAAGTGACTGGACGTCATTCGCCGTAGGCGGGCTTTCGCTCGAAACCGCATGAACGATAGCATTGGTACCATCATTGTCAACAGCAAGAATCGGCCAGACATACTTACCTTCCGCCGGACCGATTCCGCTCACAATACTCTGGCAGTTGGATGCCGGGAAAGCAAACATCGTAAATGACCCATCGCCGAGCGCGGAGTCGCGGCCTGCTTTTGTGCCTATGCCGGACGTATTGTGGAAGATCACAACCGGAACGCTATCTATGGAAGTGTAGCCAATGTTGACATACCCGCCGCCGGTGGCGCCCTCGACGTTGGGATTTGAAACCTCTCCACTGCCGGAGAGTGGATATGCAAAGTACTCCACAGAGCGGTTTGCCGTGGAGGCGTCGGGTAACAACATCCAGAGGTTATGTACCCAGCCTCCGCCGACGACAATCTGGCGCCCCATCGAACCATTATGCTGGTAATCCATGTAGGTGAAACCAACGGTCATACTGCCCTTCGGGCTGAATCCAAGCGCTTGCTTAGTTATGATCCTCTGGGATTTGTTGATCAAGGGATTGTAGTCTGTGTTCTCGGCACCGGCGAGCGGTGTGGCTGGGGAATCGCCAACCAGATCGCGAATGTTGACACCTTCTATGCTCGACGCCACCCTTGCTCTTGCCGCGAAAGAAGTAGTATTTGCGGCCAACAGCATGATCGAAATGGAGACAAGTAGTAGCATTATTCTTCTCTGCATGTTGGGATCCTTTCACCAAGAAACATCTATCAATTCCACTCAGTTACCCATTGATAGCCCCACGCCTCGACCAGAATTCTGGGCATCTGGTTAAGCATCTCGCTTTGGTTCATTGATAACGTGAAACAGGCAAGTACAAGGAGTAACGGCTCTGCTCAGCGCGGATCACGCACGGTAGAGTAAGAGCGGTCATTCTGCCTCCCAGAATTGTTTGCTTATGAATGTTGGCTTAAACTAATAATTGAGGAGATTTTTGTCAACATTATTCGTATTGTATCCTTTCAGCCTATTCTGGTCACGCTGAAGGAGCGCTTCCGAATACTGATTATCGTCGCTCAAACCGTGGCTTAGTACCCAACACTTTGAGTCCGGAATGGATTGAAAACGTATAAAGTATTCGAGCCACAGGGCGGCGTTTGCAAACTTCTGCCCGGTTCATTCATCGGCCGGCAATGACACATGAGGCAGATAAGTGCCTCAGTTTATCCTTTCGTTACATGAATGTTTATTCTTACCATGGTTGGAAGTCACAAATCTCACGGAAGTAAGTCATGAAAATACCATCGATTGAGCAAGTCTGGCGAGACGCGGTTCGTACGCTGTCACGTTTTCCGGCCGTCTTAGTCTGCGCGGCAGTCGGCACTGTAGCCGCTGTTGCGCTTGCCAACATTGAGTCAGAGCCGGACAACAGCTCGCTATTCAGGATCATCATTCCCGCAGTACTCGGGATTCCGCTATTGACCGCCTTCTCATTAATCAGCGAGAGTCGTACCTGGGCCAAGGTATTTGGCGTGGGAATGCAGCTTATCGGTGTAGTGCTCGTGGTTGCTTATGGTTTTATCCTGCCTGCCACGATGGAGGGAGCGCCGCTGCTGCACCTTTTCCGGTTTCAGATGATCTTGATCGCGGCCATCTTCCTCTTAACCGTATCGCCGTATATTGGAAAGCTTAAGTTAACTGGCTTCTGGTACTTCAATAAGATGCTCGCCTTTCGGCTCCTGACCACGACCATCTTTTCACACGTCCTATTTCTTGGCTTAGCACTGGCGTTGGCTGCTCTTGACAATCTCTTTGGAGTTGATGTTCCGGAGCGGCGCTATTTACAGCTCTGGATTCTGGTCAATGGCATATTCGCAGTTTGGTTTTTCCTCGCCGGCATTCCGGAGGACTTTGAAAGCCTCGACCGAGAGACGGATTATCCGAAAATACTCAAGGTCTTTGCACAATACATCCTTTTCCCCGTGGTATTAGTCTACTTCGTGATTCTCTATGCGTATGTTGGAAAAATCATTATTGCCTGGAGTTGGCCACAGGGATGGGTCAGCGGACTGATTCTTGGTTTCTCCGTTACTGGCTTAGTCTCGCTTGTGTTGCTTCACCCGATCCGTGACCGCCTCGAGAATGCCTGGATCAAGACAATCTGGCGCTGGTTCTTCGTGATTCTCGCTCCCCTTACTGTGGTGCTGGCTTTGGCGGTCTGGAGGAGGGTTTCCGAGTACGGCATTACGGAGCCAAGGTACATTGCCCTCGCTTATGCTGTTTGGCTCGTTGCCATATTGATCTATTTCGTTTTCAGCCGAGTCAAGAACATCAAAATCATCCCTTGGTCGCTGTGTGTTATCGCCTTAGTTATCGCCTTTGGCCCTTGGGGCGCATTTCGTGTTTCGGAGAAGAGTCAAATCGGAAGGCTCGAGAACTTGCTTGCACGCAATTCGATTCTTGTCAGTGGCGCCGTGCAGAAAGCGCCAGGCACAGTATCAGCAGACGACCGAAGAGAAATCAGTGCTATCATCGGCTACTTGCACATGGTGCATGGCTATGACGGAATTCAACCGTGGTTCAAAGAAAGCCTAACTCAAGATTCGGGAGGGGTGTCTCGCTTCATCGATCCGGTCCTCGTCACACCAATGATGGGAATAGTATATGACCCGATCTCCCGGACATCCATGGGTGATCACCTCACGCTCGCCGCAGACCCGCGGGAGGCCATGAGCGTTTCCGGTTATGAATACTTGTTAAGCGCACAGTTCATTTCGACAAATTCAGGCAGGAGAGCTTTTCCAGAGTCAGGAGTCGCCTACCGTGTTGATTCAAATCTCGACACACTGACATTTCTGGTGCTTGATGGCGAAGTGGTTGCGGACTCGGTGCAGGTTTCATTGCGTGCGTTAGTGGATAAAATACTGGCAGAAAGTGACAACGAAGATATGAACGGACTCTCGCGCAGCACACTTTCTGTCGGTGTCGAGAAGCCGGGATTGCGATTGAATATTTGCTTTGAACAAATGCAGCTGGCTCGCCAGAAAGAAGGCTTTCAGTTGCTCTCATGCAAGGCGGAAATACTCTATTCAATTGGCGACTAATTGCGCTGTCTCAGTGCAGGAGAGAAAGCTGCGACAATCATCCACGATCACTGATTCCTCGATGACCATTTTGCCCTTAAAGGGAACTGGGAGCCAGAACCGGCTCCCAGTCTCCTCGCGTTGAAAAAACCGATTGAACCTCACGGACATGCTGAGCACGGTGCTGCGCCGCCAGCAAAGATGTAATTTATCAAGTAAACAGCATCAGAGATATTTACCAGGCTGCTGCAATTTGCATCGCCAGACTCAATGGGATCTGGAGCCGATCCACCAGAGAAAATGTAATTGATAAGATAGACGACGTCGGAGATGTTGATCATGCCCGAGTTATTTGCGTCGCCACAGAAGCCGTGTTGGGACTCTACGACTACGATTCGCAGGGATACTGTATCCGCTTTGACCGGATCACTGGAATCCAAAGAACGAACCGAAAACAGATACTCGTATGGGAAGCTCGGAACGCCATGGAGCCGACCGCTCGTGCCTGCATCAAGTACCAATCCCAACGGCGGGTCTCCACTGAGCAAGCTCCAGTTATAGGGAGAAGCCCCACCAACAGCTCGAAAATAATAATTGAAATACAGATTTGAATAAATTGTGTCAGGCAGATCTGCTGCGTGGATATGAACGTAGCCGTCACAGGCGTCACCTGTCGCATCGTGGTTTTCATCAGTCTGGTCATCATTGCTGACTGAGAGACAGTTGTCGCACGCATCCCCAAGAGTGTCAGTATCGCTGGCTTCCTGCCCGGCGTTCATCACGAACCTGCAATTGTCAACCTCATTTGCCACGCCGTCATTATCAATGTCGGGATCACACGCGTCCCCATATCCGTCTAAATCGGTGTCTTGCTGATTCGAGTTGGGCGCGCTGATGCAGTTGTCGCAAGCGTTGCCTATTCCGTCGGCATCTACGTCCGATTGATCCGAATTGGCAATACTCGGGCAGTTGTCCATTCCGGCAATTACACTGTCGTGATCCGAGTCGCGGGCAAAATCCCAAATCAGCCAGTAGATGCCGTTGCCGCCAACACTGCTATTCTGCAGCATGATCACGCCGAAATTCTCTTCAGGAAGGCAGTACATCCCCGTGAGAGTGCCATACAGCGAACCGTCGTGACCCCAAATCCACTCACCGGGATTGTCAGACTCGAAACGAAACCAGCCCAGACCAAAATCCAAAGGCTCGTTGCCAAGCCAGTCTGGGACTCCGGGGTATTGGATTTCACGAATCTCAGCGACGGTTGCGCTGTCGAGAATCCTCACATTCCCTACCTGGCCATAATTCATGAATGCCCTCAAGTGACGAGCCAATTGCGAAGAACTGGTCCTCAATTGCCCGCAAGGATAAATCGGCAGTCCCAAGTGCCCGTATCCCCAGAACTGGCCGCTTGCATAGTACGTCGGCATGGCAACGTTACTCTCACGCAGATTGGCAAGAAACCAAGATGTCTCATTCATACCGAGAGGAGTGAAAATCGAGTCACGGCAATACTTTTCCAGCGAGTCTCCGGTAACATGCTCTACCACCAGTGCCAGCACCGAAAAGGCATAATTGCTGTACTGCTGGAATTTGCCAGGGGGAGCTGGAAGATAATTGGTGACCGAATAAGTGGGTCCGCCGGGGACCAGATAATTGTTCAGGTACTCCTGCAATAGCCATGGACTATCACTGCCATAGGAGATGTCTGAGATCCAAGTCGCATCATTACGATTGATACTGGATACGTGGGACAGAATTGTCCGAATCGTTATCGCTGAATCAGGATAATAGGGGTTCTCGACCTCAAATGGAAGATAAGTACTGACGCTCGTGTCAAGATCGATCAAGCCTTTTTCCCAAAGTTGCATAATCGCGATTGAAAGAACCGTCTTCGACACCGAGGCCAACGTGAAAACCGTCGTATCAGCCACGGGCACCTCTGTTCCGACGCTGGCATATCCATAATTGCCTCGCCAGACGATGCTGTCACCTATCAAAATGACCGCCTGCGTGCCACGAATATGAAACTGGTTCATTCGCGCATAGATCGCCGAATCAAGTTGCCCCGATGTGAGAGCTGCCATGGAGGGTCGCTTTGTCAAGGCCTTGGCAAATTCAGAAACCTGCGGACCAATTACAATCGCATCGTTGTCAAGACCCCGCGATTCCTCTGCCATCACGATATCAGCTGACAAGCTAACGACCAGACTAACTGCAAAGGTGCTGCACAGTAACCCTGCAAGCGAAGCGCGCGCACGCAATCTGCTTGAATGGTAATACTTCATACAACCTCACATTTTAGGAAAGACGATTAGTAGTGCAACGACACTGCCTCTCAAGTGCGCTCTTCAGACTGAGCGCTCTGGTGCGAGCGGCATTCATCACGGACACGCTGAACACGGCGCTGCACCGCCAACATACAAGTAATTGACCAAGTACACAGCATCCCCGATGTTAGTTCTGCCGTCACAGTTGTAGTCCCCGGCGGCTGCATCGAACGGCGCTGGCCCGCCGGCAAATATCCAGTTCACCATGTAGACAATGTCTGCAAGGTTGACCGTGCCGCTGCCATTGGCGTCGCCGCAGTCAAAACTCGGCTTAGTCCAAACGGCCAGATATCTCGATTCTTTGCCGCCGGCTCGTGTGAAGATTCCCCCGACAGCCAATTTGCCGTCGAAAACAGTCAGGCATGTGACGCCACCATTCACACCTGATCCTAAAGCTGACCAGGCAGAGCCATTCCAGACGGCAATGTTGTTGGCAGCAACGTTTCCGGCTGAATCGAACCGCCCTCCTGCGACTAATTCATTCCCGTAGATGGTGAGGGTCGTTACGGATCCGTGAATCCCCTCCCCCAGGGACGACCATGAATTCCCGTCCCATGCGGCGATGTTGTTCGTCATCACTCCACCAACAGAATCAAACTCTCCAGCTGTGATTAAATTGCCGTCGTACTCCAAAAGGGAAGCGAGATCGAATTTCGGTTGGACGGAATTGATTCCCGCATATCGTACTACCGGCGTCCAGGACGATCTATCCCAAACTGTGAGGCCTGTCGTCCAAGACAGGCTACTGGGCATCGTACAGTCAAAGCTGTTGTACCTGTAGTGCACGAACAACTTGTTGCCAAAAGTACATGATGCATAGACTCCGCCGGCTGTCCCCCATTCGGGAAGTCCAAGACTCCACCATGATGATCCATTCCATCCGCAAACATCACCCACAACGCCAGTGCAATGCAAGGACGAAGGGCATGTAGAACCGACCGATCCCGTCATGAGGTTTTCATCAAGCGGGGTTAAGGTCGTGACACACTTGCTCCCTGAACCCAACGCCGACCAGGAAGCGCCTCCCCATGAGGCAATGTTGTTTGCAGCAACACCGCCTGCCGAAGAGAATTGTCCTCCTGCCACCAGCAGGTTGTCATGAACGGTGAGAGTCCCGACTGACCCGCGAATCCCCAGACCCAGAGCCGACCAGGAAGAACCATCCCACGCGGCAGGGTTATGCACGGTGTCACTAATCGCATCAGTGAAGTCTCCAGCGGCAATCAGCTTGTTATCATAGACTGTCAATGCGCCAATACTCGCATAGTCGGCTCCAACGACTCTCGAAGCCAGAAGCGACTCTGTGGCACCATCCCACGAAATGATAGTGGAACCTGCGGTAGTCACCAACTCGTCACTGAAGCAAGTAACAGCTCGAGGCAAGCTCGATATTCCCAAAGCGGACCAGGACGAGTCACTCCATACCGCCACTTCATTCCAGAAATGGGGGACAATTACATCCTCCCAACAAGCCAGAGTGACAACCAGTAGAGAGTCGCAGCCTGTCAGCACGCCGGCGACGTAGCATCCCTCCGTTACACAAGGCACCAGTTCAGGACATGTAGAATTCCAAGATAATCCATCCCAATAGTGCGTTCCGCTTCTCCCCGACGACACGATTAACTTGTTTTGGTAGACAGCCATTCCGAGAACCGGACGAGCTCCGAATGTGTCGTCTCCAAAGGCCGACCACAAAGTACCGTTCCAAGTAGCTATGTTTTGGGCCGAAACGCCTCCAGCCGTGGAAAAATTCCCGCCTGCAGTCAGCTTATTGTCATAGACTACGAGGGCAGATACGTCGCCATCCAATCCAGACCCAAGTGTTGACCACACCGAACCATCCCAAGCTGCAATACCGTTGGCGTCGACACCACCGGCCGTCGCAAAATCGCCTACAGCGATCAGCTTGCCGTTGTAAACAGTCAAGATTGAAACGGCGCTGTCCATACCCGTTCCCAGCATCGTCCACGAAGAGCCGTCCCAGGCAGCGATATTCCCGACGCTGTTGCCTCCTGCCACAGTGAAGAGTCCTCCCGCAATCAGCTTGTCGCCATAAACAGCGAGCGTCAGAACGGTGCCATGAACACCCTGTCCAAGCGCTGCCCACTCGGTGCCGTCAAATGCCGCGATTGAGCTGGCATCCACCCCGTCAATTGCCTCGAACTTTCCTCCGGCAACCAACTTCTCACTGTAGACAGTCAGGGCATTGATTTCCCCTGCACGGTCTGGAAACGATGGAGTGGGAAAGCCTTCCCAATACACATCATCCGGGTTGTCAGCTGTCTCCATCGATGCAGCCTGAGAACTGCCTGTGATAGTGAAACCTGAAAAAGAAAGGAAATGAATTAGGACCAGGAAAATAGCAGCTACTTTCATGGCGTGCCTCCCTAATAAAGTGGCCTGATCTTACCGCGTTGGCGATGTCTACTTGGGGATGTGCGGATTCAAGATAAAACTATCCACTTTTGTCAAGATGTCAATAGGAATTTACGCTATGGCAGGTCTGTTGACTATAGGTCGCCTGTCGTCTCTGCCATGTAACCTAAACATGTCCTTAGACCAGTGCCGCGCTGCCGCCTTCCAACAGAGTTTCTCCTGGTGAACGCCGTGTCGTTCGCTTACTGATAATGTGACCGTCCTATCCAATTCCGTTTGAATTGACTTGACGATTTTGATGCAATTCCTTAGAATGTCTCCTGATCAGGTAAACATTCTTCCCATTCGCTGGGTTCAACCGCTTACTCGTCTTATCGCGGTCAGTTGTAGTCCGCAGGAGAAACTGCATGATGTCTTTTCTCAAATGGCGTTTGGTGAACACTCCCAATCGCAATCTCGTTGCGCTTTTTTCGCTTCTGTTCGTGAGCTTCCTCGGCTCCGTTTCGCCCGTCTTCCCGCAAGACCCCACTCGCGAGCACCTGTCAAAAGTTGAAATCGCCACCGGTATCACCGGCCTGTCCGCTTTGCTTTCGCAAAATACCAATGCCACGATCGAGCAAAGAGCTGACGACTGGGCGCAGAATCTCTCATTTGGCTTCCTACCCAACCATGGACAAGTTCCTGACGCCGAGGGCAAACCGGCATCTGAAGTGCTTTTCAGCGCCAATGTCCGGGGTGCGCAAGTTTATGTTACGACTTCCGGAATGTCGCACTATTTCCTGAAGCGCACCAACGCCACAGCAAAAAAATGGAGGCCCAAAAACGCCGCAATAAGCGAAAAGGAATTCGAGTGGCGGCGAATCGATCTTAATCTCACTGGCGCATCGATTTTGCCTGATCGCATCAAGCTGGACGAGCCACTCACTGATCTCGGTTACACGAACTATTACCGCGATCACTGTCCTGATGGCGTTGTGGGTGTCGCAGCCTATGGCAAGATTACAGTTACAGACATCTATCCTGGCATCGACTGGGTCGTGCTCAGTCGCGCCGGCGAACCGGTGCACCACGATTTTGTCGTTCGACCCGGCGCGGATCCGTCGCAGATTCGCATGGAGTATAAAGGTGCTGATGTAATAGAAGTCTCCGATGATGGCCGCAGCCTGCGAATTCGCACCGACCTCGGAGATCTTCAGGAAGGCGCTTTGTATAGCTACCAGGGCGATAAATCGAATGCGATCGAGGGCCGCTTCAATGTCGAAGGCAATAGTGTCAGATTTGAAATCGGTGAGTATGATCACGATTTGCCCTTGACCATTGACCCGCCACTTGTCTGGAGTACATATTACGGCGGTTCGAATTTCGACGGACCACGTTCAATAGTCTGCGACAATGCGAACAACTTTGTCTACGTAGTCGGTTACACCTATTCGACGAATATGCCGACCCAAAACGCCGGCGGCGGTTCTTTCTATCAAGGTCTTCTTGCGGACAGCGTACTGATCGATGGATTCATTTGGAAATTCACTCAGACCGGCGTTCGCCTGTGGGCAACTTACTACGGCGGACTTGGTGACGAGTCGCACGCCGACGCTGCGATCGACCAGTTCCAGAATCTCTATGTTTGCGGCCACACGACTGCGAGCAACTGGCCGACGTTCTTTCTTCCCGGCGCCTTTAATGACCCGACTTATGGTGGTGGGCAAAGTGATGCTACGATTATGAAGTTCAACTCACTGGGAGTCCGACAATGGGCAAGCTACTTCGGTGGCAACCTCGCCGATTGGGCGACAAGTATAACCGTTGATGCCACCGGTACGGTCTACATGACGGGTTACACCGCGTCGCCTGATCTCCCAGTGCAAAATCCCGGCGGCGGCGCGTATTTCCAGAGTACCATCGCTTCCTATGAGGACGCCTTTATTGCCAAGTTCAGCCCCCTCGGTGTACTCCAATGGTCGACTTTCTATGGCGGACCGGGCAATGAGGAAGCGTTTGGAATTGCCGTCAGTGCCAACTCGATCTACATCACGGGCATGACGCAATCTGCCGCACTTCCGTGGTTCTATCCCGGCGGTGGCAAATACATCGACAGTACTCTGGTCGGATCGCAGGATGGCTTTGTTGCACGCTTTACCATTGGCGGTGTGCAGACATGGGCCACTTATGTTGGCGGCGATAGCACCGACTGGGCCGACGATGTCGTCATCGATGGCAGCGGGAATGCTTTCGTCGTCGGATATACTGAATCGACCAATTTCCCAACCCTCAATCCAGGCGGCACAACTTACTATCAGCCGGCTGGCGGCGGCGGGCTCGATATTGCGATCTCAAAGTTCAACAGTGCTGATTCTCTTGTTTGGTCAACGTATTACGGCGGAAGCGACATCGACTTTCTTTTGGGTGCTCCCGGAAAATCAATCTGTCTCGATCAACAGGGACGCCTCTATGTCACTGGCATGACCGGCTCAACCGACCTGCCTGTTTTCAATCCCGGCGGATCATTTTATCAAGGCACCGCTCTGGGCGGACCGCGAGATGCATTGATAGCGCAATTCTCCAATTCAGGAACGATGCTCTGGTCGACATATTGGGGAAGCAGTAATCCGGACTTCGGCTCAAGCATGTCCATCGGAAACGGTGGCTGCGTCTTCGCAACCGGTGAATCGGTAGATTCCGCGAATCTCTTCTTGATGAATCCCCTGATGGGTGCATACTATCAGCCGGTTTGCGGGGGATTGGATGACGGCTATATCGCTAAATTCTGTCAGCCTACCGGGGCCTGCTGTATCGACTTCAACTGCGTCGGAGCCAATTCGCAGGCTGAATGCACGTCGATGGGAGGAAGTACTTTCTATCCCAATCAGTCCTGTTCCACGACCGTCTGCAGCATCAACTGCAACATTTGCGGCACGAAATACAACGACTTGAACAAGAACGGTGCGCAAGATGGTGGTGAACCGCCACTGCCAGGTTGGACGATCCAACTCTATTATTGGAACGGCCCCCTCTATGCCTCGACCACCACCGATTCACTCGGTAATTATTGTTTCAATGATATCCCGTGTGGCACCTGGACCGTTACCGAACAACTGCAGCCCAATTGGGTGCAGACGTTTCCTTCACCAAATGTGCACAACATTACCTTGAATACCGGCTCGACTCAGAACAACGTCAACTTCGGAAATTCCAACTGTGTCGCCGATACCTGTTGCGTCAAACCGGCCGCCGGCATGATCGCGTGGTACCCGTTTGATGAGTCGACTCCCGGCGTTGCCAATGACATCGCAGCCAAGACTCGAGATGGCTGGCACTACGACGGTCAATTTGCTCATGCCGACGGTATCGTCGGCGGTGCAATCGCGCTTGATTCGTCACGGTACGTGCGTGTCTTCGATGATCCGTTCGCCCAAATAGATTCTGGTGATTTCTCAATCGACGTCTGGATCAAGCCCTCATCCTTTGAATCTGATTGCCTGAACTATCCATACAAACCTTGCGCCGCGATTCCGATTATCGACAACCGGCATCAGGTGACCGGCAATACCGGCGATGATGGCATTATGTTCTACCTCAAACGCTCCTCCATGACTCAGGCTCGACTTGGGCTCGCGATGAACATCTTCCCCAATCATCCGGATACTTTCGAAACCGTCACAGCGCCGGTCATCCTTAACGCGTGGCAACATGTTGCCGTCACCATTTCTCGCAGCACCGGGTCCCCGATTGGTGTATTCTATTACAATGGCGACAGCGTCGGCTCATTCATCCCTATTCCTGGACGAGTCTACAGCACAGCGGCGCCGGGGTCGGTGCTCGACATCGGGCACGGGCCGACCAGCAGCAGTTACGGAGCGGGAGGAAGCTGCAATTACTCCGAGCGCCGTTTTGTGGGTTTGCTGGATGAACTCGAAATCTGGAGACGCTGGCTGTCGACCACCGAAATCAGTCGTCTCTATGCCGCTGGATCGCGTGGCAAGTGCAAAATCTCCTGTGCAATTCCCAGCTCTGTTGTCCTTTGCCGCACAGCGACGACCGTCACCATGAACCTGACGGTTTGTAACCAAACCCCGAATACATCAATTGCAAAATATTCATTCGCCCCGCTCGCCAGCGGCTCCGGCTGTAACTTCAATGCAACAGGGATAACTTTCAGTCCAACCAACGGTGTCATCACGCTGCTCCCCGGCCAATGCACGCAGATTCCGGTAACTCTCAGCCGTCCGGTTGGATTTGTTCCCGGCAGCGTAGCCTGTTTCTGTGTAACGGTACAAGATACCTTAACCAAGGCGATGAGCACTTGCTGTTCCAAGCTTGTTGCCAGCAACGGGCTCTGTGTCACTCTCAATGACCCGTTCGATGTGACCACGCTGGCCACCGGACAGGCGAGAGCATTTGGTTTCACAGTGAAGAACGAAACCGATTCGCTGGTGGCCTTTGACTACACACTCCGTGCCGAAGGGAACGGCGAAGCGAGCGACCCGACGGCCCTCGCCTTGAATGGACTGCCGCCAGGGTCCCCAATCGTCGGGTCTGTAATGCTGCCCCCATGGTCAGAGGCGGTTGTCTCCGGCGACGCCGTGCTTACTGCCTATCGCCCGCTGGACCTTGAGTCTGTTCTCCTCGAAGCAGACGTCGATGGTGACGGTTCAACAGAACCGCTTGGCACCGTGCTGATTCAACCCGTCAGCTATCCCGACTGCAATGCCAACAGCATAGATGATGCACTCGACATTCAATTCGGCACGTCTCTCGACGCCAACGGCAATGGTTTCCCGGATGAATGCGAAGTTCCGCTCAGCGATCCTGCTGGTTGCTATATTTGCGGAGATGCCAATAGCAGCGGCTCAGTTTCTATCTCAGACGTCGTATTCCTGATCAACTACATATTTGCCGGTGGCGCTGCGCCTTCCCCGGTCGCCAGAGGTGATGCTAACTGCAGCGGAAATGTTAACATCTCCGATGCCGTGTTCCTGGTCAACTTCATCTTCTCCGGAGGCCCGAAGCCCTGCGCAGCGTGCCCATAACCGAATCGAAGGCGGATTTATGCCGGGAGTCAGGTTTGACTCCCGGTTCCACCCGTCATCATCTGCTCTCTGACCCTTATTCCCCAGGTTACCTGAAGCTCTGATCTGCAGCTATAGACTGCCCAGCCGGACGCCGTTCAATCTCCACTGTCAATTTGACCAGCCTCCCACAGAGTTCGCCAAAGCGGCTCGTCATTGCATCGATGTTCGTACCTTGGGATCGCAACACCGTCTTTGTGGACAACAATGTGGATTTTTATTGACAGACCGATTGCCTCACTGTATCTTTAAACTGTAAACTGGTAATTGTCGCCAGTTCAATCAACCGGAAACTCTCGACCACGCATCAGTCCTTTCATCGCCGCAATCTCGCTGAACTTGTCTCCGTGTTTCGCGCACTTTCGGCGGGCCACCCCGCCTAACTTGCACTTGTTCGTCGATCCGATGACTGTGGCCACTTGTTGGTCCCTCTGACATGTCGGACCGACCCTCACTGTTTATCTCTGGAGGTTTCTGATGCGCAAATGCTTCTGGCTGCACTGCTTTCTGTTCTTCTGGTTGCTGCCTCTTTCCGCTTATGCCGACTGGGACATCACCAATGGTCACAAAATGCACTTTCCGCAGTTGCCGGATGAATCGGGTTGGGATGTCAACGCGACTCAGCCTGTGGTTTTGGCCGACGATTGGCAATGTTCTGAAACCGGGTGGGTCAAGGATATTCACTTCTGGGGCTCCTGGAGAAATGGCATTGAAGCGCCAATCCAGGCCTTTGTCCTTAGCATTCATTCTGACATTCCTGCCGAGCAAAGTCCGACTGGCTACAGCATGCCCGGGGCAACGTTGTGGGAATACCAAGCGACCAGCTTTGTCGCCGTACCAATCGACCCTGCGGCTATGGAGGGTTGGTATGATCCGCAGTCGGATCTGGTGGTTTACAATGACCACGGCAATTACTACCAGTACAATGTCTTCTTGCCCCGCGATCAATGGTTCCACCAACAGGCCGGAACGATCTATTGGTTGAATGTCTCCGCGATCCTGGTTTCTCCCGCTGTGACTCAATGGGGCTGGAAGTCAACCTTGGATCACTGGAACGATGATGCGGTGTGGGCCAACTGGGGCAGCCTGAATTGGGTCGAACTGTACGAGCCATCACTCGGTCCACAAATCAACAACTTCAATATCTCAGTGGATCCTGCCGGAATGTTCATGGGCGGTGCTGGGACCGGCGCCTACGGACAAGGTTGGTATTTCTATCCCAGCAATTGGTGGAACATCTGGTTCTATGACGAGCCACTAAGGCTCAGTGCCAGCAAACACATCCATATTGACTTCATCATGAATCCCGTCGTACCACCGCTGCCTTCAATGATTACAGTGGCAATCAATTGGTCGACTGACGCCTGGTCGCAGACCGGAAATCCGCCCGGCGACCGCCGGCCACCCCTCCCGGGTGAAGATGAAGCTGCCTTTATCGGCCGCAGCATCATCTATACCGGCCCTGTCAATCCGGGCCAACAATTTGCGTGGGATGGCCCCATTCCCGCAAACTACTGTCCTGAGTGGGTATCCGTCGACGTTCAAGGCTTCAACTTCATGATTGAAAACGGCACTATCGTGCACCACTGTCTGGGCCAACAGTCGCTTGACCTGTCATTCGTCATCACTGGTGGCACGGACGTGTGTGAGTACTATAAACCGCCGTATCCCGATTATGTACCTGTCGGCCTGCCCGACTTTGATCAGAAGCAGGTCAATTGGACCACGCCGATCGCCCCGCTTGGGCGCTGGTCTCACTGTGGTCCTGTCGCGTTGGCAAACTGCCTTTGGTGGTTTGACTCCAAGTTCGACACCAGTACGGTGCCGCCGCCAACACTTGCGGACAATTACCCGCTCGTGACCACTTATGCTACAATGCCGCCACTTTGGGATGATCACGATCCGCTCAACGTGATTCCGCTTGTCGACTCGCTCGCTGGTTACTGCTTAACCAACATGATGGGTGCCGGAACCAATGTCCACAATTTGGAGATCGGAGCACGAAACTGGATCGCCAAAGCCGGCCTGTCCAGCAAGTATTCTGTCCGACTACTGCCTCTTGACCAGGCGACATCAATGGACACGATTCGAAAGGAAGTTCTCCGCAGTCAGGATGTAATGTTGTTGCTTGGGTTCTGGGAGGTCAACGCCGCAGATCCAGGTGGATGCCATCGCGTGGGCGGTCACTATGTAACCGTAGCTGGCGTCTGTACAACCGAGACAGCGATCTGCATTTCCGATCCCTGGCTCGACCTCAACGAGGGTGAACCGCCGGCAGGTTCAGCTCACCCATCAGGAGTTCACAATGATGCAAGCTTCATTTCCGGTCCGCATGGCTCGATAGATCACGATAAATACAGCCTTGGTATAGCCACGGCGCTCTGTGCCGCCTCGCCATTCCCGACTCAATTGCGCGACTATCCACTTTCGCCCTCGGACGTTTTTAATTTCCAGCTGATGAATGACGGCGACATTCCATCGCAGCCCTATACCGGCGGACAGCTGATCACAATCATCGAATATGCGATAATCATCTGTCCCGCCGCGCCGTGCGACTGCAGGTCCGGCGATGCCAATGCAAGCGGAAACATCAATATCTCAGACGTTGTCTACTTGATTAATTACATCTTCGCCGGCGGCCCGGCGCCGAAGCCCTACGCGATTTGTTCTGGTGATGCCAACTGCAACTGCTTAGTGAACATTTCCGACGCGGTGTACTTGGTGAATTACATCTTC
This sequence comes from uncultured Ignavibacteria bacterium, assembly GCA_964552775.1. Lineage (GTDB taxonomy): Bacteria > Zixibacteria > MSB-5A5 > CAIYYT01 > CAIYYT01 > JADJGC01. The sequence continues at coordinate 49,980 of CAZKIH010000001.1, read as the reverse complement.
ATTGGCGGACAAGCCCCTTGTAGCTGCAATCAGTGGTTGCTCAATTGCGGGGCGCCTCTGAGGAAATAGTAAGAGTATTAGGAGAGGAGATCCATACCTGGACCAGATTGGCTGGCCAGAGGCGGCAAAGCAAAATCATCTTGATTTGCCGCTTCAATGCAAACCCGGGAGCCACTCACTGACTCCCGGGTTTTGCTCTGGCAGTTAATTCAGTGGGCAGTGTGGTGCTTCGCCGCCAGCAAATATGAAATTAATCAGCTTCACAGCATCGGAGATATTTATAGACCCATTGCCGTCAGCATCACCCTCGCAGAGCGGGTCTGGAGCCAACCCCGACGCAAAGATGTAGTTTATCAACCTGACGGCATCTGAGATATTGAAGGCTCCATTTCCGTCGGCATCACCACACATACAACTCGAGCCGCCTATACCGTGAGGCCCTGAACCGCTGGGGGGTACAGTATGGCAGACCTCGCACTTTCGTAAGGTACCGGCAAATCCTTGCAGAGCAATATTCTGAACATTGTCGCGTGCCACACGGCTGGTTACAATAGCGTGAGGCTCCCCATGACAAGCACTGCAAAACAACCCAGCGTGACCGCGCGATTCGCGGAACAGCTTTCCAGGTTCCTCTGCATAATTTGATCCGTGGCAGGCGCTTGCGCCACAGGATGGTTCTTCAAACCAAGGTTCGCGACCGTTGCTGATACTCTCACCTACCTCTGTCACAGTGCCGTGACAATCTTGGCACACCATTCCGTGTTGCGTATTCATAATGTCCCGAAGACATTGAGTGTTTGGGCCGGGATGGCACTTGTAACAGTCGTTCGTTCTGCCGCCATGTTCCTTATGAATGGCTTCTGACAATGATGGCAGCCCAGGCTGCCCCGTCGTACCTAATGCATTCGAGGCATGGCAACTGGCGCAGAGAATTGGCGTATTGGTGGGGTCAAAACCGCCTTCTTGCTCGTGCTCGTCGAGAATATTCTGTTCGCTGCTGTGACAGCCGGAACTAACGCAGTTGATTTCATTTGATACCGGCACGACTGGCGGTGCCGTCGCGAGTAACTGGTTGGATCCATCAAAGAGCTTCAATAGACCGAGTTGAAATGGGTCCTCATGGACAAGATCTCCATCCGTATACGGCGTGATGGGAATGCCGGTGGCAAAGAAGTAGTTCTGCGTGGTCGACATGTTTCCGGACAGTCCATTTCCAGTCAAACCAGTATCTGGCCCAAGGTTCACACCAAAGATCTGATCTTCCCAATCCCAGAAGTTTGTCTTGCCGACAGAGTACGTGTTTCCGGGAATCTCATAAGTCACATGAAACCCCGTTGTCACAATACTTGGCAGATGAGTTGAATCTCCGACCTGAATTACCTGAGCGCGAACATTGTTGAATGGCGGTAGAACTACCACTTTGGAGAAATCCTGATTGCTGCAATGCATCCCAAGGTCATTCCAGCCGATTATAATGTGGCTTTGCGCCAAGGCGGCGGACGCAACAGCCATGACGAGCAGCAACACTGCTGCCGCATTTGCCTTCATATAGCCTTCTTTCAATTAGGTTAGTAAACCTTAATTTAGAGTTTTCGCCCTTTTAGTCAATGATTATTTTGGATTCGGTGGCGATAATTGGAGCTCGGCTACAATCGTCAGATAAGCAGTTTCTTGCTGTGCTGGGACTTGCCTCGTCCAGCTTCGATCAACTCTTAGATAATCTGGTTCGGATCATTCGCGACGCTGACCCGGTTTCCCGGCGTTACCTTGTCTTTCAGCCTGCCCAGGATCTCCTTCAATCGCCCTTTGTCCTCAGGCTCTAAAACGCCCGTCCAGTTCACGAGAGCCACAAAAATCAACAGCAGCGGCAGTTTCAGCACGCCTACCGTTGCCAAATACATCCAGGGATAGACCAGTCGACCGGCCACCCGCCACTGCTCGAAATAGATCACCTCATACTGCTCGAGCAAATAATTGGCTAAATAGAGCGCCACGCCGAAGACTAACATCTTGCTGAGCTTGCCAAACTCAAATCTCATTGGATAGACACGAATCGCAATATACCAGTTGATTGCCGCCAGAACTATATATGCTCCCACCGCGGCCCACGCCGCTCCCATTCCACAGTACCTGGGTATCAGCAGGAAGTACAACCCGATGCAGACTGCGGCCGTCACACCATGCCAGATCTTGAGATGCGTCTTCTTGCTGTAAAATATTCCCCCGTCGACGAAACTCGAGAAACCTTGAAAAAGATACGCTAGTACGATGATCGGTACGATCGTATAGCACGCAATATAGGACGGCCCAACAAAGATCGACACTAATTCACGTGCATAGATACTCAGAGCTAATCCTGCGCCACAATATGCCAACATTGAATAGGTCGTCAACCGCGCCAGTTGCCGGGGACCATCTTCGCTGCGTAGCTGTTCCACCATGCGCGGACTCCAGGCCCGTAAAATCGGACTGAAGATTAAGACACTCAACACCTGCGCGATCCGGTAGCCAGCCGAATACACGCCAACGGCCGACTTACCGCAATACTCGTTAAGCACAAAACGATCACCGGATGAGATGATAAACGCATACAGACCCAGAAATGAAAACGACCAGGTGAACTTGAGGATCTGTCCGGCCAACACCCGGTCAATAATCCGTGCCGACTTCAGGAATACCCAAACACCGACAGTCAGTGCGAATACCGCCACGCTCAGAATCTGCGCCCACAAGACCGCGGCCACTTTGTCATCCATCAGGGTCAAGAGCACAATATTGAGAATCAATGTCGTCGCGAACCTCGTAGAAGAGATCACGATGTATTTTGCCGGCTGTTCCGTCGCTTGGTAGTACAGAAAAGGCACGATGAAACTCATGTCCAGCACATAGCGGATCGCCACCAACACGATGTAGTGACCACAATCTGGTGTCTCAAACAATAATTGCGACAGCGGTACCCGCAGCAGGGCCATTACAATCGCGACCAACAACGCAATCAGCGAAACTACATAAATCGACGTCGATGTCACGCGCCGTTGATACTCCAGGTCCGGCTTGTCGCGATAAAAACGAATATAGGTAATACCGTACTGCGTCAGAAGCAGCAGCGAAACTATCTCGATTGTCCGGTTGAGAATTTCCAGCGTGCCGTATTGGTCGGTCGGCATCAAACGACTGTAGATCGGAAGCAGAATGAAGCCGATTCCGTAGTTGAGCACCAATCCGGAACCGTAGATCAGAACTTGCGAAAGAAATGATGCCGGTTTATTCTTCGCCATTCGCTTCCATTTGTTCGGTTGCAGGAGTCGGTTTCTTCCTTCGTTCCAGCGCCGGCAAGAGTTTCGCCTTGATCAAATAGAATAGTCTCGACTTCAAGCCGGAGTGAAACACCCAAAATTGCGAGTGGGGACGCAGACGTTTTGTCCAGAAGAGCTTATAATCATAGACTGTGCCGCCAAAATCATAGGTGGTCATATTGCGGCTGCACAACCGTTCCAGGACCAGAGAACGCAGCACCGTCCCGGGTGAGTACTGTTTGAATTCGGGATCATAATCCGCAGCAACCGGTAACACATGGCCGTTTTTTTCGAATGCGTACTCGAATGCAATAGTACGGTCGCGGAACTTCAACAACCAGATATTAATCCAGCCATTAGCTGTCGCGGCCTCGGTGATCAAATCATAAAATCTTGTTCGCCGATCGTTTCCAGCCATGTCGATTCCCCTCTGACCTTTCCAACTCAACTTGCTGATTTCATAACAATACCCCAGTGCTCCAAGCACTTCCTGTGGCGAAACACATTCAACAAGTTCATACGATCCATCCTTTGCAAGTCGAGCCCGAGCACGATTCAAGTTGCGGCGTAGGTTGCGGCCAAAGCCGTTCCAAATAGCTTCCCAGCCATCGCTCAACGTCAGGTACGGTGAAGTTCGTTCCGGTAATTCTACCTGGCGAACAGCATTTTCCTTGAGGTACCCGCGCCATTCGTCATAACCCAAATTACCTTGTTCAATATTGGCCAGTATTGCCAGATCCCATTGTGAAGAACACCGAAAGATCTCAGACCACACAAGTGCGAGTCGTTCGGCAGAAACTTCCGGCATCAAGAAACTCGATCGCGGCGTGATCCCATTCTCAATGAACCTCAGTACACGCTGCTTCAATCCCTTTATGCGCATTGGCACGATCATAAAAGGCATCACCGCAGATAGTTCAATACCATCTCGCATCGTCACGATGAACATCTGGGCACCGCCGCCGAAGGCCCGCCACCAGCAATCATACCATTCATGACGCTGCCATACCCCGCTGCTGAAATTGGCATCCAACAGCCGGTTCCACTCATCCTTGAGACCGCAGAACTCCTGATAGTCCGTAATGACCCTGATCTCTGTTTTCACCTATGTCAGCTTCCCTGCAGGAATCGTGTGAGCAAATTCACTATACAACTCTTGCTCCCCGTGTATGTTTTCCAAGTGAGACAAACAGTCTCCGATCTGATTTCGGCCAATCCGACAGCCACGTCAGATGAACACCGAGTATTCGAAAATAACGTGCATCACCCGCCGGCTTCAGATTGATTCTCCCGTTCGCCTCAAAGGAAGCTGCATTCGGTGTCTCAATAATGCCGTAACGTACCTTTCTTCCGCGCTGCCTGAACCAATCGCAGACCGCGCTGGAGCATCCGCGATAGAGGCTGTGTCCGCGCAGTTCAGCGAGTGTGAAGGAGTTGTAGACGTAGACAGCCTCAGGATCCGTTTCCAGCACGGCTCCTGCGCCATCAAGATAAAGCCGCCCTGTCGATGCCCAGACCATTGAACATACCATCCCGTCAGCTCTCACTGCCACACCGCAAACGTCGCCTTGCTCCAGTCGTTTCCGCACTGTCTCTGCGCTCACTCCCAACAGTGAATATGCCTCCGCATCAGACACGAGGGCGAGCCGGAATCGGTAAGTTTCCGACTTTGGCGGCAGCACATTTAGATCTGGAGCTGCAACCAGTGAGGCATGTGTATAACGAAAGAGCCAACTGGGGAGTCGCCAGGAGAGAGAGTACAAGACGGAATCGGCCCCCCGCTCACGGAGCTTTCGGCTCCACTGTTTTAGCTTGGACAAAATCATTGTCGACATTATGATACAAGTGACTCGGTCATCTTGGTTTACTTATCAATTACTGTATCGGTCTCGCTTCCCATCGCGATATAAATGGTGTGCAGGATCGACCGGTGACAAAACCGTTGGTCACTCCTACTTGACAAAGATCGTGATTCAGAATTGTTCACAATCTGAACAGCTCGGTCGAATCGGCCACTTTCCTTGCCTTCGACCGTTAACCCAACTTGGATCTAATTGCCCAGCGGGCGTTTGCCGATAGATAATGAGAGACAGTCGGTATTACAAAATACTGCTATCATCATCACTGTAAATGACTAACAGGTTTTCAATTTGGAACAAGAGCATTCAACAAATCTGAGCGTAATTCACTGGCCGCTCGATCACCTGGCAATCCACAAGATCCTCGCAACGTCAAAGCTGTTTTCTCTCGTGGCGCTGCTGCTGTTCTTGCTTCCCACGGCGGTTATGGCGACACAGTCGCTGCGGTCCGGAGCAACCTTCGCGGGAATCGATGGTACCTGCAAGTTCGAAAAACCGGGCGATCCCAATTGGCTCTATCAGCGCTTTACCTGTGTTGTGCCTTACGCCGAGTGCGCCGCCTATATCGCAGACTGGCGGGCAAACTCGCCGGGAAGCCAGCTCTACTACTATATCTCCGGCACCGACATGCCGCCGCACAAAAGCTACGCCTCAAATTCCTACAATTCCGGAATGAAGTCAACTTGGATTCGAGATCGTATTGTCGCCTTGGGCGGCATCGAAGAAGAAGCCTACATGCATTTTTACAACGACACCAGGATTCGCAATTGGAATGGCAGCAGCTGGGACACTCTCCTGATTCGCGGAACCAACTCGATGACGATCCAACCGAAAGACTCAGTTAGCAGAGTCCCAAATGGCTATACCGCCTACCTCTTCATGGCGATGAATACCTACACTTATCCTGCACGTATGGCCCCGAATTTTCAAAATTCTCGCCTGCGCAAAGCCTACAAGGAATACATCACTCACATCTTCAGCCCTGCCGGAAGCAGCTATTGGCCCGATCGCACCGGTTATTGGGATGGTGTCTATTTTGACAATTACAATCACACCAACCTTCAGGGTGCAGGACTTGTCTCAGGAGGATTGGTCGTCGAGACCGGCACCAATCCGGCGAATCTATTGACGTATGCGAGTCAAACCTTCGCCGATTGGGGCTGGAGTCAGATGTTGATGTTCGGTCGGGAAGTCCGTGACACTCTGCAGCTGGCCGATCTTTGGTCAATCGACCACAAGAAGAAATCGCTTGCTTACAATTTTGGCAATTACCACAAAAGTGTTCTTGAAAACCCCGATTCTTCAGGCTGCGACCTTGTGCATTACGAATTCGCCTGGGACCCCGTTTACTGCAACAACTCCAGTACTCATCGATTGGAGAACCTCTACTCGCGCGATTCACTCGCAGCCTCTCGTGGTGTCACTTTCTTTTGGAGTTCTGTACCACGCACAACTTATGGTGCGCTCGGTTCAACTACTCTTCGTCAGGCGATCTACAGCAACCTCTGTTTCTATCTGACAGCTCGTACCGATTCTACCTGGCTTTTCATCCGGCCGGCTTCAGGTAATGCCTACGGAGCATTTTCAAACCCCAATTTCGATACACTCGCCTGGATTCCAGCCATGGGCTATGAACTCGGCTGGCCTGCCCAGCATTATCAACTGGCGGCCTCCGGAGCCGCCGTCGATCAGAGCGGAGGCTCTTACAAAGTCTGGTCGCGACAATATCCTTACGGAATAGTCTATGTCCGCCCGGTTGATGGGTTCGATGCCAAGTGGGGAAGTCAATCCACCCCGATCACCGTCAGTCTTGGCGGCAATTATCGCCAGTTGCAGACGGACGGGACTCTCGGCACGGTGGTAACGCAGATTTCACTCCGTGGAGGCGAAGGCGCAATAATGATTCCCGCAACCAGCGGTGAATGTACGAATCCGCCAACGGTGCCGACAGCCGCCACTCCGGCAAGCGGCGCAACTGTCGCCTCAGTCACGCCGTCACTTTGTATCACCAGCTCCAGCCAGACAAATTGCACCCAGCCAATTCGGTATCATTTTCAGGTTTCGACCTCCAGCGGGTTCGCAGCGATCTCCCAGGAAAACGGCGCTGTGACGCACAGCGCGGGAACTTCCTGCTGGCAAATCCCGACCGCCTTGAGTCCCGGCACCACCTATTACTGGCGCAGCCGCGCAGGTAATGGTGTGAGCTGGTCAACCTGGTCGACATCAAGGAGCTTCGTGACGCCAAACAACGCTCCCTCTGCACCAATAGCTGCGTCACCTGCTAACGCGGCGACTGTCACGACTCGCCAGCCGAGCTTGGCAATTAACAATTCAACCGACCCCGAAGGCACCACGCCCACATACCATTTCCAGGTCGCACCAACTTCGGCATTTGCCACTATTACGGCCCAAAACACATCGGTGGTTCAGGGTTCCGGCGGAACAACTGCCTGGCAGGTTACCATCCTGCTTAATAACCAAACGACCTACTATTGGCGGGCCCGCGCTTATGACGGTGTCAACTATTCAGCGTGGTCGACAGTGCGATCACTCTATGTCAATTCATCTACGACTAACTCGGCGCCAACTGCCCCTACGGTAAACTCTCCGACAAATTCAGCGACTGTCAATTCTTCCAACCCCCTCTTGCGTGTTAACAATTCGACTGATGCCGACGGCAACACGCTGACCTATCAAGTCGAGCTCTACGATTCAACCTTGGCAGTCCTGTTGGCGATTTCACCGATGTTGACCCAGGGTACGGGAACAACGGCTTGGACCGTTTCAGTGAATCTCGTGAATAACGCGCGCTATCGGTGGCGGGCGCGTGCTTATGATGGGCAAGTCTGGTCCAGCTACATGACTACTTCCGAATTCCGTGTGGTTCTCATCTCGAATTCGCCGCCCTCGGTGCCTGTCCCACTGACTCCAACCGGCAATCAGCCAATCATCGGCCAGCCGATCCTCCTCATGACCAACAACTCGCTCGATGTTGACGGCGACCCATTGTTCTATAGCTTTCGTGTTTTCTCTGATTCGCTCTTGACAAAGCAGATCGAGATTTCCAATGGCCGCGCAGAGGCTAACCCGTACACGAGCTACAGCACAACCAGCTCTTACCTCCACAATAAACCATACTGGTGGACGGTGCGTGCTTTCGACGGCGCGGCCTACAGCGACTGGGCTTCTGGCCAGAAATTCACCTATCTCGATGTTGCTCTCGACATCAAAGGCGCTCCGACTCTTCTGAGTCCGGCTGAAGGGGCCATGGAATTGTCGACCAAACCGACGTTTCGCATCAACTGGAACGGCAGCAATGACACAGTTGCCTGCGTCTTCGAATTGGACTATGACGGAGATTTTGCCGATCTCTACGATGGCGGAATAGTGGCAGGTTTCTCAGGAGTCGCACAGTGGATTCCAGGTCGGGCTCTCGAAAACGAATCGACTTACTATTGGCGAGCTAAAGTTGCCAATAGCAGCTATGCTGAAGCTGTCCGGTTTAGTGTCAGTTCTCCCATTTATGCCTCACCAAATCCCTTTTCCTATCTCGACGGAGAACTCACCATTCACAACCTGCCGGAGGGCGCCAAGCTCGAAGTCTTTACGCCTTCGGGGGACAAAGTGATAGAGATCGAAAATCTCGCCGGTGATTTCAAATGGGACGTTCGCAACTCGGCGGGGGAAAGGTTGGGATCGGGGGTATTTCTCTACTATGTCACTTTTGGCGGACAGAAATTTGGCGACAAAATTATCGTTGTGCGTTGATCTCCGGCGGTCTAAGCCCTATTTGACTCGTTTGCTCATAATCTCCAACATCTTGAATTCTTTCTCTCCGTGTGTCATCTCAGGATTCTTAAAAATTATCGACCACGAGTGGGTGTCTTTGTCGATGATCTTGATTACAAAATCATACTTCTGAACCATATTGAAAATAGGGTCGATATCTTCGCCGGAGAGAGTCAAGGTAGAAGTCTTCGGATCGTAGTCTCCGGCAGCAGTGACATAATATGTCCCCTGTGTGTCAAAACCGACAATCGTGTATTTCTTGTGCCGCCGGTCAAATCCGAGCAATTGCATTGATTGGCCATCCATACCGAAAATTACCCCCTTGGTATCAATCTGAAGAAATCGACCACCGAGTATCATCGTGGCTTCGCCCATACAGGTTGAAGTCATGTACTGCCCACCCGGCTCCGGCCACATCGTCAGGTCCTGCGTCCATTTGCCCTCGAGTCCCTTGAGCAACTCATGCTCTGGTCCCGGCTGAGCCGCCTCTTGATACCGAGCCATGAGCTTGGCCAATGAATCGGGCGAGGGCATTTCTCTTTGTGCAGATGTTGTCGAGCCAACCACGAAGACCATGAATACTGCAGCTAAAATCGTCTGCTTCATCCTTCCACTCCTGTGAATTCAAATTGTAAGGACCATTTCGGATTCGCGATCGATTGTGATCTGAGTTCCTTGGGGTGAAGCTAACGCGGGATGGTGAAAACTGCAATTAGTATTGCGTTCTTTGCGCGAGACTCGGCCGTGGAATGTCAATAGAATTGGTTACAGTGGCGATGTCGGCATCTACCGCTGCGCCCTCTGATGATCGAATCATGTGATTGCGGAACTTGTTGACGGACTCTGCTGCCTGCAGCAGCGACTTGGCCACACTGGATGAATTTCCGCGGTTGAGAATATCGTAGATGGCCGTCTCGGTCTCTCGCAAAAATTCATCATCTGTGAATGGCCGTTGCTCCAACTCGTATTCGAATCCCTTATTGCGGATGAAATCGGTGACGGAATGATAACGACCGTGCGGTGAAAGACCAAACACTCCCTCGTTCTGAAGGTGCTCCAGCATCTTCGTTCCCTTTTCAAACTCTTCCGGAGCTACTTCCTCGACTTCGCGCATCTCTGGAATCAGCGCCAATTTCAACTTGTTCACAAATGCTTCCTGGTCGATTGGCTCTGGTTGTGCGAGTGCCTCATAAACCGGCCTTTGGGCTATCGGCTTCTGCTCAGCCGGCAATTGTTGTTTCGAGTCGAGCTCGCTCTTTTGCCGCTGAGTAAAATCCGTGGCTTTTGCGCTTGCCGCTACCCGCTCCTGCAAGCTGCTCAGAAAGTCATCATGAATTCGTCTGCGCACCAGGAACATGTCGAGGTCCGCCTGTCCCCCGGATTCGGAACCTTGCGCAGTCTCAGTACTGCTCGCTTCGCTCGAGGCTATCTCGCCGCGATCCTCGCCGGATGGTTTGTTCAGCAAGTCCTCGTTGTTTTCCGCATTGCGAGCCATGACTTGATCGCGCATCTTGAGCATGAATTGTTCGAGAATGCTAAGTGGCTTTGGCTGTAGGAACGGCTCTCGTTCGGCATCTGCCTTGGCTCTTATCGAGTTCGATCGCTCCTTGCGAACCTGACTTTCGTGATCCAGCTCATTGGCGGTGTCTGAATTCCTCAACTCCGATTCGGCCCGATCTGCTTTTCTGAATCTGTCTTTGGCCGCTCGAGTTTTGTCGAATTCTGATGTCAACTCCGTTGAAGCGTAGCTCACATCGTCATCGCCGTGCTCCCAATCTCCGGAGTGCACAATTCGGTGTGAATTCTGGTTTGGATCGACCGGTAGCGTCAGTGCGCCATCTGCTTGTTCTGGCTTGGCTGTCGCAACACCCGGTGAGTTGTTTGCTCCGTCCCGGCGTACTTTCAAATTCCGCGACGCTTCCTGTTCTTTGCCACTGCCTCTTGTGGCATCGATGGAATCACCTGGCTTCGCCTCACCAACTTGCTGCGATCGCACCGCTGTCGATTCAGCTGTCTGATACGTGTTCGTTATGTTCGCGCGTACTACACTCATTCTCTCGCCAATCGTAACCCATTATCAGTGGTGAACCCTCCTTCTAATTAGCAATTCCCGTACCGATCGGAATGCTCAACGCACATAACGATTTGCGTTCTTGTGTTCTCGCTGAAATATGGGAAGATTCCCACACTGTTGGTTGCCGCCTTGTCCGGTGGAGTTGCAGGCAGTAGGCCAAATCACAGCCCTATGGGAAACACACTCCCTGTTATGGCTGGGGCTCCCCAGTTTCTGATCGGAACGAAAAACGAAACAGCTTCGCTCCCTGCACCACTGGCCGCACAAGTTCTTTGCCATGAACGGCTTATCCCATCACATCCCTGAATCACAACCCGTGGCAAGCGTCTTGCTTGTAAGTTGTGTGTCAAGGAAGGTAGGTAGGAGGTCGCTATGACCGGCATACAGGGCAGCTTTGCAGGAATGAACACGGTGCGCAATATCTCTTTGATTCAGCGCAGCCTCAGCAAGGCCATGCACCGCGCTCCTTCCATTCAGGATCCAAATGCTGAAGTCCAGGAGTCCCCGAGCGAAATCGACATTTCCAGCCAAATGCGCTCGCAAATCGGTTCACTCACCGAACGCATTCGAACTCTGGAATTCAAGCTCGGCAAAAACGAGGCAGCCGCAGGCGCGATCCAGGAGCTTGTCGAGAAAGCCAAAGAGATGCGCAAACTCGCTCTCGAGGCTGCTGAAGAAACAGCTATCCGGCCCGATGCCGGCGGGGTGTTTCAGACTCAGCTCGATGTTTTAGCTGGCGAGTATAAGGACAAGCTGGAACAAGCAAGCTACGACGGCAAGAAGCTTTTGGATGGTTCACGAGATTCAGCAGTCTCGCTTGCACCGATGTCCACGATGGATGTCTCCGTCTCCGACAGCGCAAAAGAGGCGGTTAAGGAAATTGATAGGAGTTTGCGGGTACTGGCACAGACCATGTTGGATACCGATGCAAAGTCCCGGAAGGAATATGAAAAGACAATCCGTTCCTTCGAAGTCGCAGCCCAGAACTTAACCGCTGCAGACTCACTCGTGCAGGATACTGATTCAGCAATTGCGCAAGCTCGCTACTTGAGCGCCCTTTTCAAAGCTGACGGCAACTCCGCCGCAGCTTCGCAAAGCCAAATGACATCAGACACGGTCTTCAAACTACTGCATGCTTGACGTGCAGGAAAAGCCTCCCCTGTAGGTGTTCTCACACCTGATGCGCTTTCTGCCTGAGAGACCCGGGATCCCCTCCCGGGTCTCGATTTTCTTGGTGCTTAATTCTGGAGCCAGTTTCTGAGTTGATCGGGAAAAATCTGGCGGCCGATGTCTATTGTATGCTCGTAAATTGCTCCGCTTTTCCCGACGACGACCTGCAATGGGAACTCCGTGACATCGTGGTTATTCAGGAAGATTCCCATCGTATCGCAATACAATGAGAAGTCCATTCTGCGCCCGCTCCGGTAGGCTTCAGCTTCGGCAGGTCTCATGAAAGTAATACCCACAACTTCATCAGCGCCAACCGTACGCTTCTCAATCAGTCCATTCCACTTGTCAATCATCGCCTCACAAAGATTGCAGCCGGGCTCAAGGAAAAGTACGACTCCGCCTGACTTGAGCAGTTCGAATGTTCCTGACTCCTTGCCGTCAGTCGTCACCAGTTCGACCGACGGGAACCTTTTTCCAACCAGAAGCTTGTACTTTTCTTCCCGCATGGGTGAGGTGTCCTGGTCTTCTGACTCCTCATAGTAGTTCTGCAGCTTATCTCCGGCAAACAACCAGTAGGCCGCACCCCCAATAGCCACCACAATCAACACCCAAATGACTTTCTTCATATTATTGCCTGCTATCAGTGATTCGACAGGATGCAACTAACTCAAGTTCACTTGATCGGTTGTCCACAGCCGCCTTTGCAACCGGCACATGCCGCTATTTGCTCCGTAATAACATCAACATCGATTTCGGCGTTCATGATGGTCTCGTCGCCGTCATAAGCAACATCAGCAACAGCGCAAGAATGCCCTTTGCCGCCGGTGGCCCGCCCCGTTAACACCTCCAACGTCGCTTGAACGGCAAACAAGTGCTTCAGACGCAGGAACTCCAGAACCTCATCGTCAGTCCGATCCACCGAGAGTAAGCTCTCGGCATCCACTTCGAGTAATTCCTCGACGCTCATGCCGCGCAAGATATCAATCAATAAAGAGTTGGATCCAACACCCTGGCCGCAAGATTTCTTTACGAATTGGTAGTTTTTCAGGCGATCACGATCATCAATGACGATTTGAATCAACTCAACGACGCTGTTACACGGCATAATCCTGTGATCCTCATGGACTTTATGACCGATTCCTGAATTTCGCTCGGCGCCACTCGATCGCCGAGCCGTTTGCCCCGCAATTAGATACGACATCCACAGACGTTTTTCAAGTGCAAACTAATACTTGACATCTTAGACCATTATCGTTATTAGTCGAACGGGAGTCCACTTTTCCATCGGCGGCGTGGCCGCTCGATAGGGGAGGTAACATGGCCGATCTGAAGAAAATCGAGAATTTCTTGTCAAATCGCAGGGTGGCGATAGTTGGGGTCTCGCGCGATCCTCGTGATTTCAGCAGAACCTTGTTTCGTGAATTGGTCTCGCGGCAGTATGATGTTGTGCCGGTCAACCCGCTGATCTCCCTGATCGACGATTGCCATTGTTATGGAGATCTGAAAGACATCAAGCCTCCTGTTGAAGCCGTTCTTATCATGACGCCCCCGAGTGTCAGCGAGGACATCGTCCACCAGTGTCTCGACGCCGGCGTCAAGGTGGTTTGGTTTTATCGAGCTGCTGGAGCGGGTGCCGTGAGCCCGAATGCCATATCATTCTGCAAGGAGCATCACATTGACGTCATCGATGGGCAGTGCCCCATGATGTTCCTGCCCGACACCGGCTTCGTCCATCGCATCCATCGCTTCTTTTCCAAAGTGGCTGGAAATTACCCTAAATAGGCTTGAGTCCCTGTAGCCGCTGCTCACAAGTCTTCGCGAACGCCACACTTTCCTTTTCCATTGGCCTCCAATTCTCGTATACTCTCAGTGCGGTCGCTGTTCAGATCTTGGCGACTCGAAATGAATCTAAAGTCCAATACACTCTCACAGTGTCAGGGAATCTAACACGAAGCCATTTCTTGGAGGCTTAATGAAAAATCTGGTTACTACAGCACTTGTCACTCTTCTAACAGTTGCCAATTGCGCAATCCCACTCTGGGCTGCACAGCCGGCGCCGGTGCTCACGGCAATGAAAACCGAACTCGACCGCTCGGTTCAGGCATTGGCACACGCTGACACGATCCCCCTGTATTACCTTGCGTATCATGTTACCGACACGGATCGGCACGCACTGTCTGCGTCATACGGCGCTTTGACCAAGGAGGACAACAATCGCAGCCGCATCCTCGACATTGACCTGCGCGTCGGAAGCTACGATCTCGATAACACGCGGGAAATGCGTGGTGACTTTGGCTTTGACTTCAATTCCAGCCAGTCACCCCAATTGCCGTTGAGCGATGATGACAAAGCGATTCGCGCGGTGATCTGGAATGCGACTGACCAGAATTACAAAGCCGCTCTCGAGCAATACATTAAAGTCAAGACGAATCAGGAAGTCATGGTTGAGCAGGAAGACACTGCCGCCGACTTTTCCCGTGAAAAACCTGAAAACTACATCGGTGAGACAGTCGCCGCCGTCTTCGATTCAGAAATGTGGAAGAGTCGTCTCCGTGAATTGAGCGGCTTGTTCAAGGAATACACCTTCGTCGAACAATCAAGCCTCGAGCTGCAACTCACGAACGACAACCGCTACTTCGTCTCCAGCGAGGGCTCAATGCTGCAAACCGGCCTCTCCTATGCACGCCTTTTCGTGCGCTGCGAGGGAACAGCCACAGACGGCATGCGCATCAGCCGCTACGAGAGCTTTGACGCCTCCGATCCGGCGGACCTGCCCGGTGATGAGGTAATCACTGCCACTATCCAGCGCTTAATCGCCGAACTCGACGCATTACTCAAAGCTCCCCTTGCCGAGCCCTATATCGGCCCCGCGATTCTCGTCAACCGTGCTACTGGTGTCTATTTCCACGAGATCTTTGGGCATCGCATTGAAGGTCATCGTCAGAAATCCGAGATGGAAGGCCAGACCTTCGCCAAGAAAGTCGGAGAGAAAATCCTTCCTGAGTTTATCGATGTCTACGATGATCCCACCAAGACTCAGTTCAATGGCATCTTCTTGCGTGGCCATTATCTCTACGATGACGAGGGTGTCAAGACGACTCCCGTAACTGTCGTCGAGAAGGGCGTGCTCAGAAATTTCCTTCTGTCACGTTCTCCAGTAAAGGGTTTTCCCAACTCCAACGCCCATGGCCGCAAGCAAGCTGGTATGGACGCTGTTGCCCGGCAGGGAAATCTGATGGTCAAATCGTCGAAAGAGGTCTCCTTCGACAAGCTGGTCGAGATGTTGCGCGCAGAATGCCGCACCCAGAATAAACCGTACGGCTTGATTTTCTACGATATTTCCGGTGGCTTCACCACCACTTCTCGATTCGGACCGCAGTCCTTCAAGGTCATCCCGCTTCTTGTCTACAAGTGCTATACCGATGGACGTCCCAACGAGGCGATCCGGGGAGTTGACATCGTCGGCACCCCGCTTTCCAGCTTCGCCCGCATCGTCGCAACGGGCAACGATTACGAAATCTTCAACGGGACGTGCGGAGCCGAGTCAGGCTGGGTGCCGGTTTCAGCAACGGCGCCGAGTATTCTCGTATCCGAATTGGAAGTTGAGAAGAAATTCAAGGAGCAGGAGAAACCACCGCTGCTGCCGCCGCCGTATCAGCCCGTCAAAACCAGTGACGCCGGTCAGGGAGGAAATCAGTAATGCGCAGAAAGAATCATATGAAGACCCTGCTGATTGCGGGTATGATCACCCTGCTGACTATTTCAGCCGCGCTTGCCGACAGCCGCAGCGACCTGATGTTCAAAGTCCTGGATGATGAACTCCAGCGCAACACATCTCAATTGGTGATGGAGAAATTGGAACGACCTTATTTCATCACCTACACGATTGATGATGTTCAGCAACTCGAGATCTCCGCGAGCCTCGGTCAACTCCTCCGCTCACAACTGGAACGCAGCCGCTTCCTGACGACCGATCTGCGCGTCGGCGACTATAAACTTGACAATTCCAACTTCGTCTCCGGTTTTTCAGGTTTTGGCGCCGAGTTCACTTCAATACCGGTTGACGACGATTACGACGCGATTCGCAACGAAGTCTATCTTGCTACGGACCAGGCCTACAAGTCTGCACTTGAGTCCCTTTCCAAGAAGCGTGCCTATCTCCAGTCGCGCGTCATCAATGATCGCTCCGACGATCACATCAAGTTTCCGGCAAACAAGTTTCTGGATAAACCCGAGGCCTTTGACATTGATGCCGGCTTCTTTGAAGATCTCGCACAGCCGATGACTGAAGTCTTTCGTTCCTACCCCGCCATAATCTCTTCGGAATTGAACATCACTGCCTCAGTAGTGAACCAGTACTTGGCCAATTCAGAAGGTACGCGTACTTTGCGCGGAGATCGCATCTACGGGTTCAGTCTCTCCATGGCCGGACGAACTGCCGATGGCGAGGACGTGGTCAACTCCGACCGCATCATCGTCAACGACTTCAAGAAGATCCCCGCACGTGCCGAGTTGATTGCCTGGGCAAAGGGCAATGCCGAGAAGATCAATCGCATGATCAGTGCCGACACCCTCGAGGACTATATCGGACCTGTGCTGTTCAGTGGTGAAGCTGCCGGCGAGTTCTTGCGCCAGCTATTCTCTAAAAACGTCTCCAATCAACCAAGCCCCGTCTATGAGAACGATCAAATGAGCTCAATGATGAGCGCCGGTTCTGATTTTGTCAACAAGCTCAATCGCCGCGTGCTTCCGTTGACCATGAACGTCTTCAACGATCCGACACTCGACAAGATCGGCGATACGCCGCTAATAGGCAGGTACGAGGTTGATGATGCCGGCAATCCGCCTGAGCGAACACAGTTGGTCGAAAATGGTAAGCTCGTCAATCTCCTGATCGGTATCACACCGACCAAGAAGGTCAAGGAGCCCAATGGCAGTGCTCGGGGCGCTGTCAGCAAGGATGTCACCGCCAAACCGGCAAATCTGATCTTCGAGTCGACAGACAAAATCACCACGGACAAGCTGAAAAAGAATCTGATTGGCATGTGCAAGGATATCGATCTGCCCTTCGGTATCATGGTAACAAAAATCCGCGACATGAGCACATCAGCCGGAGGATTCCAATTCTTCGGCCAACAACTAGGCGGCAGCTCTGACGAAGGTTTGACGCAGCCATACGAGATCTTCAAGATTTATGCCGATGGCCGTGAAGAACCGATCCGCGGATTGCAGTTCACTGATGTCAATGTCCGCATCCTTCGCGACATCGTTCAAACTGACAATAGCCGCTACATCTATAATTACTTGATCGGAAATGACTATGAGATGCCTGCGACCATTGTGACACCATCGCTTCTGATCGAAGAGATGGAACTCAAGAAGATCGATTCCAAGGTGAAAAAACCGCCGGTCTTGCCGTCACCCCTGGCAGAAAACTGATCACACGACCAGCATCAATTGTATCCTGACATGATAATGCCCGCCGGTCGATCTCGACTGGCGGGCACTTTCTTTATCTAATCCCGCACCGCAGTCCACCCAAAGCAAAGCGCAGGGCGAGCCAAATGATTCTAATCTACGGCTTCGTGTGATCCGCCTTCGACTCCAGCGCTGCAAGAGACGCATCTTCCGAAGACTCATGCACCAATGATGCAATGTGATTCAGGGCTACCTGGACATTTCCAAATCCGGTCGAAATCAACTTGATGCGTCCCGGGTGATTGCTGATATCGCCAATGGCATAGATATTCTCGACGCTGGTGCGCATGAATTTGTCGGCACGAATTGAACCATCCGCGATTTCGAACCCGTGTTCCTTCAGGAAGCCAAGTTTGGGAGTGAACCCGATGCAGCCAAGGATTCGGTCGATCGATAGCTCAGTTGTCGCGCCATCCTTGATGTTGGTAATTGTCGCCCCGGTTACCATCGCCTCACCCTTAATAGCTACAATTTTCGAATCAGTAACGATCTTGCAGGTCGTCTTCTGAAGGCGCTTCAGCGACCCCTCGAAGCCGACAAACTTGGTGCTCCGATGAACGAGGGTCACTTCTTTGGAAATGTTTGTGAAGAAATTCGCCCAGTCCAACGCAGTATCGCCGCCGCCGATGACCAGGACTCGCTTGTCGCGATAGTCCTCGACGTTCTTGACGACATATTCAAATCCCTTGCCGATGTAGCTCTCGGCCGCTTCAAGCTCCAGCTTGCGCGGCGAGATCATGCCGGCACCGGCGGCTATCAGCACATATCTGGCGTGAATGTATCGTCCGTCTTCCGCGACCAGTCTGTACTCGCCCTCCGGCTCCCGAGTCATTTCGACGACCTTGAAGTTTACCAAGACCGGCACCTCGTGCTGCGTCACTTGTCGGAAAAGCTCGTCGACCAATTCTGCAGCAGTCACCTTTGGATAACCGGCAACATCGAATATGAATTTCTGTGGATAGAGCGCCGTCAATTGTCCGCCGACATAGGGAAGCGCATCGACAACCGCGACTGACAACTTCTTGTCAACTCCCCAAAACGAGGCATACAGCCCGATCGGTCCCGCCCCTACCGTAACGACATCGTAGATCTTTTTCACTGTTCTGAACTCAACAGCTCGTTGCCGTAGCCTTCCAACTCCTCAAGACCATCAAGCTTGAAAGGATCGCGCTCGGGAATTTCAATCATGACATCGCCGTGAATCTTGCACTGGCAGCCAAGCCGCGAGGTCGGTGTCAATTCGGCACACTCTTCCAGCCGGTCTTCTTCTTCCTCTTCCATGCGCGAGAGATTCTGCTCGCCCTCACGGACTATGATATGGCACGTCGTGCAACAGCAGTTCCCGCCGCAATTGTGCTCCAACTCGATCTCATTCGCCATTGCCACTTCAAGAATCGTTTCATCATCTTCCGCTTCAACCGTGAGATTGTGTGGCAAAAACGTAACCTTATGACCCATGTCCTACCTGTTCATCTTCCTTATTATTGCCGTCTCGTTTGAATATGCGCTTGGGTTGGCTGGAATCACCAAAAAATATTTTCCGCGCGTGCTTGGAAAGCTCGATTCCGACTAACAAATACACCCAGGCTGGTATTTGTTCGAGGCCGCATGCCGATATACGCACAGCTTTGTCGTCGAGACGCTTCCAGTCGTAGGCCCGAAACTTCAGATCGAAGTCGTCCTCAAAGAACACCCCCTCGTTGGAAAAATCTTTCAGCTCGATGAGTTCCATTGTAGCTTATACGGAGAACGAAGTACCGCAGCCGCACGAACGCTTGGCCTTGGGATTGGAAAACTGGAATCCGCCATTAACCATCTTATCTGAGAAGTCCAATGTCATACCGTTTATGTAGGACATTGATCGTCCCTCGACCAGAACATGAAGGCTGCCAAACTTGAATTCGACGTCCGATTCCGTCTTCTCTGTAACAAATCCCATCTCGTACGAGAGGCCCGAGCAACCTCCAGCTTCAACCCAGAGGCGAAGCATCTTACCCTCTCCCCCCGATTCCAGTGACATCCGTCGGCGTATCTCAATTATCGCTGGATCAGTCAAATGTATAGCCGGCATGGGCTTAGCATGCTCAGCAGTCCCACCGGCAGTTTCCGGCTTCCTATATAGTCTATCCTGTATCTTCTTCATGTCGTCATCTCACTCCAGACCCTGGTTCCGGGTCCAGTCAATCTAACACAAAATCTACGAGCAGGTTCCAACCACTTGTTTGTTAGTTTCGGCAGAAACAATCCGATGATTTAGGCGGCACAATCTAATGAAAAGCCGCCATTTGTCAAACGATTGGAGAATGGAATTCTAATGAAATGGAGAGAACCGACACTGCTAATTCCTGAGTAATTCTGCAATTGCCTCACCAAGTTTCCGGTGCTCGCGGAGTATTCGAACAAATTGCTGCTCTCTCAGTGCACCCTTAGCCTTCATAATCTCGACTAAGTTCTGTTTGTCGCGGGTGGTCCATTCCTCAAGATTCGGGAGGCTCAGTGCAAGCAAAGCCAGACGGTTGAACCAGAGTCTTTCAGTAGGTGGCCACCCCTCAGTTGACCGTACTACCAACGTCTTTCTCGCGAGGGCCGGTGCCTCGCGCTCGGCACGATCGCGATCACCATCAAATTGTGATGCGATCAATCTTGTTTGTGCGAGTGCAATTTGTCCCACGCTGATATCTCGCTCGACAAATTCTCCCGGCCTTTTGAGATCGAGGCACAAATCGGACTCAGCAAGTCGCGTCAGTATTGCTTTGGAAGTACGGTACTCCTTATCTGATGCGATTCGAGCCACCTCGGCGTCGGCCAACTTGCGAAGTTCAGGGACAATCGAACGAAATCCGAGCTTATGATAAAACCAGTAAGCTCCGGAATCCAGACCTTCCGGATTGTCGTACCCAATCTGATATCTTCGGATTAACAAATAACTGCATCCAAACATCTGGTGAAATAACTGGGCAAACTTTCCAAAAACGAACCCGGCTTCGCAGCGTCGAAACGTCTCAAAGATGTTGATCGCGAACTCAATCCGATCGAATACCATCGCGCCAATGCCATAGCCAATCGGGATACCGTTCCGCACCAGTAGCACCGCGTAGTTGGATTCCAGCGGCAGGCGCCAGGCCGCTTGCATCCCCATCGTGTAGATCGTCATTCCTCGGCCAATCGATGTTGAATGCACTTCATCCAGATTGGAAAACGTCAGCGGCCACAATTCGCGATGACGCATCAGCATTGCTGTCTTGTGCAGGTCAATCACGGTCTTCGCCTCTTCACGTGAAAGAAGCTTAGGCTTCAGATCCGACTTGCGCGCGGTCTTGCGGAGATCGGGATAATCCTTCTGCAGAGGTTCTCGTTGGTAGTGGATATCACGTATAGGCATCTTCGCGTGCGTGCGCGCGAAGCGATGATTCGCAATGCAGATTGTCATCGGCAATTCCAGCTTGTCAAAGACCAGGCGCTTCAGCTGCTCGTCACTTGAGAACCGTTCGAAGAGCCTCATGAACCACTCGAGTTTGTTGATTCCCAACCCGTCAATATTGGCTGCGATGATGTCGCTCATTGGCACGCGAGGATCATCTACCGCATCATTTTCGCAGTGGGTGAGAAGAACCGGCATCAGATCGAGAATGTGGTCTTGATCGAGTTGTTCATATGAATTCCAGTCCAGGTCCACACACCCGGGAAACTCCTTCAGCAACCACTTGGTCATGAAATAGCCATACGGATGA
The DNA here is from genome assembly GCA_964552775.1 of uncultured Ignavibacteria bacterium. GTDB lineage: Bacteria > Zixibacteria > MSB-5A5 > CAIYYT01 > CAIYYT01 > JADJGC01. Next base: position 28,583 of record CAZKIH010000001.1, on the reverse strand, counting down.
TTCAGCTCACTTCCGACAACTCCGGTGTCGGTAAAAAGGGCTCGATCCGATTTCGACAGCGACTCAACGCGACCAAGAAATCCCTCAAGTTCAGACTCTACCTGACCAAGTATCTTCGCATTGTCAGGATAGGCCCGCATGTAGCAGAGGGATTCGTGATAACTTAGTAACGAAGCCGCCTTGGCAATCTTGGAGTTTCCAAGTCGATGTAAGATCTCGGTCTTCTGCTCGGGAAAATCACCACCGAAACTGCCTTTGATGTTGGATAGAATCTGAATATCGCGGGTCGTATTTTGACCGGTTCGTTCGGTCTTATTCACAATGTCTCCCTGGCCAAGGCCATTTATCTACACTCCAATTTGCACACTAAAACCCTAAGTCGCAACAGGTTTTCCTGCCTAAGACCGTACGGCGAGATTGTGAAATTTGGCACAAAATTTACGCCAAATTCAGCAGATTATTGTAGCCGAGCAAGGAAAGAATACTATATTTCGTTGATTAGTAAAACCCGCAACGGGAGAAGAAATTGTGATTAAGAAAGAAGAAGCGCTACAATATCATTCGATGGGCCGCAAAGGCAAGATCGAGGTCAACCCGACCAAGCCGTGTGTGACTCAGCGTGATCTTGCGCTCGCCTACACTCCGGGCGTGGCTGTGCCGTGCCTGGAAATTGAAAAAAATCCAGCCGATGCTTACCTCTACACTGCGAAAGGCAATCTCGTCGCAGTGATTAGCAATGGCACCGCAGTCCTCGGCTTGGGTAACATTGGTGCTCTTGCAGGTAAACCAGTCATGGAAGGCAAGGGCGTTCTCTTCAAGAGATTTGCCGATATCGACGTCTTCGATATCGAGCTTAACACGCTTGATCCTCTGGAAGTCATCCGCACCTGTCAGATTCTCGAACCGACATTCGGCGGAATCAATCTCGAAGACATCAAAGCTCCCGAGTGTTTCCAAATCGAAGAAGAACTTCAGAAGACTCTCGGCATTCCCGTTTTCCATGACGATCAACACGGCACGGCGATTATTTCCGCAGCGGCATTGCTAAATGCTCTCGAACTGTGCGGCAAAGATATCTCCAAGGTTCGTGTCGTTTTCTCCGGAGCCGGCGCTGCTGGTATCGCCTGTGCGAAGCTGTATCTGTCGCTTGGAGTCCGTCTCGAGAATGTCATCATGGTTGATTCCAAGGGTGTGATGTATGAAGGCCGCGGCGATAACTGGAACAAGTACAAACAACAGTTCGTCCGCAAGACCTCAATCCATACACTGGCTGAAGCTATGAAAGATGCCGACGTGTTTGTCGGTGTCTCGGCCAAAGATGTCGTGACCAAGGACATGGTCAAGTCGATGGCGAAGGATCCAATCATCTTTGCCATGGCAAACCCCGATCCCGAAATCAACTATCCCGATGCCGTTTCTGTGCGCAAAGACTTGATCATGGCAACCGGCCGTTCAGATTATCCCAACCAGGTCAATAACGTCCTTGGATTTCCATTCATTTTCCGTGGAGCTCTGGATGTCGGTGCGACAGCCATCAACGAAAAGATGAAGATCGCCGCCGTCAATGCACTTGCCAGCCTCGCCAAAGAGGACGTGCCTGATTCCGTAGCTCGCGCCTACGGTGTTTCCAGTTTCAAATTCAGCCGCGAGTACATCATTCCCAAGCCGTTCGATCCGCGCGTTCTGATCTGGGAGGCGTCTGCCGTTGCCAAGGCTGCCATGGATTCTGGCGTTGCCCGCAAGACCATTGCAATCGAAGAGTATAAGCACGAACTCGAACATCGCCTCGGTCTCGGTCGCGAAATCCGCACCATGCTTATCGACCGGGCAAAGAAAGCCCCCAAACGAGTTGTCTTCAGTGAGGGTACTTCCGCTCGCGTGCTGCGCGCCGCCATGATTGTCAATCATGAAGGCTTTGCGACGCCGGTGGTTCTCGGCAAAGAAGTCGAAGTTCGACAACTTGCCGCTGAGAACGATATTGATCTCTCCGGGATCGAGATCATTCATCCTCACACTTCTCCCAATTACGAAAAGTACGTTAAGGAGTTCTTCCGCCTTCGCCACAAGAAGGGCGTAACCCTCGATGATGCCAAGCTCATCATGCGCAATCCAAATTACTTCGGCGCCATGATGGTGCATATGGGCGATGGTGATGCCTTCCTCGCCGGTGTCAGTCAACACTATCCGGATACCATCCGACCGGCACTGGAAATCATCGGCAAGCGCGATGACCTCTCCATCGTCAGTGGCTTGTTCGTTTTGATCATTAAGAACAAGCTCTACTTCTTCAGCGATACAACCGTCAATATCACGCCGACAGCCGAGCAGTTGGTGGAAATCACTCTCTGCTGCGCTGAAGCTGCTCGCCGCTTTGGTATTGCTCCAAAGATCGCGATGCTGTCATTCTCAAACTTCGGCTCAGTCAAGCATCCGCTGGTGTCCAAAGTACAAGAAGCCGTCGAAATTCTTCACCGCGAGTATCCCGACATGATCGTCGATGGTGATATGCAAGCCGATACGGCTACCGATATCAATATCCTGCGCTCCAATTTCCCGTTCAGCAAATTGCAGGACCAGGCCAATGTGTTTATTTTCCCGGATCTCCAATCCGCCAACATCGCTTACAAGCTTATGATCAAGCTTGGCGGCGCTGATGCAATAGGACCGATCCTGATGGGAATGAAGAAACCAGTGCACGTTCTGCATCGCAGTAACGATGTCGATCAGGTTGTCGTCATGGCCGCCTTGGCTACTGCTGAAGCGGGGCGGGCTGCTGCCGATCAACCGAATCAACCGAGCAAGGTAAACGCTTAACTGGCTCTGACGGGCGCTGTGAAAACACGGCGCCCGTTTTTTGTCTCTCGCATATGCGAGAGGAAATGGATTAACTTTCGAAAAGCAAAGTCTCCTGGTGAATGAATCAAACGACTATGCCTCAGCACGACACCAATAGCTTACTTCAGTTTTTTCTCGGCGAGCGCATTAAGGAACTCACTGCTCTCCACAAGACTGCCCGCCTTCTGCAGGATGACACCCGTCCGATTGCCGAGTTGCTCTCTGAAGTAGTGAATCTGCTCCCGTCTGCGTGGCAATATCCGGAAGTCACAGCTGCGAGAATCACCGTCAACGGACTCTCAGTAATGACCGCCAACTTCAAAGTCACGGCGTGGATGCAAACCGCGGAAATAGTGGCGCGCAAAGGCCAATCGGGATTGATCGAGGTGTGCTACCTCCAGGAACGGCCGCGCGGGGCTGAAGGTCCGTTTCTCGTCGAAGAACGCGAACTGCTTGATTCCCTCGCAGAGATGCTTCGTAGCTACCTTCAACATCGCACCGCAATGGAAGAGATCAAGCATGCGTATGATGACCTCGAACGACTTGTCCAGGACCGAACCCTTGAACTCCGACAGACCAACGCGGTCCTCCAGCAACAAATCACTGAACATGAACGTGCTCAACGCGAGATCGAGGCCTATCAATGCCAGTTGCGCAAACTGGCGGCTGATCTGTCCTTGACCGAGGCTCGTGAGAGGCGCGCTATTGCCTCTGACTTGCACGACCATATCGGCCAGGCTTTGGCATTCATCCGTATGAAGATTTCGGGCTTCCAGGGTGAAGCGATGTTCTGCGGCTTCGAACAAAGCATTTCCGAAATCCTGACGCTCTTGGATCAGACTATCCAGTATACACGGACACTTACTTTTGAAATCAGCCCGCCAATACTCTACGAACTCGGACTCGGCGCCTCACTCGAATGGCTCGGCGAACAATTCACTAAGAAGCACGGACTGCGCGTCGACGTCGTCTCGGCAACGCCCTTGGGCAAGCTGCCGGAACAAGTTGAGCTCTTCGCTTTCAAGTCAGTTCAGGAACTCCTCGCGAATGCGCTCAAGCATGCACATGCGCAATGCGTCCGCGTTACTCTGAGGCGCACCGCTAACAGACTCGATGCGATTGTGGAAGACGACGGCGATGGCTTTGATGCAACCCGGACAACTATCGATTCCTCCAACGGTGGATTCGGTCTGTTCAGCATCCGTGAACGTTTGATGCACCTCGGCGGCTTCATTCAAATCAAGTCTACTCCCGGGCAAGGCGCCCGGGTTACCATCTCGATTCCACTCAAGTAGGGAGGGCCATGAAATGAAGCTACGCTTACTCTTGGCAGACGATCACAAGCTCTTCCGCGACGGCCTCCGTTCAATGCTTGAATCTCAAAAAGGCATCGAGGTCATCGCCGAAGCCGGAGACGGACCGGGCGCGGTCAAACTTGCGGCTGAGCTGCAACCGGATATTGTCCTCATGGATGTCTCAATGCCCGACCTCAACGGTATTGAAGCTACACGCAAGATCATCGCCGACCACCCCACCATCAAGATCATCATGCTCTCGATGCATTCTGACCGCCGCTACATCACGGAAGCGCTTCGCTCTGGCGCCCGAGGCTATCTGCTCAAAGATTCCGCCTTCGAGGAGGTTGTCAATGCCATTCGCGATTGCATGAATGATAAGGTCTACCTCAGCTCGCGTATCGCCGATATCGTGATCAATGACTACATCAGCCTCGCCAAAAGCGGCGATTCCTCAGCCTATGCTGTGTTGAGCGCTCGCGAGCGGGAAGTTCTCCAAATGCTAGCGGAGGGGAAGACCACCAAAGAGATTGCATCGCAACTACAAGTCAGTGCCAAGACCATCGAGTCCCACCGCAAACAGGTCATGGACAAGCTCGATTTGCACAGCATCGCAGAACTCACCAAGTATGCCATTCGCGAAGGCCTCACCCAATTGGGGTGAGATTCGCGAAGGTCCTCTCATTCACTCAGACATCATTCAATAAGGAAAATCGAACAGCTTAATCAGGCTTTGCCCGATTGTGTAGATAGAAAAATCCACGTTCTTGTTCTCCAGTTTCACGCCGGAGTACCGGCGTCAATGGCATTTTTTCTGGAGGCGTGATATGTTTGATACTGGCAATACCGGCTTCATGCTGGTGGCAACCAGCCTCGTGATGTTGATGACACCCGGGCTGGCTTTTTTCTATGGGGGATTGGTCGGGCGCAAGAACGTGCTCTCGATCATGATTCAGAGTTTTGTTTCGATGGGCGTTACCACCGTTCTCTGGTGGATCTGTGGATACTCACTATGTTTCTCCGGTGGCGAAGGCGGAATCATCGGAAACCTTGATCAAACGTTCCTCATGGGGATTGACCCGCTCACACCTTATGGTGCAGGTCACATTCCACTCTACGTATTTATCGCCTACCAAATGATGTTTGCGATTATCACGCCTGCACTGATCACCGGTGCATTTGCGAATCGTGTTCGCTTCTCGGCCTATGTCGTATTTCTCGTTGCCTGGCTTCTGTTGGTTTATTTCCCCTTCGTGCATATGATCTGGGGCGGGGGCATTCTGGCAAAATGGGGCGTACTTGACTTCGCGGGAGGTATCGCAGTACATAATATTGCCGGTTTCGCCGCGCTGGCCTCGGTTCTTTATGTCGGCAGGCGCAGAATCGCTGACAGCGTTCCACACAGCATTCCGTTGGTCGCCCTTGGCACCGGCTTGCTTTGGTTCGGTTGGTACGGCTTCAACGCCGGCAGCGAACTCCAGGTCGACACCGTGACAGCACTCGCGTTCCTAAACACCGACATCGCTGCTTCCTTTGCAGCAGCGACCTGGTTGTTCCTGGCTTGGGGCCTGGAGAGGAAACCAAAGTTCGTCGGGCTGCTCACGGGAGCGGTCGCAGGTTTGGCTACTATCACTCCGGCCGCAGGTTATGTGACAACGACCAGCGCCGTCATTATCGGCACGCTGTCCGGAATTGTCTGTTATTTCGCAGTTATGTTGAAAAACCGACTTCATTGGGACGATGCACTCGACGTCTGGGGCGTCCACGGTGTTGGCGGGTTGCTCGGCATCATCATGCTTGGGCTTCTGGGAACAACGGCTGTTAACTCTGCTGGCGCGAACGGTCTCTTCTACGGAGGCGCCGATTTCTTTGTTAAGCAGCTCGTTGCAATCGCCGTCTCGTCGGTATATGCCTTCGGTTTCACCTATGCGATGCTCTGGGCGATCAACAGGATCACCCCAGTTCGTACCACAGAGTCGGAAGAAGACTTGCTGGACAAATCATTGCACGGAGAGATCGCCTACGAAGAGTCCAAGATTTGATGTCTGCTTTCTTGATGACATCTTTATGCTCTCGGTGCTGTTTTTGACTATCATGCGATTGTCGCCTCTCGTTTATTCAGCACCATTGAGGCAGCGAATTCAGAAGGAGATAATGAAATGAAGTACTGCAGCTCAGTAGTCTCAATTGGTCTGTTCTTGATAATCACGGTTTGCAGCCACGGCGCGGCCATTGCCGAAAACACTGTCAGCGTCAGTGCGACCTCCGCATTCGTCAGCCGTTATAACTGGCGCGGCACAGACTATGGTGACGCATTTTCTGTACAACCTGCGTTAACTTTGACTGTCAGAGGGTTCAACACGGGCCTCTGGGGATCGTATTCAGCCAATTTCGAGGAAATCGACACCTGGGCAAGCTACAGCTTTCAAGTGCCCAATTCTGTGGCGATAACTGGTCTGGTGACTGATTATTTCTTCCCTGACACCGAAGTTGAGCTTTTCAATTTCAACAACTGGGACGATCCCGATGGCCCCGGCGCGCACACTCTTGAATTGGGTGCCTCCATTGCCGGACCTGAGAAATTCCCAGTCATATTTTCAGCATTTGTGAACGTTTACAACGATGAAGGTAAGAATAAATACTTTCAACTTGACTATAATACCACACTCAGTGAAACAGCGCTTGGTCTGACCGTCGGAGCAACAACGGGCAGCAAGAAAAATCCCGGCTACTATGGCAGCGATGACTTCGCTGTCTTGCACCTCGGTGCGAAACTCAGCCGCTCAATTGAACTCAGCGACAAATTTTCACTCCCCGTTTTTGGACAGGTCATCGTCAACCCCAACTCTGAACAAGCGTTCATGATTTTTGGGTTTAGCCTGTAAATCCCTGCAACTTCACCGCCCCTTTCCGGATCGGGAAGGGGCGGATCCGTTCAATAACTGCTCGAATCCAACTTCACCTTACCTCTGAATATCCAGTAAATACTGAACGTGTAAGCAAGCACCGCGGGCACCCCCAATGCGGCGATGATCAACATGATCCGCAGCGTGGCCTGTGACGATGCTGCGTTGTAGATATTGAGGCTGTTCTCCGGCGCTGGACTGGAGAATATCAAATTAGGGAACAACCCAATGCCGAAGAGCGTCAACAGAAAAACGATGGCAAAGCACGAGGACAAAAACGCCCGCCAGTCGCGACCGTGGTAGATTTCCCTCGGGATATTTGCGATCGCCAGCATGTTTAACAACGGCACGACAAACAACACCGGATGTCGCTTGATCACATCCGCCATTTGTGGGACATACAGCAAGGTCGCCATCGTCGTCGTGGCATAACAAATGATGAAAAAGATGATAGTGTTGTTGATCCAGCCACGAACTTTGTCGTGTAGTTCTCCTTCGGTCTTCATGACCACATAAATCGCTCCATGCATCATGAACAGCGCGACGGTCGTCACACCAACCAGAAGTGCATACGGATTGAGCAGCCCCAGAAATGTGCCGACAAATTCATGATCGCCGTCCAGCGGAATTCCAATCGCGATGTTTCCCAGCGCTATCCCAATCAACAAGGCAGCCAGTACGCTCGAAACGCTGAACGAAACATCCCACACGCGATGCCACCACGGCATGGTCTCCTTGCTACGGAACTCGATCGCAACCGCGCGGAAAATCAGACAAAACAGAAGCATCATCAACGCCAGATAAAATCCCGAGAATGCTGTAGCATAGACCTCCGGAAATGCCGCAAACAGCGCGCCGCCGGCCGTAACCAACCAGACTTCGTTGCCGTCCCAGACAGGACCGATTGAGTTTAGAAAGATTCTTCTTTCAAGGTCCGTCTTGGTGAATAAATGCAGCGACCCAACTCCCAGATCAAAGCCATCCAGAATAGCATAGCCGGTGAAAAGAACGCCAAGAAGAACGAACCAAATAGTATTCAGATCCGGTACCATATCAGGCCCGCCTCCGTATGACCAGATCCTCAGCCAACGGGCCGTGCTGAATCTTTTCGTTTAGCAGATAGATGAACAAAGCGAACAGTAGCAGATAGATTGTGCTGAACATGATCAGTGACGTAATCACTTCACCGCTCGTAACGGATTTCGAAAGTGCATCCTCGGTCTTCAGGAGATTGTACACGATATAGGGCTGCCGCCCGACTTCTGCAGAAAACCAGCCGAGTTGGTTAGCCAACTGTGGCCCCAGAACCGAAATCACGAAGATTTTGAGCAACCAACGCGTACCAGAGAGCTTGTCGCGCCACCAGTAGAACAGACCGATCCACGAAAGCGCAATCAACCCAAATCCTATCGCTACCATCGCATGATAGCTCTGAAATACTACATTGACGGGCGGACGCCTGTCGGGCGGAATAGCCTGCAGTCCCTGCACGGGTCTGTCCCAGTCTCCATATATCAAGTAGCTCAGTAGTCCGGGTACGGCCAGGCCAAATTCGACCTTTTCGTTTTCTTCATTGACCCAGCCAAACAAGTAAGCAGGTGCGGCCTCATTTGCGGGGAAGTGGCCCTCGAAGGCCGCCATTTTGGCCGGCTGATTTTCGGCAACTCCGATCGCGCTTTGGTGTCCTGAAACCAACTGCAGTATCGAGGCGACCGCCGCCGTCACCAATGCGATCTTCATCGTAGCCTTGGCAAAGTCGTGGTGCCGATTCTTAATCAGGTAATACGCTGCCACACTTAAGGCGAAAAACGCCCCCGCCTGCCAAGCTCCCATGTAGACATGCCAAATGCGGTCAACGCTGGAGGGGTTGAACACCATTGCCCAGAAATCAACAATCTCCGCGCGAGCTTTGACACCCTCGCCAACAATATGATGCCCAGCCGGAGTCTGCTGCCACGAGTTGGCTACCACAATCCAGATCGCACTGAAATGTGCGCCGAGACACACAAGAATCGTTGAGATGAAGTGAATTGTCGGACTGACCCGGTTCCATCCAAACAACAGGATGGCCAGAAATCCAGATTCAAGAAAGAACGCGAATATCCCTTCCGCCGCCAACGCGCTACCGAAGACATCGCCAACATAACGTGAATAGGTTGACCAGTTCGTTCCAAACTGGAATTCCATTACTATGCCGGTCGCAACGCCGAGTGCGAAAATAAGACCGAATACCTTCACCCAGAACCGAGTCATCTGGTGGTAGAGCGGGTTCTTGGTCTTGAGGTACATGCCCTCCATGAACACCAATAACAAACCGAGTCCGATGCTGAGAGGAGGAAAGATGTAATGGAATCCAATCGTCAGTCCGAATTGGACACGGGAGAGCATCAGCAGGTCCATCTGCAAATCTCTACGGGCTAAGGAAGAGCAATAATTGAGAAATATTTCACATGACGACACCGTACGGCGAAGCCATACCGCCGCCTTGGACTACGTGAACAAAATCCTGATTATTTCTTCGCGATGCCGAAAAATCTTCCTAAGCTCGTGCCGGACAAACAGCGCATGCGCCATTTGACCGAAAATCCCAAATGGCAGACAATAACAGACGTCGTCAATGATGTTTGTTCCTCCATTCACCGCAACAAACCTATGCGTATGCAGCCACAGCCGATACGGTCCCCGTCGTTGCTCGTCGACAAATCGATTTGGCGGATCATAATCGCTGATGAGCGTTTGCCAGCGAACCCTGATTCCTGCAACTTTGATTGTGTAGTCAATCAGAGCGCCGTTCTTCATCTCAATCGGCAGGGGAGTCACGATCACAAATCCGAGCGATCGGGGCGTTATGCGACCCAGATTTTCGGGGCGTTCGAAAAACGCAAATACCTCGTGCAAGGGCCGGGCGACAAATTGCTCCTGGTGAAGTCGATATGTCTTCATCTCGCCGGCTTCACAGGGGAATTCTGGGCGATGTATGCCTTCACATCAAACTTGCGTGCACAACCTTCATAGCTCATGTAGCGGATCTTCCCGAATATCTCCCGACTGCCCCAGGCCCGATCATGCACCCCGCCAATACTCCAGGCAATGCCTGCATAGCCATTAGGATCGCGGCCGTCCAACTCATAGCGATCATTGAGATAGATCGCTGTGGCGAGGGCGTCCTCCGGCGTTGCCGACCATTCGAGAATCTTCTTAGCCCAGTACATGCGCAGATAACCATGCATCTTACCGGTATCGACCATCTCGCGTTGAGCCGCGTTCCACAGCAGATCGTGAGTTTGAGCAAGCTCAAATTCCTTTGGCGTGTAAACGTGTCGCCGCAGATCATTGCGATGTTCGTTTAGAGTCTTTTGTGCCCAATTCGGAAAGCCTCCAAATGTGTCGTAATGCTCGCTGAAATGACAGAAGTTGTCCGAGAGTTCACGGCGCACGATCAATTCCTCCAAGAAAGCCTCTGCTGAACTCGAATCGGGATAGTTACGCATCGTCTCAATGGCGACTCGCTGGGCGCTAATCTGGCCGAAATGAAGATACGGCGACAGATTCGATTGCCCGTCCAGGTGCGGTTGATTGCGATCATGGTCGTAGCGTCCTAATTTTCTGTCGAGAAATCGTCTATATGTCTTCCTGGCTGATGCCTCACCTGACACGAATTGCCTTACCTCCCCAATGCTGCGGTCGATTCGAAGAGATTTCCGCGCGGCCCCCCAATCAACTGGCGTCACAGCAACCGGCCACGAATGAGGATGTGGTTTCAACTTGGGGAAATCTGTAAGATAGTGAAGCAGATGGCGATGGATTTTCGGCCGCAAGGTATAAGCTGCAAACTCCTGTTTGTCGGATGCCACCCAGCAGGGCACGATGTTATGGGCATCGACCTCAAACAGCGAGACTCCTAATCTTGATGCAATTTTGTCCTTCCAGCGACGGTTGATTCGCAAGGCCGTAAAGTCAGTCACGACGATGCCAACCCTCGTTGTGGCCGCGTAGCGTGGTATTTCCGCCTCCGGACTGCCCGTCAACAGATCAAATCCGATACCCAGCCTGCGGCAACTGCTTTCGATTTGCTCGAGACCCTTGATCATGAACTCATACTGGCGAGCTGTTGCCTCAAGAAAGTTCGGCAATAGACAAAACACAATTCCCAGCGGGACTCTACGGTCCAAAGCCAGTTGTTGGGCAAAGGTGAGCGCCCAGTTATCGGCGAGGCGCTGGTCGCGGCTCATCCAGTAGATGACGCTGCCGCTGCCCGCGACTCGTGCGTTCAGATGACGGCACCGTGATGGTTCGACAATGGTCTTCAACTTCAGCGATACTTGATCTTGAGTGTGAGAATCGAAATCGTGATGAACAAGGCCACAGCATTCGCCGCTATGACTGGAACGTCCCCAATAATCAGGCCGTAAATGAGCCACAGCAGGATTCCCGTACTAATGACGACATACATTGCCAGGGAAATGTCATGCGTTGATTTTGAACGCAGGATCTTTACCAACTGCGGGACAAATGAGAAAGTCGTGAATGCGCCGGCAATCAATCCGAGTATTGTAATTCCGTCCATAGATCTGACCTAAATCGAACTGGGCGACAATCTTGCCGTAAGCCTCTTCAAACGCAAGCTGATTCCACTCCATCACATCCCAAATTCTTCCTGATCGAGCTCCTTTTCTGCGTATCATGTCGTAAGAAAGGAATCCACAGGTATGAGTGAAAACTGCTGTTACAGCTTCCACGATCTCTTCCTCGCGGCGTTTGGTCGCAGTTGGACAGATTCCGAACACAAGAACTTCAGCGAGTTGGATCAAAATCAAAGAAACTCCGAAGTTCGTCGCCTGGTCTCTCTGACAAACGGACTCTGGGACTGCGAAGACCGGCACTGGCGTGACGGGGTCACCTATACCGCATTCTGGAAAAGACTCCCCGTCGGCACACCGGCGTCAAAATAGCACACTATTGGACGGTACAGGCTTCCAGCGTTCTGCATTGGTAATTACTCACCGTCGCTGTCAATTAGTGTCAGTATCCGCCCTCAATCCCATCTGAGCAACTTGCAGCAGCCAGACGCTAACTTGTGTGAAATAGTACTTGACAAAAGTGTCCAAGTTTAGTATTCATTGCGCACAGTAATCGACCACAGACACAATGTTTGGACTCGGATGGGTGTATCGTGGCGTCTTCTCAGTCTTGTTCTCTATCCCGTGAAGACTTCTTGAAACAGCAGGCCGTTCGTGCCTCTCTTGCGAACACTGAGTTCCTGCCTGATTCATACCGTTGCTTGTCTATCCTTTTCGAAGGGGCATCTGCTAACTCGACGTATCTTCATTTCGTTGATACGGGTGGGTATTTTGCTCACTTAACTCACACTTTATGTCTTAACAGGAGGGAGTCGGATGATTTATTTGATCGACCCCATGGAACCCACAGTTGATGTTTGCATCACCAAGTGCTTTCTGAAATGCACTGGCGTTTGCCACATCAAACCGCTGTATGGCGTTCCTACGGAAACCGAATAACATTCGGTAAAGGGTATGGAGGGAGCCGGTTGCTCCCTCCACGCTCAATCGATCATCCGTTTCCGGAGACGCAGCATGACCAAAATCTCGCGCTACAACCACTTTCAGCCCTGGCGAAATGGTCACTACATTGCCTTCAACGCCCGCTCCGGAGCCGTCGCAGTCATGACGGCGGAAAACTACGAAGCCTATCAGACCCTCGCGAATAAACTGCTTCAGTCTGAAGGGTCCGCACCGCTAACTGATTCTGAATCGCAATTGCTTGGCCAACTCGAATATGGACGCTTCGCCTATCCAGATGGGCAGGAAGAGCAGGATTCGATCAGGTTCACGCATCAAATGGACCGTTACGACATGACTGCTCTTGGATTGGTGGTCGCGCCAACGATGGCATGTAACATGGCTTGCGAGTACTGTTTCGAGTCCAACAAGAACGGCAAGATGTCTGCGGACATTCAAGCCGCAGTCGTTAACTTCATCGAGAAGAAAGCTGACTCGCTGAGTATTGTCGACATCTGCTGGTATGGCGGCGAGCCGTTGCTGGCGCTGGACGTCATCGAAGCGATGACTGCTCGGTTGTTGGAAATCGGACGCCGGAAAAACTTCCAATATGGCGCCACCATGATCACCAACGGGTACTTGCTTTCTCCCGAGATCGTCGACAAGCTCGTCGATCTGAGAATTTCGGCGATTCAGGTCACGCTCGATGGCCCAGCAAGAATTCACAACAAGCGAAGGGCCCTGAAGAACGGCAAAGACAGCTACAGCCGGATCCTCGACAACATCCGTTACTCTGCGACCAAGCTTCGCGTCAGCGTTCGCATCAATGTCGATAAGGCTATTGATGAATCTGCGATCGAAGAGCTCCTGCAGGAATTGAAAGCGGCTGGGCTTCAGCAAGATATTAGTGTTTACTTCGGTCAACTTGAGCCGGCGACCACAGTGTGTTCGAACATCGCCGACAATTGCTACGGTTCGGTCGATTTTTCCGCCGTCGAAATCGATTACTTCCGGCTGTTATTGCAGTATGGCTTCAAGATCGAGAAACTCCCCTCGCCAATTTCGGTGTTCTGTCTGGCGCAGCGCGTTAACGCTTTTGTTATTGACCACCAAGGCTTTTTGTATCGTTGCTTTAACTACGCTGGCGATCCCGACCGTGCAATGGGAAATATCACGAATCCTATCGACTACCATCATCCAAATTTCACGAGACTCTTCAACTTCAATGCTTTCGAGAACAACAAGTGCCAGGATTGCAGCATTCTGCCTCTTTGCCTTGGCGGCTGCCCCTCGCAACGGGTTGACCGCGACTTGACAGCTGACGAGATCTGTCAGGGCTGGCGTCACAATCTGATTCCGATGCTGGAGATTATCGCCTGTTCTCGGCAGCAGAAAATGCATACAGCCATCAAGGAGCAAATATGACCGAGTTCCGTCTCTATCCCCAATCCGTCGTCTGGGAGATCACCTTTGCCTGCAACATGCGCTGCATTCACTGCGGAACTTCAGCCGGCAAACAACGCCCCGATGAGCTCACGACGGACGAGGCGCTCAGATTGGCTGACGAGTTGATCGCGCTTGGCACCGAGGTCGTCGCCATCTCCGGCGGCGAGCCGCTGATGCGCAAAGATTGGCGAGAGCTTTCCGAACGCTTCGTCAAGGCCGGCGTCAAGACCTGCCTCATTACCAACGGCCTCGCTGTGACGGAAGATATCGTGGACGATTTCAAGCGCGTCGGCTTCACACGGGTCGGCTTCAGTTTCGACGGCACCAAAGAAACCCACAATTACATCCGTCAGCGTGACGATAGCTATGACAAGGTCCTCAGCGCTATGCATATGATGGCCGCGAAGGACGTACCGTTCTGCGCAGAGAGCCAGATTTCAAATATCAATATCGACGAACTCGATCAGATGCGCCAAATCCTCATCGATGCCAAGTGTCCGCTCTGGCGCATCCAGATGACCACCAGTACCGGCCGCATGATGGAGAACCGCAATCTCGTGCTCTCTCTCGGCAACTACGAACGGCTGGTCAAGAAGATGATCGAATTCAAGAAAGCCAACCACGAAATCGCCATTGACGTTGGCGAGAACATTGGATACTACGGTTGCCTCGGCACTGAACTGTGGGAGGATGTACCGTACTTCGGCTGCTTCGCGGGAACGCGGGTCGCCGGAATCGAATCCAACGGCAATGTCAAGGGCTGTCTCTCGATGCCGGAACACTTCGTCGAGGGCAATATTCGTGATTCATCGTTTACTGCGATCTGGAACGATCCCAATGCGTTTGCTTACAATCGTCGCTTTACGCGCGATACCGCGACCGGTTTCTGTCATGACTGCAAATACCTGCCGCTGTGCCGCGGCGGTTGCACTACGACCTCGGTGTCTGCTTCCGGATGTCGGGCAGATAATCCCTATTGCACCTATCGCATGGAACAAGGACGCGGCGTGGCTGCGCCTGTCGACAACGAACTGGTGGCACAACTCCTTGATCGCTTCAAGCCCGCCAAGGTGAAAGACTAATGGTGATCATTGATTCGGACCTGCCTCAAACGCGTCCCAGCCGCTAAAAGTCTCAATCGGGGGGACTGACATGACAGGCCGTTCACTCCGGATCAAACGTCTTTGGGCTTATCTGCGCCCCTACTGGCGACTCGAACTCATCGCCTTCGTTGCGATGGCTCTTCTCGCAGTCCTGCAACTAGCATTGCCCGCGGGTATCCAGTACATCCTTGACACGCTCATCCCCGGCATTGCCGCCCGCGTCGCCGACCCCGACAATTGGAAACCAGCCGCACTATTCGCCGCCGTTGTTATCGCAGTCTATATCACCGTCTTTTTGCTCTCTCTTCTGCGAGACTTCCTGGCCGCCAGAATCGGTGGATGCATCGTCGCCGATATTCGCTCACAGTTATTCGAGCATCTTGAGTGCATCTCTCTCAAGTTCTATCAGAAACACCAGGTCGGCGAAGTCATGTCCCGCGTCATGTCGGACGTGAGCCGCATTCAGGATCTTCTGAGCAACACCTTGCTCAGCCTGATGACAAATGCACTATTCCTGGTTAGTATCCTGATCTATCTCTTTTCGCTGAATTGGTACCTGACGCTTATCGGACTTACGCCGTTGCCGCTCACCATCTACTTGACTAATCGCTATGGGCTGAAGATGAACACGATCTCCCGCACTCTGCAGGAGACCGTCGCCGAGCTGTCAGCGCGTGTGCAGGAAAAGCTGGTTGGTTTGAAAACCATTAAGGCTTTTGGTCGCGAACGGGAAGAACGCGAACGCGTGGATTCTGTGCTGAGTCAACTCAAGGACATCTATGTCAGCTATAGCATCAACCAGTCGCTGGCACGCAATTTCGTCCAGATTCTCAGTTTCATTGGCGTCATTATTTTTCTGAGTATCGGTGCCTACCTGGTCGCGACTGGCTCGATGAAGCCTGGCCAGCTAATTGCCTTCTTCATCCTTCTGAACTGGCTGAACATGCCGATCCAGGCCCTGGCTGGGGCCAATGTCGAGATCCACGGTATCATGGCTTCGGTCGACCGCGTCTTCGAGTACCTCGATTACGAGCGTGATATCACTGAGGACCCGCACCCTGTTTCTCTTGTCAAAGCGCACGGCATAATTGGATTCGACAAGGTTGACTTCTCCTATGACGATCAGGGTTTCCGCATGAAGGAGTTTGAATTGACCGTAGCTGCAGGGGAAAAACTCGCCATTGTCGGCACTTCCGGTGGCGGCAAGAGCACAATCGTGAATCTCGTGATGCGTTTCTACGACCCGCAGCAGGGCGCCGTCACGCTCGATGGCATCGATCTGCGCAAGCTGTCATTCAAATCGCTGCGTGACAACATCGCTCTTGTCGATCAGGACCCGCTCCTGTTCAATGCTACCATCTTTGACAATATCGCCTACTCCAATCCGCAAGCTGCTCGCGCCGAGGTGATCGCCGCCGCCCAGGTCGCGAATATTCATGACTACATCAAGGGCCTGCCCGCCGGCTACGACACGATCGTCGGTGAACGCGGAGTCACGCTTTCCGGGGGCGAGAAACAGCGAATCTGTCTGGCTCGTGCCGTCTTGAAGAATCCGCCCGTATTGATACTCGATGAAGCCACTTCCGCGCTCGATTCGATTTCCGAACAATTGATTCAGAAGGCACTCGATCGCATTCTCGTCGACAAAACCGCAATCATCGTCGCTCACCGCCTCTCGACAGTCCAGCGCGCCGATCGCATTATTACCATCAAGGAAGGCGCAATCGTTGATCAAGGCACCCATAGCGAACTGATGTCGCGCTCATCGATCTACCGCGAGCTCGCCGAAAAACAGTTGGTGAAGACGACGTGACAAATCGCACTATGCACGAATCACACGACAAGAACGCGTAGGGGCGCACAGCAGTGCGCCCAGCTTTGTAGGTCAAGCCCTCTTGGGGCTTGACGCGTTTTGTGCGCGACGCATGTCCACATCCGCCGCCCTCAAAACGATCGCTGAACTAAATTTGCGGGACAGCCTCAGGGCGTGTGCCACGGACTGATACTCCCCTCGCCCTTTCAAGGGAGAGGGGTAGGGGAGAGGGCTTTGTGGCCACTGGTTGAAATTGTGCGCGGCGGATGTCCACATCCGCCGCCCTCAAAACGGTTGGCGAATTAGACTTGCGGGATAGCCTCAGCGCATGTACCACGGACTCATATTCCCCTCGCCCTGTCAAGGGAGAGGGGTAGGGGAGAGAGTCTTGGAGCAATGATTGTCGTAGAAATAGTGAACGCCCCTAATACAATCGCGCCCTTTTGTTCAAGTACGCGAACAACGCAAAATCATAATCTGTCGCAGTGTCAATCGGCACGTAGTCGATGTTCGACATACGACACTCACGCGAAAAACGCTCGATCACCTCAGTGACAACCTTCTTGTACTCCCCCTTGATCTGCCACGGCAACGTGTTGACTTGCTCGCCGGTTTCCATGTCCTTAAAGATTGCCTCTTGAGGAAACGCAAAATCGCGCTCACGCGGATCAAGGACGTGAAAGACGATTATCTCATGCTTGCGGTGCCGGAAATGCTTGAGCCCGGCGATCACCTCTGTCGGGTCATCGAGCAAATCGGACAAGACAATAACTAACCCGCGCCGCTTGATTCGCTCGGCCATCTCGTGCAATGTCGATGCGATGTTCGTCTGTTGTGTTGGCTTGAATGCATCCATCTCCCGCAGCAACACGTGCAAATGCGAAGCGGCGGAGCGGGGTGGTACGTAGATATTGATTTTCTCGTCGAATCCGACTAATCCGACCGCGTCGCGCTGCTTGAGCATCAGAAAGGACAATGCTGCAGCCAACTGCAGAGAATATGTCAATTTGTCGATCCGGTTTTCGGTCGAGAATCCCATCGAACGCGAGCAATCGACCAATAGGTACGCCTTGAGGTTTGTCTCTTCTTCGTATTGCTTGATGTAGAATCTGTCAGACTTGGCAAATACTTTCCAATCGATATTGCGAATGGAATCCCCCGGCATGTACTGGCGGTGCTCGGCAAACTCGACCGAGAAGCCATGATAGGGCGATCGATGCAACCCGGCGATGAAACCCTCTACCACCAAACGTGCCTTTACCTCAAGCCCCTTGAGCTTGCTCAAAACTTCCGGCGATAGAAATTTACTGTGCGTTTGATCAGCCATGATACCTTTATACGAAATCTCCGCCGATTGCGCCCGCGATTTTCCGAAATTCCATCTCTCCGTCGGCCCGTTGGTTCATCCCCAAAATGGGAAACCGCCGATAGGGTTGCTGATCCACCGGCGGTTTTGTCGGATAATGGGAAGTACCCGTAAAGGGCTTTACGTTATTTCATCTTCTTTTCGAGGCCGTCAAGCTTGAGCTGCATCTCCTCTAAGCGTTTTTGCATCTCTTCCATCTTGCGCATGAAGTCCTCTTGATCTACCTGCGGCGTGCCCCAATTGTGATACGTACCACCGCGATTACCGTTCCAATTAAGCGCCCCCGGCGGAATATTAGGCATGTTCATTCCGAACGATTCGATCTCATCAACTTCCATTGAGACCTTTTGCCTCGCCTTGTCGCGAATGATGGTCAGTTCAACTTCCTCTCCGCGATCCTTGTTCCGCATCTCGCTCGAAACATCACCCGGCGTCTCAACCTTGTCACCATTGATCTCAACGATGACATCGCCAACCTTCAGGCCGGCCTTCTCGGCGGGAGTATCCTTCATCACTTCAGTAATCAAGGCTCCTTCGCCGTCAGGTACACCGAAATATTCACCCAGATCGCCAGAGAGCGATTGCAGTGACACGCCGATTCCCGTTCTATTGAGATTCCTGAGATTGTCCAAAAAAGCCAATCCGTTGTCGGTCCAGGCTTCCGACCAGTCGCCGGCGTCGCCTTCACCGCCAAATCCGTACAGAAGCGGCTCGCGACGTTCACCTATCTCGACTGTCACCGCCAAAGTCTTTCCGGAACGGTCCAACTCAAGTGATGCTTTGTCGCCGATCGTCGAAGCCTGCACAAACTCAGTCAATTGGTCTGAGTCCTTAATCTTCGTGCCGTTCCATGCGAGAATAATATCCTTGGGAACAATCCCAGCTTTCTCGGCCGGCGAATCTTCGGCAACATCATTTACCAAGACACCAGTCGCGGATTTTAGCTCAAATGCCTCAGCCAGTTCTTTTGTCACGTCCTGCATGTAGATTCCGATCCATGGGCGCTTGGCAGCCTGAAGTGGGCTCGCCGCCAGTACGGCAAGCAATCCGAGAATCACAGCGAATTGCCATTGCTTACGACTCTTTATCATAGTCCTTCCTTTCCTCTCCAAGTCTTACCTACTACTACTTGATCGGCCAAATCCTTGTTCCATCATTGTTGTTAAGGAGTGTTAACAGATCGATACAGGTCTCGATCCGAATCGGAATTCTTGCCTCCCAACGCTTAATACGTTGTAAATCCTGCAAAGTTACGTCTACTCGCTTCGCGTCCGCAAAATCGGCTGTTTCTGAAACATTTTTGAACAGACGGCAATCGAAATGGTAAACAGCAACTTGTTTCAGGGCTGCCCGTCTGCCTCTGGTAGGCACGGTGCATTTTCACGAGAGACTAAGTTTGGGAGTATCCATGGCATTCAAATGGCGATCTAAAAAGGTAATCATCTCTGGGATTACCGCAATCGTGGTGATTGTCGCAATTGTAGCGATGACAACAGGTTCCGGTAAGGAGCCGACCTCAGTCCAGGCAGATCTGGCCTTCAACGATGACATCTCTGAAATTGTATCCGCCTCGGGACGAATCCAACCTCAAACCAAGGTCGACATCACAGCCGAAGTCTCGGCCCAGGTGATGAGTATCTTTGTCAGGGAAGGCGACCTTGTCGAACGCGGGCAAAGTCTTATCCTGCTCGACACGATCCAACTGCAGTCCGATGTGTCGCAAGCTCGGTACAGTCTCGATGAAATCGTCTCGCTGGCCGAGGCCGCCAAGGCCCAACTCGAGATCGACAAACTCGAGGCAGAACGCCAGGCCAAGCTCTTCGAACAACAGCTGACTTCCGAAAATGCGGCAACCAACGCTCGTTATGTTTTCGAAAACTCACGCGCCAACTACCAGGCCATGCTCGCTCAGGTCGAGACTGTTCGAGCCCGACTTGAAAAAGCCGAGGACAACCTCACCAAGACCTTGATCAAAGCCCCAATGGCCGGTGTTGTCACGTACCTGAGTGTCGAAGCCGGAGAAATCGCGCAGGCCCAGACGGCTTTTACACAGGGCAAAACTCTCATGACCATTGCCGACCTTTCGGTCTTTGAGGTCGAAATCGATGTCGACGAGAGCGAGATCGCCAAAATTGTGCTCGATCAGAAGGCCAAAATCAAGGTCGATGCCTTCCGCGACACTTCCTTTGCCGGTACGGTCGTCGAAATCGGAAACTCCGCGCTGGTTGCCAATGCCGGGACCGATAACTACACCACCAGCTTCCGGGTCAAGGTCCGTTTTGACAAAGCCGAGGTCACATTTCGACCCGGGATGTCGGCGACTGTTGACATTACGACGGACCGAGCCGAAGAGGCTCTGCTGGTCCCCTATGCAGCGCTGGTAACTCGCGAGTTTGACCCTGACTCATTGAAGACTAAGGCAGAATCGTCCTCTGGCGGCGGAATTGTCCAGGAGGCGAACGCGGCCACGAGGCCCGACACGGCACAAAGTTCTTCCAAGAAAAAGAAATCCACCAAGATCAAGAGATCGGGAATCTTCGTAATTCGCGGTGGCAAAGCGACGTTTTTGGAGATTGCGACAGGCATCGCTGACGAACGGAATATCGTCGCACTCAAGGGAGTTGTTGCCGGCGACACGGTGATCTCTGGGTCGTACCAGACACTGCGCAAACTCGAAGAAGGTGAATTGGTTTCCATCGATCAGGCGTCGCTCGACAAGATGAAGGAAAAGTAGGACAATTCAGCCGTGAAGAGCCTCGCATGATACTGCTCTCGCTGATCAAGGAATCTTGCGCCGCCCTCTGGGCTAATCGCCTGCGCTCGTTTCTAACTGTGCTCGGCATGACCATGGGAGTGACGTCGGTCATTGCCATCGTCTCCACCGTCGAAGGAATGCAGAACAACCTCGAGGACGCGTTTGCCTCACTCGGCTCCAATACCTTCATGGTCACCCGCTTTGGCTTCGGCCTGTCGATGCAGGAATATCTCGAGCGAATGCATCGTCGCAAGCTCACCCGCGGCCTGATCGAGCCGATTCAGGAAGGTTGTCCCGACTGTGCCGAGGTCGGCGCCGAAGCTTACGGCTCGGCACACATCAAGTACGGCTCGCGTCGCATGCGTTGGGTGAACGTTGAGGGCAACACACCCAACATCCTTGCGATGCGCGACCTTGATGTCGCGCAAGGGCGATATATTTCTTGGGAGGACGACAGCCGCCGCAAACAGGTGGCCTTCTTGGGCGCCAGTGTCTACGAGCGGCTGTTCGAAGGGATGAATGGCATCGGCGAGACAATTCGTATCGGCAAGGACGAATTCGTCGTCATCGGCGTCGCCGAGAAACTCGGCGGAATGCTCGGCGAGGATATGGATGAGTTCGTCGCCATTCCGCTCTCGACGCACCAGAAACTGTTTCGCCAGCCGGGCAACCCCGTCGTCTTGGTTGTCAGCGCGGTTTCGCTCGACCGCCGTGAATCCGCCATGGACCAGGTCAGAGTTGTCCTGCGCTCGGCCCGGCATGTCTCTTACGACGACAAGGACGATTTCTCCATCGTGACGCCCGACGCCATTTTGAGCTTCATCAATGATTTTACCCGCGGATTCCGAGTCGTCCTGATCTCCTTGCCGTTGCTCTCGATCATCATCGGCGGGATCGTGATCATGAACATCATGATGATCTCCGTCACCGAACGCACGCGCGAGATTGGTATTCGCAAGTCAATCGGCGCCCGGCGACGCCATATCCTCACCCAGTTTCTCTACGAGTCGACTTTTCTCTCATTGCTCGGCGGCTGTCTGGGCATCTTGTTCGGCGTGATGATCGGCAAGCAAGTGCTTACCGCACTTCTGGACATCTACGTCACGCCGACAACGCTGGCCATCGTACTTGGCTTCGGCATCTCCATGGCCGTCGGCCTCTTCTTTGGGATTTACCCGGCAATTCGTGCATCGCGGTTCGACCCGATTAAGGCGCTGAGCTATGACTAATTGGTCGCAACGCTTGTGGGAAACGCGCGAAGGCATGAATCTGGCCATCGATGCCGTCCGCTCCAACAAGTTCCGCAGCCTGATGACGATCATCGGCGTCATGGTCGGTGTCGGCGCGGTCATTCTCGTCAACACCATCATGGACGGCTTCACGGCCTACGCGGAATCGTCGATCGAAAAAATCGGCAGCAACGTGATGTACATCATGCAGTGGGACGAAAATACTGATTTCGACAATCTCACGGAACAAGAACGACGCCGCAAAGATATCACCATGTCCGAGGCTGTCGCCATCCAGGAAATGTGTCCCCTGGTCAAGGCTGTCGCTCCGCAGAAGCGCGCTTACAATAACATTGCCAAGTACGACAATCGCTCTATTCGCAACCCAGACGATTTCCGCGGTTGTTGGCCGGAACAGGCTATTGTCACCAACCGCGATGTCTCTCACGGCCGCTTCCTCGATGAAAACGACATGCGCCGTGAGTCCATGGTCTGCGTTATCGGTCCGGAAGTCTCCGATGCTCTCTTCGATAGCCACGACGATGCGGTCGGCAAGGAAATTCGCGTCAATGGCTGGAAGTTCACCGTCATTGGCGTTCAGGCTCGCATCGATGACCTGTTTGGCATCAGCGAAAACGATTTCATCTACATTCCGATGACCACGTTTGATCGGCTCTACCCCAACACCACAGAGGTAGAACTCCTCTGCAGCGCCGTGTCACGCAGCCAGTTCGGGGAGGCAATGGATCAGGTCATCAATGCACTGCGCAGGGTCCGACAGGTTAGGCCGGACGAAGAGAACAACTTCGGTATCATGACACAGGATCGGTTCAAGGACGAAATCGCCGGCATTACATCCAAGGTGCAACTTGGCGCCACAGCCGTTGCGTGCGTCGGATTGCTCGTCGGCGTTATCGGAGTTATGAATATCATGCTGGTCGCTGTCACACAGCGAACACGCGAAATCGGCGTTCGCAAGGCTGTCGGCGCGAAGCGGCACAATATCCTCTTTCAATTCCTGGTTGAAGCCGCAACCCTTACGATGATCGGCGGCTTGATCGGGATAATTTTCGGCGCTGGGCTAGGCTGGCTGGTAACTACAATTCTGGAATGGAAGTACTTCTTTTCACCCGCCTGGGCGATAATCGGCTTATTACTGTCGGCTGGGACCGGCGTCGTCTCGGGCCTTTATCCGGCTTGGCGCGCCGCACGCACCGACCCCATTGTTGCCTTGCGTTATGAATAGAGTTCGCGGCGAATCTAATTAATTTCCGGCCAGTAAGCGACAGCCTTCTTGATCTCTACTTGAGCCATCAGCAAATCGTAGCGATCCTTCAATGCCTCGGTCTCAATCTGCTGTACTTGTAGCTCAGTGTCGAGATACTCCGTATTGGTAATCATGCCGCTCCCGTACGACACCGACGCTATCTCCATCGCTTTTCTCGCCAAGGCGAGCTTCTCCAATGTGATCCGCGACTTAGCAGTTAGCTTCGCAACTTCCGCCTGGAAGATTCGAACTGCCGTCCGAGCTTCCTCTGCAAGCCGCTCAATCTCTAACTCCAGTGACCGCTGCTTGGCAATCTCTTCCGCACGGCGGCTTCTGGCGTAACCTCCATCATAAATGTGGTAGTTAATCGCGACGCCACCTGCATAGTTGAACATCAGTTTATCGGGATCAGGAAGATAGCTATTCTTCCAACCTGCAGAGCTAAACAACGAGACCGTCGGGCGTAGCTTCTCCAGCCCGAGGGACAAATTGGAGATCTGCTGCTGTTTGCGATTGGAGATTATGGCCGGCTTCGCATCGATTTGTTCGCGTAGTCGATCATCGTCCAGTGATGGCTCACTCAATTCCAAATCAGATAATGTTTCAGTGACTTCTACAGCGAGGCTGTCTTCACCCATGATCTCGCATAGTGTATGCACGGCGATCTTCAACTCCGCATCCAGGATGGCAATCTGCTCATGGTACACCTTCAGTTGCATCTCGCTCTTGAGTAGATCAAACTGCGAGACCAGCCCGTTATCGAACTTGGCTCGCGCATCATCAAGATGCTTCTGCGAGATCTCGACATAGTGCTGAAGCAATCGCCGCTGTTCCACGATCAAGGCCGCTGTGGCATAGGAACGAACAACTTGGTAAGCAATAACCTGCTTAGTGCCTGCAACAACTGTCTCACTCAACTCCCGTCCGATCTGCGCCTGAGCGATTAGTTTTCTTCGCTTGCCCCAGTCAAACAGCAGGTAACCGCCTGAAACCTTCGTGTCCACCATGTTATGTGTTCCTGTCGTGATTTCCGGCATCTCGATCGGCAGGGGAATATCAATGTTGATTTCCGATAATCTTGAGACGTAAGTGTAAGTACCGCTTAAATCTAACGTTGGAAAATTCCGGCTGCGAGCCGCTGAAATTCTCTCCTCGCTTTCCTTAACCCGGTTTTCAGCTATCGCAACCGAGTTATTGGACTTGACTGCTTTGTCGAAGGCTTCCGCCAATGACAACCCATGCAAGGTTTTTTCCCCCAAAACACAAATACCAGCTGCCACGAGGATAATTCTTGCCCACAACATACCGAATTATTAACAACAAGCGGTCGGTCGGCAAGAGAATTCGATTACCGGCGAACCTTCAGTCCGTAAATCCGTATACATTTTTGGACATACGGCGCTGGCAGCCGTATTATGTTGTGAAACAGCAGAGGTTAGCTTGAATGTTTAGAAGAATCGCGCTCATCATCTTTCTCGCCTTGACAGCTCTGGCAATCGTCGTCGCTTTCAAAGACGACAAGTCCGTCACAACTGCCTCAAACGACGCCTATAAACACTACACCGCCGGCGTCGAGTGGATGGAAAACTTCTATTTTCGCCAGGCAGCGGATGAACTTGAGCAGGCAGTCAAGCTCGACTCGAACTTTGCGATGGCGCAGGCCAAACTTGCCGATGTCTACGCCGCTCGTGGGTTTACCAAGAAGTATGAAGAGATGCGCGCGGTTGCCTACGCTAATCGTGAGCACGTCTCCTTTCGCGAGCAGCTTCAACTTGACCTCATGAAGGCCCAGTGGGATGGCCGGCGCGATGAGGCCTATTCTCTTTCTCAGGACCTCCTCCGTCAATTCCCCGAAGACCGGGAGGCCCTCACCGCAATGGCTTATCAGGAGTTTAGCCGCGAGAATTTTGAGGCCGCTGCTGCTCTCTTCCAATCAGTACTCAAGCAGACTCCCCGCTACGCACCCGCCTACAACATGCTCGGCTATCTGAATTACTATCTGGGGCGCTACGATGAAGCACTCTCGATGCTCGACAAATACATCGACTTGAGCAGGGAGCAGGCTAATCCGCATGATTCGCGTGGCGAGATTCTCCATGCCCTCGGGCGTTACGAAGAGGCCATCGCCGAATTCCGGCAGGCATTCAACATCAATCCCGACTTCGATTTTGCCACTCTGCATATGGCTCAGTCGTACCAGGCGCTTGGGCAGAACAGCCAAAGTGACTATTGCTACCAGATCTTGCTCAATTCAAACCCCGCCGAAGCCAAGACCCTGCAGTACTATAGCGGCTGGGCAGGACTGCTGATTTCGCGAGAAGACTACGACTCAGCCCGCACTTTGCTCGAAAAAGTAATCGCGCTGGACCCGGAGAATAAATCAAATTCGCTGACGGACAGTTATCGACTGATCGGAACGATATTCTATCGCCAACAGAACCTGGACTCTATGCGCGCAGCCTGGAACCACGGACGCGATTTCCTCGCGAAAACACTCGAGGAGAAGCCGCAACTGGCGTCCTCTCGGGGTGTCCGCCAATACCTCAGGGCGCTGGATGCGGCAGAGGCCGATCTGTCCGGAAACAGTGAGACAGCGCTCCGACTATTCGGCGAGCTCGTAGATTCCTCCACGACCCCGGAAGAAAAACTCGGATATCGGCTCTACTACGCAGATGCGCTCCGTCGAAACCAGAAACTCGATTTGGCAATCTCTGAACTTCAAAAAAACCTCTCAATCAATCCTAACCACGCCAAATCCCTGGTCAAACTCGCCGATGTCTATGAAGCGTCCGGCGATCAGGCTTCGGCCTTGTCATACCGTGAGCGGGCGGCAGAGGTTTGGAAAAATGCCGATGCCGATTTTATTCCGGCGCGCAATGTGCGCGAAAAACTGAGACTGGTTGCATCTTCGTCAAGCCGGACTCCGCTCTCTCCTTCGGCGCCGGCATCCGCGAATTAGGCTCCAATACGCTTTCTCATTCTCCGATTATCTTGATCAACACCCGCTTGCGGCGCCTGCCGTCAAACTCGCCATAGAATATTTGTTCCCAGGGGCCAAAATCAAGCCGCCCTTCCGTGACTGCAACCACGACCTCACGACCCATGATCGTCCGCTTTAGATGGGCATCAGCATTGTCCTCATACCCGTTATGTCGGTACTGCGAGTGCGGCTTTTCTGGGGCGAGTTTCTCAAGCCATTGTTCGTAGTCCTGGTGCAGTCCGGACTCATCATCGTTGATGAATACACTGGCGGTGATGTGCATGGCATTACAAAGCAGGATTCCTTCCTTAATACCGCTCTCCAACAAACATTCCTCGGCTTCGCGGGTAATATTAACCAATTGACGCCGCGTCTGTGTCTCAAACCACAGTTCTTTTCGATAGCTTTTCATGAGTTCAACTTCAATTTCCTTATCACGGTAAACTTCCCACCCGTCAATTCCTAAGGCTCTTCATCCATTCGGTTATTCTTGTACTCCCGCAGCTTAACTTCGCCGAGCGGTATCGTCCTCTTGATTCTCAGGCTGTCGCGCAGTTCAGCCATGAAATCACGGTCATACTTCCAATTAATGATTGCCACAATCAGCATTCCCAACGCAGCCCCGCAAGATGCCAGCCCCATATCCTTGTGAGCATCCCAGACATCTCCTTGTGTGCCCAGGTAGGCCATTCCCAGTTCTCCGCCGAATGTCATCGCCACCAACCATTCAATCAGCTCGTACAGCATTGACAGCGACATCACCAGTTCAATCGGCAGATAGTAACTCCAGGCTCCTTTGGCCTGCACGATTCTCATGAACGTCTCCCGCACCGGATAGCAAAGCAGAAACCCGAACAAGAAGTGAACCAATCGGTCGAATTGGTTGCGTTCGAATCCCAGCAGCTCATTCATCGAAAATCCCAGTGTCCGTGTCCAGTTGTCGTACGGCACCTCGGCATACGTGTAATGCGACCCGATGGTGTGTAAGCAGAGAAACACGAAGATCAAAAAATAAGACACGTTGCTGAATCGAAATCGGTCGCGAGTAAATGACAGCAGAAGAATAAACGAGATTGTCAGCACATTCTCGAGCACCCAGTCAGAGAAATGCAATGGCTTGTAAGCCCAGATAATCCACCATGCCGCAAATACTAACAGCAGCTTGGTCCGAAATTCCATGCGAATAACTGACATAAGCAATTCGATTATACAATAGTGTTGAATGCCAGTACAACGAAAATGCGCGGCAATCGCCTATGATCACCGCGCATTTGACCGTCCCTGTATCTAATTCGAGAAACTACTTGCAGCTGCTGCAGGGTGCTGCGCCGCCGCCAAAAATGTAGTTGATCAGGAATACAGCGTCGGAAATTGTGACATTCCCACTGCAGTTTGCATCACCTGCGGCCAACGGATTCGGAGCTGCGCCGCCCGAGAATATGTAATTGATCAGGAAGACAACATCCGAGATGGACACTCCACCGCTTCCGTTTGCGTCGCCACAAATATACTCAGGAAACGTCGGCAATAAGGACCGCAGTCCCCAGCTGTCCATCGCCAGGCATAACAGGCCATCCGTCGCCAGAGTGAGTTGCGTCGGTCCGGGTGGGATGGCTCCCAGGTGAACCGTGAACGGCATCGCACCCGGTGTCAACGGTATCTGCACAAATGGGATTTCCGCCGACGGACACTGTATTTGCAGCAGACCCGGTTGCATCACCTGAAACGGAACGATATGCAGTTCCATGTCACTCCACCACGGATTCGGCTGCGGTGTAAATGTGACGTTTAGCACACCAACCCCACCACATGGTCCGATGATGGCTGGTACCGTGGTCAAACTCAGCGGAGTCAACTCTATATTGACGATATTAGCGACTGGACCCGTAAAGAATCCGAATTCGGCGGGAGAATTATCCGTTCCACCCAACGAGAATCCCGCAAAGGTCGGAATGTTCGAAGCCGACTCGGGAAGCGTCTGGTTCTTCAATGCATCTACGGTCACTTCAAACTCGCCATTGTCGTTGTGAATCCAGAAAATTCCGGTACCCGTTAGGTCCGCATTGATC